>NZ_JBVJMU010000020.1:0-158742 GCF_055584045.1 Streptomyces sp. NPDC104307
CCTCGAACCTGCCGAAGCAGGTCGGGGTATCAACGTATCTGGCGTTGACTTTTGGCACGCTGTTGAGTTCTCAAGGAACGGACGCTTCCTTTGTAATCACCGCAGAACATTTTCTGCGGCTTTCCTCCGGGCGCTTCCCTTCGGTCTTGCGTTTCTGACTCTATCAGACTCTTTCGTGTCCGATTCCCGGTCGAAGCGGGATTGCTTTCCAGGAATTCGCTTCCGCGCTTTCCCTTTCGGCGTGTTCACTACTTTAGCCGATTCCCCCGTTGACTCATAATCGAGTCAATGGACCGGAATTCGGCATGCCGAAATCCGCACCGCTGGGGTGAGTCGTAGGTAGTGGTTGGCCGCTTCGAGTTGCCCGGCATCAGGTCCGATGGACCAATCCGTTCGCTGTACCCGTGTCAAGCGGCTCGGACTACGTTAATCGCCCCGCATGGGCGAGTCAAGTTGACCTACGGCGTGGTGCGTGCGCCCGGTACGGGCTCACGGTGGGATCGCCGTCGACCCAGAAGCGCCACGGGTGAGTGGCTCCGTCACCGCCCACTCCGGTGCGCGGACCGTTGCGTACCTGGTCGGGCGGGGGCGGGGTACCCCGCAGTACCGAGAGGACGGCGCCCGGGTGGGCGATGGCATCGCTGCCGTCGAGCGCGCGGTCGATGTCCAGCGCCGTCGCGAGCCGGGCCGGCCCTTTGGCCAGTTCTCGGTCATTGCGGGCCGAGAGCCGACGTTTGCGGGTGAACTCCGCGCCCGTAAGGATGTCGCCGGCCCGCAGCAGCACACCGCTCGCCATGCCCTCCGGGCCGCACACCAGGTTGAGGCAGTGCCACATCCCGTAGGTGAAGTAGACGTACGCGTGGCCGGGCGGCCCGTACATCACGCCGTTGCGCGCGGTCCGGCCCCGGAAGGCGTGCGAACCGGGATCGATCTCCCCCGCGTACGCCTCCACCTCGGTGAGACGCAGCTCGATGGGGCCTTCCGGTGTGCTGCGGACCAGCGTCCGGCCCAGTAGATCCGGCGCCACGTCCAGCACCGGGCGGTCGAAGAATTCCCGCGTCAGCGGCGTACGTTCCTGGCCTTCGATCATGGAGTCCGAGGCTACCGGGAACCGACTACGGTCATGGCGCGTATGTAGGGGTCAGGATCTAGGAGGAGAAAACATGGGCTTCAAGCGGCTGCTCGCGAGCATGGGTGCCGGTGGCGCCTCGGTGGAGACGGAGCTGACCGAGCTCAACGTCGTACCGGGTGGGGTCGTCCAGGGTGAGGTACGGGTCCAGGGCGGCTCCGTGGACCAGCAGATCGAGGGGCTCTCCGTCGGGCTGCAGGCCCGGGTCGAGGTCGAGGGCCAGGACCAGGAGACCAAGCAGGACATCGAGTTCACCAAGCTGCGGCTCGGCGGCGCGTTCGAGGTCAGGGCGGGGGCGGTGCACGTCGTGCCGTTCGGGCTCGAAATCCCCTGGGAGACGCCGATCACGATGTTCGCGGGCCAGCACCTGCACGGCATGAACATCGGGGTGACCACGGAGCTGGAGATCGCGCGGGCACTGGACTCCGGGGACCTGGACCCCGTCAACGTGCACCCGCTGCCGGCGCAGCAGGCCATCCTGGACGCCTTCGGGCAGCTGGGCTTCGGCTTCCGTAGCGCCGACATGGAGCGCGGCCACATCCGCGGGACGCGTCAGCGGCTGCCCTTCTACCAGGAGATCGAGTTCTTCCCGCCGTCGCAGTACCGGGGGCTGAACCAGGTCGAGCTGACGTTCGTCGCGGACGACCGTGAGATGGACGTCGTGCTGGAGATGGACAAGAAGGCGGGTCTCTTCAGTGAGGGCAGCGACTCCTACCGTGCCTTCAAGGTGGGTCTGAACGACTACCACGGGACCGACTGGGCGGCTTATCTGAACCAGTGGCTCGCCCAGGTCGGCGGTCAGCGCAACTGGCTCTAGGGTCGGTGGGGAGAGTCCTGCCGATACGGAACCGGAACCGCTACAGGAGAGGTGCTGACGTGACCCAGCCGAAGAGGGCGCCGCTGCCGCACGACTTCCATCCCGAGGTCCCCTCGTTCACCGTGGTGAGCGAGGACCTCGCACCGGGGGCCGTGCTTGCGGACGCACAGGTGCAAGCGGCGGGGAACACCTCGCCCCAGCTCCGGTGGGAGGGGTTCCCGGCGGGGACGAAGAGTTTCGCCGTGACGTGCTTCGACCCGGACGCTCCGACCGGCAGCGGGTTCTGGCACTGGGTGCTCTTCGACATCCCCGCGTCCGTCACGGAGCTGCCGGCCGGTGCGGGCGGCGGGAAGTTCGAGGGGCTGCCGCCGGGCGCCGTGCACGTCCGCAACGACTACGGCTCGAAGGACTTCGGCGGCGCGGCGCCGCCGCCCGGCGAGAACCACCGGTACGTGTTCACCGTGTACGCGGTGGACAGCGAGAAGCTCGGACCGGACAGCGACGCGTCGCCCGCTGTGGCCGGTTTCAATCTGCGCTTCCACACGCTGGGCCGCGCCCAGCTGATCGGTGAGTACGCCGCGCCTGCCTGAAGCCCGGAAAGTCGATAGATCCCCCCTGTTTGCCCTGCCCTGGTCCTGGAGAGATCAGGGCAGGGCACTTTTTATTGCGTTGTCCATTGCGGCCTGCCCGGCCAGAGTTGATCCGGGCCTGCCAGGCGGTGGGCGGCACACGGGAGGTGGGCGGGATGCGGGACACGCTGGTGCTGAATGCGAGCTTCGAGCCGCTGTCGACGGTGACGCTGAATCGTGCGGTGGTGCTGATCCTGCAGGACAAGGCCGTCGTCGAGCAGTCCCATCCCGGCCTCCGCATGCGCGGCGCCGCCGTGGATATTCCGGTGCCCAGGGTGATCAGGCTCTGCCGGTACGTGAGGGTGCCGTTCCGAAGACACGCCCCGTGGTCCAGAAGGGGTGTGCTCATCCGGGACCAGCACCGGTGCGCGTACTGCGGGCGGCGGGCGAGCACCGTCGACCACGTGGTGCCGCGCGCCCAGGGGGGTCAGGACACCTGGCTGAACACGGTGGCCTCCTGCGCCGAGGACAACCACCGCAAGGCGGCCCGTACGCCGGAGCAGGCGGGGATGCCGCTGTTGCGGCAGCCGTTCGTGCCGTCCCCGGCGGATGCGATGCTGCTGGCGCTCGGGGCCGGTGACCGGTCGGCGCTGCCGGAGTGGCTGGCGCAGTCCGCTGCGTAGTGGGTCTACGCCGGATGCGGTAGCCGGGGCCCGTCTCCGTACGGCGACGGGCTGCCGCGGTTCAGCGGAGCAGCAGTTGGACGATGGCGACCGTTCCGACCGTGACGATGAGGGCGCGCAGGATGGCGGGGCTCAGCCGGCGGCCGACCTTGGCGCCGATCTGGCCGCCGATCGCGGAGCCGATCGCGATCAGTACGACGGCGGTCCAGTCGAAGTCCGCCACGAAGAGGAAGAACAGCGCGGCGATGCTGTTGACGACGGCGGCCAGGACGTTCTTCACGGCGTTGAGGCGTTGCATGGTGTCGTCGAGCAGCATGCCCATCAGGGAGAGGTAGATGATCCCCTGGGCGGCGGTGAAGTAGCCGCCGTAGACGCTGGCGAGCATCAGGCCGACGAAGAGCAGCGGGCCGCCGTCGGGGCGGGCCGGGACGCCGGTGTGTTCGCGGCGGCGCTGGACGGCTTTGCTGATGCGTGGTTGCAGGATGACCAGGACGAGGGCCATGGCGACCAGGATCGGGACGATGGTCTCGAAGGCCGTGGACGGCAGCGCCAGCAGCAGGGTGGCGCCGGTCAGTCCGCCGACGAGGGCGCCCACGGCGAGCTTCAGGACGCGTGGGCGCTGCCCTTCGAGCTCCTTGCGGTAGCCGATCGCGCCGCTGATGGAGCCGGGGATCAGGCCGAGTGCGTTGGAGACCGTGGCGGTGACCGGGGGCAGACCGGTGGCGAGGAGCACCGGAAAGGTAATCAGCGTTCCCGAACCGACGATCGTGTTGATCGTGCCCGCGCTGATGCCCGCGGCGAAGACCGCGAGCATCTCCCAGATGGTCATCCCGAATCCCCCGTGGCTGATCGGTGCTAGGGCCTGTCGTCGAACTGCCGTCTGCCGTACGACGACAGGCCCTAGGCGCACTGATCATGCCTGAGGGGGTGTACACGTCAGTCGAGCGGGGGCTGCTCGCGGCGGTCCTTGCCGGTGTCGCCGGTGTTGAAGCCGGGCATGCCGCCGGTACCGAGGTTGCCGAAGGCGCCGCTGAGGCCCTTGAGGGCGTCGCCGATCTCGCTGGGCACGATCCAGAGCTTGTTGGCGTCGCCCTCTGCGATCTTCGGCAGCATCTGGAGGTACTGGTAGGAGAGGAGCTTCTGGTCCGGGTCACCGGCGTGGATGGACTCGAAGACCGTGCGGATCGCCTGGGCCTCGCCCTCGGCGCGCAGGGCGGCGGCCTTGGCCTCACCTTCGGCGCGCAGGATCGCGGACTGCTTCTCGCCCTCGGCGGTGAGGATCGCGGACTGCCGCGTTCCCTCGGCCTGGAGGATCGCGGCGCGCTTGTCACGGTCGGCGCGCATCTGCTTCTCCATCGAGTCCTGGATGGAGGTGGGCGGCTCGATCGCTTTCAGCTCGACGCGGTTGACGCGGATGCCCCACTTGCCGGTGGCCTCGTCGAGGACTCCGCGCAGGGCGGCGTTGATCTCCTCGCGGGAGGTGAGCGTCCGCTCCAGGTCCATGCCGCCGATGATGTTGCGGAGCGTGGTGACGGTGAGCTGCTCGATGGCCTGGATGTAGCTGGCGACTTCGTACGTCGCGGCCCTGGCATCGGTGACCTGGTAGTAGATGACCGTGTCGATGTTGACGACCAGGTTGTCCTGGGTGATCACCGGCTGCGGCGGGAAGGGGACGACCTGTTCACGGAGGTCGATCCGGTTCCGGATCGAGTCGATGAACGGGACGACGATGTTCAGGCCCGCGTTGAGGGTGCGGGTGTACCGGCCGAAACGCTCCACGATGGCGGCGCTGGCCTGTGGGATGACCTGGATCGTCTTGATCAGAGCGATGAAGACGAGCACCACCAGAATGATCAGGACGATGATGATCGGTTGCATCGTTTCCTCGTGCCCTTCGGTTGCCGACGGATCGCGATGATCGAGGTCGAGATCGTGTGAGGGGCCGTGGGTCAGGTCGGTTGTCCTGCCGGTCCGGTTCTCATGATGATCGACATCGAGTCTGGCAGAACGGGCTCTGCCGTGTGGGCTGTTCGGTCACATGACGACGGCTGTGGCCCCGTCGATGTCGACGACGTCGACCTGTTGGCCGGGTTCGTAGCTCAGTTCCGCGTCCAGGGCGCGGGCCGACCAGATCTCCCCGGCCAGTTTGATCCTCCCGCCCTCGCCGGTGACCCGTTCCAGGACGACGGCCTGACGGCCTTTCAGGGCGTCGATGCCGGTGGCGTGATGGGGCCGGTCCGAGCGGTGCCGGTTGGCGATCGGCCGGACCACCGCGATGAGTGCCACCGAGACGATGACGAAGACCAGTACCTGGGCCACGACTCCGCCGCCGAGTGCCGCGACCACCGCTGCGGCGACCGCTCCGACGGCGAACATGCCGAACTCGGGCATCGCGGTCAGGACGAGCGGGATGCCCAGTCCCACCGCGCCGATCAGCCACCACACCCATGCGTCGATGATGTCCACCCGGCCATCGTATGACCGGGAGCACCTCCGCCGACAGGGCGCAAGCGGGCGGGTACGCCCCCGTGGACCCGTCAAGTGCCGGGCGGGGGGCCCGGATCTCAGCCGAGCGGGAGGCCGCGGGCGGTGTAGCGGTCGCCCTGGTGCTCGACGACGAGCGGCAGGCCGAAGCAGAGGGAGAGGTTGCGCGAGCTGAGCTCGGTCTCCATGGGGCCGGCGGCGAGCACCTTGCCCTGGCGGATCATCAGGACATGGGTGAAGCCGGGGGCGATCTCCTCGACATGGTGGGTGACCATGATCATGGAGGGGGCGTACGGGTCGCGGGCCAGCCGGCCGAGGCGGCGGACCAGGTCCTCGCGTCCGCCGAGGTCGAGACCGGCGGCGGGCTCGTCGAGGAGCAGCAGTTCGGGGTCGGTCATCATGGCGCGGGCGATCAGGGTGCGCTTGCGCTCGCCCTCGGAGAGGGTGCCGAACTTCCGGTCCAGGTAGTCGGTCATGCCGAGCCGGTCGAGGAAGGCGCGGGCGCGGTCCTCGTCGACCTTGTCGTAGTTCTCGTTCCAGGTGGCGGTCATGCCGTAGGCGGCGGTGAGCACCGTCTGCAGGACGGTCTGGCGCTTGGGCAGCTTCTCCGCCATGGCGACGCCCGCGATCCCGATGCGGGGGCGCAGGTCGAAGACGTCGGTTCCGACGCCGCCGAGCCGTTCGCCGAGGACCGTGGCGCTGCCCTTGCTCGGGAAGAGGTAGCTGGACGCGACGTTGAGGAGGGTGGTCTTGCCGGCGCCGTTGGGGCCGAGGATGACCCAGCGCTCCCCCTCCTTGACCGACCAGGAGACGTCTTCCACCAGAGCGCGTCCGTCGCGGACCACGGATACGTCCACCAGCTCCAGTACATCGCTCATGAGCGCGTTGTCTCCCCATGCAGTTTCGTTTTCGTCGCGTGCCTGTGGGCACAGCTCCCAGGGAAAACCTACGCCACCGGGGGAGAGCTTCGGGCGCTGGGCCCGTCGTCGCACGGTTGTCGTGCGGTCCCCGGCCCGTCCCGGACCGGGTCCGGCCGGGGTGAGACAGGGGCCGGGTCCGTTCCTTAGGGTGTTGCCATGCTTTCGGAACCACGCTCAGGGCTGCTGGCCGCTTGGGGAAACGCGCTGCTGGCCGGACTCGTCTCGCCGGACGACGCGGCCCTCGCCATCGTCGGGGAGGACGCGGTGCACCGCGTCGAGGGACTGCCGGGAGAGGCGGGGCCGGTCGGCCTGACGCTGGCCCTGGGGCGGCTGCGGGGGCTCGGGGTGACCGGTTTCCGGGTCGCTCTGCCGGTCCCCGGGCATCCGCTGGGGCTCAGCGGTCCCCCGGATTTCAACGCGCGGGCGCTGGAGGCCGAGGAGGCGGTGGTGACCTACGGCGCGCCGTACGGGCTGGTGCCAGAGGTGCGCGAGTCGGGGCCCGCCGGGGATCTCCACGTCGCCGTGGCGTGGCACTGCCTGGCCGTACGGGAGGCGCCGCCGGCCGATGTGCCCTCACTGAGCGAGGCGGAGCGGGAGCTCGCGGAGGCGTTGCGGGACGCGACGGCGGCGCTGTCGCGGCTCAATGTGGCGGGGTCCGGGCCGGTGGCCGAGGCGGCGCTGGACGCGTACCGGGCGCGGGCGGAGCAGGGGCGTGAGGTGCTTGCCCCGGGATATCCGCCGCGGGCGGTGCGGGTGCTGGCGCTGGCGCAGCGGGTGGGGCTGCTGGTCGCGCTGGCGTACGAGAACGGGCCCGGCGGGGCGGTGAGTGCCTCGGAGATGGCGGCGCGGGGGGAGGCGCTGCGACCGGTGGAGCGGGTGGCCAGGCGGGCGCAGGTGGCCGCGTACAACGCGTATGTGGAGGAGCGGGCCCGGTAGTGGGGCGGGGGCTCGGGGGTGCGCTCGGTCGCCAGGTGGGCTCGGTGTGACTTGATGCATGGGCCGGGCGGGCCTTCGTGAAGGACCGCCCGGTGGTGACGCGGTGTGCGTGGCGTCAGCCGTTCAGGCCGAAGTTGCCGAAGGCCGGGTTGAGCAGGCCGACCACGTTGACCGTGTTGCCGACCACGTTCACCGGTACGTGGACCGGGACCTGCGCGAGGTTGCCGCTGGCCACGCCCGGGGAGTGGCTCGCGACGCCGTGGGCGTCCGCACCGCTGTGACCGGTGGCGGAGGCCGCGCCGGCACCGGCGGCGATGATGCCACCGGCGATCATGGTGACGGCTGCGGCCTTCTTCAGGTTCTTCACTTCAGGATCCTCCTGGCTTCGCCGCGGCCGACCGCCGCAGCACGCCCTGGAGAACGCCCCGGCGCCGGAGGAGATGCGCCGTTCGAGTGACATACACCCGACAGTATGAATCTCAGCCTGGTCGCGGACGGCCCGCTCGGGCCGCCCGGTCAGCCCGCCGCACCGTGCCGGACCGCCCAGAGCGCGGCCTGGGTGCGGTCGGAGAGGTCCAGCTTCATCAGAATGTTCGAGACGTGCGTCTTGACGGTCTTCTCCGAGAGGACCAGCGCCCGCGCGATCTCCCGGTTGGAGCGGCCGTCGGCGATGAGGCCCAGCACTTCCCGCTCCCGTTCGGTGAGGGTGCTCCCCCGGCCCGTACCGCTGCCCGGGTCGTCCTGGGCGAGCAGTGCTCCCGCCACTTCCGGCTGGAGCAGGACATGGCCCGCGTACACCGAGCGGATGGCGCCCGCCAGCGCGTCCGGGTCGACGTCCTTGTAGACGTACCCCGAGGCTCCGGCTCGCAGGGCGGGGACGACGGTGCGCTGTTCGGTGAAGCTGGTGACGATCAGCACCTTGGCCGGGTTCTCCAGCTCCCTGAGCCTGCGCAGCGCCTCTATGCCGTCGGTGCCGGGCATCTTGATGTCCATGAGCACCACGTCGGGGCGCAGCTCCTCGGTCCTGGCCACTCCCTCGGCTCCGTCGGAGGCCTCTCCGACGACCTCTATGTCGTCCTGGATCTCCAGGAACGTACGCAGACCGCGGCGGACCACCTGGTGGTCGTCGACCAGCAGCACCCTGATGATCCTGTCAGCCACCGGGTACCTCCATCTCGATCGTGGTGCCCCTGCCGGGCGCCGATTCAACGGTGAGCTTCCCGCCGACACCGCTCGCGCGGTCCCGCATCGAGACCAGTCCCAGATGCCGCCCCGCCCGACGGGTGGCCGTCGGCTCGAAGCCGCGGCCGTCGTCGGTGATCCGGAGCACCGTGCCGCCGTCGCCGCCGCGTACGAGGGTGACGCCGACGTGGCCGGCCTCCGAGTGGCGCAGGGCGTTGTGCAGGGCCTCCTGGGCGACCCTGAGCAGCGCTTCCTCCTGTGCGGCGGGCAGTGCCCGCACGCCCAGGCTCTCGAAGGTGACCCGGGCCGTGTGGGCGCGGTCCAGGACCTGGATCTGGGTGCGCAGGGTGGCGATCAGGCCGTCCTCGTCGAGAGCCGCGGGGCGCAGTTCGACGACGGCTGCCCGCAGCTCGTCCACCGCCTCCGCCGCGAGGGCGGCGACCTGCTGGAGTTCGCCCTTGGCGCGGGCCGGGTCGCGGTCGACCAGGGTGGCGGCGGCCTGGGCGGTGAGCCGGAGGGAGAACAGTTTCTGGCTGACCGCGTCGTGCAGCTCGTGGGCGAGGCGGGAGCGCTCCTCCGCGATGGTGAGCTCGCGGCTGCGCTCGTAGAGCCGTGCGTTGGTGAGGGCGATCGCCGCGTGCTGGGCGAGGATGCCGAGCAGTTCCTCGTCGTCGGCGGTGAACCCGCAGCTGCCCTCGGGCTTCGGACAGCGCTTGTTGGCGAGGAAGAGGGCGCCGATGGTCTCGTCGCCGTCCCTGATGGGCAGGCCCAGGAAGTCGGACATGTCGGGGTGGGCGGACGGCCAGCCCTCGAAGCGGGGGTCCTTGCGGACGTCGGCGAGCCGCTCCGGCTTCGCCTCGTGCAGCATCGCGGCGAGGATGCCGTGCTGCCGGGGAAGCGGGCCGATGGCCTTCCACTGTTCGTCGCTGACGCCGTCGACGACGAACTGGGCGAAGCCGCCGTGGTCGTCGGGGACCCCGAGCGCCGCGTACTCCGCGTCGAGCAGCTCGCGGGCCGAGGCGACGATCGTCTTGAGGACGTCCCGCATTTCCAGGTGCCGGCTCATGGCGAGCAGTGCGGCGCTGACTGCCGCGAGGCCGCCCGCCGGTGGGCGATGGGTCATGGGCCTCACCGTACCGGCGGGTCACAGGCCCCGTATCGGCCTGTGGGCGGCCACTGATTAGGGCGCGGGGCCTAGGACCTCACGCTCGAACTGCCGTGCCGGGCAGGGCACGACGGGGACATGGAAGGTCACACTCCGGATTGCTTGAGCAACGGTTGGTGAGATTGATACCCGGCCGATGTGAGGCCGCGCATAGGACCTGGATCACTTACGAAGTCACCTAGTGGACAAAAAAGGGCGATATGGGCGGGAGAAAGTCCGGTTTGCACGGTTCGCACCGGAGCTGGACCCACTACCCGGCTTCGTACGTCACACCTTTGCCACACCATTTTGCGGTCGCTAAGAATTGCACTCGTCCCCGACGGAGATGCGATGCCGCTTCCCGTCTTCGTCCTCCGTGAGGACTTCCGCGATTCGAAGAGGTACCTGCATGTCCGCGTCCCGCATTCCCGGCCGTCTCCGTCGTATGAACAAGACCCAGAAGCTTTCCGTCGCCGGTGTATCCGCCGTCGCCGCCGCTGCGCTCTCGTTGTCGCTGGTGCCCGGTAACGCCGATGCGGAGACCGAGCCGCAGGCCGTCTCCGGCGCCCCCGTCGTCTTCGCCTCCGCCGCCGGCGCCTCGCAGGCCAAGACGATCCAGTCCAGCGTCATCGAGCAGCACTCCACCGCCGAGCAGCTGATCAAGGCGTCCGACGCCGCGAAGGCCAAGAAGGCCAAGTCCGTCTCGAAGGAGAAGGCCAAGAAGGCCAAGGCGAAGGCTCACGCCAAGGCGAAGGCCAAGGCGAAGAAGGCCGCGTCCAAGCGCGGTAAGCAAGGGGCCAGCCGCTCCCACTCCCGTACCCCGGTCTTCTCGAACAACCTGGACGGCTGGATCAAGGAATCCCTGTCCATCATGAAGGCCAAGGGCATCCCGGGCACCTACGACGGCCTGCACCGCAACATCATCCGCGAGTCCAGCGGCAACCCGAAGGCCATCAACGACTGGGACGTCAACGCGGTCAACGGTGTCCCCTCGAAGGGTCTGCTCCAGATCATCAAGCCGACCTTCGACTTCTACCACGTCGGCGGTACCCCCCACGACCAGTACGACCCGGTCGCCAACATCACCGCGTCGGCCAACTACGCCGCCGACAAGTACGGCTCGATCGACAACGTCAACAGCGCGTACTGAGTCCACTCCGGTACGCCGTGACACACGCCGAAGGGCGGCACCCCGTGCGGGGTGCCGCCCTTCGGCACGAGCCGGGGCCCGCTACTTGCGCATCACCTCGGGCTCGTGGCGGCGCAGCAGCCGCGCGACCGCGAAGCCGCAGATCACACCGAGGAAGACCAGCACACCGATGTTGATCCCCCACTGGCTCACCGAGTGCTCCCACAGCGGGTCCAGGTCGGTGGGGTTCTTCTGGTCCCACGGCGGCATGAGGTGGGCGAGGTCGAGGGTCGAGCCCGCGGCCGCGATGGCCCAGCGGGACGGCATCAGCCAGGCGAACTGTTCCAGGCCGAGCGATCCGTAGACCTGGAAGAGGATGCCGGTGAAGACCACCTGGACGATCGCGAACATGACCAGCAGCGGCATGGTCTTCTCTGAGGTCTTCACCAGCGAGGAGATCACCAGGCCGAACATCATCGAGGTGAAGCCGAGCGCGATGATCGTCACGCAGAGCTCGACGGCCGGCGGCATGATCAGGCCCTCCGCCGGCAGATCACGGGTGGCGAAGCCGATGCCGCAGATGATGACGCCCTGCACGGCCGTGATCAGGCCGAGCACGATCACCTTGGACATCAGGTAGGCGGAGCGGGAGAGGCCGGTGGCCCGTTCCCGTTCGTAGATCACCCGTTCCTTGATCAGCTCTCGTACGGAGTTGGCCGCGCCCGAGAAGGTCATGCCGATCACCAGGATCAGCATGATCGTTCCGGCGTCGCTGTTGAACCGGGACGGCGCCTTGGGCGGGCCGAGGCCGAAGTCCGACGGAATGACCACGCTCACCACACCCAGCACCGCGGGCAGGATCACCATCAGGCCCATGAAGCCCTTGTCGGACGCGATCACCGACAGATAGCGGCGCATCAGCGTCCACAGCTGCGCGCCCCAGCCCTGCGGCTTCGGCGGGCGCATCTGCTGCGGCGGCGGCATGTGTACGGACTGCGCGGCGACGGAGTCGATGTCCGCGGCGTACATCTGGTAGTGCTGCGAACCGCGCCAGCGGCCCGCCCAGTCGTAGTCGCGGTAGTTCTCGAACGCCGAGAAGACGTCGGCCCAGGTGCCGTAGCCGAAGAAGTTGAGCGCTTCCTCCGGCGGGCCGAAGTAGGCCACGGCACCGCCGGGCGCCATCACCAGGAGCTTGTCGCAGATGGCCAGCTCGGCAACCGAGTGCGTGACGACCAGGACGGTACGGCCGTCGTCGGCCAGACCGCGCAGCAGCTGCATGACGTCGCGGTCCATGCCCGGGTCGAGGCCGGAGGTCGGCTCGTCCAGGAATATCAGCGAGGGCTTGGTGAGCAGTTCCAGGGCCACCGAGACGCGCTTGCGCTGGCCGCCGGAGAGCGAGGTGACCTTCTTGTCCTTGTGGATGTCGAGCTTGAGCTCGGCGAGGACTTC
Organism: Streptomyces sp. NPDC104307; assembly: GCF_055584045.1. Classification (NCBI taxonomy): domain Bacteria; kingdom Bacillati; phylum Actinomycetota; class Actinomycetes; order Kitasatosporales; family Streptomycetaceae; genus Streptomyces; species Streptomyces sp. NPDC104307. The sequence continues at coordinate 12,443 of NZ_JBVJMU010000020.1, forward strand.
CAGGATCCGGGACTGCCGCTCGGCCTCTGTGGTGTCGGCGGGGAAGCGGAGCTTGGCCGCGTACTTGAGGGCCTTGGTGACCGTGAGTTCCTTGTGCAGGATGTCGTCCTGCGGAACCAGGCCGATGCGCTGGCGCAGCTCGGCGAACTGCTTGTAGAGGTTCCGGTTGTCGTAGAGGACTTCGCCCTGGTCGGCGGGCCGGTAGCCGGTGAGCGCCTTGAGCAGGGTGGACTTTCCGGAGCCGGACGGGCCGATGACGCCGATCAGCGACTTCTCGGGGACGCCGAACGAGACGTCCTTGAGGATCTGCTTGCCGCCGTCGACCGTCACGGTGAGGTGGCGGGCGGCGAAGGAGACCTCGCCCGTGTCGACGAATTCCTCAAGGCGGTCGCCGACCAGCCGGAACGTCGAGTGACCGACACCGACGATGTCGTTCGCGCCGATGAGCGCGGAGCCGGACTTGGAGAGCGGCTGGCCGTTGACGTACGTGCCGTTGTGGGATCCGAGGTCACGGATCTCGAAGCGGCCGTCGGGCGTCGCGTGGAACTCGGCGTGGTTGCGCGAGACCTGGAGGTCGGAGACGACCAGTTCGTTCTCCAGCGCACGGCCGATGCGCATCACCCGGCCGAGAGCCACCTGGTGGAAGGTGGTCGGGCTGCGGTCGCCGTAGACCGGTGACGCCCCCGCCGCGCCGCCGGCCCCGCCACTTCCGGGGTTGTTCGCCATGCCCTGCTGCGGACCGTGGTGCTGCTGCGGCGCCTGGGGCGCCTGTTGCCAGGCCTGCGGCTGCTGGCCCTGCCCCTGTCCCTGGCCCTGGGCCGGGATCTGCTGGCCCGGAATCTGCTGGCCCGGGATCTGCTGCTGGCCCGGGTGCTGCTGCTGGCCCGGCCAGCCGGGTCCGCCCTGCTGCGGCTGCGGCTGCTGCGGCGGGGTCTGCTGTGGCTGCTGGGCCGGGGCGTGGGCCCCGGCGGCGGCCTGCCCGCTGTACACACCTGCGCCGGCCGCGGCGCCGCTGAGGCTCAGCCGGGGCCCGTCGGTGGCATTGCCCAGGTTCACCGTGGAGCCGGGGCCGATCTCCAGCTGCTGGATTCGCCGGCCCTGGACATAGGTGCCGTTGGTGCTGCCGTGGTCCTCGATGGACCAACCCCGGCCGTTCCAGCTGATCGTGGCGTGCCGCCACGACACCCTGGCGTCATCGATCGTCATGTCGCCCTGCGGATCACGTCCGAGGGTGTACGACCTGGACGGATCGAGCGTCCAGGTCCTGCCATTCAATTCCAGTACGAGTTCCGGCACTCCGCGCCCCACTAGTTGTCCCCCGATTACCCCCGTCGCAGGGAGTCTAGGGATGCTGAACATCGTGGGGAACTATTCCAGGAGCAGTCCCCGATACGAAAGCCGGGCGGGGGTTTGACCCTGCCGAGACCTGCACTGTTATGGCTTTGACGCCAACAAAACGGTCATCTACCGACACAACTGGCCAGGAACGATTGCGGATCGTGCTGAATTATCTGGTTGGGGGTGTCGGGCCGGACTGTCCGGCACTCGGGACGGACCGTCGGGGGCGCGTCGCGGACCGATACGGTGGGTGCACCATGAGCGCATCTCAGCCACCTCAGTCCTCGCCGTCTCCTGAGTCCCCTGAGTCACGTCAGGGCATCGACGCACCGACCCTTCTCGTGAAGATCTTCGGGAAGGACCGTCCCGGTATCACCGCCGGGCTGTTCGACACCCTCGCCGCCTACTCGGTCGATGTCGTCGACATCGAGCAGGTGGTCACCCGTGGCCGCATCGTCCTGTGCGCGCTGGTCACCGCCCCGGTCGCGGGCGGCACCACGGAGGGCGACCTGCGGGCCACCGTGCACAGCTGGGCCGAGTCGCTGAAACTGCAGGCCGAGATCATCTCCGGCACGGGCGACAACCGTCCCCGTGGCGACGGCCGCTCCCATGTGACGGTGCTCGGGCACCCGCTGACCGCGGAGTCGACCGCCGCCATAGCGGCCAGCATCACCTCGACCGGCGGAAACATCGACCGGATCTTCCGGCTGGCGAAATACCCGGTCACAGCCGTCGAGTTCGCGGTGTCCGGCACCGGGACCGAGGAGCTGCGGACCGCGCTGGCCACCGAGGCCGCCGAGATCGGCGTCGACGTGGCCGTGGTCTCGGCCGGGCTGAGCCGCCGGGCGCAGCGGCTCGTCGTGATGGACGTCGACTCGACCCTCATCCAGGACGAGGTCATCGAGCTGTTCGCGGCCCACGCCGGCTGCGAGGCGGAGGTCGCCTCGGTCACCGAGCAGGCGATGCGCGGTGAACTCGACTTCGAGCAGTCGCTGCACGCACGGGTGGCGCTGCTGGCGGGCCTCGACGTGTCCGTGGTGGAGAAGGTCCGCGCCGAGGTACGGCTGACGCCGGGCGCCCGCACCCTGATCCGTACCCTGAAGCGGCTCGGCTACCAAGTAGGCGTCGTCTCAGGCGGGTTCACGCAGGTCACGGACGATCTCAAGGAGCGGCTGGGGCTCGACTTCGCCTCTGCCAACACGCTGGAGATCATCGGTGGCAAGCTCACCGGCCGGGTGACCGGGCCCATCGTCGACCGGGCCGGCAAGGCCCGGCTGCTGCGCAGCTTCGCCGCGGAGGCCGGAGTGCCGCTGGCGCAGACCGTGGCGATCGGTGACGGGGCCAACGACCTGGACATGCTCAACACCGCGGGGCTCGGCGTCGCGTTCAACGCGAAGCCGGTGGTCCGCAGGGCCGCGCACACAGCGGTGAACGTGCCGTTCCTGGACACCGTGCTCTATCTGCTCGGCATCACCCGCGAGGAGGTCGAGGCCGTCGACGGTCTCGTCGAATAGGGAGCCGGCTCCGGGGCCGGTGCGCCCCGGACAGCACGCAGGGCCCCGGTGCGCAAGCGGAAGCTCGCGCACCGGGGCCCTCTTCGTAGCCGGTGGGACGGACCGCCGTCAGCCGGCCGACGGCAGGCGTCAGCTCTCAGTCGTTCGGGGTCCAGTACTCGGTGAGTTTGCCGATGCCGTGCTCCACGCTCTTCCAGGTGCCGGAGAACTCGACCACGGCGAACGCCGCGGTCGGGAAGCCGCCGCGGGTCAGCCGGGCCAGTGCGTCGCCCTCCGAAGCGCCCGAGAGGGCATCGGCGAGCGCGTGCATGCCCGGGTTGTGCCCGATCACCAGCAGGTCGCGTACCTCATCGGGCGTCTCGTTGACCAGGGCGATCAGCTCGCCGAGCGAGGCCTCGTACAACCGCTCCTCGTACACGGTCCTGGGCCGCTCGGGCATCTCGTGCACGGCCAGCTTCCATGTCTCGCGCGTCCTGGCCGCGGTGGAACAGAGAGCCAGGTCGATGGCGATCCCGGAATCGACGAGTTTGCGGCCTGCCACGGGTGCGTCCTTGCGGCCGCGTTCCGCGAGCGGGCGCTCATGGTCGGAGTCCTGCGACCATTCCGCCTTCGCGTGCCTGAGAAGGACAATCCTGCGAGGTGTATCGACGCTCATACACCTCAGCTTCGCACGAATTGTGCCAGCTGGCGCAGGGTGTTGGAGGGCCGGCCCGAGACGGGCGGCCGGCCTCAGCGGGTCAGCAGGTCCACTATTCGCTCAAGCAACTGGCCCACCGCAGAGCCGCCCGTCGCCGCGTGAGCCTGCCCCGGCGCGACGATCAGCAGCAGCAGCGCGCCGAAGGCGACGGCAGGCAGCGCGACGGCCCACCAGGGCAGCCGGATCTCGACACCGCCCGCGTCCGGGCGGGTGGACCGGGTGTGTGTACGGGCCGGCATGTCCGCCTCCGGGGGTCATCGGGTCTGGTACCTGAGAACCTACGGATCCGGCGGCCTGCGGCCCATCCGGTGACCCACCCACTTCACCCTGACCCTGGCCCCCTAGGGGATGGTGGGGCTAGCACCACCATCGTCCCGCCGGGGCCGGGCGGGCGCGAACCGTCAGGGGGAGGCGAGGGTGGCGATGACGGCGATGACGACCGAGATCAGCACCATCGCCCCGAAGACGAGCAGGAGCTTCTTCTGACCGTTCTGGGGATTCGGGTCGAGCACAGGAGACATGGCCCCAGTCTCGCATCTCAGCATTCGTCCTCGATCGTCCGGTCCCGTCCGGCGAGTGTGCCGACCACCATCTGCGGCACCATCAGGGCCGCCATCAGGCCGATCGGCAGCCCCCAGCCGCCGCTGTGCTGGTAGAGCACGCCGACGAGCAGCGGGCCGGGGATGGAGATCAGATAGCCGCAGGACTGGGCGAACGCGGACAGCCGCACCACTCCGGCGCCGCTGCGCGAACGCATGCTGATCATCGTGAGGGCGAGCGGGAAGGCGCAGTTCGAGACGCCCAGGAGCACCGCCCAGGCCCAGGCCCCGCCGGACGGGGCGAGGAAGAGGCCCGCGTAGCCGATGAGGCCGCACGAGCCGAGGAAGACGACGATCGGGCCCTGGTTCCGCATCCGGGCCGCGACCCGGGGGATGACGAAGGCGAGCGGCACGCCCATCGCCATGGTGACGGCGAGCAGGACGCCCGCGGTACCGGCCGAGACCCCGGCGTCCCGGAAGATCTGCGGCATCCAGCCCATGGTGATGTACGCGGCGGTGGCCTGGAGGCCGAAGAAGCAGGCGAGGGCCCAGGCGGTGCGGCTGCGGGTGATCCTGAGCTCCGGTGCCCGCACCTGCTCGGCGGAGGGCTGTCCGGAGGCGGCGCGCCGGTCCCGTACCAGCGGGATCCAGGGCAGGATCGCGACGACGGCGAGCGCGGCCCAGATGCCGAGCCCGGCCTTCCAACTGCCGCCCATCGCCTCGGTCATGGGGACGGTCACGGCGGCGGCCAGCGAGGTGCCCAGGGCCAGCGCCATGGAGTAGAGGCCGGTCATGGAGCCGACCCGGTCCGGGAACCAGCGCTTGACGATCACCGGCATCAGGACGTTGCTCACGGCGATGCCCATCAGGGCGAGCGCGCTCGCGGCGAGGAAGCCCGCCGTGCCGCCGACGAGGGGCCGGATCACCAGCCCCGCGGTGATGGCGGTCATGCCCGCGCAGACGACCGCGCCGGGGCCGAAGCGGCGGGCCAGCCGCGGCGCCATGATGCCGAAGACCGCGAAGCAGAGGGGCGGCACGGAGGTGAGGACCCCCGCGACGCTCCCGCTCATGTGCAGCCCGTCGCGCACCTCTTCGAGGAGGGCGCCGAGGCTCGTGATGGCGGGGCGGAGGTTGAGCGCGGTGAGGACGAGCCCGACGGCGACCAGACGGAGCAGCCACGCCGCGGGACCGGCCTGGGTGGCGGGGGTGTCGGTTCCGGGTGCCGTCGGAGTGGCGGGACTCAGTGTCCCGGTCGGGGTCTGGGGAGGGGTTTCGTCGTCACGCATGAGGCCATCATAGAATCATGGGATGATTGATTGTCCAATCCCCGTCAATCCTCTGAGAACATGCGGACACCCCGGGAACGGCACGACCGCGAGAACAGAGTCCCGGCCCCGGAAACCCGAGCAAGGAGCACCATGGCGCTGACGTCCCCTCGGCGTTCGGCACTCGCCGACCAGGTGATTGCCCAGCTGAGGAACCAGATCACCTCGGGCGAGTGGCCCGTGGGCTCGCGCATCCCCACCGAACCCGAGCTGGTCGAGCAGCTGGGGGTGGCCCGTAACACCGTGCGCGAGGCGGTGCGCGCGCTCGCGCACAACGGCCTGCTCGACATCCGGCAGGGCTCGGGCACCTATGTGGCCGCCACCAGCGAGCTGGCCGGGGTGATGCACCGCCGGTTCGCGTCCGCCGATCCGCGCCATGTCGCCGAGCTGCGCTCGACGCTGGAGTCGTCGGCCGCGCGGCTGGCCGCCGCCCGGCGCACAGAGCGGGACCTGAAGCAGCTGGACGCGCTCATGCGGCGCCGGGAGGAGACCTGGGCCGCCGGAGACGCCGAGGCCTTCGTGGCGGCGGACGCGACCCTGCACCTGGCCGTCGTGGCCGCCGCCCACAACGACGTGCTGACCGGGCTCTACGCCGACCTGGGTGATCTCCTGCGGGAACACGTCCGGGACGACGTCGGTCATGAGCTGCGGCCGGAGAACCACATGGACCACGGGCGGCTGGTCGAGGCGATCCGCGCCGGTGACGCGGAGACGGCGGCGGAGGAGGCCGCGAGCCACGCGCTCAACTGCCTGGCGGACCGGGTCTGAGACCCCGCCCCGGCACCCGTCCACCAGCCCGTTTCACGCGCCGGTCCGCGCCCCGGGCGGGAAGTCAGCGCGGGAGACGCTTCCGTGCGCCCTCCCCTCGCCCGTCACACCCCCCTTATGATGCGGTTCGCTCGGTTCGTTTCGCCCTGTCCGGTATGTCCGCCCGCTTCGGGAGGTCCAGTGCAGCCCCGTCAGATGTACTGCTTCACCTGCGATTCCGACGAACAGCACCGCGCTCTCACCACCAACGAGAAGGTGTGGCTCAGGGCCCTCACAGGGCGCAGGGCTGTCGAGGAATTCTTCATGTGCGGCGCGCCGGGCTGCCGCAATCTGCGCACCGGCTTCAACAAACGCCCGTTCGACCCGGTGATCCGCGTCCCCCTCCCCGACTGACCGTCCGGCCCCGGACCGCCCCAGGCCGTCTCGCGACCGTCTCAGGAGTCCGGCCGGCCCGGACCGGGGCGGTCCGGCAGTGGGAACAGGTAGCCGGTGTACGGTCCCGCGTCCCGGGTCTCCGCCAGGGAGACGGGCGGGCCCGCGGGGGCGTACGCCGGCCGGGGGCCGCCGCCGGAGACGAGGACAGCAGTCGGGACCCGTCGGGCGGCCTCCCTGAGACCCGCGGGGGTGATGCTCCCGTCGTGCCCGGCGGTCTGCCGTGAGGCGCAGCCCGCGTAGTAGGCGATCGGGACGGCCTGATCGCCGCTGATCACGCAGGGCGGGCGGATTCCGTTGCGGTGGAGCGCGGCGGCCACGGCCTCGAAGTCCGCGGTGGTCGAATGGCTGCTGGCGGACACCCGGCTCGTCACCTGGAGCTGTACGACCAGGTGGGCGGCGAGGACGGCGCCGAGCGCGACGACGCGCCACTGCGCCGCGATGGTCCGCCCCGGCCGTCCTGCGGGACGGCGCGCCCACGCGTGGAGCCGTACCAGGCATTCCGCCACCGGAAGGGAGAACAGCGCGTAGGCGGGCAGCAGGAAGCGCGGTGCGGCGTAATCGATCAGGAAGAGGTACGGCACCGCAAGCGACACCGCCGTCCCCGTCGCCAGCAGGATCACCCGGCCCCGGCCCGCCCGGCGTGCGACGACCGCGCCGCCGGCGGCGAGGAACGGCAGCAGGACCCACCAGACCGTCGTCCCGGGCCGTTTCCACCCGATGGCGCAGGGGCGGCAGAGGGTGCGCCCCTCCAGCGCCTTGGCCTGGTCGTCCACCGCCAGGTTCCAGCCCAGACCGCCCTGGATCTCGCTGGCCCGGTGAATCCGGGTGAGCGGACCCCCGTAGTGCGCGAACGCCTCCACGATCCACGGTGCGGCGCCCGCGAGCAGCCCGACGGCCAGCGCGGCGAACATCCGGGGCCGCGCCACCGTGACCAGCAGCAACGGCAGGGCGAGCCACACCCCGTCGGCCGGCCTCATCAGCACGACGACCGCTGTCGCCGCCCCCGCACCGAGGAGTTCGGCCCGCCCCGCCCCCCGCAGCAGGGCGCGCGCGACCCACCCGGTGGCGGCCAGGGAACCCAGCGCGCACCACAGGTTCGGCATGGCCATGGAGCCGTAGAACAGGGCCGGCCACAGGGTGGCGAACAGGGCCGCCGCACAGACCAGGACCCGGTCGGGCACCAGGGTGCGCCAGACCCGGAAGGCGCCGACGAGCGCACCGGCCGAGAGCAGGAGGAGATAGATCCGCAGGGCGGTCGTGGACGCGGTGAGGGCGGCCACCGGAGTCACCAGGTAGGAGATGCCGCGGGCGCGGGGAGCGCTGAAGAACGCCGCCGGGGTGTCGCCCCCGGCCTGGCTGACGTACACGGTCTCGTCCCACCCGAGGCCCGATCCCGGTATGACGAAGGCCAGTTGGACGGCCACGCAGACCAGTGCGACCGCCACCAGGCAGGGCAGCAGCCGCGGCGAGGGCCGGGGCGCCGAACCCGTCAACTCGCGCACCGGGGGTGGGCTCGGGGCCCGTAACTCGTACATGACCGCTCCTCGGCAAGGCAGTTGGGGAGTGAACCCCTGACCGACGACAGCCTGCCCGATCCCGGCGTACGGGGACGGGCGGGCGCGCCGTACCCTCGCGTCGTCCTGGAACGCCGGCCTAAGCGCTGCCTGTCCTGCCGGCGTGGGTGACCCAGGCGGAGCGGACCTCTTTCCAGCAGCGGTCGTCCAGCCGTACGGTCCGGCCCGGCGGGACGGCAACCGGCCTGGAGTCCGCGTCGATGTCCCACCAGCGGGCGCAGTCGGTGTGCAGCTGCACCCGGTCGGTGGACGGGTACGGGTTGTGGCAGTAGGCGATGACCCGGGAGCCGTGGACCGACGTACGGCATTCGGCGCCGGAGGGTTCGGGGTCGGGCCTGGGAGCACCGGCCGCGCCCGCGGCCCCGACATGGCCGGCCGCGTACAGGCCGACGGGCACGAGCAGCCCGGCGACGAGGGCGGAGGCCGCCAGCAGGGACCGGGTTCGGTGACGTGTGCCGCGCACAGCGGTCTCCTCCCCTCTCGCCCTGACAAAAGTCCGGTTCCTCCACATTCTGCGGTGGATCGACCAGGTTTTCGACCTGAGCGCCGAGAGGCCGGGCGGGACACGGGAAACGGCCGCGCACCGCCTCCGGGGGGGGGTGGTGCGCGGCCGTTTCCGGAAGGCCGCCGTACGGGGCCGGGGGTCAGGCGCCGATCATGTGCACGCCACTGTCGACGTGGATGATCTCGCCCGTGGTCCTCGGGAAGAAGTCCGAGAGCAGTGCGACGATGCCGCGGCCGGCCGGCTCCGGGTCCTTCATGTCCCAGGCCAGCGGCGCACGGGTGTTCCACACCTCGGCCAGCTCACCGAAGCCCGGGATGGACTTGGCGGCCATGGAGCCGATCGGTCCGGCCGAGATCAGGTTGCAGCGGATGCCGTCCTTGCCCAGGTCGCGGGCGAGGTAGCGGGAGGTGGCCTCCAGCGCGGCCTTGGCCGGGCCCATCCAGTCGTACTGCGGCCAGGCGAACTGCGCGTCGAAGGTGAGGCCGACGATCGAACCGCCCTCGCTCATCAGCGGCTTGCAGGCCATGGCGAGCGACTTCAGCGAGAACGCCGAGACGTGCATCGCCGTGGCGACCGACTCGAAGGGGGTGTTGAGGAAGTTGCCGCCGAGCGCGTCCTGCGGCGCGAAGCCGATGGAGTGGACGACGCCGTCGAGCGAACCGAGCTCGTCGCGCACCAGACCGGCCAGCCGGTCCAGGTGCTCGGTGTTGGTCACGTCCAGCTCGATGACCTTGGCCGGCTTGGGCAGCTTCTTGGCGATGCGCTCGGTGAGCGTGGGCCGCGGGAAGGCGGTCAGGATGACCTCCGCGCCCTGTTCCTGGGCCACCTTCGCGGCATGGAACGCGATGGACGACTCCATCAGCACCCCGGTGATGAGGATGCGCTTGCCGTCGAGAATTCCGCTCATGGTGATCAGTGACCCATGCCCAATCCGCCGTCAACAGGGATGACGGCTCCAGTGATGTACGACGCGTCGTCGGAGGCGAGGAAGCGCACCGCGGCGGCGATCTCCGCGGGCTGCGCGTACCGCGCGAGCGGCACCTGGGCGACGATGCCCTTGCGCTGCTCCTCGGTGAGCGCCTGCGTCATGTCGGTGTCTACGAAGCCGGGTGCGACGACGTTGAAGGTGATGTTCCGCGAGCCCAGCTCACGGGCGAGCGACCGAGCGAAGCCGACCAGGCCGGCCTTGGACGCGGCGTAGTTCGCCTGCCCCGCCGAGCCGAGGAGGCCGACGACGGAGGAGATGAGGACGACCCGGCCCTTCCTGGCGCGCAGCATGCCCCGGTTGGCGCGCTTGACGATCCGGAAGGTACCGGTGAGGTTGGTGTCGAGCACCGACGTGAAGTCCTCCTCGGTCATCCGCATCAGCAACTGGTCCTTGGTGACACCGGCGTTGGCGACCAGCACCTCCACATGGCCGTGCTTCTCCTCGATCACCTTGTAGGCCTGCTCCACCTGCTCGGCGTCGGTGATGTCGCAACGAACCGCGAGAACACCGGCCTCGGTGAGGGCCTGGGGCGGCTCGCCGGAGCGGAAGGTGATCGCGACCTTGTCGCCGTTGTCGACGAAAGCGCGGGCGATGGCGAGGCCAATGCCCCGGTTTCCTCCGGTGACGAGAACCGAGCGGCTCAACGGATCACCCTTTCCATAGCTGTCTGGTACCTCGAAAAACCTATCGGTACCACCCGTCTCACGAGGAATCGGCCTCTGACAGCGCCTTCCCCCGGGCGCTGTCGGGTTCCTACAGTGACGTTCCGGCCCTGTCCGGCCGGGGGCCCGGGCTCAATTCGGCTGTGCCGCCCCAGCGGCCGTGCTTCACTGCCCCCGTAAAGGAACCGAGGGTATGTGACGCAGAGGAGAGGCCGCTCGTGCCCCATGAGGTAGATCAGTCGTTCCTGGCCCTGCCGCTGAGGCCGTTGGCCGACGCGGCGCTCGCCCGTGCGCGGGCGCTCGGGGCCGTGCACGCGGACTTCCGCTTCGAGCGGGTGCGCAGCGCCACCTGGCGGCTGCGGGACGCCCGCCCGGCCGGGGCGTCGGACAGCACGGAGCTCGGGTACGCGGTGCGGGTGGTGCACGGCGGGGCATGGGGGTTCGCCTCCGGGGTGGACCTGACGATGGACGCGGCGGCGAGGGTGGCCTCGCAGGCCGTCGCGATGGCGAAGCTCTCGGCGAAGGTGATCGCGGCGGCGGGCTCGGACGAGAGGGTGGAGCTCGCCGATGAGCCGGTGCACGGCGAGCGGAGCTGGGTGTCGGCGTACGACATCGACCCGTTCGACGTACCCGCGGAGGAGAAGGCGGGGCTGCTCGCCGAGTGGAGCGGCCGGCTGCTGGGGGCGGCGGGCGTCGCGCATGTGGACGCCTCCCTGATGACCGTCCACGAGAACAAGTTCTACGCGGACTCGGCGGGCACGGTCACCACGCAGCAGCGGGTCCGGCTGCATCCGCAGTTCACCGCGGTGGCGGTGGACGCGACGAGTGGTGAGTTCGACTCGATGCGCACGATCGCGCCGCCGGTCGGGCGCGGCTGGGAGTACCTGACCGGGACCGGCTGGGACTGGGACGCGGAGCTGGAGCGGATTCCGGGGCTGCTGGCCGAGAAGATGCGGGCGCCGAGCGTCGAGGCGGGGACGTACGACCTGGTCGTCGACCCCTCGAACCTGTGGCTGACCATCCACGAGTCGATCGGGCACGCCACGGAGCTGGACCGGGCGCTGGGGTACGAGGCGGCGTACGCCGGGACCTCGTTCGCCACCTTCGACAAGCTGGGGAAGCTGGCGTACGGCTCCCCGGTGATGAACGTGACGGGCGACCGCACGGCCGAGCACGGGCTCGCGACGATCGGCTACGACGACGAGGGCGTGGAGGCCCAGTCGTGGGACCTGGTGAAGGACGGCACGCTGGTCGGCTACCAGCTGGACCGCCGGATCGCGAAGCTGACGGGCCTGGGCCGGTCCAACGGGTGCGCCTACGCGGACTCGCCGGGCCATGTACCCGTGCAGCGGATGGCGAACGTGTCGCTGGCGCCCGATCCCGGCGGACTGTCCACCGAGGATCTGATCGGCGGGGTGGAGCGCGGGATCTACGTGGTCGGTGACCGGTCGTGGTCCATCGACATGCAAAGGTACAACTTTCAATTTACCGGGCAGCGTTTCTTCCGGATCGAGAACGGCAAGCTCGCCGGGCAGCTGCGGGACGTCGCGTACCAGGCGACGACGACGGACTTCTGGGGCTCGATGGAGAAGGTCGGCGGCCCGCAGACGTACGTCCTGGGCGGCGCCTTCAACTGCGGCAAGGCCCAGCCGGGCCAGGTCGCGGCCGTCTCGCACGGCTGCCCCTCCGCCCTCTTCCGAGGCGTGAACATTCTGAATACGACGCAGGAGGCCGGACGATGAGCCGCGTCAGCAAGCCGTACGAGATCGTCGAGCGCGCTCTCGAACTGTCCACCGCCGACGGCTGTGTGGTCATCGCCGACGAGGAGTCGTCGGCCAACCTGCGCTGGGCGGGCAACGCGCTCACCACGAACGGGGTGACCCGGGGCCGCACCCTGACCGTCATCGCCACGGTTGACGGGGCCGAGGGCACCGCGTCCGGGGTCGTGTCCCGGGCCGCCGTCACCCCGGCAGACCTGGAGCCGCTGGTGCGGGCCGCCGAGGCAGCCGCACGCGGCGCCGGACCGGCCGAGGACGCGCAGCCGCTGGTCACCGGGGTGCCGTCGTCCCCCGACTTCACCGACGCGCCGGCGGAGACGGGCTCCGACGTGTTCGCGGCGTTCGCCCCCGCGCTCGGGGACGCCTTCGCGCGGGCCAGGGCCGGTGGCCGGGAGCTGTACGGCTTCGCGAACCACGAGATGACCTCGACCTACCTCGGTACGTCGACCGGGCTGCGGCTGCGCCACGACCAGCCGAACGGCACGCTGGAGCTGAACGCCAAGTCGCCCGACCGCTCGCGCTCGGCCTGGGCGGGGCGTGCGACCCGCGACTTCAAGGACGTCGACCCGGCGGAGCTGGACAGCGAGCTGGCCCGGCGGCTCGGCTGGGCGGAGCGCCGTATCGAGCTGCCGGCCGGACGGTACGAGACGCTGCTGCCGCCGACCGCCGTGGCCGATCTGCTGATCTACCAGCTGTGGTCCGCGACCGCCCGGGACGCCGCAGAGGGCCGGACGGTGTTCTCCAGGCCGGGTGGCGGCACCCGGCTCGGCGACACGCTGTCCCCGCTGCCGCTGACGCTGCGCAGCGACCCGCACGCCGCGGGGATCGAGTCCGCGCCGTTCGTCATCGCGCACTCCTCCGGTGACGGCGCCTCGGTCTTCGACAACGGGCTGCCGCTGACCCGCACCGACTGGATCAGGGACGGGCGGCTGGAACAGCTCACGACGACCCGGCACACCGCGGGCCTGACGGGGCTGCCGCTCGCCCCGGCGATCGACAACCTGGTCCTGGCGGGCGGTGGTGAGCGGTCGCTGGAGGAGATGGTGGCCGCGACGACCGGCCCCGCACTGCTGCTGACCTGCATGTGGTACATCCGAGAGGTCGATCCGGCGACGCTGCTGCTGACCGGGCTGACCAGGGACGGGGTGTATCTCGTGGAGGGCGGCGAGGTGCTCGGTGAGGTGAACAACTTCCGCTTCAACGAGTCCCCGGTGGACCTGCTGTCGCGGGCCACGGAGGCGGGGCGCACCGAGAAGACGCTGCCGCGCGAGTGGGGCGACTGGTTCACCCGGGCCGCGATGCCCGCGCTGCGCATCCCGGACTTCAACATGAGCTCGGTGAGCCGGGGCGTGTGACCGGCCTAGACTGGCCGATGCCTTTCGACAGGTCTATCGGTAGACCTGTCGAAAGACCCATCGATACACGTAGCTGAGGAGACACGGAACCGTGACGGACATCGTCGACGAGCTGAAGTGGCGCGGGCTGTTCGCCCAGTCCACTGACGAGGACGCACTGCGCAAGGCTCTCGCGGACGGTCCCGTCACGTTCTATTGCGGCTACGACCCCACCGCGGCGAGTCTGCACGTCGGCCACCTGGTGCAGGTGCTCACCATGCGCCGGCTCCAGCGGGCCGGGCTGCGGCCGCTCGCCCTGGTGGGCGGGGCCACCGGCCAGATCGGTGACCCCCGGCCGACCGCGGAGCGCACGCTGAACGACCCGGAGACCATCGCCGCCTGGGTGTCGCGGCTGCGGTCCCAGATCGAGCCGTTCCTGTCCTTCGAGGGCGAGAACGCCGCGGTCATGGTGAACAACCTGGACTGGACCGCGGGCATGTCCGCGATCGAGTTCCTGCGGGACATCGGCAAGCACTTCCGGGTCAACAAGATGCTCACCAAGGAGTCCATCGCCCGCCGGCTGGAGTCCGACGAGGGCATCAGCTACACCGAGTTCAGCTACCAGCTGCTCCAGAGCATGGACTTCCTGGAGCTGTACCGGCGCCACGGCTGCACCCTCCAGCAGGGCGGCAGCGACCAGTGGGGGAACCTCACCGCAGGTCTGGACCTGATCCACCGCCTGGAGCCGGGCGCGGAGGTGCACGCGCTGGCGACGCCGCTGATGACGAAGGCGGACGGGACCAAGTTCGGCAAGTCCGAGAGCGGGGCCGTCTGGCTCGACCCGGAGATGACGACGCCGTACGCGTTCTACCAGTTCTGGCTGAACGTGGACGACCGGGACATCTCCCGCTACATGCGCATCCTCAGCTTCCTGAGCCCCGCCGAGCTGGAGGAGCTGGAGAAGGTCACGGAGGAGCGGCCGCAGGCCCGCTCCGCGCAGCGCGCGCTGGCCGAGGAGCTGACGACGCTGGTGCACGGCGCGGACCAGTGCGCCTCGGTCATCGCCGCGTCGAAGGCCCTGTTCGGCCAGGGCGAGCTGGGCGGGCTGGACGAGGCGACGCTGAGCGCCGCACTCTCCGAGGTGCCGCACGCCCGGGTCACCGAGCTGGGTCCGCTGGTGGACCTGCTGGTGGAGGTCGGTCTGGCGCCGAGCAAGTCGGGCGCGCGCCGCACGGTCAAGGAGGGTGGCGCGTACGTGAACAACGTCAAGGTCACCGACGGCGAGGTCGCACCGGCCCGCGAGGAGCTGCTGCACGGGCGCTGGCTGGTGCTGCGCAGGGGCAAGAAGAACCTCGCGGCCATCGAGGTCACGGCGGGCTGATCCGGGCCCGTACGGGACGCCATCACGGCACCGCGGCCGGACACGCGCCATGCGTGTCCGGCCGCGGTGCCGTGCGGTGGACCGGTGGCTCAGGTCTTCTGTTTCCTGCTGCCCCGGATCGAGGCCCACAGCATGTCCCCCACACCGACCACCACCACGGCGCCGATCAGCTGGAGCACATGGCGCGTCCAGTCGATGCCCTTGGTGTCGTTGACACCGATCCAGGTGGCGACGGCATTGCCGAGGATGCTGCCGATCATGCCGAAGATGACCGTCAGCCAGAGTGGGATCTCCTGCTTCCCCGGCAGGATCGCCTTCGCGATCAGGCCGAGAACCAGGCCCACGATGATTGCCCACAACCAGCCCATACCGCCTCCTCATGCAACGCGGTGTCGCGATGTGCGACCAGTCTCGGCCCCGGACGGGCGCACCGCATGCCGGAGGGGTCCGTACGTGCGGTGAGCGGGATTCGTGGCGCGCCCCGGTCTCGAACGCGGCGAGTGCCGGGCGTACCGTAGGAACGGTCCGGATCCGGGGAGCGTCCGGCATGGGAACGGGGTCTCCTCCGGTTCGTGCGCGGACGAGGCGATGACGCGGGCGCGGGGAAGTTGGGTGGAGGCGGGATGGGCAAGCAGAGCGGTTCCGAGGTCTTCCGGATCACGGGGGCCCGGCAGGGGCTCGCGGAGGATGTGCGCGGCAGGCAGCGGCGCTACGTGATCTCGATGTCCGTGCGCACGGTCTCGGTGGTCGCCGCGGCGGCCCTGTGGAACGTGGAGCGCTATGTGGCGATCGTGGGGCTGGCGCTGGGCGTTCTGCTCCCGTACATCGCCGTCGTCATCGCCAACGCGGGCCGGGAGAACTCCCCCGCGATGCCCTCGACCTTCGTCCCGGCCCCGACGCGGCTCGCGCTCGGCGCCGCACCTGTGACGAGTCACACCGAACCGGAACCGGAGGCGGACCACGTCTTCCGTTCCCCGGATCCGCAGGGTCACAGCTGACCCGGTACGCCCCGGTACCGTCTGGTTTCACGGCGGGTTCAAGCTCAAGAAAAGCTCAGATCAATCATGAAGTTCCAGTGCCCCGCACCCCTGTCTGCGTGACATACTTCAAAAGCGCTCCGCATCCCCCGTCGGAGCGACGGACCGACGCCGGGCAGCTCCCCCCGTGGCTGCCCGGCGTCGCCTTTTCTCCGACGGGGATGCTTCGGGCCGGCCCCCCTCCGCGGGAGGCCCCGCGCCTCCTGGGAGGCCCGGGAGGATCTAGGGTTGAGTCCGTGAACTCCCCTGAATCCGCTGCCGAGGCCCCTGTCTGTTCCGCCAAGGGCTGTCGTGCCGACGCCGTGTGGGTGCTCGCGTGGAACAACCCGAAGCTGCACACCCCGGACCGCCGCAAGACCTGGCTGGCCTGCGACGAGCACCGGGAGCACCTGTCCTCGTTCCTCGGCGTGCGCGGCTTCCTGAAGGACGTGGTGACGCTGGAGGAGTGGGAGTCACCCGCCTGACGGCCCCCGCCCCGGCGCGCTACCCGCCGATCGCCGACATCGGGCGGTCGGGCTGGAGGAAGGAGGGGTCGTCCAGGCCGGAGCCGGCCTTCTTGCCCCACATCGCGAGCCGCCAGATCCGGGCGATCTCGCTGTCCGGCGCGTCCGACCGCAGTGCGCCGCGCAGGTCGGTCTCCTCGCGGGCGAAGAGGCAGGTGCGCACCTGTCCGTCGGCGGTGAGCCGGGTGCGGTCGCAGGCCCGGCAGAACGGCCGGGTGACGGAGGCGATGACGCCGACCCGGTGCGGTCCGCCGTCGACCAGCCAGCGCTCGGCGGGGGCGGAGCCGCGCTCGTCCCGGCCCTCCGGGGTGAGCTCGAAGCGGGTGCGCAGCGACTGGAGGATGTCACCGGCTGTGATCATTCCGTCGCGCTTCCAGCCGTGCTGTGCGTCGAGCGGCATCTGCTCGATGAAGCGGAGCTGGTAGGCGTTGTCCACGGCCCAGGCGAGCAGGTCCGGGGCCTCGTCGTCGTTGAGTCCCGGCATCAGGACGGTGTTGACCTTGACCGGGGTGAGCCCGGCCTCCCGGGCGGCTTCGAGGCCGGCCAGGACGTCGTGGTGCCGGTCGCGGCGGGTGAGGGTCTTGAACACGTCGGGGCGCAGGGTGTCCAGCGAGACGTTGACCCGGTCCAGCCCGGCGGACTTGAGCGCCGCGGCGGTCCGCTTGAGCCCGATCCCGTTGGTGGTGATCGACATCTTCGGGCGGGGCTCCAGGGCCGCGCACTGTTCGACGATGGAGACGAGTCCGGGGCGCAGCAGCGGCTCGCCGCCGGTGAAGCGGACTTCGGTGATGCCGAGCTGCGTGACGGCGATGCGGACGAGCCGGACGATCTCGTCGTCACTCAGCAGGTCCGGCTTGGCCAGCCACTGCAGGCCCTCCTCCGGCATGCAGTACGTACAGCGCAGGTTGCACCGGTCGGTGAGTGACACGCGCAGGTCGGTGGCGACCCGGTCGTAGGTGTCGATGAGCATGGTGGGCCCCCTCCTCCGGCTGAATTCCCGGTTGCGGTTACTGGCTCTTTCGAGACTACGCGAGGCGTGTGACATCGCAGGGGCCCGTTTGACACGAGGTACGACGCGGCCGCGTCGTAGGACTCTACGACGCGGCCGCGGCAGGGGATCGGTGCGAGAGACGAACTCCTGGGTGAACTCCTGCTCTCAGTGGGCTCCGATGCCGGTGAGGGACTTGACCTCCAGTTCGGCGTACTTGCCCTTGTCCGGCTCCTCCTTCGACAGGAGGGAGCCGAGCCAGCCGAGCAGGAAGCCCAGCGGGATCGAGATCAGGCCGGGGTTCTCCAGCGGGAACCAGGCGAAGTCGACGCCCTTGAACATCGAGGTCTTCTCGTTGCCGGAGACGACCGGCGAGAACAGCACCAGGATCACCGAGCTGGCCAGACCACCGTAGATCGACCACAGCGCGCCCTGGGTGGTGAAGCGCTTCCAGAAGAGGCTGTAGAGGAGCGTGGGGAGGTTGGCCGAGGCGGCGACGGCGAAGGCGAGCGCCACCAGACCGGCGACGTTCATGTCGCGGGCGAAGGCGCCGAGCAGGATCGCGGCGGCGCCGATGAAGACGGTGGCCCAGCGGGCGGCCCGCATCTCCTCCTTCTCGGTGGCCTTCCCCTTGCGGATGACGTTGGCGTAGATGTCGTGGGCGAAGGAGGACGAGGAGGCGAGGGTGAGGCCCGCGACGACGGCGAGGATGGTGGCGAAGGCGACGGCGGAGATGACGGCGAGCATGACGGCGCCGCCGGTGGAGCCGACCCCGCCGAGGTACTCGGCGAGCTGTGGGGCCGCCGCGTTGCCCGCCGGGTTCTTCGCGATGATCTCCTTCGGTCCGATGAGGGCCGCGGCGCCGAATCCGAGGGCGATCGTCATCAGGTAGAAGGCGCCGATGATGCCGATGGCCCAGTTGACCGACTTACGGGCGGCCTTGGCGGTCGGCACCGTGTAGAAGCGGATCAGGATGTGCGGCAGGCCCGCGGTGCCCAGCACCAGGGCGATGCCGAGGGAGAGGAAGTCCAGCTTCGAGGTGCCGGTGGCGCCGTACTTGAGTCCGGGCTCCAGGAACGACGCGCCGTGGCCGCTCTTCTCCGCAGCGGTGCCCAGCAGGTCCGAGACGTTGAAGTCGAACTTCCAGAGCACCATGAAGGTCATCAGGATGGCGCCCGCGATGAGCAGCACGGCCTTGACCATCTGCACCCAGGTGGTGCCCTTCATGCCGCCGATGGTGACGTAGACGATCATCAGTACGCCGACCAGCGCAACGATGAGGATCTTTCCGGCGTCGCTGGTGATGCCGAGGAGCAGGGAGACCAGCACACCCGCGCCGGCCATCTGTGCCAGCAGGTAGAAGATCGAGACGATGATGGTGGAGACGCCCGCCGCGGTGCGCACGGGGCGCTGCCGCATCCGGTAGGCGAGGACGTCGCCCATGGTGTAGCGGCCCGAGTTGCGCAGCGGTTCCGCCACCAGCAGCAGGGCGACCAGCCAGGCGACGAGGAAGCCGATCGAGTAGAGGAAGCCGTCGTATCCGAAGAGGGCGATGGCTCCGGCGATACCGAGGAACGAGGCGGCGGACATGTAGTCGCCGGAGACCGCGAGTCCGTTCTGGAAGGCGGTGAACTGGCGTCCGCCCGCGTAGAAGTCGGAGGCGCTCTTGGTCTGCCGGCCGGCCCAGACGGTGATGCCGAGGGTCGCCGCGACGAAGACCGCGAAGAGCGTGATGATCAGCGGCCGGTGCTCGGTGGTGGAGGAGGCGGCGAGTACGGCGGTGTGGGAGTGGTACGCGGCGCTCATGCGTCGGCCTCCATACGGGACTTGATGGCCTCGGCCTTCGGGTCCAGCTTCGCGTTGGCGTGCCGCGAGTAGAACCAGGCGATGAGGAAGGTGGTGAGGAACTGGGCGAGGCCGAAGACGAAGGCCACGTTGAAGTTGCTGAACACCTTGGTGCCCATGAAGCCGCCTGCGTAGTTGGACAGCAGCACGTACAGCAGGTACCAGAGGACAAAGGCGATGGTCAGCGGGAAGGCGAACGAGCGGTACGAGCGGCGCAGTTCGCCGAATTCCGCGCTCTCCTGCTCCGCGAGGAAGGCCTCGGTCGTGGGCTGGGCCGGCCCTGTCTCCGTACTGCCCTCTGGCGGCGGTGCATCGGTAGCCACGGAATCTCCTCGCGACGCGGGTGCGGTAATGGTGGGGACGGTGGATTTCACTGGGGACCTCGGTATCGGGGGGTGATGG
Organism: Streptomyces sp. NPDC104307; assembly: GCF_055584045.1. Classification (NCBI taxonomy): domain Bacteria; kingdom Bacillati; phylum Actinomycetota; class Actinomycetes; order Kitasatosporales; family Streptomycetaceae; genus Streptomyces; species Streptomyces sp. NPDC104307. The sequence goes on from NZ_JBVJMU010000020.1 coordinate 32,056, forward strand.
TGCGCCTCCCCTGACAACGGCACGCGGCCCGTGGCGAAGCGGTTCAACGCGGCTGCGCACTCTTCCGCCGGTCTCCGGGTCACCCCTTCGGACGCCGCGGTGGAGACGGGTTCTCCCGAACTCATTGATGAGCCGGGATGATCAGCGATAGCTTCACTGGTCATGTACGCGACTGGACACACCCCGTGTCCGGTCGACCGGCACGGATGATGTGGAGACCCCATGGCTCATCTGAGATCCGGACGGACGCGCGCACTGGCGCTGCCCGTCGGATTGGCCCTCACCGTCTCGCTCGGCTTCCTGCCGACGGGTTCCGCTTCCGCTTCGGCGGTGGACGGCCGGACCGCGGCGGCGGTACCGGCGGACGGACCGAAGCTGTCGTACGTGGTGAACACGCGGGGCGGTCCCGGCACCGTCAAGCAGGTGCGCAAGGCGGTGGAGCGGGCCGGCGGCACGGTGGTGATCGCCTACGACCGGATCGGCGTCCTCGTCGTCCACTCGCAGAACCCGGACTTCGCGCAGTCCGTACGCAGGGTCAGGGGCGTGGATTCGGCGGGCGCCACCCGCACCAACCCGATCGTCCCGCAGGCCACCAAGGACATCGGGGTCGAGCAGCCGCTCACCGCCGAGCAGGAGCGGACCGCCGCGGCGCGGGCGACGGCGGACCAGGACCCGATGGAGCCGTTGCAGTGGGACCTGCCGGCCATCAAGGCGGACAGGGCGCACCAGAAGTCACTGGGCAGCCGGAAGGTCACGGTCGCGGTCATCGACACGGGGGTCGACGACACCCATCCGGACCTCGCGCCCAACTTCGACCGGTCCGCCTCCGCGAACTGTGCGACCGGCGCGCCGGACACCACCCCCGGCTCCTGGCGGCCGAAGGCGGGTGAGAGCCCGCACGGCACCCATGTCGCGGGCACCATAGCCGCGGCGAAGAACGGCATCGGGGTGACGGGTGTCGCGCCGGGGGTGAGGGTCGCCGGTATCAAGGTGGCGAACCCGGACGGCTACTTCTACACCGAGTCCGTCGTCTGCGGCTTCATGTGGGCGGCGGACCACGGTGTCGACGTCACCAACAACAGCTATTACACCGACCCCTGGATGTACAACTGCAAGGACGACCCGGACCAGGGCGCGCTGGTCGAGGCGGTCGCCCGTGCCACCCGGTACGCGGAGAGCAGGGGCACGGTCAACGTCGCCGCGTCGGGCAACTCGGCCGAGGACCTGGCGGCCGACACGATCGAGGACTCGGGCAGCCCGAACGACGGCGACACCTCCACCCGGACGATCGACCCGAAGAAGTGCTTCGACATCCCGACGATGCTGCCGGGTGTCGTGACGGTCTCGGCGACGGGCGCGAAGGGCCTGAAGGCCTCGTACTCGAACTACGGGAACGGGGTCATCGACGTGGCCGCGCCGGGCGGCGACTCGACGGCCTACCAGCCGCCGGAGCTCCCCGCGACGAACGGTCTGATCCTGTCCACGCTGCCGGACGGCAAGTACGGCTACATGGCCGGTACGTCGATGGCCTCCCCGCACGTGGCGGGCGTGGTGGCCCTGATCAAGTCCAGGCACCCGTACGCCTCCGCGTTCGCGGTGAAGGCGCTGCTGACGGCGGAGGCCGACGCCACGGCGTGCGGCGCCCCGTACGACATCGACGGTGACGGCACCGTCGACGCGGTCTGCGAGGGCGGCAAGAACCGCAACGGCTTCTACGGGGCCGGTGTGGTGGACGCCCTGGACGCGGTCCGCTGGTAGCGGGTCCGGTGCGGGGGCCGGCGATCGCACCGGCCCCCGCACCGGCCTCACCGGCTCACGGCTTGATGAGGACCTTCAACGCCGTGCGCTCGTCCATCGCCTTGTAGCCGGCCGGTACGTCGTCGAGGCCGATGGCGAGGTCGAAGACGGGCGAGGGGTCGATGGCGCCGGACAGGACGTCGGGGAGCAGCTCCGGTATGTAGCCGCGCACGGGGGCGACCCCGCCGCGCAGGGCGATGTTCCGGTCGAACATGACGCCGAGGTCCAGTCCGGTGCCGCTGCCGTGCGGTACGCCGACGTAGCCGACCGAGCCGCCGTCGCGGGTGATCTCCACGGCCGTGCGCATGGACTGCTCGGTGCCGACGGCCTCGATGACCGCCTGGGCGCCCTCGCCGCCGAGCAGTTCCCGTACGGCGGCGACGGCGGCCTCGCCGCGCTCCGCGACGACGTCGGTGGCGCCGAAGGTGCGGGCGATGTCGGTGCGGGCGGTGTGGCGGCCGAGCGCGATGATCCGCTCGGCGCCAAGCCGCTTGGCGGCCATGACCCCGCACAGGCCGACGGCTCCGTCACCGACGACGGCGACCGTGGAGCCGGGCTTCACCCCGGCGCCGACCGCCGCGTGGTGGCCGGTGCCGAGGACGTCGGAGAGGGCCAGCAGCGCGGTGAGCAGGCGGTCGTCGGAGGCCGCGGCGGCCGGCAGCTTGACCAGGGTGCCGTCGGCGAACGGGACGCGTACGGCCTCGCCCTGCCCGCCGTCGGAGCCGACCGAACCCCAGAACCCGCCCTGCGGGCAGGAGGTGGTCAGTCCCTCCGCGCAGTAGGCGCAGGTGCCGTCGGACCAGACGAAGGGGGCGACGACCAGGTCGCCCACGGCGAAGCCGTTGACGCCGGAACCGGCCTCCTCGACGATCCCGAGGAACTCGTGGCCGATGCGCTGACCTGGCTTGCGGGCGGACTCACCTCGGTAGGCCCACAGGTCGCTGCCGCAGATGCAGGCCCGCAGGACCCGCAGCACCACATCGGTGGGCTGCTGGATCGCCGGGTCCGGGACCTCCTGCACGCGGATGTCGTGGGGGGCGTGGATGACGGTGGCGCGCATGCGTGGGGGTCCTTGCTGATCTCAGATGCCGGTACGCCGTCCACGGTACGCCCAGGTCCCGGCGCCCGGCCGTCGAGCACCCGGGGCCAGCGCTCCCAGGGTCAGCAGCAGCTGGGCCGCCACATAGGTGAGCATGACCCAGAAGCCGGGGGCGGGCAGCTGCGGCCGGTCCGCGATGCCGGTGGCGATCAGGGCGTCGGAGAGCAGGAAGAGCGCACCGCCAACCGCCGCACACCGGCCGAGCACGCCGGACCGGCAGGCCATGGCCGTGAGCAGCAGGCTGTAGCCGGTCAGCGGCAACCGCAGTCCGGCCGGCAGCCCGTCCCAGATCAGGGCGAGGAAGGCGGCCAGGACGACCGCGTAGACGACTGCGGGCAGCAGCGCGCCGCGGGCCCGTCCGAAGAGCCTGAGGTAGCAGAGGTGTCCGGCCGCGAAGCCGCCCATCCCGATGAGGAAGGCGGCATCGGCGTCGGCCAGCAGGAACGTGTCGCCCACCCAGCCGCAGAGCAGTGCGGCGATCAGCGGCCGGGGCCCGCGCCGGGCGGCGGCGTACCCGGCCAGCAGCGGCATCAGCAGCGGCTTGGCGATGAGGTGCGCGGGGCCGCCGCCGGCGAGGACCGCGACGAGGTCGGCGGCGCTGACGGCGAGGAAGGCGGCCAGCAGGGGGCGGACGAGCCGCTCCCGCCGGTCCGGGAACGGCGCGGCGTTCGTCAGCGGCCCGGCGGCGCTCATCCGGTGGTTTCCGGCGCGGGAACGGCCGCGGCCGCCTTGCCGCCGCGCACGGCCGCCCCGGCGGGCTGCCAGCCGGGCCCCCGGAAGACGCGTCCGGCCCGCTCACCCCAGCTGCCCGCGGCACGCACGTCGCGGGCGATGGCGGCGTACTCGTGGGTGGCGACCCGCAGCGGGTTGAACGTGTCGATGTTCTTGGTGAGCCCGAACACGGGCCGCTCCGTCTCCGCCGCGAAGGAGCCGAACCAGCGGTCCCACACGATCAGGATGCCGCCGAAGTTCCGGTCCAGGTAGCCACCCTGGGAGGCGTGGTGCACCCGGTGGTGGGAGGGGGTGTTCAGCACGTACTCGAAGGGCCTGGGCAGCTTGTCGACACGTTCGGTGTGCACCCAGAACTGGTAGACGAGGTTGGCCGAGGAGCAGAAGGCGAGCGCCGCCGGGTGGACACCGCAGGCGATGAGCGGGAGGTAGAACGGCCAGGAGGTCAGCGAGGTCCAGGGCTGGCGCAGCGCGGTGGAGAGGTTGAACTTCCGGCTGGAGTGGTGGACCACGTGACAGGCCCAGAGGATCCGGATGACGTGATGGCCCCGGTGCGACCAGTAGTAGAGGAAGTCCTGCCCGAGCAGCATCAGCGGGACGGTCCACCACAGGACGGGCACGCGCAGCGGCGTCAGCTCGTACACCGCCGTGTAGACGGCGACGATGGGCACCTTCCACAGCAGGTCGAAGACCAGGCTGCCCAGCCCCATGGTGATGCTGGTGGCGGCGTCTTTCGCCTCGTATCCGGCGGCCTCCTCGTCGGGGTGGAAGTGGTGGAGCGCCATTTCCAGGACGGTGAGCAGGACGAAGGCCGGTATGGACCAGAGCACTACATCGGGCAGGTTCGTCGGCATGTCAGCACCGTAGAGCCGCAGGTCGGCCCGCGAACAGACGCTGTTACCAACAAGTATGCGAGACATGGTGTCAGCAATCTTTGGTGACTTCTGACAGCACGGCCGTCGTACGATCCCTCCACCAGGGTCCGACAGGGGGAGGAACTGCGGTGGCGGGCATGGAAGTTGCGCTGGTCCGGCTGGCGACGACGGTGCTCGGCACGGTGGCCAAGTCACTCCTCGCGCCGAAGCCCGGCGCGGGACTGATCCCGGACCCGGTGCGCCCTATCCGCCCCTGATCCGCCGGACAGGCCTTACAGCGGCTAACCAAATGAGTTGATCTGTCGGTGGGTGATCAGGCAGCAGGCGATTTTGAGGAAGGCTTCGTGGATGTCGGCTCGGCGTTCCCAGCGGATGCGGAGGCGTTTGAAGCCGTGGAGCCAGGCGAAGCTGCGTTCGACGACCCAGCGGTAGGTGCCGTGGAGGGTGCCGCGGCGGGCGATGGCCGGCACGATCCGGCGTTGGCGGACCTGGTTGCGGTAGATGTCGTGGTCGTATCCGCGGTCGGCGAAGAGGGAGTCGGGCTTGCGCCTTGGGTGACCGACCCTGCCTCTGACCGGCGGGATGGCGTCGATCAGAGGCAGCAACTGGGTGACGTCGTTGCGGTTGCCGCCCGTGAGGATCACGGCGAGCGGAGTGCCGTGGCCGTCCGTGATCAGGTGGTGTTTCGATCCGGATCGGGCACGGTCGACCGGACTCGGTCCCGTGTGGTTCCCCCTTTTACGGCCCGCAGGTGGCTGGAATCGACGACGGCCCGCGACCAGCCGAGACGGGCCGCCACGTTCAGCTCGGCCAGCAGCACTTCGTGCAAGCGCTGCCAGACACCGGCCTCGTTCCAGTCCCGCAGCCGACGCCAGCACGTCATGCCCGACCCGAAGCCCAACTCCTTCGGCAGGAATTCCCATTGAATGCCCGTGTGGAGCACGAAGAGGATGCCGCACAGCACCTGCCGGTCCGGCAGCGGCATCCGGCCCGGGTGCCGAAACCGACGCTCCTTGCGCGGCAGCAGCGGCTCTATCCGCTCCCACAAGTCATCCGACACGATCCACGGTGAAGTCCCCATGCCCGGACACGCCCAACTCCTGACACAGACACCGCCACCAGGGCCCAGTCGCTTCATTGTGTTAGCCGTTGTTACTGAGATTGAACTCGTGAAGTCATAGGGGCTGACGGTTGGTGCCCACCCGCGGTATCACCGGAGGATGAGGTATCCACAGGGTGGCGGGTTGACTGCTGAACGGCACTGCAAGCGCGCGGAGTTACGGCTTCAGGCGGCTGAGCGGTTTGCCCGGGGCGAGGGCAGTTCAGCGATCGCCAGGGATCTGCGGGTCAGCGTCCGGTCGGTGCAGAGATGGCGTCAGGCATGGGCCGAGAGCGGGCCGCGATCCCTGAGATCGCAGGGGCCTGCATCGCTGCCGAGACTCAGCGAGAAGCAGTTCGCTCAGCTGGAATCGGAGCTGGCCAAGGGGCCGGCCGCGCACGGCTGGGAGGACCAGCGCTGGACTCTGAGCCGTGTGAAGACGGTGATCGGACGGCGCTTCCACCTCAATTACACGATCCAGGGCGTACGCAAGCTGTTGGTGCGGAACGGCTGGTCCTGCCAGGTTCCGGCCCGTCGTGCCATGGAGCGCGATGACGACGCGCTGGCTGGGTGGGTCAAGGAGGTGTGGCCCCGCGCGGAAGACTAGCGGCGGCTCGTGGAGCCTGGCTGGTCTTCGAGGACAAAGCCGGCTTCTCCATGACGCCGTCGCATGCCAAGACCTGGTCCCAGCGCGGCCGGACCCCGGTGGTGCGGGTCCGCGGCCGCTCTCGCAGACGGATATCGATCGCCGCGCTGACCTGCTACAAACCCGGCCACCGATCCCGGCTGATCTACCGTCCCCGCCGGGACGACGGCCGCGCGACGGGCGCAAGAGCTTCTCCTGGCGCGACTACCGGGACCTTCTGCTCGCAGCCCACCAACAGCTCGGCGGCCCGATCGTCCTCATCTGGGACAACCTCAACGTGCACAAAGCCGCAGGTCTACGGGAGTTCGCCGCCTCCCGGGACTGGCTGACCATCCTCTACCTGCCTGCATACGCACCCGACCTCAACCCAGTCGAAGGCACCTGGTCCCTGCTACGTCGCGGCTGGCTCTCCAACGTCGCCTTCTCCACGCCAGAGCACCTCATCCGCACCCTCCGGAGCGGCCTACGGCACATCCAGTACCGCAGCAACCTCATCGACGGCTGCCTCACCGAGACCGGCCTGACCATCAAATCCGCATGACGACACCACGAGTTAAATCTCAGCAGAACCGGGCCTCAGCCTGCAACGTAGGAACGCCACCCGGTCGCCCGGGATTCACTGGCCAGTGGACGGAGCGGATCCAGATGCAGCCAGGGCCGACCTGCAACTGTGCGCTGTCACGAGTGTTGCTCTTCCGCGAGGGAAGCACCGAGACCGCCTCCCGTCGGGCATTGGGGGAAAATGCTTCTACCTCTCACCCAGTCAAAGCTGCGCGATGTGATACAGAAGTTCTCTGATTCCCCGCTTCGGCATAGAACCGGGTGGAAGGTTCACCGAATTACGAGCCGAACGATCGAATTCCGGCTGCGCGATACGGGTACTGGCGGTCGTGAGTCACTACAGCCTCAGGGCGGGTAGTCGTGGATGTCAACGGGGGATTTCTAGAAGTGATCGCCGACATCAGCCTCTGGCCGAGGGGCGGCCCGCTGGCCTGGTTGACTGTCCAGCTGGCGTTCCTTCGATTGGTTCCGGCCGTAGCTGATGTGCTGCTTTCCGCTGCCGTCGCTGCCGTAACCGGTCCTGTCACGCCGCTGCCGCCGCCCGTCGAGATTCATCTGTCGAACGAAAAGTTCGCGGGAGAAGTGGTACGCATTGAAAAGTCCATCGATCTTTCCCCGCTGGGATCTCGCACAGGTAGTAACCGCTCTACTCTCGGGCGAGCCGGGGAAGTCGTGGATGAGACTTTGATCAAGGACGGTGACTGGACACCAGCGGTGCTCGACGCGCTCACCACGATGACCATGGACTGGGGCTACGCGTAGCCGTCGGCCTGGAAGACCGAATCCGGCCGTCCGCGACAAGGCTGGGTCAAAAATACGCTTCGTAGCAGACCGCAATGGCCTCCCGCCCTTCGGCACTTGCCAGCGTGTGAACGGCGCCGAAGTCTGCTGGTATGTCCGGCTATCAGAAGCTGCGGAATAGTGAACGAGTGAGTCGCCACGCGGGGCATACATGATCACGGCATTTCCTGCGAGACAGACGAGGGCACCGAAACGGTCGGGACGATATCCGTCAGCGATGATGACCCAGGCGATTGAGCCGGCACCGAAGGTCCCACCGTATGCGGCGAGGATGTGCCCAAAGTTGTCATCGCTTCGGAAGGGCGCGTTCTTGGACGAGTCCGAGCGGATCCCGCTGCCCGGGGTGGTGCGCGAGGAGTGGAGCAAGGCAGTGGTGGACGAGCTCGGCCAGCCGATGCGACACCATGCTGAAGTTGGCCACGGCTGGCGGCGTGGACATCGCTCGCAGGCACGGCGAGCCGTGGATCAAGGTCTCGCCGGTGAGGCACCATCGCCCTGATCGACATCCTCAGGGAGGCCGAGTTCGCGACCGGGCTCACCTGGGAGCCTGCCTCAGTCGCCACGGAGTGACGGTCCCGAATAAGTATGTCGATCACGCTGCGTTCTCGATCTCAGCATGAATCGCCTGGCGCCCCTCGAACTTCCCGGGCTGTCGCACCGGGCCGTGCGCGTCTTCGTGGCCTGGCCGAGTTCGGCCTGATCGGGTCTGTACCGGCGCCATGCCACGCGGAATGGTCATGAGGTTGCTCCGGGCTCAGTGGCGGCCGCTGCTCTGGAGGCGGTCCGGCGATGCAACGGGGCAGCATGGGTTCCCGTAGCAATCCCGGCTGTCGCGGCCGTGCCGGCCGCGGCTACACGGGCTCGGCACAATCTCCAGCGTCTACACCGTCGGAACCCTCACCTTCAGCTGACAGCCCGGCAGCAAGGTTCTCCGAGCCCTTTTGGAAGAAGGGAACCCGGCCTTGAAGGCAGGACCTTCATGCGTCCTCAGCTCCATACCTGCACCGTCGCCGTCACCTCCTTACCCTCGGCCGGACTCCTCGGCATCGCCCAGGACGCCCACGCCGCGGAACCCGCCGACCTCACCGCGACTGCCACGATCTCGGGCACCGTCCCCGACCCCACTGCCGCGAACAACACCGGCACGGCCGTGACCGCCCTGATCATCACCCACTGACCAGAGATTCCCACCGGAGGCCCACCACCGTGTCCACCCCGATTTCCCCGTTCCGCAACTACGTCGAGATCATCCTCGACGGCCTGGCCGCCGAACCCGACCAGGAAATCCTCGTGTACGGCGACCGCCGCCTCGGCGCGGACGCGTTCCGTTCCCTGGTCTACCGGCTAGCCCGCGCCCTCGCAGAGCGCGGCGTCGGCCCCGGCCGCACCGTGACGATGCTGTGCGGGAACCTGCCCGAGACGGTGGCCGTGCGCTACGCCGTCAACCTGCTTGGCGCGCACTTCAACCACCTGTACAACCGGCTCGCTGCCGACGTGCAGGCGCTGATGATGGCCGACGTCGAGACGTACGCGTTCGTCGTCGACCCGCATCTGGCCGGTCGTGCCGCCGAACTCCTGCACTCGGTCGCCCCGGTGGAGCAGGTCTTGGTCCTCGGTGAAGCCCCCGCCAGCGCCTGCACCTCGGATGGCACCAGGACAGCAGCCTTGGGCGAGGACCTGCTCGCACTCGCCGCCAAGCAGCCTGGCGATTCGCTGCCGAGCGCCGCACGCCCGGACGACCTGTGCTTCATCCGGCACTCAGGCGGAACCACCGGACATCCCAAGGGCGTACGATCCACCTTCGCCCGGATGCAGGACGGCATCGTACGCACGCAGCAGCTGTTCACCGGGACGGGAAGGCGGGATCTGGTGTGCACACCCCTGTCGCATGCCGCCGGGTTCATCGCGGACGCCACCCTGGCCTCCGGTGGCACCGTCGTGCTGCACTACGCCTTCGACCCGGCCGAGATCCTCGCGACGATCGCCCGCGAGCGCATCACCAATACGATGCTGCTGCCCCCGCTGCTCTACCAGGTTCTGGACCACCCCGACGCAGCACGCACCGACACCTCCAGCCTCCAGCAGATCACCTACGGCGGCACCCCCTCCTCACCCGCCCGGATCGCCGAAGCCGTACGCATGCTGGGCCCGGTCCTGCAACAGGGGTACGGGCAGTTCGAAGCCGGCGCGGTCAGCGTGCTGCCCGCCGCCGAACACGACCCAGACCGCCCCAACATCCTGCGCACCGCCGGGCGTTTGGTGCCGGGTGTCGAGGTCGAGATCCGCGACACCAGCGGCCTGGTACTGCCCGCCGGAGAGGTCGGGGAGATCTGCGTGCGCTCCGAGGCCGTGTTCGAGGGCTACTGGAAGAACCCCGAACTCACCGGTGAGGTCCTGCGCGACGGCTGGGTCCTCACCGGCGACCTCGGCTCGCTCGACGAGGACGGCTATCTCAGCGTCGTCGACCGGATCAAGGACATGATCGCGGTGGTCGGCGGCCACGTGTACACCGTCGAGCTGGAGGACTTCCTCAACACCCACCCCGCCGTCCGGCAGTCCGCCGTCTACGGCGTGAAGGGCCACGGCGGCCACGAACGCATCCACGCCACCGTGGTCACCGTCCCCGACGGCACCGTCACCGCAGACGAACTCCAGGCGTGGGTACGGGAGGGGCGGGGCGCGATGTACGAACCCGACCACCTCACGTTCACCGCCGCACTGCCCCTGACGGATGCAGGCAAACCCGACAAGAAGCTCCTGCGGGCTGCCGCGGCGGACGAGCGGAGCTGAACGCGGTCGCATGGCCAGCGGGCACGGCCTCGTGCGGCAGCTTTCGACCCGGGAGCCGACGCGACCGTGCCCCCGCGGCAGTCAGCATGGGGGCGCGTGTACGCCTCGTCCGTAGGTGCCGGGCTCCGCCAGGAATACGCGTGCGGTCCTGCCACGTGCCCCTCGGCTCTGTGCATGGCGTCGCGAAGGCAGCCGGTTGGAGTGATCCGGGCCAAGGACTGCAGAGCAGGCCGAGTTGCGGCACCTGAATTGGCCGCAGGGCTGCCCGATCGCGGCGTTGTCCGGCCCGTGCCCGGGGTAGAGAGAGTTGGTGGCCGCCCGGCCGCGGTGCGCACCGCTGGCCGGTGGCCGCGCATCACCTTCCGACGTGCCCCTGACGGGGCTGTGGATCCATGGAGGTAGTGATGGCAAGCAAGACGATCGAGCTCTCCGACGACACGTTCCAGGCGGCGGTGCTGAAGGCGCCGCTGCCGGTGCTGGTGCACTTCTCGGCCGAGTGGGCCGGTCCGAGCAAGATGATGGTCCCGGTCCTGGACGAGCTAGCCGCCGACTACGACGGTCGGCTCACCATCGGCGATCTCGACATCGACCGGAATCCCGCCACGCCCCCGCACTACGATCTACAGGCCGTGCCGACCCTGCTGCTGTTCAAGGACGGTGCAGTGATCGCAAAGAAGGTCGGCCCGCAGTCCAAGGGCCAGATGGTGGAGTTCCTCGACGCCCACCTGTGACACCCTCGCCGGCTCCGTCACCTCCACGTCCACCTCGAACACGGGTCAGACCAATAGCCTGTCGCTCAACTTCAACACCACCATCGCTGGAGCCGTGTATGCCTCGGTGCTCACCGGAGTCGTGGCTGGCGGCCTGTTCGCTGGCGACACCGTGATCGGCAACCAAAGCGGGCCGGCCACCGACGTACTGCGGTGCAACGCCGGGCTCGGCGGCATGTCCAGCATCTACACCGTCGGCACCCTTACCTTCTCCTGACCACGGCGCACGCTGAACTTGTCCGGCGGGGGCTGCGAGATCCGGTCAAGGATCTCGCAGCCCCCGCCAGCCGTCGGCTTCTCCTCCTTCCGACGGAGACAGCGGGTGCCCGATGATCGGCTCGCCGCCGGCTGGAGATGTCCGGGTGATGTTGGGGTGCGCGCCCCACGCCTTAAGCAGCCCTTCGCCCACCCGTCCTTCGGTCGGGTCGCGGCTCAATGCCACGCGCGCCTAACGCCCCGCTCAGTCCCCGCCACCTGCGTCCGGATCGTACGCACGGCCGATTATGGCGGCTCACGAATTGCTCTCTCACATTGCAAGAGCGCGTCCTCAGCCGCGCACTGGTCAATTCGCGCCTACCTGGCCGGAGGCTGGCACAGATGCGCTCATCACGGGCAGGCGCTGGTCTGTTCCAACGCGTCAGTGCGGCTGGCCGAGTGAATCTGAGATGCACGAGGACTGCGGTGACGCCGTGGCAAGACAGTGGACGGGACGAAGGAGAAGCGTATGAGTGTCATTGTCAGGCGCCTGGGCGATGCCATGCCGCCGGGCTTCGCCGAGTTCGCCGAGTTCTTCGGCAGCTGGGAGAGCGAGTTCTGGCCGTACCGGAAGGACGAGGTCAAAAACGACTACAACTCCATCGTCTTCGGTGGGACCTCGGCCAGCGACCAGCTGCAGATCATGCAGCAGCCGGAGTTTCGACTGCTGCACAACCTCCTCCCGGCCGGCACCTCGGCGGTGACCGCGTTCTGCCAGATCTACTCGCTGAAATACCGGCAGCAGATGCAGACGACAGGCATCTCCGGCCTCTACACGATCAAGTTCACACTGTGGCCGTACGTCTCCGCCCAGCCACTGGGATCCAACTCGGCCGACTTCGAGTACAAGGTCTACAACAGCGACAAGGGGACGGTGCCCGTCACCGTCGCGCTCCCGCCCCTCACCCTGATGCCGTACTAGACGACCCAGCCCCATTTGCCGTTCAGGCGGGCGGAACCCGCCTGAACGGCGGCTCTCTCGTCGTCCCGGTCCGGACGGCGCCGGATCGCTCAGCGTACGCGGGACGCTGGCGGCCGTGAGCTGGTTGATCCGAACCGCTAGCGGCTGTCTCGCGGCCCCCTCCGGTCCGCCGCGCGAGATACCCCTTTTTGTCTTGAAAGTGGTTATTGACACAGTTTGCGATTTTCGTGAATCTGAATCCGGTTCTCGCCGGAGGGCTTTCGTCAACGGAGACGACAGATAGGTACCGATATGACTTCTTCGTCCAAGCCCGCTCAGCCGTTCATCGTCCAGCAGCAGGCCGCGCTGCGGCAGCGTCTGCCGTTCGCGGACCGGCAAGACTTCGAGGACGCTGCGCGAGGGCTGATCGCCCGCCGCGAGCCGAACGCGGTCAGCCGCACGGACGGGCGCCCGGTCTGGGACAACGACACCTATGCCTTCCTGGAGGGTGAGGCCCCCGACACGGTCAACCCGAGCCTGTGGCGCCAGTCGCAGCTCGTCTCGCAGCAAGGTCTGTTCGAGGTCGTGGAGGGCATCTACCAAGTGCGCGGCCTGGACCTGTCGAACGTCACGTTCGTCGAGGGCACTACTGGGATCGTCGTGATCGACCCGCTGCTGTCCACGGAGACCGCCTCGGCCGCGCTCGCCCTCTACCGGGAGCACCGCGGTGAGCGCCCGGTCTCCGGGGTCGTGTACACGCACTCCCATGTCGACCACTTCGCGGGGGTGAAGGGGGTCACCACGCAGGAGGACGTCGACGCGGGCCGGGTCCCGGTGCTGGCCCCGGAGGGGTTCACCGAGCACGCGGTGGCGGAGAACGTGTACGCGGGCACCGCGATGGCCCGCCGTGCCGCCTACATGTACGGGGCGGCGCTCGCCCGCGGTCCGCAGGGGCAGGTCGGCGCCGGTCTGGGGCAGACCACCGCGACGGGCACGGTGAGCCTCATCGCGCCGACCGTGGAGATCACCACGACCGGGCAGGAGGAGACCGTCGACGGGGTCCGGATGGTCTTCCAGATGGCGCCGGACACCGAGGCCCCCTCGGAGATGCTCATCCACTTCCCCGACCTGCGGGCCCTGTGCACGGCCGAGGACGCCACCCACACCCTCCACAACCTGCTCACCCTGCGGGGCGCCGTCGTGCGGGACCCGCACAACTGGTCGCAGTACCTCACCGAGAGCATCGACCTGTTCGGGGAGACCACGGACGTCGCGTTCGCCTCGCACCACTGGCCGACCTGGGGCGCGGAGCGCGTCCGGCACTTCTTGACCGTCCAGCGCGACCTCTACGGCTACCTCCACGACCAGACCCTGCGGCTGATCAACAAGGGCTGGACAGGCCCGGAGATCGCCGAACACCTCCAGCTGCCGCCCGCGTTGGAGAAGGAGTGGTCCACCCGGGGCTACTACGGGTCGGTCAGCCACAACCTCAAGGCGATCTACCAGCGCTACATGGGCTGGTTCGACGGCAACCCCGCCCACCTGTGGCAGCACACCCCGACCGAGGCCGGGAAGCGGTACGTGGAATGCATGGGCGGCGCCGACGCCGTGGCCACCCTGGCGAGGGCCTCGTTCGAGGCCGGCGACCTGCGCTGGGCCGCCGAACTCCTCAACCACGTCGTCTTCGCCCAGCCCGACCACACGGGCGCCCGAGACCTGCTCGCCGACACCTACGAACAGCTCGGCTACGGCGCGGAGAACGGCACCTGGCGCAACTTCTACCTCTCCGGCACCACCGAACTGCGCGAGGGCCAGTTCGGCACCCCGACCGTGACCGCCTCCGCCGACATCATCGCCAACCTCAGCCCGGGTCTCCTGTTCGACGCCCTCGCCGTCCAGATCAACGGACCCGAAGCCTGGGACGAACACCTCGCCCTCGACATCGTCCTCACCGACACGCAGCAGACCTACCGGCTCACCCTCACCAACGGCGTCCTCACCCACACCACCGCTCCCCAGCAGGACCCCGCCGAACTCACCCTGACCACCACCACCCGCCAACTTCCCGCCCTCGCCCTGGGCAATCTCACCCCGGACGCCCTCGCCGAAGCCGGCATCCAGAGCGACGGCGACACCACCGCCCTCGACCGCCTCGCCGATGTCCTCGACCCCGGCGACCCGGACTTCCCCATCGTCACCCCCTGACCCCACCACCGGCCGCCCCCGTGAACCAGGGGCAGAACCGTGCCCGCAGCGGTCACCACTACCAGCCACCCCGTACCGAAAGGCATCACCGCATGAGGAACCAGCCCTTCCTGCGCCAGAAGACCCTGGCCGTGCGCGCTCTCGCCACCGCGGTCACCGTGGCTGCGGCCATGGCCACCGCGGCTCTCCCCGCAACCGCCGCGCCGACAACGAACACCGCGGTGTCAGCGGTGAGCGCGGCGAACGCCGTAGTGGCGCAGAGCGCCCACCACACGCTGGAGTTCTCAACCCTGGCGGCCAAGCCGGGCGACACCGTCACCATCACGGCGACGACGACCAACGACACCGGTGAACCGACCTTCTCCGAGTCGGGATTCTTCTACGAAGGCGCCATCCTCACCGACTCCACCGACTGCACCGGTCTCCAGGAGCCCGACCCGATCGGCTGCGAGATCTCCCAGAACAGCGGCTACCAGAGTCTCGACGTCTATTACGGCTACCCCGATCCGGACGTGGACGGCGGCGTCCCCGCCAACGGCAGCGTCAAGGCGTCGATCACCACGACCGTCGCCGCCGACGCCGAGCCCGGCACCTACACGATCGAGCCCTACGGCGCGATCAACACCTACCCCGAGGACTTCACCCCCGCCTCCTTCACCTTCACCGTCCTCGACGACAACCCCGAGGCCGACCTCGCCGTCGGCCTGCAGGCCACCGCCGGCCCCGCCGCCAGCACCTCGATCATCTACACCCAGACCGCCACCAACAACGGCCCCGACACCCTCGCCACCGCCACCGTCACAACCAAACTGCCCGCCCGCACCAGCGGCGTGACCGGACTGCCCGCCACCTGCGGCTACAACAACAGCGCCAAGACCGTCACCTGCACCTACAGCTCGCTGGCATCCGGTGCCGCGGCCACCACGACCTTCACGGCCAAGCAGAGTCTGATCTCCCTCGGCTCCCTGCCCGCCACCGCCACCCGCACCACCAGCAGTCCGACTGACCCGAACCCGGCCAACGACCAGGCGACCGTCTCCTGCACCGTCCTGACCGGGCTCATCATCACCTGCTGAAATACCCGCCCACCCCGCCCGCGTTGCGCCGGCGCTCAATGCCGCCGGCGCAACGCGGCGCCAAGCATCGGCGCCGACGGCGGCAGAACACCGCGGGCCCCGTACCGGTCAGCGGACGCATCGGAGTCCCGGCGCCTCACCCGCCTGGGTCAAGACCTCGACAATGCGGGGCGTGCCGACAG
This sequence comes from Streptomyces sp. NPDC104307, assembly GCF_055584045.1. NCBI lineage: Bacteria > Bacillati > Actinomycetota > Actinomycetes > Kitasatosporales > Streptomycetaceae > Streptomyces > Streptomyces sp. NPDC104307. The sequence goes on from NZ_JBVJMU010000020.1 coordinate 47,842, forward strand.
TGACGTCGAGGAGGCCGGAGCACTGGAACAGGTCTCGGATCGGCTGCGAGACCCCGCACAGCACCAAGCGGACTCATTTCCGCGCAGGCCCCGGAAGGCATGTGGTCGCTGCCGGAAAGCCCCGCTCGAAGGAACTGTGGCATGTCGAGTCAGCGGCGACTGACTTCTGCGGCGTAGTCGACGCCGAAGCCCTGACTTTCACGGGTCCAGTTCTCTCCGGTGGACTGGTGGAAGCCGAGCAGTCGGCTGATGCCGAACGCGGGCATCTCTGAGGCAATATCCATCAGCGAAGCCTGGCGTGCGAGTTGAGGCGGGACGCCGATGGCCTTCAGGCGCCGGCCGAGGGTGTGCGGGTCGATCGGCTGTCCGGGGTAGATACTGTGGAAAAGCCAGTTGGGTTCCTCGATCGGGACGGTGGCCGCGCGCCCGTTGCGCCGCTCGACGAGCTGGCGGATCAGGTCGTCCAGGGGCGCGGGAATCTCAACGGGGATGCGCCCAAGCTTCAGAGCGAGCGTGTCGCCGGGGTCGACGACGTGCTCGGTGGTGAGGCGGCTGATGCGGCCCACGGGCTGGGCGAACAACAGCAGGAGCAGGCCGGCGGCCCGGTCGGCGACGTGGAGTTGCTCGTTGTGGACGAGAAATCGGACCAGCTCCCAGCGTCGGTCCTTGCTGATGATGCGCGCGGCGAAGTAGTTGCTGATGACCGGTGCGGTCAGTGGCCGGCTGTGGCCGCGTCTGCTGGTCCAGAGCAGGAATGGGCGGACTGTGGCGCGGGTAGTGGGGCCGTCGCTGAGCCAGGCGTCGACCTGGTCCTGGGTGCAGGAAGCCAGGGTGGTGCCACCATCGTGGAGCCATTCCAACAGGCGGACCACGTTCCGGATTTTCGACTCGTACGGTCTCGGCCCGGCCGTGGGTGACCAACTGTCCGGCGGGCAGGCTGCGGAGTCGTCGCAACGGCTGCCAGTTCGTGTAGTTGCGCAGGATTCTGCGCTCCTCGGCGGACGAGACGCGGGCGATGGTCTTGGCCAACCAGCGTTCCAGTCGAGCCAGTTGCTCGTCGCGGGCGGGCAGGGCTCCTGCTGCCACCAGTGCGGCCCGCAGGTATTCGATGGTGGGGCGCGGTGGCGAAGCGGTCGAGGATCTTGTGGGTGGCCGGTCCGTGGTCCGTCGCCAGGGCCTCAAGGACGGCCCGGCGGGCGGGAACTTTGTGGATCCAGTGCAAGACGGTGCGGGGTGGCGGCCTCAGCAGCGCTTGGAGGTCCTGGCCGCCGCCCACACCGTTCTGGTCCTCGAAGGCGAGACCAGCGAAACGGCGTGGGAAGAGATCGAGGAAGCCGCTCGCACCATCACCCGCGCCGGGTGGTGGATCGACCAGCGCTCCTCCGAACCCGACGACCTCACCGAACTGCTCCAGGCAGCAACCGAGGCCGACCGGCCGACCGAGAACCCCCACTTCTGATCATTCGATGCCCCGCCTCGGTCCGCACCGGCCTTGGCGGGGTTCGTCCAGCGACAGCAGGCTGATCCGCCTCACATTTACCAGCGGCGGAAGGGCACAGTCCGGGTTGTCGTGGCCGTTGACGAGTTAGCCTCGGCGTTTCAGTTGGGGTTGCTGGGCGGCTGGGCGAGGCTGTTTGAGGCCGCGTCGGCCGGTGGGCATGGTGAAGGCCCGACTTGGGGTCGGGTTCTCCGAGGTCCTTGAGTCGAGGTGGGCGGGGGCGGTGAGTCAGCAGGCGGGGCGGGGCAGTCAGGCGGTGGAATGCGGCCGCGAGCTCATGTCGCCAGGGCCAGGTAGCCGATATCCGAGGGTGGAAGCGGCGGCCGCCCCGGGTGATCCGGGCAGCGCCGTGCAGGAGCCGGCAGCGGAGTTTCTTGGTTTCGGCAGTGGCGAGTTCGCCGTCCAGCAGGAGGACGCGGGTCCAGGCCAGGAGGTCGATCGCTGCGAGGCTGAGTTCGAGCCAGGCGGCGTTGAGGCCGAAGCGGCGGGAGGGGAGCGGCCGAATCCGGTGGTCTTGCCGCACCGGATGTGGTCCTCGACGCATGCGTGTCCGCGGTGGCGGATCTCAAGGAACTGGGCCGGGCCGGAGGCGGACGGGGCGTCGGTGAGGAATGCATGGTGCCGCATGCTCTCGTGCCGGTCGAAGAGCGAGAGCTGGGCTCCGGGGTGGGGACGTTCACGTCGGACGATGATGCGAGTGCCGGCCGGGTAGCCGGCGAGGTCGGTCATGCCGGTCAGCACGGCGACCTCGGCAGACTCGCGGAGGGTGCCGTCCTGGTCCAGAGCGGGGTGCCAGACCGGGTCGGGCAGGGCGCGGGTCGCGCGGCGGACCGGCTCGGTGACCGCGTATCCGGCCGAGAAGGAGGTGCGGATTTGCGTGTTCGCAGGTTGCGGACGTGGGTGAGGAAGGCTTTCGCGGATCCGGCGCTGTCGGTGCGGATCAGGATGTCGGTGCCGTGCCGGTGGGCGTCGGGGATCTGCGTGAGCGCGTCGTCCAGCACCGCGATGTGGTCCGAGGCCAGCCATGTTGGCTCCGGCGTTCCCGGGCCGCAGCCAGCCCGACATGCCCTCGCCGGTTTTGGCCAGGAAACACACCAGAGGATGGAAACCGAAGCCGCCTTTGTAGGTGGGTGCGGCCGCCTCCCTCTCGGAGTGGCAGGTGATCAGGGTGGCGTCGGTGTCCAGGACCAGGACCCCACCCCTCCCAGGCTGGAGCCCGCGAGACCACACCTTCATACAGGCCTTAGGGAGGGTTGCCCCGGTCAGGGGCGCCGGATACGTTTGCGCGGCTTGACCACGAACTGCGTGGTTGTGTCTGGCCCGGGGGGCAGCGAAATGCGGAAATCGGTGTGGGCTGCGGTGTACGCGGCGACCTTGCTAAGCGCTACGACGGGCTGCTCGTCCGGTTCGGGCGCGGCGTCGTCGGCAGACGAGGTCTGGCAGGACGGGACCAAGCCATCCCTGAGGGGGGGGAACTCTCGGCGGCCGGGAAACCCCGTGCGCGCTGCCGGTGTCGTTTGACCTCGCGGCGACCTGGGTGCCGAGGCCGGTGTCCAACAGCGTAGACCCCAGCGGAGGGTTCCGGCAGGGCCCGGTCACGTTGGCGTGCGAGATCGACACGAAGCCCGCGGGGCTGGTCGGCTTCCTCCGAGTGTGGAGCGGACCCAAGACCGACGGAAGCGCGCGGCAGGTGCTGGACGCGTTCCTGGCCGGCGAGAGGGACATCAGCGACCGCCACGATCGCCCGACCGTTGTCGGCGCGCTGTCCGCCGAGGAGACCACGTACCTGAGCGCTGGCCTTGAGCCGGACGAACCCCGGCGCGAGCGGGCCTTGGCTCTCACCACACCGCAAGGCACGGCGATCCTCCACCTGGGTGGCCTCGACACTGCGGAGCACGAGAGGTTGCTGCCCGCCTACGAACTCGCCAAAAACAGCCTGGTCGTGACCGCGCCGCATTCGTAGCGTGCTGGCCCCCCATAGGCGGCGCCCGGCGCACGGCAATGGGTGTTCCCTCACCGGATCTGTACCCAGCGGTTGGCGCGCCCCGTGCGCCAGGCGGCGATTCCTGGCGTCCTGACGAGCGGCGGCCCCGCCGTGCCGAGGGACTGAGGGAGACCTCTTCCCAACGCGGGACTTTCCCGTACCCCATCCTTCCGGATTCCTGCGCCCAGCTACGCGTCTGCCAGTACCTCGGATGCCCAGCGGCGATGGCTTCGGAACAGGCGGCGTCGACGCGACCTACTCGACGGCGCCGTGGAGGACAACCATCGAGAGAAAAAGGACATATGAGTAGATCACGACTAGCTAGACCGAGGATGGTCCACCGGGCCCTGAAGCGCATTCTCGTGGTGACAGCGACAGCGACCACGCTGTCACTGATTGCGTCAACGGCCGACGCGAGTGCGGTGGCGGGGCAGTTCTCGGCTGCCGCACGCTCCGGGGCGGCACAACTGGCGCCCCAGGGCGCCCCGCCCGGACTGCCGGACCTTAAGTGGGGGCCCTGGCCCGAGTGGAGCATCTGGACGAACTTCGGCAAAGCCGATGCGAACAACTGGAACACGTGGACCCCAAGCTCGACGGCTGCTGAGCAGTCGCGGGCGGATGCGTGCAGGGTAGGCCATATCCTGCACAGCGGAGGCCCGTTAGTGAAGAGCGCGGCGCTGACCGCACTCGCAGGCAAGGACGCGGACCGGCATTCGGCGGTGACGCAGAACAGTGCGGGCAAGACCCCCCTCGATATCGCCGATGACAAGGACTGGGCGACCGCCCCGCCGCCGCCCGGGTTCAACACCGAACAGCAGACGCGCTGGCTGGCGCAGATCAACGCCTTCGAACACCACTCTGACGCACCGGAGTTCGACACCGCGACGCGCACGTTCCGGCGGAACTCACACGACCGGACGAGCAAGGCGGTCTTCGCTGACTTGGTGCCGCGGGCCGGTGCCGAGGCGAAGGCGCGAGTCTCGAGCATCATCGAGGCGACGAAGGGCAGCGACGAGTACTTCACGGCGCTCGACCGGTTCCAGACCGAGCTGGCGAAGGGCGGTCGGCGGCTCCGCCGGCAAGCTGACGGATCTCTCAGTCGGCATGTCCGCCGACGACGCCCGGATGTTCCTGCAGTCCGGCGGGTTCGCCAAGGTCGCGCCCGTGCCGGATTCGATAGAGTTCCGCACCGAGGTCGAAGCCCTCAAGATCCGCTGGTCCAACTGCGATCCGGAAAACCCGGCCGACCCCTACCGGGTCATGGACAACGTCGTGGACACCGCGCGCGCCGAATGGAAGGCCGAACGTGACGGCCAGGCCGCGTTCCGCGACGCCATCGTCGCGGCGGAGTCGCAGGCGTACAACGACATGTGGAACGCCTCGTACGCGATGGTCAAGGCCGTCGGCCAGGCGTGGGTCGCTGAAGAGGTGTTGACCTGGCAGCGGAAGAAGGGCTCAACCTGGAAGCCGACCGCTGCCGAGAAGACCAAGATCGACACCGAGCTGAAGAACACCCAGACTCGAATCACCGCGCAGATCGCGCTGGCGAAGAAGTACACGGACTCCGCGAAGGCCCAGTCGGCCAAGGTCGACACTGCGCAGACCTGGGCCGCCAAGGTCGCAGCCGCGGCCGGAGCCCCGCGTGGGCGCGGCCTGCAGTACGCGCAGCAGTCGGCCCAGGTCACCAAGGCCTCTGCATCAGGAGCCGAGGCCGCGTACAAGGCGGCCGGCACCGCACTGCTCGCGTCGAAGGCCACCGTGGCCGACAGCGGCGCACTGTTCTCCCAGGCTCGGGCCGAGGCCAACGCCCTGGAAGCGCAGTACCGTCGTGCCGCCGCTCAGGAGAGCGCGGCGCAGGCCACCGCTGCCGCCAAGGCTGCGGCCACGCAGGCAACAGAGGCGGCCAAGAACGCGGCAGCGGCCAAGGCAGCCCGTACCCGCGGCGAGACCGCTGAAGCCAAGGCCAAGGCCTCGGCTGAAGTGGCACACACGAAACTACAGACGGCCAAGTCCGAAGGTGTCACGGCAGCCGCGGCAGGTCAGCGGGCCGATGCCGAACGGGCCAAGGCCGCAGCGGCTGAGACGCGGGCGAAGAGCGAACAGGCAGCAGCAGACGCTGCCTTGGAGCGAGCGCAGACCGCCGGAGCAACCGCCAGCACCAAGCTGGGCTCCGCGATGGTCGCGGAAGGCCAGGCGGCTGCCGCCAGAGATGAAGCGGTCGCAGCTGAACGCAGAAAGGACGCGGCCGCCTCCCGGGCGTCGGCGTTCGAAGCTGCTGCCGCAGCCGCGCAGGGCACCTCCGAGGACGCGGCAGCACGCACTGCCGCAACCGAGGCCCGAACGGCGGCGAACGACGCAGCCACGCTGCCACCCGCGCTCGATCGGCAGCCAACACCGCCAGCACTGCGGCGATCGCCGCCCGCAAGGCAGCCACCGAGTCCACAGCCGCGGCCAGCCGTTCCCGGGCGGCGTCCGACGGTGCCCAGGCGGCCGCAGCCACCACCCACGCACAGGCCACCTTGGCGCACGCCGCGGCGGCCGACGCCATCGAGGCCTCCCAGCTGGCGGCCCAGAACGTGCGGGCGGCTGAAGCGTTCGCACGTATCGCCGCAGCGGACGCGCTCAAGGCCAAGGCCGACGCGGCCGTGGCCGGAACGGAGGCCAAGCAGGCCCTGATCGAAAGTGCGGTGACCGCCGGATACGCGTTCGCCGCGGCCGAGGCAGCCACCGCGGCCAGCGACGCCGCCACGACGGTCATCAACCCGGCGAACGAAGCCATCTCGCTCGGCAGCCCCTACAAGAACATCGATGCTTCGGCCGGCATGGCCGTTTTGGTCGGCCAAAGCGCCAAGACCCTGTCGGAACAGCAGGCCGCCGCCGCTCAGGTGAAGGCCGACGAGGCGGAGAAGGCTTCCCAGGCTGCCAAGGCGGCTGCGGGCCGTGCCAGTGCCGATGCCAAACTCGCCGCCGAAGCCGCCGCTACGGCCGCGGCGCAGGCGGCCAAGGCAGCACAGTCAGTCAAACAGGCGCGCGTCTCCGCCGCAGCAGCTGCGGTCGACGCAGCCGCCACGGTGAAGGCCGCGAACAACGCCACTCAGTACGACATCCAGGCGAAGGCCGACGCAGCGGCCGCCAATTCCGCGGCCACCAACGCCGAAAGCCAGGCCACCGCTGCCCGCGACGCGGCGACCGATGCGGAAAAGGACGCTGCGGGAGCCCGTAGCGCGGCCAACGCAGCCGAGGCCGACGCCAGCCAGGCCGGCATCGTGGCAGCCGCGGCGGAACGGGACGCCACCGCAGCGGAGACCGCCGCCGCTAACGCCCAGCAAAGCGCCACCGAGGCGGACCAGGCCGCCACTCGTGCTGAGGAAGCCGCCAAGGAGCGGTTGGAAGAGCAGCGCAAGGCACGCGTGAACGCTGGCGCGCCTGACACCGGGGCGCCGCTGAGCAGTGACGAGGAAGCGCTGCTGCGCAAGGAGTGCGGCCAGACCTGCGTGGATCAGTGGAAGGAAGCACTGGGGCTCGCCGGCAAGGACGTCCTGGATTGGGTCAGGGCCCATGGTGGTGCCATCCTCCTCGACACGATCGGTTACACCGACGCGAGCGCCTGCTTCAGCGAAGGCGATATCGAGGCGTGTCTTTGGACGGCTGTCAACGCCTTGAGCCTCGCCGTCATCGTCGCCAAACTCCCGGCACTCAGTGTCGCCATCGCTCGGGTGACGCTGGGAATCACCGAGTTCTTCGAAGCGTCTGCGAGGGGCAAGCGTGTCCTGAAGGAATTCAGGAAGCTCCTCGAGAAGCTGAAGAAAGATCCGGAAGCGCCGTCCTGCCCGACAAAGCCTTCAGCGGCCGGAAAAGACGTCGCGAGCGCCTCGGCCAGGACAGCTCAAGCCAAGGACGGTGTCCCTTGGCCGCTGCCGTGCGACTTCACATTCCCGGAACTGGACGAACGGGCCATCGACGACCTCAGGGATTATCACTTCCCTGGCGGCGGAATAACCGACTACACCAAGGGACTCTTCCGGAATGACCTGACGAATGACCAGCTGGAACATGTATTCCAAAAAGGTCTTGAGACCCAGATGACCGGTCCCAACGCGAACAATTACTACGAGCGCGTCTTCGATAGCGGAATCGCCAACGTAGGCGTCACGTCGGCGCAGCAGGGTGCGCGAGCCACCAGCAGAGTCATGTTGGTCTGCAGTAAATGGGGCGACGTGATCACCATGTATCCTATCCCCTAGTGAAAAGAAGAGGAGTCGGCGATGGGCCTGGGAATCTACGTCAGGGACGTCAGGCGCGACCAGATCGAATTCATTGGCGATGATGCCGAAGAATCTTTCGGCAAAATGTGCCGAACAGCGCCGGAAACCAGTCTCAGGCGTGGTGTGATGCAGCACGGGGAGACGATGTTCAACTCGTATCAGCTGTATCGATTGGTCGAGGAGCTGGCTGCTCTGCCTCCGAACGAGGTCACACCGAAGATCCATCAGGTGCTTGAGGCTGCTCAGCTAGCCATTCGCAAATCGGGGTATCTGTACTTCGTCGGAGACTAGTATCAACGCCGTGTAGTCAGGTGCTGGGTTGATGTGTCAAGCCCCCTGAAGCAGAGATGGAGCTCCCACTAGAACCGTGTCGACCAAGATCACCGTTCAGTAGGAGCTCCATTAGACTCGCCGTTTCGTCTGATTACGGGAGCTGTTCGGGCGGAAACGCGAAAGTGCCTTCCTGACTTGGGACGATAAACCTTGTTGAGGGGATCTGTCGGTCCAGGCGGAGGGCACTTTCGACGTGCAGCACCGGACTGGGCACCTACCGCTGGGTCGTCGAACGCACCTTCGCCTGGCTCCACGGCTTCAAATGCCTCCGCATCCGCTGGGAACGCCGAGCCGACATCCACGAAGCCTTCCTCAAGCTCGCCTGCTGCCTGATCACCCACCGACAGATCAACTCATTTTGTTAGCCGCTGTTAGGCGCTCACACCCCCGCCGCCCCCAGCAACTCCCCCGCCACGTACGTCACCGCCATCGCCAGCGCGCCCCCGCCCATGTTCCGCAGCACCGCAGGCCCCACCGACGCCTCGCCCAGCCGGGCGCTCCACCAGCCCGTCAGGGCGAGCGCGGCGAGCACGGACAGGACCGTCACCAGCAGCCGCAGCGAGGTCGGGGGCAGCACGATGGCCAGCAGCGGCAGCAGCGCGCCCGCGGTGAACGCGAGGAAGCTGGCGCCCGCCGCGTGCCAGGGGTTCGTCAGGTCGTCCGGGTCGATGCCCAGCTCCACCTCCGCGTGGGCGCGCAGCGCGTCGCGTTCGGTGAGCTGGACAGCGGCCTCGCGGGCGACCTGGTGGCTCAGCCCCTTGCCCTCCAGCAGTCCGGTGAGCTCGGCGAGTTCCGCCTCCGGCGTCTCCTGGAGCTCGCGCTTCTCCGTGGCGAGTGCGGCCTTCTCCGAGTCGCGCTGGGTGGAGACGGAGACGTACTCACCCGCGGCCATCGACATGGATCCGGCCAGCAGCCCGGCCAGGCCTGCGGTCAGCAAGGTGCTGCGGTCGTCGGTGGCACCGGCCACGCCGACGACGAGACCGGCGGTGGAGACCACACCGTCGTTGGCGCCGAGGACGGCGGCGCGCAGCCAGTTCAGCCGTGCGCCCATGCCCGAGCTGTGCGGTTCGTGGTGCGCCTGGGTATCGCTCATCCGGGGATGGTCTCACCCAGGACCTTCACCAGACGCGTACCGACCCACCCGGTGCGAACGCGGGGCTGGTCGCGCCTGCGGGGACCTCCTTCAGGGGTTCGGAGATCTCCGCCACCGTCGGGCCCACGCGCGCGGCGATCCGGTCCAGGGCGGGCAGGTCGAATCCGTAGACGCGGGCCGCGTTGCCGCCGGTCATCGCCGCGACCTCGGCGGGCGGCAGCCCGGCGTACGCGATGCGCAGGCCCTCCCGCGAGTAGGGGGCGGTGCCCTCGTCGTGCGGGTAGTCGCTGCCCCACATGATCTTGTCGAGGCCGATCCGGTCGCGCAGCGGCACCTCGTGCGGGCGCATGAAGCTCGCGCCCACGTAGCAGTTCTCGTGCCATACCTCGCTGGGGCTCGCGCCCATCGAACCGGCCAGTCCCGCACCGAACTTGGACTCCGCGGTGGCCGCCCGGGAGGCCGCCGCGACGAGCCGGCCGTGGTAGTAGTCGAGCATGTCCATGATGCCCGGGATCCAGCCCGAGCCCTGTTCGGTGAGGACGAGCCGCAGCCCGGGGTGACGGCGGAACGCCCCACCGAAGATCAGGTGCCACAGCGCCCGGTGCGAGAACCAGGTGGTCTCCACCATGAAGACGGCGCGGGCCGCGGGTTCGTCGCCCAGCGGCGGCGAGGCCGAGCCGCCGTGGTGGTTGACCGGTACGTCCAGCTCGGCGCAGGCCGCCCAGAGCGGGTCGTACGCCGGGGAGTGCAGCTCCGGTACGCCGGAGCCGGGCGGGGCGCCGGGCAGCAGGATGCCGCCGGTGAGCCCGACGTCCTTGGTGCGGCGGACCTCGCGGGCCGCCTCTGCCGGGTCGTTGAGGAGGATCTGCGCGACGCCCGCGCGCCGGCCGGGCGCGGCCGCGCAGAAGTCGGCGAGCCAGCGGTTGTGGGCGCGCAGCCCGGCCCAGCGCTGTTCGTACTCCGCCCGGGAGGGTGCGGGTGCCATCAGGGAGGCGGAGGGGAAGAAGGGCGGGATGGTGTTGGGGAAGACGACTTCCGCGACGATGCCGTCCGCCTCCAGTTCCGCGAGGCGGCGGTCCGAGTTCCAGTTGCGGTCGGCGGTGTCGGCCACCAGGTCCTCGTACGGGTTGACGTAGGTGGCCGCCCAGGCGTCGAAGTCGTCGTGGTAAGCCGACTCCAGGTACGGCTTGTAGTCGAGGAGGTCGGCGCCGGCGTGGCAGTCGGCGGAGATGACGGTGTAGCGGTCCGTGTCCCGCGTGGCGTGCTCATGCCGGGGATCGGTCATGACGCCCCCAGGACCGGGAAGTCGTGGTCGGTCAGCCAGTGCCGGCCGACCTCGCGCGAGCGGGCCCAGGACGCCTCCACCGCCGCCTGGTCGGCGCTCTGGCCCAGGTCTGCGGGGGTGGGGCCGATGCGCGCGGCCACGGGTGCGAGCCTGTCCGTGTCGAAGCCGAAGACCTCGGCGGCGGCCAGGCCGAGCATCCGGCGGGTCTCGGTGACGGGGATGTCGTGGAAGGTGTCGCGCAGCCAGTTCGCGGTGTTCGGCCAGGTGCCCTCGGGATGCGGGAAGTCGCTGCCCCAGAGGATGTTGTCGACGCCGATCTCGTAGCGCTGGGCGAGCTCGCGGCGTTTGGTGTTGGTGGCGCAGATGAACACCTGGCGGTCGAGGTACTCGTGCGGCGGGCGCTTGAGCTCCGCGAACGGGGAGAGCTTCTTGCCGCCGTGGGCGCCGAGGTAGAGCCGGTCCATGAACCAGAGGAGGTTCGGCAGCCACCAGCAGCCGGACTCGGCCACGCCGAACTTCAGCCCGGGATGGCGTTCGAAGGCGCCCGACCAGAGGAGGAACCAGAGCGGGCGCGAGGGCCACCAGGTGACCTCGGAGACGTAGATGCCGAGGTGGTCGCCGTACTCGTGGCGCGGGGCCGCGCCGGAGTGGGTGACGACCGGCATCCCGGTCTCTGCGGCGGCCGCCCAGACCGGATCGTAGCGGCGGTCGTGGTACGGGGCCTTGTCCACCCACATGGACGGGATCATCAGGGCGCCGAGGCCGGATTCCTTGGCTCGGTGGATCTCCGCGACGACCCGGCCGGTCTCGCCGGTGACGGGCAGCAGGGCGACCCCGCAGTGGCGTTCGGGGTGCTGGGAGACGAACTCCGCGAGCCAGCGGTTGTGGGCCTGCGCTCCGGCCATGCCCAGCTCGGGGTCCTGGTCGCCGGAGAGGCCGAGGCCGACGCCGAAGGGGGCGGCGGTGCGGCTGTCCACAGCGTCCGCGTCGGGGAAGACGACCTCGGCCGCCACCCCGTCGCCGTCCAGCTCCTTGAGCCGCTGCGTGGAGTCCCAGCCGCCCCTGAGCCCTTCCTCGTTGTCCTGGAACCACTTGTCGGCGAAGGCCTCGTTGCGGACCCCGAGGCGGGTCATCTCCTCGCGGCGGCGGTCGCGTCCGGCGAGGAAGTCGTCGAACTCGCGGTGGAAGCGGCTGTCGAGGTAGGGGCGGTACTCCTCTGTGGGCAGTCCGGCGTGGCAGTCGGAGGAGATGATCAGGTACGGGTCGTCATCGGTCGTCATCACTCACTCCTCAGTCGAGTATGAAGTTCTCCAGGTACGACGGGTTGGACCGGTCGAGCATCGACTGCGACCTGGCCCGGATCTGGCTGTCGCTGCGCTCGCTGTCGGGGAGCATCCAGAAGCGGTCGGCGCGGATGCCGTCCACGACGGTCGCGGCGACGTCCTCCACGGGGGTGAACTCCACCTCCTGGCCCGCCGCCTTCATCGCGCTCTCCCACTGGTCGAGGCTGCGGTACGGGGTGCGGCGCGGGCGCTCCTTGGCGTATCGCTCGGGGCGGTTGCGGTGCGACTCCCACAGCCCGGTGCGGAGCATGTGCGGGCCGGGGAAGAGGACGGAGGCGCCGACCGCGGCGCCCTCCGCCCGCAGGTGCGCGTACAGCGATTCGGTCATGGTGACGACGGCGGACTTGGTGACCGCATAGACGGAGGCGGTGGGCAGCGGGGCGATCCCGCCGTCGCCGGAAGACGTGTTGACGATGTGGCCGGGGGCACCGTCCGCGAGCATGCGCGGCACGAAGGCCTGGATGCCGTGGAAGACGCCCCACACGTTGACCGCGAAGGCCCACTTCCAGTCGTTCGGCTCGTGGTCCCACATCCGGCCCTCCGCGCCGGAGCCGACCCCGGCGTTGTTGCACAGCACGTGCACGGCGCCGAAGGTCTCGTAGACGGTGTCGGCCAGGGCCCGTACGGAGTCGCGCTCGGCAACATCGACGACGGCGGCCAGCACCCGTGCGCCGTCCTCGCGCAGTTCACCGGCGGCCTTGTCGAGCGCGCCCTCCTCGACGTCCGCGAGGACGACGTTCAGCCCCTCGGCCGCGAACCGGCGGGCCATGGCGAGGCCGATACCGCTCGCGGCCCCGGTGACGACAGCGGTCTGCCCTTCCTCCAGCCTCATCGGACGCTCCCCTCGGGCGGTCCGTCGTGGATCTGCTGCGGATCGTCGTAGCGCTGGTGGACGTACGGCAGCAGCGCGTCGGCGCTGACCCGCTCCACCGCCCTGCCCTGCTGGTCGCTGGTCTTCTCCCCGATGGTGAGTTCGAGCAGCCTGCGCACCGGCAGGTCCGCGACCGGGTCGTACACCGACTCGCGCAGCACCACGTCGCCGGTGATCCGCTCCAGCTTGCGGACCTTCTCGTGCCGGGTGCAGTGGATCAGCACGGGTCCGGAGTCGAAGCCGTCGCCGTCCACGGCGGGCAGGAACTTGAAGTAGAAGTCGAGCTTCGTGCTCGGTTCCGGCAGCGGGAGCGGTCCGTCGACGGCTCCCCGGATCTCGACGAAGGCGATGCCGTGGCGGACGAGGGCGGCCCGGACGACGAGACCCTCGCGCTCGACGCTCACCTCGCCCAGCTTCTTCGGTTCACCGAACACCTCGCGACCGCCGGTCAGCGCCCGCTCGTGGGTCATCGGCATGACCAGCGGGTACCAGCCCTCGTGCCCGTCGTGGACGGCGGCGACGGCGACGGAGCCCGCGCCGAGCGGATAGCCGGGCAGGTCGACCTTGCTGACGCTCGCCCGGACCAGCGGGCGCCCGGCGGGTTTCAGGGGCGGCGGGAGGACGGCCGCCACCGCCTCGTGGTCACTCTCCCAGACGGCGGTGACGCCGGTCGACCAGATGTCGGGGAGCCTGGAGCGGGCCTCGCGGGATGCCGCGATCTCGGCCTCGGTGCGCGCGCCGTACCGTACCCGTGCCATGCGGTGCCACCTTTCTGCGTCGTCCGCGTCCCGGCTCTCCGCCGGGCTCTGTAACACAGTTACACCGACGACGATGAAGGGTAAATAGCCGTGCGTGTAACGGAGTTCTGGACCTGGAGGAGCTGTGGCGCGATCGGCGCTGACCCGCGAGGAGGTCCTGGTGGCCGCCGCTGGACTGGTGCGGCAGCACGGTCCGCAGACCCTCACCATGCGCAAGCTGGCCGCCGAGCTGGGGACCGCCGTCACCTCGATCTACTGGCACGTCGGCAACCGCGAGTCGCTGCTGGACGCCCTCGTGGAGCGCACCGTCCAGGAGATGGGGACGCTGCGCCCCGTCGGCCGGGACCCGGCCGCGAGGATCGCCTCGGTGGCCCGCGGACTGCGCCGCGAACTGCGCGCCCGGCCGCATCTGATCGCGATGGTCCACGAACGGGGACTGACGGAACGGATGTTCCTGCCGGCGCAGCGGGCACTCGTCCACGAGGTGCACGCCGCCGGGCTGCGCGGCGCACGCGCGGCCGACGCGGTCCGGGCGGTGCAGTTCCACACCGTCGGCTTCCTGCTGGTGGAGCGGAACCGGGAGCGGTCCCCCGTCCAGTCACCGGGCGAGAGTGACCTGTGGGGCGGGTCGACGGCCGGCGGCGATCCGGCGCTGGCCCGCTCACTGGCCCGGCCGGCCGACCCCGACCGGCTGTTCGCCACCTCGCTGCGGGCGCTGGTGGACGGACTGCTGGCGGCCTCCGGACCGCCGGAGGACGACCCGGGGGCGACGGCCGAATAGGGGACTGTCGGTCCCGGCCCGTATTCTCTGTGACCATGCTCGACGACCGCCAGACCGCAGCACCGTGGCCGACCGCCTACCCGCAGGGGTACGCGGTCGTCGACGTGGAGACCACCGGCCTCGCACGGGACGACCGGATAATCTCCGCCGCCGTCTACCGCCTGGACGCGCAGGGCAATGTCGAGGACCACTGGTACAGCCTGGTCAACCCGGAGCGGGACCCCGGCCCGGTGTGGATCCACGGGCTGACCAGTGACGTGCTCGAAGGCGCCCCGCTCTTCCCGGAGATCGCCGCCCAGCTCTCCGAACGGCTCACCGGCCGGGTCCTGGTCGCGCACAACGCCGCCTTCGACTGGTCGATGCTCGCCCGGGAGTACGCGCGCGCCTCGGTGATCGCCCCGGTCCAGCAGCGGCTGTGCACCATCGCGCTCTCCAAGGAGCTGCGGCTGCCGCTGCCCAACCACAAGCTGGAGTCGCTCGCCGCGCACTTCGGGGTCGTACAGCAGCGCGCGCACCACGCGCTGGACGACGCCCGGGTGCTGGCCGAGGCGTTCCGCCCGAGTCTGCACGCGGCGGCGGGCGGCGGGCTCAGGCTGCCGCTGCTGGAGTGCCGGCCGCTGACCGAGTGGTCGGACTCCCCCGTCACCCCCCGGATCGGCCACCAGGCCCCGTACGGCGGCGGCCAGGCCGGCTGGCGCCCCTCGCGTAAGCGTCCGGCCTGCCCGTATCCCAACCCGGGACGGTACGAGAAGGACAAACCTCTCATGCAGGGCATGCGGGTGGCGTTCTCCGGGGACACCTCGATCGACCGGGAGCTGCTGGAGGACCGCGCGGTGGAGGCCGGGCTGCATGTGGCGACCAGCGTCTCCCGGCTGACCAGCCTGCTCGTCACCAATGATCCGGACGCGGCGACGTCGAAGACGGTGAAGGCCAAGTCGTTCGGCACCCCGATCCTGGAGGAGAGCGCGTTCACCCATCTCCTGCGGGACGTGGCCGAGTCTGCGAAGGGCTCGTCGGCCACGCCGTCATCGGAGTGAACCGGGGGCGACTCGCCCGCCCGCCGCTCGCCCGCCGGCGCCCTCGCGTCCCACCCTGTGGCGCATGGCACGTTGCGAGGTATGCGGAAACGACTACGGGATGTCCTTCGAGGTGCACGCGCAGGGCGCGGTGCACGTCTTCGACTGCTTCTCCTGCGCCATTCACCGGATGGCACCGATCTGTGAGCACTGTCGGGTCCAGGTCATCGGCCAGGGCGTGGAGGTCGACGGGCACTGGTTCTGCGGCGGTCACTGCGCCCGCGCGGAGGGGAAGGTGGGCATCATCGACAAAGTCTGAGCGCCGCTCAGCCGACCCCCTCCGCGATGCACCCCATGACGCGGTTGTACCGTCATGGGGTGTACCGCTTCCTGTTGACCCGGCAGTGGCTGATCCTCGCCCTCCTCGCCCTCGTCATGATCCCCACGATGATCGAGCTGGGCTTCTGGCAGCTGCACCGGCATGAGCACAAGGTCGCGCAGAACGCCCTGATCTCGCACAACCTCAAGGCGAAACCGGTTCCGGTCGCCTCGCTCACCTCGCCCGGCCACGTCGTTCCGCGCTCCGACTACTGGCGCGCGGTGAAGGCCACCGGGACGTACGACGAGAAGCACGAGGTCGTGGTGCGGCGCAGGACGTCCACCGACGGGTCCATCGGCTTCCACGTGCTCGTCCCGTTCGACCTCAAGGGCGGCGGCACGGTCATGATCAACCGGGGCTGGATCGCCACCGCCGACGACCAGCGCGCCTTCCCCGACGTACCGGCCGCACCCAAGGGCGAGGTGACGGTCACCGGCCGGCTCAAGGCCGACGAGACGACGGGCAGCAGCGGCATCAAGGACCTCTCGGACCTGCCGGACCGCCAGGTGATGCTGATCAACAGCGCCCAGCAGGCCAAGCTGCTCTCCCGGCCGGTGCTCGGCGGCTACCTGGAACAGACCGGGCCGGTGCCGTCCGGCGACAGGCCCGAGCTGATCGAGGCCCCCGACGACAGCTCCATCGGCCCGCACATGGCGTATGCCGTGCAGTGGTGGCTGTTCGCCGCCGGGGTGCCGGTCGGCTACGTGGTGCTGGCCCGCCGGGAGAAGCGCGACCTGGTGGCGGCCGCGGCAGAGGCCGCCGGGGCGCAGGATTCCCCGGCGGAGCCCGGGAAGCCGGAGCCGGCGAAGGCCTGACGGCGCGTCGGACCCGTACGGGTCCGTGCCCGCACGGTCGTCCGGCGGGGTGACTCCCGCCGCACGTCGGACAACGGCTGCTTAGCCTGGGCGATGTTCGGGAACACGCCAGAACGTGACACCACTCATCGAGGACTACGCCCTCATCGGCGATCTCCAGACAGCCGCCCTGGTCGGAAAGAACGGTTCTGTCGACTGGCTCTGCCTGCCCCGCTTCGACTCGGGCGCCTGCTTCGCCGCCCTGCTCGGTGACGAGGACAACGGTCACTGGCGCATCGCACCGCAGGGCGCGGACACCTGTACCCGGCGTGCCTACGCCGGTGAATCCCTCGTCCTGGAGACCTTCTGGGAGACCCGTACCGGCACGGTCAAGGTCATCGACTTCATGCCGCAGCGCGACGCCGCACCCGACGTGATGCGGATCGTCGAGGGGGTCAGCGGCACCGTCGACATGTCCTCGGTGATCCGCCTGCGCTTCGACTTCGGCTCCGTCGTGCCCTGGGTGCGCCGCTCGCAGGGCCACCGGGTGGCGGTCGCCGGGCCGGACTCCGCCTGGCTGCGCAGCGAGCCACCGGTCAAGACCTGGGGCCAGCAGTTCTCCACCTGCTCCTCGTTCACCGTCTCCGCCGGGGAACAGGTCGCCTTCGTCCTGACCTGGCACCCCTCGCACTCGCCCCGGCCCGATCTGGTCGATCCCTTCGAGGCGCTGGAGAACACCCTCGCCGACTGGGCCACGTGGTCCGCGCGCTGCAAGTACCAGGGGCCCTACCGGGAGGCGGTGATGCGCTCCCTGATCACCCTGAAGGCCCTCACCTTCGGCCCGACCGGCGGCATCGTGGCGGCCCCCACCACCTCGCTGCCCGAGGAGATCGGGGGTGTACGGAACTGGGACTACCGCTTCTGCTGGCTGCGGGACTCCACGCTCACCCTCGGCGCCCTGATCTCGGCCGGCTATCTGGAGGAGGCCGGCGCCTGGCGGGACTGGCTGCTGCGCGCCGTCGCCGGGGACCCGGCCGACCTGCAGATCATGTACGGGCTCGCGGGCGAGCGCAGACTGCCCGAATCGGAACTGCCGTGGCTGCGCGGCTACGAGAACTCCGCCCCGGTCCGGATCGGCAACGCCGCGGTCCGTCAGCGTCAGCTCGATGTGTACGGGGAGGTCATCGACTCGCTGCGGCTGGCCCGCGACGCGGGCCTGGGCGACAAACCGCACGCCTGGAACCTCCAGCTCAGCCTGCTCGGCTTCCTGGAGTCCACCTGGCGCGAGCCCGACGAGGGGCTGTGGGAGATCCGCGGCCAGCGCCGCCACTTCGTGCACTCCAAGGTGATGGCCTGGGTGGCGGCCGACCGGGCCGTGCGCAGCCTGGAGGAGGACCCGTCGCTGACCGGCGACGCCGACCGCTGGCGGGCGATG
This sequence comes from Streptomyces sp. NPDC104307, assembly GCF_055584045.1. Lineage (NCBI taxonomy): Bacteria > Bacillati > Actinomycetota > Actinomycetes > Kitasatosporales > Streptomycetaceae > Streptomyces > Streptomyces sp. NPDC104307. The sequence goes on from NZ_JBVJMU010000020.1 coordinate 65,677, forward strand.
CGGGACGCCGTGCACCGGGAGGTCTGCGAGAAGGGGTACGACCCGGTGCGCAACACCTTCACCCAGTCGTACGGATCACGGGACCTGGACGCCGCGACCCTGCTGATCGCCAGGACCGGCTTCCTGCCGCCCGACGACCCCCGGCTCGTCGGGACGGTGGACGCGGTCCGCGCCGAGCTGGGCAGTGACGGGCTGGTGCGCCGGTACAGCACCGACGGCCCCTCGATCGACGGCCTGCCGGGCGACGAGGGCGCCTTCCTGGCCTGCTCGTTCTGGCTGGCGGACGCGCTGCGGATGACGGGGCGCACCGAGGAGGCCACCGAGCTGTTCGAGCGGCTGCTGGCCCTCCGTAACGACGTGGGGCTGCTGGCCGAGGAGTACGACACCGCCGGACAGCGTCAGCTGGGCAACTTCCCGCAGGCCTTCAGCCACATCGGTCTGGTCGGCACGGCGGTGGCACTGGCGGAGGCGCGGACCCCCGAGGACACGGCGACGGGCGAGGCGGCAGGATAGAGCCATGGATCTTGGACTGAAGGACCGTGTGTACATTGTCACCGGGGCGACCCGGGGGCTGGGCAACGCCACGGCGAAGGCACTGGTGGACGACGGCGCGAAGGTGATCATCACCGGCCGGGACGAGAAGAGCGTCCGGGCGGCCGCCGACGACCTGGGCCCGGACGCCGTCGGGCTCGCCGCCGACAACGCCGACCCGTCCGTGGCGCAGCGGCTGGTGGACACCGCGCTGGAGGGGTGCGGCCGGCTCGACGGCATCCTCATCAGCGTCGGCGGTCCGGCGCCCGGTTCCGCCGCGGACAACACCGACGAGCAGTGGGAGTCGGCCTTCGAGTCGGTCTTCCTGGGCGCGGTACGGCTCGCCCGGGTGGCCGCCGCGGCGCTCGGCGACGGCGGGGTCATCGGCTTCGTGCTCTCCGGCTCCGTCCACGAGCCGATCGGCGGACTGACCATCTCCAACGGTCTGCGCCCAGGACTGGCCGGGTTCGCCAAGTCGCTGGCCAATGAGCTGGGCCCGCGCGGCATCCGGGTGGTGGGCGTGCTGCCGGCCCGGATCGACACGGACCGGGTCCGTGAGCTGGACGCGCTCTCGGGCGACGCGGAGGCCTCGCGCACGGCCAACGAGGCGCGCATCCCGCTGCGCCGCTACGGCACCCCGCAGGAGTTCGGCCGGACGGCGGCCTTCCTCCTCTCGCCCGCCGCCTCGTATCTGACCGGCATCATGGTCCCGGTCGACGGCGGCTCCCGGCACGGCTTCTGACCCGTCCGGCCCGAGGCCGTGTCTGACAAATAGCGCCGTCCGCCCGCAGGGCGGGGCTCGCGGCGCCTGGTGCGTGCGATCGCAAGGCGGAGGATCGCCCGTGTACTGGACGTACTCGGGCGACTCCGACAACGCCGCGAGCGATGGGGCCTCCCCTGCTCAAGCGAAGCCGAGAGCTCGGGGAAGTGCCAGGCGTCGCGAGCCAGGCGGTATTTGTCAGACACGGCCTCGGGCCGGTCGGGATGCGGCGGGCGGGCCGGATGATGACTTCTCCGGCCCGCCCGTCGTCGTATCCCGTACCGCCCGTACCGCCCGTCAGCTCACCCGCTCCGCGCGGTGCTTGACCGCCTTGAGCCGTACTTCGGCGGGCAGCCGGTCCAGCCCCGCGGAGTCCCTGGCATGGGCCAGCGCCTCGTCGCTCAGCCGGCCCAGCGCCTCGTCCGGTGCCGCGTCCGGCTCCACCAGCAGCCGGATCCTGGCCCGCGGTGCGCTGCGCTTCCCGGTCAGTACGACCTGGGCGCGCGCCACCCCGTCCAGGCCGCCCGCCTCCGCGGCGAGCGCACCCTCCAGGGCCCGGCCCCGCAGCAGGGCGCCCTCGCCGTCGCCGCTGTCCACCAGCACCTCGGAGAGCCGGGCCCGGCGCAGCTGGGCCAGCAGCCACCACAGGGCGAGCACGACGAGGACGGCGAGGACCGCGATCACCGTCGGCCACCACCAGCCGTCCGAGCGCCAGCGGGTGCGGTCGGCCTCGCTGAGCAGTACGTCGTTCTTCCCCGACCACGGCCACCAGGACGGGACGGAGAGGCCGGTGGCGGCGGCCAGCACTCCGCCGCCGAGGCAGACCAGCACCAGCCCGGCGAGGCCCAGCAGTACCCGGTTGACGGTCCTGCGCACGCCGCTCACCCCTTCTTCGCCGGACGGCGGACATGGACGGACAGACCGGGCGGCCTGGACAGGCCGAGTTCCGTGATGCCCGTGGAGAGCGCGGTGTCCAGGTCGGCCCGTACGTCGTCGAGTTCGCGGAAGTGCGAGACGGCCCGCACCTTCGCCTTGCTCCGGCGCATCCGGACCCGGACCGACTGCACGCCGGAGACCTCGACGGCCCGGTCGCGCAGCACCATCGCGGCCGCGGTCCGGTCGAGCGCGGCCCGGACGTCCGGGCGGTCGCGGCGCATCGGCAGCAGATCGCGGAGTCCGGGCGTGAGCGCGAGGAGGATCAACCACAGGCCGATGGCCGCCGCGACCGCCGCGCCGGTGAGTACCCAGACGTCGTTCACGGGCCGCCGCGCCAGCTCGTCGGCCAGTGTGCGGCGCCAATGCATCGCCGGATGGCCGGCCCGGACCGCCGCCACGTCGTACAGCAGAAGTCCGGCGCCGCCGAGGACCACAGTTGCGAGGATGCCGGCCGGCACCCGGCGGGCGGACCAGAAGCGGCCGCCGCCGCCCTCGCCCCGGTCCTTGGCGGGCACCGGCTCGTAGGACGCGCCCGAGGCGGACTGGTCCAGTTCGAGCACGTCACCGCGGACCACCGGCTGGACCGTCGGCAGCGGCCGCGTGCTGTGTTCCGGGTTCTGGGGCTCGGTCATCGGATCCTCCCCTGCGCCGCGAGACTCGCTCCTGAGGGGTGCAGGCGCTCGACCTGTACGGCCACTTCGGGCACCTCCATCCCCGCCAACGCCTTTACCCGCATCGCGACCCGCTGACGCACCGCGCCGCACTGGCGGCCGATGTCGCTGGGATATCCGAGTTCAAGGCTCACCCGTACCCGGGCGGTGTCACGGTGCACCGTGACCGTGGCGCGCGGCGACGCGCCTTCCTCGGCCGGCTCGTCGACGGCCTCCTTCGCGGCCTGAGCGGCGATCTTCGCGACCACCCGGTCGGCGATCCGGGTCTCCCCCCGCTCCGCGGCGGCGACCCGGTCGCCCGCCCCCGACACGGCCGTCACCGCCGTCGGTCGCCGCGATCGCGACTCCGGAAGAAGTCGCCGGGCTCCAGATCACCGTCCAGGAAGCGGCCGGCGATGAAGCCGACCGCCCCCAACGCGGCCACCAGCAGGAAGGCCCCGAACCCGCCGAAATATCCGGCGAATCCGAGCGCCATGCCCGCCACCATGCCGACCACAGCCATGCTCATCGTGCGCTCCTCAACTACCTCGGACCGGAGGACTACTGGAGACGTGGCTCGGGCTGATCGTCGTCGTCATCCTCGTCGGGCAGCTTCACATCGCTCACCGCGATGTTGACCTCGACGACTTCGAGACCCGTCATCCGCTCGACGGCCGCGACCACGTTCTCCCGTACGTCACGGGCGACATCCGCGATCGACACGCCGTAGTCGACGACGATCTCCAGATCGAGGGCGGTCTGCGACTCACCGACCTCGGCCTTCACGCCCCGGGTGACGGACTTGCCGCCGCCGGGCACCCGGTCGCGCACCGCGCCGAAGGTGCGGGAGAGGCCGCTGCCCATCGCGTGCACGCCTTCCACATCGCGTGCCGCCATTCCGGCGATCTTCTCGACCACCCCGTCCGCGATCGTCGTACGGCCGCGGCTGCCGGGGTCTCCCCCGCCACGCTTGGTCAAGGACGAGCTCGCGTCCTTGTCGGGGTTCTCTGGCCGGTTCCGCTGTGGGGTCTCGGTCATCGCCGTTCTTCCCTTCGGGGCAGGAATGGACTTCATTGCCCACATTAAGTGCGCTTGCCCCGTCTCGCGCCGTGGATGCGGCAGGCTGAGGGAATGACGACGGCTGACAGCCCGAACAGGGCCGACGGATGGACCGCTGCGGTTCGGCAACGACTCGGTCTGGGCAGGCTGCTCCCGCTGGGCGGCCCGGCGGACGGGGCCTGGATCTCGGAACGGGCCGCAGTCGCGGTGCTCCGCCGGGCGGTGCGCGGCCCGGGGCCGGTGCTCGGTGAGCTGAGGATCGCGGTGGCCGATCCGGACACGGCCCCCGGTGCGCGGGTGCCGTCTCCCCCGAGTGCGCTGCCGCCGGGACCGCTGCGGATCGAGGCGACCATGGCGGCGACGGCCGACCAGCCGTTGCCGGCCGCCGCGGCGGCCCTGCGCTCCGCGCTGCTGGCGGCGGCCTCGCTCCGGCTCGGCCTGGAGGTCCGCGAGGTGGATCTCCAGGTCACGGAGCTGCTGGAGACCGAACCGGAGCGGGCGGAGCCCGAGCCGGACGGGGCGCGCGCGGCGAAGGCCGAGGGCACGGCGGGCCTGGCGGCCGCCGGGGTGGCCGGTGTCTCGACGCTGACCCGGGTGCTGGGCCCCGCCGTGCACACGGACGCGGATCACGTACGGGTCGAGCTGGCCACCGACGACGGCCACCGCGCGCTCGACGTGGCACGCGCGGTGCGGGTCGCGGTGACGGAAGCGGTGGACGGGCATCCGCCGGTCGCGGTGCTGGTCACGGCCGTAGCGGGGCCCACGCCCCGGCCGGACGCGCCGGAAGCTGAACCGGGCGCGCCGGAGGGCTGAGCCGGGCGTGCCGGGGCCGGAGGCCGGTGCGCGGAAAAGCCGGAGGCGGGATGCCTCCGGCCGGGTGACGGGTCAGTCGGACGCGCCCGCCAGATCGCGCAGCCGACGGCCCTGCGCGGCCCGTTCAGCGGTGCGCTGCTCCTCGTACGTCCGCGAGACGGCGCCGCTCAGCAGGGCCTTGGTCTCGATGAGGGCGTCGCGCGGGGCGGCCAGCAGGGCGCCGGCCAGATCGCGGGCGGCTCCGTCGAGCTCCGCCGCGGGCACCACGAGGTTGGCCAGCCCGGTGCGCTCGGCCTCCTCGGCGTGCACGAAGCGGCCGGTGGCGCAGATTTCGAGCGCGCGCGCGTACCCCACCAGGTGCACCAGGGGGTGCGTGCCGGTGAGGTCGGGCACCAGCCCGAGGCTGGTCTCGCGCATGGCGAACTGTACGTCCTCGGCGACGATCCGCAGATCGCAGGCGAGGGCGAGCTGGAAGCCCGCACCGATGGCGTGCCCCTGGACTGCCGCGATCGACACGAGGTCGTTGCGGCGCCACCAGGTGAACGCGGACTGGTACTCGGCGATGACCGCGTCGAGGTCGGCCTCCGGGCCACGCCCCATGTCGAGGAACGACGGCTCGCCGTCGAAGCCCTCCGGGGTGAACGCCTGGCGGTCGAGGCCCGCGGAGAAGGACACACCTTCGCCACGCAGCACGACGACCCGCACACTGCCGGGCAGGGCCCGTCCGGCCTCTGTCAACGCCCGCCACAGAGCGGGGGACTGAGCGTTGCGCTTGGCCGGATTGGTGAGGGTCACCGTGGCAACCGCGTCGTCGACGGTGAGTCGTACGCCGTCCTTGTCGAGCACAGTGTCGAGCGAGGTCATGAAGCGCCTCCGGATCGGGTGCAGTCAGCACAGAGCTAAGTGACTGAACAGTAACCACCCGATCGACCATACGATCGACCGGGTGGCCACCACCGAACCGGTGGGCCACGGAGCGGATCAGGCGATCCGCTCCGGTCCGGCGACGGCTGTCAGGCCGTCGCGGCCTTCTTGCCTCGTGTCGCGCCGCCGCGTCCTCGCAGCGTCACTCCGGACTCGCTGAGCATCCGGTGGACGAACCCGTAGGAGCGGCCGGTTTCCTCGGCCAGCGCCCGAATGCTCGCACCGGAGTCGTACTTCTTCTTCAGGTCTGCCGCGAGCTTGTCGCGCGCGGCGCCGGTTACCCGGCTGCCCTTCTTCAGAGTCTCGGCCACCCGTGCCTCCTCGTGGGAAGTGCGCTCTGGACTCTCATGATCACCCCTCCGGCGCTTCCTGGCCACCCATTCGGCAAGGTCAGTGCGACCTGATTCACGCCCCGGGAGTGCGCCGGAATGATCGGAATCCCGCATTCCGCAGGGCTGTGGAGGGCCCCTGGGGAGCCCTCCGGGAAAAACGTCCAGGTCAGGGCCGTGCGGGTATTGCGCCCGGAAATGGGTGCGCCCGGCAGGTATCTGCCGGGCGCCGCGCCGAGGTACGAGACGTACTCACGCAGATGATGGATCACGCGTAGGCCGAATGATCCAGCAGGAGTGGATCAATGGACGGCCCTGCGGGGTCAGGCCAGCGAGACCAGGTCCCGGTAGTCCGCACCCCACAGGTCCTCGACCCCGTCGGGCAGCAGGATGATGCGCTCGGGCTGGAGCGCCTCGACCGCGCCCTCGTCGTGCGTGACGAGGACGACCGCGCCCTTGTACGTGCGCAGCGCGCCGAGGATCTCCTCGCGGCTGGCCGGGTCGAGGTTGTTGGTGGGCTCGTCGAGCAGGAGCACGTTGGCGGAGGAGACCACCAGCGTCGCCAGGGCGAGCCGGGTCTTCTCGCCGCCGGAGAGCACGCCCGCCGGCTTGTCGACGTCGTCACCGGAGAAGAGGAACGAGCCGAGCGTCTTGCGGACCGCGACGAGGTCGAGGTCGGGCGCGGCGGAGCGCATGTTCTCCAGGACGGTGCGGTCCGGGTCGAGGGTCTCGTGCTCCTGGGCGTAGTAGCCGAGCTTGAGTCCGTGGCCCTCGATGACCTCGCCGGTGTCGGGCTTCTCCGCGCCGCCGAGGAGGCGCAGCAGCGTGGTCTTGCCCGCGCCGTTGAGGCCGAGGATGACGACCCGGGAGCCCTTGTCGATGGCGAGGCCGACGTCGGTGAAGATCTCCAGCGATCCGTAGGACTTGGAGAGGCCCTCCGCCATCAGCGGGGTCTTGCCGCACGGCGAGGGGTCGGGGAAGCGCAGCTTGGCGACCTTGTCGGAGACCCGCACGGCCTCCAGGCCGGAGAGCAGCCGGTCGGCGCGCTTGGCCATGTTCTGCGCGGCCACGGTCTTGGTGGCCTTGGCGCGCATCTTGTCGGCCTGGGCGTTGAGGGTGGCGGCCTTCTTCTCGGCGTTCTGGCGCTCGCGCTTGCGGCGCTTCTCGTCGGCCTCGCGCTGCTGCTGGTAGAGCTTCCAGCCCATGTTGTAGACGTCGATCTGGGAGCGGTTGGCGTCGAGGTAGAAGACCTTGTTGACGACGGTCTGGACCAGCTCCTCGTCGTGGGAGATCACGACGAAGCCGCCCCGGTAGCTCCTGAGGTAGTCGCGCAGCCAGACGATGGAGTCGGCGTCGAGGTGGTTGGTGGGCTCGTCGAGGAGCAGGGTGTCGGCGTCCGAGAAGAGGATCCTGGCCAGCTCGACCCGGCGGCGCTGACCGCCGGAGAGCGTGTGGAGCGGCTGGGCGAGCACCCGGTCGGGCAGGCTGAGGGCCGCGGCGATGGTGGCTGCCTCGGCCTCTGCGGCGTATCCGCCCTTGGTGAGGAACTCCGTCTCCAGGCGCTCGTACTTCTTCATCGCCTTCTCGCGGGTGGCGCCCTTGCCGTTCGCCATCCGCTCCTCGTTCTCGCGCATCCTGCGGAGGGTCTCGTCGAGGCCGCGGGCGGAGAGGACGCGGTCGCGGGCGAGCACGTCGAGGTCGCCGGTGCGCGGGTCCTGCGGGAGGTAGCCGACCTCGCCGGAGCGGGTGATGGTGCCGGCGGCGGGGGTGCCCTCGCCCGCGAGGCACTTGGTGAGGGTGGTCTTGCCCGCTCCGTTGCGGCCGACGAGGCCGATGCGGTCGCCCTTGGCGATGCGGAAGGAGGCGGATTCGATAAGCATGCGGGCGCCGGCGCGCAGCTCGATGCCGGAAGCGGTGATCACGGGAAAAACTCCAGGGCGGAATGGACGGCGGAGGAACGGCTAGCTATTCACGACTCGAACGCCGCTACTCACGCATACGCACAAGGAGAGTTGCCATGAGGACCAGTCTACTGGCGGTGTCCAATCGCTTTTCCGCCTGCTCCCACTCCCCGCCACCCGACCCCCACCCTTGACCCGATAAGGGGCATCCTGGTGTGAACTATCTGATACTCGGCGCAGGGCGGTGCGCGGCCGCGCGGAGCAGAGGGTGGTGCCATGCGGTTCGACGACGACGCCGGTCTGGACACGTCCGAGGTCCGGGATGCGCGCGGCAGCCGCGTCCCGGGCGGCAGGGCCACCGTGGGCGGCGGCATCGCGGCGGTCATCGCGCTGATCCTGGGGCTGCTCTTCGGCGTCGGCCCCGACGAGCTCGGCCTCTCCTCCGGTGACTCGGGCACGACCGCGACCGCGTCGTCGGCCGCCCAGGTCGAGCAGGACTGCCGGACCGGCCGGGACGCCGCCACCAAGGACGACTGCCGGACGGTCGCGGTGGTCAACAGCGTCCAGGACTACTGGAGAGCGGAGTTCGCCCGGGGCGGAGCCACCTACGGGAACGCCCGCACGGTCCTGTTCACCGACCGGATCAGCACCGCCTGCGGCTCCGCGACCTCGGCCGTCGGGCCGTTCTACTGCCCCGGGGACCGGCAGGTCTATCTGGACCTGGGGTTCTTCGACGAGCTGCGGACCACGTTCGGGGCGAGCGGCGGGCCTTTCGCCCAGGCCTACGTCGTGGCGCACGAGTACGGGCACCACGTGCAGAACCAGCTGGGGACGCTGGGCCGGGCGCGGGACGGGCGGACCGGCGAGAACAGCGACGCGGTGAAGGTGGAGCTCCAGGCGGACTGTTACGCCGGGGTCTGGGCGCACCACGCGACGACGACACCCGACGCGACGACGGGCCGGCCGCTGATCACCGAGCTGACCGGGGCCGACATCCGGGACGGCCTCGACGCCGCTGCGGCGGTCGGGGACGACCGGATCCAGGAGAGGTTCCAGGGCCGGGTCACCCCGGAGTCCTGGACGCACGGATCGGCGGCGCAGCGGCAGCAGTGGTTCAGCGCGGGGTTTCGCGGCGGCGACCCGGCCGGCTGCGACACACTCCGCTGACCTGCGGGAACCGCTTCCGTACCCGCGTCCGGCAGTGCGTTGTCAGTGCCCGGTGCGAGACTGAGACACAGATCACATACGAGTCGGGCGCGGGGTCCTGGCGACGCGAGAAGGGGTGAGCGCGATGGCGGGCTCAACGGCAGGTGTGCCCTCGGTGTTTCCGACGATTCTCTACGACGACGCGAAGGCCGCGATCAAGCAGCTGACGGAGGCCTTCGGCTTCACCGCCGAAGCGGTGTACGAGGGCGAGGACGGCACCGTGATGCACGCGGAGCTGTCCAGCGGGAACGGCAGGGTGATGCTGGGCTCCAAGGGCCGCGAGGGGATCTTCGCTAAGGCGATGCGGGGATCCGGGCCGGTCGGTGTCTACGTGGTGGTCGACGACACCGACGCGCACCACGCGCGGGCGGTGGAGCACGGGGTGGAGATCCTGATGCCGCCCACCGACCAGGACTACGGCTCGCGCGACTACATGGCGCGGGACGCGGAGGGCAACGTGTGGAGCTTCGGGACGTACACCCCGGGGGCGGCGGACTGACGGCGCACCCGGGACCGGCGGGCTGACTGCGGGCTGACAGCGGGCTGACTGCGGGCTGACTGCGGGCTGACTGCGGTCCGGCCGGCGGGGGTCTCCCCCGGGCCGGCCGGACCGGCCGCTCAGGCTCCGCCGGTGTGCACCTGGAACGCGGCCTTGCGGACCGCTTTGGCGAGTGCCGGGTCGGGGTGCGCGGCGGCCAGCGCCACCAGGACCTGGACGGTGCGCGGATGGCCCACCGCCCTCACCTCGTCGAGGAGGGCCGGGACGCTGCCCTGCACGGCCGAGTCGAGGTGGCGGACCAGCAGCGCGGTCTCGCCGTGGTCGGCCACGGCCGCCGCGGTGTCGACCCAGAGCCAGGTGGCCTCCTCCCGGCTGAGGACCTCCTGAGCGTCCTCGGGGTCGGCTCCCTCGTACTCCGCGAGCCAGAGCAGCGCGTAGGGGCGCAGCGACGGGTCGGCCACGACGGAGCGCACCTCGGGCTCCGCGGGTGCGCCGACCACCCGGAGCGCCTCGAAGGCGAGCCCGCGCAGCAGCGCGTCCTCGCCCCGGGCCACCCCGAGCAGTTCGGCGACGGCGCTGCCGACGGGGCGGGCGGCCAGCCAGGCGCGGTACTCGGCTCGGGCCGGTCCGGGGGTGAGCCGGGCGCAGCCGAGCAGCATGTCGGCGGCGGACTGCTCGATGTTGCCGGCCGGGCTCTGGGCGGCGACGCAGATCTGCTCCAGCTTGACCCAGACCGCCCAGTTGCCGAGGGGGGTGAGGGTGGCGTGCCCGGAGCCGAGGGTGAGCGCGCCGACGGCGGCGAGCCCCTCCAGGGCCCAGTCCAGCAGGAGGGCGACCAGCGCCTCCGGGTGGGCGGTGGGAGCCGCCTCCGCGGGGACCGGCAGCGGCTGCGGCCCGTACGGCACCTCGCAGCGCTCCTCGTGCAGTTCCGCGACGCGCTGGCCCAGCAGGTCGAGCAGGGCGGGCACGGTGACCGGGCCCGCCGAGAGCTGGAGGAGGGAGAGCACCTGGGGCACGGCCTCGACGGCCTCCGCGACCGCGGTGGACTCGATGTCCTGTGGCGCGGGGTGGACGAGGGACCAGGCGTCGAAGAGCGCCACCCAGCCGCGGAGCACGGCCGAGTCGTCGCGGTCCCAGGCGCGCAGCCGCCAGCCGGGCCGTGCGGTGTCGCCGTGCAGTTCGACGAGCCCGGCCAGCCGGGCCCGGTCCCAGCCGGACCGCACCTGGCCCGGGGACAGTTCAAGTTCCGAACAGGCCCGTTCGAGCGCCGTCGCGGCCAGCGGCGGGGTGCCTGAGCGGGAGCCGCCGGCTGCCCAGCGGGCGATCCGCACGGCGTCGGCGAGAGCGGTCCTGGCCTGTCGGGCCAGTTCCGCCCGGGGCGGAGTGCCCTCGGGCGGGCGGGGAGCCGGCCTGGTGCGCCGGGTGATCACGGCCTTGTGAGCGGTGGCGAGGGGTCGCGGGCGGACAAGTCGCAGCCTGGAGTCGCGCGGGGTACGGGACGTCACGGGGAGCAGTCTTGCCTCTGACAGCCCGAAAGCCCAAACGGAACCCGGATCAACGGTGTTCCGGGCCGTCCGCGCCGTCCGGGACCAATCCGCAGAAGCGGCGCATCAGCTCACATCAGGGGCGTGAGGAAGCGGCGCAGCGTCTCCTCGTAGTACACCGGGTCGGCGTTCCACATCGCCGCATGCGGAGCCTGCGCCACGGGGTGCAGGGCGACCAGCTCGGGGCGGTGGGCGGCGAGCGCGCGGGACGGCTGCCAGGGCGCCAGGGTGTCGTCCGGCCCGTGGAAGATCAGGGTGGGCACGTGCAGGGTCCGGGGCAGCGAGGTGTCCAGGAGCCGGGTGCCGCGCAGTCCGGTCTGTCCCTGGGCGGCCCGGACGGCGAGGGGCAGCAGGGCGGACGGCACCCCGCGGGCGGCGGCCAGGGCGCGCAGGGTGGTGTCCCGGTCCAGCACCGGGGAGTCGAGGACGAGGCCGCAGATCCGGTCCCGGAGCGCGGAGTTGGCGGACGCGTGGAGCGCCATGGAGGCGCCGGTCGACCAGCCGTGCAGCACCACCTGCTCGGCGCCGTAGCGCACCGCGAAGCGGATGGCCGCGTCCAGGTCGCGCCATTCGGACTCCCCGAGGTGGCTGAGGCCGTCCGGGGAGCGTGGTGCTCCGGGGTCGCCCCGGTAGGCGATGTCGAGCACCGGCAGCTGCTGTCCGTTCAGGAAGCCGAGCAGGTTCAGGGGGTGTTCCCTGGTGGTGCCGATGCCGTGCGCGGTGATGACCCAGGTGTCCCGGGGGCCGGGCACGAACCAGGCGGGCAGGGCGCCGAGCTCGCCGGTGATCTCGACGTCGCGGTGTTCGAGGCCGAGGGCCGTGGTGGGGTCACCGGTGTGCAACTCGGGCGTGAGGCGCACCTTGGCACCGGGGCGCAGGGTGCCTCGGTTGACGCGCTCCAGCCGGCGCACGACGGTGTCGGCGGCCTGGTGGGCCTGGTCGATCACCGGGCCGACGACGGCGTGGACGTCGTCACCGACCAGCCCGTAGGTGCCGGGCCGCAGCGCGGCGAAGGAACGGGTCAGGGTGACCTGCCCCGCCGCCGTCGCGTGCACGGTGACTCTGCGGTCGGCGGGGAACGGACGTCCGGACGGCGCCTTGAGGGCGACGTCGCTGGCGTACCGGCCGGCCGCGACCGCTGCCGCACCGGCGCCGAGGATGGAGGTGACGACTGCTGCCGTCGCTGTTGCCGGGCGCACGGCTTCAGTCTCCTGGCCGCCCGCGGACTCGGCCAGCGGGCGGGGGCCGTACGGTGACGGCCCCCGCCCGCCCCGGCGGGCTCAGAGGCCGGCCGGACGCCACCCGACAGTCTCAGCCCGGCTGCCCGTACCCCTTCAGCGCCTCCCCGACGTCGCTCAGCTGGTCCGGGGTGAGCAAGGCCGGGGAGCGGCCGGGGACGGCGCTCGCGGCGAGCCAGAGGCGGCACAGCCATTCGAGCTGGGCGGTGCGGTCGTACGCCTCTTCGAGGGTGGCTCCATAGGTGACGGTTCCGTGGTTGCCGAGCAGGCAGCCGGTGCGGTCCCGCAGGGCGGTCAGCATGTTCGCCGCCAGCTCCTCGGTGCCGTACCTGGCATAGGCGGCGACCCGGACGGGGCCGCCCAGCAGCGCGGCCGCGTAGTGGATCGGCGGGACCTCGGCCACGAGCGTCGAGACGGCCGTGGCGTGCACCGCGTGGGTGTGCACGACGGCGGCCGCCGCCGTGTTCCGGTAGACGGCGAGATGGAGCGGAAGCTCGCTGGTGGGCGCCAGCTCACCGAGGATCCGGTTGCCCTCCAGGTCGACGCCGACCAGGTCCTCGGGGCGGAGCCGGTCGTACGGCACACCGCTCGGGGTGACCAGGACGGTGTCGCCCACCCGCGCGGAGACGTTGCCCGAGGTACCGACGACCAGACCGTCGGCCGCCGTCCTGCGGGCGGTGGCGACGACCGCGCCCCAGGCCCGTTCGATGTCCCGGGTGTGTTCGACCGAACCCTGCCGCTGATCGCTCATACGAAGATCCTTTCCACTGATGAGCGGTCCATGATTCCGCCTCCCGCCGGAGACCGGCCGGGCCCGGATTCGGGGCCCACACCGCGCCGTGCCCGTCCCGCCCTGTCGGACCACGGCCAAACGGGGCGAGGCCGCTCCGGTTGGGGTCACCGCAACGCCCTGTTCAGTTCATCTTCCGTTCACCCAGGTTGCCTACGTTCCTCGTGCCACTGACGTCGAACGATTGCCTGGGTAAATGGAACACATCACGCTGCTGCTCGCGATTGTGATCGTGACAGCTCTAGTGTTCGATTTCACGAACGGTTTCCACGACACCGCCAACGCGATGGCGACCACCATCTCGACCGGCGCACTCAAACCCAAGACAGCGGTGGCGATGTCCGCCGTTCTCAACCTCGTCGGCGCGTTCCTGTCGGTGGAGGTCGCCAAGACGATCTCCGGCGGGATCATCAATGAGGACGGCCTCAGAACCGAGGTCATCTTCGCGGCGCTCGTCGGCGCCATCCTGTGGAATCTGCTGACCTGGCTGGTCGGGCTCCCGTCCAGCTCCTCCCACGCCCTCTTCGGCGGTCTGATCGGCGCCGCGGTGATGTCCGCGGGCTGGTCGTCGGTCGACGGCGGCACCGTCGTCACCAAGGTGCTGCTCCCCGCGGTCGCCGCCCCGATCGTCGCCGGACTGGCCGCGCTGCTGGCCACCAAGCTGACGTACCGGATCGGCGGGAAGGTCCAGGGTGGCGCCCAGGAGAAGGCGACCGCCAAGGGCTACCGCGCCGGGCAGATCGCCTCCGCCGGGCTGGTCTCCCTCGCCCACGGCACCAACGACGCACAGAAGACGATGGGCATCATCACCCTGGCCCTGGTCACCGGCGGAGTCCTCTCCCCCGGTTCGAACCCGCCGGTCTGGGTCATCGTCAGCGCCGGAATGGCCATCGCGCTCGGCACCTACCTCGGCGGCTGGCGCATCATCCGCACCATGGGCAGCGGACTGACCGAGCTCAAGCCGCCGCAGGGCTTCGCCGCCCAGACCAGTGCGGCCACGGTCATCCTGGCCTCCTCGCACCTCGGCTTCTCCCTCTCCACCACCCAGTCCTGCTCCGGCGCGGTGATGGGCGCCGGTCTCGGCCGCCGGGGCGGTGTGGTCCGCTGGTCCACCGCCACCCGGATGTTCGTCGCCTGGGGTCTGACGCTGCCGGCCGCCGGTCTGGTCGGCGCGGGGGCGGAGTTCCTCACCAAGCAGGGCACCTGGGGAGTCGTGCTCGTCGCCGTACTGCTGGTCGCGGGCTCCGGAGCGATCTGGGTCCTGTCCCGCCGCAAGCCGGTCGGCCAGGACGATGTCGCACCCGGCGCCCAGGACCGCGCTCCGGTCACCCCGGACGCCGAACCCGCGGGCGTCATCACCACCGCCATCGCGGCCGTCAGCCCGCCGCCCACCTCGGCCGCCCAGGCCCACGAACTCACCGCCACCATCCCGGCCCCGGCCGTAGCCGACCCGGCACGACCCGCCACGGTGTAAGGAAGATCCTCCATGAACATCGACTGGGCAGCCCTCGGCACCGTCTTCGGCGTCTCTCTCGTCGCCACCGTCGCGCTGGTGGGCCTCTTCACCCTGGGCATCGCCGGCCTCTCCAGGCAGCCGGAACCGGCCGAGCGTGGCGGGCAGTCCGGCGGGTCCCTGCTGCTCGCCCGCGCGGGCGCGTACGTCTGCTTCGGACTGTGCGCGGCGGCGGTGGCCTACGGGATCTATCTGATCGTCGCCTGATCCACAGCCCCTGATCCACCCGACGCGTCGGGCCGGCCGCACCTCGCGTGCGGCCGGCCCGATGTGCGTCTCAGCACACTGCACCGTCGCAGGTCAACGGTAGGTTGACTGGCGTTCGCGGAGCGTGGTGGACTGCCGGAGCCATTACGGCGACAGCAGAGGAAGCCGGTGCGAATCCGGCGCGGTCCCGCCACTGTCACCGGGGAGCAGTCCCCCACCACCGGAAGTCACGGTCCACGCCGAGTGGGCTGGAAGACCGGGGGAACTGCGGATCCGGGAGCCAGGAGACTCTCGTCGCCGGTCACGTCGAACCAGGGCGCGGACCCTGAGTGAGGACATATCGCCATGCCCGGCCGCCGTGCGCCCGTCTCCATGTCTCCCCTTCGACCAGCACCAGGTGTCCGCGCGAAAGCTGTCCGAGGCGCGACGGCCGGCTGAACCGTGCGTGCCGATCGCATCTTCGCGTACGGCGCCACGGCCGGTCTGATCGGTGATCTGCTGCTCGGTGATCCCCGCCGGGGACATCCGGTCGCCGCCTTCGGGCGCGCCGCGGCAGACGTCGAACGCCGCCTGTGGCGCGACCACCGCGGGTGGGGCGCCCTGCACACTCTGGTCTGCGCCGGAGGCGCCGCCGGGGGTGCCGCACTGGCCGCCCGCGCGCTGCGCCGCCGTCCCGCCGCCGCCGTCGCGCTGACCGCCGCAGCCACCTGGTCCGTCGTCGGCGGTACGTCGCTGGGGCGCGAGGCCCGGTCCATCGGCGGTGCGCTGGCCGCCGGGGACCTCGGCCTGGCGCGGGAGCGGCTGCCCCATCTGTGCGGCCGCGACCCGCAGTCCCTGGACGGGCCGCAGATCGCCCGCGCGGTGGTGGAGTCCGTCGCGGAGAACACCTCAGACGCCGTGGTCGGCGCCCTGGTGTGGGGTGCGCTGGGCGGGGTCCCCGGACTCGTCGGTTTCCGGGCCGCCAACACCCTGGACGCGATGGTCGGCCACCGGTCGCCCCGCTACCTGCGCTACGGCTGGGCCTCGGCCCGCCTCGACGACCTCGTGGGCTGGCCGGGAGCCCGGCTCACGGCCCTGCTCGCCGTCGCCGCCGGCGGCCGGCCCCGGGGTGCGCTGCACGCCTGGCGGGCGGATGCCGCCAAGCACCCGAGCCCCAACGCGGGCCCCGTGGAGGCCTCGTTCGCCGGCGCGCTCGGCGTACGGCTCGGCGGCACCCTCGCCTACGGCGGCCGGGTCGAGCACCGCCCCGTACTCAACGGCGAGACGGGCCGGGCGGTGGCGACCGAGGACATCGAACGCGCCGTACGGCTGTCGCGCCGGATCGGAGTGCTGGCCCTCGGCGTGAGCGTGGCGGCCCGGCTGGGCGTGGCCGCCGCCGCACGACGGATCACCTCGACGCGCGGCCCGGGGACAGCTGCCCCGGGTACGCGCACCTCAGGACGGAGACCGACATGAGCGGCGGACTGCTGGTCGCCGGGACCACCTCGGACGCGGGCAAGAGCGTCGTCACGGCGGGGATCTGCCGCTGGCTGGTGCGCCGGGGGGTGAAGGTCGCGCCGTTCAAGGCGCAGAACATGTCCCTCAACTCCTTCGTCACCCGTGAGGGCGCCGAGATCGGCCGGGCCCAGGCCATGCAGGCCCAGGCCGCCCGGGTGGAGCCGACCGCGCTGATGAACCCGGTGCTCCTCAAGCCCGGCAGCGACCGCTCCAGCCAGGTCGTCCTGATGGGGCGCGCGGTCGGCGAGATGAGCGCCCGCGGCTACCACGGCGGCAGGCAGGAGCAGTTGCTGTCCACCGTCGTGGACTGCCTGGAGCAGCTCCGGTCCACCTATGACGCGGTGATCTGCGAGGGCGCGGGCAGCCCGGCCGAGATCAACCTCCGGCGCACGGACATCGTGAACATGGGCATCGCACGGGCGGCGCGCTTCCCGGTGGTGGTCGTCGGGGACATCGACCGGGGCGGGGTCTTCGCGTCGTTCTTCGGTACGACGGCGCTGCTGGCCGCGGCGGACCAGGAGCTGATCGCCGGCTACCTGGTCAACAAGTTCCGCGGTGACGTGTCGCTGCTGGAGCCGGGCCTGGACATGCTGCTAGGTCTCACCGGGCGGCCCACGTACGGGGTGCTGCCGTTCGCCCACGGCCTCGGCATCGATGAGGAGGACGGGCTGCGGGTCTCGCTGCGCGGCACCGTACGCGAGTCGGTCGTGGCGCCGCCGCACGGTGAGGACATCCTGCGCGTCGCCGTGTGCGCCGTGCCGCTGATGTCGAACTTCACCGACGTGGACGCGCTCGCCGCGGAACCGGGCGTCGTCGTGCGGTTCGTGGACCGTCCGGAGGAGCTGTCCGACGCCGACCTCGTCATCGTGCCCGGCACCCGGGGCACCGTGAAGGCGCTGGCCTGGCTGCGCGAGCGCGGGCTCGCCGACGCGCTGCGGCGGCGCGCCGCGGAGGGCCGCCCGGTCCTCGGCATCTGCGGCGGCTACCAGATCCTCGGCGAACACATCGAGGACGAGGTGGAGTCGCGCGCGGGGCAGGTCGACGCGCTCGGGCTGCTGCCCGTCCTCGTCCGGTTCGAGCGCGAGAAGACCCTCGCCCGGCCGGTCGGTGAGGCGCTCGGCGCCCCCGTGGAGGGGTACGAGATCCACCACGGCGTCGCGGACGTACGCGGCGGTGAGCCGTTCCTCACCGACGGTCAGGGGCAGCGGCTCGACGGCTGCCGGTCCGGCGCGGTGTGGGGCACCCACTGGCACGGCTCGCTGGAGAGCGACGCGTTCCGCCGCCGCTTCCTGACCGAGATCGCGCGGGCCGCGGGGCGCCGCTTCGTCCCCGCCCCCGACACCTGCTTCGCCGCCCTGCGCGAGGAGCAGCTCGACCTCCTCGGTGACCTCATCGAGGAGCACGCGGACACCGACGCGCTGTGGCGGCTCATCGAGTCGGGCGCACCTGCGGGACTCCCCTTCATCCCGCCCGGAGCGCCCGGAGCCCCCGCGGCACGCGAAGCCCCGCGCAGGACCGCCCCGCTGGAACAGCCGGAACCACTGGAACAGCCTGAACCGCCGCAACAGCCCGAACCGCTGGAAACCGCCGCCACCAAGGAGGCCCTGTGAGTACGCCGTACCCCTTCACCGCCATCGTCGGGCAGGACGATCTCCGGCTCGGCCTGCTGCTCAACGCCGTCTCGCCGGCCGTCGGCGGAGTGCTGGTGCGCGGCGAGAAGGGCACCGCCAAGTCCACCGCCGTGCGCGCGCTGGCCGCGCTGATGCCGGAGGTGTCCGTCGTCCCTGGGTGCCGGTTCTCCTGCGACCCCGCCTCGCCCGACCCGGCGTGTCCCGACGGCCCGCACGAACCGGCCTCCGGCGTGTCGCGGGCGGCCCGGACGGTCGAGCTGCCCGTCGGCGCGTCCGAGGACCGGCTGGTCGGCGCCCTCGACATCGAACGGGCGCTGGCCGAGGGCGTGAAGGCCTTCGAACCGGGGCTCCTCGCAGACGCCCATCGCGGAATCCTGTACGTGGACGAGGTCAACCTCCTCCATGACCACCTGGTCGACCTCTTGCTGGACGCGGCCGCCATGGGCGCCTCCTACGTGGAGCGCGAGGGCGTCTCCGTACGGCATGCCGCCCGCTTCCTGCTGGTCGGGACGATGAACCCGGAGGAGGGCGAGCTCAGGCCGCAGCTCCTGGACCGGTTCGGGCTGACCGTCGAGGTCGCCGCCTCCCGGGATACCGATCTGCGGGTCGAGGTGGTGCGCCGGCGGCTCGCGTACGACGACGACCCGGCCGGCTTCGCCGCCCGATGGGCAAAGGAGGAGGGCGCACTGCGGGACCGGATCGCGGCCGCGCGGGCGCTGCTGCCCCAAGTGCGGCTCGGTGACGGCGCGTTGCGGCAGATCGCGGCGACCTGCGCGGCCTTCGAGGTCGACGGGATGCGGGCCGATATCGTGATGGCAAGGACCGCCACGGCGCTGGCCGCCTGGGACGGGCGTACCGACGTGCAGTCCGAGGACGTACGGCAGGCGGCCCTGCTCGCGCTCCCCCACAGGCGCCGGCGCAATCCGTTCGACGCGCCGGGGCTCGACGAGGACAAGCTCGACGACACGCTGGAGCAGAACAACTCCGAGGACGACGATCCGGACCCGGACGGCCCCGGTGGCGGCGGCCCGCCGCCGCAGGGCGACGGGCCCGACACACCGCCTCGGCCCGAGGGCGGCGCCGACGACACGCCCGAGGGGTCAGGGCCGGAACAGTCCGTGCCCGAGCAGGGCAAGGAGCGCGAACCAGGGCAGGGTCAGCCCGTCGGGGGCGGCGAGCAGCAGCCCGTGCGGGCCGGCGAGCCGTTCCGGACGAAGATGCTGAGCGTGCCCGGCCTGGGCGAGGGCGCGGCGGGGCGGCGCTCCCGGGCGCGTACCGAGCACGGGCGTACCACCGGCGCACGGCGTCCGCAGGGCGCGCTCACCAAGCTGCACCTGGCCGCCACCGTGCAGGCCGCCGCCCCGCACCAGCGGGCGCGGGGCCGGTCCGGGCGGGGCCTGGTGGTGCGGCGGGACGATCTGCGACAGGCCACCCGGGAGGGGCGCGAGGGGAACCTCGTGCTGTTCGTCGTGGACGCGTCCGGCTCGATGGCCGCCCGGCAGCGGATGACCGCCGTGAAGGGCGCGGTCCTCTCCCTGCTGATGGACGCCTATCAGCGGCGGGACAAGGTCGGGCTGATCACCTTCCGGGGCAAGGAGGCGGCCGTGGTGCTGCCGCCGACCTCCTCGGTGGACGCGGCCGCCGCCCGGCTGGAGACGCTGCCCACCGGAGGCCGCACCCCGGTGGCCGCCGGGCTGCTGAAGGCCCATGACGTGCTGCGGGTGGAGCGGCTGCGCGATCCCTCGCGTCGGCCGCTGCTGGTCGTGGTGACCGACGGGCGTGCGACCGGCGGTCCGGAGCCGGTGGCGCTGGCCGCGCGGGCCGCCCGGCTGCACGAGGCCGAGGGCACCGCGTCCGTGGTCGTGGACTGCGAGTCGGGTCCGGTGCGCCTCGGCCTGGCGGCGAGTCTCGCGGCCGAGCTGGGCGGCACCGCCGTCACGCTCGACGAGCTGCGGGCCGACTCGATCGCCGGGCTGGTCAAGGATGTTCAGGGTGACAACAGGAGGGCAGCGTAGTGCCGCAGGGACAGCCGGTCAGTGTGCCGGACGACGGACTCACCACCCGGCAGCGCCGCAACCGGCCGCTGCTGATGGTGCACACCGGTATCGGCAAGGGGAAGTCGACGGCGGC
This sequence comes from Streptomyces sp. NPDC104307, assembly GCF_055584045.1. Lineage (NCBI taxonomy): Bacteria > Bacillati > Actinomycetota > Actinomycetes > Kitasatosporales > Streptomycetaceae > Streptomyces > Streptomyces sp. NPDC104307. The sequence goes on from NZ_JBVJMU010000020.1 coordinate 85,835, forward strand.
CTTCGGGCTGGCGCTGCGCGCCTGGAATCAGGGCTGGCCGGTCGGAGTCTTCCAGTTCGTGAAGTCCGCGAAGTGGAAGGTCGGCGAGGAGAACGCGCTGAAGGTCCTCGGCGCGAGCGGTGAGGGCGGGCCCGTCGTCTGGCACAAGATGGGCGAGGGCTGGTCCTGGGTCCAGCGCGACCAGCAGCTCGACAACGAGGCGGCGGCCCGCGAGGGCTGGGAACAGGTCAAGCGCGACCTCGCCGCCGAGACGCACCGGCTCTACGTGCTCGACGAGTTCGCCTACCCGATGCACTGGGGCTGGGTCGACACCGAAGAGGTGGTCCAGGTACTGCGCCACCGGCCCGGTTCGCAGCACGTGGTGATCACCGGGCGCAACGCGCCCGCCGCGCTGCTGGACGCGGCGGACCTGGTGACAGACATGTCGAAGGTCAAGCACCCGATGGACGCCGGGCAGAAGGGCCAGAGGGGCATCGAGTGGTGACGATTCCGCGCCTGGTCATCGCCGCGCCGTCGTCCGGCAGCGGCAAGACCACCGTCGCGACGGGCCTGATGGCCGCCTTCGCCGGACGCGGACTCGCCGTGTCCGGGCACAAGGTGGGGCCCGACTACATCGACCCCGGCTACCACACGCTTGCCACCGGGCGCCCCGGGCGCAATCTCGACGCGTACATGTGCGGCCCCGAGCTGATCGCCCCGTTGTTCGCGCACGGGGCGCGCGGCTGCGAACTGGCGGTCGTCGAGGGCGTGATGGGGCTGTACGACGGGGCCTCCGGGCTCGGTGAACTGGCGTCCACCGCGCATGTCGCGAAGCTGCTGCGGGCGCCGGTGGTACTGGTCGTGGACGCGTCCTCGCAGTCGCGCTCCGTGGCGGCGCTGGTGCACGGCTTCGCCTCATGGGACCCGCAGGTACGGATCGGCGGGGTGATCCTCAACAAGGTCGGCTCCGACCGGCACGAGGCGCTGCTCCGCGAGGCCCTGGAGGAGTCCGGGGTGCCGGTGCTGGGGGCGCTGCGGCGGGCCGGGCAGCTGGCGGTGCCGTCGCGGCATCTGGGCCTGGTGCCGGTGGCGGAGCGCCGGGGCGACGCGGTGGCCGCGGTCGCGGCGATGGCGGAGCAGGTGCTGGCCGGGTGCGACCTGGAGGGGCTGCTGGCGCTGGCCCGGTCCGCGCCGCCGGTGACGGGTGAGGTGTGGGACGCGGTGGGGGCGGTGAGCGCGGTGGGCGGCTTCGGCCTGGGCTCCGCTCCGGATCCCGCTCCTCGTCGAACGTCGGAGGGGCTGGACAGCACATCGGAGGGGCTGAACAGCACATCGGCCGGGGTGCGGATCGCTGTCGCGTCCGGGGCCGCGTTCACCTTCTCCTACGCAGAGCACAGCGAGCTGCTCACCGCCGCCGGGGCCGAGGTCGTGCCGTTCGACCCGTTGCGCGACGAGTCGTTGCCCGAGGGGGCTCGGGGGCTGGTCATCGGGGGCGGGTTTCCCGAGGTGTACGGGCCCGAGCTGTCCGCCAACGAGCCGTTGCGCAAGGCCGTCGCGGAGCTGGCGGCGTCCGGGGCACCGCTGGCCGCCGAGTGTGCGGGGCTGCTCTATCTGGCACGGTCGCTGGACGGGCTGCCGATGTGCGGGGTGCTGAACGCGGAGGGCCGGATGTCCCAGCGGCTGACGCTCGGTTACCGGGACGCCGTGGCGCTCACCGACAGCGTTCTCGCGGCGGCCGGTACCCGGATGCGCGGGCACGAGTTCCACCGCACCGTGCTGGAGCCGGGCGCCGGGGACGAGCCGGCCTGGGGCATGCACCGGCCGGAGCGACGCGTGGAGGGGTTCGTGCGGCGGGGCGTCCACGCGAGCTACCTGCACACCCACTGGGCCGCCGCGCCCGGCACCGCCCGCCGGTTCGTCGAGAAGTGCGCGGGATGAACCACGGACACGGCGCCGGGCGGCACACCGTCAGCCCGTCAGTCCGCGATGCCCACCACCAGCCAGATGAAGCCCACCCCGGCGACCGTCCACAGCAGCGTGGAGCGGGCCGGATGGTCATGGTGCGCCTCGGGAAGGATCTCGGCCGCGGCGAGGTAGAGCAGCACTCCGCCGAAGAAGCCGAGATAGCAGCCGAGGAGTTCCGCCGGAAGGGTGAACAGGAGCGTCGTCGCCGCACCGACGACGGGCGCCGCCGCGTCCGCGTAGAGCATCGCGAGGGCCTTGCGGCGGGCGTTCCCGTACAGGCTGGTGATCGTGTACGTGTTGAAGCCGTCCGCGAAGTCGTGGGTGATCACGGCGAGGGCGACGGCCGCGCCCATGCCGCCGCCCACCTGAAAGGCCGCGCCGAGCGCCACGCCGTCCATCAGGCTGTGCCCGACCATCGCCGCCGCCGCTGTCAGCCCGACCTGGGGCACCCGTTCCTCGCCCGCCCCGTGCGCGGCCTGGCGTACCGCGAGCAGCCGCTCCACCAGGTGTGCGACCAGGAAGCCGCCGACGAACAGCAGCAGGGCCGCCGGGACGCCGAAGACCAGTCCACCGGCGGCCTCGATCGCCTCCGGCAGCAGGTCCAGGCCGACCACGCCGAGCATCAGTCCGCCGGCGAAGCCGAGTACGAGGTGGCGCCGGTCGGTGACGCGCTGGGCGACCCAGCCACCGGCCAGGGTCATCAGGAACGCGCCGAGCGCGACGAACACCGCCATGGGCTCTTGCTAGCCGATTGACCCCGGTGCGCGCATCTCAGGGTGTGCGCCGTCACTGCTGTCATCAGTCCGGAAGGAGTGCTCCATGACCGAAAGCGCCGGCGGTCACCTGCCCGGTCCGCCGGTCCCCTCGCTCACCGTCGGGGTCGGTGCCTCCAGGGGTGCGCCGCAGGACGAGGTGCTCGGGCTGATCCGGGACACCCTGTCAGGGGCCGGGCTCTCTCCGCTGGGCGTCGCGGAGTTGGCGACCGTCGATGCCAGGGCCGGGGAGCCGGGGATCGTGGCCGCCGCCGCACGGCTCGGGGTACCGCTGCTGACGTACCCGGCCGAGGTGCTGGCCCGGGTCGAGGTGCCGCATCCGTCCGGCGCGCCGCTCGCCGCCGTCGGCACGCCCTCGGTGGCGGAGGCCGCGGCGCTCGCCGGGGGCGGCGAACTCCTCGTACCGAAGCGGAAGTCTCACCCGGAGGGGCGCCCGGCGATGGTCACCTGCGCGGTCGTCCGCCGGGCCCCGCGCCGCGGCCCCGCCGTCGAAGAGGCCGTGCCGGCGCACGTGGCACCGTCCGCGCCCTTCGCGTCGTCAGGTCCGGACCGTTGCGTGAAGCCCGTCGCGGGGCGCATAGTCGTATCGCCGCACTTCCACCCCCACGACGACGGCCATTCCCCCCCACTCCCACCCCCACCATGGCGGTCATGCACACTCCCACTGAGAGCCCCGACGCCACCGGCGCGGGAGCCCACGATCTGCGGCATCACGGTGACGCGGAGGTACGGGGACGGGGCCGGGATCTCACCGACCTCGCCGTCAACGTACGGGCCGGTACCCCACCGGCCTGGCTGAAGGAGCGGATAGCCGCGTCGCTGGGCGCGCTCTCCGCCTATCCGGACGGGCGTCCGGCGCTCGCGGCGGTCGCCGCGCGGCACGGGCTGCCGCCCGAGCGGGTCCTGCTGACCTCGGGTGCGGCGGAGGCGTTCGTGCTGATCGCCCGCGCGCTGCCGGCCCGGCGGCCGGTCGTGGTCCACCCCCAGTTCACCGAGCCGGAGGCCGCCCTGCGCGCGGCCGGGCACGAGGTGGGGCGGGTGCTGCTGCGGGCCGAGGACGGCTTCCGGCTGGATCCGGCCGCCGTTCCGGCGGACGCGGATCTGGTGGTGGTCGGCAATCCGACCAACCCGACGTCCGTGCTGCACCCCTCCGCCGTCCTGGAGCGGCTGGCCCGTCCCGGGCGGACGCTGGTGGTCGACGAGGCGTTCATGGACGCGGTGCCCGGTGAGCGCGAGGCGCTGTGCGGCCGTACGGATGTCCCCGGGCTGGTGGTCCTGCGCAGCCTCACCAAGACCTGGGGGCTCGCCGGGCTGCGGATCGGCTATGTCACGGCGGCACCGGAGACCGTGCGGCTGCTGGCGGAGGCGCAGCCGTTGTGGCCGGTGTCCTCGCCCGCGCTGGCGGCGGCCGAGGCGTGCATGGAGCCGAGGGCGCTGGCAGAGGCGGAGGCCGCTGCGGAGCGCATCGCGGTGGACCGGTGCCATCTGGTCGCGGGGCTGCGCGAGTTCACCGAGATCCAGGTGGTGGAGCCTGCGGAGGGGTCGTTCGTCCTGATCCGGCTCGATCGGGCCTCCGAGATACGGGAGCGGCTGCGGATGCTGGGCTTCGCGGCCCGGCGCGGCGACACGTTTCCGGGACTCGGCACCGACTGGCTGCGGCTGGCCGTGCGCGACCGTACGACGACCAACCGTTTTCTGCAGGTGCTCGACCAGGCGCTCCAGGCGCTGACCGCCATCAGCCGGTGAGCCGGTGGGTCGGTGACGCTTCCATCCTGCCGGTAGTCCCATGGGCGGGGCGGAGAGCGGCGCTCCATCCACGGAGCACCGCTCTCCGCCCCCTTCTCTCTTTCCTACGGCCCCCCGGCCGCCCCCTCGGGCCCTGACGCGCTCATCCGCACGTCAGTTCTGCGCACGCCGCCTGGTCACGACCATCGCGCCCGCGCCGACCGCCAGCAGCAGGGCAGCGCCGCCCGCGATGTACGGCGTGGCGGAGCTGGAGCCCGTCTCCGCGAGGTCGGCGTCGGTGGCGGCGGGTGCGTTGCCGGTGCCGGTCTGCGTCTTCACATCGCCACCGGAGTCACCAGAGCCACCGGAGCTACCGGCGGTGGAGCCCCCGCCGGTAGAACCGCCGTTGCCGGAGCCACCGTCGGACGAGCCCCCATCGGTCGAACCGCCGTTGCCGGAACCACCGTCACTGGAGCCGCCGTCCGACGAACCCCCGTCCGAAGAACCCCCATCCGACGAACCGCCGGTGGAGCCGCCCGGCTCGGGCGCCTTCGGGGTCTCGCAGGTGGCCTCCGCGAGCGTCACCTCGCCCTGCACGTCGGCAACGTTCAGCTTGAGCGGGTTCACCGAGACCTTCAGCTGGAGCGCCGTGGCCGCCGCGGTGCGCGAGGTCGTGTGCGTCTTCGCCAGGTCGAGCGTCACGTCACCGACACCCGGCACATTGACCCGGGTGGTGCCTCCGGTGGTGAGGGTGACGCGCTGGCCGAGCACCTTCACATGCCCCAGCACGTTCGCCTCCGCCACCGGCCGGTGGCCCACCTCGCAGACCGCCTTGGTGGTGATCTGCTCCACCTCGATCAGCGAGAGCAGCGGCAGACCGGGCAGGTGGAGCCGGGCCTTGGCGATGTTGGTGTAGCCCTCGGCACGGTGCTTGTCGACGGTGGCGTTCGCCGTGGCGACATCGGCACGCAGCACCTTGACGGGCTGCCCCTGCTCCACGCCGTCGAGCCGCACGCTGAGCGCGGTCTCCTTCGCGGTGGCCGGTGCGTGCACCTCGTTGAGCGAGGTCTTGAGCGGCACATCGATCGTCTTGTTCAGGAGCGAGACGTCGAGTGCGGTACGGAGCACTACCGCGCTGGCCTTCCCGTCGCCGGTGGTCGTGGCGGTGGTCGCGGTGGCGGCCTGCGCCGGGACGGCGACCAGCAGTGCGACGGGAGCGGCGGCGACCGCCAGGGCGGCGAGGCGGAAGGTGTTGCTGTTCAAGATGGTGGAACCCCCACAAGAGACTTTGGAGCCACCGGCGCCGTCCAATGGGGGACATCGCGGGCACCGGTGGCCTCGACTCCGTGAATCTTTACGCACGGAGGGTGAACTGGCGGATACCTGACGTGAGTTCACCCCAAAGGGGGGTTTCCGTGCCTGTATTCGATTATTCCGGCACGCGCGTTCCCTCAGCCTCACGAATTTCACCCGCTGCACCCGTTTCCCTGAGCGTGAGCGGCTCGAAGACGGTCACGCCGGGGCGCACACGGAAGTGGTTCAACGAGCGGTCCACGCTCCGGTAACTGCCGGTCAACACGGCACACCGACGGGCGGGCCTGCGGGGCCGGCCCGCCCCGCAGGCCCGCCCGTCAGCCGATCACCCGCCCGTTCAGCACGACCCCGCGGGGCGCGGCCAGCACGCGCACGTCCGCCCTCGGGTCCTCGTCGTACACCACCAGGTCGGCCGGAGCCCCCTCCTCAAGGCCCGGCCTGCCGAGCCACGCGCGGGCGCCCCAGGCCGCCGCCGACAGCGCCTCCAGGGCCGGGATGCCCGCCTTGACCAGTTCCGCGACCTCCCCGGCCACCAGCCCGTGGGCCAGCACCCCGCCCGCGTCGGTGCCGACGAAGACGGGAACACCGGCGTCGTACGCGGCGCCCACCGTGTCGTAACGCCGCTCGTGCAGCCGGCGCATATGGGCCGACCAGCGCGGGTACTTGGCGTCGCCGCCGCGCGCCAGCGAGGGGAAGGTGGCGATGTTGACCAGCGTCGGGACGATCGCGACCCCGCGCTCCGCGAAGAGCGGGATCGTCTCCTCGGTCAGCCCGGTCGCGTGCTCCACGCAGTCGATGCCGGCCTCGACGAGATCGCGCAGCGAGTCCTCCGCGAAGCAGTGCGCGGTGACCCGGGCGCCCAGCCGGTGCGCCTCCGCGATGGCGGCCCCGACCTCCTCGCGCGGCCAGCAGGCGGTCAGGTCGCCCACCTCCCGGTCGATCCAGTCCCCGACCAGCTTCACCCAGCCGTCGCCGCGGCGCGCCTCCTGCGCCACGTACGCCACCAGCTCGTCCGGCTCGATCTCGTACGCGTAGTTCCTGGTGTAGCGCCGGGTCCTGGCGATGTGCCGGCCGGCCCTGATGATCTTCGGCAGGTCCTCGCGGTCATCGATCCACCGGGTGTCGGCGGGAGAGCCCGCGTCGCGCAGGAGCAGCGCCCCGGCCTCCCGGTCGTCGACGGCCTGCTTCTCCGTGGTCGCCGTGTCGACGGCCCCGTGGTGGTCGAGCCCGACGTGGCAGTGGGCGTCCACCAGTCCCGGCAGCGCCCATCCGGTGAGGACCGCCGCCCCGTCCGCACCGGCCGGCCGTTCGTACGTGACGCGCCCGTCGACCGCCCAGAGTTCGTCCCTGACCTCTTCGGGTCCGACGAGCACCCGCCCCTTCACGTGCAGCACCCGCGGCGCCTTGTGATCGCTCATGGACAGCACTGTACGAGGGACCATCCGGCGGGCCGCGAGGTGCTGGGTACGCTCGGTGCAGGCCCGGTCCGCAGGCCCGCACACCGCCCCGAACCCGAAGAGAGCACCAACCGTGACGCACCCCTTCCTCGACCTCACCCCGCTCACCGCGGAGCATTTCGCGGCGATCGAGCGGCGGGTGGCCCGCCTCCTCGCCACCGAGCAGGATGTCGTCATCACACAGGGCGAGGCCCTGCTCCCGCTCGAAGGCTGTATCCGGGGCGGCGCCCGGCCCGGTTCGACCGCGCTGAACGTGGTGACGGGCCCGTACGGGCAGACCTTCGGCAACTGGCTCCGGGACTGCGGTGCCGAGGTCGTCGACCTGGCGGTGCCCTTCCACACGGCCGTCACCGCGGAGCAGGTCGCGCAGGCGCTGGCCGCGCACCCGGAGATCGACTTCGTCTCGCTGGTCCACGCGGAGGCGGCGACCGGCAACACCAACCCGGTCGCGGAGATCGGTGAGGTCGTGCGCGCGCACGGGGCGCTGTTCATGCTGGACGCCGTCGCCTCCGTGGGCGCGGAGCCGCTGCTGCCGGACGCATGGGGCGTCGACCTGTGCGTGATCGGCGCGCAGAAGGCGATGGGCGGTCCGGCCGGGGTGTCCGCGGTCTCAGTGAGCGCCCGCGCCTGGGAGCGGCTCGCCGCCAACCCGCAGGCCCCGCGCCGCTCCTACCTCTCCCTGCTGGACTGGAAGGAGCGCTGGATCGACGGTGGGCGCAAGGCCTTGCCGCACGCTCCGGCCCAGCTGGAGATGCTGGCCCTGGAGGCGTGCACGGAGCGGATCGAGGCGGAGGGCCTGGACGTCCTCATGGCCCGTCACGCCGCGGCGGCCGCCGCGACCCGGGCCGGTGCGCTCGCGCTGGGCGGCGGCCTGGCCCCGTACGTGCACGAGGCGAAGGACGCGGCGCCGGTGGCGACCACGCTGCGTACTCCGGAGGGCGTGGACGCGGCGGGCCTGGTGGCGCGGGCGCTCGCCGCAGACCCGTCGCTGCCGCTGATCGCGGGCGGTGGGGCGCTGTCGGGAGAGATGATCAGGGTGAATCACTACGGAGTGGATGCCACGCGGGGCGCGGTGCTCTCCTCGCTCGCGGCTCTGGGGGCGGCGCTGGCCGACGCGGGCCGGCAGGTCAATTTCGAAGCTGCCCGCAAGACGGTTTCGGAAACCTGGCCCAGCGAATAAATTGCGCCGCAATTCAACAATGCGGGGAGCCGGCTCGTCGAGAGCAGCTCCCCGCATTCTTCTTCCCGCTCATCCGAAGGCTAAACACACCAGTTTGAACGAGGCTCTGTCACCCATTTCGGTTGTGTCTCCATAGAGTTATCACGTTGTGACCGACTCCACACCGAGGGCGCTTTGCCCGAAAAATACGGGTCAATTCGGAACGAACCGCAGCCGATTCGCGCTGGAGCGCGCACCCGCGTGATAGCACAGAAGACGCCTTCACCCAACCCTTTTCGTCGATGCAATTTCGAAATTTGCTGGGTAAATTCAAATCCCATGACCGCCGCACCAGCAGATTTTGCACGTGCCCGAAGCGAATTCATCACCATCGACACCCCACGAGTGGAGGACGGAGCCGCGATCTGGCGCATAGCCCGCGACTCCAAGGTCCTGGACCTCAACTCCTCGTACAGCTACCTGCTGTGGTGCCGTGACTTCGCGGCGACCTCCGTGGTCGCCCGCGACGAGACCGGCAGCCCGGTCGCCTTCGTGACGGGGTACATCAGGCCAGACCGCCCCGAGACGCTCGTCGTCTGGCAGGTGGCCGTCGACCACGGCCACCGAGGCACCGGCCTGGCGGCGAAGCTGCTGGACGACCTGACCTCACGGGTGGCCGCGAACCAGGGCCTGGCCTGGGTCGAGACGACCATCACGCCGGACAACACCGCGTCGGACCGCCTGTTCACGTCCTACGCCCAGCGCCACGACGTGGAGCTGGAGCGCGAGGTGCTCTTCGACGGCGGACTGTTCCCGGAGGGCGCTCATCTGCCGGAAGTGCTCCACCGCATAGGCCCGTTCCACGCCTGAGCGTTGCACTTCCGCCGGCGGGCACCGGTGCCCGCCGCGATCCCCTTCACCGCCGCACGTCACACCCCCCTCACGCAGGAGACCCGCTGTGACCATCACCCCGCCCGCCCTCAGTGTCTTCGAGACCCTGGAGTCCGAGGTACGTAGCTACTGCCGTGGCTGGCCCGCCGTGTTCGACCGCGCGCAGGGCGCCCGGCTGACGGACGAGGACGGCCACTCGTACCTGGACTTCTTCGCCGGAGCCGGTTCGCTCAACTACGGCCACAACAACCCGGTGCTGAAACGCGCGCTGATCGACTACATCGAGCGCGACGGCATCACGCACGGCCTCGACATGGCGACCACCGCCAAGCGGGCCTTCCTGGAGACCTTCCAGAACGTCATCCTGCGGCCGCGCGACCTGCCGTACAAGGTGATGTTCCCCGGCCCCACGGGCACCAACGCCGTCGAGTCGGCGCTGAAACTGGCCCGCAAGGTCAAGGGCCGCGAGTCCGTGGTGTCGTTCACCAACGCCTTCCACGGCATGTCGCTCGGCTCGCTGGCCGTCACCGGCAACGCCTTCAAGCGGGCCGGGGCCGGCATCCCGCTGGTGCACGGCACCCCGATGCCGTTCGACAACTACTTCGACGGCCAGGTTCCCGACTTCCTCTGGTTCGAACGCCTCCTGGAGGACCAGGGCTCCGGCCTCAACAAGCCCGCCGCCGTGATCGTGGAGACGGTCCAGGGCGAGGGCGGCATCAACGTCGCCCGCGCCGAGTGGCTGCGCGCGCTCCAGGAGCTGTGCCACCGCCAGGACATGCTGCTGATCGTCGACGACATCCAGATGGGCTGCGGCCGCACCGGCGGCTTCTTCTCCTTCGAGGAGGCGGGCATCGTCCCGGACATCGTCACGCTGTCGAAGTCGATCAGTGGCTACGGCCTGCCCATGTCGCTCTGCCTCTTCAAGGGCGAGCTGGACATCTGGGAGCCGGGCGAGCACAACGGCACCTTCCGGGGCAACAACCCGGCCTTCGTCACCGCGGCCGCCGCGCTCGACGCCTACTGGGCCGACGGCCACATGGAGAAGCAGACCCGGGCCCGGGGAGAGCAGGTCGAGCAGACCCTGCTGGCCATCTGCGCCGAGCACGAAACCGCGCAGTTCCGCGGCCGCGGACTGGTGTGGGGCATGGAGTTCAACGACCCGGCGCGTGCGTCGGCCGTCTGCGCCCGCGCCTTCGAGCTGGGGCTGCTGCTGGAGACGTCCGGCCCGCAGAGCGAGGTCGTCAAGCTGCTGCCGCCGCTGACCATCACCCCGGAGGAACTGGACGAGGGCCTGCGCACGCTGGCCCGCTGCGTCCGCGAGACCGCCTGAGAGGTGGCCGGGTGACCGCGTCCGCTTTCCGGTCGGAGTCACCCGGCCGCCTCCGGCCCGGGGCCGCCCCCGGGCGGGCCCGATGAGAAACACCGTAGAGAGAAAGGCACCGACCCACCGTGATCGTCCGATCCTTCAGTGACATCGAGAACACCGACCGGCATGTGAAGGCCGCCTCCGGCACCTGGGAGAGCAAGCGCATCCTGCTCGCGCAGGAGAAGGTGGGCTTCTCGCTCCACGAGACCACGATGTACGCCGGTACCGAGACGTCGATGTGGTACGCCAACCACATCGAGGCGGTCCTGTGCGTCGAGGGCGAGGCCGAGCTCACCAACGACGAGACCGGCGAGAAGCACTGGATCACTCCCGGCACGATGTACCTGCTCAACGGCCATGAGCACCACACCATGCGCCCGAAGACGGATTTCCGCTGCGTCTGTGTCTTCAACCCGCCCGTCACCGGACGGGAGGAGCATGACGAGAACGGTGTCTACCCGCTGCTGACCGAGGAGGTCTGAACCACCATGACCACTGATGTACGCGCCGACCTGTACCCATCGCGCGGCGCCGCCGAGATGACCACTCCCCGCCAGGACCCGGTCATCTGGTCCGCGCCCGGCGCACCGGGTCCGGTCGCCGCGAAGGATCTCCAGGGATTCGAGCGGGACGGTTTCCTCACCGTCGGCCAGCTGATCTCCCCGGACGAAGTGGCCGGCTACCACGCGGAGCTGGAGCGGCTGATCGCCGATCCGGCGGTCCGGGCCGACGAGCGCTCGATCATCGAGCCGAAGTCGCAGGACGTCCGCTCGGTCTTCGAGGTCCACCGGCTCAGCGAGGTCTTCGCCCGGCTGGTCAGCGACGAGCGCGTGGTGGGCCGGGCCCGGCAGATCCTCGGTTCCGACGTGTACGTCCACCAGTCCCGGATCAACGTCAAGCCGGGCTTCGGCGCCTCCGGGTTCTACTGGCACTCGGACTTCGAGACCTGGCACGCGGAGGACGGTCTGCCGAACATGCGGGCGGTGTCCGTCTCGATCGCGCTGACCGAGAACTACGACACCAACGGCGGGCTGATGATCATGCCCGGCTCGCACAAGTCGTTCCTCGGGTGTGCCGGCGAGACGCCGAAGGACAACTACAAGAAGTCGCTCCAGATGCAGGACGCGGGCACCCCGTCCGACGAAGCGCTGACGAAGATGGCCGACCGGCACGGCATCAGGCTCTTCACGGGTCAGGCCGGTTCTGCGACCTGGTTCGACTGCAACGCCATGCACGGCTCCGGGGACAACATCACCCCGTACCCGCGCAGCAATGTCTTCATCGTGTTCAACAGCGTGGAGAACAAGGCCCAGGAGCCCTTCGCGGCTCCGGTCCGCCGCCCGGAGTTCATCGGGGCGCGGGACTTCACCCCGGTGAAGTAGAGCCGGCCGGGACATGCGGAGACCCGTCGCGCAACGCGCGGCGGGTCTCCGCATGTCCCGGCATATCTCGCTGGACCCCGACGGCGCCCACGGGCGACAGTGTGGCCCATGACTTCACACGTACACCACGTCACCGTCGACTGCGCCAACGCCTATGAACTCGCCACGTTCTGGGCCCAGGCGCTGGGCGCCTCGCTGGCCGACGACGATTTCCCCGGTGACCCCGAAGCTCTCGTCGAGACCCCGGGTGCCGCGCTGCTGTTCATCACCGTGCCCGAACCGAAGAGCACCAAGAACCGCGTCCACTTCGACGTCCAGCCGGACGACCGCACCCGGGACGAGGAGGTCGAGCGACTGCTCGCCCTCGGCGCCACGCTGGTGGCGGATCACCGCAGGCCGAACGGGCGGGGGTGGGCGACCCTGGCCGATCCGGAGGGCAACGAGTTCTGCGTGGAGTGCGGTGCGCGGGAGCGGGCGCTGCTGACCGGGACGCGGCTGCCGGTCACCGCGGACGACGTGACCTCTGCGGTACGGCTCGCGGTCGCCGCGCTCAGGGAGTCCCCGGCGAAGGACTGGCACATCCCGGCGGGGACGCTCACCTGGGACTGCTGGGAGACCGTGGAGCACCTGAGCGACGACCTCTTCGCCTATGCCGCCCAACTTGGCCCGCAGTCACCTCCGTTGGACCGCGAGGTGCCGTTCCACTGGACCAGGCGGCACGAGGGCGGACCGGCCAACGCGATCTTCGCCGACCCGGCGGCCGGTACGGCGGGGCTGCTCCAGACCCTGGAGGCCAGCGGGGCGATGCTCGCGGCGATGGTCGGGACGACCTCGCCGGATGTCCGCTCGTACCACGGCTTCGGGATCTCCGACGCGGAGGGGTTCGCCGCGATGGGCATCGTGGAGACCCTGGTGCACACCCATGACCTGGCCGAGGGCCTGGGCGTCGGCTGGACTCCGCCCGCAGACCTCTGCCACCGGGTGCTGGCCCGGCTCTTCCCGGACGCCCCGGACGACAGCGACCGGTGGACCGTACTGCTGTGGTCCACCGGTCGCGCCGAACTGCCGGGCCGCGCGAGGGTGTCGTCCTGGAAGTGGCACGGCGCCCCGCTGACGGACTGACGGACCGACGGACGGGGCTCAGCCGGTGAGTACGTCCAGCGCACGGTCCACGTCGGCCTCGGTGTTGTACAGGTGGAAGGCGGCCCGCAGGTTGCCGGCCCGGTTGGAGACCATCACCCCGGCCCGCACCAGTTCCGCCGCCCGCTCCCCGAGTCCGGGCACCGCGACCACGGCCGACTCCCCCGGCACCGCCTCGCGCCCGGCCCCGGCCAGCCCGTCCCGGAAGCGGGCCGCCAGGCCGGTGGCGTGGCCGTGAAGGGCGTCGATGCCGATCTCGTTCAGCAGGGCGAGGGAGTGCTCCGCGCCGTGGTACGAGAGGAACGCGGGCGGTTCGTCGTAGCGGCGGGCGTCGGGCGCGAACTCGGCGACCGGCCCGTAGGTGCTGCCCCACCGGTCGGCGGCGCTGACCCACCCGGCGAACACCGGCGGCAGTGACTCCTGCGCCTCCTGAGTGACGGTGAGGAACGACGCGCCGCGCGGGCAGAGCAGGAACTTGTACCCGCCCGCCACCGTGTAGTCGTACGCCCCGGCGTCGAGCGGCAGCCAGCCCGCGGACTGGGTGGTGTCCAGGAGCGTGCGGGCCCCGTGCGCGGCGGCCGCGGCCCGCACCGCGTCCAGATCCGCGGTCCGGCCGTCGGCCGACTGCACGGCGGAGAAGGCGACGAGCGCGGTGTCCGGACGCACCGCGTCGGCCAGCTCCTCCAGCGGGACGTAACGCGTCCGGAGATCGCCGCGGGCCGCGAACGGAGTGACGACCGAGCTGAACTCCCCCTCCGGAGCGAGCACTTCGGCCCCGGCGGGCAGCGAGCAGGCGATCAGGCCGACATGGACGGAGACCGAGCTGCCGACCGCGACCCGTCCTGCCCCGACCCCGGCAAGCCGCGCGAAGCCCTCCCGCGCGCCGTCGGCGGCCTCGAAGTCACCGGCACCGTCCCGGCGGCCGGTGGCGTTCTCCTCGGCGAGGGCTTTCACAGCGGCCACGGTACGGCGGGGCAGCAGCCCGCAGCTGGAGGTGTTGAGGTAGGCGGTCTCCGGCGCGAACTCGGCGTCGACCGCACGGCTGAGCGAAGAGATCATCATGCGCCCAGCCTGGGGGCCCCCTCAACCCATAGTCAATCACCAATAGTTAAGGGGTACCCCCAAGCAACGCTTATGCGTGCGGGCGGCTCCGGCCATCGGCGGGCTGACGCGCACTCAGGTGACCCGGGACCAGCCGCACGCTCACGCGCGCAGGCGTGCGCAGGTCAGCCGTTGCCGCCGCCCGCCGCCGGAACCTCGCACGCGCCGTCCGCGTCGCAGGCTGCGGCGTCCCCGCCGATGGCGGTCAGCGGCCGGTCCTGCCAGGCCTGCTCCAGGGCCTGGGCGAAGACCTCGGCGGGCTGGCCGCCGGAGATCCCGTACCGCCGGTCCAGCACGAAGAACGGCACCCCGTTGGCCCCCAGCTCGGACGCCTCCCGCTCGTCGGCCCGCACCTCGGCCGCGTACGCCTCGGGGTCGGCGAGCACCGCACGCGCCTCGTCGGCGTCCAGCCCGGCCTCGACGGCGAGGTCGACCAGCACCTCACCGTCGAAGACGGACCGCTCCTCGGCGAAGTTCGCCCGGTAGGCGATGTCCAGCAGCGCGTCCTGACGGCCGCGGCCCTTGGCCAGGTGCAGCAGCCGGTGGATGTCGAAGGTGCTGCCGTGGTCGCGCCCCTCGCTGCGGTAGCCGAGCCCCTCGGCCTGCGCGTTGGCGGCGACACCCGCCTCCATGGACCGTGCCTCCTCGGGGCTGCGCCCGTACTTCCGCGCCAGCATGTCGAGCACCTGCACGGTGTCGCCCTTGGCCCGCCCCGGGTCGAGCTCGAAGGAGCGGTGCACCACCTCGACCTCGTCGCGGTGGGCGAACCCGGCCAGGCCCTTCTCGAAACGGGCCTTTCCGATGTAGCACCACGGGCAGGCGATGTCGCTCCAGATCTCGACGCGCATGACTCTTCAACTCTCCAGGGCTCTCGGGGGGCTGCTCACGCAGCACGGGGGAACTGAGAAACCCTCCGCCCCGTGGGAACGCGTGTCCGGGCCCGTGACATTCCCGACCGCCGTTCCCGCCTTGCTCAGGCGCTCACCTCGGCCGGCACCGCCAGGCGCAGCACCAGATGGTCGCTCGTGCGGGGGTGATCCAGATCGGGGGCCCAGCCCCGGGCCACGTAGAAGGACTGGGCGCGGGTGTTGTGGACGAACACCTCCAGCCGGGCTTCGGCCACCCCGTCCCGCCGCCAGGCCGCCACGCACGCCTCGTGCAGCTCGGTGCCGATGCCCTCGCGCCAGCGGTCCGGTGCCACGTGGAGCTGGGTCAGGTGCATGCCGCCGTCCCGCACGGCGTGGGCCGCGATTCCGGCGAGGACGCCGTCCCGCTCGGCGCAGAGCACGGTGGCGTCGGCGCGGTCGATGGCGCGGGCCCAGCCGCCCCGGCTGCGGCCGACCTCCTCCACACCCAGGTACTCCTCCTCCGGGAGGTGGCCTCGGTAGTAGGTGGCACGCGCTTCGGTGTGCAGGCGGACTATCTCGTCGAGATCGGCGGGCGTGGCTATTCGGATCATGCTGAAGGGGACGCTCCCGGACGGCCGGGGGTTGCGGCCGGGTCCGTCCTGCGGAGCACGGGCCGCCGCGACCGCTTCAAGGGCCGGAAACGCGCGGGGCCGCCATGAACGATTCGTTCATGGCGGCCCCGCGCGTTCGAAAGGCGAGAAAAGGCGGTCAGTCCTTGAGGACGTCCTTTACCTTTTCCTTGGCCTGACGGGCATCGCCCTTGGCCTGGTCGGCCCGGCCCTCAGCGGTGAGTCGTTCATTGCCGACGGTACGGCCGGCGGCCTCCTTGACCTTGCCCTTGGCCTGCTCGGTCTTGGCCTGAGTCTTTTCATCGGCAGCCATGTCACTCACACCTTGCTGTAGTCGAGTTCGGGACACCCACCGTCTGACCCGCACCGCCCGGCTCAAACCACACGGCCCGACATCTTGTCTCGGCGTAAGAAGAAAATAATCGGGACGGTGTGAATCCGGGATCTTGAGTCACCGGGGCGGGCATGCTTCCCGCCCTTCCGGTCCTCCTCCTCGCGCTCGGCCTTCTCCTCGCCCTGATCCTTCCGGTGCAGGCCAGGGCGGCAAGCGCGGCCGCTGGTATCGCTGGTGACGCGAACTCACCGGCCGGACGCGTGGATCGCGTATGCGTGGGTACCCGGGCGTACGCAAAAGCCCCTGAGGGCACCTTGGTGGAGGGAAACAAAAACATGCCGGCACCTGTGCAGGCCCCGGTCCGAAGAGCAGCCGCCGCACCGGCCACCCTTCCGGAGATCGCCGATCCGCAGAAAGTCGCGCCGAAGGACGCCCGCCATTTGAGCAAACTGTTCTTCGACCGGCTACAGGTCCTCGAAGAGGGAACGGTCGAGTACCAGTACGCGCGTAACACGCTCATCGAGATGAACCTGTCGCTGGTCCAGTTCGCCGCCAAGCGCTACCGCAATCGCGGCGACGGCCAGATGGAGGACATCATCCAGGTCGGCACCATCGGCCTGATCAAGGCCATCGACCGATTCGAGCTCAGCCGTGAAGTCGAGTTCACCTCCTTCGCGATTCCTTACATCGTGGGCGAGATCAAGCGGTTCTTCCGCGACACCACCTGGTCCGTCCACGTCCCCCGTCGGTTGCAGGAACTGCGTGTCATCCTCGCCAAGGCGAAGGATTCCCTCGCCACCGAACTGGACCGTGAGGCCACGGTCGCGGAGCTCGCGGCCCACCTGCGGATCAGCGAGGAGGAGGTCATCGAAGGGCTCATCGCCGCGAACGGCTACACGGCCGGCTCCCTCGACGTGCCCGTCGGCGGCAACGACCGCGGCGAGGCCGGGGCAGGTGCCACCTACGCCGATATCACCGGCGACAGCGACCCCGGCATGCAGTTGTTCGAGGACCTCCATGCCTTGGCGCCACTGCTGGAAACCCTCGGAGAACGTGATCGCACCATCATCCGGATGCGCTTCGGCGAAGAGATGACCCAGTCCCAGATCGGCGCCCACCTGGGGGTCTCCCAGATGCACGTCTCCCGGATGATCACCCGGATCATCGCCCGGCTCCGGGCCGACATGCTCACCGAGGACTGACCGCCCCGGGCTCGGATCCCCGTGACACCGGTGCACATGGTCGAAGCCGACTGTGTCGGACGGGGTTTCGGGGGTACGAGCCCGTCAGACGGGTGACAGAGGTCCGGCGACGGGGGAAATCCATGGACCAGGCAGCACAGGAACGCGTCGGGCAGTCCATGGCGGGCGGCCCCCCTGCGGTGTCCGCGACGTTCGAGGACACTACGGAGATCGCTGAGGCCCGCGCGCTCGCCCGGTCATTCCTGGCGGACGCCCAGGCGGTCCACGGCTTCCCGGTGTCGGACCGCGCCATGGGGAACGTGCAGCTCGTGGTCAGCGAACTGGTCACGAACGCGCGCAAGTACGCCCCCGGCACCTCCCTCCTGACACTGGACATCCAGGGCGGAGCGGTCCGTGTGCGCGTGTGGGACAGCGGTACGGAGCTGCCGGTCGTCCTGGCCCCCGACTCCTCCCGGATCGGCCAGCACGGCCTGGAGATCGTGATGGCGGTCTGTCAGAGCCTTGCCATGCACAGGAAGCCGGTCGGCAAGGAGATCATCGCGACCATCGCTCTCGCCGACGACCCCGGTGGCAGCATTCTCGGCATGCGGATGTGACGGGCGCCAGCCCGGATGTTCACCCTCGTGACCTTGCTCCAGCCATGCAGCGGTTTCCCCCGGATGGCTTAATGTTTCCCTCAAGCAAGAGTTTTCGCGCTTACTCCTGAGGATGTGTGTCGTGGCTGGTAGAGGCGTTTCGGACCGAGTGGTCGGTCTGTTGTCCGTCCGGGGTGAGGACCTGGGCACCGCGTGGGCGGACAAGGTCTCCGGCTCGCTGGGCGGGCGGGTGAGCCGCGCGGAGGTCCACCGCGAGCTGGAGGAGCTCTACACCGCGCTCGTGGCAGCTCTGAAGGAGGGCAGCCTGGACGGTCGCGGAGAAGCGTTCGGTGAGGTACGCGCCCTGCTGAGCGAGTTGTCACGTGACCGCGCCCGACAGGGTTTCACTCCCACCGAGACCGCTGTCAGCGTCTTCGCCCTCAAGGAGGTCCTGGAACCCGCCCTGTCGGGCGAGGACGGTGACGTACAGGCATACCTGCAGTTCGCCGCGCTGCTGGACACGCTCGGGCTGTTCACCATCGAGGTGTACTCACGCGCTCGCGAGGATCTGATCTCGGCGCAGGCCGAACAACTGCTGGAACTGTCGACGCCGGTCGTGAAGCTGTGGGACGGCGTGGTGGGCGTTCCCCTGGTGGGCACCCTGGACTCGGCGCGCACGATGGTCGTGATGGAGAAGATGCTGCAGGCGCTGATCGACACCGGCTCCGAGCAGGCCATCATCGACATCACCGGCGTCCCGGCGGTGGACACGGAAGTCGCCCAGCACCTGTTGAAGACCGTGGTGGCGGCCCGGCTGATGGGCGCCGAGTGCACCATCTCCGGCATCCGCCCGCAGATCGCACAGACCATCGTCGCCCTGGGCATCGACTTCGGCGACATCGTGACCAAGGCCACCCTGGCCGACGCCCTGCGGCACACACTGCGCCGCTCCGGCCTCTCCGTCTCGCGCACGGCTCCGCAGGCGGGACAGTGAGCGAGCGGGTTCCGGTCCTGCGGATCGGGCAGACGCTGCTGGTGTCCATCCAGACGGATCTGGATGACCAGGCAGTGATGCTGCTTCAGGACGACCTGTCGGCCGCGGTGGTGGCGTCCGGGGCGCACGGAGTGGTCATCGACATCACCGCTGTGGAGATCGTCGACTCCTTCGTGGGCCGGATGCTGGCCACCATCGCCGCCATCTCGCGCCTGCTGGACGCGCAGACCGTTGTGGTCGGTATGCGCCCGGCCGTCGCCATCACCCTGGTCGAGCTCGGCCTGTCCCTCGGCGGGGTGAAGACAGCGCTGACTTTGGACAAGGGGCTGCACATGCTGGAGCGAGCCCGCTCCGCGGCAACGAACGAGCACATGTTCGGATCTCAGGGCCCGGCCCGTCACGGGAGCGCCGTCCAGGACACCGCGGCCGAGCAGTGAGCGGCAGCTCCGACGGCCCAGAGGTCTTGGAGATCAGCGCCAACGCCGGGGTCGTACAGGCCCGTCAACTCGTCCGCACCCTGGCGCAGCAGTGCCGTCTCTCGCTGGTGGAGCAGACCAAGCTGATCACTGCCGCCAGTGAACTGGCACGCAACACCCTCATTCACGGTGGTGGCGGCACCATGACCGCCGCCCTGGTGGAGGAGCGCGGCCGGCACGGGGTGCGTCTCGTCTTCGCCGACCAGGGGCAGGGCATCGCGGACACCGACCTTGCCATGACCGACGGATGGACCTCGGGCACCGGCATGGGCCTGGGCCTTTCGGGCTCCAAACGACTCGTCGACGACTTCGTCCTGGACACCGCGCCGGGGCAGGGAACCACCGTGACCATCACCAAGTGGGGCCGATGAGCGCCCGTGGCGAGCTGCTGACGATGGACTGCGAAGACGTGGCCTGGTTCCGTGACCAGCCGGAAGCGGCCCGGGGCTCCGCCGCGGCCCTCGGCCGGCGCATCGGTCTCGGGGAGACGCGCACCGCGGAGCTGGTCCTGGCGGTGGCCGAGCTCACGGCCAACATCACCAAGCACGCCGTCAACGGGTCCCTGCTGCTGCGTGTGCTGCGCAATCAGGACGTGGCCGGGGTGGAGGTGGTCGTCGTGGACGGCGGCCCCGGAATGGCCGACGTCCCCGCGGCCCTCCGGGACGGGACCTCGACGGCCGGGACCCTGGGTATCGGCCTGGGCGCCGTACGCCGTCTCGCCGACAGCTTCGACATCCACTCGCAGCTGGGGATGGGGACCGTACAGGTGGCCGGTTTCTGGCCGCGCTCCTCGCGCCCCTCAGGGACGGGCGAGGTGGTCGTGAGCGGGATCACCCGGGCGATCGGCGGCGAAGAGGTCTGCGGTGACGCCTGGGTGGCCCGCGTGGATACCGGCGAGGAGACGGCGCCGGAGCACCGCCAGGACACCGGGCCACGGCGGGTCACGGGGCTCGTCCCGCCGGACCGGTCGGCCACAACCGACACCCGGACGCCGGGCGAGCGGCTCTTCGGAGCCTCGCCGGGCTCCGATGCATTGCCGCGCTCCGGAGCGAAGCACCGTTCCGTACCGGTGCGTGCCGCTGTCGCGGGGCCGGGGCGGGGCACCCTGGTGATGTCCTGCGACGGACTGGGCCACGGGCCGATGGCGGCGCTGGCCGCCCAGGCCGCGGTCAAGGCCTTTCGCACCGGGGAGCCCCGCACACCCGAGCAGGCCATGGAGCGGGTGCACCGGGCCCTGCGTGGAACCCGTGGCGCCGCTGTGGCCATCGCCCGCATCGAGCCGGACGGCCGGGTGCTGTTCTGCGGCGTCGGAAACATCACCTCAGCACTGGTCACCGGCACGACCCGCGCCAGCCTGATCTCGCACCCCGGCATCGTCGGCAGCCAGATGCACCAACTGCGCACCTACGAGAACCGCCTGCCCGCCCGGGGAGCCCTGATCATGCACTCCGACGGACTCAGCGAACGCTGGACCCCCGCCGACCTGGCCTCCGTGCTGCACCACCCTCCCGCCCTGATCGCCGCCCATCTGCTGCGGCAGGCCGGAACCCGCCGCGACGATGCCAGCGCGGTGGTAGCGAAGGCGGCGGGGTGAGCGGGCAGCGCTCCGGCGATCACACGCCCGTGCTGGTCACCCCCCTCAGCACCGAGCAGGACGTCTTCGCTCTGCGCCGCAACGTCAAGATCGTCACCCAGGCCGTCGGCCTCGACAGCCGTGACCAGGTACGCCTCGCCACCGCACTGAGTGAACTGGGCCGCGACCTGCTGCGCCCGGCCGCCATGACCGCCGCCTTCAGTGTGCAGCGGCAACCGGCGGCGTTTCAGGCCCTCCTGCAGTGGCGGGACGACCGTGAGCCGAGCCGCGAGTCGCTGACCGCCGTCACCCGCCTGCTGCCGCAGACACGCTACGAACCTGCCTCTGACACCCCGCAGGACCCGGCGGTGCCCGCGACCCGTCGCCGCGGCGGCCGGATCGAGATCACCTGCCTCATCCCCGGGTCCGCCGCTCGGGACCTGGACGTGGACCAGGTGTCGGCGCTCCTGCGGTCGGACGGTCCTGCGAGCGCGATCGACGACCTGCGGGCGCAGTCCCGTGACCTGATGGCCGCGCTACAGGAGGCGCACGCCCAACGCGACGAGTTGGAAAGGCTCAACGAGGAGCTGACCGAGACCAACGCCGGGGTGATGGCCCTGTACGCGGAGCTGACGGTCGAGCACAAGGACGTCGTGGAACGCTTCGGGGAGGAACACGAACTCGCCCTGGCCCTGCAACGCACCTTCCTACCCGATTCGCTGCCGCAGGCACCTGGGGTGGAGCTCGCCGTGCGCTACCTGCCCGCCGCCTCCACGGCCGAGATCGGCGGCGACTTCTACGAAGCCGTCAACACCCCGCACGGACTTCTCCTCGCGGTCGGCGACGTCGTGGGCCACTCCCTCCAAGCCGCCATGGTCATGGGGGAACTGCGCCACGCCCTGCGTGCCTACGCCTGCCAGGGGCACCCCCCGCACATCCTGCTGCGGCATCTGGACCACCTGCTGGGCCTGCATCAGCCGGGATGGACAGCGACGTTGTGCATCGTCCTGATCGAACCCGCCAACGATCGCCTGCACGTCGCGAACGCCGGCCATCTGCCACCGCTGCTCCTGGCCCCGGACGGCGCACCCCGCTACCTGAACGAGCACGGCCCGCTCCTGGGCCTGGGGCTCCCGCACCCCGTCGCCGTCAGCCACCCCGTCGAACCGGGCAGCCGCCTCCTGATGGTCACCGACGGCCTCATCGAGACCCGCGACAGCGGCCTTGACGACCGCCTGAAGATGCTGGGCGCCGCCGTCGCCGCCGGGCCGGAGGGGCCCGATGAGCTGTGCTCCGAACTCGTGACCGCGTTCGGAGCCGATCCCGTGGACGACATCATCGTCTTCGCGGCCCGCTTTCACCCGCCGGACATCCGCAGCGCTCTGCCCGCGCCTCGGTCCCCCGTATAGCTAGCTCACGCACGTCGTCCAGGCAACGCGATGCCCCCGCCGTCCCTGTCCGGAAGGCGGGGGCATCGCGGTGCGTGGACACGCCGTCCGGTCAGCTCCCGTCGCGGAGGTCCACGAGACCTGTCGGGCGGAACGTGATCCGGTCGAAGGCGGCCTCGCAGCCGTCACCCGTGGGTGACTGGACCAGGAAGCCGATGGACGCGGCGGCGGCCTGCTCCGGGGTGCCCAGGGCGAAGACGCGGACGAAGGTCCACTTCTCGCCGTCGGCGGAGGCGTGGCAGGCGAAGGCCTTGCCGGTACGGCTCAGCCGCAGCCAGTAGGTGTCGCCGTCCACGACGGCGGAGTTGACGTCGTCGGAGTGGCCACGGGTGACGACCGTGCAGACGGTGGGGCGGTCCGGGGACAGCTCCAGGCAGATCTTGGCCCACTCGCGGTCGCCGACGTGGAGGTAGAGGACGCCCGCGTCGAAGGCGGCGGCGAAGCCGACCCGCACCCGCGCGATCAGCTGGAA
Organism: Streptomyces sp. NPDC104307; assembly: GCF_055584045.1. Lineage (NCBI taxonomy): Bacteria > Bacillati > Actinomycetota > Actinomycetes > Kitasatosporales > Streptomycetaceae > Streptomyces > Streptomyces sp. NPDC104307. Next base: position 108,638 of record NZ_JBVJMU010000020.1, read on the forward strand.
GTCGCCCTCCGGGGCGGTGCCCAGCAGCCGGGGCGCGTCGCTCGCCGGTTCGAGGGCGGCGCCGCCCGGTGGGACGAAGCGGTCCTGCCGGGCGCCCGCGCGGCCGGTCAGCACGCCGCCTTCGTAGGCCCATTCCGTCGCCGGGCCGAACGGTTCGAGGCCGAAGGGGAGTTCGGGGAGTCGCAGGGTCATGCGCGGCGCCCGTCTACCCGGCGCGGCAGCCCCTGCGGGTTGTCCTCGCGCAGCTCCGGCGGGAGCAGGGCCTCGGGGGTGGTCTGGTAGCTGACCGGACGCAGCCAGCGCTCGATGGCGGTGGCGCCGACCGAGGTGGAGGTGGAGGTGGTGGCCGGGTAGGGGCCGCCGTGGTGCTGGGCGGGGGCGACGGCGACGCCGGTCGGCCAGCCGTTGACCAGGACCCGGCCGGCCAGCGGGGTGAGGGCCGCGAGGAGTGCGGCGGCGCTGTCGTCGGCCTGCTCGGTGGCGGTCTGGAGGGTGGCGGTGAGGTTGCCGGGCAGCCGGGAGAGGACCGCGGTGACCTCGTCCTGCGAGGTGTAACGGGCCACGACGGTGACCGGCCCGAAGCACTCCTCCAGGAGGGCGTCGTGCGGGCCCTCTGTGGTGAGGAGGTGCGCCGGTACGGTCAGGAAGCCGGCCGCGACGGTGTGCTCGCCGCCCGCGCCGGGGGTGACCGGGGCGTCCACGTCCGGGAGGGCGGCGCGCTCGCTGACTCCGGCGAGGAAGGCGTCGCGCATCCGGTGGTCGAGCAGGACGCCGGCCTCGGTGTCGCTGACCGCCGCTGTGAGGGACTTCAGGAGGCGGTCGCCCGTCTCCCCCGCCGGGGCGAGGACGAATCCGGGCTTGGTGCAGAACTGGCCGGCGCCCATGGTCATCGAGCCCGCGAGCCCGGCACCGATCTGCTCGGCGCGCTCCGCGGCGGCCGCCTCTGTGACGACGACGGGGTTCAGGGAGCCCAGCTCACCGTGGAACGGGATGGGGGCGGGCCGGGCCGCCGCCGCGTCGAAGAGGGCGCGGCCGCCGCGTACCGAGCCGGTGAAGCCGGCGGCGCTGACGAGCGGGTGCCTGACCAGCTCGATGCCCGCCTCGAAGCCGTGCACGACGGTGATGACGTCCTCGGGGAGACCGTGCTGCGCGGCGGCCCTGCGCAGCACGGAGGCGCAGAGTTCGGAGGTCGCCGGGTGGTCGGGGTGCGCCTTGACGACGACCGGGCAGCCGGCCGCGAGGGCGCTGGCGGTGTCGCCGCCGGGGACGGAGAACGCGAGCGGGAAGTTGCTGGCCGCGTAGACGGCGACGACCCCGAGCGGGATCTTGTAGCGGCGCAGGTCGGGCCACGGCGGGGTGCAGGTGGCGTCCTCGTGGTCGATGTGGATGTCGAGGAACGCGCCCTCGTCGACGACCTCCGCGAAGGCCCGCAACTGCGCTGCGGTGCGGGCGAGTTCGCCGGTGAGCCGGGCCGGGCCGAGGGCCGTCTCCGCGTCGGCGGCCTCGATGACGTGCTCACCCGCATCGGCGAGCAGATCGGCCGCGGTGCGCAGGAAGGCGGCGCGCACGGTGCGGTCCGCGAGCGAGGCGCGTGCGGCGTGGGCGGCCCGGACCGCCCGGTCGACCTCCTCCGCTGTAGCCTCCACCGCAACCTGCTCACGCGGGTTCCCGGTGCGGGGGTCGACGCTCCAGACTGGTGCTGCTGCCACCGTTTTTCCTTCCGCTCCACTGCCACACATCAGAAGTTGTTCGGTATTCTGAACAAAGTTCCTGATCGTGAATATGAAGCGACTCTATTTCCGGGCCTTCGGTGTTGGCAAGAAGTCGCGGGTTCCGTAAGCGGGCAGGTTTCGTAAGCGGGCGCGTTTCGTAAGTGGGCAGGTTTCGCAAGTGGGCTGGAAAGGGCGTGGGGCGATGTCGGTTGCCGAGTCTGGTGGGGCACAGGTCAAGTCCGCGGTACGGACGGTGGAGCTGCTGGAGTACTTCGCCGGACGGCCCGGCATGCACTCGCTCGCCGCGGTGCAGGAGGCCGTCGGCTACCCCAAGTCCAGCCTCTACATGCTGTTGCGGACCCTGGTCGAGCTGGGCTGGGTGGAGACGGACGCGACCGGGACGCGCTACGGGATCGGCGTACGGGCGCTGCTGGTCGGCACCTCGTACATCGACGGAGACGAGGTCGTCGCCGCCTCCCGCCCCACCCTGGACCGGCTCTCCGACGACACCACGGAGACCATCCACCTGGCCCGTCTCGACGGGACGAACGTGGTGTACCTCGCCACCCGCCAGTCCCAGCACTATCTGCGCCCCTTCACCCGGGTGGGCCGCAGGCTGCCCGCGCACTCCACCTCGCTCGGCAAGGCGCTGCTGGCCACCCACAGCGACGAGCAGGTCCGCAAGATGCTGCCCGAGGCGCTGCCCGCGCTGACCGAGCACACCCTGACCGACCGGGAGAAGCTCATCGAGGAGCTGCGCCTGATCCGCGAGCAGGGTTACGCGGTGGACCGCGAGGAGAACACCCTGGGGCTGCGCTGCTTCGGTGTCGCGATCCCCTACCGCACCCCGGCGCGCGACGCCATCAGCTGCTCGGTGCCGGTCGCCCGGCTCACGCCCGCGCACGAACAGACGGTCAAGGACGCGCTGTTCGACGCGCGCGACCGGCTGACCCTCGCGACCCGGAGGCTCTGACCCGTGGAGATCTCACTGCGCCCGGTCCAAGACGGCGATCTGCCGCTGTTCTTCGACTGGATGTCCGACCCGGTGGCGGTCCACGCCGCCGCCTTCACCAGCGAGGACCCCAGGGACCGGCACGCGTTCGACACGCACTGGGCGCGCGTCCTGGCCGACCCCTCGGTCGTGATGCGCAGCGTCCTCGCCGACGGGGTGGTGGTCGGCAACGCCGGGGTCTACGGGCCGCCGGACGACCGCGAGGTCACCTACTGGATCGACCGGGCGCGCTGGGGCCGGGGCGTGGCGACCGCCGCACTGGCCGCCCTGCTCGCCGCCGTGCCGGAACGTCCGCTGTACGCGCGTGCGGCGGCCGACAACGCGGGGTCCCGGCGGGTGCTGGAGAAGTGCGGGTTCACCGTGACGGGCAAGGACCGCGGCTATGCGAACGCCCGCGGCGAGGAGACGGCCGAGCTGCTGTTCACCCTGGCGGGATGAGATCCGGATGGGATGAAGGGACGGCCGAGCTGCTGTTCACCCTGGCCTGAGCAGCGGGCGGCTCGCCTCCCCCGCGCGGGGGAGGCGGATCACCATCGGGTATGAGGTGCGTTCGCCGCCCGCGCGGGAGCGTGGACGGTATGACACAGACACCGCTCGCAGCAGCCCCCGCACCGGCTCCCGCCGCCCCGGTCACCGCCCCCGTCACCACCAGGGCACGCACCGCGCTGCGCGCCCTGGCGATCGTCGCCTGTCTGCCCTACATCGTGCTCAAGGCCGCCTGGGTCTCGGGCAGTCACCTCGGGATTCCCGACGGCAGCTCGCTGCTCGACCACCGCACCACGATGATCGTCGCCAACAGCGGCTCGGTCCTGATGGACGGCGCGGTCGTCGTCATCGCCCTGCTGCTCACCCAGGCCTGGGGCCGGCGCGTGCCCGCGTGGCTGCTCGTCCTGCCGATGTGGGTCGCGACCGGTCTGTTACTGCCGATCATGGCGGGCTATCCACTCCAGCTGCTGGTCCAGGCCCTGGGCGGCGAGATCACCAGCAGCGCCGAGTCCACCCGGCCCTTCCTCGACCAGTGGGTCTTCGCCGTCGTCTACACCGGCTTCATCATCCAGGGCCTGGCCCTGGGCACCCTCTTCGCGCTGTACGCGAAGGACCGCTGGGGCCACCTCTGGCGGGGCGCCCTGCGTGATCTGCCCGCCAGCCCCACGGCTCCCGCCCTGCGCGCCTGCGCCGTCGCCGCCTCGCTGACCGCCCTGATCCCCGGCACCATGCATCTGCTCTGGGCCACCGGGTCGACCGCCGGGCTCAACCCGGCGCTGATAGCGGAGAGCAACAGCGGCTCCCACGTCGTCGACGCGGTCGATGTCCTCTTCGCCGCCGCCGTCGCCGGGGTGCTGCTCCTCGCCTTCCGCCGGAACTCCGCGCTGCCGCTGCGGGTGCCGCTCGCGCTCGCCTGGGGCGGCTCCGGCGCGGTGGGCTGCTGGGGCGGCTGGATGGGCCTCGCCGCACTGAGCAGCGTCGACGACCTCGCCCATCGGCCCACCCCCGCCGCGGTGCTGACCTACGCTGTGCAAATGCTGGTCGGAACGCTGGTGTTGGCCCTGGGCACATACTTCCTGGCCGAGCGCGCTGCCGGTACGCGGCCGCCATCCGGTCTCCGGGCATGACGCCGCTGCTCGGGCGGCGGGCCCGGCTGCGCTGGCTCCACCTGATCATCGGCGGCGCCCTGTTGATGCCGTACTTCCTGGTGGGCACGGCGATCGTCGGCTCGTTCCGGGCGGGCGCCAATGTGTTCAGCTCGCCGGTCGACCAGCTGATCGCGTTCGCCTTCGCCCTGCCGATGGCCTCGGTCACCGCGCTCTTCCCGCTCGCCCGGCCGCTGTCGGTGTCCGCCGCCCGCGCCCTGTGCGGCCTGGAGCCGGACCGGCCGCTGGCCGACGGGCCGGCCAGGACCCGGCAGGCCCGGGTCCGTGCGGCGCTCTGGTACACCCTGCACGTGGCGCTCGGCGGCATCGTGAGCGGCATGACGCTGGCCCTGACCCCGTTCGCGGTGGGTGTGACGGTGCTGCCTTTCTTCGCCGCCGTGCGCGAGGCCCCGGTGCTCGACGTGCCGGAGGCGCTGGACGGCCCGTGGCTCCCGGTCCTTGCGCCGTTCGCCGGGATCGCGATGCTGGCGGCGATGGCCGGCTGCGCGGCGGCGGCCGGGGCGCTGCTGGCGGACCGGGCGCCGGTCCTGCTGGGGCCGACCCCCGATGACCGGCTGGCCGCCGCCGAACGCCGCTTGGCCGGCCTCGCGGTACGCAACCGGCTGGCCCGGGAACTGCACGATTCGGTCGGCCACGCGCTCAGCGCCGTCACACTCCAGGCTGGCGCGGCCCGCAGGGTGCTGGACAGCGACCCGGAGTTCGTCCGCGAGGCGCTGACCGCGATCGAGGAGACGACGCGGCGCACGGTCGACGAGCTCGACTCGGTGCTCGGCCTGCTGCGGCGGACCGCGGACACCGCAAAGGACGCAGAGGACGCAGAGGACGCGGAGGACGCCGAAGCAGCCGGGTACGCGCAGGACACGACCGGCCCCGGGCTCGACGCGCTGGACGGGCTGCTGGCGCGTTGCGGGGTGCCCGTCTCGTACACCGCAGAAGGCGACCGGGGCGCGGTGCCCGGCGCCGTGGCGCGCGAGGCGTACCGGATCGCGCAGGAGGGGCTGAGCAACGCGCTGCGGCACGGCGGGCGCGGTGGGCCGGTGCGGTTGCGGATCACGGTGCGCGCGGAGGAAGTGGAGATCGTCATGGACAGTCCGCTGCCCGCGCGGCCGTCCCCGGTACGTCCCGGCGGCGGCAGAGGACTGCGCGGCGTCCGTGAGCGCGCCGTACTGCTCGGCGGCCGGGCCGGCGCCGGACCGCACGATGGCGGGTGGCGGCTGACCGCCTGCCTCCCCCTGCGTCCCGGCGCGCGGGAGCTGGCATGAGCACGCCGGTCCGGATCGTCGTCGCCGACGACGAGCGCATGGTCCGTACCGCCCTGCGGGTCATCCTGGACGCCGAGGCCGGGCTGGAGGTCGTCGGCGAGGCCTCGACCGGGGCGGAGGCGCTCTCCGTGGTGCGCGAGCTGCGCCCCGACGTGGTGCTGATGGACGTGCGGATGCCGCAGACCGACGGCATCCGGGCCACCGAGCGGATCCTGGCCGTGCTCGACCCGGCGCCCCGCGTCATCGTCGTCACCACCTTCGAGCACGACTCCTACGTGTACGAGGCGCTGCGCGCGGGAGCCGCCGGCTTCCTCCTCAAGCGGGCGGCGGCCGAGGAGCTGGTGCAGGCGGTACGGCTGGTGGCCCGCAGCGACTCGCTGCTGTTCCCCGCCGCCGTACGGAGCCTGGCGGCGGAGTACGGGAGACGGCGGCCGTCCGCCGCGCCCGCCGCCTGGGCGGCCCGGCTCACCGAGCGGGAGGCGGACGTCCTGCGGCTGATGGCGGCCGGGCTCAGCAACGCAGAGATCGCCGCCCGGCTGCGGGTGGGCGCGGCGACGGCGAAGACCCATGTGGCGGGTGTCCTGGCGAAGACCGGCGCGCGGGACCGTACCCAGGCGGTCATCGCCGCGTACGAGTCGGGGTTCATCGCACCGGGCCGGGCCGGCGGAGGCGTATGACAGGACGATGAGTAATGGGTGAGAAGCGGCACAACCGGGAACGGCGCAGCGCGCCCCGCACGTCCCTAGTACGGGATGAACAAGACCATAAGGCGATCCTCGGTCTTCTGCCTGCTGCTGGTCCTCGCCCTGCTGGGGCGGGCGACCTGGGTGCAGGCGTACCAGGCACGGGCGCTCGCAGACGACGACCACAACCGGCGGAAGACCATCGCGCAGTACGCGCAGCCGCTCGGGGACATCATCGTGGCCGGCTCGCCGGTCACCGGATCGAAGAGGACGGAGGGCAGCGATCTCGCGTACAAGCGCACCTACAACAAGGGCGACCTCTACGCCGCCGTCACCGGATACAGCTCACAGGCCTACGGCTCCACGCAGCTCGAAGGGATCTACAGCCATGTGTTGGACGGCTCCGACGACCGGCTGAAGAACCCGCTGAACGTGGTGACCGGTGAGAAGACCGATCCGGGCAGTGTGCTGACCACGATCGACCCGGACGTGCAGAAGGCGGCGTACGACGCCCTCGGTGACGACAAGGGCGCGGCCGTGGCGATCGACCCGAAGAGCGGGCAGATCCTGGGGATGGTCTCCACGCCGTCCTACAACCCGTCCGACATCAGCGGGACGACGGACGGCGACACCTGGAAGAAGCTGCTTGCGGACCCGGACAAGCCGCTGGTCAACCGCGCGCTGCGGCAACCGCTCGCGCCCGGTTCGACGTTCAAGCTGGTGGTGGCGTCCGCCGCGCTGGAGAACGGGCTGTACAGCTCGGTCGACGAGGCAACGAAGAGCCCGGTGCCGTACACGCTGCCCGGCAGCAGCACCCCCCTGAAGAACGAGAGCGCCTCCGCGCCCTGCGAGAACGCGACGCTGCGCGTGGCGCTCCAGTACTCCTGCAACAACGTCTTCGGCAAGGTCGCCGCCGACCTCGGCCAGGACAAGGTGCGGGCGATGGCCGAGAAGTTCGGCTTCAACACAAAGGACCTCGATGTGCCGGTCAGGGCGTACGAGAGCGTCTACCCGAAGAAGATGGACAAGGCGCAGACGGCACTGACGGGCATCGGCCAGTTCGAGGTCACCGCGACCCCGCTCCAGATGGCGATGGTCTCCGCCGCCCTCGCCAACGGCGGTGAGCTGGCCGCACCGCACATGGTCTCCAAGGTGACGGACTCCAAGGGCAGCACCCTGGAGGACTTCGCGGACGGCGACATGAAGCGCATCGTCTCCGCGTCCACCGCCAAGCAGTTGCGCAGCGCGATGGTGACCGTCGTGGAGCAGGGCACCGGTACCAACGCCCGGATCGGCGGCGCAGAGGTGGGCGGCAAGACGGGCACGGCGGAGAACGGGGTGGGCAACAGCAACACCCCGTACGCCTGGTTCACCTCGTACGCGAAGGACAGGTCGAGCGGCCGGGAGGTCGCGGTCGCCGTGATCGTGGAGGACTCCGGTTCTTCCGCCTCCGAGGTCAGCGGCAACGGCCTCGCGGCCCCGATCGCGCAGAAGATGATGAAGGCCGCGCTCCAGCGGTGACCGAGGGAACGTGACGCCCCGGTACCCCGGTTCGGGGTACCGGGGCGTTCGACGCCGGATCGCGCTGACCGGCGGGGACGGCCTTCGGCACGGGGCGGTCGGTGGTCAGGCGCCGGGGACCCGGCCGGCTCCCGCGCCGAGGCCGACGAGCAGCGGCACCAGCAGCGGGCGGTCGACCCGGTCGCGCAGGGCCGGGGTCCAGCCGGCGCCCGTGGTGAGCTGCTCCTCGGGGACGCCCGCGTTGTGGACGGCGACCAGGTCCGTGCGGCGGCCGTTGACGTAGTTGTCGGCGGCCGTGAGCGAGGACTCGGACCACTTCTTGAGGATCTTCGCCCGGTCGAACTCGCGGGCCAGGGTGAACGCGTTGTGCTCTGCGACGAGTTGCGACTCCGCGCCGATGCCGTAGGAGTAGCCGTAGACGCTGCCCCGGGTGGCGACGAAGTGGTTGTTGTAGGAGTCGACCTGTCCGAAGCGGACCCGGGGCGCGCGTTCGTTCAGGTCCTTGAAGAGGTTGTGGTGCAGCGTGACCCGGAGCTTGCCGCGGTCGGTGGCCCCGGCTCCGTCGCTGTTGCCGATGAGCATCGTCTTGTCGTGGTCCTTGAGTACGTTCCAGGAGGCGGTGACCAGGTCGGCGCCCTTGACGATGTCGAAGAGCCCGTCGTGCTGCTGGTACAGCTCGTCGAAGTAACGGGGCTGGTCCGCGTCGGAGTGGTCCCCGTCGCTGAAGGTGTTGTGGTCGACCCAGACGTGGTCCGAACCGTAGACGACGAGGTTGTCGTACTCGGAGTTCCAGTGCCCGGTCGCGCCGTCGGTGGGGTCCCACTGGGGGAAGCAGTCGTAGGTGTCCTCGAAGCTGATGTTGCGGACGATGACGTTGGAGACGTCCTGGACCTGGATGGAGGCGCCGACGACCGTGGCGTCCTCGCCGACGCCGATCAGTGTGGTGTTGGAGGGGACGTAGACGTTGACGGCGGCCTTCTGGAGCTTGGCGGAGGCGAGCCGGGCGTCCTCCATGGGGCCGGACGGGACCTCCTCGCTGCCCCAGGTAGCCGGGTCGTAGGCGGCGAGGTACTTGTCCAGGGTGTAGCCGTCGCTCTCGTATTCCTCGCAGCTGACCGGGTTGCCCTCGGCGTCGGAGTTCCCGTGGACGGTGCCGTCGATCCTGACGATCTTCGGGGCGTCGCCCGCGTCCGCGAAGGCGGCGACGAGTTCGGCCCGGTTGCTCACGGTGTAGACGTGATCGGGGGTGGCGGCGGCGCCTCCGGTGGTGGAGCCCTCGGCTGCGGCCCAGCCGTCACCTGCGAGAAGCACCGCGCGCTCGGCGCCCCCGCCGCCGTGGTGCGCGGAGGCCTGGGCGGGCGCGCTCAGGGCCAGGGACAGCGAGGCGCAGCCCATCGCGACGGCGATGGCGCGGGTGCGGGTGCGGGATCTGCTTGCGGGCATGACGAATCCTCAGCTCTCGTTCGGGTGTACGGGAAGAGGGGTGGTGTGCGCGGAAGAGGGGCTCTGCGGCAGGACGGGCTCCGCCGCAGAGCGCCTTGGCGCCGGACCTGCGAGCGGCCGGATCAGCCGTTGCCGATCTCCTTCCACTCCGCCTGGGCCTTGTTCAGCTCTTCGGCGATCTTGTCCAGGAAGGCCTTGGCCGTGGTCTTGCCGAGCAGCAGCTTCTGGAACTCCGGCTCGTTGTCCGCCTTGCTGATGTTGTTCCAGTCGGGCAGGTAGTACGGCAGCTGCACGATCTTGGTGGAGCCGTCGGTGAGGGCTTTCGCGGCGAGCTCGGTCGGCTCCGTGGCGCTGATCCAGGGGTCCTTGGCGGCCTCGGTGTTGGCCGGGATGGCGCCGGCGGACTCGTTCCACTTGCTGTTGGACGCGTGCGAGGCGGCGAACTCGATGAACTTCCAGGCGGCCGTCTTGTTCTTGCTGGACCGGAACAGGCCGAGGCCGTCGACCGGGTTGGAGACCTGGACCCGGGTGCCGCCGTCGCCGACCGGGTTCGGTATGCCGGCGAACTTCTCCTTGCCCAGCGCCTTCAGGTGGTCCTGGTAGGAGCCGAGGTTGTGGCTGAGCATCCCGATGGTGCCGGTGTCCCACTGAGCGACCATCTTGGTGAAGTCGTTGTTGACGTCGGCGGCGGGCGTCGACTTCTTGTAGAGCGCGGCGTACTTCTCCAGCGCGGCGACGTTCTTCGGGTCGTTGAGGGTGGTCTTGTCGCCCTTCCAGAACTCCGTGATGCCGGACTGTCCGTACGCGGCGTCCATGGCCTGGGCGATGGAGCCGGCGCCGCCCCGGATGGTGTAGCCGAACTTGTTGTGCTTGCCGTCGGTGAGCCTGTCGGCCGCCTGGTAGAAGTCGGCCCAGGTGGCGGGGGCCTTCAGGCCCGCGGCCTGGAACAGGTCGGTGCGGTACCAGAGCGCGCCGTTGTTCGCGGAGGTCGGCACCGCGAACATGTCGTCGCCCCGGCCGCCCGCGTCCCTGACGCTCTCGACCATGCCCTCGACGAGCTTGCCCTGGAGGGCGGAGTCCTTGATCCGGTCTGTGAGCGGGTCGAGGGCCTCCTGCGAGACCATGTTGGCCAGGTAGGCGGTGCCGACGCCGCCCACGTCCGGCAGTCCGCCGCCCGCGATGGCCGTGTCGTACTTGGACTGCACGTCGGCGATCGGGATCGGCACGTACTTGACCTTGATGTCCGGGTTCGCCTTCTCGAAATCCTTGATGATCTCGGTCCAGACGGCGGTGCGCGGACCGCCGTTGTTGTCCCAGAAGGTGATCTCGCCCTTGCCGTTGCCCTCGGTTCCGCTGTCGCTGCCGTCGTCACCGCAGGCGGTGGCGGTCAGCGCGAGTACTGCCGCGACGGACACCGCTGCCGCGGCACGCCCCCGCTGCGTCTTGGAAATCTTCATGGTCGGCTCTTCTCTGTGGGTGGTCCGGGTGAGGCTTGCTGCGTGGGGGGCTTCGTACGGTCAGGCGGTGGTGCGGAAGCCGGTGAGGCAGGCCGCCCGGCGGACGTGGGCGGCGGCCTCGGCCCGGTCGAGCCGGCCGTCCGCGATGACGGTGACGACGCGGCGTACGACGGTGGCGCCGGCCGGGACGGACAGCCGGTGGGCGGCGGCGAGGGACGAGCCGACGCCCGGGTACTCGGTGCTCCGTACGAACCACGGGTCGCGGCGGGTCTCCTCCGTCGCCCCCGCGAACACCAGGGTCCAGCCGTCGCCGCTCATCGCGACCCAGTCGGCGACGCGTCCGTGCACCGCGTCCTCGCCGTCCCCTTGGCCGCTGAACACGGCGGGCGCCGAGGGTTCCTTGGGGGCGCGCCAGAAGAAGCCGCCGTATCCGGCGCCCGGCCTGCCGTTGGTGGCGGGGCTGCCGATCGACAGGCCGGAGCTGCCCGGGTTGGTGAGCGAGAAGGAGAAGTCCAGCGCCCAGGCGGTGTCGGAGAGTCCAGTGGTGGCGACCGTGCGGTGCTCCCGCAGCAGCTCGGCGTCGTCGGCCTCCCAGCTCAGCTCCTCGACGAAGCCGTCCGGGTCACGGAACTTCCAGCCCAGGTGGCGCTGGATCCCGTGGTTGTCGAGCGCGGTGGGCCCCCGGTCGCGGACGAAGGTGCGGCCGCCCCAGAAGTTGTGCCCCGCCACATCGGGCACGGCGACGGAGGTGCCCAGGTGGTGAAGGTGGTCGGCCGGGCGCTCCTCGGTGACCGGGATGCCGCCGAGGGTGGTGACGGGGTGCAGATAGGGGCGGCCCCCGGGGGCCGGGAGATAGGTGTAGCGGCCGACGGGGCGGCCGGCGCAGCTCAGGAGTGCGGTGGTCGTCACGGTGAACTCACCTCTGCAGGGGACGCCCAGGGGACGCCGAGTTCGGAGAAGAGCCTGAGGGTGTCCGCGGCCGCCGCGACGGCCGCGTCGATGCCGGGCACCACCCGGCGGGTGCCGTCGCCGGTGAGGGCGGGGGCGGTGTGCCAGGTACCGGACGGCAGGGCGGCGGGTTCGGGGGCGTTCCGTACGGCTTCGACGACCCGCATGAACGCGCCGGTGCGGTGCGGCGGGGCCAGGAGCGCGGTGCCGTGCGTCAGGTGGCGGACGAGGTTCTCCAGGAGGTCGGTCCGTCCGTGGACCTTCTCCCGCGGGCCGTGTCCGGCGCGCTGGAGCAGGACCCGGTCCTGCTTGTACCAGAAGGTGATCCGGCCCCGGTCGCCGTGGACGATCACATAGGGTTCCCCGGCCTGCTCCGCGCAGAGGGTGACGGCGGCGGTGACCGGCAGTCCGGATGTCGTGGTGAGGCGGACGCAGGAGGTGTCGTCGGCCTCGATGTCGTGGGCGCGGAAGAGTTCGGTCTCGATCGACGCGATGTCGTGGGCCGCCCCGCTGCCGGCGAGTTCGAGGGCGGTGGCGACGGCGTGGGCGAGCGGGTTGGTCAGTACCCCGTCCACCACGTCGGTGTCACCGATCCGGCGCCGTCCCGCCCAGGGCGCCCGCCGGTAGTAGGCGTCGTCCCTGACCCAGGCGCCCGCGGCCCCGTAGCCCCGCACGGTGCCGATGGCGCCGGTCCGGACGAGGGCGCGGACGGCGGGGACCGCGTGCGAGCCGAAGGACTGGAAGCCCACCTGGCAGGCGATCCCGGCGTCCCGTACCCCGGTCAGGATCCGCTCGAAGTCGGCGAGGGTCGCGGCGGGCGGCTTCTCCAGCAGCAGGTGGACGCCTCGGGCGGCGGCGGTGAGGGCCAGTTCGGCGTGGGTCTGGATGGGGGTGCAGATGACGGCGGCGCGGGCTCCGGTGGAGTCCAGGAGCGCCCCGAAGTCGGCCGACTGCTCGGGGGGTTCTGCGGCGAAGGCGGCGAGTTCGGCCGCGTCGAGCGGGTGGAGTTCGCAGACCCCGGCGAGCCGGACGAGGCCCTGGTCCTGGAGGCGGCGGATATTGGCGAGGTGCCAGCTCCCGTGGCCCCGGGCGCCCGCGAGGACGACCGGCAGCGGGGTGGTGTGCGTGTGGTCCGTCGGGCCCATGCGCCTCAGCCCTTCACGGCGCCGGCGCTGAAGCCGGTGATCAGCCACTTCTGGATGAAGGCGAAGACGATCACCACGGGGACCGCGGCGATCACCCCGCCCGCCGCGAGCGCGCCCAGGTCGACGCTGTCCGCGCCGATGAGGGTGTTCAGGCCGACCGGGATCGTCTGCTTGTCCTGCTCGCTGAGGAACATCAGGGCGAACAGGAAGTGGTTCCAGCTGTGCACGAAGGCGAACGAGCCGACCGCGATCAGCCCCGGCCGCAACAGTGGCAGCACCACCGCGCAGAAGGCGCGGAAGCGCGAGCAGCCGTCCACCCAGGCGGCCTCCTCCAGCGAGACGGGCACGTTCTTGATGAATCCGCTGATCAGGATGATGGAGAGCGGCAGTTGGAAGACCGTCTCCGCGATGACCACGCTGCCCAGTGAGTTGATCATCTGGAGGTTCTTGAAGATCTCGAAGAGCGGGACGAGCATCAGCGCGCCCGGGATGAACTGCGAGCAGAGCAGCGCCAGCATGAAGGCGTTCTTGATCCTGAAGTCGAACCGGGCGAGCGCGTAGCCGCCGGCCAGGGCGACGAGCGTGGTGGCGACCAGGGTGCAGACCCCGACGATCATGCTGTTCTGGAAGAAGACGGCGAAGCTGCGCTCGTTCCAGACCTTGTCGAAGTGCTCCCCGGTCATCGGCCACGGCACCAGCGAGGTGGACCCGGCGGGGCGCACGGCGAACAGCAGCATCCAGTAGAACGGGATGAGCGTGAAGACCAGGTAGATCCCGAGCGGTACGTAGATCTGCCAGCGCGGCACCTGGTCGAAGGCGTGCTCGCGTCCGGGCCTGCGGCGCCGCGCGGCGGGCGGCCGGGTGCTCGGCGCGGTTGGGTGTGCGGAGTGGGTGCCGTTCTTCTCGGCCAGTGCGGCGGTCACTTGTGGTCGCCTCCGAACTTGCTCAGGCGCAGATAGACGATCGAGCAGAAGAGGAGGATCACGAACGCGACGGTGGTGAGCGCGGAGGCGTAGCCGAAGTCATGGCCCTCGATGCCGGTGTTGGCGACGTAGAGCGGCAGCGTGGTGGTCTCGCCTGCGGGCCCGCCTCCGGTGAGGGTGTAGAGCAGGTCGACGTTGTTGAACTCCCAGACGCCGCGCAGCAGGGTGGCGAGGATGATCGCGTCCCGCAGGTGCGGCAGGGTGATGTGGAAGAACTGGCGCAGCCGCCCCGCCCCGTCGACGGACGCCGCCTCGTACAGCTCCTTGGAGACGGACTGGAGGTCGGCGAGGATGAGGATGGCGAAGAAGGGGACCCCGCGCCAGAGTTCGGCGACGGTCGCGGCCCAGAAGACGGTGCCGGTGTCGGAGAGCACGGAGGTGCCGTAGTCCCCGATGCCCGCGTCCGCGAGGTAGCGGCTGAAGCCGGTCGAGGAGTTGTAGAGCAGGATCCAGATGGTGCTGGTCAGCACGCCGGAGACGGCCCAGGGCGAGAAGACCATGGCGCGGGAGACGCCCCGGCCGATGAAGCTCTGGTTGACGATCAGGGCGAGGGCGAGCCCGAGGATGAGCTGGAGCGCGACCTGGGTGACCACCCACTGGGCACTGAAGCCCAGCGTGGTCCAGAACTGGTCGTCCTCGGTGAAGATCCGGGTGAAGTTGTCGAAGCCCGCGAAGCCGTTCCGCCACGGCTTGGTGACGTTGTAGTTCTGCAGGCTGTAGTAGAAGACGCTGATCACCGGGTAGGCGATGAAGCCGAGCATCAGCAGCCCCGCCGGGGCGATCAGCAGGTACGGCAGTCGGCGGGGGCTCGCGGAGCGGCGCCTGGGCACCTTGGGCGGTGTGGCCACAGCGGCGGCTTGGGCCATGACACGTCTCCGTTCTCTGGAGGTACGGGGTACGGCGTACGGGCGGTGCGTGTAGTGCGCAAGCGCTTGCCGCATGGCGTTCGACCTGTCGAACAGAGCGGTGCGCGGAATTCCGGTGGGGCCGTTCAGCCGGCGTACGGCTCGGGCACTTCTCCCGGCCGGGCCAGGAAGGCGAAGTCGCAGCCGGTGTCGGCCTGGGTGATCTGGTCCTGGTAGAGCGCCGCGTACCCGCGCTGGTAACGGTTGACCGGCGGCGTCCAGTCGGCCCTGCGCCGCGACAATTCCTCCTCGCTCACGTCGAGATGGAGCAGCCGCGCCTCGACGTCCAGGGTGATCAGGTCGCCGGTGCGGACGAGGGCGAGGGGCCCGCCGACATAGGACTCGGGCGCGATGTGCAGCACGCAGGCCCCGTAGCTGGTGCCGCTCATCCGGGCGTCGGAGAGCCGCACCATGTCCCGTACGCCCTGCTTCAGCAGGTAGTCGGGGATCGGGAGCATGCCGTACTCGGGCATCCCGGGGCCGCCCTTGGGACCGGCGTTGCGGAGCACCAGCACATGGTCGGGGGTGAGTGCCAGGGCCGGGTCGTTGATGGTGCGCTGCATCTCCTGGTAGTCGTCGAAGACGACCGCGGGACCGGTGTGGCTCAGCAGGCGGGGCTCGGCGGCGATGTGCTTGATGACCGCGCCGTCCGGGCAGAGGTTGCCGCGCAGCACCGCCACGCCGCCCTCCTCCGCGAGCGGGTTGCCGCGCTCCCTGATCACGTCGCTGTTGTGCACGAGCGCGCCGTCGAGCTGCGCGCGCAGGGTGTCGTGCGTGACCGTGGGCCGGTCCAGGTGGAGTACGTCGGTGAGCCGGGCCAGGAAGCCGGGCAGCCCGCCCGCGAAGTGGAAGTCCTCCATGAGGTACTTTCCGCCGGGCCGCAGATTGGCCAGCACCGGGACGGTACGGGCGACGCGGTCGAAGTCGTCGAGGGTGAGCCTGACGCCGGAGCGGCCCGCCATCGCGATGAGATGGATGACGGCGTTGGTGGAGCCGCCGAGCGCGAGGACGGTGGCGACGGCGTCCTGGTACGCCTCCGCCGTCAGGATGTCCGACAGCTTCCGCTGCTGCCACACCAGTTCGACGATCGCGAGCCCCGACCGTGCGGCCATCCGGTCGTGCCCGGAGTCGACGGCCGGGATGGACGAGGCGCCCGGGACGGTGACGCCGAGCGCCTCCGCGGCGGCGGTCAGGGTGGAGGCGGTGCCCATCGTCATGCAGTGCCCCGGCGAGCGGGCGAGCCCGTTCTCCAGCTCGGCCAGCTCGCAGTCACCGATGAGCCCGGCCCGCTTGTCGTCCCAGTACTTCCACATGTCGGTGCCGGAGCCGAGGACTTCGTCGCGCCAGTGCCCCGGCAGCATCGGCCCGGCCGGCACGAACACGGCCGGCAGGTCCACCGACGCGGCACCCATCAGCAGCGCGGGCGTCGACTTGTCGCAGCCGCCCAGCAGCACCGCGCCGTCGACGGGGTAGGAGCGCAGCAGCTCCTCCGTCTCCATCGCCAGCATGTTGCGGTAGAGCATCGGGGTCGGCTTCTGGAACGTCTCCGAGAGCGTGGAGACCGGGAACTCCAGCGGGAAGCCGCCTGCCTGCCAGACCCCGCGCTTGACGGCCTGCGCCCGGTCACGCAGGTGTACGTGGCAGGGGTTGATGTCGGACCAGGTGTTGAGGATCGCGACGACCGGCTTGCCGAGGTGCTCCTCGGGGAGGTAGCCGAGCTGGCGGGTGCGGGCGCGGTGGCTGAAGGAGCGCAGCCCGTCGGTGCCGTACCACTGGTGGCTGCGCAGCTCCTCGGGGGCGATGCGGCCGGTCATATGGACCACCCCGCGACCTGGTCCGCGACCTCGGCGCGCCGCGCCTCGGGCAGCACCCGGCTGGGCGGGCGGACGTCGCGGCCGCAGAGCCCGAGCGAGGCCAGGGCTTCCTTGACGACCGTCACGTTGTTGGCGGACTGCTGCTCGGCGCGCAGCTCCTCGAAGCGGCGGATCCGCTCCCACACCTTCATGGCGGCCGGGTGGTCGCCTGCCCGCAGCGCCTCCAGCATGGCCAGCGAGACACCGGGGGCGACGTTGACGAGCCCCGAGGTGAATCCGGTGGCACCTGCGGAGAAGTAGGAGGGGGCGTACAGCTCGGCGAGACCGGCGATCCAGACGAACCGTTCCAGGCCCGCGTCCCGGGCGAAGGCGGCGAAGCGGGCGGCGTCCGGGACGGCGTACTTGACGCCGATGACGTTGGGGCAGTGGTCCGCGAGAGTGGCGAGGCACTCCCCGTCCAGCTGCGGGTTGCGGATGTAGGGCACCACGCCGAGTCCGGGAACGGCCGCCGCGATGGCCCGGTGGTAGTCGATCCAGCCGTCCTGCGAGACGTACGGGTGGACGGGCTGGTGCACCATCACCATCTCGGCGCCGGTGTCCCTGGCGTGCTCGGCGGCGGCGACGGCCGTCGGCACGTCGTGGCCGACCCCGACCAGGATCGTGGCGCGGCCGCCCGCCTCCTCGATGGTCAGCTCGGTGACGGTGCGCCGCTCCTCCGGGGTGAGCGCGTAGAACTCGCCGGTGTTGCCGTTCGGGGTGAGGATGCGCACGCCGCCGTCGAGCAGCCTCCGCAGCAGGGCGCGGTGCGCCGCCGTGTCGATGGTGCCGTCCGCGGCGAACGGGGTCACCGGGATCGCCACGACGTCGGCGAGGGCCGCCTTCAGCGGGGTGAGGTCCATACGGGCTGGCCTTTCCTCGGTGTGCCGGTGGTTCACGCCGCGCCGCCCCCGTCCTCTTCGTCGGGGAAGGCGCGGCGGACGAACGACGCGATGTGGTCGTGCAGGGCGCCGGCCGCCGCGTCCGCGTCGTCGGCCAGCGCGAGCCGCAGGATCTCCCGGTGCTCGGCCGCCTCCCGCTCCCAGGACGGGATCGTCGCCCAGGCGACGGTCGACACGAGGGCCGCCTGGTCGCGGACCTCGTCGAGCATCCGCGACAGCAGCGGGTTGCCGCACGGCAGGTAGAGCGCCCGGTGGAAGTCCCGGTTGGCGAGCGACCTGTCCGCCTTGTCACCGGCCGAGTCGGCGCGCTCCAGGGCCTCCTGGGCCGCGTCGAGCGAGGCCTTGCGGGTGATGGAGCGGCGCAGCGCCTCCGGTTCGAGCAGCAGCCGCACGTCGTACACCTCCCTGGCCATGGTCGCGTCGACCAGGCGCACGGTCACGCCCTTGTACTGGCTCATGACGACGAGTCCGGTACCGGCCAGGGTCTTGAGCGCCTCACGGACGGGGGTCTTCGAGACTCCGAACTGCGCGGCCAGCTCGGTCTCCACGAGCGCCTGCCCTGGTCTCAGCTGCGCCGTGAGGATCGCGTGCTTGATCGCCTCCAGCACGTACTGGGTGCGGGACGGAATCGGGGTGGGCGCAAAGGTCATGGGTGAAGGGCTCTCACATCTCGCGTATCGCGTCTCATATATGACGTACGAAGTACGACGCGATGAAGCTAGAGGCGCCAGGAATGTTTCGTCAACGCTTCCGGCAGAAGAACTTCGCCGGACTACGACGTGTGCCCTACACCGATCCCGGCGGCGGCCCGCCCCGCCGTACGGCGTACGGCATCCTCCCGATGCCCCGGCGCTGCCTCAACCGCCAGCCTGACCGCACAACACACGTGCAGGTCAGGGAGGTTCGGTGGGCACGATGACGGGTTCCGCGACGAGACGGGTACTGGGCGACCGGACGGCAGGGTTGTTCCTGGCGGCGGTCGTCGTCTCCGGATTCGGCAGCTCCGCGATGTCGCTCGCGGCCGGGATCTGGGTCAAGTCCCTGACGGGCTCCGACAGTCTGGCCGCGCTCGCCCTGTTCACCGTCTGGCTGCCGGTGCTCTTCGGCCCGGTCCTGGGCTCGTTGGCCGACCGGCTGCCCAGAAAGCCGCTGCTGGTCTGGTCGAACGTCGTCATGGCCCTGCTGCTGACCACCCTGACCGCGGTGGACTCGGCAGGCCGGGGCTGGATCCTGTTCGCGGTGCTCATGGCCTACGGGACGAGCTCGGTGCTGATGGACTCGGCGGAGACGGCGCTGGTCGCGGGGGCCGTGGACGCCCGGCTGCTGGGCGACTTCAACGGACTGCGGATGATGGCGAACGAGGGCATGAAGCTGGTGGCCCCGCTCACCGGAGCGGCCCTCTTCACCCGGTTCGGCGGCGTATCCGTGGCCCTGCTGGACGCGGCCTCCTTCGCGCTGGCCGCCGGGCTCTACGGACTGCTGCGGGTACAACAGGCATCCCCGGCGACGACCGGCGCGGGCGGCTGGACCGCCGGGGTGCGGCAGGTGTGGGGTTCGCCCGTACTGCGGCCGCTGGTGCTCGCCGGATCGGTCACGATGCTGTGCGCCGGGCTCAACGGGGCGACGCTGTACGCCGTCGTGGACCGGGTCCTCGGCCACTCCCCCGCGTACGCGGGTGTGCTCTCCATGGCGCAGGGCGTCGGGTCCGTCGCGGTCGGGCTGCTGGCCGGGCCGCTGCTGCGACGGCTGCCGGAACGGGTGTTCACCTCGGCGGGCATCGCCCTGTTCGGGGTGGCGGTGGGGCTGCGCGCGGTGCCGTACGACGCGGTGGCGCTGCTGGCGTGCGGGCTGATCGGGGCCGGGCTGCCCTGTGTGCTGATCGCCGCGATGACGGCGGTGCAGCGAGAGACGCCGGACGCGCTGCTGGGGCGCACGGCGGCGACCGCCGGCACGCTGATGTTCGCGCCCAACGCGGTGGCGCTGGCGCTGGGCGCGGGGCTCGTCGCGGTGGTGGACGTGCGGGTGCTGCTGCCGCTGGTGGGCGCGGTGGCGCTGGCGGCGGCGGTGGTCCTGGTCACGGGCCGGCGGACAGGCCCCACGGCCCCCGCCGGCCCGCTCCCGTCATCGGCCGAGGCGTGAGAGCGCTCCGGCGACGGCCTCCAGGTCCGGATCGGAGGCCAGCCCCGCGTGGTACAGCCGCAGTTGGTTCGCCCCGAGCGAGAGCGCGTGCCGCGCGTCGCGCTCCAGGGTGTCCGGGCTGCCGCCCATCCCCCGCACCACGGTGAGGTTGGCCGCGAGGACGCCCGCACGTCCGCCGAACGGGCCGAGCACGGCCTCGCGCGCCGCGTCGGTCCCGGTGCACGGCAGCACCACGCCGTCCGCCACGGACAGGATGTGCTCCGGGTCCACGCCCACGTTCGCACCCGAGCGGTGCGGCGCGGGGTCGGCGTGCAGCAGCACCTGGAAGCCGGGGGCGGCCGCCGCCGCCCGTACCGCGCCGACCACCGACTCCTGGAGCCCGCGGGCCACCTCGGTGCGCCACCGGAGGGTGGCCGCCGCGAGGTCCGCGCCGAGGAGCTTCTCGACGCCGGACCAGCCGGTTTCCGGCGATCCGGTACCGGACCAGGCCGGCTCCAGCGCCCGGCGTACCGCCCGGCCCAGCTCGTCGGCGTCCAGCTCCTGGCCCGCGTACCCGGTCCGGCAGTCGGGGCAGAAGCAGAGCGACATCAGGTACTGCGCCGCGTCACCGAGGCCGACGCCCGCGATCTTGTCGTGGGCGTGCAGATGCGCGAAGCCGTACCAGCCGCAGGACTCCAGCTCGGTGCCGTGCGTACCGCCGCGCACCGCAGCCTCCGCCGCCAGCTCCACCAGGTAGTCGCGGACGGCGGACTGTGCGATGCACGGGGCCCACGGGTAGCGGTCGCCGTAGGCATTGACCACGCAGGTGTCCGGGTTCTCCGCGCCCAGCCGGGAGTTGTGCGCCAGCACCACCCAGCTGTGCACCTGGAGCCCGGCACCGGCCAGCGCCTGCGCGGCCTCCGCGTAGGGATCGTCGGACGCCACCCAGGACTGCGTGTGGGGCCGAAGCCGGCGCCCCTCCCACCGTCCGGGCTCCGGCGGGTAGAGCACCGCCGCGTGCTCGGCCGTGACGATGCGGTGGCCGGGGTGACGCGGGGTCAGCGCCCGGGTGGAGTGGTAGGCGGCGGCGAGCGTCACCTGCTGGACGCCGAGGTCAGCGACGCGGGCGGCCGCGTCCGGGTCCCCGACGATGTCCCAGGGATACAGGAAGGCGGAGGTCCTCACCCGCGCTCCCCGGTGACGCCCCGCTCCAGCAGCGCGCGGCCGCTCGCGATGATCCCGGTCAGCTCCTCGATGTGCGCGGCCGGCGGCTCGGTGAGCGGGCTGCGCACCTGGCCGACGTCCAGGCCCTGGAGCCGGACGGCCGCCTTGACCAGCGATACCGCGTACCCCCGGCCCTTGGACCGGAGCTCGACGAGCGGCCGGTAGAAGTGGTCGAGCAGCGCGTTGACGAGGTCGTCGTCGCCCGCTTCCAGGGCCCGGTAGAAGGCCAGCGCGATATCGGGTGCGAAGGCGAAGACGGCGGAGGAGTAGAGCGTGACGCCGATGCCCCGGTAGGCGAGACCGGTGAGCTCGGCGGTGGGCAGCCCGTTGAAGTACAGGAAGTCCCGGCCGGGCAGTCCGGTGCGGACGGCGCTGACGATGCGCTGCATCAGGTCGAGGTCGCCGTAGCCGTCCTTGAGGCCGATGATCCCCGGTGTCTGCGCCAGCGCGAGAACGGTCTGCGGGGTGAAGACGGCGTTGTCGCGCTGGTAGACGATCGTCTCCAGCCCGGTGGCGGCGGCGAGCGCCGTGTAGTGGGCCAGCAAGCCCTCCTGGTCGGCCACGACCAGGTACGGCGGCATGGCGAGGAGCCCGTCCGCGCCCGCCTCCTCCGCGAGCTTCGCGAACTGGACCGCGAGCGCGGTGCCGTATCCGGCGCCCGCCACGACGGGCACCTGGCCGGCCGTCTCCTTGACGGCCGCGGCGACGACGAGCTGGAACTCCTCGGGCGTCAGGGCGTGGAACTCACCGGTCCCGCAGCAGGCGAAGACGGCGGCCGCACCGGCGTCGATGCCCTTGCGCACATGCGCGCGGAAGACATCGAGGTCGACGGAACCGTCGGGTCCGTAAGGGGTGACGGGGAAGAAGAGCGGCCCGGCGACAGCGGTGAGTCGGGCGGCAAGAGGGGCTGAGGTCACGGGCGCTCCCTGAGCAGGTTCAGGCGTGCACAATTCTGATCGGCGTCCATATTCATGAACGCTCCTACGCTAAGGCAGTGTCTTGGCGCGGGTCAAGATGAGTTGCGGGTACTCCGCGTTGCGGGTGCGCCTGTCCGGTGGGTGGGGGGCGGTGCCCCTCCGGGGCGTCTCCTCAAAAATGGCGTGTTCACCCGGGTACGTGAGGGACCCGGGTCGTACGCCATTTTCTGCGGGGACTCCCCTGCACGTCCCCACCCCAGGCCCAGTCGCGTCTGCACACCGGCCGGAGTGCTGTCGCAGACGCGGGACGGGCGGGTTCGGGGGCGTGCAGGGGAGTCCCCGCAGAACGACGAACACAGACCCGGGTCCGCTACGGACCCCCCGCACGTTCGTCGTTTGAGGAGACGCCCCGGAGGGACCACGAACCCCCACCCACCGGACAGGGCGCACCCGCACCCGGCGGAGCACCCGCACAAACAAGCCCGTCCGGCGATTGAGGACGGAACCCCGCACCAAGGACCCGGGCACCCCTTGACGCACCCCCACCCCGCTCCATAACTTGTCCACGCATGTGAACCCCACCCAAGGACCCGGCGAGCGAAGCCGCCCCCCGTACCGAGGAGATCCGCGTATGCCCGCCCCCCGCACCGTCCTGCTCACCGGCGCCGCCGGCGGACTCGGCACCCTCATGCGCGGACTGCTGCCCGCCCACGGCTACCGGCTGCGCCTGCTCGACATGGTCCCCATCGAGGGCGAGCCGGACGCCATCACCGCCGACCTGGGCGACACGGAGGCGTTGCGCGAGGCGGTGCGGGGCGTCGACGCGATCATCCACCTCGCGGGCATCTCGCTGGAAGCCTCGTTCGACAAGATTCTCCGGGCGAACATCGAAGGCACCTACAACCTCTACGAGGCCGCGCTCGCGGAGGGCGTGCGGCGGATCGTGTTCGCCTCCTCCAACCACGCCGTCGGGTTCACCCCCCGCCCGCTCCCGGGCGACCCGCTGATCCCGATCGGGACCCCGCGCCGACCGGACACGTTCTACGGGCTCTCCAAGTCCTTCGGTGAGGATCTCGCCCAGCTCTACTGGGACCGGCACGGCCTGGAGACCGTCTCCGTGCGCATCGGCTCCTGTTTCCCGGAGCCGACCTCCGTACGGATGCTCTCGGTGTGGATGAGCCCCGGCGACGGCGCCCGGCTCTTCGACGCCGCGCTCACGGCGGAGAACGTCGGGCACACCGTCATCCACGGCTCGTCCGACAACACCCGGCTCTGGTGGGACCTCACCTCGGCGCGCTCGCTCGGCTACGAGCCGAGGGACGACTCGGAGCCGTACGCGGCGAAGCTCATCGCCGAGCAGGGCGAACTCGACCCGGACAACCCGGACCACGCCCACCTCGGCGGCCACTTCTGCACCAACCCGCCGATCTGGCCGCACTGAGCACGGCAGACGCGACAGACGCGGCAGACGCGGCCGCCGTACGGGCGAAGCCGCCCAAAGGTAAGGGAACGGCAAAGCCGGGTCATTCGTTACCTCCGACATGACCGCTATGACACCTGGCTCGAACATCCCTCTCTCCGCCCCCCGCGTGGCGGTGGACGTCGCCGCTCCGGTGCGGCTCGACGTATCGGGCCTGCTGCTCACCGCCGACGGCAAGGTGCGCTCCGACGACGACTTCATCTTCTACAACCAGCCCACGGGCCCCGGTGTGGCCTACCGTTCCGGCGGCGGCACCGCGCCCGACGCGATCGTGGTCGACACCGCTGCCGTGCCGTCCGGGATCGAGAAGATCGTCATCACCGCGAGCCCGGACGGGGCGGGCCAGACCTTCCAGGGCATCGAGCCCACCGCCACCGTGCGCAACGCGGACGACGGCAGCGTGCTCGCCACCTTCACCCCGCCCCAGCTGAGCGCGGAGACCGCGCTCGTGGTCATCGAGGTCTACCGGCGCGGCGGCGCCTGGAAGGCCCGTGCGGTCGGTCAGGGCTATGCCAACGGGCTGGCCGGCATCGCCACCGACTTCGGCGTCTCCGTCGAGGACGAGCCCGCCGCCGCGCCCGCGCCTGTGGCGCCCCCGGTGCCCGCCGCCGCCCCGGTGGACCCGAGGCTGGTCGCCCCGCCGGCGCCCGCCGCCCCGCCCGCCGCCCCGCCGGCAGCTCCTCCGGTGGCTCCGGCCACGGGCCGGATCAACCTGGACAAGGGCCGGGTCAGCCTGCAGAAGAACCAGACGGTGTCGCTGGTCAAGGGCGGCAAGCCGCTGCTCTCGCAGGTCAAGATGGGCCTCGGCTGGGAGCCCGCGTTCCGGGGCAAGGACATCGACCTGGACGCGTCGGTGATCGCCTACGGGCCGGACCGCAACCACCTGGACAGCTGCTACTTCGGCAAGCTCTCCATCCTGAACGGCGCCATCAAGCACTCGGGCGACAACCTCACGGGCGAGGGCGCGGGGGACGACGAGATGATCGTCGTCGATCTGGGCCGGATCCCGGCGGAGGCGACGGGCCTGGTCTTCACGGTCAACTCGTTCACCGGCCAGAAGTTCACCGAGGTGGCCAAGGCCTACTGCCGGCTGATCGACGCGGCCACCGGCGAGGAGCTGGTCCGCTTCGACCTGACGAGCGCGGAGCCGCAGACCGGCGTGATCATGGCCAAGCTGATCAAGCAGTTCTCCGGCGAGTGGGAGATGACCGCGGTGGGCGACTTCGTGAAGTCGCGCACCGTCCGGGGCATGGTCAAGCCCGCCGCCCAGTCGCTCTGATCACCCGAGGGGAACGGCTTCAGGGGCACCCGGCTGGTGCGGGTGCCCCTGAAGGCCGTCCGTAAGGAAACGTGGAGGAGTACGGCGGACGCGGCGCGTGCTCGTCGCTTCTCTCAGAGCTTGGTCAGCTTGGAGTACGGGCTCAGGATCCTCCCCTGTCGCCCCGAGAAGTCGATGAGCACTGCGTCGTTGTCGCCCTCGACAGCAAGGACTCGGCCGAGTCCGAACTGGTCGTGCGACACCCTGTCGCCCACATCGAACAATTCGACCGGTGGGGCCGCCTGGGCCGGGCGGTTGAAGGGACTGGAAGGCAGGTGACGCCGGGATCCGGCTGACTGTTTCATTACCTTGAGTATGCGCCCTGGAAACGCCGGACGCCATGCCCGACCGCTCCTGGAGCCCCACTGATGCCGGATTCGTAATCAGCGATTCCGCGCCCGGCGGGCCTCCTGTCCCGCTCCCGGCAAGGGCACCACGCCGAAGCACGCCCCTCGCACGACCCCCGGGGATGTGGCGCTTATCCCTTTCCGACATGGGACGCCGGCGCCGGTCCACCGGCCGCGAGGTCCGCACGCACCCCGCACCCCCGCCGGGCCGGTGCCACGCCGCGATGTCCCTCTGCCGGAGGACACCGGCACGGCCCGGCCCGGACCACTCGTACGTGTTATCGCTGCTCTCGCGGCTGACGCTTCCACGGGCCGGTGATGGCCACCATGATCCCGGGCGTCTGGATGTTGGCGAACAGCGTCTTCCCGTCGGGCGAGAACGTGACGCCGGTGAACTCGCTGTACTCCGGGTCCTCCTCGGTCCCGGCGTTCAGCTCGTTGCGCGCGATGGGGTAGGTGCGGCCGCTCTCGGTGGCCCCGAAGAGGTGCTGCACGCCCTCGCCGTCCTCGGCGATCACCAGGCCGCCGTACGGCGAGACGGTGATGTTGTCCGGGCCGTCGAAGGCGCCGTCCTTCGACGGGTCGGCGTTGACGCCGAGCAGCACCTTCAGCGTCAGGGTGCGGCGCTTCGGGTCGTAGAACCAGACCTGGCCGTCGTGCTGGACCGGGCTCTCGTCACGGGCGAACGAGGAGACGATGTAGGCGCCGCCATCCCCCCACCACATGCCTTCGAGCTTGCGGGCGCGGGTGATGTCCTTGTCACCGAACTGCTTGCGCACCGAGACGGTCTTCGCGTCCCGGTCGGGGACGTCGACCCAGTCCACGCCGTACACGGTGCCGATCTTCGTGGCGCGCGAGAGGTCGTCGACGAACCGGCCGCCGCGGTCGAAGCACTTGGTGGCCTGGAGGACCCCGGCGTCGGCGGCGAGCGTGCGCAGCTTGCCGTGGCCGTGCCTGAAGCCGTGCGGCGGGACCCAGCGGTAGAGCAGTCCGTTGGGGCCGGACGCGTCCTCGGTCAGGTAGGCGTGGCCCTGCTTGGGGTCGATGACGACGGCCTCGTGGGCGTACCGGCCGAACGCCTTGATGGGGCGGGGGTCGCGGTTGGCGCGCTTGTCGTACGGGTCGACCTCGAAGACGTAGCCGTGGTCCTTGAGCAGACCGTTCTTCCCGGCCTTGTCCTCGGTCTCCTCGCAGGTGAGCCAGGTGCCCCACGGGGTGGCGCCGCCGGCGCAGTTGGTGGAGGTGCCGGCGATGCCGACCCACTCGGCGGTGCGGCCGTCGCGGCGGGTCTCCACGACGGTGCAGCCGCCGCCCGCGACCGCGTCGTAGACGAGACCGTCGGTGAGCGGGACCGGGTGCTCCCAGTCGGTGCGGACGCCGGCCAGCTCGTGGTTGTTCACCAGCAGGGTGACACCGCGCGCACCTTCGAAGGCGGCTGTGCCGTCGTGGTTGGAGGGGGTGTACTCACCGGTCTCCAGCTTGGTGACGCCGCTGTGGGTGATGACCTTGTACGAGAATCCGGCGGGCAGCGCAAGTATGCCCTTCGGGTCGGGGACGAGCGCCCCGTAGCCGGGCCCGTGGTCGTGCCCGTGCCCGCCGTGGCCGTGTCCGTCGTGGTCATGACCGTGGCCGTGGTCGTCGTGGCCGTGCTTCGAGTCCCCGGCGGCGAGGGCGCCGGGCGCGGTGGCCAGCGCGGCGACGGTTCCGGTGAGGGCGACGCCGGCACCGGTGAGGGCGGACTGTCTGGTGAATTCCCTGCGCGTGAAGGCCATCACGTACTCCTGGTGCAGCTGGGGCGGTAGCGGGCGGGATCACCGTCGCGCGCCTTCGCCAACACCAGTTGAACTGTGGACGGCTTTCAGGGAATGCGTTCCGTGAACTTCCCCGGGTGGCGGGGCCGTCCGCCCCGCCACCCACCGTCTCCCGCTCAGTTGCCGGAGCCGCCCCGGGACCGGGCCTTGAAGGCTGCCTTGCGGGCGGCCTTCGCCAGCTTCTTGTCGCTGTGCAGCCGGCCCATCGCCTCAAGGACGTCCGCCGTGGCCGGGTGGTCCACCCGCCACACCTCGTCGAAGAAGCCGCTGTGCTGGCCGGAGAGCCCCTCGACCAGGCCCTGGAGCTCGTCGAGATCGCCGTCCGCCTCCAGCTGCGCCGCGATCGTGTCGACGGCGAGCCAGAAGATCATCGGCTCCGGCGGCGCGGGCACGTCGGCGGCGCCCAGCTCCGCGAGCCAGACCCGGGCGAGGCCGCCCAGTTCCCCGTCGTCGAGCACGGCGCGCACGGCGGGCTCCGCCTCCGCGCCGACCAGGGCGAGCGCCTGCTGGCAGTGCAGCCGGCGCAGCGGTGCCTGCGGGTCCTCGCCGCGTGCGGCGTCCAGGAGCTCGGCGGCGGCCCCGCCCGCGCCGCGCCGGGCGAGCCAGAGCTGGACCTCGGCGCGGGCCGCGTCCTCCGGGTAGTACGCGATGCCGCCGAGGAGCGCGTCGGCGTCCTTGTCGACGAGGTCCCCGATGGCGGGGGCCTCCAGGCCCCCGTCCAGCATCCTGGACCGGATGCCGTACAGGCCGAGGGGGGTCAGCTTCACCATCCCGTACCGGGTGACGTCGTCGTCGTCGGCGGGCGGGGTGGCGTCCTCGCCCTCCTCGGCCAGCAGCGCCTCGTCCACCGGCTGGTACTCGACGATGCCGATGGGCTCCAGGACCCGGAACTGGTCGTCGAGGCGCATCATCGCGTCCGAGACCTGCTCCAGGATGTCGTCGGTGGGCTCCCCCATGTCGTCGGGCACGATCACCGACGCGGCGAGCGCGGGCAGCGGTACCGGCGCGTCGCCCGCGGCGCTGTCGGAGACGGTGAGCAGGTAGAGGTTGCCGAGCACCCCGTCGAGGAATTCGGCCTCGGCCTCCGGGTCCCAGTCCAGGGCGTCGAAGTCGATGGAGCCGTCCTCGCCGACGAGGTCCGCGAAGTCGTCGAAGAAGGGAGCGGTGGCGTCGGCGTGCGCGGCCTCCAGGCCGTCGAGCCAGATCGCCAGGACGTCCTGCGGTGATCCGCCGGTCAGCAACGCGAGGTTCTCGCCCGCCGTGACGGTGCCCTCCGCCTCGGGGCCTTCCTCGCCGGAACCGTCCTCCACCGCCGGGTCCGCACCGGGCTCCGGGTCCTCGACCTCGACGAGCCCGGTGTCGACGGCGAGCCGCCAGGCCTCGCTGGCCTCCGCCGCGCCGTCCTCGTCCGCGCTGAGGCCGAGGTGCTCGGCCGCCGCGGGCAGCTGCGCTTCGACGAGCTCGCCGCCGGCGCCCACCCTGGTGCCGGGCCCGGCCCAGCGGGCGAGCCGGACGGCGCGGGCGAGCAGCGGCGCGGCAAGCGCGTCCCGTGCCAGCTCGGCCTCGGTGTGCAGCCGTACCGGCGGCAGGGTGGGGCGCTCTGCGGACATCAGGGGGGTCTCCTAGGAACGGTTCGGGTCGTACGCGCCGCCGGGCGCGTACGGGGACAGGCGGCCCAAGCGTAGACGTATTTCGTCCTCCGCCGCCCGGTACCCGGACAGGTCCGCCGCGGCCCGCCCGCCGGTCCCACGCAACCGGTGTGCACGCCCGCGTGGTTACCGTGCGGGGACCGCCGGTCGCAGACTGAGCGCGGGGGTGTAGCGGTGCACACCGCCGCCGGTCACGCCGGGGTAGGCCTGTACCCGCTCCCACTGCGGCGTCCGCGAACCGACCCCGTTCCCGGGCGCGGCCAGCGCGTCGATGTGGGCCCGTGCGCTGACCCACTCCGCGTAATTGAGCACCCGGGTTCCGTCGGTGCTCACGTGGAAGTGTCCGGCGATACCGCCGGGCGCGGGCGCGGGGTCCGTCCCGAGGGCCTCGAACACGCCGTCCACCCAGTCGCGTTGGCGGGCGCCGTCCGCTCCCTCGAACTCGACGTCGACGGTCACGACGCACCCCGGCTCCCGGGCGTCGGACCCTTCGGGCGACGAGGAGCGGTACAGCTCGTACGTGTGCAGCCCGAGCCGTTCGATGCCCGGCACGGCCGCGTCGATGTCGGCGTTGCGCGCGTCCCGGCCGGTCCGGACGAAGGCCTGGTAGCTCTCCTCGTCCGACCACTGCGAGTAGTGCAGGAGCGTTCTGCCGTCCTCCCCCGCGCCGACCGAGTAGGAGAGCAGTCCGGGGTGCGGCCACTCCCGGCTCGCCCAGGCCTCCCGGATGGCCTCGACGGTCTGCCGCTGCCGCTCCGGTGTGCCGACGTCCCAGGTGCTCGCCTTGACGATCCCCGCGTCCGCTCGGGTGAAATCGGGCCGGGTCACGAATTCCACGCTCATGGCTGCTCCCCTCGCGGGCGCTCCCCTGCGGCTCGCCCGTGACAGCCACCCTGTTACGTCAAGTGCGCTTGAGGTCAACTACGGCCCGCGCTGTCGTCGTTAGGCTGACGAATCAGACATAACCGGACTCGGACCCAACCGGACAACGAACGGAGTACCGCATGTCGCTGCGAGTCGAGAGCATCACGCGCGAACAGCATCTGGCGTTCGTCGCGGGACGGGGTTCCGCGAGCCATATGCAGGTCCCGTCGTGGGGTGAGGTGAAGCCGGACTGGCGCGCGGAGAGCATCGGCTGGCTCGATGGCGGGGAGCTGCTCGGCGCGGCGCTGGTCCTGTACCGGCCGATCCCCCGGGTGAAGCGGTATCTGGCCTATCTGCCGGAGGGGCCGGTCATCCCGTGGCACGAGGGCGATCTGCGCCCCTGGCTGGATCCGCTGGTAGCGCACGTCAAGGCGCGCGGCGCGTTCACGGTACGGATGGGGCCTCCGGTGGTCGCCCGCCGCTGGGAGGCGCAGACCGTCAAGGACGCCATCCCCGATCCGGCCGCGCGCAGGCTGCGCGACGTCGAGCCGGACGTGTACGAGCCGGGCGCCGCCGAGCTGGTGGAGCAGCTGCGCCGGCTGGGCTGGCGGCAGGGCAAGGACGGGGACTCTGAGGGCTTCAGCGCCGGGCAGCCCCGGTACGTCTTCCAGGTGCCGTTCGCCGGAAGGTCGCTGGAGGAGGTCCGCGACGGGCTGAACCAGCAGTGGCGGCGCAACATCAAGAAGGCGGAGAAGGCGGGCGTCAAGGTGGTCGAGGGCGACCACGACGACCTTCCGGCCTTCTACGAGCTGTACCGCGAGACGGCCGAGCGCGACCGTTTCATCCCTCGCCCGCTCGACTACTTCCAGCGCATGTGGACCGCGCTGCGCGCCGAGGACCCCGGGCGGATGCGGCTGTACCTCGCGCACCACGACGGGGAGGTCCTCTCCGCGGCGACGATGCTGACGGTCGGAACGCACGTCTGGTACTCGTACGGCGCCTCCACCGGCCGCCGCCGCGAGGTGCAGCCCAGCAACGCGATCCAGTGGCGGATGATGAGCGACGCACACGAGCGGGGCGCGGCCGTCTACGACCTGCGCGGCATCACCGACACCCTCGACGAGAGCAACCATCTGATGGGCCTGCTGCGGTTCAAGGCGGGCACCGGCGGCCGGGCGGCCGAGTACGTCGGTGAGTGGGACTACCCGGTCAACAGGCTGCTGCACAAGGCGTTCGGCCTGTACATGGCCAGGCGCTGACGGCTGGGCCCACCGTGCCGGAATCCGGGGTGTGAACCTGCGTACCGCCACCCGCCAGGACCTGCCCGCCGTTCTCGCCCAGCCCGGCGAGGACCTCCGAACGGTCCCGGCGCGGTGGTCACCCGGGCGTCGGGGTGCGCCAGCCCGTCATGCTGAACTCGTCGAGCATCCGTACGTCGCTGCCCTCCAGCGGGAAGGTGCGCGCCTCCAGGCCCGGCGCCGGGGCGATCTCCAGCGCGTCGCCCTCGATCAGGTCGCCGCCGGTCGGGGTGGAGACCCAGGCCAGGAGCGACCGCATGGTCTTCCCGGGGGCCAGCATGACCTCTTCGGGGCCCTTGTCCTGGCCCATGTAGGACGAGCCCGGGTTCACCTTCACCGGCAGCGCGTCGCCGTTCTCGTCGAGCGCCTGGACCGAGGGGTAGCCGTCGACCCGGACGGGCTTGCCGCCGCAGTTGGTCAGGGTGAGTCCCACCGCGCGGTGGCCGAGGGCGGCCTCCACGGGGCCCATGTCCACGACGAGACCGGAGTCCGGGCAGCCGCCGGTGGCGGAGGGCGTGGGGCTCGGGCGGACGGACTCCCCGGGACGCACGGCGGGCGGGGACGCGATGGCGAGGGGGGACGGCGGGCTCACGTGCACGCCCGTGGATGCCGTGCGCGACGGGCTCGGGCCCGGCTCGCCCTCCCCCGCCGGTACGAGGAATCCCGCGCATCCGGACAGGGTGAGTGTTCCGGCCATGATCAGAGCTGCGGCGGCAGCTCCGCGTATCCCTGTCCCCGTCAGTCCCCGCACGCTCATGTTCCCGCCCCCAGGTCGGCCCGCCCCATGTGCGGCCGATCATGCCAGAGCACAGAATCGTTGAGCACTCCTTCACCTTCACCCGGAGAAGAACTAAGTAGACCTTCACGGTCTGCTGGGCGGACACTTCGGACATGACGTCTCCCGCAGCAACCCGGCCGCGCCCCTTCGGCAGCGCTCTCTGCGCCATGATCACCCCGTTCACCGCCGGTGGGGCCCTCGATCCGGACGCGGCCGCCGGGCACGCCCGCGCCCTGGTCGCGGACGGCTGCGACGGGCTGGTGCTCAGCGGCACCACCGGCGAGTCCCCGACCACCTCGGACGCGGAGAAGGCGACGCTGCTGCGCGCGGTGCGCGAGGCGGTCGGTCCGGACGTGCCGGTGATCGCGGGCATCGGCACCTCGGACACCCGGCACACCGTGGAACTGGCCCGGCAGGCGGAACGGGCGGGCGCCGACGGCCTGCTGGTCGTGACCCCGTACTACAGCCGGCCGCCGCAGGCCGCCGTCGAGGCGCACTTCAGGCGGGTCGCGGACGCGGCGGGCCTCCCGCTGATGCTGTACGACATCCCCGGCCGCACCGGCACCCGCATCGAGCCCGAGACGGTGCTGCGGCTGGCGGAGCACCCGCGCGTCGTGGCGGTGAAGGACTGCTCGCAGGACCTGCTGGGCGCGACGAAGGTGATCGCGGCCACCTCGCTCGCGTACTACTCGGGCTGCGAGGAGCTGAATCTGCCGCTGTACGCGGTGGGCGGCGCGGGGTACGTCAGCACGGTGGCCAACGTGGCGCCACGGGCGCTGCGGGCCGTCCTGGACGCGTTCGACGCCGGGGACACTGCGGGGGCGGCGCGGCTGAACGGGCTGCTGGCCCCGCTCGTCGAGCTGATGATGGCGTCCGGGCTGCCCGGCACGGTGACCGTGAAGGCGCTGCTGGACGCGGGGCCGGTCCGGGAACCGCTGCAGCCCGCCGGGCGCGAGGCGTCCGACGGGCTGCGGAGGGCGTACGAGGAACTCCTCGCCGCCGCTGCTCAGTTCATCGCTGCTTAGTCGTCGCTGCTCAGTCGTTGCTGTGCAGGACGTCGTTGAGGCCGTCCCAGACCGCGTTGTTCGGGCGGGCCTCCACGGTGCCGGTCACCGAGTTGCGGCGGAAGAGGATGTTCGAGGCGCCGGAGAGCTCGCGTGCCTTGACGACCTGGCCGTCCGGCAGCGTGACCCGGGTGCCCGCGGTGACGTACAGACCGGCCTCGACGACGCACTCGTCGCCCAGCGCGATCCCGACCCCGGCCTCCGCGCCGACCAGGCAGCGCTCACCGATCACGATGCGCTCCTTGCCACCGCCGGAGAGCGTGCCCATGGTGGACGCGCCGCCGCCGATGTCGGAGCCGTTGCCGACGACGACGCCCGCGGAGATCCGGCCCTCGACCATGGAGGTGCCGAGGGTGCCGGCGTTGAAGTTGACGAAGCCCTCGTGCATGACGGTGGTGCCGGAGGCGAGGTGCGCGCCGAGCCGCACCCGGTCGGCGTCGGCGATCCGGACGCCCTTGGGCGCGACGTAGTCCGTCATGCGCGGGAACTTGTCGACCGAGGTGACCTGGAGGTGCAGGCCCTCGGCGCGGGCGTTGAGCCGCACCTTCTCCAGGTCGTCGACGGCGACCGGGCCGAGCGAGGTCCAGGCCACGTTGGTGAGGAGGCCGAAGAGGCCGTCCAGGTTCTGGCCGTGCGGCTGGACGAGGCGGTGCGAGAGCAGGTGCAGTCGCAGGTAGGCATCGTGCGCGTCGAGCGGCTTGTCGTCGAGCGAGGCGATGACCGTGCGCACGGCGACGACCTCGACCCCGCGGCGGGCGTCCACGCCGATGGCCTTGGCGGCGCCCTCCCCGAGCAGGTTGACGGCGCGGTCGGGGGTGAGCCGCTCGGTTCCGGCCGGGCCGGGCTCCGCGGTGAGCTCGGGCGCGGGGAACCAGGTGTCGAGAACGGAACCGTCGCCTGCGATGGTGGCGAGTCCGGCGGCGACGGCGCCGGTGGTGCGGGTGGAAGTCGTGTCGGTCATGACCAGAACCTAACCGGCCGGGGCCCGCCCCGGCCAACCGGTCTCAGCGGCCGCCCCCGTCGCCGGGAGGGGCCTTGCGGGTTCACGCAGCCGCCGGGCCGCGAGCACGGCCACTCCGGCGCCGCAGGCCAGCACCGCGCAGGCGGGCCACAGGAGCGCGGGCGCGGTGGTGTAGAGCGCGCCGCCCAGCGGGGGTGCGAGCACCTGTCCGCTGATGGAGGCGCCCGCGTACAGGCTCTGGAACCGGCCCTGGGCGTGGGCGGGTGCCTGGTCCGCGACGTAGGCCGTGGCGGGGGTCTTGTAGAGGATCTCGCCCAGGGTCAGCGAGACCATCATCAGGACGGCGAACAGCACCCCCGCGCCGGGGATCAGCACCGCGTAGCCGGTCCCGACCAGCAGCAGTCCGGTGCCGACGACGGTGAGCGGCGCCCGGTCGCGCAGCGCGTGGGCGGCGGGGAGTTCGAGGCAGAGGATGACGCCGCCGTTGATGGCGATGAGCCAGCCGTAGAACTGGGTGCCGTGGCCGTGGTCGGCGAGGAAGACGGGCAGGGTGGAGTACTGCTGGCGGTAGACCAGGTCGACGCAGACGATCGCGGCGAGGAGCACCGGTACCGCGGGTCTGGCCCGCAGTTCGCTCCAGAGCCCGGGGGCGTCCGGGCGGTGCACGGGACGGGAGTGCGCGGTGCCCCGGGCGGGCAGGATCCGTGCCGCGTACGCGGCGTACAGCAGGGTGCCGACGCCGTCGATGACGAAGAGCCAGTCGTACGAGAAGCGGGCGGCGATCAGCGCGCCGAGCGGCGGTCCGACGGCGAAGCCGCCGTTACCGGCGAACCGGGTGAGGGCGAAGCTCTGGCGCCTGCGGCCTTCGGGGACGGAGACCGCGACGAGCGCGGCGTTCGCGGCGCGCACCACCCCGGTCGCGTACTGGGCGAGCGGGAGCACGCAGTACAGGGCGGGGAGCGGCAGCAGCGGGAGGCTGACGAGCACCACGCCGCTCGCGCAGGCGCCGGTCAGCAGCGCCCGGCGGTGCCCGTAGCGGTCACCGAACCAGCCGCCGGTGAAGTTGCCCGCGACGATTCCGGCCCCGCCGATGCCGCTGAGCACTCCGGCCTGGGCGACGGAGAGCCCGCGCGGTCCGGTCAGGTAGACGAAGAGGTAGACGAAGGTGAAGCTCACCACGCCGTTGAAGAACGCGCCGAGGGCCAGCAGCCGCACCGTGCGCGGCACCCCTCGCAGCATCCCCGTTCCGGTATCCGTCCCCATGCCGATCCCCGCCCCGTCGCCGTTTCCGCAGGCACTCCCAGTTAAGTTCCTTTTGGGAACGGACTATGGCAGCATGCTTTCCGCAGGTCAATCCAGTTGAATGGCCGTCCGACGCGACGGAGGAACCCCATGCCCCAGCGAACCAGCCTGGCCGACGCCGACTGCGCGATCGCCCAGGCGCTCGACGTGGTCGGGGACTGGTGGACCCTGCTGATCGTGCGGGACGCGGCGCGCGGGGTGCACCGTTTCGACGCGCTCCAGCACGAGCTGGGCGTGTCCCGCAAGGTCCTGACGGAGCGGCTGCGGCTGCTGGTCGACGCGGGCGTGCTGTCCCGGGAGCCGTACCAGGAGCGGCCCGCCCGGTACGAGTACCGGCTGACCCCGCGCGGCCGCGCCCTGCTGCCGGTGCTGATCGCGCTCCAGGACTGGGGCGACGCGTGGGTGACGGGAGACGGAACGACCATGGCCACCGCACAGGAGTCCTCGCAGGAGGCCGCACGGGTGCACGCGCTGGTGGGCACCCGGGTGCCGGAGCTGAGCCTGCCGTTCCACACCGGCGGCGAGCACGACCCGGTCGCCTCGGCCACCCCGTACACCGTCCTGTACTTCTTCCCCGGCGCCTACGCCCGTCCGGAGTCCTATCCGCCGGACTGGGCGGGCATCCCCGGCGCGCGGGGCTGCACCCTCGAATCGTGCACGTACCGCGACCAGCTGGCCGAGTTCACGGCGGCGGGCGCGACGGTGCACGGCGTCTCCACCCAACGCCCGGACGAGCAGGAAGCGTTCGCGGCGGCGGAGCGGCTGCGCTTCCCGCTCCTGTCGGACGCGGGGCTGACGCTGACGGCGGCCCTGCGGCTGCCCACCTTCCGGGCGGCGGGGATCAGCCGGCTGAAGCGGCTGACGCTGGTGGTGGACCGGGACCGCACGGTCCGCGAGGCGCTGTACCCGATCACCGACATCGAAGAGAGCGTGCGGGCGGCGCTGGCGGCGGTCCGGGGCGCGGCGGGAGTGGAAGCGGGCTGAGCGCGCGGAAGTGGGAGCGGGCTGAGCGCGCGGGCACTCGCCTCGTGATCCGACCCCGTTCGGGTACCGATGATCGGTTGTTGTGATCAGCTGCCGTCCCGGGCCGCGATGGGCCCTTCGGGTGATGCGGCCGTGATGGGGTGTCGTGGACGGAGCAGAAACGTTGATGCCTGCGTGGAGCCACGTGAACTTTGGGAACGAAACACGCTGCTGGCCGAGGCGTTCTGCAGCACGGACGATCAGGTGCGGGAGGCGCAGGCGGTGATGGACGAGGCGCTGGCCAGGCGGACGAGGGCGCTGGCCGCGTTCGCGGTGACCGTCGGCAGCGACGCCGCTGTAGCCGATCTGATGGGGTTGAACGAGCGCGAGGTACGTGTCGCGCGCCGTACGGTCGGCAAGGCGGACGCCCATGTCGTCGCCGACCAGTTGCTCAGCCCTCCCGCCGAAACGTTGCTTCATCCGGCTCCGCCCGTCCCGGATCCCGGAGGGGAGCCACGCCCGGAAGTTGTGAGCATCCCTGTGCCCCATCCGCGCCCGGAGGTGGTGCCGGCTGCCCCCGCGCCCGTCGTGGAGACCGCGGCTTCGAGCGGCGCGGTGACCTGGACGCCCGGGATGGACTCCGTACTGCAGTGGAGCTGGCAGTCCGGACTGGACCTCCAGGCTGTCGCGGAGGAACTCGGCCTGCATTCGGAGGATCTTCTCCGACGAGCGCAGATGCTGACCACCGAAGGGCGACTGACGCCGCAGCCCCCGACGCACGAGGCGAGCCGGTCCGGCCGCCACCGCCGGCACAACTCCATGCCGTACAACCCCGTCCCCGACAGCCCGGAAACCCTGTACCACTCGCCGAGCCTCTACGTCTGAACCGCCGCCGTACCGTCCTGGCAGACCCGCCCGCCGGCCTTGAGGGCGGGCGGGCCCGCGATCCGCCCCAGCATCTCCCGGGCGTACGCCTCGTCGTAGTCGCCGCCGGTGAGCAGGGCCTGGAGACAGATCCCGTCCATCAGCGCGACCAGCGCCCGTGCGGTGGCCGGGTCGGTACGCGCCGCGAGGAGTCCGGCCGTGTCGTCGGTCCATTCGGCGGCGACCGGCCGCAGCGCCGGCCTGCGCAGGGCGGCGAGGTACAGCTCGTACTCCAGCTCCGCCCGGCCCCGGCCGCCGCCGAAGAACTCCCCGAGCAGCCGTGCGAGTTCGGCCGCGAGGTCGGCGGCCGGGTCGGCGAGGGCGGCGCTGTCCCGCATGAGCGCGGCGAAGTTCTCGTTCGACCGGCGGAGCGCGGCGATCAGCAGTTCGTCCAGCGAGGCGAAGTGATACGTCGTCGAGCCGAGGGGCACATCGGCCTCGGCCGCGACGGAGCGGTGGCTGAGCCCGGCGATGCCCTTGGCGCCGACCACCCGGATCGCCGCGTCGATGATCCGGGCGCGCCGCTCGGGGTCGTACCGCCGCGCCATCAGTGCGCACCGCCCAGGTTGAGCACCACCACACCGGCGATGACCAGCGCGATGCCCGCCACCTTGACCAGGTTGCCGGACTCCCCCATGAACAGGATTCCGATGACGGCGACGGCGGCGGTGCCGATGCCGGCCCAGATCGCGTACGCCGTGCCCATCGAGAGGGTCTTGAGGGTCTGGGCGAGCAGCGAGAAGGCGAGCAGATAGCCGACGACGGTGATCAGCGAGGGCCAGAGCCGGGTGAATCCCTCGCTGTACTTCATGGCGGTCGTCCCGGCCACCTCCGCCGCGATGGCCGCGGCCAGCAGTCCATATCCCATGTGTACGAGTGTACGCATCGGCGGTCGCGAAGTACCCGGGGTTAGCCGGACCCACCGGGCGCTACCGTGGTCCGTCCATGTACATGACCGAGGGACAGGCGGAACGGCAGTGGCGCAGGACGCAGGGTGGGGCGGCGGGCCGCAGGGCGCGCCGTACGGGGGACCTTCGTACGGGGGCCCGCCCAACTGGGGCGGCTGGGGCGGCGGCTGGACGCCGCCCAAACCCGGGGTGATACCCCTGGGGCCGCTGAGGCTCGGGGACATATTGAACGGCGCGTTCGCCACCGTGGGCCGCCACGGCAAGCAGCTGTACGGCGTCGGCGCGGCCGCCTACGGAGGGGCGTTGGCCGTGGTCGTGGCGGCGATCGCGATCGCCTACTCCGCCACGGCGGGCCATCTGGACCGGCTCGTCTCACTCAGCTCCGACGAGGACGCAAGGACCGAGGACTGGGTACCTGTCCTGGTCGCCTTCTGCGTGGTCGCCCTGGTGTGCCTGATCGTGGGCGTCCTCTCCACAGCCCTGATGTACGCGGCCGTGCCCTCGGTCCTCCAGGAAGCGGTGCTGGGCCGGCCGACCACCTTCTCCGCCGTCTGGCGCCGGGCCTGGGCTCGGGTTCCCGCCGTGATCGGAACGGTCTTCCTGACCGGGCTGATCGCGATGGTCCCCATCGTGCTCGTCTGGGCCGCCGTCATCACCCTCATCGTCGGCCTGGCCGACTCGGGCGGCGGCGGCGGATCGGTCGCACTGATCGTCATCGGCGTCCTCGGCGCACTGGCGACGGGACCGCTGGCGATCTGGCTCTGGGTGAAGTTCAGTCTGGCGCCCTCGGCCGCGGTCTTCGAGAACCAGGGCCCCATCGCCTCGATGCGCCGCTCTTCCGCGCTGGTGCGCGGGGACTGGTGGCGGATCTTCGGC
The DNA here is from genome assembly GCF_055584045.1 of Streptomyces sp. NPDC104307. NCBI lineage: Bacteria > Bacillati > Actinomycetota > Actinomycetes > Kitasatosporales > Streptomycetaceae > Streptomyces > Streptomyces sp. NPDC104307. The sequence continues at coordinate 146,915 of NZ_JBVJMU010000020.1, forward strand.
ATCACCCTGCTGGCGGGCGCCATGGCGGCGGTCGCGAGCTATGTGATCCAGCTGCCGTTCACGTTCCTCGGCATGTTCTCGGGCATGCTCGGCTCGGCCAACCTGAGCGACGACCCGAACGCGGCGTCGGTCGTCGTCGCCATGAGCGGCTACCTGCTGGCCGTGCTGGTCGGCCAGTTGGTCAGCCAGCTGATCGTGGCCACGTTCCCGCCGCTGGTGACGGGCCTGCTGTACGTGGACCGCCGCATCCGCACCGAGGACCTGGGCCCGGTCCTCGCCGAGGCCGCCGCCGTACCGCCGCAGTACGCGGGCTGAGGCGGCCCGCGTGTTTGACCTTGACACGGTGACAAGGTCTTGACTGCCTGCCAAGGAGGTGGCCCCCATGGCGATCACAGGGCAGGACACGGGCACGGGCACGGATACGGATGTGGCACGGGCGCTTCACGCTCTGGAGGACGACCGTTCGTCGGTACGGCTGCGGGCGGCGCTCGCCGTCGGCACCGCTCCCGACCCGCGCTTCGTCGACGGACTCATCGAGCGGTGCGCGGTCGAGCCGGAGTTCCTCGTCCGCGACATGCTGACCTGGGCACTCACCCGCCACCCGGCGCCCCTGACGCTTCCCGGACTGCTCCGCGAACTCCGCTCGGAGCGGGCGCAGGCGCGGAGCCAGGCGCTGCACACGCTGTCGAAGATCGGGGACCGGCAGGCGTGGCCGGCCGTCACCCGCACGCTCCTGTGCGACGCTGACGAAGAAGTGGCGCGGACCGCCTGGCGGACGGCGGTCGCGCTCGTACCGGAAGGTGAGGAGTCCGCACTGGCCACGGTGCTGGCGGCGCAGCTCGGGCGCGGTGGGCGGGAGACGCAGCTGAGCCTGAGCCGGTCCCTGGTCGCGCTCGGGGAAGCGGCCGGACCGGCCCTGCTCGCCGTGACAACCGCCTCCGAGCCGGGTGTGCGTGCGCACGCGATCGCCACCCAGCGGCTGTTGCGCGACCCGGACGCGGGATTCGAGTACGCGATCGAGGAGGCGAAGCGCGTCGTGGCCCTCGGCGGGTACGGGCAGGAGGGATGACGAGGCGTGTTGATCGGTGAGGTCGCCCGGCGGTCCGGGGTCAGCGCCCGGATGCTCCGGCATTACGAGTCGCTCGGCCTGGTGCGTCCCTCCGGGCGCACCGGTTCCGGCTACCGGGAGTACTCCGGGCAGGACATCCGGCGGATCTTCCACATCGAGAGCCTGCGGTCACTGGGGCTGTCGCTGCGTGAGATCGGACGCGCACTCGACGACCCCGGCTTCACGCCCTCGCTGCTCGTCGACGACCTGGTCCGCCAGACGCGCGAACGCATCGCGGCGGAGACCGAACTGCTCACGGTTCTGCGCCGGGTCGACGCCACGGACCCGGCCGGCTGGGACGACGTCCTCCAGGTCGTGGCGGCCCTGCGGGCGCTGGGCTCGACGAGCGCCGACGCACGCCAGCGCGCGGCCCTGTCCTCGCCCGACGAGGTGCCGGTACCGGTGGAGGCCCTGGTGGAAGCGGCGCTGAGTGAGACGGAACCGAACGTCGCCGGAGCCATTCGCTGGGCGCTGGCACGCTCGGGCGACCGGGGCCCGGCACTGCTGGCGGCGGGCCTCGACTCCCCGGTGGCGGCGGTGCGGGAGCGCGCCGTCCAGTCCCTCGCCGAGCTGCCCGGCGCTGAGGCCGCCGCCCGGCTGCGGGACGCCCTCGCGCACCCCGACGCCGTGGTGCGCGGGCACGCGGCTCTCGCGCTCGGTGAACGTGGCGTGGCCGAGGCGGTCCCGACGCTCATCGACATGATCGTGGCGGGAAGGAACGACACCGGCGCGGCCGACGTGCTCGGCGTGCTCGCGGCCGACACCGCTGCGGCGGACCGGATCGCCGCCGGGCTCGTCGACCGGATCGCACAGGACACCACGGAGGCGCCCGCACGCGGCCGGCTGACCCAGGCACTGGCGGGCATCCCCGGGACGAGGGCGGCGCGAGCCCTCGTGGAGCTGTCGCGGGACGGGGACCGAGCCGTCGCCCTGACCGCGACGTACTTGCTTCAGCTGCGCGGCGAAGGGTGACCGGCCCGGATCCGGCGTGTTCAGGTTCGGCTCAGTGCCGCGGCCTGCGACGACGTCCCGTCATCAGGGCTCCGGCGATCACCAGGAAGAGAGCACCGCTCGCGGCGTAGAGCGTGGTGGACGAACCGGTGTGTGCGAGGCCGCCGCCCGGGGGGTGATGCCCGCCGTGGTGGGTGGCCGGGGAAACGGAATGGGACCAGGTGGGCGTCGGCTCCGTCGGAGTAGCCGTCGGCTCCGTCGGAGTAGCCGTCGGCTCCGTCGGAGCAGGCGTCGGCTCCGTGGGAGTCGGCGTCGGCTCCGTGGGAGCAGGCGTCGGCTCCGTGGGAGTCGGCGTCGGCTCCGTGGGAGTCGGCGTCGGCTCCGTGGGAGTCGGCGTCGGAGTGGGGGTCACGTCCCCGGTGCAGTCGATGTCGGCGGCGAAGGGGAACTGGTGGATCTCACCGGCGTCGGTGGAGGAGGCTCCGCCCTCCGTGAGCGGTCCCGCGGTCAGTTCCTTCACCACGACCGTCCCCTCGATATTGGCGGGGTCGATATCGGTGAGGTGGGCCCGGGGCGCGAAGATCGTGCCCTCCAGCGAGTCACCGTCGGCCATGGTGATGTCCGTGGCGTCGGGGAAGTTCCACAAAATGTAGGGGGCCTGTGCGCCCGAGACCCCGGCGAGATTGGGGACATGCCAGACGTAGGTGCCGTCGCTCGCGGTCGTGTCGACGTCGACCACGAACGGAGTCGACGCCGTCGGAGGGGTGTCGAAGGTGATCTCGGACAGGTTGTTCAGTGCCTCGCCGGTCAGCCGGAGCACGTTCGTCTCTCCCTCGGTGAGGGTGATGTGGGCGCTGGTCCCCGCCGGGAAGCCGGTCTGGTCGGGCAGCGGGGTTCCGGCCGCGTCACGCAGGACCACATTGGTGTCACAGGTGTCGATCGCGTCCGACCGGTCCCGGTACGTCGCGAAGAGCGTGTCGAGGTCCGGCAGGCCGGTCGGGTCGGTGACGGAGGCGACGGGCTGATGAACCGTTTCCTCGATCCGGGGCGTGGAGTCGTAGGCGGCGCCCGAGGCCACCTCGTGCGTGGCGACTTCGGCGTTGTTGGCGTCCTGGTTCAGGACGGACGTGCCGGTCGGATCGCCGATCTTCACATAGCCGTCGCTGAGGACCCTCAGTACGCCTTGCGGCGAGCTCCCGGCATAGTCGACGCGGCCCTTGACCAGGAGTGCGGTCGGGCGGTCGTCACCGGGGGCGGTGAAGGTGCCGGGGGTGCGCAGGGCGACGTTGTACCCGGGCCCGAAGGTGAGGTCGCCGCCGATGGCGACCGAGCCCTCGGTTTCGGTGCTGCCCAGGGTGGCGTCACCCTGGACGATCACACCGAAGCCGTTGTCCCCGGCCAGCGGGTTGCCGGCGTAGTCGGCCGCGGCGGGGACGGTCGCCGCGGCCAGGCACAGCAGGCAGGCGGTCGTGACGGCGATACTCGTGCGTTTCATGGGCAGACCGTAGGGGGCTGCCCCCGGCCGCGGAGCCGAGCGTGGCCCGGGAGCAACCCGTCTGGCGCTCGCCATCCTCCCACTGGAGGAACGCCGGCCGGGCCACGGCCGCCTGCCCTGCGGGCCAGAACGCGGTCGGGCCAGCACCCTCGCCATGGGGCAGACCTCGATAGCGCTGAAGCCTCAGACCGAGAAGGCTGACGGTATCGGCCGCTCGACCGGCATCCGCCCCGGCCCTACCGCACTCCAAGCGGACGGAACTGGACGCTGATGCGCCCTCCGGCGGTCCGGGCGGACTTGGGGATGGCGTGCTCCCAGGTCCGCTGGCAGGAGCCGCCCATCACGATCAGGTCGCCGTGACCCAGCGGGCGGCGGACGGTCTCGCCACCGTGGAGGGGCCTGAGCAGCAGGTCACGGGGTGCGCCCACGGAGAGGATGGCGACCATGGTGTCCTCGCGGTCGCCCCGGCCGATGCGGTCGCCGTGCCAGGCCACGCTGTCGCGCCCGTCCCGGTAGTGACACAGGCCGGCGGTCGTGAACTCCTCGCCCAGCTCGGCGGCGTAATGCGCGGAGAGGGCCCGGCGCGCCTCGTCGAGAACCGGGTGCGGCAGCGGCTCCCCGGCCCGGTAGAAGGCGAGCAGCCGGGGCACGTCCACGACCCTCTCGTACATCTGCCGCCGTTCGGCCTTCCACGGAACGTCGGCGGCCAGCCGCTCGAACAGGACCCCGGCGCCACTCAGCCACCCCGGCAGCAGGTCGATCCAGGCCCCGTCCCCGAGGACCGTCCTGCGCATCCCGCTCAACGGGCCGAGGCGCACATCCTCGCCCTGGTCGAAGAGCGATCCCTGGAGCTGGTGCGTTGCCATGGGTCCAGGGTACTGGAATCGAACTGATGCGCTAATCAGTGATCAGTGCTTTCGCCCGGAACATCACGCGCCGAAGCGAACGTCTCGGCAAAGGCCGAGGGGTGGCCTCCGGGAGCGTGCGGGGTGACTCCCGCCCAGGACCGCCCGGACGGGCGCCCTTATGTCTTCGCCCTGCGCATCCGTGCGGCGGGGCCGACTTACGCCATCACGGCGACCTGCCCGCCGTCGGCGGTGACGCCGGACACCGGTACGATCCGCCGACCGGGTCACACGGCAGCCCGGCCGTGCACAACGGCCGATACACCCGCCCTCGGTCCTCGCCGAAGGGCTCTCAGCGACGGGCGGAACGGGCTAGGGTTTATGTGATCTTTCACCTGTTATGACTAGGGAGCCTGATGTCCGAGCACGCCCCGGACCCATCCTTCACCCACTTCGGCCGAGACGGCATGCGTCGGATCGCTGTACCCGGCTGGTACGGAGCAGGGCTGTCGGGCGGGACCCGCGGCATGCTGCGCGACGTAGGTGTCCCCTTGCACGTGGCACCGTACTTCACAGCGGCCGGCGAGACGGACGGCCCGACTCTCGGCGTATTCACCGGCCGCGGAGGCCCCACCCTTCGGGATGAGCGCGCGGACTGGGTACGCGTCGGCACCGACGGCTTGGCCCACCTGTGCGTGAGGCCCGACGGAGGCGTGGTGGGGGTCTTCGTCACGCGGCCGGGGTCAGACGTCTTCGTGAGTACGGATCTCAGTGCTTTCAACGCATCGCTAGCCGCCCTCGACCGCCGCCTGCCGGTGATCGCAGCCTCCACAAACCTGTCCGTGGCAGCAGCCGCGTTCCGGGAGCTGAACGCGGAGTTGCGACAGATCGACGCGGCCGCATTCGAGGACCATGAAGGCTGGTGGCCACGGGTGTTGGACGACGTACGTCACACCCTCAATTTCCCGTTCTCGTCGGCCTTTGAGTATGTCGATGACACGGGGAAGAAACAGATCGCCACGGCCCAGGCAGAGCCCGGGGGGCCACACCCCGAAGAGATTCTGTGGCAGCAGCTTTCCGCAGCCGGGGCGGCCGCCGCGCAGGTGCGCCGAGTGTATTGCGAGCTGGAGCCCTGCATGATGCCGGGTCACTATTGCGCCATCTGGATGCAAGCGCTCTTCCCTCAGGCGGAGTTCACCCACAGCTTCGACTACGGAGACACCGCGGGCTCCCGCGAAGAAGGCCTGAAGGGGCTGATGGCCCACGCCGCGCAGCAGGAAAGGCACCCGTGAGCGAAGAGATATGGGACCGACCGGGCTCGGGACGTGAGCCCGCCGGAGCGGCGCTACTGTCCTGGCTGGCAGATCCGGCCGCTCCACGGCTCTGCCTCTTGACCGGGGGAGAAGGCTGTGGGAAGTCTGCCCTGCTGGCCTGGCTGGTTGCCCACGGTTCCGCGGCCGGCGCCAACCCACAACGCCGTGTGCACGGATTCGCCCCACTCGCCAACCAGACCGCGGCGACCGCAGCCTGGGCGCTGGCGCAGCAGTTGTCCTTGCCGACACGCACCCCCGGGGAATTCGTTCGTTCGCTGAGCCTCGACGCACGGCGCACTGTTCTCGTTCTGCCCGACTTACACGCGGCCGAAGACCCAAAGGCCATCAGCGAACTGGTACACCACCTCGCGCGACACGACCACATACGGCTAGTGGTGGAAGTCCGGTCCGGTACACCGGAGATCCCGTCCCTCATGGCGTTGGACCCGGCCGTGATGGACCTGGACCACGAGCAGTGGACAGATGCCACGCGCAAGGCAGCAGAGAGTGAGACCGCATCCGGAAGACCCGGAGTGGTCAGCCGCGACACAACGCTGGTGGGCTGGGACGGCGACCTTGCCGACGCCGCCGCAGTCTGCGCATCGGACCCGTGGCAGATATCCCGGCGCTACGACCTGTCGGAGGAAGATCATGGCGGTCTGCGTACGGCCTGGCTACGCGCCGCGGGGTCGCTGACGCGTGACCAAAGCGCTTCCGACCGGGCGTTGACGCTCCTCGCCGCACTGGGTGACGAGGCCGATCCCCGGCTGAATGAGCAACTCGTCTCGCTTGCCTCCGGAGCAGCGTGGCGTCTGATCTGGCGCCGTGTCCGTAATGACATCCGTCCTCCATGGCCCGGTCCGGTCCGGGCCATGGCAGCACGCCATTCAGCTCGCGTGAACTCCCTGGTAGCCGCTGATCACCACGGAACCATTCGCATGCTTGATGTACGAGATGGCGCGCCGCAGGGCCGAATGCCCGCTCCGGTCGACGGAGCATGTTCGGTCAGCGCGCGCCCCGACGGAACGGTGCTTGTACTGGATGGGCATGGGCACCTACACACACAGCACGCGCCGGGTGAGCCCAGACAGAACAGAATCAGCGCGTTGTTCGACGATGCCCCGGGTCCTCTGGAGCGTCTAGTGGAGGCTGTGAACAAACGTAGAAGTGGCAGCCGCAACACTGCGGTCGCTTCCTCCGAGACCGTCCTGGCTGTGGCGGACGACTCCGGCTCAGGGTACGCCTATGCGCTTGAGGACGAACGGGAGTGGCATCGCAGCGCTCAGCTCCACAACGGGGCCATCACCGCTCTGACCGTGCTGGAACCGCCCATCGGCCACAGCAACGAACGTGCCCCTCTCATCTACAGCGGTGGCATCGACGGGCGCGTCCGCGTCTGGCAGCCCGCGACAGCACCCCTCTCCGCTCCTGTTGCCATGCGGCGATGCCCAGTGACGGCACTGGACGCCGCACACACCACGGACTCCGGCCCCGTACTGGCGATCGGCTGGGCAGACGGACTGGTCGAGTACATGGCCATGGACACGGCGACGGTCCATGCGTTCCGCCCCGGGCCCGCGGTCCGGGCGGTGGCGCTCCTTCATGACGGCAGCTTGGCAGTCGGTACGGACGAGACACTCGTGTGTCTGCAGCCTCTACGGCAAAGGCTTCCATGACCTGTTCTTTTCGCCCTCGGTTGACTTTTAGTCAATTTACTTTGACGCTACGAAGGTTGTAGACCTACGGGGGGGGAATCGAACGTGGGGAAGACACTGCCCGACGACCTTGTCGAGGTTCTGGACCTGGTGGGGGTGAATTGGCCCAACATCGACGAGGACGAGGTTCGCGGCTCGGCCAAGGACTATCGCAGTCTCGCGGAGGGCCTTCGTGACGTAATCACGGAGGGCAACAGAGCGTGTTCCCACATCGTCGGCGGCAAGAGCAAGGGCAAGACGGTTCAGGCAATCGACCGTCGCTGGGGAAAACTGACCACGAAGGACCTCACCACCTTCATCGGCGCGCTCGACGACCTGGCGGGCGCCCTCGACGACTGCGCCGGCCTCATCGAAGGATGCAAGATCGCTTGCATCGCTGAACTGAGCTCAACCGCGGCGACCGCCACGGCCGGCATCATCGGCATGTTCTTCACCGCAGGCCTCAGCGGCCTGCTCAGCGCAGCCGCTATCGGTCTCTGCCGCATCGCCCTGCACGAGGCCATCGACTACGCAGTCGGTGAGATCACTTCGGTCGTCACGGACAGGATAGAGACAACGATCCTCGGGAAGATCGAAGACCTGTTCACCAATCAGCTCGACGCCCACGATGACGGCAACATCGACCAATACACCGCCGGCTCGGGCGATATGGCCCAAGATCTGGTCATAGAGTTCGACGAATTCGACAGGGCATCAGGAGGCTACGGCGAGACCAGGCGCAACTTCGACAAGAAGAAGAACGAGCACAAGACCGGCGGCACAAAGCGCCGTGGCTCCGTCAAGAAGGACAGCCGATTCCACAAGTTGGCCACGGTCATGGACAAGGCAGAGGACGCCGTAGAGAAAAAAGCCGACGAGACCGTTGACGTCCTGGAGAAGCACGGCGGAGAAATCGACGCCAGTAAGAAAGGACACGAAGAGAACGAGAAGAAGACCAAGACGGATCTCGATGGCTGCGACACCGGAAATCCAATGTACATGGTCAATCTAGATGGCTCCGTCGTTCAACTGAACGCAAACGGCACAACCTCGCCCGTAAGCAAAACTGATCCATCGGGCATAAATATGCTGCTCACGGAAAACGGGGGCACCCGGACGTGGCGCCCCCGCTCCGGCGAGAACAACCCGTACAGCGTGACGGGCGCGGACACCGACCGCGTCACGTCCAAACCCATCAAACCCGGCTCCACTGAACTGGCGCGGGCGACACAGACGGCCCGCTACGCACGTAAGGACTGGACCGGAAACAACTACGCCGCCGGCTCGTTCAACGACGGCAAAGGCCACCAGTTCACGCTGGTCGGCTACAGCAAGAGCGTCCACTCCGAACGCTCCGTCGGATACCCGCTGTTAAAGGCAGACCAACAGGCCGGACTCAAGAGTCTCTACACCGAGCGCGAGCCCTGTCAGAAGGCACCCTCCTTCTGTGACCGATGGACCGCCAAGTACTTCGGCAAAGACCTACCCGTGAGCCACTCACAGTCGTATGATCAATCTTTACCGCGGCAGCCCGGCGAGACCGACTGGAAATACGGCAGAAGAGTTGACGCAGAACACATTCAGTACCGTAAAGACCTCAAGGACTGGTACAAGACCCACACACCACTCACGCCGTACCAGAGCTGAACGGAAAACGGCAGGCAACTGAGATGATCTTCGAAATTTCTCGCGATGAGCTCATTCACACCTTTGATGAGGAGCGAGTCCACCAAGCACCTTCAGAGACGGCACGGGCGGCTGGCTTCAGCGGCGATGCTCTGAATTCCCTCACGACCATCGGACTGCCGGACAACGAGTTCATCTCCTTCCCCCGGATTGACGCCGAGGACTTCGGATTCCGCGCTGTCGCGGTCGACGAGCTCGGCAGCACGTGGAACCTACCCGCCGCCGCTGCCAACTGGGTCTTCCTCGGAAACTTCGAGATCAGTGCTGTCGTAGCTGACACGCGAACAGGTGAACTGCACCAGCTGGCCGAAGGCATCATGCGCCCGATCCCGCTCCACGGCGATCTCTCCTCGCTGGTCCACACCATTACAGGGATGACAAGAATCGTCGGAAGCCTCCCAGAGGACTACGGGGACGACGAAGAGCTCATCGAAGCCTTGGCAGAGTCTCTGGACACCTTCAGAAACAAGATCAAAATCAAGGATCCACGCCCCTTCGGTGATGAGCACTCTGAGTGGGTGGAGATCATCGCCAACATCGGAGCCGGCATCTGGGGACCATGACCACAGAGAATCTGGCGGTACGGAACACCGGGCCCGGTGGGGAAATCGACGGGTCGTCATGACGTATCCGCGCCGGAGGCGCCCACCGGGGGCTTCAGCCCGTGGCAAGCGTGCGCTTGATGCCGCGCCGCAGGAAGGCACGGGCTCGCATCCCTCGGCGGATACGCCGCACACGGCCGATCGGCTTGGGGTCCGCGTACCGGCGCTCATGGATGTCGCGGACCACATCTGCGGGCGCACCCAGGTCCACCCAGATGTCGTGGAGCCAGCGCCGGGGTTTGCCCATGGCCGGGATCCAGTACTCTCGCAGGTCGCGCCCGGATGAAGTCATCCAACTGCACACATATCTCGGTGAACTGAGCGACTCTCAGCTCACCGAGTACATAGAGGAGAATCCGCAGGAGAGCAGCTCCCGTCCGCGCACCCCGATGCCCAGCAACGTTCCCACCACACCTGTGTACGCCACCGCGGACGCGGTCATGGAGGCCATGGGGAAGGTGGTCTTGAGTGCAAACTGCTCCGCCGTGCAAGAGCCAATTTCGGGGAACCTAAGAAGGACTCGCAAGCGCATACCTGAACGGGCGGCGGATGCCCCGCCGTGATGGACGACACGGCGGGGCATCCGCCGAGCTATCAGACGGTTCCGAAATCTCCGGCCTTCACGCCCGCCACGAAGGACGTGAACGAGCCGGTGGGGATGCTGAGGACGGGGCCCGCCACGTCCTTGGAGTCACGGACGGGGACGATGCCGCGCGAGGCAATGAGGTTGGTGGCGACCTCCACGCATGCGCCGCCGTTCTCACTGTATGAGGACGTGAACCAGCGGGGGGATTCGTTCGTCACGGAATGCCCTTTCGTAACTGGTCAATCGTGCCCACGGACGCCGCCCGGGGCCGTGCCCCGACCGGTAGTTGATGGTAGTCCGGCATCGTGACCGCGTCACCGGGGCGACGTTCGTGGCAGCGACGCCTATGCGGGGCGTCCGCCGAAATACCAGCTGTGCACCTCGATGGCCGCGTACCGGTCCGGAGTCAGAACGGCGCGCGCCGTCTCCCGGTCCGGCGCGCGGACGAGCGCTGCCGTGCCCAGCCAGACGGTCCCGTCGTCGGACAGCAGGGGGCCGTACGCGATCAGCTCGTCCCGGGCGGGCGGCAGCTCGACGTCTGCGGCCTGCCCCGTGCCGAGGCCGAGGACCAGATACCGGTCCTCGCCTTCCCGGCCGCCGGGAAAATCCCACATGGTGCGTCCGAGCATGTTGCGCCACCGTCGCAACATCACATCCCGGTAGGCCCCGGCCTGGTAGTTCGGCTCGTCGAAGGCGAACGCGCGGGCAGCGGCGGGATCGGGCAGGTCGAGGATGTGCACGCTTCCGGTGAGGGTTTCACGGTCATCGGCGAAGGTCGGACCCCGGGCGATCATCTCTTCCGCATACCGGTCCATGTAGGACCAATGCTCTTCCGACAGCTCATCGCGCAGCGCCAAGGAGCCGGGCCGGTCGCGGTGGTAGCAGAGAAATTCCATGCTTGATGATCTCCTCAACGACGCGGTGAGGTCGAGCGGGTTTTGCCCACCGAGGAGGAACCGGCCGTTGGCACCACGCCCCGGCTCAGTTCCCCTCGGCACCTCGGTGTCACAGACCGGCGCAGAGTCCGGACGGGTCAGACGGCGCCGAACTCTCCGGCCCTGACGCCCGCCACGAACGACGTGAACGAAGCGGCCGCGACGTTCAGCACCGGGCCGGCCGGGCTCTTGGAGTCACGGACGGGGACCACACCGCGCGAAGCGATGAGGTTGGCGGCGACCTCGATGCACTGGCCGCCGTTGTTGCTGTACGAGGAGGTGAACCAACGGGGGGATTCGGTCGTCACGGGGTGCCCTTTCATAACTGCTCGATCATGGTCACCGATGTCGCCTGCGAAGGCGATTCAGCCTGTAGCTGATGGTAGGCCGTCAGCATGGGCAACACCGACGTACTTTCCCGCTCAAGGTGCCCCCGATGCGATGACTCCGCGTACGACATGAGTGAGCGATCCGCCATCGTGAGCACTGTTATCGGCAGATCGAAGGGCCTGTGCGCCCCTAAGGGCTGTCCCGCAAAGATCTTGGCTCCGAGTGCAGAGCAGCCGGAAGAGCCGGCGAGGTGCTCAACTAGTGGTTCGTGAGGTGTCCAGGA
>NZ_JBVJMU010000021.1:0-152211 GCF_055584045.1 Streptomyces sp. NPDC104307
ATACGCTCACGCGCCGTCAGCTTCCCCTTGGCGTGCTGCGCCTCGGTCGCCCGGTCACTCGGCCCGCGCCGGGCCTGCTCACGCAGCGCCAGCAGTTCCGCCACCCGGCCACGGGTGTCGCTCGGCTCGCCCTGGGTCTCGTCCACAACGGTCATGTACCGACCCTACGAACTCCGGCAAGAAAATCCTGCCGTCGACTCCGTACAGTCTCCTGCCCGGTTTCCTGGTGGAGCCTGACAGAAGCCTTGCTCCATGCAGGCGAAGTGCCAGCCCGCACCCCTCACCTTTTGTGGGAACCCAACATGGGCGTCCTCGGTGTTCACTGTGCTCTGCCGCACACTCCGGTCAGCCGGGGTGTGTCGGACGACTGGGCGTCCTGGACCTTCTGGATGTCCTCCAGCCGCCGCCGTACCGGCTCCTCCGGATGCGCGACGGTCAGCAGCACCGCCTCGTAGAACGCGTCCCGCACGGCGGCCGGCATCACGTCGGAGGCGTCCAGGCAGAGCGGCACCCGCTGCTCGGTGAAACGGCCGCTGATCTTTTTCTCCACCGCGCCCTTCTTGGCCGGGACCGCCGCGTTCGGTGAGAAGACCCCGCCCTTGCGGCCCCAGTCCTCCTGGCCCGCGCGAGAGGCGAGCCGCCTGATCATGTCACGGGCCCGGCCGCCCCGGCCGAACAGCGCGGCGAAGTCGGCCGCCACCTCGTGGGCCTTCACCGTGTACGGGCCGCCGGGCAGCAGCGACGCCGAGTCCATGAAACCGGCCGCCTCCTTGCGGTCCCCGTAGAAGGCGCGGGCGAAGGAGCCCTGGTGCTCCAGTTCGCAGCCGCCGCCGAAGAGCAGCCCGTGCCCGCCGACCGGGCCCCGGTGGTCGTCGAGGAGCGCGTGGCTCGCGGCGTCGCGGTCCTGGGCGAGCAGCCCGGCCCAGGTGGTCCAGGCGCTGCTCACGCGCGCGTCGGTCCACGCCAGGTCGCCGGTCGCCCAGCGCTCGTAGAGCGTCGGGCCCGCACGCTGGAGGATCAGGTCCTCGATCCAGTCGCTGCCTGGCCAGCCGGACGCGCCGTCGTCCGCCATGCCGATGCACCAGGCGCTCAGCGGCGCGGGGGCCGGAGCCGGGGGCTCACTCCCCCGGTACCAGACGATCGACTTGAGGTCGGCCTTGAGCGGTACCCACAGGTCGTCCGCGATGCCCTGCGCCCCGGGCTGCCACGGGTTCCCGTACTCCTCGCGTTCGTACAGGCCGGTCAGCGGCTGCAGCCGGTCCTCCTGCGCGTACTCGACCAGCTCACCGACGCCCGGCAGGATCGCGATGTCGGGCGGGTCGCCGGCCTGGACCTCGGCGAGCAGCACCTCGCGGGTGGCGGCGGTCCCCTGGTAGGTGTACGGGATGCCGAAGCCGTCCAGCACCTCCTTGAACTGCCGTTCCTGGTCGTCGGTCCACGGGCCCAGAATCGTCACCTTCGGCTCCTCGTCGCTGCCGCCGGGGGCCGAGAGCCCGCAGCCGGCGGCGGTCAGGAACAGTGCCAGGACGAGCAACAGGGCGCGGTTCAGCCGGGTCATCCGGCCCTCCAGTAGTCGGCGTTGAGCCGTCGGCAGATGCCGACGGCCGGCAGCAGGACGATCAGCGCGCCGCCGCCCAGGGCCCCGTAGTAGGTCCAGCTCTGCCAGGACTGGGCGGCCAGCCCGCCGCGCAGGACCGTGGACTTCTCCGTGACGTCCCGCTGTGCGGCCGCCAGGTCCTGGGTGTCGTGGGCGCGTGCCTCGATCGCGACGAGCCGTTCGCGGGCGGTATCCAGCCGTACCTGGGTGGCGGTGGTCGCCCACAGCGGGACGACGGCCAGGGCGACCGCGGCCAGCAGCGCGAGCAGCAGCCAGGGGTCCTGGCTGCGCCCGCAGCGCACCCGCAGCACCCACAGCGCCGAGAGCGAGGTCAGGGCCATGACCAGGAGGCCCAGTTCGGTGGCCGCCCAGCCGGTCTGCTGGAGCGCCCCCATGGAGCTGACCCTGCCGACCCGCTGCATCTGGTGCCGTTGCAGGACGTCCAGGCGTGGCACCACTCCGGTGCCCGGCCGTCCGAGGATGCGTTCGGCCTCCTCGAACTTCTCCCGCTGCATCAGGTCGTCGTCCACGTACTTGACGGAGCCGGGCGTCATGGAGCTGCTGTACGAGGTCAGCAGGCCGTTGACCGTTTTGAGCACGCCCCGGCCGCGTTCGCCGTCGATCTGTACGTCGGAGAGCCGGGACAGCCCCTGGTCGGCGGCGGAGAGCTGGTTCTCGTACCGGGCTCCGGCGCCGATCACGTTGTCGATGCCTTGGCGGACCGAGGCCTGGGCCTCCCAGTGGGCGCGGAGCAGGGCGAGCTGGGTGGCGGAGACTCCCTGGACGGCCGGCGCGCCACGGGTGCGCAGCTCGCCCGCGGAGTTCTGCACCTCGCGGTAGGAGGCGAGCAGCAGGGTCGTCGAGACGAGTGCGGTCACCACCATGACGACCAGGTGCAGTTCGAGCAGCCGCCTGGTGCGGGAGCCGCTCGCCCGGCGGGCCCGCAGGGTGCGACGGGTCGGCGAGGGCATCACAGCCGCCTTCCGCAGGGGATGCAGTACCGGGCGAGGGGCCCGGCGGGGTGGCGGCAGTCCGGGCAGCTCTGCGGCTTCCCGGTGGGGTGCTCCGGCAGGTCCAGCAGGTGGCCGGAGGCGATGTGCAGCCGGCCTCGGCGCACGGTGGCCGGGTCCACGGTCGGGCCGACCCGGACCACGCCCCGGGAGCCCTCCAGGATCTCGGCCACCTCGCGGACCTTGTCCAGGACCCAGTCGGCGCCGATCTCGTTGGCCAGCCTGACCGCGAGGCCGAACTGCTGCTCGGCCTCGCCCCTGGTCAGCGGGTCCAGGGCGAGGTATCCGCGGTCCAGGGCGGTCCGCATCCGGGTGGCGACGTTCATCGCCTGGAGGGTGTCGCCCCCGCCACCGCTCGCCGCCGCGCCCACCGCGACTCCGGGCGGCAGCCAGCGGACCAGCAGCGGGGCGATGGAGTCGCCGACGGAGACGGTGGCCAGTTGCAGCAGGACGCTCAGCGGGTCGGTGCTCGCGTCGACCCGCAGGGTGAGGAGGTAGTCGCGGGTGCCCGGCTCCCACTGGTGAGTAGGGAAGTCGAACCGGCGCGGCTCGTCCGGCCGTTGCATCGCGTCGAGCACCTGCCGGCCGGGGGCGGTCTCGGTCAGGGTCACCTCGCGCACCGCCGGGCGCGCCCGGACCGAGACGGGCAGTTCGGGGCTGCGGACCCGGCGCAGCCGCTGCACGGCCTCGGCGACGGCGGGGCCGAACCGGTCCGGCGCGTCGACGGGGCTGCCGTGCAGCCGCTCCACGACGGCAAGCAGCGGCGCGGGGTCCCAGTCGCCGCCGAGCGCGAGCACGTCTGCGGTGAACCGCCCGGCGCAGCGCCCCAGTTCGGTGCTGAGCGCGCTGTCGTCCGGGCCGGGCTCGTCCAGGTCAGGGGCGCCCGTTCCGTCGTCGCTGCTCCCGTCGGTGATCAGGAGCAGGTGCCGTACCGGGAGCGGGCGCTCGGCGAACAGTTCGCGGGCGGCGGCGAGCCAGACCGGGTATCCGACGGGCGGCCGGTCTCCGGCGGCCGGGGCGATCCGGCCCGCGCTGAAGGCGGCCCGGCGCTTCTCCGCCGTGTCGGACAGCGCCCAACGGCCGCGCAGCGGGTAGCAGCCGGTCGGCGTCCCGGTGGTGTCGGCGCCGCCCAGGACGGTGAACGAGAGTCCGTCGGGCAGTGCGCGCAGTGCGGTGGCCAGGGCGGCGGCCGCGGCTTCCCGGCGCGCCGCGGCGACGTCCAGCGCGATGACGACGGCGAGTTCGACGGCGGGGACCTCGTCGTTCGGTCCGACTCCGACCGCCTTGACCCGCAGATGGGCGTCGATCCGGGCGTCGTGGTGCGGCTGCTGGTCGCGCCGGACGTCGACGGACACCTTCAGCCCGACGGGCAGCCGGGAGACGGGCGGAGTGCCGGTAGCGCCCAAGGGGCTGCCTCCAGTGAAGTCGTTGCGGGCGGGCGGGCGTCAGGACCGGGTCTGCGGACGGACCGCGTGCGAGAGGTCGATCAGCCGCTCGTACTCGGCCGGGGCCGCCCGCTGCCGGGCCAGCCAGCGGTAGCACTGCTCCAGTTCCGTCCGCACGGCCCGTTCCCCGGGCACGGCCGGGGGCGGCAGTCCGGTCCGGGCCCACCGCCCGGGGCGACCGGGCCCGCCGGCCGCCGCCAGGACCGCGTCGAGCTTCCACTCGTACAGCTCGGTCCGCAGCAGCCAGGCCGGTTCGTCGCCCGCGACCAGCGGAGGGTGCGTACCGGGCGCCGGGGTGAGCAGGGCGAGGCAGGCGTCGATCTCCGCCTCCTGCGGCAGTGGCCGCTCGCCCGCCGCGAGCCGCCCCGCCCGGACGCGGAAGGCGGCGATCCGGGCGACGGTGTGGTCGCGCGACTCGTCCGGCACCAGGTCGAGGACGTCGATGGCCGCGGCCCGGTCGCCGCGGGCCAGGGCGAGTCGGGCCAGCCCCAGTGCGGCGCCGACGTGCGAGGGGTTGCGGGCGTGCACGGCGCGGAACAGCTCGTACGCGGAGTGCCCGGCCGGGGCGGTGCCGTCCGCGCCGAGGGGTTCCGCGCCGTGGGCGAGCTGTTCCGAGCCGTGGGCGAGCTGTTCCGCGCCGTAGGCGAGCGCCAGCTTGGCCGCGTACTCGCCGGGCAGGGCCCGGTGCACGGCGGAGAACTGCTCCAGGGCCTCTCGCAGCATCGGCCCGCGCTCGTCCAGCACATCGGCTCCGCGCAGCGCGACGAGCCCCCGGTGCCAGCTCAGCCGCCACTCCCGGACCGGCCCTGGTCCCGGTATGGCGGCCGCCGCCTCGACCTGTTCCCGGGCGGCCGCGAACGCCTCTTCGCCCTCCTGGCCGAGCAGCAGCCGGGCGTTGTGCAGGCAGATCTCCACGGACTGCTCCCCGTGGGCGGGCTGGGCCAGCGGCTGTCCCGGGTCGTAGCTGCTGACCCCGAACCGGGCCGCCTGCGGGTCGCCCGGGTAGGGGCGCGGCACCGGCAGCCCGCGGGCGATCTCGGTCGGGGTGGGCAGTCCGGAGTCGAGCGCGGGCGACCGGGGTGTCTCCCGGCGGCCGTACAGCGGGCGGCGCAGCCAGCGCGCGTAGTCGGGCACAGAGCCCAGCCGGACGCCGAGGAGTTCGGTGGACGGGGTGAAGAAGTCCGAGGGTTCTGGCTGGTCGCGTTTGCCGCGCAGGGCCCGGATCTCGCGGAGTACTCCGCGCAGCTGCCCCGCCATGTCCTCGGCCGAGCCGAAGCGGCGTTCCGGGTCGCGCGCGGTGGCCCGCTCCACCACCAGCCGGAAGGAGCTGGTGCCGAGTCCGGGCACGTCGTCCCCGACCGCCCAGCCGGCCAGTTCGGCGAGGGTGACGCCGACGGTGTGCAGGTCGTGCGCGACGGTCAGCGGTGTGCTGCCGTCCATCTCGGGGGCGGCGAACCAGGGGGTGATCACCGGGGGCGGGTCGGTGGAACCGGCCTTGCGGACCCCACCGAGGTCGATGACTTTGATGCCGTCGCGGTGGTGGATGACGTTGGACGGCTTCATGTCGCCGTAGAGGAAGTCCATGCCGTGCAGATGGGCGAGGGCCTCCAGGATCTGGCAGCCGTAGGTGATGACGTGCTCGATGTCGAGGACGAACTGGCCCTGCCGGGTCGATTCGACGACGGCCGACAGCGTCCGGTCGCCGACGTCCTCCATCACGATGTAGCCGCCGGACACCGTGCCGTCGGCGTTGCGGGTGGAGACGAAGTCGCGGATCTGGACGATGCGTTCGTGCCGGATGGCGACGAGGCTGCGGCGCTCCTCGCCGGCCTGGGCGGCGCCGCGTTCCGCGTAGCGGTTGAGGAGTCCCTTGACGGCGACGAGGTCCTCCAGGTGGGTGTCCTCCGCCAGGTAGACCCAGCCCTGGCCGCCGTGGGCGATGGGGCCCCGGATCCGGTACTGGTCCTGGAGCGGCGGTCCGCCCCTGGTCAGCTCGGGGCGGTAGGAGTAGGGGGCGCCGCAGCGGGGGCAGTGCCCCTCCTCCGGCGGTGCCGTGGCGGTGTACGGCGGGACGAACGCGACTCCGCAGGCCTCGGCCGAGCACGTCATCACGATGCGCACCGGATGCTCGGCGGCGCTGAGCCGGTCGGCCGGGCTGCCCGGCTCCAGCAGCGGGAGTTCGAGGAGTCCGGCGGGGCCGTGCCGCTCGGGGGCGGCGGGCAGCGGCGGCAGTCCGGGGTCCGCCTCGTCGCGGCCGCAGGTGTCGCAGTAGCCGGTGGTCTGGACGGCCCCGTCGCAGGGGGCCCCGGTGAACCGGCGGTGCGGGCACGGAATCCTCATGGGCCGCCCGCCGGACCCGGCCCGGTGCGCTGTCCGGGCAGCCGCGCGGGCCCGGAGCGGGCCCGTTCGTCGAGGTCGCCGCGGAGTTCGCGTAACAGCTGTCGCAGCGCCGGCAGTTGTTCGCGCGGGTCGCTGAGCGAGCGCAGGGCGAGCAGCTGACGTCGGCGGGTGGCCGCGTCGGTGCCGGGGCGGGGGGCCATGGACGCCGAGTCGAGCAGGCCGTGCAGCCTGACCCACTCCTGTTCGAACCGCTCGGTCCTGCGCACCAGTAC
Source organism: Streptomyces sp. NPDC104307 (assembly GCF_055584045.1). NCBI lineage: Bacteria > Bacillati > Actinomycetota > Actinomycetes > Kitasatosporales > Streptomycetaceae > Streptomyces > Streptomyces sp. NPDC104307. The sequence continues at coordinate 6,665 of NZ_JBVJMU010000021.1, forward strand.
CTCGGCCCGCTCGTCGAGGGCCGGTATCAGCAGTTCGCGCGCCACCTCGTCCAGTACCGCGCCCTCGCCGCTGCGGAAGATGACCAGCAGCCGGAAGCCGAGAGTCCGCACCCGTGCCAGCAGGGGCACCAGCGCGCCCGGGTCGTGATCCTCGTCCAGGCCGATGACGGCGAGCACCGGTCCCGATCCGGCCGGGCGTCCTTCGAGCGAGCGTTCCGGCTCCGCACCGCCCTCCAGGAGCCAGTCGCGGTAGGCGTTGCGCTGGTGGCGGGGTGGCCGCAGCTGCGCCACCAGCGTCTCGACGAGTTCCTCCGGCCGGGTGCGGCCGCCCCGGTGGACGAGGTGGGCCCGGTGGAGCTGGTGGCGCAGTGTGCGGTCCCGGCCGCCGCCGTGCGGGACGACTCCGACCCGTACGGCGGGCTGCTCCACGCCCGTGAACCAGTCGCGCAGCCGCTCGGACAGTCCGCTGTCCCAGCCGTCGGGGCCGCTCAGTTCGGCCACCAGCGGGACGAGTTCGGCGATGCGGTCGACCGGGATCATGTACGAGAACGCCAGGTCGTTCTCGTCGGGCAGTTCCAGTTCCAGATCACCGCGCCAGCTCACCACCAGGCCGACGACCCGGTCGGTGTGCGGTCCCTCGCCCCGGGTCTGCACGGCCGCGCCGCTGAACCCGGGGCGCACCACCTCGACGTTCCGGCCGGCGTCGAGCTGCACCCACGCGCCGTGCAGTCCGCTGATCCGGCCGGTCAGCCACATGCCGTCGTCGAAGGCCTGGGAGTAGCCGCCGATCCACACCTCCCCGCCGCGCTCCAGCCGCCGCCCCAGCGGCGCGGGCGCCGCCTGCGGGCGGGGGCTGTCCAGCGCGAGTACGGCGATGTCCTCACGGGCCGAGCCGTCACGGGCGGGCAGCCAGCCGTCCGGCGCGACCCGGGCGGCGACCGGCGGGATCCCGGGGTTCTCCGCGAACTCCACCCACATCCGGGCGTCCGCCTCCCGGACGACGTGCGCGCAGGTCAGCATGCGGTCCTGGGTGAGCAGCACCCCGGCCCCGCACACCTCGCCGTCGGGACCGCCGCGGCGTAACCGGAGCCGCCAGTCCGCTCTCAACTCCCCCATGGCTCCTGAGCGTACGCGTGCGGCGGCCGTCCTTCCCAGACTCCGGCAGACTCCGGCCGCCGGATCACCCCCAGGGGCTACCGGAGGTCACACCTCAGCGTGGCACCGGCCTTCCCCGGGTCCACGCCGAGCACCAGCCGCCGGCCGGTGGCGCGCACCTCGATGCCCGGGTCCGCCGGGACGGCCTGGCGCACCGGACGGTCCCAGACCACCTCGAACGGTGTGCCGCTGCGGTCCGGCGCACTGATACGGATCGTGGACGCGCCCCGGCCCTCGCGGACGAGCACGCTGGCCGGGCCCGTCGAGGAGAGCCGTCCGGCCGTGCCGGGCTGCCAGAAGTTGGCGGCGGTCAGTCCGAGGGAGCGGACACAGACGCCCTGGACGGCGGCGGTGTTGGCGAGCACCGTCAGCCAGTGCCGGTCCGAGGCGCGGGCGGCGACGGTGCGCCGGGAGGCGCCGGGCATCAGGAGGTAGAGGTAGCCGGCGCCGGACGGGTCCGTGCCGTGGTCGAGCCAGAGGGTCTGCCAGTGGCGGGTGCGCTGCTCGGCGGAGCTGGTGGTGTTGATGTCGGACCAGGCGCCGGTCCTGGCCTCGCGCAGGGTGTGCAGGGCGGCGCCGCCGGGCAGCACCCAGCCGCCGTGGCCCTCCAGATGGGCCCAGCGGGGCCGTGCGCGGTCCTCGACGGTGAGGGCCTGCCCGCCCTCGTCCGGGCCCAGGTTGCGGTTGTCGACGACGGTCTCGACGGGCACCCCGTCGGCGGCGGTGATGCCCGCGCCGAGGCAGATGACCGTGTCCGCCGCGCAGAACCAGGACTTGCGGGCCTCCAGGGTGGAGTCCAGGCCCTTCACGTGCTGGCCGACCGCCGCGAACTCGCCGTCGTGCGCGCCGCCCACCCACCGCGTGTCCGGCCGGGGTTCGCCCCACTCGCCGCCGGCCCGGTCCGCGAGCCGCTTGGTGGAGACGGTGGTGCCGGGCAGCCGGTACGGGTCGACGGTGGGCCAGAACCAGTCGGTGTACTGGCCGCCCCCGTCGGCGCCCTGCCACCAGTAGAGCATTCCGGCCCCGGTGTGCCAGCCGCGCGCGTTCTCGCCGTTGCCGCACTCGTAGGAGCTGATCCGCTCCGACGACATGGCGAGGTTGGCGACCCAGCCGGGGCGCCGGTGCACGGCCCGGTCCATGGCGGCGAACAGGGTGTGGCCGACGGGTTCGGGCGTGGCGGGGACGGGTGCGGCGGCCGCCGCGTGCAGCCGGGCGAGGTCGGCCACACCGAACTGCGGGGCGGTGAGGACGGGGCTGATGGTGTCCCGTTCGATCCAGCCCTTGATCATGCCGTTCCACCGGTCGCGCTCGGCGGCGGAGGCACCGTTCGCCAGCAGGGCGACGGCCGCGATCAGTCCCTGGCCGTGGAAGTGGTCGCTGCGCATGACCTGGAGTTCGTCGCTCTTGAGAAGCCCCCGGCTGATGGCGCGGCCGTTGACGCTGTCCATCATCAGGCCGTCGTGGATGAGCGGCGCGTAGGCGTGTTCGACGCTGTCCAGGATGACTTGGCGGCCCGGGTCCGTGACCTCCCAGGTGGACCCGGCCAGCAGTGCGAAGAGCCGCCCCAGGCCGTCCAGCATGACCTGGCCGTACGTGCCCGAGTAGGCGATCCAGGTGTGCTGGATGAACGAGCCGTCGGCGTACAGTCCGTCGCCCTCGCTCACGTACGGGAAGACGGGCGAGAGGGCGTCGCGGGCCAGCGCCGTCTTGGCACCGTCGCGGCCGAGGATGCCGCGCAGGGCCACGGAACGGCAGAGGTCGACCCGGTTGGCGCCGGTCGAGGTGCCGCTGTAGTCGGTGAGCGCGGAGTCGGGGACGAAGTGGTCGACGGCGGCGCAGGCGGCCTGGACGCGCTCCTCGCCCAGCTCGTCGCGGAGCACCGCGACGATGTCCATGAGCAGGCGCGGGCTGCCGATCTGCCATTCCCACCAGTTGCCGTACGGGGTGGTGGACGGGTTGTAGACGGTGGTGGAGAGGTGGTCGAGGCCCTGGACGACGGCGTCGAGCAGCTCCGCGTCCCCGGTGTGGCCGGTGCCCTGCTGGGCGTAGGCCTGGGTCATCGTCCACAGCCGGGTGTAGCTCCAGGTGATGCCGGCCGGCGGGTCGAAGGTGTGCCCGGCCCAGAGCGAGTCGGCGGCGGGGGCCATCGTCGAGCGGAATTCCGCAGCGAGTTCGCCGGTGCCGGCGAGCCGGGAGGCGTAGGGCTCGGCGGCGGGGTCGTAGCCAGTGCCGAGCGAGAGCTCGTTCCAGCGCAGCCGGAGCGTCTCGAACTCGTCTTCGGCCTCTTCCGCGCGGGCCGTGGGGGCGAGCGCGAGGCCCAGTGCGGTGGCACTGCCGGTGGCGAGAAAGGCACGGCGTGACCAGGCGGGCAGAAGTGACACGAGCAACCTCCGGTGTGCAAGTGGTTTAGACCGGGTGGGTGTTGGTCTAGCACGCGCTTACTACGACGGGGAAGGGGGCGGGGCCCGGTACTCGGCCCCGCCCCCTCGTGTGGTGTGCCGTTACTCAGCCGCCGCAGTGGAAGCGGGCGCTGCCCCAGTCGGCGTGGTCGTTGCCGTTGCCGTCGCCGCCGTCACCGACGACCAGCTCGGCGTACTTGGCGCCGGTGACGTCCGCCGTCAGCGACCAGGCGCTGTCGGCGGCCTTGAGGACCGGCGACTTCACCTTCTCGGTGCCGTCCGCCGTCACGGAGAACTGCACGCTGCCGGCGCTCTTCTGCACATCGTCCACGCCCACCTCTGCGGTGAACGAGGTGCACTTCCCGCCCAGGTAGTAGCGGACCTTCGCGGGTGCGTGGCTGCCGAGGCCCTTCTCGTACACCGTTCCGCCGATGGTCAGCGGGGTGCCGTCGCCGGTGCCGGTCTCGCCGTTGGAGAGGTCGCGTTCGACCGGTCCCCAGCCGTTCTCGGAGGCCGTCCAGTCCAGGTCACTGGCCCAGCTGTCGGTGGTGGGCGGCGGCGGCAGCGTCCGCACCGAGGTCTGCGCGCCGAGCTTCCGCTGCCCGCCGCCGACCGTGTAAGCCGCCTTGGAACCCAGCTGGTACGTCTGGTACTTGGCGTCGACCGGCGGGGTGACCCGCCAGCTTCCGGTGACCTTCGCACCGGCCGCGACCGAGTCGAAGGTGACGGGGCCCGCGGGCTCGGCCTGCCAGCCCTCGGGGACGGTCAGGCCCAGCGAGACCCCGGCGACGTCGGTGGCCTCGTAGTTGGTGAAGCTCGCCTTCACGGTGTTGGCGGTGCCCGGCTCCAGGGTCTCACCGGCCGGCTGAACGGTGAGCGTGCCGCAGGCGGCCTGCTCCCCCGAAGGCGCCTTGCCGAGGTCGGTCACGGTGAAGCCGTCGAGGGTGAAGTCGGCGCCCTCGGGGGCGTCGTCGCGCTTGCGCAGCCCGGTCCAGGTGTCGCCGCAGCCCGCCGTGACGGTCTCGGTGAAGTGGCCGGTGGTGTGCTGGGCGCCGATGGCGGTGGACCGGGTCTGTACGGAGTCGGCCTTGCCGTCCGCGGTGATCCGGTCGTAGCCGTCGACCCACTCGTAGGCACCGGAGTGGCTGGACTGGTAGTCGTACTCGACCCGGTAGCGGTGGCCGTCGGCCATCGGCACGGTCCAGGGGGCGGTCCGGTAGACGATCCCGGCGTTCTCCTCGTGGGCCTTGAGGGACTCACTTCCGCCGAGCACGTCGTCGGTCAGCTTGCCGTTCCAGCCGGCCTGGGTGTACGGGGCGTGCAGCTGGGAGATGCTGGTGCGGGGGTCGGTGGAGCCGCCCGCGTCGCCCTTGAGGAAGGGGCCCCAGCCCTGGTCGACGTCCTCGAAGTCCTCGTACACGACGGTGTTCTTCTTGGTGGCGGGGGCGTTGGCGACGACGCGTACGTCATCGGCGCGGACGGTCGCCGCACTGCCCTTGGCGGCTTCGACGCGCAGCGTGGTGCGGCCGTTGGCCGGGGCGGTGAAGTTCACCTTCGCGCGCTGGAAGTACGTGCCGTGCCAGTCGGACGCGGCGACCTGGTCCTTGGCGGTGGAGCGGTCCACGGCGACGGACTTCCCGCCGGCCGACAGCGTGGTGTGCCGGGTCTTCCCGGGCTGGACCTCGATCAGGGCGGAGGCGGTGTAGCGCGCGCCGGGCTTCAGTCCGCCGATGGACTGGGAGAGCGCGGCCGTGCCGGTGCCGGAGAGCTTCGCGCTGTTGCGGCCCTGGCTGTCGGTGTCGCGGACGGCGGTGCCGGTCTTCGACCAGTCGGGCAGCCTGCTGTCGTTGAAGCCGGGGTCCTCGACCGGGGTGCCCTCGCCCCACTTGGCGTCGGCGGCCTTCGGCGCCTTGTCCGGGTAGAGGACGTACGGCTGCCCGGCCTCGGCCTTCAGCGTGATCTTCCCGTCCACGGGACGGACCGTGCCGGTCTTGACGCGGCCGTTGTCGGTGAGCTTGTAGACGGTGTACGTGCCCTTGGAGGGCACCGCCCAGCTGCTCGTACCGCCCGTCTTGCTGTAGTGGTAGAGCTTCTTGCCGCCGTCCCACGGGAGCAGGTAGTCGGTGCCGCTGAGCACCTTGCGGCCGTGGTCGTAGAAGGTCCGCTTCCCGTCCTCGACCGTGCCGCTGACGCCTCCGGTGAAGGTGATGTCGTTGCCGTCCCAGCGGGTGATCTTCTGCTGCTGGAGGTACTTGGCGGGCAGGTTGCGCTGCCAGATGTTGTCGTAGAAGGCGTTCCAGTCGGTCTCGCCGGTCCAGCCCTCGAACTCGTCGATGGCGCTCTGGCCGAGGACCGGGTCGTTGTTCCAGACGTCCTTCTCGTCGTTGCGGATGAACCGGATGATCTGCGAGTTGAGGCCCTTGTTGGTGGCGCCGCCGTAGTCGAGGTCATTGGCCCAGTGCGACCAGAGCGAGCCGCGCTCGAACTTGTCGGCCCACTCGCTGGAGACGTTCCAGCCCTGCTTCTGGATCGACTGGAGGGTCTTGTCCGCGATCCAGCCGTGCGTGTAGTAGACGTCGATGTACAGCATGCTGAGGTTGCTGTTCGTCTCGTCGCGCAGCTGCTGGAAGCGCTTGGCCAGGTCGCCGCTGTTGATGTCGCGGCGCTGGTCGATGTAGTAGCTCTGGTTCAGCCAGTTCCAGCCGGGCTTGGTCTTGTCGACGAGCTTCTCGTCGAAGGCCTTCGCCTCCGGGTAGGCCTCGGTGGCGTTGACGTGGACGCCGAAGGTGGCGCCCCACTTCTTGCCGTCCTTCAGGAGCTCGTTGAGGTCCTTCAGCCCGCCGGCGCGCTTGTTGTAGTTGCCGCCGTAGTCGGGGTGGGCGGAGTCGTGGCCCTCGGAGGCGTACCCCTTGAGCAGCGCGAGCTGGCCGAGGCCGTCGGTGGAGAGGGAGATCCGCTTGACGTCGTCGAGGGTGCGCAGGAAGGGGTGGGTGGCCTGGCTGGCGAAGTTGAACGGGATGTGGGTGACGACCCGGTCCGCGGTGTCCTCGCTGCCCGGCGCGACCACGCCGATGGAGCGGAAGGCGACGGCGCCATCCTGCCAGTCGACGGCTCCGTCGCCGTTGGCGTCGGGCGTGACGACGACCTTCGCCCAGGGCAGGTTGTCGCCGCTCTCCGGCTTGGGCGCGCCGTCGCCCCGGTAGGTCCACTGGCCGGACCAGACGCCGACCCGGGTGGTGCCGTCGTCGTCCTTGCGGGCCTGGTGCCAGAAGCGGGCGTCGTCGCCGCCGGTGGCGCCGGCGGGCTTGTCGTACGAGGAGTTGGACTCGACGGCGGCCGCCAGCGATCCGGTGTTGAGAATCGCGTAGGTGCCGCCGACCGGTGCCGCGTCGGCCTTGGTGGCGTCGGTGACCTTCGCGAAGACGTCGGCGGTCTTCGTCGAGTCGGGGTCGAGCTTCGTGAAGGCGGTGGCAGCCCCGGCGTCGGTGCTCGCGACGGAGACGAGGTCGTGGCCGGGGATGTCGATCGTGGCGACCCGGAAGGCGGCGGTGTCGCGGACGGCGGTGACCTTGAAGGTGGTGGCGCGTCCGGAGACCGAGAGCGAGGCGTCGATCTCGACACCGGGCAGATCCGCGAAGGTCAGCGTGTAGCGGGCGGCCGACTTGGTGACCTTGGGCGCGCCCTTGAGCTTCACGTCGTGGACGGTGCCGTTCAGGGTGACGGAGGTGACCGGCCGGGTGGAGCCGGACAGCTGGTTCCCGGAGGCCCGGTCGGTGTACGTCAGTACGCGCGGGAAGTCGTCCGCGACGGCGACGGCGAGCTGGGCGGAGGCGATGACGGCGCCCGCCGCGACGGCCGATTCGGCCGCGGCGGGCGCGGGGGCGGCGGCTGAGGCGGGGAGGGCGGTCCCCACCAGAGCCAGGACGGCGGCTGAGGCGGCGGCAGCAGCGCCCGCCGTAGTGAATCTTGGCGACATGTGCTCTGCGTAGTCGCCGTGTCCGGACACCGTCAACGACGTACGGCTCCGAGGGCCCCTCCAGTCCAACAACCGCTCTGCGTAAGTCCAAGTAGGACCACGTGGAATGCGTGGGACGCAGCACAGGGCCCGTGTTCAGATGTTGATCACGGTGGCCAATGACGGACCGGACGGGCACGCCAAGTAGTGGCTCGGGGCGTCGAGTTGTGAAGACCTTCGATTTTTGAGAGCGCTCTCAGTCACAAGTCTTGACGGTCGCCGCGGCCCTCGCGAGAGTGGTGCGCACCGCGGACGCGCTCGTTCCACCTCCCCGCACCGCCGCGCCGTCCGCGACCCTCCTGTCCCCCACCGTTCACCACCCCCACATCCCCACATCCCCACCCCCCACGCCTCAGGAGTCCCCTCGTGATTTCGCGCCGACTGTTCCTGACGGGCGGCATCGCCGCCTCCGCGACCGCACTCACCTACCCCGTCTGGGGGAGCGCGCTGAGCCCGAGCGCCTCTGCGGCCGCCGCGACCTGCGAACTGGCCCTGGAGAACAAGTCCCTGTCCGGCAAGGTCAACGCATACGTCACCGGCCACGAGCAGGGCACCGACCAGTGGGTGCTGCTGCGGGCCGACGGCAGCGTCTACCACCCCGAGTCCCCGGCGGCGCCGCAGACCCCGCTGCCGGTGGACTGCGCCATCCCGCTGAACGCGGCCGGCGCCGCACCCGTCGTCGTGACGCTCCCCCAGATGTACGGGGCACGGGTCTACTTCGTGCACGACGACACCCTCGACTTCTTCCTGAACCCGGGCCCCTCCCTCGTCGAACCGGCCTTCGCCACGCCCACGGACGTGAACTACGGGCGCACCTGGTCGTTCTGCGAGTTCACCTTCAACCCGCAGCAGCTGTACGCGAACATCAGCTACGTCGACCTGGTGACCGCGCTGCCGATCGGCCTGACCCTGCAGGGCGACAGCACGCACACCGTGGCCCCGCTCCCGGACGGCGCGGTCCAGAAGATCGCCGACGACCTCACCGCCCAGGCCGCCGCCGACGGGCAGCCCTGGGACCAGCTGGTGAAGCGCGGTTCGGACGGCAACGTGCTGCGGGTCATCTCGCCGCAGAACCTGATGGCGTCGTCCGGCGGCGGCGACATGCCGTTCGGGAACCTGTTCACCGCGCAGGTCGACGAGGTCTGGGAGAAGTACCGCTCCACTGACCTGCGGATCGACCTCCAGGGCGGCCGTGGCGTCCTCGCCGGACGGGTCAGCGGCGACACACTGACCTTCGACGGCGGGCACACCTTCTCCAAGCCCAACTCGCAGGACATCTTCACCTGCAACGGCGGCCCGTTCGCCAACAACCCGGCGGACAACGACGACAAGAAGGCCCTGCTGGCGCGGATCGCGGCCGGCTTCAACCGCTCGATCATGCTCAGCCACCCGGACCAGCCGAACGGCACCACGGTGGCGGACTACTACCAGGGCGACGTGACCAACCACTGGTCGCGGATCGTGCACGCCAACAGCCCGATCGGCTACGCCTTCCCCTACGACGACGTACGCCCCGACGGTGAGCCGGACGTCTCGGGTGCCGCGAACGACGGCAACCCGACGCGCTTCACCGTGAGCGTCGGTTCCTGACCTCCACCGAAGGAGACCGGCAGGGCCCCCGTCCGGGCGGGACGGGGGCCCTGCCATGCGGGCGCCGGTACGGTACGGGGAGAGCGTCGGCTGTCGAGCCCCCAAGGCCTGCCGGCGGGCGTTCAGACGATGGTGAAGTCCGCAGCACGGATGGTGCGTCCGTACGATCAGCGGGGAGGACACCGTCCGGACCCCATGGCCGCTGAATCCCGTACACCTCCTTCTCGCCCCCTGCGAGGGCGTCGCTCTCGAAGATCTTCCGGGCGAGGAGGGCACATGCAAAGGCCTAAGAACTCCTAACGAAATGGATCTTGGGGAACGCTAGGCTCGGCGGCTATGAGTCAGAGCGGTTCGCAAGCGGCGGCATTCTTCCGAGACGTCCGTAAAAACAGAGTGGTCTGGTTTGTCCGGGACAATGACGGAAGTCCGACTCACCTCTCCGCGGACGGCACGCGGAGTTTCCCCTTCTGGTCGACCTCACCCCGGGCTCAGAGGGCGGCGAAGATCTGGGGGCGTGGGCTCCGCGTCGATTCCATGCCCTTGGACGCCTGGTGTGATCTTGCACTGCCCGATGCCGCCCGGGACGGACTCGTGATCGGCATCAACTGGAGTGGGCCGCGTCTGGTCGGCTGGAGCTTCGCGCCCAGGGAAGTCCTTAACCGGCTAGCGGCAGATAGCTAGCCCACGGCATCGGTCGCCAGAGCGCGCAGTCGCCGCCAGCAGATGATTGCGCATCCTAGGGTGAGGAAGGCTTCGTGGATGTCGTCGCGGATCTCCCAGCGGATCCGCAGCCGGCGGAACCAGTGCAGGTGGGCGAATGCGCGCTCCACTACCCAGCGTTGGGCGCCCAGTCCCGAGCCGTGCTCGGTGCCGCGCCGGGCGATCACCGGCTTCTCGCCGAGGTCCCAGACCAGGCGGCGGTACTTGTCGTGGTCGTAGCCGCGGTCACCCAGCACCACCTCCGGGCGGCGCCGGGGCCGGCCACGCTTGCCCCGCACGGACGGCACGGCCTGGAAAAGTGGGATCAGCTAGGTGACGTCGTTGCGGTTGCCGCCGGTCAGGGTGGCGGCGAGCGGGATGCCGGTGGCATCGGTGATCAGGTGATGCTTGCTGCCCGTCCCGCCCCGGTCAACAGGGCTTCGTCCCGTCTTGGTGCCCCTTTTAACGCGCGGATATGGGAGCCGTCGACGGCCGCCCGGGAGAAGTCCAGGGCGTTCGCGCCGCGGAGCTTGGCGAGGAGAGCCTCGTGCAGTCGCGGCCACACCTCGGCCTCGGTCCACTCGGCCAGCCGGCGCCAGCAGGTCATGCCGGAGCCGAAGCCGAGTTCCTGCGGGAGGTGTTCCCAGGCGATTCCGGTGTGCAGGACGAACAGGATGCCCTGGAACACGAGCCGGTCCGGATGCCGCTTGCGCCCGGGGTTCCGGGTCCTGCGCTCAACCTTGGGCAACAGCGGCTCGATCGCCGCCCACAACTCGTCATCGACTTCCCACGGCCTCGGCCGAGCCACCCCGCACCCCCGGATCATCAGTCCCGGAGCGATTGAAGCACCTCGAAGATCATTTCGTTAGGAGTTCTAAGGACTGTTCGCCCCCGTCGGCAGCCGCGACGCCGAACCTCTGGGCAGCCATCGGCCTGACCACGGTCCTCGCAGACCAGGTGACTCATGCCGCCGACGAGATGCTCGCCCAGGCGGACCTCGAACAACCGCCCGCCTCAAACCAGTAGCAGTCGTCGCCACCCGCCTCCGCGCCCTGACCGCCAACAACGGCCTCAATACCTATTGATTTTTGGAAACTTTGCCCTTCCATCAACATGAGCGCCACCACGAATTCACTCGATGGGTTAGCGTTCTGAGGCCAGTTGAACAACCCGCGAGGAGGTCGACGCCTTGAGTGACAAAGGCGACAGCGAGATACTCGACATCAAAATTGCCGATCTGAAAGCGACGGCCCCACACTTCGCCACGCACAGCCAAAACCTGTCCAAGGCACTGACCAAGCTCAAGTCCACTCTCAGTGCTGTCGGTTCACCGTGGGGAGATGACGAGCAAGGCCAGAAGTTTCAAAGGCACTACGGCCCGCATGCACAGAAAATGGAGCACGCCGCTGAGGTCCTGACGCTCGGTCTGGCCAGCATCCGTGGTGCCATGACTGACATGGCGGACGGTCATATCGATAACGAAGAACTCGTTCGCTCGATGTTCAGCAAGACCGGCTCCGCCCCGCACGAGGGCAACGGGACGAAGCAGTGAGCGCAGCAGACAAGGCAAAGGAGATTATCCAGGACATCACCGGAATGTGGTGGCCGGACGCAGACGAGGGCGGTCTGCGAGATGCGGCCAAGGCATGGCGGGACTTCGCCGACGACCTGGAGGACGTCACTGTCGCGGCGAACAAATCAGCGCGCGGCATCATCGATCACAACAAGGGCGAGGCCATATCCGCCTTCGGCGACCCCTACTGGCGGCGCTATTACCACAACCACCACGGTTGGCTCCAGGACATGACTGACGGCGCACGCGACACGGCGAAGGCCCTCGACCAATACGCCGACATCGTCCACCACGCCGTCAAGCAACTGGAACACGAGCTTGAGATTGTCGGCGCCACCATTGTCGCAGGCACCGCCCTTGCCATCTTCACCGCCGGCATCTCCGAGGTTGCAGCCGCAGCCGCGACCGCAAGCGTAGTCGAACTCGCTGCCACCCTGGGCGTGACCGTCTCGACAGAGATCGCTGCCATCGCAGGTACCACCCTCGCCACCGCCGCGATCGGCGGCATCGAGTCGATCACCGTCGACCTTGCCGTCACCCAACCCGCAGCGATGATCACGGGGGAAAGCGATGGTCTCAGTCTCGACGAAGTACACAACGCCGCCATGTACGGATCCCTCACTGGAGGTCTCCTCGGCGGCGGAGCGGCCACCTACCGTGCAGTGGGCGACGCGGGCGGCATGACCGAGCTGCTGGGCGGGATGCGCATCCCCGGCCTCGGACCGAACTTCGCACTCCCTGGCAGCGGCACAAGCCTCGACGGTCTCGGCACCCTGATGCGTACCGGACGGGGCGGCAGGGGCGAGCAGCAACCACCCTCGTACGCGCTACCGCTCGACTCCTCAGGAAGGTCTCAAGGCGTCCGAACACGGATCACCGAGTCGATGCTCGACAAGGGCGACGGGACGACCCGGCGTATGAAGCCGCCGGGATGGGGAGGAGCGGATGCCGGGCATACACGGGGTCACCTGCTTGCCAGGTCGCTGGGTGGAGACGGCAAGGCAGCGGAGAACATAGCGATCATGTACGACCATGCCAATAACGTCGTGATGAACGATCTGGAGAAGGAGATCTACAGCGTCGTCGCGGCAGGTCACACGGTGGACTACGCAGCCACACCGGTCTACAGGACGCCCACCGACCTTGTCCCCTCCGGCATCCACATCACCGCCAAAGGTGGCGGGCTGGACATCGACCAAACCGTTATCAACAAGTAGGTGCACATGACTGACCTGGAACTTCTTGCAGCCTTCCCCGCCAAGGGGAAGGAGACAGGAATGGTACGCAACGACTGGGACCTCGCCGAGTCCGCCTTGGGGGTCACTTTTCCGTCTTCCTTCATGCGCTTCCTGGAGGTATTCGGCGGATCGCAGTTCGACGACTTCCTGACGGTCTACCGTGCTGGTGCCAACAACGAGTACCTCGATCTTGTGAGCCGGACGTGCGCAGCTCGTCATGCGATGACCGAGACCACGTCCCGTCCTCATATCAAGGAACTCCTCCGCCGAAGAGGACTGGCGCCGGACCAGTTGATCCGGTGGGGCGGTACGGACAACGCGGACTTCTGCTTCCTGCTCCCGGACAAGCACCCCGGCAAGTGGGGAGTGCTGATCGTCGCGGGTCGCGGCGACGCCTACGATCTCTTCGAAGGGCCGGTCGATACCTACCTGTTGCACGTACTGCGGCGCGAATACGTCAGCGATGTGTTCCCCGACGACTTCCCCGACGACAACCCCGGTTACGAGCGACGTCCCAACGCCTGACCACGCAGCGGCGCAGGCTGGTTGCCGTTCTGGGTGTTCAGCACCGTGTGTTCCTGTTCAGAAGTCTCACCTTCCCGACTTCACGGCAGTTCGGAGTACTCCCGCACACGCCCGGTGAAATAAGTGGGGCGCGTGTGGGGTCAACCTCACACGCGTTCGAGTCTCATTTCCTCCGCCATACGGAGATGTTCGAAGTATCAACTCAACAGCGCTAGTTTTTCGTTGATTTGCTGCCCTGCCGCACCAACGGGCGCTCTTCGCTCCGGTGTATATGCGCAAGCTGGATACCCTAGCCCCGATCTCCGTCGGCTTCGGCGTATCGGTCGGCACCCCACGCCGCACCACCGCAGTCATCAACCTTCTGGCCAACCGGTCACCAGGCCGCCGGGCGAGGTGTGCCAGGCCGTGCAGGTGTCGGCCTTCCCCGACGCCTACGCCCAGTGGGAGCAGTTCGCCCGCGACCTGCTGGCCCAGGAGGGCCCCACCGTCGACCCGATCTACTGAGCCCCGTCCCCGCACACCACTGCCGCTCCCCCCACGCACAGGCGCCCCCGCCCTTCCGGACGGGGGCGCCTGTGCGTGCGGCCGGGGCCTCAGGCCAGGGAACCCACCATGAGTTCCCGCCGGGCCCGTGCCGCGGCGCCGACCGGTACGGCGTCGGCGCCCAGGCCGGACCGGACCAGCCGGACGGGGTGACCGCTCACCGGCGGTTCCTCGGCCAGCGACGCGTCGATGACCGGGCCCAGCAGGGACCAGGCGTGGCTGACCCCGCCGCCCACGACCACCGTCGTGATGTCGACGACTCCCGCGGTCATCACGATGGCCCGCGCGATGCCGGAACCGGCGGCCCGGTACACCGCGAGGGCGTCCTCGTCACCGCGCTCCGCCGCCCCCGCGACCTCGCGGGCGGTCAGCCGCCGGCCGGTGCGCTCCGCGTAGCGGGTGCCGATGGAGCGGCCGGCGGCCAGGGTCTCCAGATGTCCCCGTCCGCCGCACGAGCAGAGCAGGTCTCCGAAGCCGGGGATGTGCCCGATCTCGCCGGCCGCGCCGTGCGGGCCGGTGAACAGCCTGCCACCGCTCCACAGCGCGCCGCCGACGCCGGTGCCGAGGGTGATCCCGAGGACGTCGGGCTCGTCCCGGACCGCGCCGCCCGACGTCTCCCCGTACAGGAAGGCGTTGACGTCGTTGTCCAGGAAGGCCGGGACGCCCAGCGCCTCCTGGACGGCGTCCGTCACCCCGAAACCGGCCCAGCCGGTGAAGGAGTCGCTGGCCACCAGGATGTGACCGGTGCCGGAGTCCACGACGCCGGCGGCGCCGACCCCGCAGCCGGTGAGCCGCCCGTGGGTGCGCTCCAGCAGCGGGGTCAGCACGTCCAGGGCCGCGCTGATCATGGCCGGGCCGCCGTGGGCCGCCGGGGTGGCGGTCTCGGCCCGGTCCAGGACGGTCAGTTCGTCGTCGCACAGGACCACCTGGGTGGTGGTGCCGCCGATGTCCACGCCGGCGAAGAGCCTGCGGTCGTAAGGGTTCATGCCCGGTCCTCCGTCCGGCCGGCCGAGAGGGCGGCCAGGCGCTCGGCCCTGCGGCCGCGCTGGATCACCGGGTCCGGCACCGGTACGGCGGCCAGCAGTCCGCGCGTGTAGTCGGTCTCCGGGTGCAGGAGGGTCGCCCCGGTGGGGCCCTGCTCCTGGATCCGGCCGCCCCGCAGCACCACGACGCGCTGCGCGAAGTGCTGGACGACGGCCAGGTCGTGGGAGACGAAGAGGCAGGCGAAGCCCAGCTCGTCCTGGAGCTCGGAGATCACTTCCAGTACGGCCTGCTGCACGCTCACGTCGAGCGCGCTGGTGGGTTCGTCGGCGACCAGCAGCCGGGGCTCCAGGACCAGCGCACGGGCCAGGCTCACCCGCTGGCGCTGACCGCCGGACAGCTCCCGCGGTGCCCGGTCCGCGACCTCGCGCGGCAGCCGGACGCGGTCGAGGATGGCGGCCACCTTGCTCCGGCGGTCCTTGGCGGAGAGGCCCCGGTGATGGACCCTGAGCGGCTCCGCGACGCACTCACCGACCGTCATCCGGGCGTCCAGCGAGGCGACCGGGTCCTGGAGGACCACGCCGATGCCGGCCCGCAGGGCGCGGCGGGCCCGGGACCGGACGCGCCCCAGGTCCGTGCCGAACAGGGAGACAGTGCCGGAACTCGGCGCGATCAGGCCGAGCGCGACCCGGGAGGCGGTGGACTTGCCGGAACCCGACTCGCCCACCAGCCCCAGGGTCTGGCCCGCGTGCACGGCGAAGGAGACACCGTCCAGAGCCCGCACGGCGTTCTTTCCCCGGCCGAAGTCCACGCTGACATCGCGGAGTTCGGCCACCGGCTCGGCGTCCGGGTTCGCGGTGGAGGCGGCCGGGGCCGACTGTCCCGCCTCGGCCACGGACAGCCGGGGCACGGCGGCCAGCAGTCGGCGGGTGTACTCGTGGGACGGCCGCAGGAGCACGTCCTCGACCGGTCCGGTCTCCACGATCTCGCCCCGGTACATCACGGCGACCCGGTCCGCGAAGTCCGCGACGACGCCCATGTTGTGGGTGACCAGCAGGACACCGGTCCCGGTCTCCGCGGCGAGCCGGCGCAGCAGGTCGAGGATCTCGGCCTGCACCGTGACGTCCAGCGCGGTGGTCGGCTCGTCCGCGATCAGCAGGGCGGGGTTGTTGGCGATGGCCATCGCGATGACGACGCGCTGGCGCTGCCCGCCGGAGAGCTGGAACGGGTAGGCCGTGGCCCGCTTCTCCGGTTCGGGGATGCCGACCTTGCGCAGGAGCCCGACGGCCTCTGCGGCGGCTTCCTTGGCCGATATCTCGCGGTGGTTGCGGATCACCTCGGCGATCTGCCTGCCGACCCGGGTCAGCGGATCCAGCGCGGTGGCCGGCTCCTGGAAGACCATGGAGGCGGTCCGGCCGCGCAGCGAGGCGAGTTCGTTCTCGCGGGCGCCGACCACCTGGGTGCCCGCGATGAGGGCGCTGCCGGTGGCACGGGCGTTGCCGGTCAGCAGGCCCATCGCGGCCAGCGCGATGGTGGACTTGCCGGAGCCCGACTCCCCGACCAGGGCGAGCGTCTCGCCGGGTCCGACGTGCAGGGAGACCCCCCGCACGGCCGGCACCTCACCGGTCTCCGTGGTGAAGACGACGCCGAGGTCGTCGAGTTCGAGAATCGGTCCGGCCGGCGGTGCGGCGGGACCCTTGGTGACGGTCATCCGCGTCCCCTCACGTCGAATGCGTCGCGGAGCCCGTCCCCGATCGCGTTGAACGCCCACACCACCAGGATGATGGCCAGGCCCGGCGGAATGATGAGCCACCAGTAGCCGGAGTACGCGGCGGTGAGACCGGCCGACAGCATGCCGCCCCAGTCGGTGGCCGGGGGCTGGACGCCCAGGCCCAGGTACGAGACGTAGGCGATGAGCAGGATGGCGTCCGCGATCTGGAAGGTGGCCGCGACGATGATGGTCGAGACCGAGTTCGGCAGGATGTGCCGGAGGATCGCCCGGCCGTGCGTCCCGCCGATCGCCCGGAGCGTCAGCACGTAGTCGCGGTTCTTCAGACTCAGCGTCTCCGCCCTGATCAGGCGCGAGGGCACCAGCCAGGAGACGAAGCCCAGGATGACGATCATGCCCGTCAGGTCCGGGGTGGTGATCGCGGAGACCACCAGCAGGATGAAGAGCGCCGGGATGGCGATCCCCGCGTCCACGACCCGCATCATGACCGCGTCGACCCAGCCGCCCGCGTAACCGGCGACGGCGCCCCACAGGGTGCCGATGACGGTGGCCAGCACGCCTGCGGCGAGACCGACGATCAGCGACACCTTGCCGCCGTACATGAGCCGGCCCAGTACGTCGTGGCCGACGGCGTCGGTGCCCAGCCAGTGCGAGCCGCTGGGCGCGAGGTTGACCTGCTGGAGCATCGTGTGGGTCTGGTCGGTGGAGTACACCAGCGGACCGACGAAGCAGAACAGGAAGAAGAAGGCCACGACGCCGAGTCCGACCACGGCGAGCCGGTTGCGGCGGAAGCGGCGCAGCGCGAGGCGGGAGCCCGACGCCGCGGGGGCGGTGGCCGTGGCGGGCACCTGGCCCGGCTGGATGACGGCGCTCATGCCCGGCCTGCCTTCACTCGGGGGTCGATGACACGCTGGACGATGTCGGCGAGGAGCGTGCCGGTCACCGTGGCGACCGCGATGACGAGCACGCAGCCCAGGAGCACCGGGTAGTCGGAGGACTGGGCGGCGGTCCAGAAGAGCAGGCCCATGCCCGGGTAGTTGAAGAGCTGCTCGACCACCAGCGCGCCGCCGAACAGCACCGGCACGTAGTACCCGAGCATGGCGACCACGGGCGTCAGCGAGTTGCGGAACACATGGCGCCACAGGAGGCCGCGGGAGCGGGTTCCGCCGGCCCGCGCCGTCCTGACGTAGTCCTCCGAGAGGTTCTCCAGGGTGGCCGCCCGCATGTAGCGGCTGAACACCGCGATCATCGAGGCGGCGCCCGCGACCACCGGCAGGACCAGTGCCTGCGGATCGGAGACCACCTGGGCGAGCGTGTCGCCCTGTGGTGCCTGGGAGGGGAACCACGGCAGCGTCTGGCTGAACACCAGCACCAGGATCAGCCCGAGGAAGTACACGGGCGTGGAGTAGGCGATGAAGCTCAGCGTGGTGATGACGTAGTCCGCCGGCTTGTTGCGCCGCATGGCCTGCCACATGCCCAGCGGGATCGCCAGCACCAGGCCGACGACCGCCGACAGGACGGTGAGCAGCAGGGTCTTCGGCAGCCGCTCGGTGATGAGCTGGGACACCGGCTCGTTGAGGGTGTACGAGGTCCCGAAGTCGCCGTGCAGCAGCTGGTTCAGGTAGTAGAAGTACTGCACGGGCAGCGGCTTGTCGAGGCCCTGTTCGTGGTTGAAGGACGTGATCTGCTGCGGGGTGGCCTGCGGGCCGAGGATCCCGCGTGCGGGACCCCCGGGCAGGGCGTGCAGCAGACCGAAGACCACGATCGTCACGATGACGATCACCACGACGGCCTGGAGGACCCGCCTGATCAGGTAAGAGGAAGTGCTCATGTGTATTCCGGTCGCTTCGGCTCAGTGGTGCGCATGGTCGCCAACCGGGCTTACTTGTTGGTCCACTTCCACATGGCGGGGTGGAAGTTGGCCAGTGAGTCCTGGGCGAAGCCGCCGAGGCCGCTCTTGACCACGGAGACCTGGTAGTCGGGTTCCGGCAGCCAGACCACCGGCAGGTCCTCGGCCAGGGCGGCGCTGTACTTCTGCATGGCGGCGGGCGAGGAGTCGGTGGTGGTCTCGCCGATCAGCTTGTCCACGGCGGGGTTGGTGTAGCTGCCGAAGTTGGAGGCGCCGCCGGTGGCGAAGAGGGAGTCACCGCTCGGGTAGGCCGGGAAGTACCAGCTGCCCGCGCTGCCGAAGAAGGAGAGCTGCCACTTGCAGCCGGAGTCGCCGGCCTTGCACTGGCCGGACTGCGCGAGGACCGAGTTGACCGGGGCGGTCTTGATGGAGAAGCCGATGCCGGACTTGGCGAAGGACGACTGGAGGGCGCTCATCAGGTTGTCGGTCACGGTCGAGCCGGACTGCGACAGCACCTGCATCTGGAACTTCGTGCCCTTGTCGACCCCGGCGCCGCACTGGTCGTCGCCGCTGCCCGGGTGGGTGCAGACCATGGTGGCGCCCTGCTGGGTCCAGCCGTGGTCTGTGAGCAGCTTCTTCGCCTTGGCGGCGGAGAAGGGGTACGGGTTGTCCTTCTGCTTCGAGGAGACGAAGGCGGAGGTCTGGCCCTGCGGAACGGGGCCGTAGGTCGAGACGGCGGTGCCGTTGAAGATCACCTTGGAGAGGGTCGACTGGTCCACCGACATCTGGATCGCCTGGCGGGCGTAGAGCTGCTTGAAGACCGGGCCCATGGTGGGGTTGTTGAAGTTGTAGGGCATGTACGTGATCGCCCAGCCGGCCCACGGCTTGAGGGTGTAGCCCTTGGCGGTGAAGGACGCTTCCTGGCTGAGGTTGGTGGCGTTGATGTAGCCGTAGTCGACCGTGCCGGCCCGGAGTGCGTTCTCCTCGGCGTCCGCGGTGGTGAACGGGAGCAGGTTCACCGTCTTGATGTTGGCCTTGCCGCCGCCGTCGTACTTGGCGTTGGCGAGGAGCTGCACCTTGCCGGCCGTCGAGAAGGACTTGATGGTGTACGGGCCGCTGACCGTCTTCCAGAGCGGGTCGGTGGCGTAACCGGAGATCTTCTTGGCGGCGGTGTTGAGGTAGGCCCAGACCTTCTTGGCGCCCGCGGGGGTGAGGTCGAGGTCCGAGACCTTGCCGGCGTCGCTGGTCTTGTCCCAGACGTGCTGCGGCATCGGGCGGATCATGCTCAGCTCGTTGGCGAGCATCCACTGCGTGTTGTACGCCTTGTCGAACGTGATCGTGAAGTGCGTGTCGTCCACGATCTTCAGCGAGGTCCAGTTGTCCGGCGCCTTGCCGGGGCTGTAGCTGGCCCAGTCCCCCTTGTTGGCCTTGACCAGGTTGAACCAGAACTGCACGTCGCGCGAGGTGATCTTCTGGCCGTCGCTCCAGTGCCGGTCGCCGAGGGTGATCTTGACGCTCTTGCTGTCCTTCGCGAAGTCGGCGCCGGTGGCCAGCGAGTTGTTCTTGTTCCAGCCGACCTTTCCGGTGGAGCCGTCGTACGCGATCAGCGGCTCCCAGAGGGACTGGGATATCGAGGCGTTGTTGGTGTTCAGGTGGGAGGCGGTGCCGACCGGGAGGATCCAGTTCGGCGTGAAGTTCGCCGGCAGCGCGTAGTTGATGCTGTCCTTCGAGCCGGCGCCGGACGAGGTCGTGCCTCCGCCGGAACAGCCGGACAGCAGAACGGCCGCCGTGGTGGCGACGCCCGCGGCGAGGGCCCAGCGGCGGCTGTTCGCCGTGCGGGTAAGGATCATGACTCTCCTCGGAATGAAAGGGCCCGCAGCCGCTCAGGTGGGTCGGCGCTGCGTTCACGACAGCTAACGCCGCCATTGCCGAAGAAACAAACAAGAATTAATAACAAGTAAGTTACTGCACTTTCGACGAAAGCCCTCTTGCCCGATTTAGCCCGACAACTTGGGATAGCTTGGGGCGATATAGGGGATTTTACGGGTGATGCACTTCCTTCAAGGGACTGTTCCCCTGCGCGAAGTGCGGGCGTATCGTCTGCGCCACATACCCCGTTGCGGAAGTAACTTTGTACATGACTGGAATAAGTACGTGGGACCGCAAGGCCACGAAAGGGACCCCCTCCCTCGCCGTGCGTGTTCTGGAACTGATCGCATCGGGCGAGGCGACGTCACGTACCGAACTCGCGAGACGCCTCGGGGCCGCCGCCTCCACCGTCTCCCTCGCTGTGGGGCACCTGGTGGACCGAGGTCTGGTCGCGGAGGAGGGCACCCAGTCCTCCACCGGTGGACGCCCCCGCAAGGTGCTGAGGATCGGGAGCCGTGACGAGTTCGCCGTCGCCGCAGACCTCGGCGGCCGGCACGCCAGGATCGGCGTGGTGCTTCCGGGTGGCGGCCTGAGCGACGTCTCGACGGTCCCCTTCCTGATCGCTGACGGCCCGGAGGCGGCCCTGCCCCGGCTGGCCGAGGCCCTGGAAGCACTGGCGGACCAGCGCGGCCCCGGCCGCCTGCGCGGGGTCGGGCTCTCGCTGCCCGGCCCCGTGGACATCGCCTCCGGCTCCGTCGTGCGGCCCTCACGGATGCCCGGCTGGAACCGCTTCCCGGTCACCGCCTGGCTGGAGGAGCGATTCGGGGTCCCGGCGGCCGTGGACAACGACGCCAACTGCATGGCGGTCGGCGAACACACCGTCCGGCTCGACGGGCCCGCCCAGACGATCATGGTGAAGATCGGGTCCGCGATCGGAGCGGGCGTGATGGCCGAGGGTCGCCTCTACCGCGGCGCGACCGGCGCCGCCGGGGACATCACCCACATCAGGATCGACGCGGGTGCCGGTATCCCGTGTTCCTGCGGCAACACCGGCTGCCTGGAGACCGTGGCGTCCGGTGCCGCGCTGGTCCGCATCCTGCGCGAGCGCGGGGCGGACGTGAACAGCACGGAAGACGTGGCCCGACTGGCCCTGGACGGCGATCCGCTGGCAACCCGCACGGTCCGCAGGGCCGGCGACTACCTGGGCCAGGTGCTGGCCGCCAACGTCAACTTCTTCAACCCGGACGCCGTCTACCTCGGCGGCATCCTCTCCACCCTGGAACTGTTCGTCGCCGCGGTGCGCAGCCGCCTCTACGAGAGCTGCCACCCGCTCGTCACCGAGCACCTCACCATCGAGCGGACCAGGCTCGGCGCCGACGCCGGGCTGGTCGGCGCCGGGCAGTTCGCCCTGCAACGCGCCCTGGCCCAAGCCCTGCACGAGGTGGGCGGAGCCGAACGGTTCGGCACTCTCGCCCCCCGTCACGTCTGACACCCGACCCCCTACGAGGAGCCATGTCGCAATCCCGCACCGCCGCAGCCCGCCCGGTCATCGCCATCGCAGGGCTCGGCATCGAGTCCTCCACCTTCTCCCCCGCCCGGACCGGGGCCACCGCCTTCCACCCCTCGCGCGGCGCCGGGGTGCTGGACCGCTACCCCTTCCTGGCCGCCGGTGAGGAACTGCGCGAGGCGGCCGACTGGCACGGCGCCCTGGTCGGCAAGTCACTGCCGGGCGGCACCGTCACCGCCGCCGCCTGGACCGAGCTGACCGACGAGCTGATCGAGCGGCTCGCCGCGCTGCCCCGCCCGGACGGACTCTGGTACGACATCCACGGCGCGATGACCGTGGAGGGCATCGACGACGCGGAAGCCGTCCTGCTGGACCGCATCCGCGCGACCGTCGGTCCCGACGTCATCATCTCCACCTCGATGGACCTGCACGGCAACGTCTCCCGCGACCTCGTCCACGGCAGCGACCTGATCACCTGCTACCGGATGGCCCCGCACGAGGACCACATGGAGACCAAGGAGCGGGCGGTCCGCAACCTGGTCGACCTGCTGGTCTCCGGGGCGCCCCGTCCGGTCAAGGCCTGGGTGCCGGTACCGGTGCTGCTGGCGGGCGAGCAGACCTCCACCCGGATCGAGCCGGCCAGGAGCGTGTACGCGGAGGTGGACGACGTCGAGGCCATGGACGGCGTGACCGACGCCGCGATCTGGGTCGGCTACGCCTGGGCCGACGAGCCCCGCAACCGCGCCGCGGTGGTGGTCACCGGCACCGACCGGGCCGCGGTGTCGGCCGGTGCGGAGCGGCTGGCCGAGGGCTTCTGGAAGGCCCGCGACGACTTCGACTTCGTCGCCCCGACCGGCACCTTCGACGGAATCCTGGACGAGGCCCTGGGCTCGGACCAGCGCCCCTACTTCATCAGCGACACAGGGGACAACCCGACCGCCGGTGGTTCCGGTGACATGACCTGGGGGCTGACCCGGCTGCTGGCCCGCCCGGAGTTCCAGAAGGACGACGGCCCGGTCGTCATCTACGCCTCTGTGCCCGGCCCGGCCGCCGTCGCGACGGCCGTCGCCGCCGGTGTCGGCGCCACCGTCACGGTCACCGCGGGGGCGGAGGTGGACGACCGGCACGCGGGCCCGGTCACCCTGACCGGCACGGTGCACTCCGTCCGGCACGGCGACCGCGACGCCCGGACCGAGGTCGTGATCCGGGTGGGCAGCGTGTACGCGATCCTCACGGAGCTCCGCAAGCCCTACCACCACGAGGCCGACTTCACCGGCCTCGGCCTCGACCCGCGCGGCGCCGACGTCGTGATCGTGAAGATCGGCTACCTGGAGCCCGAACTCTTCGACATGTCGGTCGGCTGGAAGATGGCGCTCACCCCCGGCGGTGTGGACCAGGACCTGGTGCGCCTGGGCCACCACCGCATCCGCCGCCCGATGTTCCCGTTCGACCGGGAGATGGCGGACCCGGACCTGTCGGCCCGCGTCATCCCCGCCGCCGACCAGCCGCTGACCGGGGACGACGAGTGAGCGCCCGCCCCGCCCTGGAGATCGCCGTCACCTCACCGGCCGGCGCCCGCGCCGCCAGGAAGAACGGCGCCGACCGGGTCGAGCTCTGCACCGCGCTGGAGCTGGGCGGGCTGACCCCGTCGGCCGCGCTGGTCGAGGCGGTCGCGGCCGAGGGGCTGCCGGTGCAGGTGCTGGTCAGGTGCCGACCCGGCGACTTCGTCCATGACGCGGAGGAGATCGCGCTCATGGCCGCGGAGGTGCGGTCCGTCATCGCCTCCGGCGCCGCCGGAGTGGTCATCGGCGCGCTCACCGCCGACGGCGCCCTGGACACGGACGCGGTCGCCCGGCTCGCGGAGGCCGCCCGCACCTCGGGCCGCCCGGTGGAGGTGACCCTGCACCGGGCCATCGACCAGTCCGCGGACCCGGTGGCCACCGCCGCGCTGCTGCCCCCGCTCGGTCTGACCCGGGTCCTCACCTCGGGCGGCGCTCCCGCCGCGGGCGACGGGCTGGCGGCGATCACCGCCATGGTCGCCGCCGCACCCGGCGTGCAGGTGATGGCCGGCGGCGGCGTGCGCCTCGCCGACATCCCGGCGCTGGCCTCGGCCGGCGTCGCCTCCGTCCACCTCTCCGCCAAGACCCGCGCGCCGCGCCGGCTCGGCGGCAGCTGGATACCGCTCGGCGCGGGCGGAGCCTCGGCCGAGCAGGACACCCACTTCGTCACAGACCCCGAGGTCGTCGCCCAGGCGCGACGGGCCCTGGACGCGGTGGGCTGACCACCGCCGCCCCTGCGTATGACGGCGCCCCCGACCGGGATCCCGGTCGGGGGCGCCGTCATACGCAGGGGCGGAACAGAGGGCGTCAGCAGCCGCCGCAGTTGTAGTACGTCACGTCCCAGTGACTGCCCTCGTCCGCGTAGATGTTGCCGGAGCCGGACTTGTACTGGGGCGCGCCGTCACCGCGCAGGCCGATGTAACTGAACACGCCGTGCACGTAGTTGGTGAGACAGGTGGTCTTGCCGAAGTCGAGCTTGTAGCCGTTCCAGTGCGAGTACGTGCCGCTGGCGTGCCCGGTCTCGGTGCCGCCGGTGATGTTGAGCGCGCAGCCCGTGGCGCTCTTGAGCGTCTGGGCGCCCTGGGCGGTCGGCAGGTTGAGCTGGTCGAAGGAGGTGCAGGTGGCGACGTTCCGGTTGGAGCAGCCGCCGGAGGACGACCAGGTGACGCCGGACGAGCTGAATCTGGCGGTCGCCTGGCTGTGGGTGAGCTTGCTGACGGCGAAGGCGTCCGTCGCACCGGAGACGACACCGACTCCGGGGGCGAAGAGGACTCCGAGGACGAGGGCGAGAACGGTCAGGACGGGGCGCAGCGTCATACGGGACACCATGGGGACTCCTCCTGTGCATGACAACGTGGGGGCAGGGAGATAGTGCCCGAGTTCTACGCGCGTCCGCCAGAGGGCGTGGGGTGACGGTCACGTGAATACATGACACCCCCATGGACAGACCCGAGTGCCTGATGTTGAACTTTGAACTAGATGGGGTTACAGTCAATCTCGTTGAAGGTTAAACAAACACGTCGAGCCCCGCTCGATCACGTCCCGAGGAGGAGCCATGGCTCTGTTCAACCGCAAGTCCAACGAGACCGCGACCACCACGACCGCCGCCGTCGACCCGGCCCTGGCCGCCCTCACCGGCGACTACACGATCGACCCGGCCCACAGCAGCATCGGCTTCACCGTGCGCCACGCGATGGTCACCAATGTGCGCGGCTCCTTCGGTGAGCACGAGGGCAGCCTGAAGCTGGACGGCAGCGACCCGGCCGGTTCCTCCGTCTCCATCGACGTCAAGATCGCCAGCGTGGACACCGGCATCGCGGACCGCGACGGCCACCTGGTCAGCGGCGACTTCTTCGACGCCGAGAAGTTCCCCCTCATGACGTTCCGCTCGACCGCCACCGAACAGCTCGGCGGCGACAAGTACCGCGTCACCGGCGACCTCACCATCAAGGACGTCACCCGCCCGCTCGCCATCGACCTGGAGTTCAACGGCTCCGCGACCGACGTGTACGGCAACGAGCGCGTCGGCTTCGAGGGCGGCACGGAGATCCTGCGCTCCGACTGGGGCCTGACCTGGAACGCGGCGCTGGAGACCGGCGGCGTGATGGTCAGCGACAAGGTGAAGCTGAACTTCGACATCTCCGCGATCAAGGCCGCCGCACCGCAGGCCTGACCCCGGCAGTACACCCGTGCGCCCGCCGTCCGCTCCCCGAGAGGAGCGGACGGCGGGCGCGGTCGTCTCAGAGCGGCTGGTGGTTGGCCCAGACGACCCGGTACGGGTACCGGGCCTGCCAGCGCCGGATGAGTTCCTCGGTCCCGGGGGCGGCGAACGAGGCGTTGAGCGCGTCGAGGTCCGCGAAGCCGAACCGCAGGATCGCGGTGGCGGCGAACACGGGGCTGTGCTCGTCGGCCGGCACGCGGATGTGGTGCTCCGCCGAGAACGACGTGGTCTGCCCGGAGTCGCGCATGAGCTGTTCGATGTCCTTCAGGAACTGATCCAGCTCCTCATCCGGGACGGGTTCGTTGAACGAGACGATCATCGTGTGGTCAATCATGAGCCAATCCAACCCCGGTACCCGGTGCCGAGTCCAAGACCGATCGGGCCTCGAACGATAACCTGTGGGCATGGCTGACCTGGAGACGCGTGAGATCGAGTACTTCGTCGCAGTGGCCGAGGAGCTGCATTTCGGCCGGGCCGCCGAGCGCCTGTCCATCGCCCAGCCGGCGCTGTCGAAGGCGGTCCAGCGCCTGGAGTCGCGGCTCGGTGTCCAGCTGCTCAGCCGATCCAGTCGCCGGGTCTCGCTGACGCCGGCCGGCCAGGCGCTGCTGCATCACGGCCGCCACGCGCTCAACGCGGTGAGCGCGGCGGCCGAGAGTGCCCGCCGGGCGGGTGCGCCCGAGGCCCATCTGCGGCTGGTGATCAAACCGGGCGGCGACGGCAACCTGCTGTCGGGGATCCTCGCCGCGTACGCCCGCAGACCGGGCGCCGGCCGGGTGGACGTCCTGTTCGGCGGCGCCACCGACCGGGCCGACCACGTGCGCGACGGCCGGGCCGATCTGGCGCTGCTGTACACGCCGTTCGACGACCTGACGGGGCTGGACCACAGGGCCCTGTTCGTCGAGGGACGCGTCGCGATCCTGCCGCGCGGGCACCGGCTGGCCGGTCGCGAGGAGCTGCGGATGGCCGACCTGGCGGGCGAGACGCTGCCGCGCTGGAAGGGGGTGCCCGAGAGCGGCGACGGCGTCATCGGCGGCAGCGGCCCAGAGATCGCGGACGTGGCACAGATGACTCAGCTGATCATGCTCGGCCGGACGATCGCGGTCCTGCCGCGCTCTTCCGTCGAACCCGTCCACCCGGGGCTGGTGTACAAGCCGGTGGCCGATGCGCCGCCCAGCCGGATGGTCGTGGCCTGGTCACGGCTGGACGAGCGGCCGCTCGTAGCCTCGTTCGTCGACGCCGCGGTCTCCGCGAGCATGTCGCGGCCGGACCCGGCCACGCACCAGAGCTGCTCAGGTGCTGCCGGCTGACATGGCCGGGTCCGGCGCGGGTGGTCCCCCCCAGGACTACCGTGTCAGCACTCGCGGAGGCCGGGGGCCGGGTCCACGCCGGTCTTGACGGAGACGGCGGGGACGTTGCCCCACTGGCCGTTGTCGAGCTGGGTCCAGTACCAGATGTCGTTCTGGCCCTGGTGCGGGTCGCCGTGGCCCCAGCAGGCGAACCAGTTGAACCCGGTGGTGAGCGTGCCACGGGTCGCCGAGCGGTAGGAACGGTCCGCGTATCCCTTCGCACCCACGGCGTTGCCGCAGTACAGCCGGCCGTCGGAGCGGACCCCGCACTCGGCGGCGTGGGCGGTGGTGGCGGGCACCGAGAGTGCGAGCAGGGCGGTCGCGGCGAGGGTGCCGAGTGCGCTGGTCAGGCGTCGAGTATTCATGATCGCCTCAACGGCCGGGCCGCCGCGGTGGTAACGGCCACCGCTGCGGCCTCACCCGGACCGCCGCCGCGGCTCACCCGGACCGCCCCCGGTCAGCCCATGCTCTTCGCGCCGTCCAGCGACTCGCGGATGATGTCGGCGTGCCCGGCGTGCTGAGCGGTCTCCGCGATGATGTGCATCAGCACCCGGCGGGCCGACCACCGGGCGTCCTCCTCGAACCAGGGCGCCTTCGGCAGCGCATGGCTGATGCCCAGGTCGGGCAGGGTGGCGACCAGCTCGTCGGTCCGGGCCGCCGCCTCCTCGTAGTCGGCCAGCACGCCTTTCAGCGTCTCTCCGGGCAGCATGCCGAATTCGTCGCTCCGCCGGGCGAAGTCCTCCTCGGTCATGGCGTTGAAGTCCGGCATCGCCGAGGCCCCCTCCACCATGAACCCCGCCCAGCCCCGTTCGACCGATGCGACGTGCTTGATCAGACCGCCCAGGCACAGTGCGCTCGCCGTGGGCCGCAGCCCGGCCTGCTCGTCGGTGAGGTCGCGGGTGGTGAAGCGCAGGAAGTGCCGCTGCTTGCCCAACGCCTCCAGCAGATCGGCGCGCTCGCCGGTGAGGGAAGCTGCGGCCGCCTCGCGGGTGTCCGGCTCATTGACGTTCATGGTCTCCGCCTTCGGTCGTTCCTGTTCCGCCGTCAGGAACGACTTTAGGACCCGTATAGGTCAGTTCCCGTCCTGTATGCCGGACGGGCGGCGGCGGACTTTCAAGGCGTTGTCGGTACGGGTGGTGGGGTTCCCGTCCGGGTCGTTCTGCACCCGCTCGTGCTCCTCGCTGACCAGCACGTCCCACTCCCCCGCCGGGAGTTCCAGGGATGCCAGCACCTCGTCGGTGGTGGGGAGTTCCATGTCCGCGTGGTTGTGCTCCCACGCCGGGAAGCCCGCGTGACCGACGATCAGGAGCACCCCGCCGGGCGCGACGGCGGCGGCGGCCCGCCGCAGGATCGCCTCCCTCGGCAGGTCCCCCATCGAGTGCAGGAACGAGGCGGTGACCAGGTCGTACTCCCCCTCGGGGAACGAGACCCCGAGGTCGTGGAACTGCCAGTCGACCAGGTCGGCGACCCCCGCCTCCGCGGCGTGTTCGGCCGCCCGGTCGAGGGCGACGCGCGAGATGTCCGTGGCGGTGACCTGCCAGCCCCACCGTGCGAGCCAGACCGCGTCGGCCCCTTCCCCGCACCCGAGGTCGAGCGCGCGCCCCGGCGTCAGCCCCTCCACCTCGCGGACCAGCGCGGTGTTGGGGTTCCCGCTCCAGATCCGGTTGCTCTCGCGGTAGCGCTCGTCCCAGAGTTCGGCGTCGGTCGGGGTCGGCGTGCTGTCGGTTGTCATCGTGTCTCCTGCAGTCCGTGACGGCGGTTTCCGAGCGTCTTCTCGCAGACCTGGCGCTCGGCCTCCGCCGAGAAGGGTGCGCGGCGGGCCTCGACCGCGCGGCGGGTGTCCTCGCCCACCAGGTCCGCGTTGATGGCGGAGGCCGCCATCAGCCCGGCCGCGGCGGCGCCGATGACCTGCTCCATCAGGTTGGTGACGTTACCGGCGACCCAGACCCCGGGCACCTCGGTCGCACCGGCCGGACCGGACGCGATGTACGTACCGACGGTGTGACCGCCCACCTCCAGCGCGGCGGCCCGCAGCCCGAGGCCGTCCAGCACCCCGGACCTCGCGGTGAAGCGCGGCTGGACCACCACGGCCTCGCGCGGCACGACCCGGCCACCGGCCAGCCGCACCCCGGTGAGCCGGTCACCGCTCGCCTCGATCCCGGTCACCTCCCCGTCCACCACGGCGATGCCCCGCGCGGCGAGCTGCTCGTACTCCTCGTCGGTGGGCTCCGTCGCGTCGTTCAGGAACAGGGTGACGTCGTCGCTCCACTGCCGCCAGAGCAGCGCCTGGTGCACGGCCATCGGGCTCGTGGCCAGGATGCCGACCGGGGCGTCCCGCACCTCCCAGCCATGGCAGTACGGGCAGTGCAGCACGTCCTGGCCCCACCGCTCAGCCAGGCCGGGGACCGGCGGCAGTTCGTCGACGAGCCCGGTGGTGACGAGGAGGCGGCGCGCGGTGACTGCGCTCCCGTCCTCCCGTACGACCCGGAACCCGGCCCCGCCGGGCAGCCTCTCCGCCGCCACGGCCGCACCCTCGACGATCTCGGCTCCGTACCCGGCGGCCTCGTCGCGGCCGATGGCCAGCAGCTCGGCGGGCGGCAGACCCTCGCGCCCCAGGTAGTTGTGCGCGTGGGACGCGGGTGCGTTGCGCGGGCTGCCCGCGTCGATCACCAGCACCGAACGCCTGGCCCTGGACAGCGCCAGGGCCCCGCTCAGCCCGGCGGCACCGCCGCCGATCACCACTACGTCGTACGTCTGTGTCGTCATGTCGCTCATGCGAAACACCTCCATCTGCGGACGATGGTGCGTGCTTCCCCGCTGCACGGCAAAGATCCTTGCCGAAGCGGCAAACTCACATCAGATGACCTCCCTGGCGTTCCGCTCCCCCAGTCGGCGACCAAAGCCAGCGCAGCCACCTTCTCTGTGGCAATGACCTCGGGTCTCACCCGACTCGGCGGCGCTCGGTCCTTCGCCATTTCTCCATCGCGGACGTGTCGAGGAGAACCCTTGCTCAGCTGAAGGAAAGCAGTTCCTGAGCCCCCTCGGCGCACCCCCACGACAGGGTGACACCGGCGCCTCCATGCCCGTAGTTGTGCACCACCAGGACTCCATCCTGTCGCTCCGCCTCCACGCGGACAACGGAACGGGTCGGCCGAGCGCCGATCCGGTGCTCCAGAACGCGGGCATGGGCGAGGCGGGGCTCAACCTCGGCGCATCGGGCGAGGATGCGGGCCGCCGCCGTGTCGTCTGGTGTGAGGTCGCCTTCGTCTTCGATGGCTGTGCCGCCCAGGACGACGGTCTCCCCGTGCGGATAGAAGCACAGCAGATCCGGCGAAGTGCCGGTGTCCTCGGAGAAGAACTCGGTCAGCCCCGGGTTGGTGACGACTACGTGCTGACCACGAATCGGCCGCAGGTCTGAATCCAGGGCCAGGTCACGGGCACCCAAGCCCGCGCAGTTCACGATCCGAGGGGCCGGGCCGACGTCCGCGAGCGAGGTCAGACGTCGCTGCTCGACCGTTCCGCCGCCCGCTCGCAACCGACGCAGGAGATAGTCGAGGTAGGCGGGCATGTCGATCAGCGGCACCGTGAACCGGTACCCGGCCGTGAACCCGTCGGGCAGTTCGGTTGACTCGCACGGCCGGAACCCGGGCAGCGTGGTGGCCCAGTCCGGTGGGGCCTCGGCAGTGCGGGACGCCTCGATGCCGCTGGTGAGCCGGACGCCTGTGGCCTTGTCCTGGGCCAGCTCCCGGAAAACCTCCAGGGACCGCTGTCCCCACCGGTCGACCTTCTCCTTCGGCTCGACCAGGTACGGACCCCACATCGCGCCGGCGGCCAGCGAGGTGGCACCGGGCACCTGCTCGGCGATCACGTGCACCGATACCCCGGCCTCGGCGAGAACCACGGCGGTGGTCAGCCCGGCCACCCCAGCGCCGACAACGACAACGCGCTCCCCTGCGGTCATGATCTCGACCCTAACGGCCGGGTGGCGTCGACGGAGCATGTCGGGCGAGTGCGTCTTCGAGGGCTGGCAGAAAGCTGCGGACGTGCGGGTTGCGCTGGCGGCGGCGGAGGTCCGCCGCAAGCTGGTGGAGCAGCGCCGCGCTCCTCGGCGAACGTACGGCGTCAAGGCGGTCAGCCGAGATCTGGCCGATCTCGCAGGCCGCCTCCAGGTCTCCGTGGGCGCTGTGTCCCAAGGCCAGCCAGGCCCCTTCGAACATGGCCCTGCGCTGGCTGGGGTCGCCACGCGGAACGTCGTACGCCCCGGAACGGAGCATCTCGGTCCCCTGAGCGAGAAAGCGGCGGCCCTTCTTCCCACCGTCCTCCTTCTGTCGCGCGCGCCCCATCTGGATCAAGCCATAGCCGGCTTGGCAGTCGAGGTGGTTGTCGGTGAGGAAGTACATCCAGCGAGGCTCCTCCCGGCCGCCGTCCCGACTCGCGATCAGTTCTCGCGCAGAGCCGCGGGTATGCGCAAAGTCGTTGTCCCGGCCGCCGGCGGCATACGCGTAGGCGAGCCGGGAAAGGACGGATGCCCGGGCGGCAGGCGGGGCGGCTTCGCTGGCGCGGCGGGCTGCCTCGCCGAGGGCGATGGCATCCGCCGGATGTCCCCGGCTCGCTGCCTGGAAAGAAAGGTCACCGAGGATGTGGGCGCACAGGGGCAGGTCGTTGACCTGATGTGCGGCTCGCAACGCAGTGGCGAAGTAGCGCTGCGCCAGACCGTGATCAGCCGTGTCGAAGGCCATCCAGCCAGCCAGTTGACCGATCTCCGCAAGCGCGCGGATGAGCCTGCTCGTCACAACCGGCGAATGACCACCTTCGTGAATCAATAGTCCAACAGCACGGAACTGGGCACCGACGTACGGGAGATGTCTCGCGCCTCCGTGTTCGTCGTCGAGCAGCTGGAGCATGGGCAGGTGCTGCTCGACCTGGTCGACGAGCGGATCAGCGCCGGACGGCGGCGCCATCCGGGGCGCGTACCGGCCTCGCCCCGCGGTTCCGTCGAGGTACTGGGCAACGATCGCCAGAAGCCCCGCGCCTGAGATCGCGAGGAATCGGCGCCGGTCGACTATCCCTCCCATCACCCAGTCCTCCACGATCGCCTCCATGCCCTGCACGGTCCAGGGCCGTGCGAGATCCGTGTCCGCCGGGACGAGTGCCGAGGAGTCGCCCGCGCGGCCCTGCCACAGTTCGGCTACCGAGACAGCTCTACCCAGTTCCTGGGAGAGCACGTAGGCAGCCATCATCGGTAAGGGCGAACGTGGCAGAGAGCCGCCGTCTCTCCAGTGGTAGGGCGCTGATTCGGCGACGGTTCCCGCTCCGAACACCCTGTTGAGCTTTCGCGCGAGCGCCTTGGGGCTCCATCCGAGTTCGTCGAGGCAACCGGCCAGCGCGGCGTTGGGTTCTCCTGCGTGTTGTCCCACGTGCGCCCCCTCGCGTCCCTGCGGTTCGTCGACCACTTCGCGCTCCCCATGGTGATGCAGAAGGAGTCCGAATCACCTGCATGTCAGGAAAGTTGACCGAGTTGACCGGCTGATCGGGTGCTGCGCGACCGGTCTCCTCCGGTGTTCTTGAGTCACGGCGGAAGGCGCCGCCTTTGACGCCGGCGGAGAAAGAGGTGGGCCTTGAGACACCACACGAGCACCTCCCGAGACCGGCCGGGTTGCGTGCTGGAGCGCGACACCGGAGGACCGGTCTCCGCACCCTCACCGAAGCACGCTGACGGCGGCGGCACGACCACGCTGATCACGGACCTGCCGTACGGACCGAGGGCGGCCACGGTCGCTCGCGAAGCCGTCGCTGTGGCACTCCATGGCACCGAGGCACAGCTGCTCGACGACGCCCGACTGATCGGGTCGGAACTCGCAACGAACGCCTTCACCTCGGGGAACCCGCCCCTGGTCCTGTGTGTGGACCGCCGAAGCGCGGCTGTCGGTGGCCTGGAGGTCGAGATCACCGTCACCGACGGCGGTTGCCTCCGCCACGCGCATACCTCTCCTCCTGCTCCTGAAGAGGAGGCCGAATCGGGACGGGGCCTCTTCATCGTCGAGGCACTGGCCGACGCCTGGTCTCTGACGACCGGTGCCCACGGCACCCGCGCCTGGTGCCGGCTCACGCGCGTGACCAGCGCTTCGCCTACCGGCACGCGCTGATGCTCGCGCCCGCGAGACCCCGTCTTCGAAGGAGGCACCACACGGTGCGCATCAACCATGCGACCCCACCGCCCTCGCTCACTGACGCGCTGGAGGCCTGTCACCAACCCCGCGTCGTCGTAGCTGTTCACGAGGGCTTCTACGGGGCCTCGTCGGGTACCGGCTTCAGCAACCGCGCTTTCCTGACAGCCCTCGCCCGCATTCTGCCGCCGGGCCGCCTCTCCGTGATCGCCCCGCACGTCCCCGATACAGCGGGAGCGCACGATCGGCGGTGGACCCGCGAGGTCCAGCAGATGCTGGAGAAGGCCGAGGCCCAGGTAATCGCGATCCCCGCGGTCCATGCACCGCCGGGCTCGGTCCACGGCTCCATGCAGCTGTGTGACCTGGCAGGGGAGGCTGCCTTACGCGTCGCCGATCGCACCAGCCGCTGCCTGCTCATCGGCCTCGACGTCCCCCTCCTCGGCCTCGCCCCGTACACGTCACCAACCATGGACCTGCTCCTCGTCCCCCGCTCCGCAGCAGCCCTCACACGGCCGGGGGACCTGTCGCGAATCCGCTGGGAACGTGAAGCCCTGCGGGCAGCGATCGCCCGGGGCGGGCGGATCGGGGCCATCTCCACCCACATGCGAGACCACCTCGTCGCGAGCTGCGGTGTCCCTCGGGCGAGCATCGTGGACATCCCGAACGGGCTGATCCGGGAGGAGATGACCAGGCCGGCGGCTGTCCTCCCCTTGCCACTCAAGGCCCGAGCCGGATTCCTGCTTGCCATGGGGCGCGCGGTGCCCACCAAGGGGTTCGAAGACCTCTTGGAGGCGTTGCACCTTCTGAAGGTGCGAGGGATTCGCATTCCGCACCTGCTCTTGGCGGCCGTCACCTCGGAGGGGAGCAGGCGTCGCCCGACCTCGCACCAGAGGGGTCTGGCGGCAAGCATCCGCGCCTACGACCTGGACACGACGCTGATCACCCGCTTCACCCCCTCCGTCCGCTCCTGGCTGCACAGTCCCGCGCTGCGTGCGGTCGTCGTTCCTTCACGAGAGGAACCCTTCGGACGGATACCCCTGGAGGCGTTCGCGGCAGGCGCTGGGCCGGTGGTCGCGACCACCGCCGGCGGGCTGGCCCAGACCGTCATCGAGGGCGAGACCGGCTTCGCCTCCGCACCTCGGGACCCCAAGTCTCTGGCATCCGCGCTGCACCGAGCCCTGACCGTCCTCCCCCGAGAGCGCGAGCGACTCCGGATAGCCGGAGCGGCTCTTGTGCGTTCGCGCCACGACTACGAGGCCAATATCGCCTCCGTCATCGGCCACATCGCCCCGTGGGCTCTGGCTCCGTCGTCCGGCGGGGAAGGCAGGCCCCGATGAGCCGGCCGGTGGTACTCATCAGCCTGGAATCCCCGCACTCGTTCTGGCGGTTGTCCGCCGAGCACGAGCGTTCCCTGCGTGCCGCCTTCCCAGGTGTCGACTTCCGTACGGCCTCCGAGGAAGACGTGCCGTACCGGCTGGCCGAGGCACACGTCTACCTCGGCTGGCGGTTCGAGCCGTCGTGGCTGTCCCACGCGCCTCACCTGAACTGGATCGCTTCCCCGGCCGCCGGCACCGACCATCTGCCCGTCGCCGAGGCCCGCTCCGCCGGAGTGGCCCTGACCCGGTCGTACGGGTTCCACGGCCGCCCCATGGCCGAGCACGCCATGGGGCTGGTCCTCGGCTTCTCCCGCGGGTTGTTCATGAGCCAGCGCGTCCAGCGAAACCGGACGTGGTGGAAGGACGACCTCGCCGCAGAGTTCTTCGACCTTGCCGGGTCGACGATGACCATCGTCGGCTGCGGCAACATCGGAGGCCATCTCGCTCGCGCCGCCCGCGCTTTCGGCATGGACGTGATCGGAGTGCGCCGGACACCACCTGCAGCAGCCGGGGACGGGGTTACCTGGATGCACGCCTCGGCGATTCGCCAGGCCCTCGCTGTCGCCGACGTGGTGGTCGACCTGCTGCCCGCCACCCGGGCCACGGACCACCTCTTCGACCACGACCTCCTCTCGGCCTGCAAGCCCGGGGCTCTGTTCCTCAATCTCGGCCGTGCGACGACCGTCGACCAGCAGGCCCTTCTGGCCGCGCTCAACTCCGGCCACCTTCGCGGCGCCGCCCTGGATGTCTCAGACCCGAAACCGCTGCCCGCTCGCCATCCACTCCGGCTTCATCCCCGGGTCGTGCTCACGCCGAAGAGCTCGACGCTCTGCCGCACGTACATGAACGAGGCGATCGAGTTCTTCGCCGCCAACCTGCACCGATACCTCGCCGGTCAGCCGCTCGACGGCCTGGCCCAATTGTCCGACGCCCGCTCTCCTCTCGCTGGAGGCTGACCGATGCCCACCACCCGCCACGACCTGGCCGCCGCATTCGCGGCGACCGGCCGCAACCACCCCTACCTGGCCTTCACGCTGAACTCGCTGTGCAACCTGGACTGCGTGTTCTGCAAGCCCCGCTGCATGCCGGACTACGGGCACAAGGATCGCCCTCTGACCACCACCGACTACGCGGCCATCGCCGCCGAAGCAGGCACCTGGAAGATCCGGAAGGCGCACTGCTCCGGCGGCGAGCCGACCCTGCGGGCGGACATCCTCGACGTGATCGGGGGTCTCGCAGACGGCCTCGGGCCCGGAGCCGCGATCGGCATGACCAGTCACGGCAACCTGCGCCGCGGGCTGAGCGTCGAGAAGCTCTGTCGCGCCGGCCTGACGTACCTCAACCTCAGCCTCCACAGCCTCGACCCGGAACGATCCGCCACGATCATGGGCGGCGGCGACCCGCGCACCACCCTGCGCACCCTCGACGACGCCCTCTCCCTCGGCCTGCGGGTGAAGATCAACTGCGTCCTCCAGCGCACCTATCTGGACGACGCCTTCGCCGTGGCGGAGCTGGCCCGCGACCTGCCTGTCGCCGTCCGCCTCATCGAACTCCAGAACATCGGGCCCGCGCAGGCACTGTTCGGCACCGAGTTCATCAGCGAGGCGGACGTCCGCGACCGTCTCCACGAATGGTTCGCGGGCGCGGGGGAGGTCTCTCGTGACCAGCTCGGTGTCCGTAGCCCCGGGCAGTACCTCCGCCCCGAGGGCTGGGCGGGCTCGATCGGCTTCATCTCCAACTCCAGCTGCGCCACGTGCTCCGACGCCAACCGAATCAAGATCACACCCACCGGTGTGGCCCGCCCCTGCATCCTCCACAACCGCGACATCCCTCTGAAGCCCCACCTCGCCGACGACACCCTCGATGACGCCTTCGCCCACCTCTTCCAGGCCATGCTCGACCGCAACACGAACGATGCCTGGCAGGGCTTCCACTACGTCGACTACGACCTGCGCTGGGACCGGATGGAGCGCCCCGAGGGCGCCCCGGTCCTGCCCCTGCTCCCCGTACTGACTACGGGCGCGGCCCAGTCCTCCTGCACCCGGGCCTCCACCGGGGAGCGGTGATGGTCGTGGCCGAAGCGCCGCCTCTCTACCTGGGGCTCGGAGCGCTGTACGAACGCGAGCTGGACGCCCACGGAGTCGGGGCCGTAATGCTCACCCACAAGTGGCAGCCGGCCGACCTGCTGGCTCCCCACTCGGACGTCGACGTGCGTGTACTCCTGCCAGAGGCACCCGGGGAATGGGAGGAGTGGAACCACCGTTTGGCCGCAGCCCACAAGTCAGCGGTCCGCCGAGAGGTCTCCCACGGGCGGCTTCTGGAGCATCCGCCCGGATTCGCGTTCACCGTGGCCGAGGCAGATGGACGGCTCGTCTCCGCACCCGAACTCGCGACCTGGTCCCTGATCAGCGGAAGCACCCGGGACTTCCAACGCTGGAAGTCCCAGGCCCAGATGGCCCCCTGGTGCGAGATCGACGAACGCTTCTACCGGGCAATCCTCCAGTCGAGGCTCGGAGGCCGGTACCAGTTGACGGCGGACAGTACGGACAACGTGGTCGAGGACATCACGGCGTACCGGCGCCACTGCGTGGCCTGGCACTACCTCGCCCCCTGCTGGTTCGCCACCGCCGCACTCGCGACCCGGACCCGCTGCCCCGGCAAGACGGCCGCGCTCACCCAGTGGCGCCCGGACGGGCTGGACGCGTACGCCGAGCTGTTTCTCCGGCACTCCGAAGGCGGATCCGACGGGCGACGCCGCAGCCCGCGCCACCTGCTCCGCGCGGCACACGTCTCCCTGGAAGCGGCCATGCGCCGCATTCCACAGGCAAGCCACCCTCCCGACACGGGCCAGCAGTCCGCTCCTACCGACTGGGTAATGACCGCCGGAATGCTCCGCGTACGTGTCGCCCGCTGGCTGTACTACCTCGATCCGCCGCCCGGTGTCGCGACCGAGTACCTGATCCGGCGGGAGGCGAAGGAACTTCGTTCCGCTGCACGGACCCTGAACGCGCTCGCGGAGGACGAGGCTGCGCCCGCCCAACGTCTGGCCGCCCGAATGGCCGGGCTGATCCCCACCGGACCGACGACTCCCGACACTCTGCGCACCACCCTCGCGCTCTGGCACCGGCAGAGATCCACGGTGCAGGACTTCCTCAGCATCCCGCCCGATGCCATCCACCCCTGACACAAGGAGCCTCGCCATGCCCGCGCGTGCGTCCCAGCCCCGCGCCCTCAAGACGGCGAAGATCAAGATCACGACGAAGTGCAACCGGTCCTGCGACTTCTGCATCTTCGCCGACGGCGCCCAGGGCGAGAACATGGCCCCGGACCTGTTCTCCACCATCCTGACCCGGCTGGAGACCATCCCTTTCCAGCAGTTGCACATCAACGGCGGCGAACCCACCGTGCACCGGGATTTCCCCGCCCTCAGCGAAGCTGCCCGGACACGCCTGCCGGACAAGGTCATGGTTCTGGGCACGAACGCCATCGCCCTGGCCCGCAACCAGCGGATCATGGACGCCACGCTCCGCTCGTACGACCAGATCCTCATCGGCTGCGACGACGAGCACGAGAACTACGCCGAAGTGCACGCCGTCGTGC
Source organism: Streptomyces sp. NPDC104307 (assembly GCF_055584045.1). Taxonomy (NCBI): domain Bacteria; kingdom Bacillati; phylum Actinomycetota; class Actinomycetes; order Kitasatosporales; family Streptomycetaceae; genus Streptomyces; species Streptomyces sp. NPDC104307. Next base: position 44,606 of record NZ_JBVJMU010000021.1, read on the forward strand.
CCCGACTCCGCGAAGCCGGCAAGACCGTCGTCATCAACAGCGTTCTGGAAGGCATCCGTTCCTCCCGACTGGGGGAGCTCGCGAACCTGTGCGACACGTACGGCGCGATCCACGTCACCAACCACGTGCACCACGTCGACGTCGGCCAGCCATCGAACGAACTGCGCGGCATCTGCGACCGCTACCTCGACCAGCACCTGATGATCGAGATGGACGGGTCCTGCTACCGCTGCTTCAACGCCATGGCGAAGGACGACAGCGAGTTCAACATCTGGGACGAGGACTTCGCGGCCAAGGTGTTCGCCCCCAGAGGCCACCACTTCCGGTTCTGCCTTCGCTGCCACGAGTACACCGACTCGGGCACCGCTCTCCTGCCCGCCAGCATTCCGACCGCCTGACTCCAGACCGGAGGTACACCATCATGTCCGCAGTCCTCGGGCTGAACTTCCACCACGACACCGCCGCCGCCTTGATCGTCGACGGCCGCCTCTACGCGGCAGAAGAGGAACGCTGGAGCGGGGTCAAGCACAACCACCGGCCCCGTAAGGGCACGCTCGCCGCACCGGTCCGTGCCCTTCAGTGGTGTCTGAAGGCCGCTGGCATCGAACCGCAAGACGTCGACGTCGTCTGGGCCGCCTCCATGCGTCCCAATCCTGCCGCCGGCTGGTGGCTCGCCGAGGAGAGGGACGAACTCGCCGCTCTCTTACCTGCCCCGCTCGGTGACCATCTCCGCCTCCTCTCCCACCACACCGCGCATGTGCTCTCCGGGTACCTGCTCTCCGGACACGACCACGCGGCGGGCCTCGTCGTTGACGCCGGCGGCTCCTCCCTCGGCTCCGACTTCGGTCCGGGGCGGGAACGCATCACCGGCTACGACCTGCGGCCGGATCGCATCGACCGCGTCCACCAGAGCATGCCGACCGTGGTTCCCGGCCCTGTCGGCCCTCGGCGCGTTCACTCCTCGCTCGGGCACTTCTACCGGAACCTCGCCCGCAGAGTGATCCCACCGGGCGACGAACCCGAGGGCAGCATGATGGCACTTGCCGCGTTCGGCGACCCCCAGCGGTACGGGCCGCAGATCCGCGAACTCGTACGGCTCGGCGACGACGGCGAGGTCCGGATCGGCCACCCCTGGGGCTCGGCGGACAGCAGCACACCGCTGCTGCTCCGTGGCCGCGTCTGGACCGCTGACAACATCGGGGACCAAACCGACGCGGAACGGGCTGCCCTGGCCGCCGCAGTCCAAGACGTCTTCTCCGAGTCGGTCATCCACACCGCACGCCATCTGCAACGGCTCACAAGAGCCTCGGCGCTGGTGTTCTCGGGTGGATGCGCCCTGAACTCCCACCTCAACGGCCGCCTGGCCGACGACAGCGGCTTCGACACCCTGTTCGTGGCGCCGGCACCGCATGACGCGGGCACCGCTGTGGGCGCCGCCTTGTACGCCTGGCACTACCAGCTCGGACAGGAACGTCTCCAGGTACCGACTGACGCGGCCTGGGGCCCGAATCCTGGGACTCTGAAGGCGGAGGCGGTGCCATCCGGGTACCGCGCTCTCACCGGGCTCGCGGCAGGCCTGGCACCCGCAGCGGCCGCGCTGCTCGCTGAGCACCGCATTGTCGGCTGGGTACAGGGAGCGCTCGAATTCGGTCCCCGGGCCCTCGGGCACCGCTCGATCCTCGCCCACCCGGGCCGCGCCGCCACGCGGGATCGGCTCAACGCGATCAAGCAACGAGCCACGTATCGCCCGTTCGCACCGGCCGTCCTCGCTGAGCACGCCACGGAGTGGTTCATGTCGGCAGGCGACCCCTTCATGAACCGCGTCGCCCACGTCCGCCGGTGCCGAGCCGACCGCCTAGCCGCGGTCACCCACCACGACGGCACCGCCCGGGTTCAATCCGTGGCGACAGACCACCAGGGCCTGCACGAACTCCTCCAGCGGTTCCACGAGCACACCGGCCTGCCGCTGCTGTTGAACACCTCCTTCAACCTCAAAGGCACACCAATCCTGCGATCCGCCGAGCAGGCCGCACAGGGGGCAGCCGGCCTGGGACTCGACGCCCTCGCCGTCGGAGACACCCTCCTGATCGCCGACCACGTCCCCGACCCCCGGGCTCTACCCCAGCCATCCTTAGGAGAGGGGTGACGGAAATGGCCGTTGCCAATCTGCCTCACATCCTGACCACACTCGCCACCAGCACATGGGCCGTCGAGGACCGTTCCCGCGCCCGTGTGGCTGCCGGTCTGGCCATTGCGATCTACGCCGGGCATACCCGAGATCAGGGCACCCCGTACGTCCAGCATCCGCTCGCCGTCGTCACGATTCTGCGGTCCGAGCTCGGCGTCACACAGTCCGAAACCCTCCTCCTCGGCCTTTTGCACGACGCCCTGGAGGTCGAACCGAGCTCAGAGGCTCTCGTTATCCACCAGCTGGGGGCAGCCTTCGCTGAACGGCTGCGCGCGATGACGCCCGACCATCGGCTCGAAAGCCGGCCCAAGGTTCCGGGCGACGAGAACCGATGGCGCGTGAAGACAGCGGCCCTCCCCGCAGAGGAACTCTTGGTACGGCTGGCCGACCGCATCCACAACCTGCGCGACCTGGCCGCCTCGCCGAACCAAGAACGCCGGCAGAAGTTCGTACGGAACCTCACAGACTTCCAGCTCCCCCTTGCCGCCGCCGCACGCTGCCTCAGCCCTCACCTGGAAGCCGCGCACACGCTGCTCAACGCCGAGTACGTCCACCACCAACAGGAGATACGCCCGTGAGACGGATCGTGTACTCCATGGAGCCGGTCGGTCGGACCGGCGGCCGGGTCTACCTCCGGATGCTTCACGAGGCGACCGCCGACGATGTCGAGTGGCGCACGGTTCCGGACCACAAGCGCACCTATCGCGTCCGCCGCTGGCGGAAGCTCCGCCACCTCGCCCGGCTGATCCCGACCGTCCGGGCGTTGAGTTCCGCCGCCACCGGCACCTTCGTGTGGGACGACCTCAGCCTGCTGCTCTTCACACCGGAGATGCGGGCCCGCACGGTGTTCCTCCTGCACCACTACGAGCCGTTGCAGCACGACTCCACTCCCGTGGAGGCCATGCTCTGGGAGCGGCTGTTCCGGGTGCTGCCGCAGTGTGCGGCCGTGGTGTGCGTATCCCCGTACTGGGCTGACTTCCTCCGGTCCCGCGGTGTCCACAACGTACGGGTGATCTACAACGCCTTCGACATGACCGAGATGGAACGGGCACGCGGCTTCGACCGAGTCGAGTGCCGCGTCGAATTCGGCCTGGCCGCGGACACGATCGGCGTGTACGCGGGCAAGGCCGTCCACTGGAAGGGCACCGCGGAGGTCGCAGCGGCTCTGGCCGGCGCACCCGGGCTGCAGGTGATCACCAGCGGCAGCAACACCATCGGCTTCGGCGGTGCGCACTACGACGTGGAGCGCGAGCGATACCTGCGGTTGCTGCGGGCATGCGACGTCGGCGTCTTCCTGCCCCGGATGCGGGAGGGCTGGAGCCGCTGCGCGGCCGAGGCACTGCTGCTCGGGCTGCCCTGCCTGATCCGACCGGTCGCGGGCCTCGGCGATCTCGCGGCCCTGACCGGCCAGCCGGCGCCAGACCTCGACCGTCTGTCGACTCAGGTCCGGGAACACGCTACAGCGAGTCGAACCGAGGCCAGGGCCGCGTACGAGGCCCTGGCCCGGTACGACCTGCACTACTTCGGAAACGCCTGGGGCGACCTTCTGGCGCAGGTCGCCTGACCGGGGTTGCCTATACCTGCGCGGCCAGCTTCTCGGCCGCGGCGTCCAGACGGGCCAGCACGCGGTCCCGGCCGAGCAGCTCCATGGACTCGAACAGCGGGAGTCCGATCGTTCGGCCGGTGACCGCGACCCGGATGGGCGCCTGGGCCTTGCCCAGCTTCAGCCCGTGCTTCTCTCCCACGGCGAGCGTGACGGCCTTCAGACCGTCCGCTTCCCAGTCCGCGACGGTGGCGAACTCGGCGCGGACATCGGCCAGGATGCCGTCGGCGCCCGCCTTCATCGCCTTGTTCCACGACGCCTCGTCCTCGACCGGCGAGTCGAGGAACAGGAAGTCCACGTTGTTGGTGATCTCGGACAGCAACGCCAGCCGGGTCTGCGCCAGCGGTGCCACCGCCTCGAAGACGGCCTGGTCGAACGCCTCCGGCTGCCACGGCGCGTACGGGGCGACGAGCCACGGGGCACAGGCAGCTGCGAACTGCGCGGGCGCCAGGGCACGGATGTAGTCGCCGTTGAACGCCGTCAGCTTCTTCACGTCGAAGAACGCCGGGGCGGTGTTGACGTCCTCGATCCGGAAGAGCTGCTCCAGCTCCTCGTACGGCATGAGCTCCCGGTCACCGCCGGGTCCCCAGCCCAGCAGCATCAGGTAGTTCACCATCGCCTCGGGAAGGAAGCCCTCGGCGAGGTAGTCCTCCAGCGCGACCTTGTCGCGACGCTTGGACAGCTTCTGCCGCTTCTCGTTCACGATCACCGGCAGGTGCGCCCACACCGGCGGCTGGGCACCGAGCGCCTCCCACAGCAGCTGCTGCTTCGGCGTGTTCGACAGGTGCTCCTCGCCGCGGATGACCTGAGTAATGCCCTCATCCAGGTCATCGACCACGTTCGCGATCAGGAAGACGGGGGATCCGTCGCCGCGGGCGATCACGAAGTCCTCGATCGCACTGTTCGGGAACGCCGGCTCCCCGCGGATCAGGTCGACCACGACGGTCTCGCCCTCATCCGGTGTCTGGAACCGCAGCGCCCGACCCTCCTCGAAGGCCAGCCCCCGGTCCCGGCAGAACCCGTCGTACCCGAGGTGCTCCGACCCGGTGCGCTCCTTCAGCTGCTCCCGGGTGCAGTCGCAGTAGTACGCCTTGCCCGCCGCGTACAGCTGCTGGGCGGCCTCGCTGTGCCGGGCCGCGTTGTGCGACTGGAAGTACGGCCCCTCGAAGGCGGTGTCCTCACCATGGATGCCGATCGCCGCGAGCGCGTTGATGATGCCGTCGATCCACTCCGGCTTGTTCCGGGCCGCGTCGGTGTCCTCGATCCGCAGGACGAACGTGCCGCCGGACTGTCGTGCCACGGCCCAGTTGTAGAGAGCGGACCGTGCGCCACCGACATGGAACATGCCAGTCGGGGACGGGGCGAAACGAACGCGAACCGGGGCAGTAGACATGTGGTCCAGCGTACCGAGGCCGGACGCCCGCCCTGGACCACCCGACTGTCCCCACGCTGTCGTTTCCGGCCGTCCACACTTTCTGTTTGTGTGTCTGCTTTCATCAGTCCCGGAGCCGCCGGTCCCCCTGTTCAAGACCTGCCGAGTGTCAGAAACCCTGGTGATCAGTACACCAGGGCCTCGTTTGGGTCAGTGGTGCCAGGCGTCGCCCCGCACGTTGTGGATCATGCGCTGGAGCACCTTGAGGGCGCGGGCGTACTCTTCGTCCGCGATGCCCTCGTGCACCTGGCGGCGCAGCTCCAACTGCCGAGCCGACGCACGGGAGTACAGCTCCCCGCCCGACTCCGTGCGCAGCAGGTGCCCGTCCTCGTCCTGGGTGACCAGGCCCCGGGCGACGAGGCTGTCGATGTCGCCCTCCAGGTCGTCGCCGGGGCTCGGGTAGTACCGGAGGAACCTGGTCAGTTCCGCGCGGTCCCAGCCCTTCGGGCGCTCACTGAGGTGGTGCAGGACCCACCAGGCGGGCTGGGTCAGGCCGAGGGCGCCGAGGGCGGTCCGGATGTTCTGGACGACCGCCTGGCCGGCCGCGTTGGCCCAGTATCCGATGGGCTGGGCGATGAGGCCGGCGTCGTCGTGGGACGGGGTGAAGGGGGCCGAGGTGCTGCTCGAAGTGGTCATGGGAAGAACGTAGAAACTCAACTCCACTTGAGGTCAAGCGCCTCGCGATGACGAGTCGGGCCCAGTCGTGGCCGCGGCACGCTCCCTACGCGCCGGCCACACCTTCCGGCGGGCCGGGTACCAGCCAGGACGGCAGTAGAGCGGTCGCCGCCGACACGAACAGGTGCCGTTCACGCGGGGCGGGGAGCGAGAGCCACGCCTCGACTATGCCGGCCTCCCCGTGCGCCATGAACCGGCTCGCGCTCTCCACGCGCCAGGCGACAGTGCCGTCCCGGCCGGGCACCGCGCGCGGGTCGCGCTCCAGGAGGGTGGCGACCGACGCGGTGAAGTGCTCGACCAGGAGCTGGTGGAGCACGGCGCTGCGGTGGCCCACCAGGCCGACCGTGTACAGGGCGTCGTAACGCTCCAGGTGGTCGAGGAGGACGCCCGAGGCCCGCTCCCAGATCTCGGGCACCGGCAGTTCCGCCGCCAGCACATCGGTGATCCACACCGCGCGGACCCGGTCCAGCTCCTCGTACAGCACCTGCTCCAGGACCTTCGCGGGGCTGGTGGCGTGCTTGTAGAAGGTGGTGCGGTTGACGCGCGCCTCGCGCACCAGGTCCGCCACCGCGATCTCCTCCACCGGGCGCTCGGACGCCAGGCGCAGGACCGCCTTCCGGAGCCGGTCCCGGGTGCGCCGGGCGCGGACGTCGAGCGGGGGTGCGGCGTCCGTCTCCTCGGCCGGCTCCGGGCCGTCGGGAAGCGGGGCGGGCGGGTGCTTCGGTGCGTGTGCTGACACGGATAGAGCTTATCGCACCCCATCTCACATGCACTGATCGACAAGTGTCTCTTTTCTTTTCGGCGCTCCGGTGCCACAATCGAGGCAGTGGCAGCGCGGCCCGTATCCAGGTCGCCGTGCGGGCCACGACCGCGCCCGCGCCCCCCGCTCGTCGAGCTCGCAGGCCCCGCGCGGCCTCCTCCTCGCCGTTGCCGAACCCGACGGCGGCGATGATTCGGACGAAAGAAGCAGCATCATGAGGGCATCTGTCACCAAGGGTCTGGGCCAGGGTTTCGTCGTCGAGGACATCGATCTCGCCGATCCGGTCGGTCATGAGGTCCGCGTCGAGGTGCGGGCCTCCGGCCTGTGCCACTCGGACCTGAGCGTCGCCACGTTCATCGGCGGCGAGTTCCCCGTCGTCCTGGGCCACGAGGTCGCCGGTGTGGTCACCGGGACCGGACCGCAGGTCACCCAGGTCAAGGAGGGCGACCACGTCGTCGGCAGCCTGATCCAGTACTGCGGGACCTGTGTGAACTGCCTCAGCGGCCGCACCCACATCTGCCGCCACCCCGAGGCCACCCTGCGTACGCCGGAGCAGCCGCCCCGGCTGAGCTGGAACGGCGCGCCGGTGGCCCAGGGCATGGGCCTGGGCGGCTTCGCCCAGGAAGCGCTGATCCACGAGAACCAGCTCGCCGTCATCCCCCGGGAGATGCCGTGGGCGCCCGCCGCGCTCATCGGGTGCGGTGTGCTCACCGGCGCCGGCGCGGTGCTGAACAGCGCGAACGTCCGACAGGGCGAGACGGTCGTCGTCATCGGAGCCGGCGGCGTCGGCATGAACGCGGTCAGCGGCGCCCGGATCGCCGGCGCGGGCACGATCATCGTGACCGACATCGAGGACGCGAAGCTGGAGCGGGCGAAGGCCTTCGGTGCCACGCATGTCGTCAACTCCCGTTCGGCCGACCCCGTCGAGGCCGTCCGTGACATCACCGGCGACGGCGCGGACCACGTCTTCGACTTCGTCGGCATCCGGTCCGTCACGGCCCAGGGCATGCGGATGCTCGGGAAGGGCGGCGGGCTGTACCTGATCGGGATCGGCGGCAACGACGCCGGGATCGACGTCTCCGCGATCTCCGCGCTGACCAACTCGCAGAAGGTCCAGGGCGTCTACATGGGCTCCTCCCACCTCAAGCGGGACATCCCCTTCTACGCCTCGATGTACCTCCAGGGGCTGATGAACCTGGACGACCTGGTCTCCAGGGAGATCGGCCTGGCCGACATCGAGAAGGGGTACGAGTCGCTGAAGGACGGTACGACCGCGCGCGTCGTCATCACCGACTTCTCCTGACGGGCCGCGCGCCCGAGGCGCGCACCTCTCACCTCGATCCCCGTCGCGGATGCCCGGGGCCGTACGGCGGTATGCGTGCGGCCCCGGCGTCTTGTCGGTCGCCTGTCAGCGCGGGCGGGGCAGTGTCGGCGCGATGTCGGCGGCCTGTCGCCGGCGGCCCGGACGCTTGCTGGAGAGCCTGCCGGAGCCCGTCCGGCGGGCCTGCGACCGGCAGGGAGCCCAGCATGACCACTCACGTCACGATCATCGGCGCCGGACTCGGCGGCCTCACGCTCGCCCGCGTCCTGCACGTCCACGGCATCCCGTCCACCGTCTACGAGGCCGAGCCCTCCCCCACGGCTCGTACCCAGGGCGGGATGCTCGACATCCACGACTACAACGGCCAGTTGGCGGTGCGGGCGGCCGGCCTGATGGACGAGTTCCGCTCCATCGTCCTGGAGGGCCGCCAGGCGATGCGGGCGCTCGACCGGGAGGGGAACGTCCTCCTCGACCAGCCCGACGACGGCACCGGCGGCCGCCCCGAGGTGCAGCGCGGCGAGCTGCGGCAGTTGCTGCTCGACGCGCTCCCGGACGGCACCGTCCGGTGGGGCCACAAGGTGAGCGGTGTCCGGAGCCTCGGCGAGGGCCGCCACGAGGTGACCTTCGCGGACGGCTCCACCGTGGTCACGGGTCTGCTGGTCGGTGCGGACGGGGCCTGGTCACGGGTCCGGCCGCTGCTCTCCGACAACGTACCCGTGTACACGGGCATGTCGTTCGTCGAGACCTACCTGTTCGACGCCGACGAGCGGCACGCCGCTGCCGCGAAGGCGGTCGGCGGCGGGTCGATGTTCGCGATCGAACCGGGCAGGATCCAGCTGGCCGCCCACCGGGAGAGCGGGGCGACGCTCCACACGTACGCGATGCTGACCGAGCCGCAGTCCTGGTTCGCCGCGATCGACTTCACCGACACCGCCGCGGCCACCCGGCGGATCGCGCAGGAGTTCGACGGCTGGGCCCCGGAGCTGACCGCCCTGATCACCGACAGCGACACCCCGCCGGTCGTACGCCCCCACCACACGCTGCCGGTCGGGCACCGGTGGGAGCGGGTGCCCGGCGTCACCCTGGTCGGTGATGCCGCCCACCTCATCCCGCCGAACGGCGAGGGCGCCAACCTGGCCATGCTGGACGGCGCGGAGCTGGGTGAGGCCCTCGCCGCGCACCCCGGCGACGTCGAAGCAGCCCTCGGAGCCTACGAGCGGGTGATGTTCCCCCGCAGCGCCGAGGTCGGCGCGGCCGAGGCCGAGGCCCCGGACAACCCCACGCTCGAAGAAGTGATCGGCTTCTTCGCGCACGGCGACGAGCCCGCCTGAGCGGCCGCCCTCTGACCGAGCCGCCCTCGGACCCGGCCGCCCTCAGACCCCGGCCGCCCTCAGACCCGGTCGACGGCTTCCCCGGCGCCGGCGGGTGCCGGTCCGGGGGCGCTCTCGCGGCGGGGCAGCAGCAGCGGGGTGGCCAGCAGGACGACCCCGGCGACGGCGATCGCGGCGCGCGGGCTCGTGACAGCGGCCAGCAGCCCCCACAGCGCGGTCATGGCCGCGATGGCGGCGCTGCTGCTGATCGACCAGGCGGACAGGGTGCGCGCCACCCGGCCGGGTTCGGTGTGGTCGAGCCGGTAGGTGGCCAGCAGCGGGTTGAACAGGGCGCAGCAGGTCACCAGGCCGAGCTGGACGAGGATGATGAGCGCCATTCCGGGGACACCGGGCCCGACGAACGCGAGTCCGACGGGCCAGCAGGCGCGCAGCGCCCCGGAGGCGGTCATCGTCCGGTGGTGGCCGAACCGCGCCGCCAGCGGGTGCGCGAGCCGTGAGCCGACGAGGCCGCCGACGCAGGGGGCGGCGAACACCAGACCGTACTGCCAGGGGGCGAAGCCGAGGGGGCCGAGCAGGAGTACGGCCAGGATCGGCGCGGAGGCCATGATCAGGCCGTTGACCACGATCGAGTTGAGGAGCAGCGGGCGCAGCGTGGGGTGGGCGAGGAGGTAGCGCCAGCCGTCGAGCAGCTCACCGGCCGGCGGCCGGGGCGCCCCCGTGCGGGCGGGGCCCGGTTCCGTTCCGCCGATGGCGCGGATACCGAGCGCAGAGAGCAGGTAGCTGACCGCGTCGGCGACCACGGTCGTCACCGGGCCGAACAGCCCGATCGCGGCCCCGCCGAGCGGCGGCCCGATCATGGTCGAGGTCCACGTCGTGGATTCGAAGCGGCCGTTCGCGACGAGCAGGTCCTTCGACGGGACGAGCGCCTTCAGATAGGCACCGCTCGCCGCCTTGAAGGCGATGTCGGCCGCCGCGACGACGACCGAGACGAGCAGGAGCTGGACGAAGCCGAGCAGACCGAGCGCGAACGCGGCGGGAATGCTCATCAGCGCAGCGAACCGGATCAGGTCCATCGCGATCATCACCGGCCGCTTGTGCCGGAACTCCATCCAGGGGCCGAGCGGCACCGCGACCAACGCCCCCACCGCCCGCCCGGCGGCGGCCAGCGCCGCGACCTGGGCCGGCCCGCTGTGCAGCACGAGCACCGCGATCAGCGGCAACGCGCCGAACCCGAGCCCGGTGCCGTACGAGCTGACCGCGTACGCCGCCCACAGCCACCCGAACCGACGCCCCAGCTTCCGTCTGCCCGCCATGCCTCACATGCCTCTCACCGGTCCGGACAGCCGCACGCCGGCCACCAGGCATCAAAGCGAGCGGGAGCGGTGAGAGCAAACAACCGGCGGGGCCGGACACAACCGCTGGTTGTGTCCCGACGCGATGCCCGGCGGGGGCGGGAACGGAGACTGCCGGCCCGTCCGGAACTCATCGCCGGACGGCTTCCTAGAACCCGCCGCCCCCGAAGTCCCCGCCACCGCCGCCGAATCCGCCGCCGTCACCGAATCCCCCGCCTCCGCCGTCTCCGAACCCGCCGCCGCCGAAGCCCGAGGAGTCGAAGTCGGAGCCGGAGAAGTCTCCGCCGCCGAAGTCGCCGCCGGAGCCGAAGTCACCGCCGCCGTACTCCGCCGCGTACGCCGGGGTGGAGAGCATCGAGCCGAGCATCGTGCCGACCAGCAGTCCGGGCAGCAGGCCGCCGCCGAAGTAGCCGCCCGCCCAGGGGCCGTAGGCCGGGCCCGCCTCCCAGTATGGGCGGCGGCTGCCGTCGCCCATGTCCACGGTGCGGCTCATCGGGTCCTCGCCGTCGCGCAGCCGGATCTCGTCGGCGCCGCAGACCGGGACCTCGCGGGCCGCGCCGCCCGACGGGGACCAGCGGACGTCGGCCACCGAGGGGCCGTGGCGCGGGTCGAAGAAGCAGGGCGGGCGGCGCGCGGGCAGTTCGGCGCCGGTGCGCCGGGCGTCCAGGACGGCGAGCGAGAAGCGCCCGTCCTCCAGTGCCTGGGTCACTCCGCGCACGTCGGAGGGGTGCCGGGCGTGCTCCATGCGGGATTTGGCGCTCTCGTAGGAGTCGAGGGCGCGTTCGTAGTCCGCGCGCATCGAGTCGTCGGCGCCCGCCTCCGCCGGATGGAAGTCGAGCCGGTCCAGCGTCTCGCCGTACTCCGTGATGTCCTCGTCCACCACGACCCGGAGCTTGTCGAGCGCCGCCTGCTCCTCCGTCTCCTTGCGCCTGCGGTTGCGGCGGACGATCGTGTAGGCGCCCGCGCCGCCGAGGACCACCACCGCGCCGACCGCGATCAGCCCGGCGGTGGACGAGCTCCCGCCGGACGAGGAGCCGCCCCAGGAGTCGGGGGCGTGGCCCCTGGCCTGTTCGACTGCCCGGTCCACGAAGCCGTTCAGCTGGGTCGCGGCGTCGGGGTCCGCGCCCGGCGCCTTCACTGCGGCGGTGAGGTTGCGTACCGCCTGCCCGGACATCACCTGTGGGTCGGCGCCCGCGTTGAAGCCGTCGCCGAGCCGGATGGCGTAGACGCCGGTGATCCCGGTGTCGGTGCGCACCGTCCTGAGCACGCTCGACGCGGGGAAGGCCGAGGTCTGCGGGAGCACGGCCACGAACACCGGCTTGTCCGCGTCCTTGATCTTCTTCGTCAGGGCCGCCGCCTGGCCGCGGGAGAGCTGCGCAGAGGCGGCCGGGTCCACGTACACCGGGCTCTTGCGCAGCGCCCGCGCCACGTCTTCGACGGTGGAGGCACGCGTGGCCGAAGTGACGGCGGGGGCGGCGGGAGTGGCAGGCGGGGCGAGCGCCAGGACCAGGGCGGCCGCCGACAGGAGCGCCAGCAGCCCGGCCAGGAGCGCAGGGAGCAGGAAGGTCGGGAACGGTCTGTTCCGCATACCTCGAACGTAACCCACACGGCCGATCGCTGCGTCCCGGGACCGGTGGGTCCTGGCCTGGATTCCCCGGGACGCCCCGTCCGGCAGCTCTGCCGGACGGGGCGTCCCGTCGCCGGGCCCGCGTGGGGCCGGGCGACGGGAGGCCTACTTCTTCTGCTCGACCTTGACCCAGTCGATCTCGGCCTTGATGCCGCCCTGGGCGACCCGGTCGACGCTGGACTGCGGCAGGCCCCAGTACGGCTCGGTGACCTTGTTCCAGCCGGCCGGGTAGGCGCCGCCGAGGGCCAGGTTGAGGATCACGTACTGGTTGTGGTCGAAGACCCACTGCCCCCGGGTGGACTCCAGCTTCTGCCGGGAGGTCTTCTGGACGACCCGGTCGTCGACGGTGAACGTCATGCCCTCCGGCGTCCACTCGACGCCGTAGGTGTGCCACTCGTCGGCGCGCCCGCCGTCGGCGTAGGTCTGCTGCGCGCCGATGTTGCCGTCGGCCGAGTAGCCGGGTCCGTGCAGCGCGGAGCTGGTCCAGTCCCCGTAGCCGATGTTCTCCATGATGTCCGTCTCGCCCGAGCCCGGCCAGGAGACCGTCGGGTCGTCGACGTTGCTGCCGAGCATCCAGAACGCGGGCCAGTAGCCGTCCCCGACCGGCAGCTTCATCCTGGCGCTGACCTTGCCGTAGGTGAAGTCGAACTTGGTGTTGGTGTCGATCCGGCCGGAGGTGAAGTCGAAGGTGCCGTTGGGTGTGGAGGTGCAGCCCTTGCAGTACTTCGACTCCAGGACGAGCGCGCCGTTCTCGGTGCGGATGTTGTCCGGCGAGTCGACGTAGGCCTGCGACTCACCGTTGACCGGCCCCATCTCCGTACCCGTGCGCACCACCCGCCACTTGGAGCGGTCCAGGCCGGAGTCCGTGAAGTCGTCGAAGAACGTGGTGCTGTAGGCGCCGCCGGGGTCCTTGGGCAGGGCCGGGTAGGCGGCGTCCGCGCTGCCGCCGGTGCCCCAGACCTGGAACTCGTAGAGCGAGTAGCCGAACTGCGCGGTGGCGGGAGCCGGGTTGTAGAAGGAGCGGCGCTCCACGCCGAGCATCCGGACGTAGCGGCCGGTCGCCGGGGTGGGCAGGGTGACGGTGTCGTGGCGTCCGGCGGCGTCGCCCGGCGCCTTGATGTCGGCGCGGCGGGCGGCGACCTCGTCGGCGGTGGGCTGGTAGACGGTGCGCCAGGTGCTGTTGTCGTCGGACACCTGGATGCGGTAGTCGACGCCGTACGCCGCCTCCCAGTACAGGTCGACCGAGTCGATGGTGGAGGTGGCCCCGAGGTCGACGCTCACCCAGCGCTCTGCGTTCCAGTCGCTCGACCAGCGGGACTGGCCGCCCTTGAGGTCGGCCGGCCAGCCGCCGTCGGTGACGAAGGCGGGTGAACTGCCCGCGTCCTGGTAGAGGTTGCCGTACGCGGGGTGGTTCAGGGCCAGGTTGGTGCGGGTGGTGGAGGCGGGCGCGGGCTCGCCCCCGTACACCTTGAAGGCGGACAGCGCGTAGCCGCCTCCGGTGGCACGCTGGATGCCGCGCATCCGGACGTAGCGGCCGGTGGCCTCCTGCGGGTAGGTGTGGGCGGTGACGCTGCCGCCGGTGCCGGCGTCCTCGGTGTAGAACGTCGTCCAGTCGGTGCCGTTCTTCGACACCTCCAGGGCGTACTGCTTGCCGTAGGACGCCTCCCAGTCCAGGGTGACCTGGCTGATCCGGTAGTCGGCGCCGAGGTCGACCCGGAGCCAGGCGTCGTCGGCGGCGTTGCTCGACCAGTGGGTGGCGGCGTCGCCGTCCGCGGCGGCGCCGGGACCGGTGGCGTCGTTCTCGCTGCCGGACGCGGTGACGGCGTCCGGGTTCGCGGTGTGGGCGGCGGCCGTCAGGTCGGTGTCCCAGGCCGCGGCCCGCACGGCGGCCCGCGAGGGGGCGGGCGCCGCGAAGGCCATGGGGGCGGCGAGGGCGATCAGAGCTGCGGTGGTGGCTGCCAGAGTCGTACGAGAGGGCACGGTGGGGCTCCCGTTCGTATCAAAGGTGCGCGGCCGCGCACGCGGCTACGCGTTGCGGGTGTGGTGGATGGTGTCGCGGTACCACTTGGCGCTGTCCTTGAGCGTCCGCACCTGCGTGTCGTAGTCGACGCGGACGATGCCGAATCGCTTGTCGTAGCCGTAGGACCACTCGAAGTTGTCCATCAGCGACCAGGCGAAGTACCCCCGGACGTCGGCCCCTTGGGAGCGGGCGGCGGCGACGGCGGCGATGTGGTCGGCGAGATAGGTGGTGCGCTCCGCGTCGTGGATCGCGCCGTCCTCGGAGACGGTGTCGTCGAACGCGGCGCCGTTCTCGGTGATGACCGTCGGGAGACCGTAGTCCTTCTCCAGGCGGACGAGCAGGTCGGTGAGGGCGGTGGGGGTGATCTCCCAGTCCATGGCGGTACGGGGCAGGTCGCGCTCGACGACGCGGGTGACGGGCAGGCCGTCGGCGTCGAGCACCGCGCCCTGTTCGGTGACGCCGGAGAAGAGCGAGCCCCGGTAGAAGTTGACGCCGAGGACGTCCAGCGGGGTGGCGATGACCGCGAGGTCGCCTTCCTGGACCGGGAGTTCGATTCCCTGGACGGCGAGGTCGGTGACGATGTCCTCGGGGTAGGCGCCCTTGACGACCGGGTCCAGGTAGAGGCGGGCGCCGAGTCCGTCGGCGCGGCGGCAGGCCTCCGCGTCCTCGTGGCTGTCCGTCTCGGGGGTGGCGGTGCCCAGGTTGAGGGTGAGGCCGAGCTCCAGCTCGTTGCCCCGGGCGGCGGCCTGCTCGCGCAGGTACCGCGAGGCGAGGCCGTGGCCCAGCAGCAGGTGGTGGACGGCGTGGATCGCCTCGCCGAAGTTCTGCCGGCCGGGGGCCTGGTTGCCGTAGGCGTAGCCGAGCATCGCCGAGCACCACGGCTCGTTCAGCGTGGTCCAGTGCTTCACCCGGTCACCCAGGGCGTCGTAGGCGAGGGCCGCGTACTCGGCGAACCGGTAGGCGGTGTCACGGGCCGGCCAGCCGCCCGCGTCCTCCAGCTCCTGCGGCAGGTCCCAGTGGTAGAGGGTGATCCACGGGGTGACGCCCTTGTCGTCCAGCTCGTCGATCAGCCGCTTGTAGAAGTCGAGACCCTTGGCGTTGGCGGGGCCCCGGCCGCCGGGCTGGATGCGCGGCCAGGCCAGCGAGAAGCGGTACGTGTCGACGCCCAGGCCCGCGATCAGCGAGACGTCCTCCGGCATCCGGTGGTAGTGGTCGCAGGCCACATCGCCGTTCTCACCGCGGACGACCATGCCCGGCACCCCGCAGTACGTGTCCCAGATCGAGGGCGTCCGGCCGTCCTCCGCCGCCGCCCCCTCGATCTGGTAGGCGGCTGTGGCGACGCCCCAGCGGAAGTCCGCGGGCAGACCGGGAACGGCCTGGGCGGCGATCTCGCGGGCGTAGGCCTGGGGGGTGACGAGGTTCATGGTTCTCCTGTGGTGTGCGGGACTTGGAGCCAGGACGTGTCGTCAAACTGCCGTCGTCGCCCGGAGGGCGGCCAGTTCGACGACAGGCCCTACGACCGGGCGGCCGGTACGTGGCCGGCGGGGGCCGGGGCCTCCCGGTGGAGCCAGCAGGCCACCGAGCGGGAGCTGTCCCCGTTCGGTGCGGCGAGCACCGGGACGTGCGTGTCGCAGCCCTCGACCTTCTTGGCGCAGCGGGGGTGGAAGGCGCAGCCGGCGGGCATCGCGGACAGGTGCGGGGGCGAGCCCGGGATGCCGCTGAGTTCGCGCCGGGGGCCGTGCAGCGCGGGGAAGGAGTGCAGCAGTCCGTCGCTGTAGGGGTGGCGGGGGTCGCGGTAGATGTCGGCGGACGCGGCCTCCTCGACGATCCGGCCGCCGTACATGATCGCGATCCGGTCGGAGAACTCGATCAGGAGCGAGATGTCGTGCGTGATGAAGACGACGGAGAAGCCGAGCTCCTCACGGAGCCTGACCAGCTGGCGCAGGATCTGCCGCTGCATGACGACGTCCAGGGCCGTCGTCGGCTCGTCCATGATGACGACCTCGGGTTCCAGCGCGAGGGCCATCGCGATCATCACGCGCTGGCGCATTCCGCCGGAGAGCTGGTGCGGGTAGGCGGCCAGCCGGTCGGCGGAGATCCCGACGAGCTTCAGGAGCTCCTGGGCGCGTGCGGTGCGCTCGGTGCGCTTCATCTCCGGGCGGTGGGCCTGGAGTACGTCGGTGAGCTGGCTGTGGACCGTGTGCACCGGGTTGAGGGAGTTCATCGCGCCCTGGAAGACGATCGACAGCTCCTGCCAGCGGAAGGCACGCAGTTCGGGCGCGGACAGGGTCAGCAGGTCGAGCGTCCCGCCGTCGCGCTGGTGGTAGCGGACCTCGCCGCCGGTGATCACACCGGGCGGGGAGAGCAGCCGGGTGACGGCGTACGCCAGCGTGGACTTGCCCGAGCCGGACTCGCCCGCGAGGCCGAGCACCTCGCCCCGGTGCAGGGTGAGGTCGATGTCGCGCAGCGCGTGCACGGCGTCGTCCCCGGTCCCGTAGTCGACGTTGAGGCCGCTGATGCTGAGGACGGGCTCACTCATGAGCGGTTCTCCTTCCCGGGGTCGCCCGTACGGGCCACGGGGGTGAAGCCGACCCGCATCCGGACCTTGCGGGAGCCGCCGGTCTCGGTGCGCAGGCGCGGGTTGACGAATTCGTCGATGCCGAAGTTGATGAGGGCGAGGGACATGCCGAGCAGCGCGATGCAGAGCCCGGCCGGTACGAACCACCACCACGCGCCCTGGGCCAGGGCCTGGTTGGACTGCGCCCAGAACAGGACGGTCCCCCAGTTCCAGTTGGAGATGTCCGCGACGCCGATGAAGGCGAGGGTGATCTCGGAGAGGATCGCGAAGATGACGGTGCCGACGAAGCCGGAGGCGATGACGGCGGTCAGGTTCGGCATCACCTCGAAGAAGATGACCCGCCAGGTCGACTCGCCGGTGGCGCGGGCCGCCTCCACGTAGTCCCGGCGGCGCAGCGAGAGCGTCTGGGCACGCAGCACCCGTGCTCCCCAGGCCCAGGAGGTCAGGGCGATGACGCCGGCGATCAGCAGGTCTCCGGTGTCGGAGACGAAGCTCGCGATGATGATGATCAGCGGCAGTCCGGGGATGACCAGGAACACGTTGGAGAGCAGCGAGAGCACCTCGTCGGCGGTGCCGCCGAGGAAGCCGGCGCTGACGCCGATCAGTACGGACAGGATCGTGGCGAGGATGCCCGCGATGAATCCGACGACGAGGACGCCCCGGGTGCCGACGAGGATCTGCGAGAGCACGTCCTGACCGGTCTGGGTGGTGCCGAACCAGTGCGCCCCGGAGGGCGGCTGGAGCAGTTCCTTGCCCATGGTGTCCGGGTCGTAGGGGGCGATCCATGGGCCGATGACGGCGATCAGCACGAAGAAGAGCAGGATGCAGAGCCCGACGACGGTCTTGCGTCCGCGCAGGAACCGGAACTTGCGCTTGCTGGCGGCCGGGGTCTCGGCCGCGTCGAGTACGGCGACCTCTGTGGCGGTGACGGCCATGTCCTAGGCCTCCCTTCGGGTACGGGGGTCGAGGACCATGTAGAGGACGTCGGCGAGGAGGTTCGCCGCCAGGACGGAGAGCGTGATGATGAGGAAGACGCCCTGCATCAGGGGGTAGTCCTTGGCGCCCACGCCCTGGAAGAGCTGGTAGCCGATGCCCGGGTAGGAGAAGACCATCTCCACCAGCAGGGTGCCGCCGACGATGAAGCCGAGCGAGAGCGCGAAGCCGGAGATGTTGGGCAGGATCGCGTTGCGGGCGGCGTATCCGAACATCACCCGGCGCTCGGAGAGCCCCTTGGCCTGGGCGACCATGACGTAGTCCTCGGAGGAGACCGTCACCATCATGTTGCGCATGCCGAGGATCCAGCCGGCCACCGCGCTGAGCACGATGGTGAGGCCGGGCAGCACGCCGTGGTAGAGGGCGCTGGAGATGAAGGGCCAGTCGAAGGCGGGCACGAGCGAGTTGTCGTAGCCGCCGGCGGCCGGGAAGAGCGGCCACTTCACGGCGAACAGCGAGATGGCGATGAGGCCGAGCCAGAAGTACGGGATGGCGGAGATGAAGGTGGTGACGGGCAGCAGGCTGTCCAGCCATGAACCGCGCCGCCAGCCGGTGAAGACCCCGATGCCGGTGCCGAGCACGAAGCTGATCAGCGTGGTGATGCCGACGAGCGCGAGCGTCCACGGCAGCGACTGGGCGATGACCTCGCTGACCGGGGTCGGGAAGAAGGTGAACGACAGGCCGAGGTCGCCGTCGAGCAGGTGGCCCCAGTAGTCGGTGTACTGCTGCCAGATCGACTGGTGCTTGTCCAGGCCGAAGAGTGCTTCGAGGGAGGCGATGGCGCTGGTGTCCAGCTGTCCCTGGAACCGGGCGATGAGCGCCTGCACCGGGTCGCCGGGCATCAGGCGCGGGATGAGGAAGTTGATGGTGATCGCCGCCCATGCGGTGACCAGGTAGAAGGCGAGCCTCTGGAGCAGGTACTTCACTTCGCGGCCTCCTTCTCGTGGTCGGCGGCGCGGCCGGCGCCGTCCGCGTACAGCCAGCAGGCCGCCCACTGGCCGTCGGCCAGGTCGAATCGGGGCGGCAGCTCGGTGCGGCAGCGCTCCATCGCCTTGGGGCAGCGCGGGTGGAAGCGGCAGCCGGCCGGTGGGTCGATGAGCGAGGGGGGCTCGCCGCTGCCGGTCTCCTCCTGCTCCTCCTCCGCGACCACCCGGTCCGGGTCGGGCGCCGAGGCGATCAGCAGCTGGGTGTAGGGGTGGGCGGGGCGCTGGGTGACGGTCTCGCTGTCGCCGCCCTCCACGATCCGGCCCGCGTACATCACCAGCGTGGAGTCCGCGAAGTAGCGGGCGGAGGCGATGTCGTGGGTGATGTAGAGGATCGCGAGGTGCATGCGGTCCTTGAGGTCCTTGAGCAGGTTGAGGACCCCGAGCCGGATCGAGACGTCCAGCATCGAGACGGGCTCGTCCGCCAGGAGGACCTGGGGGTCGGCGCCGAGCGCGCGGGCGATGGCCACGCGCTGGCGCTGACCTCCCGACAGCTCGTGCGGGAACTTGTCCAGGTACTGATGAGGAGGAGTCAGCTGGACGCGGTTCAGCAGAGCGGTCAGGTTCTGTTCCAGTTCCGCCTCGCCGTTCCCCGCCCGGCCGTGGATCTTCAGTGACCGGGTGAGGTGGTAGCGCACGGTGTGCACCGGGTTCAGCGAGGCGAACGGGTCCTGGAAGATGAGCTGGACCCGGCGTACGTAACTGCGGAAGGACCGGCCACGTCCGGCCTTCACCGGCTGCCCGCCCAGGTGGATCTCGCCCTCGGTGAGCGGATACAGCTGGGCGAGCAGTCTGGCGACGGTGGACTTCCCGGAGCCCGACTCCCCCACCAGTGCCGTGACGGTGCCGCGCCGCAGTTTCAGCGAGACGTCGTCGACGGCGTGGACGGTACGGCGCTTGCCCGCGAGGAGATCGCGGCCGGTGCGCCGAACGGCGAAGTGTTTGGTGACTCCGCGTGCTTCGAGCACGATGTGGTCTTTTTCGAACTGTTCAGACATGGCCGGTACCTGGTCCCTGCGTCCTACTTGGCGGGCTTGAGCTTCAGCACGATCTCCAGCGCAGAGCGCTGGGTGTGCTGGGGGTCGGCGTACGGGTCGGCCTCCGTGGGCCAGCCCACCCAGTTCTTGGTGGAGTACTCCGCCCCGATGGGCGCCGCCGCCGTCGGGATCATCGGCGCCTGCTCGACCATGATCTTCTGCAGGGTGTTCATCGCGGTGATGCGGGTGGTGTCGGACGTGGCGTTGGCGAAGTCCTTGAGCGCCTCGGTGGCCTCCGTGCTCTTGAAGCGGCCGAAGTTGCCCTGCTGGGAGGGCTTGCCGATGGGCTGGAGCAGCGCGCCGTCCATGATGTTCTGGTACATGTCGTACGGGGTCGCGCCGCTGTTGGTCCAGTGCAGGGTGGCGTCGAAGTTGCCGTTGGCCACGTCGGCGGTCCAGGCGTCGGCCGTCTGCGTCTTGACCTTGGCGTCGATGCCGAGCTGCTTGATGTTGTCCTTGATGATCGCGAGGCCGGTGATGTAGTCGTTCCAGCCGGCCGGGTCGGTGAAGGTCAGCTTCACGGCCTTGCCGCTCGGGTCCTTCAGCACGCCGCCGCTGAGCGTGAAGCCGGCCTTCTCCAGGACCTTCTTGGCGCCGTCGACGTCGGGCTTGGTGGTGGCGTTCTTGTACTCGGGAGCGATGAAGGACTTACCGGCGGGCAGCGGGATGCCGGTCGGGTTGGTGATCTCCGGGTAGAGGGTCGCCTCGGCCTGGGTGTAGATGGCGTTGCGGTCGACGACCATCGCCATGGCCTTGCGCAGCGCCGGGTTGTCGAACGGCTTGCGGGCGGTGTTGAACCAGAGGCCGTGGATGCCGAGGCCGGACGGGAACCACAGCTTGTGGTTCTTGGGGTCCTTGGATATGAACAGCTGCTTGTAGTTCGGCATGAAGACGAACGACCACTCCAGCTTGCCGCTGGCCAGCGCGGTGGTGGCGGCGCTGTTGTCGTTGTAGGTGCTGTAGCGCAGCTCCTTGACCTTCGTCGAGCCCTTCCAGTAGGTGGGCGTGGCGGTCAGGGTGGTGGTCTGCGGGGTGAACGTCTTCAGCTTGTACGGGCCGGAGCCGACGGGTGTGCGGTTGGGCCAGGTCTCCGGGTCCTTGACGCCTTCCCAGATGTGCTTGGGCACGATGAACTGCTGGATGATCTTGTTCTGGTTGACGTACTGCGAGTCGTCGAAGGTCAGCACGACCTTCTTGCCCTCGACCTTCACCCCGCCCCACGCGATGCCGTCCTGGTTGAGCGCCGGGTGCTTCTTCAGCATGTTGAAGGTGAACGCGACGTCGTCGGCGGTCAGCGGCTTGCCGTCGGCCCACTTGGCCTTGTCGTCGAGGGTGAAGGTGACCTTGGTGAAGTTGAGGTCCCACTTCCACTCCGTCGCCAGCCACGGCTTGGCCTTCTCGGCGGGCCGGATCTGCCTGACCATCGCGAGCGGCTCGTAGATCATGTACCGGTAGCCGAGGGTGGCGCCCGCCGACGTGTTGAGGAAGGGGTTGCTGTTGTTCGTCTGCGGCCCGTCCGGCTTGCCGATGTTCAGGACGCCCGACGCGGCGCCGCCGCTCTTCTTGTTGTTCGAGTTGGCTGACGAGCATCCGGCGGCGAGCGCGACCACCGCGGTGGCGAGCGCGACCGCTCTGAGCGTGTGACGGCGTGCGGACATAACGACTCCAGGAGGGACTGGCGGGTCTGGGAGATCCGGAAACGGACAGCGCTCGGCGCGCCGGGTACGGGCTGGTGCGGGTGCTGATGCGGTGCGGGTGCGCGCAGCCGGCTGCTGCGCGGAGTACGGGAGCGGTGGGGCCGTGGCCGGCCCCGGCCGCTAGGGCGCCGAGTGGCGCACGACCAGTTCGGTGGGCAGCACGAGGGGTGCGTCGGGTACAGCCGTGCCGCCCAGGTGCGAGAGCAGCATCCGCGCGGCCGTCTCACCCATCTGCCGGGTGGGCTGGCGCACGGTGGTGAGCGGCGGTTCGGTGTGCTCGGCCATCGGGATGTCGTCGAAGCCGACCACCGCGATGTCGCCGGGGACGGACCGTCCCGCGGCGCGCAGCGCCCGCAGCACGCCTGCCGCGGTGATGTCGTTGTGCGCGAAGACCGAGTCGAACTCCACCCCGGAGGCGAGGAGTTGCTCCACGGCCAGCCGGCCGCAGATCTCGGTGAAGTCGCCGCGGACGACGAGCTCCGTGGGCAGCACGGAGACGAATCCCGCGAGCCGGTCGCGTACGCAGCCGAAGTCGTGGGGTCCCGTGATGACCAGGGGTTTGGTGCGCCCGGCAGCCCGCAGATGGCGGGCGGCCGACGCGCCTCCCTCGTGGTTGGTGGTCACGACGGAGGGGAACTCGGGGTGGTGGCCGCGATCGTCGATCAGCACGATCGGCAGGCCGGCGCGGTGCAGTGCGGTGAGGTGGTCGAGGGTGTTCTCGGGTTCGACCACGACGAGTCCGTCGAAGGCCCGCGCCGACACCTGGCTGGTGAAGCGCTCCACGGACTCGGCCCCGCGGTTGCAGGTGAAGAGCAGCAGACCGTAGTCGGCGGCCTCGACGGTGTCGACGACGCCCTGAAGCACCTCGCCCATCCACGGCCAGGTCAGCGAGGGCACCAGCATGCCGACCGTGCGGCTGCTGCCGCGGGCCAGACCGACGGCGCCCGAGCTGGGCACATAACCGAGCTGTGCGATCACTTCACGAACACGGGCGGCCGTTGAACCGTCCACTTCGCCCTTGGTGTTGATGACCCGGGACACGGTCGTCTTGCTGACGCCGGCCTCGCGGGCGACATCAGCGATGGTGACACGCATCGGAGGGCCTCCAGGACACCACAGGACAGAGCGAACGGCCGGTCGTGGAACCGGTACCGCAACCGGTTCCGGAACCGGTACCGGCGTTGGTGGCGTGAGTTAACCCCGCCGACACAGAGCCGTCAATACTTCACACCGAGATTGGTCCGTACCCATCCTTCGAGCTGCGAGGAAGGCCGATGCGTTCAAGTCCTGAACACGCATACTCTTGACGTGGGTGCCTGAGGGCAGTTCACTCAGGCCTCATCAGCAACTCCGTGCATGAGGGCAGTTCACTCATGCCCCGTCCGCGACCCCGTGGGCGGCTCGGGACCGGCCGGGGACCGGCCGCGCGCAGGACGGCATTCCCACCGGAGCAAAGCACCGGCTGTACATCCGCAAAGCCCGCCGCGCCGCCCGGACGTGTCCGTGTCCCGGCGGCGCGGCGGGCCCCGCACTACTCCGTCGGCTCGATCCCCGCCCGCAGCAGTCCGAAGGTGTACGCGTCCTCCAGCGCCTGCCAGGACGCCGCGATGATGTTCTCCGCGACACCCACGGTCGACCAGTCGGCGGTGCCGTCGCCGGTGGTGATCAGCACCCTGGTCGTGGAGTCGGTGCCGGTGCGCCCCTCCAGGATGCGGACCTTGTAGTCCACCAGCTCCAGCTTGGCGAGCTGCGGGTAGATCCGTTCCAGGGCCACCCGCAGCGCCCGGTCCAGCGCGTTGACCGGGCCGTTGCCCTCCGCGGTCGCGACGATGCGCTCGCCCTTGGACCAGAGCTTCACGGTCGCCTCGTTCGCGTGCGTACCGTCGGGGCGGTCCTCGACGATGGCGCGCCAGGACTCGGTACGGAAGTAGCGGCGCACCCGCCCCTCGGCCTCGGCCCGCAGCAGCAGCTCGAAGGAGGCGTCGGCCGCCTCGTAGGTGTAGCCCTTGAGCTCGCGCTCCTTGACCCGCTCGACGACCCGGCCCACCAGCTCGCGGTCGCCCCCGAGGTCGATGCCGAGCTCCTGGCTCTTGAGCTCGATGGAGGCGCGGCCCGCCATGTCCGATACGAGCATCCGCATGCTGTTGCCGACCAGCGCGGGATCGATGTGCTGGTAGAGGTCGGGGTCGACCTTGATCGCGGAGGCGTGCAGCCCGGCCTTGTGCGCGAAGGCCGAGACACCGACGTAGGGCTGGTGGGTGGAGGGGGCGAGGTTGACGACCTCCGCGATGGCGTGCGAGACGCGGGTCATGTCCGCCAGCGCGCCCTCGGGCAGCACGGTCTTGCCGTACTTGAGCTCCAGCGCGGCGACGACGGGGAAGAGGTTGGCGTTGCCGACCCGCTCGCCGTAGCCGTTGGCGGTGCACTGGACGTGGGTGGCGCCCGCGTCGACGGCGGCCAGCGTGTTGGCGACGGCGCAGCCGGTGTCGTCCTGGGCGTGGATGCCGAGGCGGGCGCCGGTGTCCGCGAGGACGGTGGAGACGACGGCCTGGACCTGGGCCGGGAGCATCCCGCCGTTGGTGTCGCAGAGGATGACGACGTCCGCGCCGGCCTCGGACGCGGTCCGCACGACGGCCTTGGCGTACTCGGCGTTGGCGCGGTAGCCGTCGAAGAAGTGCTCGCAGTCGACGAAGACCCGGCGGCCCTGTTCGCGGAGGAAGGAGACGGTGTCGCGGACCATCTCCAGGTTCTCCTCCAGCGTGGTGCGCAGGGCCAGTTCCACATGGCGGTCGTGGGATTTGGCGACCAGCGTGATCACCGGTGCGCCCGACTCCAGCAGCGCCTTGACCTGGGGGTCGTCGGCCGCTTTGGCGCCCGCTCTGCGGGTCGCGCCGAAGGCGACCAGCTCGGCGTTGCGGAACTCGATCTCCTGCTGGGCGCGGGCGAAGAACTCGGTGTCACGGGGGTTGGCGCCCGGCCAGCCGCCCTCGATGAAGCCGACGCCGAAGTTGTCCAGGTGCCGGGCGATGGTGAGCTTGTCGGCGACCGTCAGGTTGATGCCTTCACGCTGCGCACCGTCGCGCAGGGTGGTGTCGAAGACGTGGAAGCTGTCGTCGGTGGGCTTGGCCTTGGTGGTCATGCTGGTCTGACTCCTGTCGGATGAGTGGATCCGGACGATCTGGCTCCACTTGCCCCCATCATCCCGCGCGCCTCGCTCCGGCCGAGGTGAGGGCCGGAAAACAAAAAACCCCTCGCGGGTGCGAGAGGTCTGCGCGCGGGTCTGGGGCACGATGGCCGCGCCGTACGTGGTGGTACGGGACGGTCACTGCGGACCGGCGCGCCTGTTGCCAATAATCATGACGAACGAGGACACGGAGGCAGTCTGGCACAGGACCGCCTCCGTGCCGTGCCCTGTCTCAGGATGCGGGCGTGACGCTCGTCGCCCCGGACTGCCGCGGCTGCCCCTGCGGCTGCCCGGCGGAGGCGACCCGGTTCAGGTCGATGTCGCGGGTCTCGCGCATCGACAGGTAGACGACCAGGGAGACCGCGGCGCAGCCCGCCACGTACCAGTAGAAGCCGGATTCGGCGCCGGCGTTCTTGAACCAGAGCGCCACGTACTCGGCGGTGCCGCCGAACAGCGCGTTGGCGACGGCGTAGGAGAGGCCGACCCCCAGGGCGCGGATGCCGGTCGGGAACAGCTCGGCCTTCACGCAGGCGTTGATGGAGGTGTAGCCGGTGACCACGACCAGGGCGAGGAGCGCGAGGCCGAGCGCGGGCCAGAAGGTGCTGGCATGCCGGAGCATCGTCATGATCGGCACGGTCAGGAAGGTCGAGCCGACGGCGAAGGTGATCAGCAGCGGGCGGCGGCCGATCCGGTCGGACAGCATGCCGGCCAGCGGCTGGATGCACATGAAGACGAACAGCGCGCAGAAGCTGACGAGCGAGGCGGTGGACTTGTCCATGCCGGCGCTCTTGGAGAGGAACTTGGTGAGGTAGGTGGTGTACGTGTAGTACGCCACCGTTCCGCCCATGGTCAGCGCCATCACCAGGAACGCCTCGCGCCGGTGCTGCCAGAGCACCTTGAGCGTGCCGCGGTCCTCCTGCTCGGCGGCGCCGGAGCCGGCGTACACCTCCGTCTCCAGCATGGAGCGGCGCAGGTAGAAGACGATGAGGGCGCCCAGCGCCCCGACGACGAACGGGATGCGCCAGCCCCAGCTGTGCAGCGCCGCGTCGGACATGTTGCGCTGGAGGACGATCTGGAGCCCGAGGCCGACGAGTTGGCCCGCGGTCATGGAGACGTACTGGAAGCTGGAGGCGAAGCCGCGCTTCTCCGGGGCGGAGGCCTCGGTGAGGTAGGTGGCGCTGGCGGCGTACTCACCGCCGACCGAGAGTCCCTGGAGCAGCCGGGCGAGCATCAGGACGGCGACGCCGCCGTACCCGGCGACGTCGTAGGTCGGCGCGATCGCGATGAGGATCGCGGAGGCCGACATCAGGGTGACGGTGAGGGTGAGCGCGGCCTTGCGGCCCTTGCGGTCACCGATCCGGCCGAGCAGCCAGCCGCCGACCGGTCTCATGAAGAAGCCGACGGCGAAGATCCCCATGGTGTTCATGAGGTTGGCGGTCTCGTTGCCCTCGGGGAAGAACGCGTCCGCGAAGTAGACCGCGAACGTCGCGTACACGAACCAGTCGAACCACTCGACCATGTTGCCGGCGGAGCCGACCCAGATCTTCTTCCACTGCTCTCGTCCCATGGTTGGTCACCGTGCCCCAACGGCCGGACGACTCACAAGGATTCAGCGGGCAACGATCGGGCGTACTTACGTGCGTTGTGTTCATCGCAGTAGCGAATCCCGCAGGAACTCCTCTACGTGGGACAGGACTTGTTCGCGTCCGGTGCCGGGGATGCCGACGGCGACGTGGACGCTGAAGCCGTCCAGGAGGGCGCGCAGCCGGGCGGCGAAGCGGTCCGGGTCCACGGCGGCGAACTCGCCGCGCGAGATGCCCTCGGCCAGCAGCGCCACCAGGTCCCGGTGCCAGGCCCCCTCGATCGCGGCCATCCGCCCGCGGGCGTCGGCGTCGGCGTTCTGCGAGCGGTTCCAGACCTCCAGCCAGAGCGTCCAGTGCGGGTCGCGCGGCCCGTCGGGGACGTACAGGTCGACATACGCGTCGAGCCGCTCGGCGGCGGGCGCCTGCCGGGAGAGCAGGGCGCCGCGTTCGCCGCCGAGCCGGCCCTCGCTCCACTCCAGGGTCTGCAGCAGCAGTTCGTCCTTGGTCCGGAAGTAGTAGAGCAGGTGCCCGCTGCTCATCCCGACCTCCCGGCCGAGCCCGGCCATGGTCAGCCCGTCGAGCCCGCGCTCGGCGATGGTGGCCATGGCGGCGACGAGCAGGGACTCGCGGGGCGGGGCCGTGTTGCGCCGTCTGGCGGGGGGCGGGGTCATCGCGCGGCCGGTGCGCTGGGCGTCTGGTTCACCCGTACGTTCTACCGGATGCGCCGGTCAGCCGGGGACCGCGGGCTGCTGCTGGGTGATGCAGTGGATGCCGCCGCCGCCCGCGAAGATCGTGCGGGCGTCGACCAGGGTGACGGTGCGTCCGGGGTACAGGCGGCGGAAGATGCCCGCCGCGATCTCGTCGCGGGGGTCGTCGAAGCCGCACAGCACGACGCCGCCGTTGCAGACGTAGTGGTTGATGTAGGAGTAGTCGACCCAGTGGCCCTCCTCGTCCCGCACGGCGGCGGGCGCGGGGACCTCGACGACGCGCAGGGCCCGGCCCCGCGCGTCGGTCCGGGAACGGAGCAGCTCCACGTTCCGCGCGCAGAGCTCGTGGTCGGGGTGGGCGGGGTCCGGCTGGGTGTGGGCGACGACGACGCCGGGGCCGGCGAACGCGGCGACGATGTCGACATGGCCGAGGGTGCCGAAGCCGTGCGGCGGGTAGTCGCCGGTCAGCCCGCGCTCCAGCCAGATCGCCTTCGTGGTGCCGAGCCTGGCGTGGATCTCGGCCTCGGCCCGCTCCTTCGTCCAGCCCGGGTTCCGCTCCGGGCCGAGCTGCACGGTCTCGGTGAGCAGTACGGTGCCCTCGCCGTCGACGTGGATGCCGCCGCCCTCGTTGACCAGGGGCGAGCTGTGCACCGGGGCTCCGGCGAGGCCGGCGACGTGGCGGGCGATCTTCGCGTCGTGCTCCCAGACGGCCCAGTCCTGCGCGCCCCAGCCGTTGAAGACCCAGTCCACGGCGGCGAGGCGGCTGCCGTCGGTGACGAAGGTCGGCCCGATGTCGCGCATCCAGGCGTCGTCCAGCTCGCGTTCGACCAGCTCGATGTCCGGGCCGAGCAGGGCTGCGGCCTCCTGGGACCGCCCGGTCGGTACGACCATGGTCACCGGCTCGAAGCGGCGTACGGCGCGGGCCACGGCGGCCCACGCCTCGCGGGCCCTGACCAGTTCGTCGCCGGTGAACGTGGCGTTGGGGCCGGGCCAGGCCATCCAGGTGCGCTCGTGCGGGGCCCATTCGGCCGGCATGCGGAAGGTCATCTCGTCGGACTCCTGAAGGCTGTGTGTCGTGAAGCGGAGCGGTACTCGTGGAGTGCTGGATCTACAAGAAGTAGAGGCGGTTGAGCGAGATCGAGTCGGCGGGCCCGGACCGCATCGGAGCCCCGTCCAGCGTCACCAGTCCGCTGTCCCCGTCCACCCCGACCTCGCCGACGCGGGAGTTGAGGCGCAGGTCCGCAGGGCCGATGGAACGGGTGCCGCGTACCGCGACCCTGCGCCGCCGGGTCGGCATCAGGTCGGAGCCGAGAGCGGCTGCGGCCTTCGCCACGAACGCCACCGAGAGATCGGCCGGGGTCGCCCCGTGTCCGCCGAACAGCGGTCCCAGGACCAGCGGTTCACAGGTGTCGGTCGCCGCGTTGGGGTCGCCCGTCACTCCCCAGGCGGGGAAGCCCGACTTCAGGACCAGCTGCGGTTTCGCGCCGAAGTACTGCGGCTTCCAGAGCACGATGTCGGCAAGCTTGCCCACCTCGATGGAGCCGATCTCGTCGCTCAGCCCGTGCGCGATGGCCGGGTTGATCGTCAGCTTGGCCACGTAGCGCAGCACCCGGGCGTTGTCGTCGTGCGGGCCGTCGCCTTCCAGCGGGCCCAGCTCGGCCTTCATCTTTCCGGCCATGGCGAAGGTGCGGCGTACGGTCTCGCCCGCGCGCCCCATGCCCTGTGCGTCGGAGGAGGTGATGCCGATCGCGCCGAGGTCGTGCAGGACGTCCTCCGCGCCCATCGTCCCGGCCCTGATCCGGTCCCGGGCCATGGCCGCGTCGCCGGGCAGGTCGGTCTTGAGGTCGTGGACGGAGACGATCATCCCGTAGTGCTCGGCCACCGCGTCCCGGCCGAAGGGCAGCGTCGGGTTGGTGGACGAGCCGATGACGTTCGGGACGCCCGCCATCTTCAGGACGTTGGGTACGTGTCCGCCGCCGCAGCCCTCGATGTGGAAGGCGTGGATCGTCCGGCCGTCCAGGACGCTCAGGGTGTCCTCGACGGAGAGGCATTCGTTGAGCCCGTCGCTGTGCAGGGCGACCTGGACGTCGTGCTCCTCCGCGACCCGCAGGGCGGTGTCCAGGGCGCGGGTGTGCGCGCCCATGTCCTCGTGCACCTTGAAGCCGGACGCCCCGCCCTCGGCCAGCGCCTCCACCAGCGGCGCGTCGTCGGAGGACGAACCCCGGGCCAGGAAGCCGATGTTGACGGGCCAGGCGTCGAACGCGTTGAACGCGTGCCGCAGCGCCCACGGCGAGTTGACGCCGACGCCCCAGACCGGGCCGAACTCCTGGCCGATGACGGTGGTGACGCCGGAGGAGAGCGAGGCCTCCAGGATGCGCGGCGAGAGCAGGTGGACATGGGTGTCGACGGCGCCGGCCATGGCGATCAGGCCCTCACCGGGGACGATGGTGGTGCCCGTGCCGACGACGACGTCCACCCCGTCGAGGGTGTCCGGGTTGCCGGCCCGGCCGATCGCGTGGACGCGGCCCTCGCGGATGCCGATGGAGACCTTCCGGATGCCCTGGACGGCGTCGATGACCAGCACGTTGCTGATGACGACGTCGCAGGTGTCGCGGACGGCGGCGGCCTTGAGGTGCAGCCCGTCGCGCGCGGTCTTGCCGAATCCGGCCAGGAACTCGTCGCCGTGACGCTGCGCGTCCGACTCCACGCGCACCACGAGCCCGGAGTCGCCCAGCACGACCCGGTCCCCGGCACGGGGTCCGTGCACCGACGCGTACTCGTAGGGGTCCATCAGTCCTCGCCCTCCGCTCCGAGATAGCCGCAGGCCACCGCGCGTCGCAGGGCCTCCTCCTTCGCGCCGGGCGCGTCCAGCGGACCGTCGACCAGACCGGCGAAGCCGATCGCGATCCGGGCGCCGCCGATCGGCTGCAGTCCGACCTCGGCGGCGCCGCCCGGATCGAACCGGACCGACGATCCGGCCGGCACGCACAGCCGCATGCCGTACGCGGCCGCCCGGTCGAAGTCGAGCCGGGGGTTGGCCTCGAAGAAGTGGAAGTGCGAGGTGACGCTGACCGGCACCGTCGCGGTGTTGCGGACGGTCAGCCGCAGCACGGGCTCCGGTTCGGCGTGCTCTGGGGCGGGCAGCAGCGCGCCGGGGGCGCTGTCGCCCGGCCGGGTCCCGTCACCGGCGCCGATCGGGTCGGTCACCACGGCGAGCCGTGACCCGTCGTCGAAGACGGCCTCCACGTGCACCTCCGTGACCACGTCCGCCACTCCCGGCAGCACATCGTCGGCTCCGAGCACGGCACGGGCGGCCGCTATCGCCTCCGCGAGCCGCCGCCCGTCGCGGGCCGCCTCGCAGACGGTGTCCGCGACCAGCGCGGTCGCCTCCGGGACGTTGAGCCTCAGCCCGCGGGCCCGGCGGGCACGGGCGAGTTCGGCGGCTCCGAAGAGCAGCAGCCGGTCACGCTCAGTCGGGGTCAGTCGCACGTCACCACACCTCCTGTTTGAACGTCACTCTAACTGCGGGCCGCCCAGCACTCCACCCTTCACACAAAGAATCCAGAACATCGAGACCATTGACGAGTCGCATCGACCTACGTCACATTGAGCAGCACTCAAACAGTCGAACGTCAGGGGCGGCCTCATGCCGATCGAACAGCGCGGAGTCGACACCATCCCGGAGGCGGAGCGCACCAGCACTCCGCGTGACCTCGTCTCGATCCTGCTCGGATCGAACCTCTGCCTGGGCGTGATCGTCTTCGGCTGGCTGCCGGTCTCCTTCGGGCTGGGCCTGTGGCCCGCGGTGACCTCGGTCGTCGCCGGCACGGCCGTCGGGGTGGCGGTCACCGCACCGCTCGCCCTGGTCTCGCTGCGCACGGCGACGAACCTGTCGACCTCCAGCGGCGCGGCCTTCGGCGTACGCGGCCGGCTCGTCGGGTCCGTCGTCGGACTGCTGCTCGCGCTGGGGTACACCGCTCTCACCCTGTGGATCGGCGGCGATGTGATGGTGGGCACCCTGGCCCGCCTCGCCGGACTCCCCTCCGGCGGCCTCTCGCACACCCTGGTCTACGCGGTCCTGGCGGCCTGTACGGTCGTCGGCGCGGTGTACGGGTACCGGCTGCTGCTGCGCCTGAGCAAGATCCTCGCGGTCGGCATGACCGTACTGCTGCTCATCGGGCTGATCGCCTACGCGCCGGACCTCACGACGGCGGCGCCGCCGGACACCCCGTACCTGCTCGGTTCGTTCTGGCCCACCTGGGCGCTGTCCGCCGTGGCCGCCGGGCTGAGCGGGCCGATCGCCTTCATCACACTGCTCGGGGACTACACCCGGTACATCTCACCGGTCCGCCACCACCCGCGCCGGGTACTGCGCGCCACCTGTCTCGGCCTGGTCGTCGGACTGCTGGTCCCGCAGCTCTTCGGTACGTACACCGCGCTCGCGGCCCGCGCCTCGCTCGACTACGCGGGGCCGCTGGTCACCGCCGCACCCGCCTGGTACCTGGTCCCGCTGCTCCTCGCGGCCACCGCGGGCTCGGTGGGCAACGCCGGGCTGATGCTCTACTCGATGGGCCTCGACCTGGACGCGATCCTGCCCCGCGCCACCCGGGCACGGGCCACGCTGGTCGTCGCCGGGGTCGCCACGGCGTTCGTGTTCCTGGGCCACTTCGTGTGGAACGCGCAGTCGGCGATGACGTCGTTCGTCCTGCTGCTCACCGCGATCGGCACGCCCTGGGCGGTCATCACGATGATCTCGCACCGGCGCTGCCGGGGTGCGTACGACGCGGAGGCCCTCCAGGTCTACAACCGGGGCACCCGGGGCGGCGTCTACTGGTTCCGGTCCGGCTGGCACCCGCACGCCACCTCCGGCTGGGCGCTCGGCGCCGCGGTGGGCCTGTGCGGCGTCTCCACCCCGCTCTACGAGGGCCCGCTGCTCGCGCTGACCGGCGGGGTGGACTGCAGCTTCGTGCTGTCGGGGCTGGTGGGCGGGGTGACGTACGCCGTGCTGACCCGGCCGGGCGCGCACAACGCCGTCGGCCGGGCCCGCGGAGGGGCCCGGCCGACGGCTCAGCACACGCCCTGACGGGCTCGTGCCCGGTCAGCCGATCCGGTGCATCCAGCCGTGGGTGTCCTCCGCGGTGCCGCGCTGGATGTCCAGCAGGCGCTCACGCAGCTTGAGGGTGACCGGCCCCGGCGTGCCGTCGCCCTGGGTCCACTCGCCGCCCGCGCTCTTCACGGTGCCGACGGGGGTGATGACGGCCGCGGTGCCGCAGGCGAAGACCTCGGTGAGGGTGCCCGCCGCCGAGTCGTCGCGCCACTGGTCGATCGAGACCCGGCTCTCCTCGGGCTCGTAGCCGAGGTCCGCGGCGAGCCTGAGCAGCGAGTCGCGGGTGATGCCGGCCAGCAGCGAGCCGGTCAGGGACGGGGTGACGATCTTGTTCCCGTACACGAAGTACAGGTTCATCCCGCCGAGCTCCTCGACCCACTTGTGCTCGACGGCGTCGAGGTAGGCGACCTGGTCGCAGCCCTTGGCGGCGGCCTCGGCCTGGGCGAGCAGGGAGGCCGCGTAGTTGCCGCCGGTCTTGGCGTCACCCATGCCGCCCGGGACGGCGCGGACCCGGTCCTCGGAGAGCCAGATGGAGACGGGCTTCACACCGCCGGGGAAGTACGCCCCGGCCGGCGAGGCGATGACCAGGAAGAGGTACTCGTTCGACGGGCGCACCCCGAGGCCGACCTCGGTCGCGATCATGAACGGGCGCAGGTACAGCGACTCCTCGCCGCCGTGGGCCGGGACCCAGGCCGCGTCCTGCTGGACCAGCGCGTCGCAGGCCTCGACGAAGGTCTCGACGGGCAGCTCGGGCATCGCGAGCCGGCGGGCGGAGGACTGGAAGCGCGCGGCGTTGGCCTCGGGGCGGAAGGTGGCGACCGAGCCGTCGGGCCGGCGGTAGGCCTTGAGGCCCTCGAAGATCTCCTGGCCGTAGTGGAGCGTCATGTTGGCCGGGTCGATCGACAGCGGCGCGTACGGGACGAGCTGGGCGTCGTGCCAGCCGCGGCCTTCGGTCCACTTGATCGTCACCATGTGATCGGTGAAGTAGCGGCCGAATCCGGGCTTGACCAGGATCG
This sequence comes from Streptomyces sp. NPDC104307, assembly GCF_055584045.1. Taxonomy (NCBI): domain Bacteria; kingdom Bacillati; phylum Actinomycetota; class Actinomycetes; order Kitasatosporales; family Streptomycetaceae; genus Streptomyces; species Streptomyces sp. NPDC104307. Next base: position 77,800 of record NZ_JBVJMU010000021.1, read on the forward strand.
CCTCGCGCTCCGCGTCGGACAGCGGGGTCGAGGAGGGCTTGAGCTCGATCGTGGGCGTCGTCATGAGTACGTGTCCTTCACCGTTTTGTGTGTGTAGGACCGCGCGCACGCTCTCTCGCGCCGGACAAGTGCTAGGACGTCCGAGCTTCATGGCGAGCCACGGCCCCGTTCGATTATCTCTCGCGGGAGGCCGTGCACGAAATGACGTGTGTGCGGTCCAGGATTCGATGGTGACACCCGGGGCCGCACAGGAGAAGCCGCCGGGTGCCTGTGGGACCCGGCGGCTTTGAGGCAGTCGTCGGATCAGCCCGCTACGCGTACCGCGAGCGCGTCGCCGATCTCGTCGGTGGTGCGGGCGGTCCCCTCACGCTCCGCGAGGTCCGCGGAGACGGCGTCCTCGATGAGCATGGCCTCGGCCTGGTAGCCGAGGTGGCGCAGCAGGAGGGCGACGGAGAGGATCGTCGCGGTCGGGTCGGCCTTGCCCTGGCCCGCGATGTCGGGGGCGGAGCCGTGGACCGGCTCGAACATCGACGGGAAGGCGCCCGTCGGGTTGATGTTGCCGGAGGCGGCCAGGCCGATGCCGCCGGAGACGGCCGCGGCGAGGTCGGTCAGGATGTCACCGAAGAGGTTGTCGGTGACGATGACGTCGAAGCGCTCCGGCTGGGTGACGAAGAAGATCGTCGCGGCGTCGACGTGCAGGTAGTCAGTGGTGACCTGGGGGTACTCGGCCGCCACCTTGTCGAAGGTGTTCTTCCACAGGTGGCCCGCGTACACGAGGACGTTGTTCTTGTGGACCAGCGTCAGCTTCTTGCGCGGGCGGGCGGCGGCCCGCTCGAAGGCGTCACGGACGACGCGCTCGACACCGAAGGCGGTGTTGAGGCTGACCTCGGTGGCGACCTCGTGCTCGGTACCGGTGCGCAGCGAACCGCCGTTTCCGGTGTACGGGCCCTCTGTGCCCTCGCGGACGACGACGAAGTCGATGTCCGGACGGCCGGCCAGCGGGGTCTCGGTGTTCGGGAACAGCTTCGACGGCCGCAGGTTGATGAAGTGGTCGAAGGCGAAACGCAGCTTCAGCAGCAGCCCGCGCTCCAGCACGCCGGACGGCACGGAGGGGTCACCGATCGCGCCGAGCAGGATGGCGTCGTGCCCCTTGAGGGCCTCCAGCTCCGCGTCCGGGAGGGTTTCACCGGTGCGGTGCCAGCGCTGGGCGCCGAGGTCGTACTCCTTGGTCTCCAGCTTCACATCCTGCGGGAGAACAGCGTTGAGGACCTTGAGGCCCTGGGCCACGACCTCCCGGCCGATACCGTCACCGGGGATCACTGCGAGATTGATGCTGCGAGACATGTTCGGCACGATACTGCGCGTCCCACCCCATGACACGTGGCGTCCATCATGCGGACACATGGGCTGTTGTACGTGCACCGTTCACCTATCCGACGGGAGCACGTCAGCGAGTGGGTGGAGGTTGTCGCCCATGGACATCCCCCGCTTCGGAATCCCCGAGAAGCTCGCCGACCGCATGAGCATGGCCGAGCAGCACGACTACCTGCGCAGCCGGCTGACCCGTCGCGGCGTACTGCGCACGAGCGTGGCGACCGCCGCCGTCGCCGGTGCCGGTCTCGGCACCTCGCTGACCGCCTCCCCCGCGTACGCCGCGCCGACGGTGCTCACCTCGCACAGCACGACCCGGGTGGACGGCTCGCTGGTCGCCCCGTTCGGCCGGCACCTGGCCTACGGCGCCGACCCGAGGACCCAGATGGCGGTCTCCTGGCAGGTCCCGTTCGCCGTGCGCCGCCCGTACATCCGGATCGGCCTCAAGCCGTGGGCGCTGAGCCGGAAGATCGACGCCGAGGTGCGCCACCTGACCACGCCCCGGCTGAACGACGGCAAGATCGCGGCCGCCGAGCAGTTCTACGTACACGCGGGCCTGGAGCGGCTGAAGCCCGGCACGACGTACTACTACGGCGTCGGCCACGACGGCTTCGACCCGGCCGACACCCGCAACCTGGGCACCCTCGGCACCTTCACCACCGCGCCCTCGCGCGCCGGGAACTTCACCTTCACCGCCTTCGGCGACCAGGGCGTCAGCTACCACGCGCTCGGCAACGACCAGCTGATCCTGGGCCAGAACCCCGCCTTCCATCTGCACGCGGGGGACATCTGCTACGCCGACCCCTCGGGCTCCGGCCAGACGAGCGACACCTATGACGCCCGCACCTGGGACCAGTTCCTGGCGCAGACGGAGACGGTGTCGAAGACCGTGCCGTGGATGGTGACCACCGGCAACCACGACATGGAGGCCTGGTACTCGCCGGACGGCTACGGCGGCCAGAACGCCCGCTGGACCCTGCCCGACAACGGACCGGACCCGGTGAACCAGCCGGGCGCCTACTCCTTCGTGCACGGCAACGTGGGCGTGATCGCGCTCGACGCCAACGACGTCTCCTACGAGATCCCGGCCAACTTCGGTATCAGCGGCGGCAAGCAGACCCGCTGGCTGGACCGGCGCCTGGGCGAGCTGCGGGCCCGCCAGGACATCGACTTCCTGGTGGTCTTCTTCCACCACTGCGCCTTCTCCACGACCAACGCGCACGCCTCGGACGGCGGGGTGCGGGACGCCTGGGTGCCGCTCTTCGAGAAGCACCAGGTGGATCTGGTCATCAACGGGCACAACCACGTGTACGAGCGCACCGACGCGATTCTCAGGAACACCGTCAAGCGCGAGGTGCCCATCGGTGAGCGCACCAACCCGAAGCGGGACGGCATCGTGTACGTCACCGCGGGCGGCGCGGGCAAGGCGCTGTACGACTTCCCGGCACCGGACAGCTACGAGGGACACGTCACGGACCTGGAGAGCGTGAACACCTACCACGTGGTCAAGGGCGGCGGAAAGGCCACCGAGACCGTCGAGTGGTCACGGGTGCGCTACACCGGCTTCTCGTTCCTCGCGGTGGAGGTGGAGGCCGGGCGGCACGCCCGGATGAAGGTCACCGCGCTCGCCGAGTCCGGCGAGCGCATCGACCACTTCGAGATCAGCCGGGACTGACGGACTGATCAGCAGGTCACGGCCGGGCCGAGGCGGGCCCGGTCAGTGACCGGTGGAGCCGCCGTTGTCCCTGCGGTCGAGGGCGCGCTGCAGGGCGGCGGCGGCGTTGCGGCGCTCCGACTCGGTCGGGCGGTGGGCGTGACGGACGCGGCGGACAGTGGTCTCGGCCATGGTGGATCGACTCCTTGAGATCGCGAGGATTTCGAGATCGAACTTCGTGAACGGTGATTTCGAGATCGTTGATTTCGAGGCGCCGGAAGGGGCGGGAGCGGATGCCGCAGGGGTTACCTGCATCGGGGCACGCACTCACAACGCCAGTCGCTGGTTCCAGCGAGACGTTCGGCTCCTACAAAGCTAAGGCAGCCGGGCCGTTCTGTCTCCACAATTACTCGGACTTCCTACTATCTGAGACGGAGGTTTGCGGCGGCTCACCCGCCGCTCACTCTCAGCTCCCTGATCAGGGCCCGCACGGCGGCGGATCGCGCCAGCTCAGGGGTGGTGACATAGCCCACGGTGCGGGTCGGGCGCTCCGGTCCGAGAGCGGTGATCTCGACCGAGTCGGGTGCCGCGTACAGGGACAGTCCGGGCATGATCGCCATGCCGAGACCGGCGGACACCATCGAGAGCACCGCTCCGTCGTCCTCGGCCTCCACGGTCGCCCGCGGGATCCAGTCCTGCGCCGCCCACCACTCCCGGGTGTACGAGGTGCAGTTCTCCGCCCAGTCCAGCAGCGGGAGCGTCCGGGGCGCCGGATGGCCGGCCGGGTGCACGAGGGCGTACTCCTCCTCCCGCAGCACTCCCCCGACCAGCTCGTCCGGCACCGGCGACGAACCGCCCACGGTCGCGATGCCCAGGTCGGCGCGCCCGTCCAGCACCTCGCCCGCCGTGCCCCGCCCCAGCTCGCGCACCACGCGCACCATCGGCTCGATCCCCGGGTGGCGGGCCCGCAGCCGCTCCAGCGCGGGCGGCAGCAGATGCAGGGCGGCACTGCGGAAGGCCACGATCCGCAGCGGCCCGGCCGGTACGGCGCCCGACTCCGCTCCGGCCGCCGCCCGCGCCTCGGCGCCCATCAGTTCCAGCAGCCGCAGCACCCGCCGGGCGTATCCGAGGGTGCTCGTGCCCGCTGCGGTGGGCGTGGCACCCCTGCGGCCGCGCTCGAAGAGAACCGCGCCGATCCGCCGCTCGGTCGTGCGGATCGCGTGGGAGACGGCCGACTGCGTCATGCCGAGAGCCGCGGCGGCGCCGGAGAAGCTGCCCGCGCCCTCGACGGCGAGCAGGACGCGCAGCTCGTTCGGAGTCAGGTCGGCCATCGTGCGGGTCCTCTCGTTCCATGAACGCCGCTCATAGAAACGGCCTTTCCATCGACGCAACCCCCTGCCGGGACGGAAAGTTCCTTCCTACGGTCACTGCCATGACGACGACACGCACCGCCCGCGCCTTCCAACTGGCCGCCCGTCCCACGGGCTTCCCCACCCCGGATCTCTTCACCCTGACCGAGTCACCGGTGCCCGACCCCGCCCCAGGACAGGCCCTGGTGGAGAACCTCTACCTGTCCGTGGACCCGTACCACCGCGAGGAGATGGACGGTGGCTGGGAGCTGGGCACCCCGCTGGAGGGCCGCGCCGTCGGCCGGGTCACCGCCTCCCGCGACCCGGGGCTCACGGAGGGCGACCTCGTCTTCCACCGGCAGGGCTGGCGCACCCACGCCCTGGTCACCGCCGGCACCGACGGCACGCGCCGCCTCCCGTCGTACGAGGGGGTACCGCTCACCGCCCACCTCTCGATCCTCGGCGGCACGGGCCTCACCGCCTATGCGGCCCTGACCCGCGTCCTCGAACTCCGCCCGGGCCAGGACCTCTTCGTCTCCGCCGCCGCGGGCGGGGTGGGCACGGCGGTGGGCCGGATCGCCCGGCTGCTCGGCGCCGGCCGGATCATCGGCAGCGCGGGCTCGGCCGCCAAGGTCGCCCGGCTCACCGGGGAGCTCGGTTTCGACGCGGCCTTCGACTACCACGACGGGCCGGTCGGCGAGTTGCTGGCGAAGGCCGCGCCGGACGGGATCGACGTCGCCGTCGACAACGTGGGCGGCGACCACCTGGAGGGCGTCATCGGCGCGATGCGCGACTACGGCCGGATCGCCTGGGTCGGCGCCGTCGCCCAGTACCACTCCGCGCACACGCCGCCGCCCGCCCCGCGCAACCTCTTCGACGTGGTCGGCAGGAGCCTGCGCCTCGAAGGCGTGCTCGTCCGCAATCACCTGGACGCCCAGGGCGAGTTGGAGGCGCTGCTCGTCCCGCACCTGCGCAGCGGCCGGATCGCCCCGGACGTCACGGTCGTAAACGGCTTCGAGCGGGCCGTGGACGGCTTCCTGGGCATGCTGCGCGGCGAGAACACCGGGAAGATGCTGATCCGCACGGCCGCGTAGGGTCGGGGCACCCACGTACTCAGGCGGACGTGAGTACCCGACCCGTGTCGAATGAACGTGAGTCGGACGAGAGTTGCGGTCATGAACGGCCTCTACGCTCTGAAGCCCTGGTACGCGGACCGGCTCTCCGGTGTCCGTGCCTCGCTGGTCCGCCACGAGGTGTCGCCCGACACCGTCACCGCGGCCGGCGTGGTCGCGGCGGCCGGCGCGGCCGCCGCACTGGCCTGGCTGCCCGCAGGCCCCGCCGTGCTGCCGGTCGCCGTACTGCTCGCGGCCCGGCTCGCCTTCGCCAACCTGGACGGGGCGCTGGCCCGCGACACGGGCCGCACGACCCGGCGCGGCGCGGTACTGAACGAGCTGGGCGACCGGGTCGCCGACCTCGTCGTGCTGGCCGGCTTCCTCACCCTCGCCCCGCTGTGGCTGGTCGCGCTCACCGGCCTCGCGGCCACCCTGCCGTCCTGGGTCTCGCTGGCCGGGGCGGCGGCCGGAGCGGCCCGGCGCAACGGCGGCCCGGTCGGCAAGACCGAACGCTGCCTGCTCGTCGTGATCGCCGCGGCGAGCGGCTGGGCCGTGCCCGTACTGACCGTGATCGCGGCCGGCTCGCTGCTCACCGCCGGGCTCCGGCTGGCCGGCCTCTGGCGGGAGACGTCATGAGCGCCGTACTGATCGCGGAGGAGGCGGCGGCCCGCGCAGTACCGCTGGTCGCGGGCGTGCTGGGCGCGGGCGGCGCGGCCGTCGCCGTCCTGCCCTCCACCCTGCGGATGCGGGCGGAGCTGCGCAGGCGGTGGCGGACCTGGGCGCTGGTCGCACCCGTCTTCCTCGGGTCCTACCTGCTGGGCGGCGGCGGTACGTACGCGCTGGCCGCCGGGCTCGGAGTGGTCGCGGCGAGCGAGTTCGTCCGGATGGCGGGGCTGCGGCGCGGTGATTACGTGGTGCTGGTGGCGGCCGCGCTCGTGCTGCCCGCGCTGGCCTGGCTCGCGCCCCACCTCCTGGACCTGCGGGCGGCGGCGCTGCTGCCGGTCGCCGCCGCGCTGCCGTCCGTGCTGGGCGGGGACGACCGGACCGGATTCACCCGCGCCGCCCGTACCGCTTTCGGGCTGCTGTGGATCCCGGTCGCGCTGACCGGCCTGGTGACGCTCGGCGGAACCGCGGTCACCGTGGGTCTCGCGGTGGCGCTGGGCGATGTCGGCGCCTGGTGCGGCGGTACGGCACTGGGGCGGCGCGGTCCGCTCGCCCGGCCGCTGTCGCCGCTCTCCCCCAACAAGACCTGGGCGGGCGTGCTCGGCGCGGCCGCCGCGACGGCCGGACTCCTGCTCGTACTGGGCGGGTTCAGCCTGCCGCTGTGGGCGGCGGTGACCGGCGGCTGCGTCCTGGGCGACCTGGTCGAGTCCATGGTCAAACGCGAGTCGGGGGTGAAGGACGCGGGCAGCTGGCTGCCCGGTTTCGGCGGCCTCCTCGACCGGATCGACTCCCTGCTCGTGGCCCTTCTCCTGGCGACGGTGATGACCTGATGAACACGCTCCTCGGCACCCCCGTCCCCACCGTTCTCCCCCGCCGCTCCCGGGCCGCCGCGGCGCTCCGGCGCGGGCTGTGGTGGACCGTCCTCAGCCTCACCGGCGGGGTCGAGCGGCGCGGCGGGCTGCCCGGGGGCGGCTGTGTGGTGGTCGCCAACCACTCTTCGCACGCCGATACGGCCGCCCTCCTCGCGGCGCTCGACGCCCGGCACGGCCCGGCGATCGGGGCGGCGGCAGACTACTGGTTCGCCTCCCCCTGGCGGCGCCGGATCTGCCGCAGGCTCGCGGCCGGGTTCCCGGTGCGACGGGGCGGCGGAGGAATGGACGATCTGCTCGCCATGGCCGGTGAGCTGCGCGCGGGCCGGGCGGTCGTGCTGTTCCCGGAGGGCACCCGGGCCAGCGACGGCGAGCTGGGCTCCTTCCACCGGGGCGCGCTGGTGCTGGCCGAGGAGGCGGGGGTGCCGGTCGTGCCGGTGGGGATCGCCGGCACGGACCGGCTGCTGCCCAAGCACGGCCGGCTGCGGTCCTCGCTGGTACGGGTGACGGTCGGTGCACCGCTGCCGTCTGCGGTCACCCCCGGGCAGGCCCGTGACGCGGTGCGGGTGCTGCAGAGCCGGACGGCGAGGGAGCCGCTGCGGGACTCGGCTGCCCGGCGGCGGGTGGCGGCCGTGGTCACCTCGCGATGGGGTCTGCCGCTGGCGTTCTGCTGGGCGTTCGCGGAGGCGCTGAGCTGGCCGCTGATGCCGGAGCTGCTGCTGGGCGCGGTGTGCGTGGCCGCCCCCCGGGCGGCGCTGAAGATGTCACTGGGCGCGCTCGCGGGCAGCCTGGCCGGTGGCCTTCTCGCCCTGCAACTGGCCTCGGCCGGGGCCCAGTTGCCCGCACCGCTCACCACGGACCGGATGCGCGCGGAGGTCCGGCACGAACTGGCCCTGGAGGGTGCGTCCGCGGTGCGCCACCAGCCGTGGAACGGCATCCCGTTCAAGGTGTACGGCGCGGAGGCCGGGCGCGCCGGGGTCCCGGCCGCCGAGTGGCTCGGCGCGTCCGCGGCGGCCCGTGGCTCGCGCACGCTGACGGTGGGCCTCGCCTTCGCCGGGTTCGGGCTGCTGCTGCGCCGCCACCGCCGCCACTACGGCCGCTTCCTCGCCCTGCTGGGCGGCGGGTTCGCGGCGGGGCTCTCGATGATCGTGCACGGCTGGAGCTGAACCGAGGACCCCGTACATGGAAACCGCCCCCCGGCCGGCAGGGGAACCGGTCGGGAGGCGGAGTTCGTGGCGGGGCGGGGCCCCGGGGCGTCAGCCCTGGTGGGGGTAGGTGTACTCGGTCGGCGGGACCAGCGTCTCCTTGATGGCCCGGGTCAGGGTCCAGCGCTGGAGGTTCTGCGGGGCGCCCGCCTTGTCGTTCGTACCCGAGGCACGGCCGCCGCCGAAGGGCTGCTGGCCGACGACGGCACCGGTCGACTTGTCGTTGATGTAGAAGTTGCCCGCGGCGTACCGCAGCTTCTCCATCGTGGCAGCGGCCGCGGCACGGTCGCCCGCGATGACGGAACCGGTCAGCGCGTAGTCGGAGACCGACTCCATCTGCTCCAGCATCGCGTCGTACTTCTCGTCCTCGTAGACGTGCACGGCGAGGATCGGGCCGAAGTACTCGGTGGTGAAGACCTCGTTCTCGGGGTCGCTGCACTCGATGACGGTCGGGCGGACGAAGTAGCCCACCGAGTCGTCGTACGTGCCGCCCGCGATGATCGTGCACGCCGGGTCGGCGGCGGCGCGGTCGATGGCGGCCTTGTTCTTCGCGAACGAGCGGTCGTCGATGACGGCGCCCATGAAGTGCGACAGGTCCGTGACGTCGCCCATGGTGATGGAGTCGACCTCGGCCGCGAACTTCTCCTTGAAACCGGAGTTCCAGATGGAGGCCGGGACGTACGCCCGCGAGGACGCGGAGCACTTCTGGCCCTGGTACTCGAAGGAGCCGCGGGTCAGCGCGGTCTTCAGGATCGCCGGGTCGGCCGAGGGGTGCGCGACGACGAAGTCCTTGCCGCCGGTCTCGCCGACGAGCCGCGGGTAGGTGCGGTAGTTGGCGATGTTGTTGCCGACCGTCTTCCACAGGTGCTGGAAGGTGGGGGTCGAGCCGGTGAAGTGGATACCGGCCAGGTCGCGGTGGTTCAGGGCCACCTCGGAGACGGCGATGCCGTCGCCCGTCACCAGGTTGATGACGCCCTTGGGGAGACCGGCCTCCTCCAGGAGCTGCATCAGCAGCACGGCGGCGTGGGTCTGCGTCGGGGACGGCTTCCACACCACGACGTTGCCCATGAGGGCGGGGGCGGTGGGCAGGTTGGCCGCGATCGCCGAGAAGTTGAACGGCGTGATCGCGTAGACGAAGCCCTCCAGCGGGCGGTGGTCCATGCGGTTCCACACACCGGCGGAGTTCGCCGGGGGCTGCTCGGCCAGGATCTGGCGCGCGTAGTGCACGTTGAAGCGCCAGAAGTCGACGAGCTCACAGGGACAGTCGATCTCCGCCTGCTGGGCGGTCTTGCCCTGGCCGAGCATCGTGGAGGCGGCCAGCGTCTCGCGCCAGGGGCCGGAGAGCAGCTCGGCGGCGCGCAGGATGATGGCCGCGCGGTCGTCGAAGGACATCGCGCGCCAGGCCGGAGCGGCGGCGAGGGCGGCGTCGACCGCGTCCTTCGCGTCCTGCTCGGTGGCGCCCGCGAAGGTGCCGATGACGGCCTTGTGGTTGTGGGGCTGCACCACGTCGAAGCGCTCGCCGCCGCCCATCCGCTTCTCGCCGCCGATGGTCATCGGCAGGTCGATCGGGTTCTGGCTGAGCTCCTTGAGCTTGGCCTCCAGGCGGGCGCGCTCCGGGGAGCCCGGGGCGTAGGAGTGGACCGGCTCGTTGACCGGCGCGGGGACCTGGGTCACGGCGTCCATGAGTTACCTCTTCCGAGTGATTATCGACCTCAGCCGGGAGGAACTGAAGTCCTGTGCGTATGTTGGGCGACAGGTCAGGGCTTGACCGTCACGAGCCCGCCTCGGCGGGTGACTGAGAAGCCTCAAGGGGCGGAGTCACGGTTTCCGTTGCTCCTTAGGGAGACAACGCGGAACAGATCCGGCACGGCCGGGCGGCGAGCGGTGGTTGTCGCCTTCCAGGATGCGCCTGGCAGGCGACAACCACCGCTCAGCCCTTGGTGAGGATGGAGCGGCCGAAGAACAGCAGGTTGGCCGGCTTCTCCGCGAGGCGGCGCATGAAGTAGCCGTACCAGTCGGTGCCGTACGCGGTGTAGACGCGCATCCGGTGGCCCTCGGCCGCGAGCCGGATGTGCTCCTCGCTGCGGATGCCGTACAGCATCTGGAACTCGTACTCGTCCAGCTTGCGCCCGGCCTTGCGGCCCAGCTCCTGGGCGATGGCTATCAGACGCGGGTCGTGGGACCCGATCATCGGGTAGCCCGCGCCGTCCATCAGCGTCCGCAGGATGCGGACGTACGCCTTGTCGATCTCGGCCTTCTCCTGGTACGCGACGGAGGCGGGCTCCTTGTAGGCGCCCTTCACGATGCGTACCCGGCTGCCCGCGGCGGCGAGGCGGCGCGCGTCCTCCTCCGTACGGAAGAGGTAGGCCTGGATGACGCATCCGGTCTGCGGGTAGTCCTTCCGCAGCTCCTCGTGGATGGCGAACATCGAGTCGAGGGTGGTGTGGTCCTCGGCGTCCAGGGTGACCGTGGTGCCGATCTCGGCAGCTGCCTCGACGACCGGGCGGACATTGGCGAGCGCCAGCTCGTGGCCCCCGTCCAGCGCCTGGCCGAACATGGAGAGCTTCACGGACATCTCGGCCTTCGTGCCCAGACCGAGGTCCTTCAGGCGGCCGATGAGCTCCAGGTACGCGTCGCGGGCGGCGGCGGCCTGCTCGGGCGTGGTGATGTCCTCACCGACCACGTCCATGGTGACTTCGAGGCCCTTGCCGGCGGCGTCCTCGATGATCGGGACGACCTGCTCGACCGTCTCACCGGCGATGAACCGGCCGACGACCTGCTTGGTGCCCGGGGCTGCCGAGATGAAGCGGCGCATCTTGTCGCTGCGTGACGCGGCGAGAATCACGGGACCCAGCACGGGGCACCTCCACGGAAAGTACGGACGAAAGCCGTACCGCTGCTCTATGACGAACATAAGCGGTACAGCACGGAGAACCACCGTCGAATCTATGGATCTCCCCGATGCCGGGCCATCGACAGCTGTCACGCATCCGTGCCCTGGATCTCAGACATATGTCTGAAGGGGTGCGAGAATGGCCGGGTGAAGGGCGATTACCAGGAGCTGGTCGACGAGATCTCCGGGCTGCTCGACGCCCCCGCGACGCTGGAGAACCGGGACTTCGGCCTGGTCGCCTTCGGCGCCCACGACAGCGACGACGACACGGCGATGGACCCGGTCCGCACCCGCTCGATCCTGACCCGCCGCTCGACCCCGGCGGTCCGCGCCTGGTTCGAGAACTTCGGCATCACCCGTGCCACCGGCCCCGTCCGCATCCCGGCCGCCCCGGAGGCCGGCGTCAACCGCGACCGGATCTGCCTTCCGGTACGCCATCGGGGTGTGGTGCTCGGCTACGTATGGCTGCTGGACGCCGATCCCGGGCCGACCGACCGGCAGCTGGACGCGGCGATGGAGGTGGCGGCCCGGATCGGCGCGCTGCTCTCCGAAGAGGCGCGGGCGGGCACCGACCTGTCCCGGGAGTTCGGCGCGGTCATCACGGCGGCGCGCGGCTGGCAGCGCGAGATGGCGGTGGCCGCGCTCAGCGAGGCGCTCGGCCCGGACGCCGAGGGGCTGCACACCGTGGTGTGCGTGACCCCGTGGACACAGGACCCGCCCTCGGCCCGCACCGTGCCGTCCACGGCAGCCCTGTCCGGCGCCCCGTCCGCCGACGCGGCAGGCACTCCGGCACTGGCCGCGCTCGTCCGGCTCCGCTCCCCCGAGGTCCTCGACCCGGCGCTCACCGCCGCCGACCGGCTGCGCTCCACCGCGGGCCCCGCCGCCACCGCGGGAATCGCGGTGCCGCGCCGGGGCCTGGCGGAGCTGGCCGACGCCTGGCAGGAGGCATCCGCCGCGAACCGGGCGGCAGCGGCGGAGACCCGGTTCGGCCCGGTCGCCCAGTGGTCGGCCATCGGCCCCTACCGCCTGCTGACCGCCCTCGCCCCCGAGCAGCCGCCCGACCCCACGGTCCGCCCGCTGCTCACCCCGGCGCACCGGGACCTGGCCCGTACCGCGGAGGTGTTCCTCGACTGCGCGGGCCAGGCGTCCCGGACCGCCGCCGAGCTGGGCATCCACCGCCAGACGCTGTACTACCGGCTCTCCCGGGTCCAGCAACTCACCGGCCTTGACCTGAACGACGGCGAGGACCGACTGCTGCTGCACATGGCACTGAAGGCGTCCCGGCTCTGAGCGGTGCGACTGCTCCGCCGGGTGCGGGGTGCGGCTGCTCCGCCGGGTGCGGGGTGCGCCAGCCCGGTGGGTGGGGGTTCGGGGTCCCTCCGGGGCGTCTCCTCAAACGACGAACGTGCGGCGGGTACGCATTGCGTACCCGGGTCTGTGTTCGTCGTTCTGCGGGGACTCCCCTGCACGCCCCCGAACCCGGCCGCCATGCGTCTGCGACAGCAGTTTCGCCGGTGTGCAGACGCGACTGGGCCTGGGGTGGGGACGTGCAGGGGAGTCCCCGCAGAAAATGGCGTACGACCCGAGTCCCTCACGTACCCGGGTGAACACGCCATTTTTGAGGAGACGCCCCGGAGGGGCACCGCCCCCCACCCACCGGACCAGGCGCACCCCACGGGGCACCCGCAGAAAATCAAGCCCGTCCGGCGATTGAGGACGGAACCCCGCACCAAGGACCGGGGTACCAAGACGGGCGCGACGCCCAAACCCCCGCCCCCACCTACGCGCGCCCCGCCAGGACCGCCTTGAGGCCATCCGTCAGGTCCTGCGCCGACGGGGCGCTGTCACCGTCCATCAGCCATTGGACCATCACCCCCGCGAGCAACGCCTGGCAGAACAGCCCCGCCACCCGCGCCTTCTCCGGCTCCGCCTCGGGGTCGATGCCCAGCATGTTCTCGGCGAGCCCGTCGCGGCCCTCGCGCTGCGGGCCGGCGAGGGCCTTCTGCAGCTCGGGGTCGGAGTCGATCCGCGAGATGACCTCCATCTGGAGCTGCCAGACGGACCGGGTCTGCTCGTAGCTCCCGATCACCCGATCCCAGGTCTCGCGGAACTGGTCGAGCGGGGCGGCCGGCACGTCGGCCGAGGCCTCGTGACCGATCTCGTCGTTCTCCTTGGTCAGCACGTCGCCCCACTCCTCCGTCACCTTGATGAAGGCGAGGTTGAGCAGGGCCTCCTTGGAGCCGTAGTGGTAGCCGATGGAGGCGAGGTTCGTCCCGGAGGCGGCCACGATGTCGCGTGCCGTCGTCCGGGCGTACCCCTTCTCCAGCAGGCAGCGCTTGGCGCCTTCGAGCAGATCCTCACGATGTCCCATGACAGCAGCGTACCCGGCATGCAGACGTTCGTGTAAGACGCGCGTCTAGATGCCGGGTACGGGGTTGCGGGACGGCTCAGTCGGTGAGGTTCACCGAACGGGCCGAGGCCGCGCCGATCTCGGCCGAGATCTCGGTGAGCACCGTCGGCGGGACGTCGTCGTCGACGGTGAGGACGACCAGTGCCTCGCCGCCCACATCGGCCCGCGAGACCTGCATGCCCGCGATGTTCAGACCGGCCTCACCGAGGATCTTGCCGACCGCGCCGACGACACCGGGGCGGTCGTCGTAGCGCAGGACGACCATGTGGTCGGCCAGCGCCAGGTCCACGTCGTGGTCCCCGATCGCGACGATCTTCTGGAGGTGCTTGGGACCGGCCAGCGTGCCGGACACCGCGATCTCCTCGCCGCTGGCGAGCGTGCCGCGCACGGTGACCACGTTGCGGTGGTCGGGCGACTCGGAGCTGGTGGTGAGGCGGACCTCGACACCGCGCTCCTGCGCGAACAGCGGGGCGTTGACATAGCTGACGGTCTCGGCGACGACGTCCTCGAAGACACCCTTGAGCGCGGAGAGTTCGAGCACCTTGACGTCGTGCTGGGTGATCTCGCCGTAGACCTCGACGTCGAGACGGGCGGCCACCTCGCCCGCGAGAGCGGTGAAGATCCGGCCGAGCTTCTCGGCGAGCGGCAGTCCGGGACGGACGTCCTCGGCGATCACGCCGCCCTGGACGTTGACCGCGTCGGGTACGAGCTCACCGGCGAGGGCCAGGCGGACGGACTTGGCGACGGCGACGCCGGCCTTCTCCTGGGCCTCGTCGGTGGAGGCGCCGAGGTGCGGGGTGCAGACGACCTGGTCGAACTGGAACAGCGGGGAGTCCGTGCAGGGCTCCTTGGTGTACACGTCGAGCCCGGCGCCGGCGACGCGGCCCTCCTTGAGGGCGGAGGCGAGCGCCTCCTCGTCGACGATGCCACCGCGGGCGGCGTTGACGATCCGCACCGAGGGCTTCACCTTGTGCAGCGCCTCGTCACCGATCAGGCCGAGCGTCTCCGGGGTCTTGGGGAGGTGCACGGTGATGAAGTCGGAGACCTCCAGCAGCTCGTCCAGCGAGAGGAGCTTGACACCCATCTGCGCGGCGCGCGCGGGCTGCACGTAGGGGTCGAACGCGACGATCTTCATGCCGAAGGCCGACATGCGCTGGGCGACCAGGACGCCGATGCGGCCGAGGCCGACGACGCCGAGGGTCTTCTCGCTCAGCTCGACACCGGTGTACTTGGAGCGCTTCCACTCGCCGTTCTTGAGGGCGGTGTTGGCCTGGGGGATGTGGCGCGCGGTGGCGACCAGGAGGCCGCAGGCGAGCTCGGCGGCGGTGACGATGTTGGAGGTCGGCGCGTTCACGACCATCACACCGGCCTTGGTGGCCGAGGAGACATCGACGTTGTCCAGACCGACACCCGCGCGGGCGACGACCTTCAGCTTCTTCGCGGCGGCGATGGCCTCGGCGTCGACCTTGGTGGCGGAGCGCACCAAGATGGCGTCGACATCGACGATCGCGGGGAGAAGCTCGGCGCGGTCCGCGCCGTTGCAGTGCCGGATCTCGAAGTCCGGGCCCAGGGCGTCCACCGTGGCGGGCGACAGCTCTTCAGCGATGAGTACGACAGGTTTCGAGCTCACGTGAGTCCTCACAGGTCCAGTGCGGACGGCCGTCCCGACGGCCGCAGGCGGTGGAGGGGCTTGCCGCGTGGAAGACGCACGACACTGTGGGCCTGACGCGTGTATGTGTGAAGAAGTGTAGTCATGCGCGACGGCGCATACTGCGCCCCGTTGGAAGGATCACCCACATGAGGCTGGACGACTTGTACACACGTACGACGCCGCCTCTTCCAGCGGTGAAGCAGGGCTGATGCCTCAGGGGCGGGTCCGGGAACCCGCCCCTGAGGCATCGGTGTTACGCGTCGTCGTCGTTGACCCAGCTCATGAGCTTGCGGAGCTCACGGCCCGTGGTCTCCAGCAGGTGGTCGCTGTCGGCCTTCTTGTACTCGTTGTACTTGGGCAGACCGTTGTGGTACTCCGCCATCCAGGCCTTGGCGAAGGTGCCGTCCTGGATCTCGGCGAGGACCTTCTTCATCTCGGCCTTGGTGGCGTCGGTGATGATGCGCGGGCCGGTGACGTAGTCGCCCCACTCGGCGGTCTCCGAGATGGACCAGCGCATCTTCTCCAGGCCGCCCTCGTACATCAGGTCCACGATGAGCTTCAGCTCGTGCAGGCACTCGAAGTACGCGATCTCCGGCTGGTAGCCGGCCTCGGTCAGCGTCTCGAAACCGGCCTTCACCAGGGCGGCGGTGCCACCACAGAGCACGGCCTGCTCGCCGAAGAGGTCGGTCTCGGTCTCCTCGGTGAACGTGGTCTTGATGACGCCGGCGCGGGTGCCGCCGATGCCCTTGGCGTACGAGAGGGCGAGCTCCAGGCCCTTGCCCGTGGCGTCCTGCTCGACGGCCACGATGCACGGAACGCCGCGGCCCTCCTCGTACTGGCGGCGGACCAGGTGACCCGGGCCCTTCGGGGCGACCATGCAGACGTCGACGCCGGCCGGCGGCTTGATGAAGTCGAAGCGGATGTTCAGGCCGTGGCCGAAGAACAGCGCGTCGCCGTCCTTGAGGTTGTCCTTGACGGACTCCTCGTAGACCTGGGCCTGGATCGGGTCCGGAACCAGGATCATGATGACGTCGGCCTCTGCGGACGCCTCGGCGGGCGTCACCACGCGCAGGCCCTGCTCCTCGGCCTTGGCCTTGGACTTCGAGCCCTCGTGCAGACCGACACGGACGTCGACACCCGAGTCGCGCAGCGACAGCGCGTGGGCGTGGCCCTGGCTGCCGTAGCCGAGGACCGCGACCTTGCGGCCCTGGATGATGGACAGGTCGGCATCGTCGTCGTAGAACAGCTCGGCCACTGGGTCTTCTCCTTGGTGTGCAGGTGTTGCGTCCCACCGTACGGCGGGGTGCGTCAGTTACGTTTTCGGGTCTCGCCATACGAGCGGCGAGGCGGCGGCTACGCCGTGCGGTCGAGGGCGCGCAGTGACCGGTCGGTGATCGAGCGCGCGCCGCGTCCTATGGCGATGGTGCCGGACTGGACGAGCTCCTTGATGCCGTACTGCTCCAGCATCTTGAGCATCGCCTCCAGCTTGTCGGCTCCGCCGGTCGCCTCGATCGTGACGGCCTCCGGGGAGACGTCCACGGTCTTGGCGCGGAACAGCTGGACGATCTCGACGATCTGGGAACGGGTCTCGCTGTCGGCGCGGACCTTCACCAGGACGAGCTCGCGCTGGATCGCAGCGACGGGCTCGAGTTCGACGATCTTCAGGACGTTGACCAGCTTGTTGAGCTGCTTGGTCACCTGCTCCAGGGGCAGGCCCTCGACATTGACCACAATGGTGATGCGGGAGATGTCGGGATGTTCGGTGGTACCGACCGCGAGCGAGTCGATGTTGAAGCCGCGGCGGGAGAACAGGGCGGTGATCCGGGCGAGGACACCGGGCTTGTTCTCGACCAGGACGGAGAGCGTGTGCTTGGTGGACATGAAGTCGGTCTCTCTCTGTCTCTCAGTCGTCTTCGTTGTCGCCGAAGTCGGGGCGGACGCCGCGGGCGGCCATGACCTCGTCGTTGGAGGTGCCGGCGGCGACCATCGGCCACACCATCGCGTCCTCGTGGACGATGAAGTCCACCACGACGGGGCGGTCGTTGATCGAGTTGGCCTCGGCGATGACCTTGTCCAGGTCGGCCGGGTCCTCGCAGCGGATCGCGTAGCAGCCCATGGCCTCGGACAGCTTGACGAAGTCGGGCACCCGGGTGCCCTTCGCCGGGAGGCCGTCGGTGTCGGCGCCGGTGTGCAGCACGGTGTTGGAGTACCGCTGGTTGTAGAAGAGGGTCTGCCACTGGCGGACCATCCCGAGCGCGCCGTTGTTGATGATCGCGACCTTGATCGGGATGTTGTTGAGCGCGCAGGTGGTGAGCTCCTGATTGGTCATCTGGAAGCAGCCGTCACCGTCGATGGCCCACACCGCGCGGTCCGGCATCCCGGCCTTGGCCCCCATCGCCGCCGGGACCGCGTACCCCATCGTTCCGGCACCGCCCGAGTTCAGCCAGGTGGCGGGCTGCTCGTACTTGATGAAGTGCGAGGCCCACATCTGGTGCTGGCCGACGCCCGCCGCGAAGATCGTTCCCTCCGGGGCGAGTTCACCGATCCGCTCGATGACCTGCTGCGGCGAGAGGCTGCCGTCGTCCGGCAGGTCGTAGCCGACCGGGTAGGTGTCACGCCACCGGTTGAGGTCCTTCCACCAGGCGGCGTAGTCGCCCGTGTGGCCCTCGGTGTGCTCGGCCTGGACCGCCTGGACGAGGTCAGCGATGACCTCGCGGGCGTCCCCGACGATCGGCACGTCGGCGGCGCGGTTCTTGCCGATCTCGGCCGGGTCGATGTCGGCGTGCACGATCTTGGCGTACGGGGCGAAGCTGTCGAGCTTACCGGTGACCCGGTCGTCGAAGCGGGCCCCGAGGGCGACGATCAGATCGGCCTTCTGCAGCGCGGTGACGGCGGTGACCGAACCGTGCATGCCGGGCATTCCCACGTGCTGCGGGTGGCTGTCGGGGAAGGAGCCGAGCGCCATCAGGGTGGTGGTGACGGGCGCGCCGGTGAGCTCTGCCAGGACCTTCAGTTCGGCGGTGGCTCCGGCCTTCATGACGCCGCCGCCCACGTACAGCACCGGGCGCTTGGCCTGGGTGATGAGCTTGGCGGCCTCACGGATCTGCTTGGCGTGCGGCTTGGTCACCGGGCGGTAGCCCGGCAGGTCCATCTGCGGCGGCCAGGAGAACGTGGTCTTCGACTGCAGCGCGTCCTTGGCGATGTCGACGAGGACCGGTCCCGGGCGGCCGGTGGACGCGATGTGGAAGGCCTCGGCGATCGTGTGCGCGATGTCCTCCGCGCGGGTGACCAGGAAGTTGTGCTTCGTGATCGGCATGGTGATGCCGCAGATGTCGGCTTCCTGGAAGGCGTCCGTACCGATGGCGGCGGAGGCCACCTGGCCGGTGATCGCGACCATGGGCACGGAGTCCATGGCGGCGTCGGCGATCGGGGTGACGAGGTTGGTGGCTCCGGGACCGGAGGTGACGATGCAGACACCGACCTTGCCGGTGGCCTGTGCGTAGCCGGTGGCCGCGTGGCCCGCGCCCTGCTCGTGGCGGACCAGGACGTGACGGACCCGGGTGGAGTCCATCAGCGGGTCGTACGCCGGGAGAATGCAGCCGCCGGGGAGGCCGAATACCGTGTCGGCCCCGACTTCCTCAAGAGAACGAATCAGGGACTGCGCGCCCGTGAGGTGCTCAACGGCGGCGGAGGGCGATCCGCCGGTACGGGCTCGCGGCTGGGGATGGTGGGCCCCGGTGGCCTGCTCGGTCATCGGCATTCTCTTCTCGAAGCTGAGGGTTTTTGCGAGTGTTTTACGACGTTTTGCGTGGTGCCGGTGCAACAAAAAACCCCTCGTGCCGTGAGGCAAGCGAGGGGAGCGCGCCGGTGCGGTCTGCAGAGTGTCAGTGAGGGACTCTGCTTCAGCCGACGCGCTTTCCAAGTACGAGAATTCGGGTGCGCATGGCATTGACCCTCTCTCCGACGCACTCGGCGTGTCAAGTGGGTGGGACGGGCGTCTCAGTATGTGATCCGGTGAGGAGCGGGATCGAGCCGCCCGCCAGGACCGGCTGCGCGACGCTGCCGCCGGGCACCGGGAACTCGCCGCGGGCCAGGGCGCGGCGCAGCCGGTACTCGTCCAGCGGCCCGGAGAAGGCCATGCCCTGGCCGTGCGTACAGCCCATGGCGCGCAGGGCGAGGACCTGTTCCGGTACGTCGACGCCGTCGGCCACGGACTGCATCCCGAGGTCGCAGGCGATACGCAGCAGCCCGCTGGTGATCTTGTGCAGCCGGGCGGACTCGACGACCCCCTCGACCAGGCCGCGGTCCAGTTTCAGTACGTCGATGGGGAGCCGGCGCAGGGCGTTGATCGCGGCGTAGCCGCTGCCGAAGCCGTCGAGCGCGATCCGCACGCCGAGCCGGCGCAGGGCGACGAGGCGTTGTTCGAGTTCGTCGAAGGAGACTCTCGGGTCGCTGTCGGAGACCTCGATCATCAGCGCCCCCGACGGCAGCCCGTAGCGGGTGAGCAGCGCCTCCACGGATCCGAAGGGCATCCCCTTGTCGAGCAGCCGGCGGGCGGAGAGCCGGACGGCGACGGAGACCTGGTGTCCGGCGCGGGCCCGGTCTGCGGCCTGCTCGACGGCCTCTTCGAGGAGCCAGCGGCCCAGCTCTGCGGTGCGGTCGCTGTCCTCCGCGACGCGGAGGAATTCGGCGGGGGTGAACAGGATGCCCTGGGCGGAGCGCCAGCGGGCCTGCGCGGCGACGGCGGCGACCGTGCCGCTGGTCAGATGCACGACGGGCTGGTGGAGGAGCGCGAACTCGCCTTCGCGCAGGGCGGTGCGCAGCCGGGCGGCGAGTTCGGAGCGGCGGACCACCTCGGCCTGCATCTGCGGGGCGTACAGCTCGACGCGGTCCTTGCCGCCCGCCTTGGCGCGGTACATGGCGAGGTCCGCGTTGCGCATGAGGTCGTTGGGGGTGATGGCCGGCTCCGCGAAGGCGACGCCGATGGAGGCGGTGACCCGGACCTCTCCGGCGCCGATCCGGTAGGGCCGGGAGAGGGTGAGGCGCAGCCGGTCGGCGATCTCGTGGACCTGGTACTCGCGGGCGGTCTGCTCGCGGCTGCCGTCCCCGACGATGAGGGCGGCGAACTCGTCACCGCCGAGCCTGGCCGCGGTGTCCCCGACCCGTACGGAGTCCTGGAGGCGGCGGGCGGCCTGGATGAGGAGCTCGTCGCCCGCCTGGTGGCCGAGCCGGTCGTTGGCCGCCTTGAAGCCGTCCAGGTCGATGAAGAGGACGGCGGTGCCCGCGTCACCGGACCGGCGGCCGCTGAGGGTGCGGCGGACCCGGTCGGTGAAGAGTGCCCGGTTGGGCAGGTCGGTGAGCGGGTCGTGCTCGGCGTTGTGCTGCAACTGGGCCTGCAGCCGGACCCGTTCGGTGACGTCGCGGCTGTTGAGGATCAGCCCGCCCTGGTGGCGGTTGACGGTGGACTCGACGTTCAGCCATTCGCCGCTGCCGGACCTGAAGCGGCACTCGATGCGGGTGGTGGGCTCCTCGGCCGGCGGGGCGGCCAGGAAGCGGCGTACCTCGTGCACCACCGCGCCCAGGTCGTCGGGGTGGATGATCGAGGAGAGCTCGGCACCCACGAGGTCGTCCGCCTCTCGCCCGTAGACACCGGAGGCGGCGGGGCTGACGTAGCGGAGTATGCCGGTCGGGGCGGCGATCATGATGACGTCGCTGGAGCCCTGCACCAGGGAGCGGAAGTGGTTCTCCTTCTGGGCCAGTTCCTGGGTGAGGGCGATGTTGTCGACGAGCATGATGCCCTGTCGTACGACCAGTGCGAGCACCACCGTGCAACCGGTGAAGACCACCACCCGGTCCACTCTGCGGCCCTCGATGACGTTGTAGAGGATGCCCAGGGTGCAGACGGCGGCGGCGAGGTAGGGCGTCAGCGCGGCCAGCGAACCGGCGATGGGGCGGCTGGTGGTCCGGGGCAGAGACCGCTCCTGGACAGCGTTGTCCTCCGCACGGCCCGCGCCCCAGGGGGCGTAGGCGAGGAGCAGCGAACCGGCGAACCAGCCGGCGTCGAGCAACTGTCCCGAGTGGTACGTCTGGCGAAGCAGCGGCGAGGTGAACAGGGCGTCGCACAGCACGGTCAGGGCGAGAGCGGCGATGGCGGTGTTGACCGCGGCGCGGTTGATGCTGGAGCGCCGGAAGTGCAGCGCGAGGACCATGGAGACCAGCACGATGTCGAGCAGCGGGTAGGCCAGCGAGAGCGCCGCTCTCGCCACGCTGGCGCCCTCGACGTCCGCCAGATGTGCCGTGTGTGCGAGGGCGAGGCTCCAGGAGAGCGTGAGGAGAGACCCGCCGATCAGCCAGGAGTCGAGTGCCAGGCAGACCCAGCCGGCCCGGGTGACGGGGCGCTTGGCGAGGACGAGCAGTCCGACGATCGCGGGCGGCGCGAAGCAGAGGTAGAAGAGGTCCGCGAGGGAGGGGCTGGGCACCGGGAGCCCGCGCACGAACTCGTACCACCCCCAGACCGCGTTGCCCCCGGCGGCCATCAGCGAGGAGAGCGAGAACAGCAGCCAGGCGGGCCGGAACCGGTTGTCCGCCGCGCGGGCGAAGAGGAAGCAGGAGACGGCGGCGGCCAGGGCGGCGGTGCTGAGGCCGAAGTCGCCCATGAAGAGCGCCATCCGCACCGAGCCCCAGCCCAGCCCCGCGCCCACCGCGTATCCGGCGCAGGCGAGGCCGAGGAGGAGCTGAGGCAGGAGCGCGGGCGCCCTGCCGAGGGCAGAGCGCCGGGCCAGGAGCGCTACGCGGGTGCTCGCCGGCGCGCTCACCGGGGCGCTCCCGCGGTCTGCGGACGGACGCGGCGCCGGTGCACCGGACGCGCCGCCGGCCGTCTGTGGCCACCCCGCCGTGTCGGATCGTTCGCCCATCGGCCGTACATCGCCCGTCGCCCCCTCGCGTGTGGCTTCCTCCCCGGCGCCGTCCCTTCCACGGCGCAGCCTCCCTTTCGGGACGATACACCAGACTGGTCACAGAGGGACATAGTTCCTCTACTCTCCGTGACGACCTGGGGACTTGTCGCCACGGAGTGCCCCGGAACGTGCTCGCAGCGTGTTCAGCCGGTGGTGCGCACGACGTTGTGGACCGGCTCCCCCGCGGCGAACCGGCTGAGCTGTCCGGCGATCAGACGCTTGGCCCTGGGCAGGAACGCCGAGGTGCTGCCGCCCACATGAGGAGTGATCAGGACGTTCGGAGCATGCCAGAGGGGATGGCCGGAAGGGAGCGGTTCCGGATCTGTGACGTCGAGTGCGGCGTGCAGCCGGCCCGATTCGAGTTCGGACAGCAGGGCCTTGGTGTCGACGACACCGCCACGGGCGACGTTCACCAGCAGCGCCCCGTCCCGCATCGCCGCGAGGAAGTCCGCGCCCACCAGCCCTTGTGTGGACGGGTTCAGCGGGGTGGACAGAATCACGATGTCCGCCTCGGGCAACAGTGCGGGCAGATCGTCGAGCGTATGTACGGGGCCGCGTGCGGTGGTCCGCGCAGAGCGTGCGACGCGCGCCACCCGCGCGCACTCGAAGGGTGTGAGCCGGTCCTCTATCGCTGAGCCGATCGATCCGTACCCCACGATCAGCACCGACTTGTCGGCGAGCGCCGGGTAGAACCCGGACCGCCACTCCTCGTTGTCCTGGCCGCGCACGAAGCCGGGGAAGCCGCGCAGGGAGGCGAGGATCAGGGCGAGGGTCAGCTCGGCGGTGGACGCCTCGTGGACGCCCTTCGCGTTGCACAGCCGCACACCGGAGGGCAGCAGACCGAGCCCCGGCTCGACGTGGTCGATGCCCGCGGAGAGCGTCTGCACGACCCGTACCGTGCTCATCCCGGCGAGCGGACGGACCGCGACCTCCGGGCCCTTCATGTACGGAACGACATAGAACGCGCAGTCCGCAGGGTCGGCCGGGTAGTCCTGCCCGCCGTTCCAGAAACGGTAGTTGAGGCCCTCGGGGAGCACTTCGATCCCGTCGGCCTCGATCGGCAGCCACACGTCGGGGGCCGCGGTGGAATTCGTGGTGGAAGTCATGGTCAGGAGGCTATGCGACGGCGCGCGGGGAGCAGAGGTTAGTTTGTGGGTGCGGAGTGTGGCCCCGTGCCGGCGGGGCCGAGGAAGGGTGCGGGGAGTTGGAGCGCAGGAGTCTCGGCGCGGCGGCGCTCGCCGTGGGCGCGGTCGGTCTCGGCTGCATGCCGATGAGCTGGGCGTACGACGCCTCGCGGCAGCGTGGCGACGACGCCCTGCGCGCGGTGCACGCGGCCCTCGACGCGGGCGTCCAAGTGCTCGACACGGCCGACATGTACGGCCCGTTCACCAATGAGCTGCTGTTGGGGCGGGCGCTGAAGGGGCGCCGCTCCGAGGCCTTCGTCTCCACCAAGTGCGGACTGCTGGTGGGCGATCAGCACATCGTGGCCAACGGCAGGCCCGGCTATGTCCGGCGGGCCTGCGACGCCTCGCTGCGCCGGCTGCAGACCGATGTGATCGATCTGTACCAACTGCACCGGGCCGACCCGGAGGTGCCGGTCGAGGAGACCTGGGGTGCGATGGCGGAGCTGGTGGCCGCGGGGAAGGTCCGGGCGCTGGGGCTGTGCGCGATCGGGGCGCGGGCCTCGCGCCGGCCGGGTGCGCGACTGCACGACGGAACGATCCGGCAGCTGGAACGGGTGCAGCAGGTCTTTCCGGTGAGCGCGGTGCAGGCGGAGCTCTCGGTGTGGTCGCCGCAGGCGCTGGAGTCGCTGCTGCCGTGGTGTGCGGCGCGGGGTGTGGGGTTCCTGGCGGCGATGCCGCTGGGCAACGGGTATCTGACGGGGACGCTCACGCCGGGGCAGGGTTTCGAGCCGGAGGATCTGCGGGCCCGGCATCCCCGGTTCACCGCCGAGATGATGGCGGCGAACCAGCCGGTGGTGGTCGGGCTGCGGCGGGTTGCGGAGCGGCACGGGGCGACGCCCGCGCAGGTGGCGCTGGCCTGGGCGCTGCGGCAGGGACCGCAGGTGGTTCCGGTGCCCGGGACCAAGCGGGAGCGCTGGGCGGTGGAGAACGCGGAGGCGGCCGGTCTGGCGCTGACTGCGCAGGACCTGGCGGAGCTCGACCGGCTGCCGCCGGCGCGGGAGTCGTGGGACTGAGCGCGGACGCGCGACCGCGGGGCCGCTGGCGCGCGGGCCGCTGGCGCGCGGGCCGCTGTTCCGTGATCTCCGGCCGCCGAGTCCCTGGCCTCTGGAACCTGGCCTCTGATCCCTGGCCTCTGATCCCTGGTCTCCGAACCCCTGTCTCTGCTCTCTGATCGAGAAAGTCGGCCGTGATCGGGAACCTCGGGGCGGGCCGCGGTGTAAGAACAGTAGACAGGCGGCCGTCGAAGGGATCGGTGCGGTGATCGGATCTGGGCAGGACCCGATGGGGAGTCACGCGACGCCTCACGGGAGTGGTCGCCTCGCGCGGCTGAATACGGCACGGCTGAGTACGGCACGGCTGAGTGCGGGGGCCGGCGTGCGGCGTGGGGCGGTGGCTCTGCTGGCGAGCGGTGCCCTGGTGCTCGCCGCGGGGTGCTCGTCGCAGGAGGGGGCGGAGAGCACGGCGGGCCAGGGCGCGAGCTCACCGGCCGGGTCCCGGAAGACCGGATCGAGCACGCCGGCCCGGTCCTCGCCGTCCGCCTCGCGTCCGGCGGCCGATCTGCCGCCCGCGAAGGGCTCGGTGAAGGTGGTGTCGACCCTCACGGAAGGGCTGGAGTCGCCGTGGGGCCTCACCGCCCTGCCGGACGGTGACCTGCTGGTGTCCTCGCGCGACAAGGGGACGATCACCCGGGTGGACGCGAAGAGCGGG
Organism: Streptomyces sp. NPDC104307; assembly: GCF_055584045.1. NCBI lineage: Bacteria > Bacillati > Actinomycetota > Actinomycetes > Kitasatosporales > Streptomycetaceae > Streptomyces > Streptomyces sp. NPDC104307. The sequence continues at coordinate 102,824 of NZ_JBVJMU010000021.1, forward strand.
AAGAAGACGCTGCTGGGTACCGTGCCGGGGGTGGCTCCCGACGGGGAGGGCGGGCTGCTGGGGATCGCGGTCTCCCCGGCCTTCGGCACGGACCATCTGGTGTACGCGTACTTCACCACCGCCTCTGACAACCGCATCGCCCGCATGCTCTACGACGAGAAGGGGACGACACCCGGTCAGCTGCTGGGCGCCCCCGACACGATCCTGCGGGGCATCCCGAAGGGCTCCATCCACAACGGGGGACGGATCGCCTTCGGCCCGGACCACATGCTGTACGTGGGGACGGGCGAGACGGGGGATCACGGCTACGCCCAGGACAAGAAGTCACTGGCCGGCAAGATCCTTCGGATGACACCGGACGGCGAGCCCCTGCACGGCAATCCGCAGGCCGACTCCGTGGTGTATTCGTACGGTCACCGCAATGTGCAGGGCCTCGCCTGGGACAGCCACAAGCAGCTGTGGGCATCCGAATTCGGCCAGGACACCTGGGACGAGCTGAACCGGATCGTGCCAGGTGGGAACTACGGCTGGCCGGACGCCGAGGGCAAGGCGGGTGAGAAGGGTTTCCTCGACCCCGTGGCACAGTGGAAGACGTCCGAGGCGTCCCCGAGCGGCATCGCCTACGCCAAGGGTTCCGTCTGGATGGCCGGTCTGCGGGGTGAGCGGCTCTGGCGGATTCCGCTGTCCGGTGACGAGAGCAAGGAACCTCTGGCGGCCCCGCAGTCGTTCCTGAAGGGGAAGTACGGCCGTCTGCGCACGGTGCTGGCGGCTGGCGGCAACAAGGTCTATCTCGTCACGAGCGAGACGGACACCCGTGGCACCCCGAAGCCGGGAGACGACAAGATCCTGGTGCTTGAGGTGCGGTAGCGGCTACAGCAGGCGGAAGGGTGCGCGGCCCGTGTTCAACTTCTTCGAGGAACTCTTCGCACCCGGCCGCAAGCACGCTGCCGAGGAACAGCGGCGGCTGGAGCTGAGCCGGGTGGATCTCGGCATCGGTGACCCGGCGCGCGGCCCGATAGACCTCACCTCGGGCAAGGTGGTGGTCCGCCGGCCGGACACCGGGGACGCGGAGGCCGAGGACGCAGAGCTCGGAGACGCGGCGCCCGGGGAGGCCCCGTCGTGAGGCCATACCCCCAGTCCTCAGGACCTCAGGATCCCGCAGGCGTGCGGTAGAGGCGGAGCCGGTGGGCGAGTGCGGCGGCCTCGCCCCGGCTGGCCACGCCGAGCTTGGCCAGGATGTTGGAGACGTGCACGCTCGCGGTCTTGGGCGAGATGTACAGCTCCTCGGCGATCCTCCGGTTGGTGTGGCCGTCCGCGACGAGCCGGTGCACGTCCTGTTCGCGCCGGGTCAGCCCGAAGGACTCCACCGCGGCGGCGGCCGCGGCCCGTAGCTGCTCCTCGGAGCGGTCCCGGCCGGTCTGCTCGTCGGTGGCGCCGTCGCCGTCCGGGACGGTGACGGCCTCCAGGATCTCCGGCCCGGACCCGGACCCCGGGCCGGTGGTCGAACCGGGGCCGCGAAGCGCGTCGGGGGTGGCGAGGGTGATGCGGGCGCGGCCGGCCAGCAGCTCGATGGTCTCGGTCAGCGGGCGCGCGCCCAGACGCAGGGACGTACCGTGCGCCTCGCGCAGCAGGGCGGTGGCGGCCGCGCGGTCACCGGAGGCCACGAGCAGGGCCTCGGCCCAGCGGTGACGGATCTGGGCCAGCTCGTACGGGCGGCACAGCGGGGCGAAGGCCTTTGCCGCCTGCGACCAGTGGTCCGGGGTGTCGAGGCCCTCGGCGCGGGCCAGTTCGGCATCGACGAGCAGACCGTAGGCCGCCCACACCGGGACGAGCATCGGGAGCCGCTTGAGGTGGCTGCGGATCAGCGCGAGGTTCGCCGGCCGGCCGGGCTCGGTGGCGGGCAGGCCGCGGGCATCGGCCTCGGCCGCTGCGACGACGTGCAGCAGAGGCAGGGCGTAGCGCTGGGTGCCGGTCGGGAAGCCGGTCTCCGCCTGGGCCTCGAAGGCCGTCCGGGCCTCGCTGAGGCGGCCCTGCTGCACGGCGAGGACGACGGTGTGGCGCACGGCGTTGATGAAGTGCTGGGGCTGTGGGTCACGTGAGCCGAAGCTTCGCTTGTTGAGGGCGAGTTGCCTTTCCGCCTCGTCGAAGTCCCCTCGTGCCATTGCCACTTCGGTGCGGCGGGCGGCGACCAGGCCCTGGGCCTTGCGGGACTGGGCCACCCGGGCGGCGGCCTCGGTGGTGGCCAGGGCCTCGTCCCAGTGGCCGAGCGAGAACAGGGACATCGCCTGGTTGGTGCGGACCCACGCCTCCTTGTCGGCTATGCCGTGGCTGTGGCAGATCTCGATCCCGTGGTCGGCGGCGGAGACCGCTTCCAGGGAACGGCCCGTGGCTTCGAGGGTCGAGGGGAGGTTGATGCTGGCGCGGCCCATGACGTCGACGAGGCACAGCTCCTCGGCCCGGTCGCGAACGGCGTACATCTCCGCGATGCCCTCGTCGGCGTCTCCGGCGTCCACGGTCAGCCAGCCCCTGGTGAGGCGGGCGTGCAGTTCGATGTACTCGTCACCGACCAGCCGGGCGTACTCCACGGCCCGGTCCGCGGCGGCGAGGGTATCGGGCCCGGGGCGGTGCAGCGCGCCCCAGCCGGCCACACTCATCAGGACGTCGGCGTGCACGGCCGACGGGGGCAGTCCTCGGACGAGCTCCTCCGCGGTGGCCAGCTCCTCCCAGCCGTCACCGCGGGTGAGGTCCTGGACCAGCCGGGAGCGCTGGACCCAGAACCAGGCGGCGCGCAGCGCGTCGTCCTCGCCCTCCAGGATGCGCAGGGCCTTCTTGCAGAGGGTGAGGGCCCGTTCGCGGTCGCCGCCGAAGCGGGCGGCGACGGTGGCCTCCGCCATCAGGTCGAGGTACCGCAGCGGGGTGGCGCTGTCGCAGCCGCAGCCGCAGGCCGGGTAGACCTCGGCGTAGTCGATGGGGCGCAGCGTGCCGCGTATCGCTTCCGGGGCGTCGTCCCACAGCTCCATCGCCCGTTCCAGCAGCCGCAGCTGCTCGGAGAAGGCGTGGCGGTGGCGCGCTTCGACCGAGGCCTTCAGTACGGCGGGCAGCGCCTTGGCCGCGTCGTGCGCGCCGTACCAGTAGCTGGCCAGGCGGGTGGCGCGCTCCCCGTCGCGGACGAGGGTGGGGTCGGCCTCCAGGGCTTCGGCGTAACGGCGGTTGAGCCGGGAGCGTTCGCCCGGCAGCAGGTCGTCGCTGACGGCCTCGCGGACCAGGGAGTGCCGGAAGCGGTAGCCGTTGCCCTCCGGGGTGGTGAGCAGCAGATTGGCGCCGACCGCTCCCCGCAGGGCTTCGATGAGGTCGTCCTCGGTGAGGCCGGCGACGGCGGCCAGCAGTTCGTACTCGACGGTGGAACCGCCTTCGGCCACGACCCGGGTGACCCGCTGGGCGTCGTCGGTGAGTGTTTCGACCCGGACGAGCAGGAGGTCGCGCAGCGAGTCGGGGACTCCGGCGCCGTCGCCGCTCTCCAGGTTGCAGGCGAGCTCCTCGACGAAGAAGGCGTTGCCGTCGGAGCGCTCGAATATCTCGTCCACCAGGGCGGGTTCGGGGGTGCCGGCGAGGATGCCGGTGAGCTGGCGGCGTACCTCGGCCCGGTTGAAACGGTCGAGCTCGATGCGGCGGACGGTGCGCAGCCGGTCCATTTCGGCCAGCAGCGGGCGCAGCGGGTGGCGGCGGTGGATGTCGTCGGCCCGGTAGGTGCCGACCACGACGAGGCGGCCGGTGCGCAGCGTACGGAACAGGTAGGCGAGGAGGTGCCGGGTGGAGGCGTCGGACCAGTGCAGGTCCTCCAGGACCAGGACGACCGCGCGCTCCGCCGAGATGCGCTCCAGCAGCCGGCCGGTGAGCTCGAAGAGCCGGGCGGTGCCGTGCTCATCGGCCGAGTCCCGCCCGGGTTCGCCCAGTTCGGGAAGGAGCCGGGCCAGCTCGCTCTCCTGCCCGGCGCAGGCCGCGGCCATCTCCTCGGGAAGCGTGCGGCGCAGGGCGCGCAGGGCCGTGGAGAACGGGGCGTACGGCAGACCGTCCGCGCCGATCTCCACGCAGCCGCCCACGGCGACGACGGCCCCTCGGCGGGCCGCCACGGCGAGGAACTCCTCGACCAGACGGGTCTTGCCGACGCCCGCCTCGCCGCCGACGAGCAGCGCCTGCGGTTCCCCGCAGGCGCAGCCGTCCGGGCCGGCGCCCGCCGCGGTGGCGCGTGCGAGCGCGTCGGTGAGCGAGGTGAGTTCATTTGCGCGGCCGACGAACACGGGACTGACTGACCTGGTCTCCACGGAGCCGAGCATCGCATACGCGTCTGACAACTCGGATCCGGGAAGCTGGACCGGCATCGTCTTCCGGTCCTTACGCGGCGTGCGCGAACCGCTGTCGATCGCTGTCCGCACTCACCGTCCTCTCGCGCTCCTTGCGTGCCGTACTACGGGCGGCCCGCTCGGCGCGACGTGCTTCGCGGGCGAGCCGCTCGGCGTCGGCGCGGCGGATCAGTTCGGCCTGCATGACCTTGTGGAGCTCGTACTCGTACATGTGATTCCCCTGGTGACGTGGGCCGTTGGGCCCGGTGGCGGCAGTTCGTCTGCCGTGCCTCCACTTTCGTCCTCCGGGGGGTGCCGGCGCATCGGGCGAGTTCCGCATCTCCGGCGGGCGGGTGCCTTAGGCGCGTGCCCGGTTCACCGCACACGGACCGCGAACGCCCCCGCGGATGCCTTAGCCGGCTCCGGGGGGCGTCGTACGGAAGGGGGAGTTCCGGTCCGTCGGGTCAGCTTCCCGCTGGCGTCGCGGCCGCTGTGGGCAGGGCGACGATGAGGTCGAAGTACATGCCCACGGAGACCAGCACGCCGATCACGCCGAGCGCGATGCCGCCCTTGGCCACCGCGCGGACCCAGCCGGCCTGCGGGTGCGCGGAGGGGGCGCCGAACGCGGGCCGGACCAGGACGTAGCAGCCGACCAGCAGGGCGACGAGTCCGAAGATGCCGTTGACCAGGGCGGTGGCGTGCCAGGCGTCGCCGTAGATCTCGGAGATCTGCTGGGCGGCCGAGCCGCCGGACGACGTCTTGATCTGCCCGATCAGGGTCTCGCGCTCTGCGGCGACCCGGCCGCTCCAGGCTCCGGTGAGCGAGACGATGCCGAGGCCGACGGAGACGACGGCCGCGGCGGCGGTGCCGAGACCGGCGGACTCCTTGCCGGACCCGTCGTCGTCCAGGTCATCATCATCCAGGCCCAGACCCAGGCCCAGGTCCGCGTCCGAGTCCGGGTCCGGGTCGAGGTCCTGCTCCGCCCCGTCCCGGTCCGAGGGCTCAGTGGCCTCTGCGGACTCCGTGCGTGCCTTGTCGAGCCGCCCCGCCGTCTCGGGTCGCTCCGCCGCGTCCTTCGCGCCGGCGGTGTCTGTGGCGGCCTTCTCTGCCGTCTTCTTCTCTCCGTCGCCCTCGGCGACGGGAGCTGTGGGAGTGATGGGAGTGGTGGGGTTCATTTCCCGCACGCTAGGCGTCCCGGATGAGAACGTTCTTAACGCCCCGCCGCACCCGGCTCCCCCGCCCCCGCACAGCCGCTCCGAACCACTCCCGGCTCCTCCCGGCCGCTTCCGGCCGCTCCGGTCAGCGAACGCGGCTCCGGTCAGCGAACGCGCTGGGGGGCCGGTACCGCCTCGCCGTCCGGGCTCGCGCCCGCCGCCGGGATCCGCGCACGCGAGGACCGGCATTCGGGCGGCTCGATGCTGAGCCTCGGCAGTCTGCGGTCCAGCCAGCCCGGCAGCCACCAGTTCGCCCCGCCCAGCAGGTGCATCAGGGCGGGAACCAGCAGTGTGCGCAGCACGAAGGCGTCCAGCGCGACGGCCGAGGCGAGCGCGATCCCGAACATCGCGATGACCCGGTCACCACTGAGCACGAACGCGAGGAAGACCGAGATCATGATCACCGCCGCCGAGTTGATCACCCGGCTGGTCTCCGCGAGGCCGACCCGGACCGCCCGCCGGTTGTCGCCGGTCTCCAGCCACTCCTCGTACATCCGGCCGACCAGGAACACCTGGTAGTCCATGGAGAGGCCGAACAGCACGGACACCATGATGACCGGCAGGAAGGGTTCGATCGGTCCTGAGCTGCCCAGCCCCAGCAGCTCGCTCCCCCACCCCCACTGGAAGACCGCGACGACCACGCCGAACGAGGAGGCGACCGCCGCCACGTTCATCGCCGCCGCCTTCAGCGGGATGCCGACCGACCGGAAGGCCATCAGCAGGAGCAGGCAGCCGAGCCCTATGACGACACCGATGAAGAGCGGGAGTTTCCCGATGATGATCTGCGCGAAGTCGTCATAGCTGGCCGTCACACCACCGACATGGGTGCGCAGCGAGGTGTGGTCGGCCGCCTGCGGCAGCACGTCCGTACGGAGCCGGTCGACGAGCGCGCTGGTCCGCTGGGACTGCGGCGCCGAGTCCGGTACGACGGTGACGAACGCGGTGTCGCCGCTGGAGTTGTACGTGACCGGGTAGGCCCATGCGACTCCCTCGGTGTTCCGCAGCGTCGCGGGCAGCGCGTCCATCGCGAGGCGGTCGTCCGCGCCGTCCAGCTGTGCGGCGATGGTCAGCGGTCCGTTGACGCCGGGGCCGAATCCGTCGGCCAGCAGGTCGTACGCCTGCCGGGTGGTCGAGGACTTCGCGTTGTTCCCCTGGTCGGAGCTGCCGAGGTGGAGCGAGAAGGTGGGGAGCGCGAGGACCAGCATCACCGCCACCGCGATCCCGCCGAGCAGCTTGGGGTGCCGCTCGACGAAGGCGGACCAGCGCGCGGCGAACCCGGTGGGCAGGTCCGGCCGAGGTCCGTCCTGGGCGAGCCGTCTGCGCTCGCGGCCGCTCAGCGCCCGCATGCCGATGAGGGACAGCAGGGCGGGGAGCAGGGTCACGGCGGCCGCCACGGTCAGTACGACGGTGAGCGAGGCGGCGACGGCGACACCGTTGAGGAAGTTCAGCCGCAGGATCAGCATGCCCAGCAGCGCGATGCAGACGGTGGCCCCGGCGAAGACGACGGCGCGTCCGGTCGTGGCGACCGCGTACTGCGCCGCCTCCGGGACGCTCATGCCGCGTCTGAGCCCCCTGCGGTGCCGGGTGACGATGAAGAGGGCGTAGTCGATGCCCACCCCGAGCCCGACGAGCATGCCGAGCATGGGGGCGAAGTCGGCCACCGTCATCAGGTGTCCGAGCAGCACGATGCCCGCGTAGGCGGTGCCGACCGAGACGAGGGCGGTGGCGATGGGCAGCATGCTGGCAGCGAGCGAGCCGAAGGCGAGGAAGAGCACGACGGCCGCGACGACGACCCCGATGGCCTCGCTGAGATGTACGGCGGGCGCCTCGGTGAGGGCTATGGCCGAGCCGCCCAGTTCGACCTGGAGGTGGGGGCCGGCGGCGGCCTTCGCGGTGTGGACGACCGACTGGGCCTGTTCCACCGGTACGTCGTCGGCCTGCCGGTCGAAGGTGACCGTGGCGTAGGCCGTGCGCCCGTCCGCGCTGATCTGTCCGGCGCCCGCCTGGGTGTAGGGCCCGGCCACGGCGCCGACGCCGGGCAGCTGTTCGACCGCGTGCAGGGTTCTGGTCAGCTTCTGCTCGACGTCGGCCGCGCGCACGGTGGAGTCGTCGGTGTGCCAGACGATGGTGTCGGTGTCCCCGCCGAGATTGGTGAAGCCGCTCTTCAGGAGCGCGGCTGCGTGACCGGACTCGGTGCCGGGTGCCTCGTAGTCGTTCGTGTAGGAACTCCCCGCGATCGCCGCACCCGCGGCCGTGCCGCCGAGGGCGAGCAGCCAGAGGAGGACGGCGACGAGGCGGTGTGCGATGCACCAGCGTGCGATGGCAGCCAAGGGACGAGCTCCCTGCGGGTTCGTGGTCTCCTGCGGACAGCTCGGCAGAGCCGTCCGCAGGAGAACGCATGACCTTGAGAACCGTCACTCTGACAGCCAACTGTGATCATTTGCCCGATTCGTGGCCTTACTCACAGGCGTCGGATCCGCATATGGGCGACATGGCTTCGGCCGTCCGGCGGACTCGCGGAGGGCGGGTCACACCCCGATCACCCGCAGCGCCCCCCAGAGCGCGACCGTCGACACCGCCAGCGTCGCCGGTACGGTCAGCAGCCCGAGCCGGGTGAAGTGGCCGAGCTCCGGCGCCTCGTCGTGCGTGTGCAGGATGCGGCGCCACAGCAGGGTGGCGAGCGAGCCGACGTACGTGAGGTTCGGCCCGAGGTTCACCCCGATCAGCGCGGCCAGCAGCGGCCCCGGTCCGGCCGCCGCGACGACCGGGAGCAGGGCGAGGATCGCGGGCAGGTTGTTGATCAGGTTGGCGAGCACCGCCGCGACCGCGGCCACCGCCAGCAGCGCGCCCAGCGAGGAGCCCTCCGGCAGGAGCCGGGCGATGCCGGTGCCGAGACCGTGGTCGACGACCGCCTTGACGACGACGCCCAGCGCCAGCACGAACAGGCAGAACGGCACGTTGGCGGAGTGCACCAGCCCCTTCGCGGTGGTCTCCCGCCTCAGCAGCGCCCGTACGGCCAGCACGACGGCGCCCGCCAGCGCCGCCCACAGCGGTTCCGCGCCCGCGAACGAGGTCACGACGAACCCGCACAGCGTCAGCACCAGGACGACCAGGGTGAAGACGGGCAGCCCCGGCCGCTCCCCGTCCTGCTCCGGCGGATGCGCGCCCGCCGCCAGGTCGGCCGCGAAGAACCGGCGCAGGATGACGTACTCGACGCCGATCGCCGCCAACCACGGCAGCGTCATCAGGGCCGCGAAACGGGTGAAGGAGAGACCGCTGGCCGTGAACGCCAGGAGGTTGGTGAGGTTGGAGACGGGGAGCAGGAGCGAGGCGGAGTTGGCGAGGTGCGCGCAGGCGTACACGTACGGGCGGGGGCGGGCCCCGACGCGGGCTGCGGTCGCGAGGACGACCGGGGTCAGCAGGACCACGGTGGCGTCCAGGCTGAGCACCGCCGTGATCACAGACGCGACGACGAAGACGCCCGCAAGCAGAGGACCGGTCCGCCCGCCGCAGGCGCGGGCCACCAGGTCACCGGCGGCCCTGAAGAGCCCTTCGTCGGCGCAGAGCTGCGCCAGCACCAGGATCGCGGCGAGGAATCCGACGACCGGCAGCAGGTCGCCCACCTGGGACCTGGCCTCGGGCCAGGAGACCGCGCCGAGCGCGATCACGAGCACCGCGGCGGGCACGGCGACGGTCGCCTCCGGCAGCCCCCTGGGGCGTACGACGGCGAACGCCAGCACCCCCAGCAGGAGGGCGACGGAGACGATCTCGGCGGTGACGGTGCTCAGCGGACTCTCTCCGGACCGGTGAAAAGGGGGCGGCGCGCCGGGCAGGACCCGGTGCACCGCCCCCTCGGGACGTGCGGGAAGGGCTCAGCCCTCGACGCCGAGCTTCTCCAGGATCAGCTCACGCACCCGGGCCGCGTCCGCCTGGCCGCGGGTGGCCTTCATGACGGCGCCGACGAGCGCGCCGGCCGCGGCGACCTTGCCGCCGCGGATCTTGTCCGCGATGGCGGCGTTGCCCGCGATGGCCTCGTCGACCGCCGTGGACAGCGCGCCCTCGTCGGAGACGACCTTCAGGCCGCGCTTCTCGACGACGGTGTCCGGGTCGCCCTCGCCCGCGAGGACGCCTTCGAGGACCTGGCGGGCCAGCTTGTCGTTGAGGTCACCGGAGGCGACGAGCTCGGCCACCCGGGCGACCTGCGCGGGGGTGACACCCAGCTCGTCGAGGCCCCGCCCCGTCTCGTTGGCGTTACGGGCCAGCTCGCCCATCCACCACTTGCGGGCCTGGTCGGCGGGGGCGCCCGCGTCGATCGTCGCGACGATCAGCTCGACCGCGCCCGCGTTGAGGATGGACTGCATGTCGTGCTCATTGACGCCCCACTCCTCCTTGAGCCGGGCGCGGCGCAGCCGGGGCAGCTCGGGAAGCCCGCCCCGGAGCTCCTCGACCCAGTCCCGGGCCGGGGCGACCGGCACCAGGTCGGGCTCGGGGAAGTAGCGGTAGTCCTCGGCGTTGTCCTTGATGCGGCCGGCCGTGGTGGAGCCGTCCTCCTCGTGGAAGTGCCGGGTCTCCTGCACGATCGTGCCGCCGGAGTTCAGCACCGCGGCGTGGCGCTGGATCTCGAAACGGGCGGCCCGCTCGACGGAACGCAGCGAGTTCACGTTCTTCGTCTCGGAGCGGGTACCGAACGCCTCGCGGCCGTGCGGGCGCAGCGACAGGTTCACGTCGCAGCGCATCTGGCCCATCTCCATCCGGGCCTCGGAGACGCCGAGCGCCTTGATGAGCTCGCGCAGCTCGGCGACGTACGCCTTGGCGACCTCTGGCGCCCGTGCGCCCGCTCCCTCGATCGGCTTGGTGACGATCTCGATGAGCGGGATGCCCGCGCGGTTGTAGTCGAGCAGGGAGTGGGACGCGCCGTGGATACGGCCGGTGGCGCCGCCGACGTGGGTCGACTTGCCGGTGTCCTCCTCCATGTGGGCGCGCTCGATCTGCACCCGGAAGATCTCCCCGTCCTCCAGCTGGACGTCCAGATAGCCGTCGAAGGCGATCGGCTCGTCGTACTGGGAGGTCTGGAAGTTCTTCGGCATGTCCGGATAGAAGTAGTTCTTCCGGGCGAACCGGCACCACTCGGCGATCTCGCAGTTCAGCGCGAGGCCGATCTTGATGGCGGACTCGACGCCGATCTCGTTGACGACCGGCAGCGCGCCCGGCAGCCCGAGGCAGACCGGGCAGGTCTGCGAGTTGGCGTCCTGCTTGAGCTCGGTGGAGCAGCCGCAGAACATCTTGGTCTTGGTACCCAGCTCGACATGGACTTCGAGGCCCATGACGGGGTCGTACGTCGCGAGGGCGTCCTCGTACGACTCCAGGTCAATGACAGCAGTCACGGTGAAAACTTTCCCTCTCAGCCCAGCAGGACGTCGTCGTCGCCGAGACGCTTCAGTTCGCGATAGAGGATCGCGAGGCCGGTGACGATGGCGGCGGCGGACACGGTCGCGTCGATGAGACGCAGCGTGTCGTTGTCGTTCCGCGCGAGCCTGATCTGCTTGGCAACACTGATCGCGCCGAACGCGGTGCTGCCGAGCGATACGTACAGCCCGGTCTTGGACTTCTTGAAGTTCGTGGCCTTCTTTGCCATGGCACTCATAGCGACGGAGCCTCCTCAAGCAGTGGGTGTCCCCACTTTTCCACGAAGGCGGCCTCAACGGCGGCTCCGACCTTGTAAAGCCGGTCGTCCTTCATGGCGGGGGCGATGATCTGCAGCCCGACCGGCAGGCCGTCCTCAGGTGCCAGGCCGCAGGGCAGCGACATGGCGGCGTTGCCGGCCAGGTTGGTCGGAATGGTGCACAGGTCCGCGAGGTACATGGCCATCGGGTCGTCGGCGCGCTCGCCGATCGGGAAGGCGGTGGTGGGCGTCGTCGGGGAGACGATCACATCGACGCCGCCCTCTCCGAAGGCCTTCTCGAAGTCCCGCGTGATCAGGGTGCGGACCTTCTGCGCGGAGCCGTAGTACGCGTCGTAGTAGCCGGAGCTGAGCGCGTACGTGCCGAGGATGATGCGGCGCTTGACCTCGTCGCCGAAGCCGGCCTCGCGGGTGAGCGCGGTGACGTCCTCCGCGGACCTCGTGCCGTCGTCCCCGACGCGCAGGCCGTAGCGCATGGCGTCGAAGCGGGCGAGGTTCGAGGAGCACTCGGACGGCGCGATCAGGTAGTACGCCGAAAGGGCGAGGTCGAAGGACGGGCAGTCCAGCTCGACGACCGTGGCGCCGAGCGACTTCAGCAGCTCGACCGACTCGTTGAAGCGCTGGACGACACCGGCCTGGTAGCCCTCGCCGGAGAACTGCTTGACGACTCCGACCCGCATGCCCTGTACGGAGCCGTTGCGGGCGGCCTCGACGACCGGCGGGACCGGGGCGTCGATGGAGGTCGAGTCGAGCGGGTCGTGTCCGGCGATGGCCTCGTGCAGCAGGGCCGCGTCCAGGACCGTACGGGCGCAGGGGCCGCCCTGGTCGAGGGAGGAGGAGAAGGCCACCATGCCGTAGCGGGAGACGCCGCCGTAGGTGGGCTTGACGCCGACGGTGCCGGTGACGGCGGCGGGCTGGCGGATGGAGCCGCCGGTGTCCGTGCCGATGGCGAGCGGGGCCTCGAACGACGCGAGGGCGGCGGAGGAGCCGCCGCCGGAGCCGCCGGGGATGCGGGTGAGGTCCCACGGGTTGCCGGTCGGGCCGTAGGCGCTGTTCTCGGTGGAGGACCCCATGGCGAACTCGTCCATGTTGGTCTTGCCGAGGATGACGACGTCGGCGGCCTTGAGCCGCTTGGTGACGGTCGCGTCGTAGGGCGGGACCCAGCCTTCGAGGATCTTCGAGCCGACGGTGGTCGGCATGTCCTGCGTGGTGAAGATGTCCTTGAGCGCGAGCGGGACGCCGGCCAGCGGGCCGAGCTTCTCGCCCGCGGCCCGCTTCGCGTCGACGGCACGGGCCTGCGCGAGCGCGCCCTCGCGGTCGACGTGCAGGAAGGCGTGGACCTTCTCGTCGACGGCCTCGATCCGGGCCAGGTGGGCCTCGGTGACCTCGACGGCCGTGAGCTCGCCGGAGGCGATCTTCGCGGCGGTCTCCGCGGCGGTGAGCTTGATGATGGTGCTGATGTCCGTCATGGCTGTTTAGTCCTCCCCCAGGATCTGCGGCACCTTGAAACGCTGCTGCTCCTGGGCCGGGGCGCCGGAGAGCGCCTGCGCGGGGGTGAGCGAGGGACGGACCTCGTCCGCCCGCATGACGTTGGTCAGCGGCAGCGGATGGGAGGTCGGCGGTACGTCTTGGTCGGCGACCTCGGAGACGCGGGCGACCGCGCCGATGATGTCGTCGAGCTGACCGGCGAAGTGATCGAGCTCTTCGCCCTTCAGCTCCAGACGCGCCAGCCGGGCGAGGTGGGCGACCTCCTCGCGCGTGATGCCAGGCATGCAGCGATCCTCAGGGGTTGGTGTGTGGTTTTGGCCCAATCCTATGGGGTGTCCGGGTGCGCGAAATCAAGCCCGTCCGGCATTGAGGACAAAGCGGCCTCCGGGCGCCCCACCGCAGCCCCGTGCCCCGCCCTACGTCGTCGCCGGCCGTGAGCCCGCCGTCCGCCCGGACGGCCGCTGCTCCAGCTCGGGCGTCGCCGCGGCGGCCACACTCGCCGCGGCTGCCGCGGCCGCCGCCGCTGCCGCCAGCTCGGCCGGCCGCCGCCACCCGTGCTCGCCCCGCGCCCGCAGCCACGCGGTCGTCTCCTGCGGCGGCATCGCGGCCGCCACCAGCCAGCCCTGCACCGCGTCGCAGCGCAGGTCCCGCAGCCGCTCCCAGGTCTCGTCGTCCTCGACGCCCTCTGCGACGACCAGCAGGCCCAGCGAATGGGCCAGGTCGATCGTGCAGCGGACGATCTCCGCGTCCTCGTGGTCGATGGCGAGCCGGGCCACGAAGGAGCGGTCGATCTTGAGCTCGCTGACCGGCAGCCGGCGCAGGTGTACGAGGGAGGAGTACCCCGTGCCGAAGTCGTCCAGGGACATCTTCACGCCGTGCCCGGTCAGCCCGGCCAGCGTGTCCGCGGCCCGCTGCGGGTCCTCCAGCAGCACGTGTTCCGTTATCTCCAGCTGCAGGGCGCCCGCCGGGACGCCGTGCCGGGCCAGCCGGGCCGCGACGCCGCCCGCGAATCCGGGGGTGTGGACGTCGCGCGGGGAGACGTTGACCGCGACCGGGACGAACAGTCCCTGGGCCCGCCACCGGGCGACCTGGGCGAGCGCCGTCTCCAGTACGTACTCGGTGAGGTGCGGCATCAGCCCGGACGACTCCGCGATCGCGATGAACTCGTCCGGAGGGACCCGCCCCCGCTCCGGGTGCACCCAGCGGACCAGGGCTTCGAGGCCGGCCACCTGTCCGTCGAAGCGGACCTTGGGCTGGTAGTGCAGCTCGACCTCCCCGGCGTCCAGCGCGCGCCGCAGGTCGCCGAGGAGCCCGAGGCGGTCCGGGGTGTTGCTGTCGCGCTTCGACTCGTACACCTCGACGCCCGTGCGGTCGCGCTTGGCCTGGTACATGGCCACGTCCGCGCGGCGCAGCAGCCCCTCGGCGTCCACCGCGTGTTCGGGGTAGACGGCGACACCGGCGCTGGCCTCCAGCACCAGGGTGAGCCCGTCGAGGTCCAGTGGCGAGGAGAGCGCGGCGACCAGATGGCGGGCGACCCGCATGGCGCTGGTGGTGGAGTCGGCGGTGGGCAGCAGGACGGCGAACTCGTCGCCGCCGAGCCTGGCCACCTCCGCCCCGCGCGGCAGGGCGAGGCGCAGCCGTTCCGCTATCTGCAGCAGCAGCCGGTCCCCGGCCAGATGGCCGAGGGTGTCGTTGACCGCCCGGAAGCGGTCGAGGTCGATCAGGACCAGTCCGGCCCGGGAGCCGACGCTCTCGGCCTCCTCCAGGGCCGTCCAGGTGCGTTCCAGCAGCCACTGGCGGTTCGGCAGGCCGGTCAGCGGGTCCCGCAGCTGCTCCTCCGCCCGCGCCCGTGCGATCCAGAGCGTGGAGTCGAGTGCGATCAGCGGGACCGCGAAGAGCGGCAGCAGGACCGGCATGGCCATGGCGACGACGCAGATCAGCGGTGCGATGCCGAGCAGCGCGACCGCGACGAGGCCCTGGCGGAGCAGCGCGGTGCGGGCCGCGGTCGGCAGCCCGCCGCCCTGGGGTGAGCGGGCGTACCAGAGCAGTACCCGGGTGACGAGCAGATAGGTGGAGGCGGCGAGGAGGACTTCCGGGACGGCGTCGATGCCCCAGTCGAGTGGCTGCCAGGGTGACTCGACGGTCTGCACCTCACCGAACGCGGCCATGACCAGGGCCGCCGCGCCCACCCCCAGGATGTCCACCGCGCCGTGCAGCAGCCCCTGCCACCAGCGGTGCCTGCGGGCCATCCCGACGAGTACGACCACGACCAGGCTGACCAGTCCGGCGGGCACCCAGCCGTAGAGCAGCAGCACCGCGAGCGTGAGGGCGGCCCCGGAGCCGGTGCCGCCCCACCAGCGGTCGCGGCCGAGCGCGACCAGGTGGCCGACGACGATCCCGGTGAGCACGGCGAGCGACCAGCCGGCCTTCCCGTCCGGGAAGATCGCGTGTCCGCCGCTCACGGTCCGGTAGAAGCCGGTCGCGAGCTGGACGGTGGCGAGGGCCACGACGACGATGCCCACCTTGGGCGTGAGTCCGGCGAAACCCTGCAGCCGCGACACCGGTGCGGCGTTCTCGGTCGGTTTCATTCCGTCCCTCTCACAGCCGGCGGTGCCGATGTCACTGATCGTTGCGTTCCCTGCCACCGCGCACGGCACACCCCCGTGGCCGGCCTCCGCAGGCGCATCCCTCAACAGTAGGCCGCAGAGGGCTTCCAGGGGCAGCGGTCTACATCTCTTGCCCGAATGCGAACCGACCGTCCGTCAGCATCTGCTATGCGCCGACCGGGTGAATCCGGGCGTACGCCCACGACTCCCGGCACCGCGGCCCGGCGCTACTCCCCGGCGCCGGCTTCGGCCCCCTCGTCCTCCTCCGTCCCGGCCGGCACAGCGGCCTCGCGCGCCGCGTCGGGTCCGTCCGCGAGCAGTACGGCGAAGCCGTCGTCGTCCAGCACGGGGACCTTCAGCTGCACGGCCTTGTCGTACTTGGAGCCGGGGTTGTCACCGACCACCACGAAGGAGGTCTTCTTCGAGACGGATCCGGTCACCTTCGCCCCGCGGCTCTGGAGGGCTTCTTTCGCGCCATCCCTGGTGTGCGAGTCCAGGGTGCCGGTGACGACGACGGTGAGTCCTTCGAGCGGCCTGGGCCCCTCCTCCTCACCGGCCCCCTCGTCCTCCATCCGGACCCCGGCCTCCCGCCACTTGCGCAGGATCTCCCGGTGCCACTCCTCGGCGAACCACGCCTTGACCGAGGCGGCGATGATCGGTCCGACCCCGTCGGCGTCGGACAGCTCCTGCTCGGTGGCCTCGTCGATCCGGTCGATGGAGCGGAACTGACGGGCCAGCTCCTGCGCGGCGACCGGCCCGACGTGGCGGATCGAGAGCCCGGTGAGGATGCGGGCCAGCGGGGCTTCCTTCGCCGCCGCGATGGCGTCCAGCATCGCCACGGCGTTCTTCTTCGGCTCGCCCTGCTGGTTGGCGAAGACCAGCGCGGTCTTCTCCTCCCCCGTCTTCGGGTCGCGCTTGGGCAGCCCGCTGTCCATGTCGAGAACGTAGGCGCGGATGGGCAGCAGCTGCTCGACGGTCAGTCCGAAGAGATCGCCCTCGTCGCGCAGCGGCGGCTCCGCGGGCTCCAGCGGGCGGGTCAGGGCGGCGGCCGCGACATAGCCGAAGTGGTCGATGTCCAGGCACTTGCGGCCCGCCAGATAGGCGACGCGCTCGCGCAGCTGGGCCGGGCAGGAGCGGGCGTTCGGGCAGCGGACGTCGATGTCGGCCTCCTTCATGGGCCGCAGCTCCGTGCCGCACTCGGGGCACTCGGTGGGCATGACGAACGCCCGCTCGGTGCCGTCGCGGAGGTCGACGACCGGCCCGAGGATCTCGGGGATCACGTCGCCCGCCTTGCGGAGCACCACCGTGTCACCGATCAGGACGCCCTTGCTCCGCACCACGTTCTGGTTGTGCAGGGTGGCGAACTCGACCTCGGATCCCGCCACTTCGACCGGCTCGACCTGCGCGTACGGAGTGACGCGGCCGGTGCGGCCGACGCCGACGCGGATGTTGACCAGCTTGGTGTTGACCTCCTCCGGCGCGTACTTCCAGGCGATCGCCCAGCGCGGGGCGCGCGAGGTGGAGCCGAGCCGGCCCTGGAGCGGGATCTCGTCGAGCTTGACGACGACGCCGTCGATCTCGTGCTCCACCGAGTGCCGGTTCTCGCCGAAATAGGCGATGAACTCGCGTACGCCGTCCAGGGAGTCGACCACCTTGTTGTACTTGGCGGTGGGCAGGCCCCAGGCCTGGAGCAGCTCGTAGGCGTGCGAGAGGCAGTCGATGTCGAAGCCCTCGCGGGCGCCGATGCCGTGGACGACCATGTGGAGCGGGCGGCCCGCGGTGACCTTGGGGTCCTTCTGGCGCAGTGAACCGGCCGCCGCGTTGCGCGGGTTGGCGAAGGGCTTGTCGTCCGCCTCCACCAGCCGGGCGTTCAGCTCCTCGAAGCCCTCCATCGGGAAGAAGACCTCGCCGCGGATCTCGACGAGCGCCGGGATGCGGTCGCCCTTCAGCCGGTGCGGGATCTCCGCGATCGTGCGGACGTTGGGCGTGATGTCCTCGCCGGTGCGGCCGTCGCCCCGGGTCGCGGCCCGGGTCAGCAGTCCGTGCTCGTAGGTGAGGTTGACCGCGAGACCGTCGATCTTCAGCTCGCACAGGAAGTGGTAGCCGGTGGCGCCGACGTCCCGGGCGACGCGCTCGCCCCAGGTGGCCAGCTCCTCGTCGTCGAAGGCGTTGTCCAGGGACAGCATCCGCTCGCGGTGCTCGACTGAGGTGAACTCCGTCCGGTAGGGCCCCGCGACCTTCTGCGACGGCGAGTCGGGCGTGCGCAGCGGCGGATACGTGTCCTCCAGGGCCTCCAGCTCACGCATCAGCCGGTCGAACTCGGCGTCGCTGACGACCGGCTGGTCGTTCACGTAATAGCGGAAGCGGTGCTCCTCGATCTGTTCGGCGAGGAGTGCGTGCCGCTCGCGCGATTCCGGCGGCACCTCCGTCCCTGCCTGCACCGGCCCTGCCGTCTGCTCTTCGCCGGCCATCGTCCCGTCCTCCCGTTACCCAGTGCCCCGTTACTCAGGGTTGTCCGCAAGCGATTTCGCGGCCCGGGCGCAGTGGGCGAGCGCGGCCCGTGCGTACGCGGGTGACGCGCCCGCGAGGCCGCATGACGGAGTGATCGCGACGGACTCGGTCAGAGTCCCCGGATTCAGCCCCAGCCTGCGCCACAGCGTCCTGACACCCATGACGCTACCGCCCGGGTCGGACAATCCGTCCGAGGCCGGGTCTGTGCCCGGCACCACCCCGAGGAACAGCTGGGTACCGCCCTCGACGGCTTCCCCGATCGCCTCCTCCTCACGCTCGGTGAGCAGCGAGAAGTCGAACGAGATGCCGTCCGCCCCGGCCCTGCGCAGCAGCGCGAACGGGACCTCCGGCGCGCAGGTGTGGA
This sequence comes from Streptomyces sp. NPDC104307, assembly GCF_055584045.1. Taxonomy (NCBI): domain Bacteria; kingdom Bacillati; phylum Actinomycetota; class Actinomycetes; order Kitasatosporales; family Streptomycetaceae; genus Streptomyces; species Streptomyces sp. NPDC104307. The sequence goes on from NZ_JBVJMU010000021.1 coordinate 121,027, forward strand.
CGAGCGTGGCGCCCTCGCCCGCCGCGCCCAGCACCTCGCGCAGGGTGGATTCGACGAGCTGGCGGTCCACCGCCCGGTAGGTGCGGTAGCCGCTCGCCGTCCTGACCTGTCCGCGCAGGACGCCGGTCAGGGAGGGTTCGTCGAGTTGCAGGATCACCCGGGCGCCGGGCATCCGGCGGCGGACCTCCGCGAGGTGGTCGCGCAGCCCCTCGGTCAGCGATCCGGCCAGGTCGCGGCAGGCGCCCGGGTCACCGAGCACGGCCTCGCCGCCCCGGCGCTCCAGGGCGGCGGCCAGCGTCCAGGGCCCGACGGCCTGCACCTTGAGCGGGCCCTCGTAGCCCTGGGTGAACTCCTCCAGCGCGTCGAGGTCCTCGCCCAGCCAGGAGCGGGCCCGGCGGGTGTCGCGCCCCGGCCGGTCGCTGATCCGCCAGCCGCTGGGCTCGACGTGCCCGTACATCTCGACGAGCAGTCCGATGGTCCGCCCGATCATGTCGGCGCCCGGTCCGCGCGCGGGCAGTTCCGCCAGATACGGCACGCCCTGGCCGTCCCCGAAGGAGCCGGTGACGGTCTTCGCCGCCTCCCGTGCGTCCCCTCCGGGCATCGAACCGATTCCGGTGGCCGGGCACCCGCTGAACTTGCTCTTCTCGCTCACGCGGGAAGCCTACGGCCGTTCGCTGCGGGTGCCGTCAGCGGCCGGGGCGGACCGTGAGGTCGTTGACCTCGGCGTCTCGCGGCAGGTCGATCGCCATCAGGATCGTGGTGGCGATGGACTCCGGGTCGATCCAGCGCTCGGCGTCGTACTCCTTGCCCTCCTGCTGGTGGACCTTGGCCTGCATGGGGCTCGCGGTGCGACCGGGGTAGACGGTGGTCACCCGGACCCCGTTGCCGTGCTCCTCGTGGCGGAGCGAGTCGGCCAGCGCCTTCAGCCCGTGCTTGCTCGCCGCGTAGGCGCTCCAGCCGGGGCTCGCGGCGAGCCCGGCGCCGGAGTTGACGAAGAGGACGTGGCCCTCTGCGACGCGCAGCTGCGGCAGGAAGAGCCGGGTGATCTCGGCCGGTGCCACCAGGTTGGCGTTGAGCTGGGCGTGCCAGGCCTTGGGGGTGAGCTCCCCGACCTGACCGAGCTCGACGACGCCCGCGATGTGCATCAGTGAGTCGAGCCGCTCCGGCACCGGCTGCTGGGCGAAGGCCCAGGAGAGCCGGTCCGGGTTGGCGAGGTCCCCGACGATCGTGCGGGCGCCGGGGTGCATGGCGGCGAGTTCCCTGGCGCGGCCCGCGTCGCGGGCCAGGAGGACGAGGTCGTCGCCGCGCTCGGTGAGACGGCGGGCGACTGCCGCGCCGATGCCGGAACCGGCGCCGGTGATGAGGTGAGTGGACATGCCCCCATCGTCGCACCCGTCACGGCCCTCCCCTCACGTCACCAGGGGCACATCACTGCAGGCCGGACGACTCCTCCAGGTAGGCCAGGGCGCCCACGCCGTCCTTGGCGAAGAACACCAGGTCTGTCAGCGGGAGCGGCAGGAAGCCCTCGTCCTCCATGCGCTGGAACTGCTGGCGCAGTCCGTCGTAGAAGCCCGCCGTGTTGAGCAGCACGACCGGCTTGGTGTGCTTGCCGTGCTTCTTGAGCTCCAGGATCTCGGTCGCCTCGTCGAGGGTGCCGGTGCCGCCCACCATGATCACGACGGCGTCGGACTTCTCCAGGAGGAGCGCCTTGCGCTCCGCGAGGTCACGCGCGATCACCATCTCGTCCGCGTTGGTACGGGCCTTCGCGGCCAGGAAGTCCACCGAGACCCCGACCAGCTTCCCGCCCGACTCCTGCACGCCGTCGGCCACGACCTTCATCAGCCCGCTCTCCGAGCCGCCCCAGACCAGGGTGTGTCCGCCCCGGCCGAGCAGTTCGGCGAATTCGCGGGCGGGCCGGGTGTAGCGCTCGTCGAGGTCGGCGGCGGAGAGGAATACGCAGATGTTCATGGCCTCCACGGTAGAACCCGCCACCGACAGCCGTTGCGCCGGGGAAGAACAGCCCTGCCGCCGGGGAAGAAACGGGCGTGCCCCGCCGCTGAACCAGACATGACTGCCACCCGAGGACACCTCATCACCGTGGAGCCCGCCGCCGAGCACGTGCGCGTGATCCGCGACGGCGTACTGCTGGCGGAGAGCCGGCGCCCGCTCGTCCTGCGCGAGACCGGCTGTCCCGTGCGGTACTACCTGCCGCCCGAGGACGTCCGGACCGAGTTGCTGACGGCCTCCGACACCCGGACCCACTGCCCGTTCAAGGGGGATGCCTCCTACTGGTCGCTGCCGGACGCGGCGGACCTGGTCTGGGCGTACCCGGAGCCGAAGGAGGAAGTCGCCGCGATCAGGAACCACTTCTGCTTCTACGACACCGAGACGGTCGCCGACTGAAGCCTGACCGGAGGTCAGCACCGGAGGTCAGCACGGGTCAACAGCCCCTGTGAGCAGGTGCGGAGGGAAAGTCCAGAAACTTTTCGCTCCTGGCGATGAGTTTTCCGGCACCCCGCAGTCCACCTTCACATGGACAAGACTCTCTCCCGCGACGGCACCCTGATCGCGTACCGGCGCCGGGGTGAAGGACCGCCGGTGATCCTGGTGGGCGGGGCCCTGGCCACGGCCGCGACCGAGGCCCCGCTGGCACGCCTGCTGGCGCCCCGCTTCCATGTGGTCACCTACGACCGGCGGGGCCGGGGCGACAGCGGTGACCGCGCGCCGTACGCGGTGGAACGCGAGATCGAGGACCTGGGCGCGCTCGTCGACGCGGTCGGCGGCCGCCCCTCGGTGTTCGGCGTCGGAGCCGGCGGCGCGCTGGCCCTGGAGGCGCAGGCCGCCGGGCTCCCCGTCGATCAGCTCGCGGTGTACGAACCGCCCTACACTCCCGGCCCCGCCGGTCTGCTGTTCAAGGCGGACTGCACGGCCCGGCTGCACCGGCTGCTGTCCGCCGGGGACCGGGACGGCGCGGTGGAGCTGTTCCTGAGCGTGACGGGCATCCCGGCCGATCTGATCGCCAGGATGCGGCGGGCACCGCTGTGGCGGACCCTGGAGTCCGTGGCGCACACCCTGGCGTACGACGACGCGCTGCTCGGCGACGGCGCGGTGCCGGCCGCACGCTTCGCCTCCGTCACGGCGCGGACCCTGGTGGTCGGCGGCGGTTTCAGCCCGGACACCGCCAGGGCGGCGAGCCAGGAACTGGCCGACGCCCTCCCCCGGGGCCGCCACCGCACGCTCACGGGCCAGGCCCGGGAGCTGGCACCGCAGGTGATCGCTCCGGTGCTGGCGGAGTTCTTCACCCGGCACGTGTACGCGGGCCGGGCGTCCTGAGGGGGGCCTGAAACGACTCCGCGCGGCCACGCCCGTACAGGGGTCGGGCGTATCCGCGCGGAGTACGAGCGGTGCGGCGGTTCAGCCCGCCGCGGCCGTCTCCCGCCGCACCGTCGTCGCGATCGTGGCCGAGCCGACCACGCGCGTCCCGTCGTACAGCACGACCGCCTGGCCCGGGGCCACGCCCCGTACCGGCTCGGTGAACGAGACGCTGAGGGTGCCGTCGAGGAGTTCGGCGCTCACCTCGGTCTCGCCGCCGTGGGCGCGCAGCTGGGCGGTGTACGTGCCGGGGCCGGACGGCGGGGTGCCGCACCAGCGGGGCTTGATCGCGGTCAGGGCGGTCACGTCGAGTGCCTCGACGGGGCCGACGGTCACCGTGTTGTTCACCGGGGAGATGTCCAGGACGTAGCGCGGCTTGCCGTCGGGCGCGGGGTGGCCGATGCGCAGGCCCTTGCGCTGGCCGATGGTGAAGCCGAAGGCGCCCTCGTGGGTGCCGAGCTTGGTGCCGGACTCGTCGAGGATGTCGCCCTCCGCCGTGCCGCCGAGACGGTCGGCCAGGAAGCCCTGGGTGTCGCCGTCGGCGATGAAGCAGATGTCGTGGCTGTCGGGCTTCTTGGCGACGGCCAGACCCCGGCGCTCGGCCTCCGCGCGGATCTCGTCCTTGGTGGTGAGGGTGTCACCGAGCGGGAACATCGCGTGGGCGAGCTGGCGCTCGTCCAGCACGCCCAGCACGTAGCTCTGGTCCTTGGCCATGTCGGAGGCGCGGTGCAGCTCACGGCTGCCGTCGGCGGCGAGCACGACCGTGGCGTAGTGGCCGGTGGAGACGGCGTCGAAGCCCAGCGCGAGGGCCTTGTCGAGCAGCGCGGCGAACTTGATCTTCTCGTTGCAGCGCAGGCACGGGTTGGGGGTGCGGCCGGCCTCGTACTCCGCGACGAAGTCCTCCACGACGTCCTCGCGGAAGCGTTCCGCCAGGTCCCAGACGTAGAAGGGGATACCGATGACGTCCGCGGCGCGGCGGGCGTCACGGGAGTCCTCGATGGTGCAACAGCCCCGCGCCCCGGTCCGGAAGGACTGCGGGTTCGCGGACAGGGCGAGGTGCACACCGGTCACGTCGTGGCCCGCCTCTGCGGCGCGGGCGGCGGCGACGGCGGAGTCGACCCCGCCCGACATGGCGGCGAGGACACGGAGGGGGCGCTGGGAAGTCTGAGTCATAGCTCCACCAGGGTACGGGGCGGCGGGAACCGAACGCTCGTGGATATGCGTTGTCGCTCACATGGGGACCAAGGGCACGACAGGCGCCGAGGGCTCGGGCACCGGCATCAGCCGGCGTTCGGTGCTGATCGGTGGCGCCGTCACGGCGGCCGGCACGGCCGCGCTCGCCCGTGACCAGCTGAAACGTGCCTGGTGGCGGCTGCCGGGCGTGGAGAAGCCCCGTAAGCCCGGCGAGGTGGACTACGCGCGGGCCCGATGGACGGCGGCCTCGCCGTCGAACTGGCGGCGGGCGGACCGCCCCGACGACTACGGCATCGACCGGGTCGTCATCCATGTCACGCAGGGCAGCTTCCAGAGCGCCGTCAGGGTCTTCCAGGACCCTCGGCACGGGGCGGCGGCGCACTACGTGGTGCGCAAGGACGGCCATGTGGAGCAGATGATCCGCGAGCTGGACGTGGCGTTCCACGCGGGCAACCGCTCGTACAACGAACGCAGCGTCGGCATCGAGCACGAGGGCTTCGTGGACCGCCCGCAGGACTTCACGGCGGCGATGTACGCGGCGTCCGCCCGGCTGACCGCGGCGATATGCGGGCGGTACGGGATACCGGTGGACCGGAAGCACATCATCGGGCACGTGGAGGTGCCGGGCGCCGATCACACGGACCCGGGCAGGGGCTGGGACTGGGACCGCTACATGAAGCTGGTGCGGGCGGCGCGGCGCCGCAGCGCCGCATGATCCGGACGCGAGGCCCCGGGCCCGCTCCGCCGTCGGTCAGCTGAGACCAGGCCGCCGTCGCTCAGCTCAAGCCGGGGCCGCCAGCGCTCAGCTCAGCCCGGCCGTCCTGGCCCGTTCCACCGCCGGGCCGATCGCCCGTGCCACCTCGTCGATGTCCTGCTTGGTCGTGGTGTGGCCGAGCGAGAAGCGCAGGGTGCCGCGCGCCAGGTCCGGGTCCGTGCCGGTGGCGAGCAGGACGTGACTGGGCTGGGCGATCCCGGCCGTGCAGGCGGAGCCGGTCGAGCACTCGATGCCCTGGGCGTCCAGCAGCAGCAGGAGGGAGTCGCCCTCGCAGCCGGGGAAGGTGAAGTGTGCGTTGGCCGGGAGCCGCCCGCCGGGGGCCGGGTCGCCGCCGAGGAGGGCGTCCGGGACCTCCGCCAGCACGGCCGCGACCAGCTGGTCGCGCAGGCCCCCGGTCTCCCGGGCGAAGTCCTCGCGCCCGTCGGCGGCGAGCCGTCCCGCGACGGCGAACGCGGCGACGCCGGGAACGTCCAGGGTGCCGGAGCGCACATGGCGCTCCTGCCCGCCGCCGTGCAGCACGGGTACGGGGGTGTGGTCGCGGCCGAGCAGCAGTGCGCCGACGCCGAACGGGCCGCCGATCTTGTGGGCGCTGACGGTCATCGCGGCCAGTCCCGAGCGGGCGAAGTCGACTTCCAGCTGGCCGAAGGCCTGCACCGCGTCGGCGTGCATCGGCACATCGAACTCGCGTGCCACCGAAGCCAGTTCACGTACCGGCATGATGGTGCCGATCTCGTTGTTGGCCCACATCACGGTGATCATCGCGACGTCGTCGGGGTTGCGGGCCAGCGCCTCGCGCAGCGCGTCCGGGTGGACGCGCCCGTAGCGGTCGACGGGAAGGTACTCGACGCTCGCGCCCTCGTGCTCGGCCAGCCAGTCCACGGCGTCGAGCACCGCGTGGTGCTCGACGGGGCTGGCCAGCACCCGGGTGCGGCGGGGATCGGCGTCGCGGCGGGCCCAGTACAGGCCCTTCACCGCGAGGTTGTCCGCTTCGGTGCCGCCGGAGGTGAAGACCACCTCGCTGGGGCGTGCGCCGAGGGCGTCGGCGAGGGTCTCTCTGGACTCCTCGACGGTACGGCGGGCCCGGCGCCCGGCGGCGTGCAGGGAGGACGCGTTGCCGGTGACAGCGAGCTGGGCGGTCATCGCCGCGATCGCTTCCGGGAGCATCGGGGTGGTCGCGGCGTGGTCGAGGTAAGCCATGGTGGGCTCGATTCTACGAGCCTGCGGCGGGGCGCAGGGCGGGCGCATGGAGCATTGCGGCCCGCGCACCGCGGAATCGGCGCCTGCGCACCGCGATTTCGGTGCCCCGTGCACCGGTATCGCTCTTCGTCAGCCGCTGAAGCTCCAGCCGACAGCGCCGTTCCCGGTGACGAGGAAGGCCAGCACCACCAGGTCGGCGACGCCGAGCGCGAGCCCCAGCAGGGCGCGGCCGCGGCGGGCGGTGGACCTGGCCAGGGCGATGACCGCCATCACGATGGCTGCCGGGCCCAGCAGGATGTTCATCACCAGCAGTCCGACTAGACCGAGGACGAATGAGGCGACCGCGAGGGCGTCGGCATCACGGGTGGCCCGGCCGGACCGGCCGGACCTGACCGGGGCGTCGGCGGCCGGGTCGGCGGAGGTCGCGGCGTCGGCGGCCGGGTCGGCGGAGGTCACGGCGTCGGCGGCCGGGTCGGCGGAGGTCACGGCGTCGGCGGCCGGGTCGGCGGAGGTCGCGGCGTCGGCGGCCGGGTCGGCCGGACCGGCACCGTCCGTCGTCGCGGAGCGGCGGCCGAGTGTGGTGAGCGTCATGGTGCGGACTCCTTCGGGGTGGATGCGGCGGGGTGTCGGCCGGCGGCCTTGTCCGTCAACGGGACCGGCGCTGGGCGCCGAGGCGCTCGCGCAGGGCGAAGACCAGCAGCCAGCAGCCGATGAGAGCGCCGAGGACGAGAGTCAGCGGCAGCGGTATGTGGGCCACCGCTCCCAGCACGATCCCCAGCAGAAGCAGGGCGACGACGAGGACGATCATGGCCGGCCTTTCCACGATTGAGAGCACGAGTGTTCACTGACTTGCCAGTCTAGACCCGCGCACCCCTTCCCCGGGCTGGAGAACAGTTGTTTACTGAATGGCATGAGTCACACCGCCGGCACCCGCCAGGCCAAGAAGCTGAGGACCCGCCAGGCCCTGCTGGACGGCGCCCTCGGACTGCTGGAGGAGCAGAGCCTGAGCAGCCTCGGGCTGCGCGAGGTGACCCGCGCGGGCGGTGTCACGCCGACGGCCTTCTACCGGCACTTCGACGACATCGCCGCGCTCGGGGTCGCTCTCGTCGAGCAGACGCTGGGCAGCCTGCACGGAATGATCGGCGCGATCCTGGCCGAGACCGGCGACAGCGAGGTCCGGCTCGACCGCAGCGTCGAACTGATAGCGCGCCATGTCCGTGAGCAGCCCGCGCACTTCCGGTTCATCGCCCGCGAGCAGCACGGCGGGGTCGGCCAGGTCCGCGAGGCCATCGCCGCCCAGCTCCGGCTGTTCACCGAGGAGGTGGCGGCGGCGCTCGCCGGGGAGCCGGAGTCGCGGGGCTGGAGCGAGGAGGATCTGCTGATGCTGGGCGGCCTCTACGTCGACCACATGGTGATCACCGCCTCCGCGCTGCTGGACGCGGGCCCGGACGGCGGACGGGCGGTGGCAGAGGTGGCCCGGCGCCGACTGCGGCTGGTCACCCTCGGCCGGCTGCACTGGCTGGACGCCACACCCTGATCCGGCCTGATCCGGTCTGATCCGGACACCGGACTCCAAGGACAGGACAGCCCCTAGGCTGGCGCACATGAGCGACGACGACGCATGGGTCCTGGACCGCACGTTCCACAGCTCCGCCGGGGAGGTCCGCTGGGCCGTGCTGGGGCCGGCCGACGCACCGCCCGTCGTCCTGGTGCACGGGACGCCCTTCTCCTCGTACGTCTGGCGCGGGGTGGCCCGCGCGCTGGCCCAGGACCGCCGGGTGTTCGTCTGGGACCTGCCCGGGTACGGCGCCTCCGCCCAGTTCGAGGGCCAGGACGTCGCGCTCGGTTCGCAGGGCCGGGTGCTCACCGAGCTCCTGGCCCACTGGGAGCTGGCCGAACCCGCCGTGGTCGCCCATGACTTCGGCGGCTGCGTCGCCCTGCGCGCCCATCTGCTGCACGGCGCCCGCTACCGCCGCCTGGCGCTGGTGGACCCGGTGGCGCTGGCGCCCTGGGGCTCACCCGCCTACCGGCTGCTCGGCGGGCACCCGGAGGTCTTCGGGCAGCTGCCGCCCGCGCTGCACCGGGCGCTGGTGCGCGAGTACGTGAGCTCGGCCGGCCACACCGGACTGCGTCCGGAGGTCCTGGACCGGCTGGTCGAGCCGTGGTGCAACGAGGCCGGACAGCCCGCCTTCTACCGGCAGATCAGCCAGAACGACCAGCGGTTCACCGATGAGATCCAGCACCGCTACGCCGGGATCGAGCTGCCGGTGCTGATCTGCTGGGGCGCCGAGGACACCTGGATCCCGGTCGAACGCGGCCACGAACTGGCCTCCCTCGTGCCCGGATCCGAGCTGCGGATCATCGAGGGCGCCGGGCATCTGGTGCAAGAGGACGCGCCGGCCGAACTGACCGCCGCGCTCACCGGCTTCCTGCGGACGCCCCCGGCCCCTGACCCCCGTACAGCGCCATGACCGCGGCCGCGTGCTCGGCGACCACCGTGCGCGCGGCGGGCGGTGCGAGGATCTCGACGTTCGGGCCGAAGGAGAGCAGGGAACGCGCCCACTCCACCGACTCCACGGCCAGTTCGGCCCGCAGCCACTCGCCGTCCCGCTCCTCGGGCCGGGGCTCCCCGGTGAGCACGGCCGCGTTCAGCCGCAGGAACAGGTCAAGGCGGGAGCGGTGCACCCGTACCAGCAGGGTCACGCCACCGCGCCGTTCCTCGACCTGACGGCGCAGCGCCTCCCACACCTGGGCCAGTTCCACGCCGGGCCTGCGCACCACCGCTTCGTCGGTGAGGACGGCCCGCCGCACCCGGTCCGCGCGGAAGAGACCGGGCTCGCCGTCCCGGTCGGCCACCAGGTACCAGACGCCCGCCTTCACCACCAGTCCGTACGGATCGACGGTGAGGGTGCGCGCGCTCCGCGTGCCGCTGTGCCGGTAGTCCAGCCGCAGCCGCCGGTCGGCGAAGACCGCGTCGTGCAGCTCGGCGATGTCGACGGCGGCCGGCGGGCCGCTCATCCAGCGCACCGGGTCGACCAGGATCCGCCGGCTGGTCAGCTCGGCGGCGGGCCGGTGCGGGGCGGGCAGCGCGGCCATCACCTTGCGCAGCGCGGAACCGATCGCCGCGTCGAGGCCCAGCGCCGCGTGGGCGCCGTCCGCCGCCAGCACGAACAGGGCGCGCGACTCGTCCGCGGTCAGCCCGGTGACATCGGTGCGGAACCCGGGCAGCAGGGCGATCCCACCGTGCCTGCCGCGTTCCGCGTAGACGGGGACACCGGACGCGGAGAGCGCCTCCACGTCCCGGTAGATGGTGCGTACGGAGACGTCGAGGCGCTCGGCGAGCTCGGGCGCGGGGACCGGGCCGCGGGTCTGGAGCAGCAGCAGGATCGAGAGCAACCGGTCGGACTTCACCGCACCAGCATCCCCCGGTTCCGGCCTGCGCGGGGTGTCAGCTGCGCGGGGCCCTGGCGAGCTGCCGGGACTGGGCGACCAGCCGGTCGGCGCTGTCCCAGACGTCGGCGTCCTCCTCCAGGAAGCCGCCCGCGAGGTTGCGGGTGGTGATGGAGACGCGGAGCGGGCCGGGGGCCGGGCGGCAGCGGATGTGGGTGGTGAGTTCGATGGTCGGGGTCCAGCCCTTGAGCCCCAGCTCGAACGAGGTCGGCGGCAGCGCGTCGACGGTGAGCAGCAGCGAGAGCGGGTCGGCGTCGCGGCCGTCCGCGAGCCCGAACCAGCCGCGCATCTCGCCCTTGCCGGACGGCTGCCCCACGGCCCAGCCGATCGTCGCCGGGTCCAGCTTGATGTCGAGCCGCTCGGTGATGGCCGAGCTGCCGGGGATCGGGGCCGGTCCGTCGCTCGGGCCCAGGCAGTGTTCGCGGGGCGGGATGGCGGGCACCTTCGCCGTGGTGCGGATCTCGTCGCTCAGGGCGTCCAGTTCGCAGTAGGTGGCGAGGACCCGGATGCGTTCGACCTCGGTGCCGTCGTCCGCGTACTGGAAGAGGGAGGCCTCGCCGGTGGAGAGGGTGCGGCCGGTCCGGACGACCTGGGTGCGGATCACCGCGGGCCCGGGGACGGACGCGGTGAGGTAGTGCGCGGAGACCGAGAGGGGGTCCGGGTGCGGGAGGGCCTCGCCGAGGGCGCGGCCGAGCAGCGCGAGCAGGTAGCCGCCGTTGACGGCACGGATGATCGTCCAGCCGGCGGAGAGCTCGGCGTCGTAGACGCCTTCCTCGCGAAGGGTGACGGCGGTGTCCCGGTCGAACTCGCTGTCACCGATGGTCGCCTGCGCGGCCTCTGCTGCCTGCGTTGCTGCCTGTGCCATGAAACGCACCGTACACCGATTGTATTACTGAGCGGTAGCTTTTCCGGGGGGTGAGACGCGGGACACCGGCACTATCCCTCCTCGGCCGTGGCCGAGCGTCGGTTGTAGGCGCGCGGGGCCCGCCAGTGGTAGCGCAGCGCCAGCAGCCGCAGCGCGAACGCGGTGATCACCGCGGCCCCGCTGGTGAAGGCGTTGAGCGCGTCGAAGCGGATGCAGAGCACGATCATCGCGGCCCCCACGATCGCGGGCACCGCGTACAGGTCGCGGTCCCAGCGCAGCAGCGAGGGCACCTCATTGGCGAGTACGTCCCGCAGCACACCGCCGCCGACCGCGGTGGCGAGGCCGAGCGCGGCCGAAGATGTCAGGCCGAGCCCGTAGTCGTACGCCTTCACCGTCCCGGTGACGCAGAAGAGGCCGAGCCCGGCCGCGTCGAAGACGTTGATGCCGAACTGGATCCGTTCGACGTGCGGATGCAGGAAGAAGACCAGACCGGCGGCGAGCAGCGGGGTGGTGAAGTACCCGAGGTCCGTGAAGGCGGCCGGCGGCACCGCACCGATGATCACGTCACGGAACAGCCCCCCGCCCAGCGCGGTGACCTCCGCGAGTACCGCGATGCCGAAGACATCGAAGTTCTTGCGTACGGCGAGCAGAGCGCCGGAGATCGCGAAGACGAAGATCCCGACGATGTCGAGCGCATGCTGGACGGTGGGCGTGAACAGTTCGTTGAGCACCGGGCAATTGTGCCGGTCCTACTCCTTCGGGCTGTCCTCCGGCGCCTGTGAGGGTGTTGCCGCGTCCCCCTCGGCGGGTTCGGCGAGGGTCTTGGACGGCTTCCCCGCGGAGCTGTCCGGCGTGGCCGGCGTGATCAGCCCGACCGTTTCCCGGGCCGCGGCCGGCTGCTGTCCGGGCACCTGGTCCGGGGCGTTCTCCGGGTGGTGGCAGGCGACCTGGTGACCGGTCTTCAGCGCGATCAGCGGGGGTTCCTGCGTCTTGCAGATCTCCGTCGCCTTCCAGCACCGGGTGTGGAACCGGCAGCCGCTGGGCGGTGAGATCGGTGAGGGCACATCGCCCTTGAGCAGGATGCGCTCGCTCTTGGTCCCCCGGCGCCGCGGGTCCGGCACCGGCACGGCGGACATCAGGGCCTTGGTGTACGGGTGCATCGGCGCCGAGTACAGCGACTTGCGGTCCGCCAGCTCGACGATCTTGCCGAGGTACATGACCGCGATCCGGTCCGAGACATGGCGGATGACCGACAGGTCGTGCGCGATGATCACGTACGTGAGGCCGAGCTCGTCCTGGAGGTCGTCGAGCAGGTTGACCACCTGCGCCTGGATCGACACGTCCAGCGCGGAGACCGGTTCGTCGGCGACGACGAGCTTCGGGCGCAGGGCGAGCGCGCGGGCGATGCCGATGCGCTGGCGCTGTCCGCCGGAGAACTCGTGCGGGTAGCGGTTGTAGTGCTCGGGGCTGAGCCCGACCAGCGACAGCAGCTCCTGCACGTGCTTCTTGAGACCGCCCTCGGGCTCGACGCCCTGCAGCTTGAACGGCGCGCTGACGATCGTGCCGATCGTGTGCCGCGGGTTCAGCGAGGAGTACGGGTCCTGGAAGATCATCTGGACGTCGCGCCGCATCGGCCGCATCTTGCCCATGGACAGGTGCGTGATGTCGCGGCCCTCGAACTCGACCTTGCCGCCGGTCGGTTCGATCAGCCGGGTGATCAGCCGGCCCATCGTCGACTTGCCGCAGCCGGACTCGCCCACGACGCCCAGGGTCTCCCCCGGGTACACCTCGAAGCCGATGCCGTCGACGGCCTTGACCGCGGCGGCCTGGCGGCCGAACAGCCCCTTGCGGATCGGGAAGTGCTTGACCAGGCCCTCGACCCTGAGCAACGGCTCGCGCGAGGCGGTGGCCTGCTCGGGGATCGTCACGTCCTTCTCCAGCACCGGGGAATTCTTCTTCTCGCTCACGTCACTCACGTCGCTCACATCACTCGGATCGCTCACAGCTTCGGCGCAATCTGTTCGGTCCAGATCCGGGACCGCTCCTCCGGTGCCATGTGGCAGGCGGCGAAGTGTCCGTCACCGACCTGCTCCAGCTCGGGGCGCGTCGTGCGGGTGACGTTGTCCTTGGGGACGTCCGCGTACGGGCAGCGCGGGTTGAACGCGCAGCCGTCCGGGACGTTGATCAGCGACGGCGGCTGGCCCTTGACGGGGATCAGCCGGTCGGTCTCCTCACGGTCGATGCGCGGCATCGAGGTGAGCAGACCCCAGGTGTAGGGGTGCTGGGGCTCGTAGAAGACCTTCTCCGCCGAACCGCGCTCGATGCACCGGCCGCCGTACATCACCAGGAGCTCGTCGGCCATCTCCGCGACCACCCCGAGGTCATGGGTGATCATGATGACGGCGGAGCCGAACTCCTTCTGCAGGTCCCGGATCAGGTCCAGGATCTGCGCCTGGACGGTGACGTCCAGGGCGGTGGTCGGCTCGTCCGCGATGAGCAGTTCCGGGTTGTTGACCAGGGCCATCGCGATCATGGCGCGCTGGCGCATACCGCCGGAGAACTCATGCGGGTGGGAGTCGACCCGCTTGTGCGGCTCGGGGATGCCGACCCGGTCGAGCATTTCGATGGCGCGGGTGCGCGCGATCTTCTTGCTGACCTTGTTGTGGACCCGGTACGCCTCCACGATCTGCCCGCCGACCGTGAAGTACGGGTGCATCGCGGAGAGCGGGTCCTGGAAGATCATGGCCATCTTGCGGCCGCGCAGGGCGCGCACCCGGTCGTCGGACGCGCCGATCAGCTCCTCGCCGTCCAGCCAGACCTCACCGGAGATACGGGCGTTGGGGGCCGTGCGGTGCAGGCCCATCACGCCGAGCGAGGTGACGGACTTGCCCGAGCCGGACTCGCCCACGATGCCGAGGGTCTGGCCGGGCTTCACGTCGAAGCTGACGCCGTCGACGGATTTGACCAGGCCGTCGTCCGTCTTGAAGTGGATGCGCAGGTCCCGTACGGAGAGGAAGGCCTCGTCGCCGGCCCGCGCGGCGGCGGGCTCGCCGGCCGCCGCTGTCTGTGCCTTGGAAACCTCGGTCACGAGTACCTCACCCTGGGGTCGATGGCGGCGTACACCAGGTCCACCAGCAGATTGCAGACGACGATGAAGAAGGCCGCGATGAGCGTCACGCCCATCACGATGGGCAGGTCGTTGCCCCGGACCCCGTCGATGGCGTAGAAGCCGAGGCCCTGGAACGAGAACACCTGCTCGGTGATGACCGCGCCGCCGACCAGCAGGCCGAAGTCCATGCCGAAGATGGTGACGATCGGGGTGAGCGCGGCCCGCAGACCGTGCTTTCCGATGATCACGTTCTCCTTGAGACCCTTGGCGCGGGCCGTACGGATGTAGTCCTCACCCATGGTCTCCAGCATCCCGGCTCTGGTGATGCGGGCGTAGAGCGCCGAGTAGAGGAAGGCCAGCGAGCACCACGGGATCAGCAGGTTCCAGGCCCATTCCAACGGATTTTCCGTGAACGGGACGTAGGTGATGTTCTCCCAGACCGGCCACTGCACGGTGAACACGCCCAGCGCGAGCATGCCGGTGAAGAAGATCGGCAGCGAGACGCCGGCGAGGGCGACGGCCATGAAGAAGCGGTCGAGGAGCGAACCCCGCTTGAGCGCGGAGACGACACCGATCGCCACACCGCTGATCAGCCAGATCACCGCGGCACCGATGGCCAGCGAGAAGGTGACCGGGATACGTGCGGTCAGCTCGGGCCAGACCTCGACGTGGTTCTTGAACGAGAAGCCGAAGCAGGGGGCACCGCAGTGCGAGACCTCGGGGCCGAACGTGTAGTCCGCGCCGACGAAGATCTGCTTGATGAAGTGCCAGAACTGCTCGTACAGCGGCTGGTCGAGGCCGAGGTTCTGTTTGACCGCGAGGATGGACTGCGGATTGGCGTCCTTGCCCACGTACTGGGCCGCCAGTTGGTCCATCGTCTGCCCGGCGAGCCGGGGGACGAGGAAGAAGATCGCGAAGGTGACTGCGCTGACGATCAACAGCAGCAGTACCGCGCCGAAGACGCGTCGGATGATGTACGCAGCCACAGCTATCCGGCGCCGGTATCTGTCTGCCGGGGGTGACCCGTGCGGTCGGACACCGTGCCTTCACCTGCCTTTCAGGACAATTCTGAGGGCCCGGGGGGCCGCTCTCCGGGCCGCGCCGTGTGCGCGCGGCCCGGGAAGCGGGGCCGTACCTACTTGGCGGAACCCATCAGCACGTAGTCGTACATGCCGAGGTAGGCCTGGGTGACCGTGACGTTGGTCGCGGACTTCGGCCGGAGCAGCAGGTTCTTGCGGTAGATCAGCGGCACGGCGGTCGCGCCTTCGGCCACGGCCTTGTCGACGTCGCCCCACGCCTTCTCACGGGCGGCGGTGTCGGTGTTGGCGATGCCCTCGTTGAGCAGCTTGTTGATCTTCGGGTCGTTCAGTTCCTGGACGTTGTTGCCACCGGACGGCTTGATGGCCGAGCCGTTGATGATCTGGTCCAGGAAGCCGAAGCCGGTCGGCCAGTCGGCACCCCAGGCGCTCATGATCATGCCCAGCTTGTTCGCGTGCACGTAGCTCGGGTTGCCCGCGAAGTTCGAGAAGTACTTACCGGCCGGGAAGCTCTTGATCTCGGCGTTGATGCCGATCTTCTTGAGCGAGGCCTGCACCGCGGTGACCATGGCCATCTCGGCGGGGCGGTCGGAGCGGGCCGAGATCTTGGTGTCGAAGCCCTTCGGCTTGCCGCACTGCTTCAGCTCGTCCTTGGCCTTGGCCTCGTCGCCCTTGTGGCCGGCGGACTCGTACAGGTCGAACTTGCTGTAGCCGTTGACGGTCGGCGGCAGCAGGGTCGTCGCGACGTCACCCTTGGGGTCGCCACCCTGGGCGGCCTGGACCGACGCCTTGTCGAGGCCCCACTGAACGGCCTTGCGGCAGTGGATGTTGTCGAACGGGGCCACGTTGACGTTCAGACCGATGTACGAGGTGGCGCCCGCGTACGAGTTGTCCGTCTGCTTCTTCAGGTCGGGCTTGGTGATCACGTCCGGCTGGGTGGCCGGGGCGACACCGGTGCCGCCGCCGTCAACGGTGATGTTGTCGGAGATCAGGTTGTTGTCGACCGTCTCCTGCTTCACCTTGAAGCGGATCGTCACCTTGTCCGGCAGGGCCGGACGGTTCGGGTCGGTCTTCGGGTCCCACTGGGAGTTGCGCACGAGGGTCGCGCCGCGGCCCTCGTCGTACGACTCGAACTTGTACGGGCCGGAGGACACGATGTGCTTCACGTAGTCGGCACCCTTGTCCTTCGCGGCCGGCACGGGGGCCGTCTGCGAGAAGGTCGCCAGGTAGTCGAAGTCCGCGAAGGGGTCCTTCAGCTTGAAGACGATCGTGCTGTCGTCCGGCGTCTCGATGGAGGAGATGCCGCCCGCGCTCTTGTCCTTGTACGGGCCCTTGTACTTGTCGCCGCCCGCGAGGTGCGCCTTGAAGTACGTCGGGCCGTTGGACAGGGCCTCCGGCGCGAAGTTGGAGCGCTCGACGGCGTACTTGACGTCCTTCGAGGTGATCGGGGTCCCGTCCTCGAACTTGAGACCCTTCTTCAGCGTGTACGTCCAGGTCTTGGCGTCAGCGCTCGACTTGCCGAGGCCCTCCGCGAGGTCCGGGACGACCTCCAGGCCGTCCTTGCCGGCGGCCGGCTTGAAGGACGTCAGGGTGCGGCCGTACAGGCGGGAGAGGTTCTGCACCCAGCCGTAGTAGGTGTTGCCGGGGTCGAGGGAGTCGGGCTCGTCGGAGAGCTCGATCTTGACGGTCCCGCCCTTCTTCTCCGACTTGTTGACGACCGACGTCAGCGCGGCGTCGGTGGCTCCGGAGCCCTTGCTGCTGCCGCCGCCGTTGCTGTCGTCGTCGGAGCCGCTGCACGCGGACGCGCCCAGCATCAGGACCACAGCCGTGGCAACCACCGCTGTCGTTTTACTGGTCTTCACCTGAGGAAATTCCCCTCAATCGATGGTTGCCATGGCATGTCGCACGTCGTTGTGACGAGCGCCTTTGGGCCCTACTTGCTACGGGGGTCGAGGGCATCACGCAGCCCGTCTCCCAGCAGGTTGAACGCCAGGACCGTGACGAAGATGGCCACGCCTGGCACGATCATGTACATCGGGTCGTTCCGGTAGAAGTCGACCGCGTTCGTGAGCATCCCGCCCCAGGAGGCCTGCGGCGGGGCGATACCGACCCCGAGGTAGCTGAGACCCGCCTCGAAGAGGATGTTCGAGGGGATCAGCAGCGTGGAGTAGACCAGGATGGGAGCCACCAGGTTCGGCAGCAGCTCCCGGAAGAGGATGAAGGGGCCGCGGGCCCCCAACGAGCGGGCCGCCTCGACGAATTCGCGGTTGCGCAGGCTCATCGTCTGGGCCCGGACGATACGGCCCATGTACGGCCAGCTGAAGAAGCCGATCACGAAGATCAGTACCGAGAGCCGCAGCGGCAGCCCCTCAAGACCGAACGCACCGTCCTGCAGCGCCGCCGAGATGGAGATCGCGAACAGCAGCAACGGGAAGGCCAGGAAGGTGTCCATCATGCGGCTGATGAGCGTGTCGACCCAGCCGCCGTAGAACCCGGAGACGACGCCGAAGAAGACGCCGATCACCACGGAGAGCAGGGTGGCGCCGACGGCGACGACGAGGGAGACCCAGGAGCCCTCGATGATCCGGGACAGGATGTCGCGCCCGTACTGCGGTTCGACGCCGAGCGGATGGCTCCAGCTGATGCCGCCCCAGTCACCCTTGGGCGCCAGCAGCGCCGGGTCGATGAGGTCCTGGTGGAACTCGTTGGGGTCCAGACCGAAGACGGCCTGGATCGGCTTGGAGAGGACAGCGAGCAGGACCAGCAGGATGACAACGATGCCGCCCGCGACGGCCACCTTGTCGCGCTTGAAGCGCGACCAGGCGATCTGTCCGAGCGAACGGCCTTCGATCTGGCTCTGCTTGACTCCCGTGAGTACTGCCTCCGGCTGAGCC
Organism: Streptomyces sp. NPDC104307; assembly: GCF_055584045.1. Taxonomy (NCBI): domain Bacteria; kingdom Bacillati; phylum Actinomycetota; class Actinomycetes; order Kitasatosporales; family Streptomycetaceae; genus Streptomyces; species Streptomyces sp. NPDC104307. Next base: position 138,920 of record NZ_JBVJMU010000021.1, read on the forward strand.
TCGGCAGCCGATCCGGTGGTCTCGATCGGTGCGGTCACAGTGCCTTTGACCCCTCCCGCCGGCGGTGGCCGGCCCTTGCTCGCCGCGGTAACGGCCTGGCGCTTGTCGGCCGCGCGTGTTCACGCGGCTGCTGGCGTCTCGGTGCGAAAACGGTGCGGAACTCTGTGCGGAAACTCGATGCGGTGCTCGGTGCGGTACTGGGTGCGCAAATGCGTCTGCGGAATGTCCGCCGGGGCAACCTCGTACAAAGGGCCGACGATCCCCACTAGCCGGGAGTCTTCAACGCAGTTGCGATCACCCGCCAGACCTGACGGGGAATGTTTGCTCAAACGTGATGCGGTCAGTGAGCTTCCGTTATCCGGACAGGTGGATCGAGTGAGCGGACTACTCGCCCGCTAATCCACCAGAACGGACATGACACCCAACAGGCCTGATTGAGTGGCTATTTGGGTGACCGGGAGGGTCACCTTGTCCGCCGGAGGGACCTTTGTCCACTCCGGCGGGCGCGCTAGTAGGTGTGCGGAGCCGGTCCGGGTGTCTGCGGGTAGCCGTAACCGGGAGCGACGACGCCACTGCGGCCGGCCGGGGCGTGCGGCTCGCGGTCGTAGAACGGACGGGAGTTGCCCCGCAGCCACATCGCGACGGGGTCGTACTCGTCGGACATGGCGACGGTGGAGACCGGCAGCCCCTCCGGGACCGCGCCGATCGACTGCCGCATCATCGCGCGCACCGCGTCGACGGACGGCCGGCTCGTGTCGTACAGGTCGAGACCGATGGCGAGGTACGGCACGCCGAGGGCGGGCTGCACCCAGGCGCGGCGCAGCGAGCGGACCGCCGGGGTGTGGTGGGCGTTCTGCGTCAGCTGGGCGTAGAACTGCGGGGTCTCAAGGGCGGGGTCGCTGATCCGCAGCGGACCGGCGGGCATCCGGTCGAGGCCGGTGGCGATCCGGCGGAGGTCGAGCCAGGGGATGCCCACGCCGCCGCCCGGGGCGTGCGGATTGAGCCAGATGCCCCAGCGGTCGGGGAACAGGGCGCGGGCGATGTCGCGGCCACCCACCACCTCGTGGGCCCGGTTCCAGCCGCTGGCGGCCAGCTCCTGGGCGGAGGTGACACAGGGGGCGTAGCCGAGGCCCTCGACCTCCATGTTGCCGTACTGTGCGTCGGGCGAACCGGCCCGGCCGTGCCAGAGCAGCATCCAGATCCGGTCGGCCGCCAGGGCTTGGAGCAGGTCCTCGTACGCGTCGTAGCGACCGGGCGTCACTTGGCGCAGCGTGTGCTCGATTCGCCCGGCTGCCGCGGTGCCTGACGCACTCACCCTGGTCCCGCCCCTCTTCGATCCACTGTGTCGGCCTGCCGCTCCCGGGGCACACGGGTGCGGCGCGGTGCCGAGGCACCAGCCATCAAACCAGCTTAGGCGCCGGTCATGACACCGACTTGACGCCATGACCCGCCGCCGTCACCCCCGGTGCGGCCGGGCCGCACTACTCGGCGGGGCGCTGGAAGAACGGCCGGATCCGGGCACGCATCCAGTCGGCGACCGGGTCCTGCGCCACGTCGAGCAGGACCAGGTTGACCGGCCACGGCGGCTCGACGCGGCCGAGCGCCCGGCCCAGCGCGTCCATGGGGGCGTTGCGCCCCGCGCCGTCCCAGGTCGAGAACTCGACGCCGACGAAGAGGACGGGGTCGCCGCCCTCGATGCTGGCGAGGGTCCTGCGGGCGCTGAGCACGACACCGCTCCGGGCGAACTCGTCGGCGGCGGCGGCGAGGAAGTCGACGGGTTCCTCCTTCCAGTCCGGCTCGTAGAGCCGGACCCGGCCACCGCTGGCCGGTCCGTCGAGCACGCTGCGTCCGGCCCGGCAGAGTTCGGCCACGGCGGGCGGCGGCAGCGGCATGCCGACGGCGCCGCCCGGGTTCACCGCCAGGCCGAGCTGCGGGGGCAGTCCGCGGGCGAACTCGACGGCGGGCGCCACGGTGAACGACATATGGGTGCCGACACAGCTGAGGAACTGCTGCTCGGAGCTGAACACGGGGACGTACACCCCGCCGTCGATCTCCAGCGTGGGCAGGTCCAGGTCGGTGGAGTCCGGCCCGCCGCCGTTGGGCAGCGGCACCCAGAGATGGCTGCGGCCGAGGACCTCCACGAGCCGGCCGCCCGCTTCGGGGCTGCCCAGCGAGGCGCCCAGTACTTCTTCTAGCTCATTGGCCGGCCATCCGCCCCGCGGGTGGATGGAGTCATGCGCCGGAGTGTCCACTGCTTACCTCTCTAGGGCCTGTCGTCGAACTGCCGTCTGCCGCGCGACGCCATGCACGCACTCTCGCCGCACCGGCCCCAGACCCCGGTACGTCCAGTACAGGGAACTGGGGCCGGTGCGCCGAGAGCACCCACCTGACGCCGCCCGGCCGCCCTTCGGGCAACGACGGCAGTTCGACGACAGGCCCTAGCCCCGTGCCATGCAGCAAGAGGTTAGCCCCGCGCGTCCGCGAAGGTGATCCGGGTCAGCAGCGCCGCCGCCTCGCGGTCCAGCAGAACCGCCGATACGCAGCCGAGCGGCAGCAGTCCGGTCTCGGTCTCCCGCAGCAGCCTCCGCAGCGCCCTGCGGTGCCGGGCGAACGCGTATCCGGAGACGCCGCGCCCCCGCTCGATCTGGCCGGCCCGCGCCGTCTGCGGGCTGACGTCGAGCAGGACGAGGTGCAGGACGCGGCCGTGCCGCCGGGCGTCGCGCGCCAGCCAGCCGCGCACCCAGGCCTGGGTGCCGCAGTCGTGGACGACGACGGAGACGCCGGAGCGCAGCACCCGCCACAGCCCCCAGTAGTGGGCGACGCGGACGAGCGGGCGGTAGAGGGCGTACGGGACTGAGCCCGGCAGCAGGGCGGCCCAGCGGTCCCTGGTGTCCTGGGAGTCGATGACGCGGGCGGTCACGGCCCGTCCGATCAGGGTCGATTTGCCGCTGCCCGGCAGCCCGGAGACCACCACCACATCGCCCGCCATGAAGTGCAGGGCGCGCGGGCTGTGCCCGGCCCGGTCGCGCAGGTCCCGGACGACGGGTCCGCGCGGGCCCAGCGCCTCCCGGGCCGGCGCACCCGACTGTGCGGGCAGTACGCCGTGTGCGGCCCCCGCGGTCGCCGCGTACCGCTGTAACGTCATCGCCATCCCCCTGTCGGCCGACCCACACCTGCCAAGAAGTGTAAAGAAAAGGTAATGCGGCACAAGCGCGCGACCCGCCGGATCCGGTGGGGTACCGGCGCCCCACTGACCGGAGATGCGTGCGATGATGACCCGGCAAACTGCATAAAGGCCGCTTGAATCCGCGCGGGAGAGTTCCGGCCACAGGCCGGGCGCCGAAGGAGCAAGATCCTCCCTTGAATCTCTCAGGCCCCGTACCGCGTGGATGAGGCAGATCTGAAAAGCGAGTCGCCCCGCGGCTCCACCCAAGGTGCAAGCCGAACCCCTCCGGGGCCTCTCGGCGAACCTCTCAGGTTCCGATGACAGATGGGGAGGGATCGTCCTCGTCGTCATGCCCTGGGAGCCGTATCCATGAGCACCGCCCCCCGCCTCACCGCCCTCGATGCCCTGCACCGCAGCCTCGGTGCCACCATGACCGACTTCGCGGGCTGGGACATGCCCCTGCGGTACGCCAGTGAGCGCGACGAGCACATCGCCGTGCGTACGAAGGCCGGGCTCTTCGACCTCTCCCACATGGGCGAGATCACCGTCACCGGCCCCCAGGCCGTGGACCTGCTGAACTTCGCGCTGGTCGGCAACATCGGCACCGTCTCGGTGGGCCGGGCCCGCTACACGATGATCTGCGCCGAGGACGGCGGCATCCTGGACGACCTGATCGTGTACCGGCTGGAAGAGACCGAGTACATGGTGGTCGCCAACGCGGGCAACGCGCAGATCGTGCTGGACGCGCTGACCGCCCGCGCCGAGGGCTTCGACGCCGAGGTGCGCGACGACCGCGACGCGTACGCGCTGCTGGCCGTCCAGGGCCCGGAGTCCCCCGCCATCCTGGCCGCCGTCACCGACGCGGACCTGGACGGGCTGAAGTACTACGCCGGACTGCCCGGCACGGTCGCCGGGGTTCCCGCGCTGATCGCCCGTACCGGCTACACCGGCGAGGACGGCTTCGAGCTGTTCGTCGCCCCCGGCCACGCCGAGCAGCTGTGGCGGGCGCTGACCGAGGCCGGCGCCTCCCGCGGCCTGATCCCGTGCGGGCTGTCCTGCCGTGACACGCTGCGCCTGGAGGCGGGCATGCCGCTGTACGGGCACGAGCTGACCACCTCCCTCACCCCGTTCGACGCCGGTCTCGGCCGGGTCGTGAAGTTCGAGAAGGAGGGCGACTTCGTCGGCCGCAAGGCCCTGGAGTCCGCCGCCGAGCGCGCCGAGACCGCCCCGCCCCGCAAGCTCGTCGGCCTGGTCGCCGAGGGCCGCCGGGTGCCGCGCGCCGGGTTCCCGGTCGTGGCCGGCGGCCAGGTCATCGGCGAGGTCACCTCCGGCGCCCCCTCGCCCACCCTCGGCAAGCCGATCGCCATGGCGTACGTCGACGCCGCGCACGCCACGCCCGGCACCGAAGGCGTCGCGGTGGACATCCGGGGCAGCCACGAGCCGTACGAGGTCGTGGCGCTGCCGTTCTACAAGCGCCGGAAGTAACGACCTGGTGCGGGCCGTAACGGCCGCCCGCGTCGAGAAGTGACGCAGTCGCGTCTCACACCGTAAGACCACCGTTCATCAGCACTCCCCCGCGTACAGGAGAATTCAGGTCATGAGCAACCCCCAGCAGCTGCGGTACAGCAAGGAGCACGAGTGGCTGTCGGCCGTCGAGGACGGCGTGGCCACGGTCGGTATCACGGAGCACGCGGCCAACGCGCTCGGTGACGTCGTCTTCGCCCAGCTCCCCGAGGTCGGTGACACGGTGACCGCGGGCGAGACCTGCGGCGAGCTGGAGTCGACCAAGTCGGTCAGCGACCTGTACTCGCCGGTGAGCGGCGAGGTCACGGCCGCGAACCAGGACGTCGTGGACGACCCCTCGCTGGTGAACTCCGCACCGTTCGAAGGCGGCTGGCTGTTCAAGGTGCGCGTCGCAGAGGAGCCGGCCGATCTGCTCTCCGCCGACGAGTACACCGCGTTCTCCGGCAACTAAAGACCCCAAGGGACCACCTGATGTCGCTTCTGAACTCCTCCCTCCACGAGCTGGACCCGGACGTCGCCGCCGCTGTCGACGCCGAGCTCCACCGTCAGCAGTCCACCCTCGAAATGATCGCCTCGGAGAACTTCGCTCCGGTCGCGGTCATGGAGGCCCAGGGCTCCGTCCTGACCAACAAGTACGCCGAGGGCTACCCCGGCCGCCGCTACTACGGTGGCTGTGAGCACGTCGATGTGATCGAGCAGATCGCCATCGACCGCATCAAGGCGCTCTTCGGTGCCGAGGCCGCGAACGTGCAGCCGCACTCCGGCGCGCAGGCCAACGCCGCCGCGATGTTCGCGCTGCTGAAGCCGGGCGACACGATCATGGGCCTGAACCTGGCGCACGGCGGGCACCTGACCCACGGCATGAAGATCAACTTCTCCGGGAAGCTCTACAACGTGGTCCCCTACCACGTGGACGAGACCGGTGTCGTGGACATGGCCGAGGTCGAGCGCCTCGCCAAGGAGTCCAAGCCGAAGCTGATCGTCGCCGGCTGGTCCGCCTACCCCCGCCAGCTGGACTTCGCCGCCTTCCGCCGCATCGCGGACGAGGTCGGCGCGTACCTGATGGTCGACATGGCGCACTTCGCCGGTCTGGTCGCCGCGGGCCTGCACCCCAACCCGGTGCCGCACGCCCACGTCGTCACGACCACCACGCACAAGACCCTCGGCGGTCCGCGCGGCGGCGTGATCCTCTCCACCCAGGAGCTCGCCAAGAAGATCAACTCTGCGGTCTTCCCGGGTCAGCAGGGTGGCCCGCTGGAGCACGTGATCGCGGCCAAGGCGGTCTCGTTCAAGGTGGCGGCGGGCGAGGAGTTCAAGGAGCGCCAGCAGCGCACCCTGGACGGCGCCCGCATCCTCGCGGAGCGTCTGGTGCAGCCGGACGTCACCGAGGCCGGCGTCTCCGTCCTGTCCGGCGGCACGGACGTGCACCTGGTTCTGGTGGACCTGCGCAACTCCGAGCTGGACGGCCAGCAGGCCGAGGACCGGCTCCACGAGCTGGGCATCACGGTCAACCGGAACGCCATCCCGAACGACCCGCGGCCCCCGATGGTCACCTCGGGTCTGCGGATCGGCACGCCGGCGCTCGCCACCCGCGGTTTCCAGGCGGCGGACTTCACCGAGGTCGCGGAGATCATCGCGTCCGCCCTGAAGCCGTCCTACGACGCGGACGACCTCAAGGCCCGCGTCGTCGCGCTCGCCGAGAAGTTCCCGCTGTACCCCGGTCTGTAGTCGGACCTGCACATTTGCACGTTGGGGCGGGGCACCACGCACACTGAGAGGTGAGCGGGGTGCCCCAACCCTTGCCCCCCGCTCTTCGGGCCGACCCGGCCCGTACCGCACCACCCGGCAGACAACGGCGTCTACCAGAGCTTTGAGGAGTCACCCGTGGCCATCTCGGTCTTCGACCTGTTCTCGATCGGCATCGGCCCGTCCAGCTCCCATACGGTCGGCCCAATGCGCGCGGCCCGCATGTTCGCGCGCCGGCTGAAGAACGAGGGCCTGCTCGCCCACACCGCCTCGATACGCGCCGAGCTCTTCGGCTCGCTCGGCGCCACCGGCCACGGCCACGGCACGCCCAAGGCCGTGCTGCTCGGCCTGGAGGGCGAGTCGCCCCGTACCGTCGACGTCGAGACAGCCGACGACCGGGTCACCGAGATCCGCTCCACCGGCCGGCTCAACCTCCTCGGCATGCACGAGATCGACTTCGATGCCGACAAGCAGCTGGTCCTGCACCGCCGCAAGAGGCTCCCGTACCACGCCAACGGCATGACCGTCTTCGCGTACGACCGCGACGGCGCCCCGCTGCTGGAGAAGACGTACTACTCGGTCGGCGGCGGCTTCGTCGTCGACGAGGACGCGGTGGGCGAGGACCGGATCGTCCTCGACGACACCGTCCTCAAGCACCCCTTCCGCACCGGCGACGAGCTGCTGCGGCTGGCCCAGGACACCGGTCTGTCGATCTCCTCCCTGATGCTGGAGAACGAGCGGGCCTGGCGCACCGAGGCCGAGATCCGCTCCGGGCTGCTGGACATCTGGCGCTCCATGCAGTCGTGCGTCTCCCGCGGCATGTCCCGCGAGGGCATCCTGCCCGGCGGCCTCAAGGTCCGCCGCCGCGCCGCGAACACGGCCCGCCAGCTGCGCGCGGAGGGCGACCCCAAGACCCACGCGATGGAGTGGATCACCCTCTACGCGATGGCGGTCAACGAGGAGAACGCCGCGGGCGGCCGCGTCGTCACCGCCCCGACGAACGGGGCCGCGGGCATCATCCCAGCGGTGCTGCACTACTACATGAACTTCGCGGCGGGCGGCGCCACGGAGGCGGAGAAGGACGACAGCGTCGTCCGCTTCCTGCTGGCCGCCGGCGCGATCGGCATGCTCTTCAAGGAGAACGCCTCCATCTCCGGCGCGGAGGTCGGCTGCCAGGGCGAGGTGGGCTCCGCCTGCTCCATGGCCGCCGGCGCCCTCGCGGAGGTCCTGGGCGGCACCCCCGAGCAGGTGGAGAACGCCGCCGAGATCGGCATGGAGCACAACCTGGGCCTGACCTGCGACCCGGTCGGCGGCCTCGTCCAGATCCCGTGCATCGAGCGCAACGGCATGGCGGCGGTCAAGGCCGTCACGGCCGCGAAGATGGCCCTGCGCGGCGACGGCAGCCACAAGGTCTCCCTCGACAAGGTCATCAAGACCATGAAGGAGACGGGCGCGGACATGAGCGTGAAGTACAAGGAGACCGCCCGGGGCGGGCTCGCGGTGAACATCATCGAGTGCTGAGGATATGGGCCCTGAACAGCGCGTTTATATCTTTCAGCGCTGTCAGGGCCTTCCGTGCTTACACGGCGGAAAGTCCCTGGATCGGCCCTGGGACAGACGCGAAAGTCCCTGAAAAGTCCCTGGGACATCCCTGCGCAAGCAGCCTTCCGGGGCCCGGGACCAAGGCCCCAATCCCTCGAAAGCACACCCTCACGAGGGGAGCGCCCCCGCAGGGTCGTAGGGACGAGGCGAAGGGGCTGACGTACATCTCGTACCAGGTGACGTTCGAGGCTTCAACCTCTACCCGCAACGGCGGGCGACAGCCACCGTCTACGCCGCCGCACCCGCGCGCTCCCCTAGTGGCTGCCCGTGACCGGCGATGTCCCGGTCAGCGACTGGCCGGTGGCTCCGGAGAACGGTCCTTGTCACCATTCCACAGACACCTGGCCGGGGAGGTCACAGGGTCCTGGAGAGGGGGAAGTGGCAGTCGAGGATCTTGCGGGCTTCCCGTCGGCGGGCGCGGCGGGGGTGGAGCAGGGCGACGCCGACGATGACGATGTAGACGGTGATCCAGATGTACAGGGCGATGATCAGTGCCCAGGGCAGGGGTCCGGTCGCGGGGAGGATGTCGGTGAGGGTGGTGAGCATGGTGGTCTCCTGGTCGTTCGCCGGGCCGTGTGCTCCGGCGGTTCCCCTAGATCACCAGGCCCCGTGCGCCTCGCCTGGATGAAGGTGGGAGGGCTCTATGTCCAAAACTGCGTCCCGCTTCCGGCGGTGTGGGTAGGTTCGCGACATGTCCTCTACGGGTTTTCCGGTTTCCGCTGATCAGCAACTCATCGACCATGCTCTTCGGCACGATTTGGTGGTGTCGGTGAAGCAGCTTGCGCTGTGGCGGCGGGCGGGTTTGATGCCGGGGCACACGGTGCGGGCGCTGGGCCGAGGGCGCGGGAGTGCGTCGGTTCCGAATGATGAGGCGTTCGGCCTGGTCGTGGCGCTCGCTCGGCTGGCACGGAGGGGTGCCCGGCCCTCTCATCTGGCGCTGGCGCTGTTCGGCGAGGGGCATCCAGTGCCAGAGGCGGCCGTACGAAATGCCTTCAAGAAGGCCGTGCGGGGGCACGGGACCGGCCTCGGCGAGGAGGGTCCGGAGACCGGGGAGGACGAGGAAGAGTGGGCGGAGCGTGTCGCCGACGAGGTGGTCGCATCCGGGCAGCGGGTCCGGCTGATTCCCGCGCGGGCGCGGCGGATCGACGAGGGCATCGCCCGGTACATGCGTGACCGTGGGGTGATGTGGCCTCCCCCGGAGCTGGCCGGGTTGGACTGGAACCCGGAGCCGTCGAGTCCGTCCGGTGGGGAGGTGACGGCCGCGGCGGTGACCGCGGTGCTGCGCGGGGGTGCTTCCGTCACGCCGCAGGGGATCGGTGATGTGCTGCGGGCCATGCAGCCGGCAGGGTGGGGTAACCCTGGGGCGTCCCTGGCCGAGTACACGGTCGAGGACGTGCCGGATGCCTCCCAGGAGGTGTTCCTCCCCGACGGCGGGATGAGTACCGTCCCCGACGGGCCTGTTCTCGACACCCTGGTCGGCCTGGCGGTGACAGCGAACCTGAACGATCTGCGGGGCGCCTGGGCGGCGAGCGGGGCGACCCGGAAGTGGGCGCTGGACCTGTGCGACCGGGTCGAGACGGAGCTGGCGGCCAACGAGCTGGGCGATGCGGCCTTCGAGTGGCTGATGGGCAGGACCTTCATGTCGGGGATGGTACTGATGGCCGAGGTGGGCGATCAGCACTGGTCCCCGTCGGACCAGGCGAGGGACTCCCTGATGCTGCTGCTGATGCGGCAGGCGCTCCGCGATCTCGATGAGAAGGTGCCGGGCTGCCAGTGGGAGCTGCTCGAGTCCCCCGGGATCATGCCGGCCTCGCTGGTGCCTTTCCTCCGGCCGCAGCACGTCTCAGAGATCCGGTAGAACGATTATGGACCAGGGCACTCGTGAGACCGTGGTGGTAGCTGTGGCCGAGATGGCGGTGCTGCGTGCTCTGCAAGCCGCTGGCCGCCGACTGGTCACGCGGCGGAGCCGGACGGTACGGGGCTCTCTGCAGGCCGTCCCTCCGTGGGAGCTGCATGTCCATGTGCCGGTTGGCGATACCGATCTAGATCTTCTCCTGCGGGACGCGTGGGTCATCCCTGAAGCCGTCGGCCTGCCCTCGATGATGATCGGGAGACTGGATCAGCATGTTCGGATTCTGCTCGCTGCCGGGCTCGGGTACCGCCGGGGCGACTTGATCAAGACGGTGTCTCGTCTTCCGCTGCAACTGCTTGAACTGCCCTGGAACACGCACGTTGGGACGGATGAGACTCATGCCCAGGGCGGGTGATCCCGTGGAGCTGAGGACGGCAAGCGTCCTCTGGCATTGCACCGGTGAGACCGTCGAACCGTATGACCATTGCCCTCGGTGTGGTGACTTCCATGATGTACGGGCTGACCGCAGCGGCCGCTACGACTTCATGTGCGGCAGTGACCGGACGGTCGAGGTCACACTGGTGACCAGCAGCGTGGCCCAGCAGAACCGGAGCGCCTGGGAGCCGTACCTCACCCGGCGGGCGGTACCCGAGCTGGATCTGGGCTGGCATGTGGTGTTCGCGAGCACAGCGAAGGCGACCTACGGAGGCCGCAAGGAGAACCCCCGATTCAAGGATGCCCTGACCGTCATCACCCCGGCCCTGGCCGAGCTGGAGCGGCGGGGTGTGTCCCGCTTCGGCCCCGGCACGGCCTGTACCGAGCAGCCATTCCACGAAGAGGCGTGTCCATACGGCACCCTGGGCACCGCTGGGGTGACCTTCGGTTGTTCCATGCGCAGCGAGACAGGTGCCGGCTTCATCAGCGCCGGGTTGCTGACGGGGTACGACCAGATGCCGGCTTTCAACCCGGACCACTGGGCCAAGAAGGCTGGGAAGAACCGCCGCCAGGGGAAGCCTCCGCCGCCTTCTCCGGTCCCGGAACCTCCTCAGATGGGCCCGGTGCTGTGGTCGTTCGATCCGGGCTTCATCGCTTTGCTGGAGGGGCGCCGGGCCGAGTACGAACGGAAGGGGGCCGAGACGATGCGAGCCCTGCTTCCCGGTCGCTACACCGATGCCGAGCTGTCCGAACTGGCCCATCGGGAGGTTGGTGAGCGGATCGCATGCGCACGATCCTTGACCTGGCGGACCGCGCTTCCGGCGAAGCCGCCGCCCATCGCCGACGCCGATGGTGGAACGGAGCTGGTGGAGCTTCTGGAGGTCGAGTTCGGGCTGCACGAGGACCTGGCCCTGAAGCTCAACGCGGCTTCTCACCGGCCGTGCCGAGAGGTGTTCTTCTGGCTCACCTGGATGCGTTCCTCCGCATGGCACCGCCTTGCCGACCCGAGCCTGCTTCCCCAGCGATCTCCGAACGTACCGGCCGGCATCACTGGCCTCTGGGTCGGCTGCCTGCTGGATAGAACCCACCTCCTGCACTGGGACCGCGACGCTGGCTGGACGCGTCACCCGCTCCCTGACCCACTGCCCACCCTCGAATTCCCTGGCTGCCACTGACCAGGAGTCGAATGGCTTGGCGGCGGCCGCAGCAAGTCAGGATGATCTGCCATCACCGCAGCGGCACACGCCCCAGCCCTCCGCCTCCACTCGTTCGGCGACCCCATCGAGCACCCCGACCGGCGCCTCCGCCGCCCTCGGCGCGCCGCTTCACCAAGACGCTGCCAATCTCGGTGCCGAGGTCCAACGGAGGGACTGCCGCCGGGCCGTCGCTGGTCAGGCTGGCTTACTTGCCGGCCTGCGCGGTGACCATGACAAGGTGCCCCAACGACTCGACACGGACACTCACCAGCTGGTCGTCCATGCCGGACAGGCCGGACGACGTGGGGCGGGTCGGCTGCCGGCTTCCGCTCAGCGGTCGCCGTCATGATGACGTCGGCCGCGGCCTCCGGTGTGACGAGGTGGGTGGCTTCGTCCGCCTCCGGCCCGACCCGCTTCGCCATGGTGTCGACGAAATGGGCGACGACCCCGCGCACAGCGGCGGTCACCACCTCTGGAACAGAAGCTCTGAGGATGCGTGCGCCAGAAATGCAACCCATCTTTCTACTCACAGGTAACCACTCGCCATACCGGCACATACAGCATCAAATTCTTCGCTCTCTGAACCAAAGTTCTTGTTCGTGGCCATTGCCGCCGGAGAGGGCTCTCCCAACTTGGCCCAGGCGGGACGAGGTTGGCACGCTACTGCCGGTCACGGGTCGACCTACGGCCCAGCGAACCCGGGAGGGGTGCGATGCTCACGGAGGGATACGGATCACGGAAGCAGTGGGAGCCCGTGAATGCCCGCCTGATCAACCTACTGGAGGGCCAGCTCTCTGTACGGGGCCTGACCTACGGTCAGCTGGCGGTGCTAATCGGCCGGGACTCATCAACCGTGTCGCGGGCGCTATCCGGGCGAGGGATCCCTTCTCGGGCTGTGACGGAGCTGATGGCCCGATCTCTCGGCCTGGACGAGCACACCGTGATGGCAGTCAGGGATGAAGCGGTGGCGATCAGGCGGAGGGGTCAGTCAGTTCGAGCCGCCGGGGGACCGCCTGACGGTATGCGCACCCACATGGAGTTTCTGGATGCTCTCCAGGAAACGATTCGAGGCGCGAAGCTCTCCCAGCAAGAGATTGGGCTCAGGAGTCACGGCACACTGAAGCGCTCCACTGTCGGAGCGGTACTTCGCGGCGAGCGCAGTGCGCCACTCGAGCTCGTAATGACGATCATCGAAATTTGCGGCGTCGTAGCCCCCTCGGCCGTTGCCTCATGGGAGGAAGCCTGGTGCGACCTCGCAGAACCTGACCGGGAAAGGCGCCGACAGCGGAGGTGGGCAGGTTACAGCCTGCAGCGATACCTCCGCGGACTGCCAGCTCACCGAAGGCCGTCCACCTGGGCCAGGTACGTGGAGGAGAGGAACCTCGATGACATCTTGAGGGGAAACCTCCAATAAGGAGTCCTTGCACCCTGGTCTCCCGCCACAGGTTTTTGCGCGCGCACCCTTCCGCACACCGGCTGCACAGATGCGCTTCCCTTGGACCGGGCGGCATGATCCGGGAAACCCGGCCCGCGGCAAAAAGGGATCAGCTCAGTCGAAAGCCGGGCCGGACAGCGTTTGACCGGCTTTCGAATGAGCCGCCTTCGAGATTGGAACCCGAGACCTACGCATTACGAGACCGAGAGCGATCGCGCCGGGTGGTGCCGCATTGTGCTGCCTAAGGGCTGTCCCGTAACTGATCTCCGGCATGCAGCTACGGGCCAGGGTTGCGTCGTTCTCGTGGCTTTTTCAGCTTGATCTCCTGGTGTCCGA
>NZ_JBVJMU010000022.1:0-138609 GCF_055584045.1 Streptomyces sp. NPDC104307
CCCGACCGGTACGACTACGCGGGCGCGGTGCTGTGGAACAACCACGCCTCCGACCTGTGGCGCTACTTCACGATCTACCTCCGCCGCGAAATCGCGAAGCGTGCCGGCCTCACCCAGAAAGCGGCCCGCGAACAGTCCCGGCTCTCCTTCGGGAAGGTCGCGGAGTATCAGAAGCGCGGAGCGGTCCACTTCCACGCCGTGATCCGCTTCGACGGACCCGACGGACCCGACTCACCACCCCCGCCCTGGGCGACCCTCGATCTCCTCGACGACGCCATCCGCGCCGCCGCTGCCCGAGTCGAAGTCACCGTTCCCGCGAACGAGGAAGCCGGCTTCCCCACCGGCTGGGTGCTGCGCTGGGGAACACAGCTTGATGTCCAGCCCATCAAGGCGTTCGGCAACGGCGAAGACCTCACCGAACAAGCCGTGGCCTCCTACGTCGCCAAGTACGCCACGAAAGCGGCTGAGACGACCGGGACCGTGGACCACCGTGTCGGCAACAAGGAATCGCTGATCCTCCTCGGCGTTCCGGACCACCCCAGCCGGCTGATCGAAGCCTGCCTCGACCTCCACCACGCCTACCCCGATCGCAAGCTCCGCGACTGGGCGCACATGCTCGGCTTCCGCGGCCACTTCTCCACCAAATCCCGCCGTTACTCCACCACCCTCGGCGCCCTCCGCCAGGTCCGCGCCGACTACCGCGCCGCCCAGCAACGCGCCGCCCTCGGCCTCCCCGACCCCGACGACCACCCCGAGGCCACGACCCTCACCCTCGCGCACTGGACCTACGCCGGCCACGGCCACACCCCCGGCGAATCCTGGCTCGCCGCCAACATCCACCGCGACATCCAGCTCAACCGCGACACCGCCCGCGAAGCACGCGCCGAAGGCATGGACCAACTCGCTCTGGAAGGGGCCGACGCATGACCACCGCCACCGCCGAACTGCTCACCGTGCCTGAGGTCATGGCGCGGCTGAAGCTCGGACGCTCCACGGTCTACGACCTGATCCGCTCGCGCCGGCTGACCTCGATCACTATCGGCCGGTCCCGCCGCATCCCCGCCGACGCCGTACGGGACTTCATCGTCAACGAGATCGAGGAGGCCGCCTGATGGCCGCACAGCGCAAACGCAACCCGAATGGCGCGGGCACCATTACCAAGCGCAAGGATGGCCGCTTCCAGGCTGCTGTCTACGTCCTCCAGCCGGACGGCACCCGCGCTCGCAAGTTCGCCTACGGCAAGACCTGGGCGGAGTGCGATGCGAAGCGCCGCGACCTGCTCGCCAAGGTAGATCAGGGCGTACCCGTGCCCACCCGGTCGGCCAAGCTCTCCGAGTGGCTGCCGTACTGGCTCGACAACGTGGTGAAGCCTCGACGCAAGCTGAGCACGTACGACAAATACGAAGCTCACGTTCGGCTGTACTTGGTGCCCATGGTCGGCGGGAAGCGGTTGGAGTCGCTCGGTGTCGCTGATGTCCGGCGCTTCCTCGTCCAGCTGGAGAACAAGACCACCGCGGCTACTGCCAAGGAATCGCACCGGGTTCTGCGCACAGCCCTTACCGCGGCTTGCCGGGAAGAGCTGGTCACTCGGAACGTAGCCAGCCTCGTTGAACCGCCACGCGCCAAGTCGCGAGAGCTGAGCCCGTGGTCGCTGGACGAGACCATGACTTTCCTGGCTGCGGCTCGCAAGGATCCGCTCTACGCAGCGTTCGTTCTTGCCATCACGATGGGCCTGCGGCGCGGGGAGCTGGTGGGACTGCGGTGGACTGACGTGGACCTGGAGAACCGCGTTCTCTATGTCCGCCAGCAGACCCAGCGCCGGCGCGGGGTTCTCTACGACGATGATCCCAAGGGACGACGCCGGCGGGCTGTGCCGCTCCCGGCTATGTGTATTGCGCCCCTTCGCTGGCACAGGATGCGGCAGGTTGATGCCAAGGTTCGGGCGAGGGAGTCGTGGCAGGAAGGCGGACACGTCTTCACCACCCGGACCGGTCGCCCGGTGGAGCCGCGGAACGTCTACCGCTCCTTTACCCGCGTTGCCGAGTCCGCCGGCCTCCGGGTGATCCGTCTGCACGATGCTCGGCACGGCTGCGCCACGTTCCTGACCGCGGCCGGGGTGGCTCCTCGCGTCGTGATGGAGATCCTCGGGCACAGCCAGATCAGCATCACGATGGACGTCTACACACACGTCGTCCAGGGCACGCAACGCGAGGCGATCAGCCACATGGACCGACTGCTCAAGAGGCGGCCCGGCCGTGCGTGACCGTCGCCGTTGATGTCAGGAGTAGATGTCAAAGGCCACCTACCAAGATCAGTAGGTGGCCTTTTCGCTTGTGCCCCCGGCAGGATTCGAACCTGCGACACCCGCTTTAGGAGAGCGGTGCTCTATCCCCTGAGCTACGGAGGCGCGGGCTCGGAGTGGTCTTGCCGGAGGCCCGGTGAACGGGGCGTTGGCAAGGGCTGCGAGCCCATTGGTCGGACGCGGCGTGGCGCCTTCTGCGATCTTGCCGGTGCAGGCGGCGGGGCATACCGGTGAACGACCAGGGACAGCGTAGCGGATCCGTCCCCGCGAAGGGCTTCCCCATGGGGTCGGTGGCATCGGGCGGTGGGTATCCGGTTTCTGACCTGCGGTTTTCATGGGGCGGGGTTCTTCGGGAGGGGCATGGGGCGGCCGGTGCCACCCCGTGGTCATCCACGGCTTCGTCGATCGGGTCCTCGCCGTGCCGTTGTCGGCCGTTGTCGTCGGCCACGTTCGTCTGTGCCCTCGTTGCCGCCATACTTCATCGCGGGTGGCGCATGGTGAGTTGACGGCGTGACGGCGTGACGGCGTGACGTCGCGCCGGTCGCGGGGTCCCTTGACGGGGTGCGGGCGTGGGCATAGCGTCACGAAAGCCCTGAGCAAGCGCTTAGAGAGGTCGTTCGTGCCGCACCCCGACCCGACTCCAGCCACCCCCGCCGCCGAGCCCGCCCCGGCCGCTCCCCACCCTTCCCCGGTCGCCCCCGAGCCTTCCCCGGTCGCCCCCGCGCCTGCCCAGGCGGCGGCCCGAGCCGAACAAGTGGCGGCCGCGCTGACCGGGCCCGGGGGGCCGTTCGCCGTCGTGCGTGCCGAGGACGGGCCGCAGGCGGGGGCGCTCGTGTATGCGGACGGGCCCGGGACGCTCCGTGAGTTCGTCGAGACCACCTGGGCGTTCGGGGACCAGCCGTTCCTGATCTCGGAGGAACGCGGCTATACGTACGGGGAGTTCTTCGCCGCGGCCTCCGCGCTGGCGTGCCGGCTGAGCGAGGAGTACGGGCTGCGGCCCGGGGACCGGGCCGTGGTGGCGATGCGGAATCATCCGGAGTGGCAGATCGCCTTCTGGGCGGCCCAGTTGGCCGGGCTGGTCGCCGTGCCGCTGAACGCCTGGTGGACCGGGGACGAGTTCAGGTACGCGCTCGACGACTGCGGGCCCCGGGTGCTCCTGGTGGACGGGGAGCGGTTGCCGAGGGTCGCGGACTGGGCCCGGGACTCCGGGGCGCGCGTCATCGTCTTCCGGGACGAGGAGCGCGGGGCCCGTGGCGCGGAGCCGGAGGGTGGCGTCGAGTGGTACGCGGACCCGCCCGAGCCCGATCCGTACGCCGCGCCGCCCGAGGTCGAGATCCGGCCCGAGGACGACGCGACGATCATCTACACCTCCGGCACCACCGGCAGGCCCAAGGGTGCCGTCGCCACCCACCTCGCCCAGGCGGGTGCCGCGCGCAACCCCCGGTTCCACGCGGCGGCCTCCGCGCTCGGCCGGGGCGTCATCCCGGGGCAGGGGCCGGCGCCCGTCACGCTGCTCACGTTCCCGTTCTTCCACGTCGCAGCGTTCACCAGCTTCTACGCCGCGATGTCGGCCGGCGGCGCCCTCGTGCTGATGCGCAAGTGGGACGCGGAGGAGGCGCTGCGGCTGATCCGCGAGCACGGGGTGACGCACTACGCCGGGGTGCCGGCCACCGCGCTGCAACTGCTCGCCTCGGCCGCCCGGAAGGAGGCCAGGACGGAGGAGGCCGGGACGCAGGAGGACGGGCTGGCGAGCCTCCAGATGCTCAACACCGGCGGGGCCGCCGCCCCGCCCGATCTGGTGGCCCGGCTGACCGCCCGCTACGGGGAGCGGATCGAGCCGCGCAACGGGTACGGGCTGACCGAGACCAGCGGCGGCGTCCTGGCGAACTTCGGTGCCGAGTACCGGGCGCATCCCGGCAGCGTCGGCCGCCCGACCCCCACCACCGAGGTGCGGATCGCCGGTCCGGCGGGCGAGGAGCTGCCCGAGGGCGAGGTCGGCGAGCTGTGGCTGCGCGGACAGGCGCTGGTGCGGGGCTACTGGCAGGACGAGGAGGCGACGGCGCGGGCGTTCAGCGGCGGCTGGTTCCGTACCGGGGACCTGGCGGTCGTCCGCGAGGGGCGGGTCGATGTCGTCGACCGGATCAAGGACATGGTGATCCGGGGCGGCGAGAACGTGTACTGCGTCGAGGTCGAGGGCGTGCTGCACGGCCACCCGGACGTCGAGGACGCGGCGGTTCTGGGCGTCCCCCATCCGGTGCTGGGTGAGGAGGTCGCCGCGGTGGTACGGCTCCGGCCCGGTGCCGCGGCCACGGCCGAGGAGCTGCGGGCGCATGTGGCCCGGAGCCTGGCCGCGTTCAAGGTCCCGGCGCATGTGCTGGTGGCCGGGGAGGCGCTGCCCCGCAACGCCACCGGGAAGATCCTCAAGCGCGAGCTGCGCGGACCCGTCGAGGAGGAGATCCGGGCGGCAGGCGCCGGGGGATCGGAGGCCGGGGGATCAGGGGTCAGGGGCGGGTGACCCGGACCCGGTAGTCGCCCTTGGAATCCTTGTCGACCACCGATATGCGTATCCCGGTGGCCCGGTCGGTGAAGGTCTGGCCGGGCTGGAACGGGGCGTCGGAGAGCTCCGCGTGCACGTTGGGCAGCCGGGTGCAGCCGCTGCTGTCCTTGGTGCTGTCCGCGACGGAGATGGGGCCCTGACCGGTGTCGACGTCCGAGCTCACCTTGTAGATCAGTACGCCGGGACGGCAGATGGCCTGGTCGTTGCCCGCCTGGGTCCGTACCTCCACCGCGTAGCCGGACTCCGCGCTCAGCGGCACGAACGCCAGCTTCGTACCGCCTCTGCCGGCCAGCGGCTCCAGTACGTGGTCGCTGGTGCCGGTCCGCGAGGCGCAGCTGATCTGGTTGTTGTCCAGCCAGCCGAGCTTCCACTTGTGCCAGCCGAGCAGGTCGTTATTGGCGCCCCAGTCCTCGGACATGATGTCCCAGTGCCCGACCGAGCCGCCGCCCTCCATCGTGTAGAGGTCCGGGAGGCCGAAGACGTGGCCGTTCTCGTGCGGCAGGACGCGGTATCCGGTCTGGGCGTAGGACCCCGAGCCGTCGTCCTGCCGGCTGTAGACGAAGGACGTGTTGGAGAGCGGCACGCCGTCCGCGTACGGGGCGTCGTCGTTGCCCGAGAAGGTCACGGAGAGCACGGTGTCCAGGGCGGAGGGTCCGGCGTTCGGGCTGACGAGGATGTTGACCAGGTCGTACGCGCTGAAGTCCACCTTCGGGTCGGCGGCGGCGACGATGTCCTGGACGAGATGGCGGTAGCCCGGTTCGTACGGTGATCCGCGCTCGATCCCGTAGCCCGAGAACGGCAGCGGCATCCGCAGCCAGGACTTCACCGGGGCTTCCGGCACGTAGGTGAGCCGTCCGTACGAGCTGGTGCGGAACCAGTCGGTGGTCTGCGGGAAGAATTCGGCGAGCCGGTCCATGGCCGGCTCCGTGCCCGGCGCGTCCGGGAAGTCGACCATCAGGTTGAGCGCGTGGATCTGGCCGGTGGAGCGGGCGTAGCCCGGCTGGGTCGGCATGCCCTCCGACATCTGTACGCCCATGGACGCCGATATCCGGCACGGGCCGATCCCGGCCGTGCCGGTGCTGGACACCGAACCTGCGGAGGCCCGGCTGGGGAGGGGGAGCGTGCTGCTGGCCGAGGCCAGTGCCGCGATGACCAGGGCTGTTGCCGCGCCAAGGACGACCGGGTGGCGGTGCTTGCGTATCCGGTGGCGGGGCTGCTGCATAAAGGCGCCTTCGGGGCCGCGGCAGCCGGCCGACCCTGGCTGCGCTCTGTCGATCAGCCTCTGCCGGGTGCTGCGGGGCCGCGCGTTGGGTGCGCCGAAGGGGTGGGATTCTCCCGTTTCCGCATGGTGTGACTCAGGTCACATGGGGCCGGGAAATAACCGGGGACCGTTTCCCCGTTTGCACACGTGTCCCCCGCGAAACGGGGAGGCGGTCCCCGGTTACGCGGAGAGGCCGCCGGACCAACGCAGGTACCAACAGCCACCGGTAGAGAACCACCGGAAGAACCACCGGAAGAGAAGGAGCGCCGTCGTGGACACCGTCACCCCCGCGGTCACCGGAACCGCGCAGCCGCGTACGCCCCGCCCGCGGGCCGACGCGCTGCGCAACCGGGAGCGGATCGTGACGGCCGCGCGCGAGATGTTCGTCGAGTTCGGGCCGGACGTGCCGCTCGACGAGGTCGCCCGCCGCGCGGGCGTCGGCAACGCCACGCTCTACCGGAACTTCCCGGACCGGGCCGCGCTGACCCATGAGGTCGTCCTCGCGGTCACCTCCCGCACCACCGAGCGCGCGGAAGAGGCCGCGAACGAAGAGGGAGACCCCTTCGTCGCGCTCAGCCGCTTCGTGCACGCGGCGGCCGACGAACGGATCGGGGCGCTGTGCCCGATGCTGTCCGGCGGCTTCGACAAGGACCACCCAGAACTGCTCGCCGAGCGGCGGCGCCTCGAAGAGGCCGTCGAAGGACTCGTCGGGCGTGCCATGTCCGCGGGGCGCCTGCGTACCGACATCGCCGTCGGTGACGTACTGGTCGCCCTCTCCCAGCTCACCCGGCCGCTGCCAGGCATCGCCTGTATGAGCATCGACCGGTTCACCCACCGCCATCTCCAGCTGTTCCTGGACGGACTGGAGGCCCCGGCCCGGTCCGTCCTGCCCGGTACGGCGGCGACCATGGAGGACCTGCGGCGCCGGACCTGACCAGCGTGCCGGGCTGCTGAGGCGGCTGCCCGGCCGCGCGTCCGCCCCGCCCCGATCACCCCGCCCCTTTCTTCACGACCCTCGTCTCTTCACGACCCTCGTCTCCACCCGACCCTCGCTTCTTCACGACCCTCAGCCTTTCGGGCCCTCGCCGCATCCACGGTTCACGGCCCGGTCAACGGTTCACGACTTCGCGCGCCCGAACGCGCCCTTAGGTGGCTACTCCCATGTCAAAAACAGCTGATATCCGACTCCCTGATCCGAGTCGCTGGAAAGCGCTGGCGTTCATCGCGCTCGCCCAGTTGATGGTCGTGCTCGATGCCACGATCGTGAACATCGCGCTGCCGCACGCCCAGACGGACCTGGGCATCACGGATGCCAACAAGCAGTGGGTCATCACGGCCTACGCCCTCGCCTTCGGCGGACTGCTGCTCTTCGGAGGCCGGATCGCCGACCTCTGGGGCCGCAAGCGCACCTTCGTGGTCGGCCTGATCGGCTTCGCGCTGGCCTCCGCGCTCGGCGGAGCGGCCCAGAACCAGGGCATGCTCTTCGGCTCGCGCGCACTCCAGGGTGTCTTCGGCGCCCTGCTCGCCCCCGCGGCCCTCTCGCTGCTCGCGGTGATGTTCACCGACGCCAAGGAGCGCGCCAAGGCGTTCGGCATCTACGGTGCGATCGCCGGTGGCGGTGGCGCCGTCGGCCTGATCCTCGGCGGGTTCCTCACCCAGACGCTGAACTGGCGCTGGACGTTCTTCGTCAACATCCCCTTCGCGGTCGTCGCGGCCCTGGGCGCCTACTTCGTGATCCGCGAGCCGGCCGGCGGCCGTAACCGGTCCTCGCTCGACATCCCGGGCGTCGTCCTGTCCGCGCTGGGTCTGGTCTCGCTGGTGTACGGATTCACCCGCGCCGAGTCCAGCGGCTGGTCGGACGCGCTGACCATCGGTACGTTCGTCGCCTCCGGCGTGCTGCTGCTGGCCTTCGTGCTGACCGAGTCCAAGGTCAAGTCCCCGCTGCTCCCGCTGCGCGTCCTGATGGACCGCAACCGCGGCGGCGTCTACCTCTCGCTGGGCCTCGGCGTCATCGCGATGTTCGGCCTGTTCCTCTTCCTCACCTACTACCTGCAGGTCGTCCAGGGCTTCTCGCCGATCAAGACCGGCTTCGCCTTCCTCCCGATGATCGCGGGCATGATCACCGGTTCGACGCAGATCGGTGCCCGGCTGATGACCCGGGTCCCGGCCCGGATGCTGATGGGTCCCGGCTTCCTGACCGCTGCGGTCGGCATGCTGCTGCTCACCCAGCTCCAGGTCGACTCGTCCTACGCGGCGGTCATCCTGCCGGGTCAGCTCCTGATGGGCCTGGGCATGGGTACGGCGTTCATGCCCGCCATGTCGCTGGCCACGCACGGCATCGAGCCGCGTGACGCGGGTGTCGCCTCCGCGATGATCAACACCTCGCAGCAGGTCGGCGGCGCCATCGGTACGGCGCTGCTCAACACCATCGCCGCCTCCGCCGCCACGGCGTACGCCACCTCGCACGCCGCGCTCGGCGCCACCGACCCGGAGCAGCTGAAGCTCCAGTCGATGGTGCACGGCTTCACCGGCGCCATCTGGTGGGCCGTCGGCATCCTGGTGGTGGCCTCCGCGATCGCGGCGACCTTCGTCAACGCCGGCCGCCCCTCGACGACCACGACGTCCGGTGGTACCGGCACCGGTACCGGTTCGGCCGACGGTGTCGAGGACGAGGTCCGGATTCCGGTCGTCGCCCACTGAGTCACCGCGCTGCGCGCCGATTCACCGCACAGGCCTCTGCCCCGGTTCCGTCGGACGGAACCGGGGCAGAGGTGCGTGCGGTGAGGTGGGGCGGGTCAGCGGAGCCAGGGCAGGTCGGCGTCCGCGTCCTCCGGCTGCAGCCCGGCCGCGACGACCCGCATGATCTCCCCGAGCGAGCGCACCTGCTCGGGGGTGAGGCGGTCGAACAGTGCCTGGCGTACGGCGCTGACGTGGCCCGGTGCCGAGCGGCGGAGCATCTCCTGGCCCTCCTCGGTGAGGACCGCGTTCTGGCCGCGTTTGTCGGACGGGCAGTCCTCGCGGCGCACCCAGCCGCTCTTCTCCAGCCGGGCGACGGCGTGCGAGAGCCGGGAGCGGGTGATCTTGGCGTCCTTGGCCAGCTCGGTCATCCGCTTCTGGCGGCGGGGCGCCTGGGAGAGCTGGACGAGCAGCCCGTAGTAGATGTGCGGCATACCGGCATCGCGCTGCAACTGGCGGTCGAGGTGATCCTCCAGGAGCGTGGCTGCGTGGAGGTATGCCCGCCAGACGCTCTGTTCTTCGTCGGTGAGCCAGCGCGTCTGCTCACCGGTGGATGCCGTGGTCATGTACTCCACTGTACGACCTTTTCTTGAAAGTTGAACTAGATAGAGCTAAGGTCTCCGAAGGTAGGAACTTGAAGGTTAAAGAAGTCTTCCTTCTGAACGTTCCACCAGAAGACTTACCTTGAGCAGCAGTGGATGGGGAGTGTCATGACAGTCACCGCGGAGCGCATGCCCGCCCTCTACCTCTCCCACGGCGCCCCGCCGCTGGCCGACGACCCGGTCTGGCCCGGCGAACTGGCCGCCTGGTCCGCCGGGCTGCCCCGGCCCACCGCCGTCCTGATGGTCTCGGCGCACTGGGAGGAGGCCCCGCTCGCCCTCGGCGCCACCGAGACGATCCCGCTCGTCTACGACTTCTGGGGCTTCCCCGAGCACTACTACCAGGTGCGGTACGCCGCGCCCGGCGCACCGCGGCTCGCTGAGAGCGTGCGCAAGCTGCTGCGCGGCGCCGGTACGCCGGTCCAGGACATCCCGGACCGGGGCCTCGACCACGGGGCGTACGTCCCGCTGGTGGAGATGTTCCCGGCGGCCGACATCCCGGTGCTGCAGATCTCCATGCCGACGCTGGATCCGCAGAAGCTTATGGACATCGGCCGCAAGCTCGCGCCGCTGCGCGACGAGGGCGTCCTGATCGTCGGCAGCGGCTTCTTCACCCACAACCTGGCCGCCCTGCGGCATCAGGGCGGCGGCACCCCCGGCTGGTCGGCGGAGTTCGACGACTGGGGGAGCCGTGCGCTCCAGGCGCAGGACGTCGACGCGCTGCTGGACTTCGAGAACAAGTCCCCGGCGGGCCGGCTCGCCCACCCGCGCACCGAGCACTTCGCCCCGCTCTTCGTGACGCTGGGCGCGGCGGAGGGGGAGCTCGACCGGGGCCGCAGCGTGATCGACGGGTTCTGGATGGGGCTGGCCAAGCGCTCGTTGCAGTACGGGTAGGGCGTGTTCCGAAGCGGCGCCGTCCGCCCGGCCCCGAGCGTCGGAGTCGTCCGCCCGGCTCAGAGCGCCGGAGGGTTCAGCTCGATCGAGCGGAGCGCGGCGGCCAGCGCGGCCGGGCCGCCGACGTCCAGCGCGGTGTCGGTGAACTTGATGGTGTGGTCGTCACCGTGCGCGGCGGCCCGCGCGAAGACCTCCTCGGGGGCCAGCCCCTCCGGAGCGGCCGGGTAGTCGGCGGCCCGCGCCGGGGCGTACGCGGCGGTGACCGCCGCACTGGCCGCCCACGCCGCGTCCAGGCTCGGCGCCCACAGCTCCCGGGGGAGCGCGGGCAGCGTACGCAGTACGGCGTTGGGCGCGGTCGCGGCATGCACCAGCATGACCGGCGAGCCGTGCGCGTACGCCGCGTACCGGTGGGTCGCGGCGCGCACCAGCTCCTCCAGCCGGGCACGGGCGAGATCGGGGTCCGTCGCGGGCCGGGTGCGGGCGGGGTCGGCATCGGTCGTGGGCCGGGTGCGGGTGGGGTCGGCGTCGGTTACGGGCCGGGGCGGCCATACCGGGAACCCGGTGAGCTGTCCCAGCCGTTGCCGGATGCCGCCGCTCTGGTCCGGCACCCGGTCCACGGCGTCCAGTGCGGCGGCCGCGCCGGTCGCCGGGGCGAGCGGGGTCAGTGGCGGCAGCGGCTGGTGGCGGGCCGCCCAGTAGCCGAGGCCGTGGGCGAGCTCCGCGACGCGGGGCGCGTTCTCGCCGGAGGCCAGCAGGGTGCGTACACAGTGGCCGACCCTGATCACCGGGTGCGTGGCGCCGGCCGCGATGCCGGGGAGCAGCCGGGGCCACCACTCGGCGAGGACCTCGCGCCAGGGCCGGTCGGCGGTCTCCCGCTCGAAGTACGCCGTCCAGTCGGCGATGCGGCGGGGGTCGCCCAGGGCCTCGCGCCAGTTGTCCGGGGTCACCTCGGTGAACCGTTCCGGCATGTCCTCCAGCTTCGCCCGGTAGTGGTCCAGCCAGCGGTGCACGCCTGGCGCCTGGCCGTGGTGCACCAGTGCCTCGACCGCCATCGGGGCGTGGTTGCTCAGCCAGCCGTCCCGCTCGGGGCCGAAGGAGTGAAGCCGTTCCAGTGCCTCGTCGAGCGTGCCGGAGGTGTCGGGTGAGTTGCGCGTCGTGTCGTCCATGCCGCATCACGCTAGGCACCGCGACCGCTCTCCGTAACGGGCTGCGGACCTAGGGAGACCCACGGCTCCGGTCCTAGGGCGGGCCCCGGCTCACGTCCTAGGGAGGTACCCGGCGGGGACTAGGCCGCGGGCCCCAGGTGTTTCTCGTACCAGGCGACGTCCCAGTACCGGCCGAACTTCCGGCCGACCTCCGCGTACGTGCCGAGGTGCCGGAAGCCGAAGCGGTCGTGCAGCCGGACCGAGGCCTCGTTCGGCTGGGTGATGCCGGCGTACGCCCGGTGCAGGTCCTCACCGGCCAGTGCCTCGAAGAGCGCCGCGTAGAGGAGGGTGCCGATGCCGCGCCCGGCGGCGCCGGGCGCGCAGTACACGCTCACCTCGACGGAGGTGGAGTACGCCGCCTTGGGGCGGAAGGCGCTGCTGGTGGCGTACCCCAGGATCCGGGGGACCGGGCCACCGGCACCCGGCGCGTCGACATTACGGACATCCTGAGCAACCAGGAGCCGGTGCGGGCCGTCTACAGGGTGGGAGCGCAACCAGGGCAGACGCTGACCCGGAGTGAAGGGGGCGGTGTCGAATGTGAGGGCGGTCTCACGCACGTAATGGTTGTAGATATCGGTGAGGGCCTCCAGATCGCCCTCGATACCAGGCCTGACCTGCGCCTCTGCCTCTATCTGTGTCATGTGCCCTCCCTTGGTGGCGCGACAGGGTACTGCATGATCGCGAAAATGAATGCCAGGCATGGGAATTCTGTCCGGATTCCAGTCGTTGTTTCCATCGGAAGCTGGGCACCCGAAAGGGTGTCGCGACCTACTCAGCAAGGAGCACGCATGGCAACCCGTGCCGTCGCCCGACGTTCGTCCTCCACCGGCGGGACCAACAGGGCAAGCAGTGTTCGCGCCGTGGGCGGGGAGATCGCCGATCGCGACCTGGTCGGCATGTATCTGGACGAGATAGCGCGCACGCCGCTGCTCGATGCCGCCAAGGAGGTCGAGCTGTCGCAGACCGTCGAGGCGGGCGTCTTCGCGCAGCGGATCCTGGACGGTGTGGTGGAGAGCGATGCCGGTGGGGCCTCGCGCGAGGAGCTGGAGGCGCTGGTCGCCGACGGCGAGCGCGCCAAGGACGTATTCATCCGGTCCAACCTCCGACTCGTGGTCGCCGTCGCCCGCCGGTATCCGCGGGCCGGGCTTCCCCTGCTCGACCTGATCCAGGAGGGCAACGCGGGCCTGGTGCGTGCGGTCGAGAAGTTCGACTACGCCAAGGGTTTCAAGTTCTCCACGTACGCCACGTGGTGGATCAGGCAGGCCATCACCCGCTCGATAGCCGACCAGTCGCGCACGATCAGGCTCCCCGTCCACCTGGTGGAGGAGCTGGGCCGGATCCGCCGGGTGCAGCGCGAGTTCAACCGCGAGCACGGGCGCGACCCGGAGCACGCGGAGATCGCCGCCGAGCTCGATTCCACGACATCCCGCGTCGGTGACGTGCTGGACTGGGCCCGTGACCCGGTCAGCCTGAACATGTCCGTGGACGACGACGGCGACACGCAGTTCGGAGACCTCCTGGAGGACACCTCGGCGGTGTCCCCCGAGCAGTCGGTGATGACACTGCTGCGCAGCGAGGAGCTGGAGGAGCTGATCGGCAGGCTCGACAACCGCACCGCCTCCATCATCCGGATGCGGTACGGAATCGAGGACGGCCGTGAGCGGACGCTGACCGAGGTGGGCAAGCAGCACGGGCTGACCCGGGAGCGAATCCGCCAGATCGAGAAGCACGCGCTGCTCGAACTGAAGCGAATGGCTCACGACACGGGCTTTGACGCTGCGGCGTGAGCCGAAGTCCAGTAACCTCCGAATTGGGCCACTTCATCGCGGCCCCCCTGAGCTGAGTCCCGGCGCCCACCCCCCCCTGGCGCCGGGGCTCATCCCTTTTCCGGGCTCAGCCTTCTTACGGTGCTGACCGCGCCGTCGGCTGCGAGGCCGACGGTGGTGCCGCGCGGGTGAGTCTGCCGCCCAGGTCGTTCAGAAACGCCAGCAGCTGCGGTGGCCCGTGCGCGGTGAATTCGCAGTCGACCATGGCCAGCCGCACCGCGACCCACTCCAGCGAGTCCGACAGCGCCGCGCGCAGCCGGCAGCTGTGCTCACCGGTCGGTTCCAGCGGGCCGATCGAGGCGGGCAGCCGCGAGGTGACGAACTCCGCCGGCGCCGCGAAGCTCACGTCGATCGCCAGCTCCGGCCTGATGCGTGCCATGGAGCTGCTGAGGAGCTTCGCCGCGTCACCGGTGGGCAGCTCCCGGGGCGTGAAGCGGGCCCCCGTCGGATACGGGTCGCTCACCCGGTCGACCCGGAAGGTGCGCCAGGCCTCCCGCTCCAGGTCGTACGCGACCAGATACCAGCGCCACCCGGTGCTGACCAGGCGGTACGGCTCGACCTGCCGTCGCGTCTCGGCGCCGTCCCCCGCCCGGTAGGCGAACCGCAGCCGCTCCCGCCCGGTGACCGCGGAGGCCATCACGGTCAGCGTCTGCGGGTCGATCGTCGCCCCGTCCCCGCGGGTCAGCGGCACCGTAGCGTTCTGGAGGACGGAGACCCGGTGGCGCAGCCGCGAGGGCAGCACCTGCTCCAGCTTGGCCAGCGCCCGGACGGAGGCCTCGTCGACACCCTCGATGGCGTGACCGGCCCCGGCCCGCAGCCCCACCGCGATGGCCACCGCCTCCTCGTCGTCCAGCAGCAGCGGCGGCATGGCCGTGCCCGCCACCAGCCGGTAGCCGCCGATCGCACCGCGCGACGCCTCCACCGGATAGCCCAGTTCGCGGAGGCGGTCGATGTCCCTCCGGATGGTGCGCGGGCTGACGTCGAGACGGTCCGCGAGCTCACTGCCCGGCCATTCGCGCGGCGTCTGGAGCAGTGACAGCAGATTCAGCAGTCGTGCCGGGGTGTCGGTCATGTCACCCAGGATGCCGACCCATTGGGTCACGAGCTGACCTAATGGGCACTTAACTTCTTCATATGACTTCTTCCGCACCCCAGCCGTCCGGGACGGCCGCCGCCGCGGTGCCCCCGGACGCCTCGGACCGCCGCCGGTGGTTCGCGCTGGCCATCGTGATGACCGCGGCCTTCATGGACCTGGTCGACGTCACGATCGTCAACATCGCCATCCCGAGCATCCAGCGGGACACCGGCGCCACGTTCAGCTCGATCCAGTGGATCACCGCCGGATACGCCCTGGCCTTCGCCGCCGGGCTGATCACCGGCGGCCGGCTCGGTGACATCTACGGCCGCAAGCGGCTGTTCCTCATCGGGATCGGCGGCTTCACCGTGGCCTCCGCGCTGTGCGGATTCGCCGCCGGCCCGGAGATGCTGGTCGCCTCCCGCATCCTCCAGGGCGGCACGGCCGCGCTGATGGTCCCGCAGGTGCTGTCGATCGTGCACGCCACCTTCCCGGCGCACGAGCGCGGCAAGGTCTTCGGCCTCTTCGGTGCGATCGTCGGCCTCGGCGCCGTGTCCGGGCCGCTGCTGGGCGCGCTGCTCACCGAGTGGAACATCGCCGGTCTCGAATGGCGCCCGATCTTCCTGATCAACCTGCCGGTCGGCATCGCGGGACTGATCCTGGGCCGCAGATTCATCACCGAGTCCAAGGCGCCGAAGGCGCTTCGCCTCGACCTGATCGGCGTGGTGCTGGTGACGGCCGGGATGCTCATGCTGATCTACCCGCTGACCCGTGGCGAGGAGCTGGACTGGCCGCTCTGGGGCTACCTGTCGATGGCCGGCAGCCTCGTGGTGTTCCTGGTGCTCGTGCTCTTCGAGCGGCGGAAGGCGCGCCAGGACGGTTCGCCGCTGGTCGAGCTGTCGCTGTTCCGGGTCAAGAGCTTCGCCGCCGGTATCGCCGTGCAGCTGACCTTCGGTGTCGGCCTCGGCATCTTCTTCCTGGTCTGGACGCTGTACATGCAGGAGGGGCTCGGCTGGAGCGCGCTGCGGGCCGGTACGACCGGTATCCCGTTCTCGGTCGCCGTCTCGGTCGCCGCCGGGATCTCCGTACAGAAGCTGGTGCCGCGCTTCGGGCGCAAGGTCCTCCAGGCGGGGGCGCTGCTGATGGTCGCCGGTCTGCTGCTCTACATCTGGGAGTCCGACCGCTACGGCGTGGGGATCACGTCCTGGCAGATGGCGTTGCCGCTGGTGGTGATGGGGCTCGGGATGGGCCTGATCGTTGCTCCGCTGGCCGACGCGGTGCTGTCCGAGGTGCCCAGGGAGCACTCCGGCTCCGCCTCCGGGCTCTTCAACACCGTGCAGCAGATGGGCAACGCGCTGGGGCTCGCGCTCGTCTCGGTGATCTTCTTCGGGGCCATCGGTGACCGGCTGACGCCCGCGCAGCTGGGCCCGGCGTTCGCCGACGCCTTCGAGCACTCGCTGTGGTGGGTGGCCGGTGTGCTCGCGGCCATCTTCCTGCTGATGTTCGCGCTGCCGGCCCGGCCGAAGCAGCACGTGGAGGGCGGCGAAGAGGTGGCCGAGGCCTCCTTCCCCGCAGAACCCGTCGACGAGCCCGTGCTCACGCACTGAGCGAGCGGACGGAGAGCGTGAGCGGTGCCCGCACCCCTCGGGGGGTGCGGGCACCGATCGCTTGCCGTGCGGGTTCAGCGGATGCGCGCCGCGCGGGTTCAGCAGATGCGCGTACGGCTCTCCATCGCGCCGCGCGCCGCCTCCTCGTCGGCGTACACCTCGCACATGTGGCGGCCGTCGGGCGTCGCCGTGTGCTCGACCTCCCACAGGCTCGTCTCGCTGCCGTCCAGGAGCAGGAAGGCGTGCTCGTACAGGGTGAAGCCCGCGTCCCGCCCGTCCACCTGGCACTGGCGGCCGAAGACCTGGGTGATGTGGTGGGCGAAGGCGGCCCGCAGCAGCTGGGCGGTCTCCTCGCCGGGCACGTCCCCGTTCTCCGCGCGGCGCAGCACGCGGCGGGCGTGGTCCGCGGAGTTGTCCGGGGCGTACATCCGGGGGAGCGGGGCCGGGGGCGCCGCCATCAGGGCCGTGAGGATCTCCAGGTCGCCCTGCGGCCCCTCGTCACCGAAGACCGGGGCGTCACGGAAGCCGCCGGCGAGGCGGGCCGCCGCGATGTGCACGTCGGCCTCGTCGTCGTACAGCTCGTGCTGCCGGTCGCCAGGCCGCGAGCCGCAGCGGGGGCCCTCGGCGTCCCGCTGACCGCAGTGCACCAGCTCCCAGAGCGTGAACGGGCTGCCGTCGGACAGCAGATACGTATGCCGGTACGTCTCGCGGTGCAGCGTCGAGCTGTGGTGCGAGGAGTGCAGGGAACTGCTGTGGGCGAGGGCCGAGCCGAGCCGCTCGACCGTACTGTCGGGCAGGTCGAACGAGTTGAGAGCCCGTCGCAGGAGTCGGTCGAAGTGCTGCTCGGTTGTCTCGTACGGATCGCTCAAGGTGCTTCTCCAGGCCGTCGCCGCGTGTTACCCGATGCGTGCTTAACGTAGTCCCTGGGTCTGACATCGTGACCGGGGTTCAGCAAAACGTACGACGCACGCAGAAGGTTCCCGTCGTTTTGCCCTAACTTCCTTGTGCGGAGGGCGAGTCGGCCGCGGGGCCGTCGCCGTCCGCCGGGCGCCCCGGCTGCGGCCGCGTGCCGTAGAGATCGCTGTACGCGAGGTATGTGCCGCCACCCTCGCGGCCGTTGACTCCGGTGGCCGCCCGCACGGCCTTCACGATGGCGCGGGTCAAGGTCTCCGCACCCGCCGCGAGCAGGTCATTGAGTGCGATCGGATTCGCCGGGTCCAGCGTCCGTCCGCCGGTGGCCAGCGCGAAAACGGTGTCCCCGTCGGTCAGCAGATGCACGGGCCGGATGGCGCGCGCCAGCCCGTCGTGCGCGGTGCCCGCGAGCTTCTGCGCCTGTGCCCGGCTGAGGCCGGCGTCCGTCGCGACGACGGCGAGCGTGGTGTTGAGCGGGGGGCGCGCGTTCGCGTCGTGCGCCTGCGCCAGGCGCTGTTGCGCCGTGCGGTGGACCTCCGGTGCGGGGGCGGCAGCCGGTTCGGCGGCTCCGTACTCCCCGTACAGCACCCCGGTACGTGGATCGAGGACCGAGCCCGCCGCGTTCACCACGACCAGCGCGCCCACCGTGATGCCGGACGGCAGCAGGGCGCTCGCCGTCCCCACCCCGCCCTTCAGCTGCCCGGCGACCGCGCCCGTGCCCGCGCCGACGCACCCCTCGGCGACCGCCGCCCCCGGCTCCGTGCGCGCGGCGTCCTCCACGGCGGCCCGGCCGGTCGACGCGTCCGGACGGGCCCGCCAGTCACCGCCCCGGCCCAGGTCGAAGACGCACGCCGCCGGGACCACCGGGACGACCTGCGCCGGATCGGCGCCGACCCGCACGCCGCGCCCCTGCTCCTCCAGCCAGGCCATCACCCCGGACGCCGCGTCGAGCCCGTACGCGCTGCCCCCGGTCAGTACCACGGCATCGATGCGCTGCACCAGATTGCGTGGGTCGAGCGCGTCCGTCTCCCGGGTGCCGGGGCCGCCGCCCCGCACATCGACAGCGGCGACCACGCCGCCCTCGGGCGCGAGGACCACGGTGGTGCCGCTGAGCGCGCCCTGACCCGCGAGCGAGGCGTGCCCCACCCGGATCCCGGCCACATCGGTCAGCGCGTCCATCCGGTGCTCCTCGGGGTCGTGATCGTGGCGGGCGGTACGTCGTGGCGGGCGGTACGGGGCGAACCTACCCGCGAGAGCGGGAGAGCGGAGAGGGCGCCTGGGTGCCGGGGTGTCCGGGCGTCCGGGTGCCTGGGCGTCCGGGTGTCCGGGCATCCGGGCGTCCGGGTGTTGTTCCACAGCGACGCGCTCACCCCGTAGAGCCGCAAAACAGGACTAACACTCCCTTATGTCCCTACGGTGGCGGGGTGACCGAGCCACCAGAGCCCTCTGCCGACAGGCCCGCCCGCCTCGCGCCCACGGGCGCCCGGTCCGCCACCGCCCGCGCGACCGCGGCCGGCGTCATCGTCTCCCTCCTGCTCGTCATCGCGATCGTGCTGGGCAGCAGGCTTCTGGAGAACTTCGACTCGGCCCTCCTGCCCTATGCCGTGGCCACCGTCTTCCTCGCCTTCGGGGTGGCCTACCGCTACACGGTCTGGGTCTCCGCGCCCGGGGCCCGGCGGCTGTTCAAAAAGGGCTGGGGGAGCCTCTTCTCGATGGCCAACTTCCGCAAGGCCCCCACCGCCCTGCCGAAGATGATCGCCACCTACCTCGGCTTCCAGAAATTCCTCGGCGCCCGCTCCCACGCCCGCTGGGCCGCCCACCAGCTGATCTTCTGGGGCTGCGTCCTCGCCTCCCTGATCACCTTCCCGCTGACCTGGGGCTGGTTCACCTTCACCTCCGGCAGCGGCGCGGGACCCGGCTACGAGATGCGTATCTGGGGATTCAAGATCATCGGATTCGACTCCCTGAACATCCTCGGCTGGCTGATGTTCCACGGCCTGGACATCGCCGCCGTCCTCGTCATCCCGGGCGCCTCCTACTTCCTGTGGCGCCGGATGAAGGACCGGGGCGCCATGACGGGCCAGCGGTTCGCCTACGACCTGGTGCCGCTGATCGCGCTCATCGTCATCGCCGTCACCGGGCTGCTCCTCACCTTCTCCTCGATCTTCCTGCACGGCGGTGGATACGAGTTCCTGGCGATCCTCCACATGGTCTCGGTGGTCTTCACCCTCATCTACATCCCGTTCGGGAAGTTCTTCCACATCGTCCAGCGGCCCGCCGCCGTCGGCATGCAGCTCTTCAAGTACACCGGCCGGCAGGACCAGGAGGTCTTCAGCTGCCGCCGCTGCGAGGAGCCCATCGACACCGCCCCGTACGTCGAGAACCTCCGCGGCACCATGCGCGACCTCAGCCTCGACTTCGACGCGTGGGCCGAGTACTGCCCGCGCTGCAAGCGGGTGCTGCGCGGCAGCGCCTATCTCTCCCAGGTGAAGAAGGGCTTCAATTGACCTCGGACCCGCGAGCGACCGACCCCCGAGCGACCGACCCCCGGGCGACCGACCCCCGGGCGACCGACCCGCGAGCGACCGACCCCCGGGCGGCCGGCCCCCGGGCGATCGTGCCCCTCGACCCCTCCCTCGCGCCGCCGGGCACCCGCGCCTTCCGGGACGCGGGCGGCATCCCCGCCGACCAGTGGCACGCCGACCAGAACGGCGAGACGCTCGTCCCCACCCACTGCTGCTTCTGCGGTGTCCAGTGCGGGATGTACCTCCGCGTCGACCGGGCCGGCAAGGTCTTCGGCGTCGAGCCCCGTAACCACGACATCAACCGGATGCGCCTGTGTCCCAAGGGCATCAACGCCTACCAGCAGGTCAACCACCCCGACCGGCTCACCGCCCCGCTCATGCGGCGTTCCCGTGACGAGGACTTCCGCGAGGTCTCCTGGGACGAGGCCCTCGACTTCACCGTCGCCGAGATCAAGCGCATCCAGCAGACCCACGGGAACGACGCCTTCGGGCTGCTGGGCGGGGCCAGCCTGTTCTCCGAGAAGACCTATCTGGTCGGCAAATTCGCCCGGGTCGCCCTCAAGTCCCGGCACGTCGACTACAACGGCCGGCTCTGCATGGTCAGTGCCGCGGGTGCCAACAAGCTCGCCTTCGGCATCGACCGGGCAGGCAACCCCTTCTCCGACATCCTGCTCACCGACTGCCTGCTGATCGCGGGCTCCAACGTCGGTGAGTGCTTCCCCGTGATGACCCAGTACGTCTGGGGCGCCCGGGACCGAGGGGCCAGCCTGATCGTCATCGACCCGCGCGAGACGGCCATCGCCCGGACCGCCGACATTCACGTCGCTCTCAAGCCCGGCACCGACTCGGCGTTCTTCAACGCCGTGCTGAACGTGGTCATCGAGGAGGGGCTCACCGACGAGAACTACCTCGCCGCCCACGCCACCGGCTGGGAGGAGGTGAAGGCCAAGGCCGCCGAGTACCCGCCGGCCAGGTCCGCCGAGATCTGCGGGGTCCCCGCCGAACAGATCGTCCAGGTCGCCCGCACCTTCGCCCGCGCACCCAAGGCCATGGCCTGGCACGCACGCGGTATCGAGCACCACTCGCAGGGCGTCGAGAACTGCCTCACCGTGATCAACCTCTGCACCGCCACCGGGCACATCGGCAAGCCCGGCGCCGGATACGGAACCCTCACCGGCCAGGGCAACGGGCAGGGGGGCCGCGAGCACGGCCAGAAGGCTGACCTGCTGCCCGGCGGCCGCTCCATCCTGAACGAGGAGCACCGGCGGCAGATCTGCGAGATCTGGGGCATCGAGGAGTCCGAACTCCCGCCCGCCGGAACCTCGATGATGGAAATGGTCTGGCAGATGCAGCGCCGTGAGATCCGCGGACTGATCGGTATCTGCAACAACCCGTTCGTCTCCCTCCCCAACTACAAGGTGGTCAAGGAGGGGTACGACGCGACAGAGTTCCACGCTCAATTCGACTTCTTCCTTTCCGAGACCGCCGCCAACGCGCATGTCGTCTTCCCCGTCACCACCTGGGCCGAGGACGACGGGGTGATGGCCAACGCCGAGGCCCGGGTGGTCAAGCACAACAAGGCCCAGGACCCGCCTCCCGGCGTACGGACCGACACCTGGGTGATGTGCGAACTGGCCAAACGCCTCGGCGCGGGAGACAAATTCGCCTTCAACGACTCCCGCGAGGTCTTCGACGAACTGCGGATCGCCTCCGCCGGCACCGTCAACGACTACTACGGCATCACCTACGAACGGCTGGAGGAGACCGGCGGAATCGCCTGGCCCTGCCCCTCCACCGACCACCCCGGCACCCCCCGTCTCTTCGAGGACGGCAGGACCTACCACCCCGACGGCAAGATCCATATGCAGGTCGTCGAATGGCACCCGCCGATGGACCCGTACGACGACGAGCACCCCATGTCCCTCACCACCGGACGTACCGTCGCGCACTTCCTCTCCGGCAACCAGACCCGCCGGCTGGGCGCCCTCGTCGAGCAGACCCCGCGCCCCTGGGCCGAGATCCACCCCTCCCACGGCTTCCGCAACGGCGAACCGGTCCGCGTCGTCACCCGGCGCGGCAGCGAGGTCTTCCCCGCCCTGGTCACCGAGGCGATCCGCCCCGACACCGTCTTCATCCCGTACCACTGGCCCGTCCCCACCGCCGCCAACGCGCTGACCATCGACGCCCTTGACCCCCGCTCCAAGATCCCGGAGTACAAGGTCTGCGCCTGCCGCATCGAGCACGCGGCGGCCATCGACGTGGTCCCCGCGCCCCCGGTCGCGCCGGGGCATGTCGCCTACCCGGAGACCCAGGTCTCCCGCACCGACCCGCTGCCGCCCACCTCGCCGCAGGGCCGCGGCACCTCGGAGAGGAGCTGATGCCCGCATGATGGGCAGAACGATCTTTATCGACCCGGGGCGCTGCATCGGCTGCCAGGCCTGTGTCTCCGCCTGCCGCGAGTGCGACTCGCACCGGGGCAAGTCGATGATCCACCTCGACTACACCGACGAGGGCCAGTCCGTCGCCTCCCTTCCCACGGTCTGTATGCACTGTGAGGACCCCGTCGCGCCCTGCGCCGAGGTGTGTCCCGCCGACGCGATCCTGGTGACCGCCGACGGGGTGGTGCAGCAGGCCGACACGACCCGCTGCATCGGCTGCGCCAACTGCGTCAACGCCTGCCCCTTCGGTGTCCCGAAGATCGACCTCCAGGCGAAGCTGCAGATGAAGTGCAACCTCTGCTACGACCGCACCGCCTATGGCCTCGCCCCCATGTGCGCCACCGTCTGCCCGACCGGAGCGCTCTTCTACGGAACCGTCGAGGAGCTCCAGGCAGAGCGCCCCGGCGTCCAGGTCGCCGACACCTTCGTCTTCGGTGAGAGCGAGGTCCGTACCGGCGTGGCCATGGTCGTCCCCGCCGACCGGGTCCAGTGGCCGGTGCCCGGCGGCCTGCCCGTCGTGGAGATCAACGGGAAGGACGTCCGCCGATGAGCGTCACCGACCAGCCGCCCTCCCCGCCGCCCGCCGGGGACCCGCGCGACGCCCTGCACGACCGGATCGCCGCGGACTCCCTCACCACCAGGCGCGACTACCTGCGGATCGTCGCCACCGTCTCCGGCGGACTCGCCGTCGGCGGCCTCGGCGTCGCCGCCGGCATCCTCCCGCGCCACGGCGACCCCGACGACGCCAAGGCACCCCAGCCGAAGAAGATCAGCGCCCAGCTCCTGCCCGGGGAGTCCGTCGACTTCCGCTACCCGGACGAGGAGGACCGTGCGGTCGCCGTCCGGCTCAATGACGGGACGCTCGTCGGCTACTCCGCGATCTGCACCCATCTCGCCTGCGCCGTGCTCTGGAGGAAGGACCGGGGCTCAGAGGGCGAGCTGTACTGCCCCTGCCACGAAGGTGTCTTCGACGCCCGTACCGGCGAGGTCACCGCAGGCCCGCCGCCTCGCGGTCTGCCCAAGGTGGTGCTCACCGAGCAGGCCGACGGCACTGTCTGGGCGGTCGGCACCGCGTACTCCGGGGAGAGCGCCGAGCACGGGCTCTGCCGCCAGCTGGGCGACGACCGCCCGGACCTCGCCTCCCGGATCGGCTGCCCCGGAGCCAAGCGGGGCGCGGAGGCCCCCGGCGCGGCCGGCGCCACCGGAGCACCGGAAGCCACCGCGACAGCCGGCGCCACCTCGTCCACCGCACCCGCCACCGCGACCGCCGAGACCTCCGGCAGGCGGACATGAGCGACGCCCAGCAGCCGGAGCCCGGCCCGCACTACCCGGAGTACCACCCGGGCAGCGCCCGGCCCGAACTCAACCGGCCCGTCCACGAGCGCTATCCCCAGATCCGGCCCACCAGCGGCTACGGCGACCCCCGCGTCCGCCGAACCGGGCCGGGGCCGGGGGCCGGCACCGACCAGGAGCCGGAACGCTCCTCGAAGCTCACGGCCCGGCTGACCCTTGCCATGACCGTGGTCATCGGGCAGCTCTGGGGGCTGACCGTGATCGTCGACGAATGGATGGAGGGCAACTCCGGCACCGCCTGGTGGGGAGCCGGATTCCTGTGCCTGTCGTTCCTCGTGGTGCTCGGCCTCTGGGCGCTGGACCCGAAGGACCGCTGAGCGGGGGAACGCTCCGGAGGGCGGCTGTATCCCGGAGGGCGGCCGCACCGGGCAGGGCGGCCTTATCCCGGAGGGCGACCGCATCGGGCAGGGCGGCCGTACCCTTGACGCATGAGTACCGCCCCCGCCCCCGGACCGCGCGATTCGAAGCCGGGCCCGCCGGACCGGCCGAAGCCGGCACTGGTCTTCGACGATCCGCTGGACCAGCAGTCCTCGGACGATACGGACCGGGGCTGGGGTGAGCGGTCCCCCTCCGGCGGCAGCGCCGCCGACCTGGCCCGCTTCCTCGACGACAAGCCGCCCCATCACATCTGAGCCGGCTACTCCCGGCCGCCCGGCCCTGAGCCCCCGGCTCCGGCCCCGGGGGTGCCATCCGTCGGGCCGACCCGTTGGGAGACCAGCGCGTCGCGGATCTCTTTGAGTACCTCCAGCTCGCTGACCTCCAGCGTTTCCTGGACTCCCTCCTTCGCCGCCAGCATGGCCGCGCGCCTGGCGAGGTACTTCGCCATTGGCAGGACCATCAGGAAATAGACGACGGCGGCGGTGATCAGGAAGCTGAGGGTGGCGCTGAGCACCGACCCCACGGGATCCGGATTCCCTCGGTCGCCTCGCCCGTCGTCGGGTCCGTCGCATTGCTCGCAAGTGACATGATGAGCCGTCAGTTCGAATCAGCACAGAATCACCGCAAGTCCGGCTGAGGCTCCCGCGCCCGCCAGCGTGGCGGCCGTGGCTCGCGGTACGGACAGCACGACCAGTGCCCCGTCCTCCGTCGGACCTCCGGCGGACGTCTGCGGCACCTGGGCCACCCGCGCGCTCCTCGCCAGCACCCGGGCGTCGGTCCCGGATCCCGCGGAGGCGATCACATCCACGCGGTCTCCGGGCCGCAGCAGCCGTACGGTCGCCGCGTCCGCGATCCGTACCGGCGCCGACACCAGGCGGACCGGCGGCGAGGCCCGTTCCCGCGCCGCCCCGGCCGTGCTCGCCGCGGCACCGGCCGCTTCGGTCCCCGTGCCGCCGTCGCCGCCCCGGCCCCCGGCGAACCCCGAGGCGGCCAGTGCGGCAGCGGTCAGCGCCAGCCCTGCGGCCATCGCCCGCCGCCGGCGCCACGCGGCCCGCCACATCCGGTGCCCGCCGCCACCGCGCACCCGCAACGGCGGGAACGCGGGCACCCCGCAGGGCGCGGGAGCGGGCGCGCACATCGCCGGAGAGCCGGACGACGGGGCGGGGAAGGGGGAGGGAGTGGGGATGGGAGCAGGGACGGGGACGGGGCGAAAGGATTCGGGTGAGTCGAGTGAGCTGGGCGAACGCATGACGAACACCGCCTGGGCAAGGGAGTCGCGGATCCGGAGCCGGGCGGCCCCGATGAACAGACCTCACGATCCGGCATTCACGAGATTCCCGCTGAGCCCTGTGGACGGCTCAACGAATGTGGATAACTCCCCCACCCACCCGAGACATTCACCCGCGAGACGCACCCGAGGAACGCACCCGCGAGACGCACCCAGAAACCCACGCACCCGAGAAACCCACGCAGAAACGCACCCAGAAACCCACGTAGAAACGCACCCAGAAACCCACCCCGGGTCGCCGCCCTACGGCAGCTCGATCCCCGTGTCGATGCCGTCCAGCGCATGCGCGCACGGGCAGTCGCGGTCCGCCTCCGAGGGCAGCTCGGCCACCGCGTCGAAGAGGACCGAGCGCAGCCGGTCGACGTTGGACGCGAAGACCCTGAGCACTTCGGCGTGGGAGACGCCCTCGCCGGTCTCCGCGCCCGCGTCCAGGTCGGTCACCAGCGTCATCGTCGTGTAGCAGAGTCCCAGCTCACGGGCGAGCACGGCCTCCGGGTGCCCGGTCATGCCGACCACCGACCAGCCCATCGCCGCATGCCAGCGCGATTCCGCCCGGGTCGAGAAGCGCGGCCCCTCGACGACCACCAGCGTCCCGCCGTCCACCGCCTCCCAGTCCCTGCCCCGGGCCGCCGCCAGCGCCGCCTTGCGCCCCTTGGGGCAGTAGGGGTCGGCGAAGCCCAGGTGCACCACGTTCGGCAGCACGCCGTCCGCCCGGGTCTCCCCGTCGTAGAAGGTCTGGGTGCGGGTCTTCGTACGGTCCACCAGCTGGTCCGGTACGAGCAGCGTCCCCGGCCCGTAATCCGGCCGGAGCCCGCCGACCGCGCACGGGCCGAGCACCTGGCGCACTCCGACCGAGCGCAGCGCCCACAGATTGGCGCGGTAGTTGATGCGGTGCGGCGGCACATGATGGCCGCGGCCGTGCCGGGGGAGGAAGGCGACCCGGCGGCCGCCGATCTCGCCGAGGAAGACGGAGTCGCTCGGCTGTCCGTAAGGGGTGTCCACGCGGACCTCGGTGACGTCCTCCAGGAAGGAGTACAGGCCCGAGCCGCCGATCACACCGATCTCTGCGTTTGCCATGCCGTCACACTATCGGGGCCGCAAACGCCGATGACCCCGCCGAGTTGGATCAGCGGGGTCACGGGTGAAACAGGTGGGGCGCCGGCTCAGGTAGCCGACGAACCGCTCGAAGAGCCCGAAGAAGAGGAGCTCGATGAGCTCGACGACGAAGAACTCGAAGCGGACGACGTCGACGAGGACGAAGAGGCCGAGGACTTGCTGTCCGACCCCGTCGAGGAC
Source organism: Streptomyces sp. NPDC104307 (assembly GCF_055584045.1). Classification (NCBI taxonomy): domain Bacteria; kingdom Bacillati; phylum Actinomycetota; class Actinomycetes; order Kitasatosporales; family Streptomycetaceae; genus Streptomyces; species Streptomyces sp. NPDC104307. Next base: position 26,253 of record NZ_JBVJMU010000022.1, read on the forward strand.
GACGATCCGGAACCGGAGGTCTTCGCGGCGGCCGGTGCGGGCGTGCTGCTCGAAGAGGAGCCGCGGCTGTCGTTCCGGTAGAAGCCGGAACCCTTGAAGACAATGCCGACCGCCGAGAACACCTTCTTCAGGCGTCCTTCGCAGCTCGGGCACACCGTCAGGGCGTCATCGGTGAACTTCTGCACCGCTTCGAGGCCCTCGCCACACTCGGTGCACTGGTACTGATAGGTCGGCACTTGTTCCTCCTGGCACTCTGACTCGATGAGTGCTAACGACGCTTCATAGTGACGTATTCCGCTGCATCAGTCCACTGTGACCGGCCCGCGGTGACCGATACCACGTGCCACGGTCCGTCCAGAAGAGCTCGGTACGAGCCTGGAACGCAGCGCCAGCAGCGTCACCAGCGCCAGTACCGTGCCCACCAGCGGCACCAGGAATCCGGTGCTCGCGCCATGGGCGTCCGCGAGCTGCCCGGCGACCGTCACGGCCGCCGCCTGCCCGAGTGCGACCGCACCCGTCAGCCAGGTGAACGCCTCGGTCCGGGCGGACGCGGGCACCAGCGCCTCGACCAGTGTGTAGCCGCTGATCAGGGCCGGGGCGATGCAGAGACCGACCAGCAGCCCGAGCGCGGCCAGCAGGGGCACGGAGTGCACCGCCCACAGGCCGGACGCGGTCAGGGTCAGCGCCGTGTACCCGGCGATCAGCCGGCGTCGCGGCCCGCTCTTCCAGGCGATGGCACCGCAGGCGATCCCGGCCAGCATGTTGCCGGCCGCGAAGATCCCGTACAGCACCCCGTTCGAGCCGGGCCTGCCGATCTCCTCCGCGAAGGCGGTCAGCGAGACCTGCATGCCGCCGAAGACCGCGCCGATCCCGAGGAAGGCGACCGCGAGCACGCGCACACCGGGCACAGAGAGGGCGGAGGCGTGCCGTGGGGAGCCGGTGGGCCCGGCCTCGCGCACGGACGGCTGGGTGGCGCGCTGCGCGGCGAAGAACAGCCCGCCGATCAGCGTCAGCGCGGCTTCCGCGATGAGCCCCGCCGCCGGATGCACCCCGGTGCACAGCGCGGTGGCGATGACGGGGCCGATGACGAAGGTGAACTCGTCCGTCACCGACTCGAAGGCGGCGGCGGTCGACATCAGGGGCGAGGCCTCACGGCCGGGCGCGGCCCCGAGCACGGCCGCCCAGCGGGCGCGCACCATGGGCCCGATCTGCGGGATCGAGGCACCCGTCGGCACAGCCGCCAGGAACAGCGCCCAGATCGGCGCGTCCGCCAGCGCGAGCGCCGTCAGCGCGCCCACGGAAGCTCCGTGCACCAGGACGCCGGGCAGCAGTACGGCCCGCTGCCCGAACCGGTCCGCGAGCTTGCCGGTCTGCGGCGCGAACAGCGCCATGGAGACGCCGCTCACGGCGGCGACGGCGCCCGCGCTGCCGTAGGAGCCGGTGGTGTGCTGGACCAGCAGAACGATGCCGATGGTCAGCATGGCGAAGGGCTGCCGTGCGGCGAAGCCCGGCAGGAGGAAGGTCCACGCACCCGGAGTGCGCAGCAACTGCCCGTATCCGGGGCGGTCGGAGACCGTGGACACCACGGTCCATGCCTTTCTGCCGCCTGGTGGCCGTGCTCCTGCGGTAACGGGCCGGCACCTGGGTGCGGACCCGGTCAGGGGCTGCCGAGAGCTGTCCTCTTCGCGCGGAACTGCGGTAGATGCCGGGCGCTCGCAGCAAAGGCGGAGGACGCCACGACCGCCATACGGTCGCGCCAGCTCTGCGTCAGGCAGAGTTGGTCGATCAAGGTCGTTGGATATCGATCGTTCGGATGCCGATCGCTTGTGGATCGCGCGTCATGGCCGTACGCATACGGCCGACGGGCAGACTCCCTTCATCGTACAGGCAGGTTTCCAGGTGCACCTGCGATTGTGCGCCAATCACCCTCCGTAACCTGTGAACGCGGGCGCTCCCTCACTGATGGGCCTTCGCGTCACGGTTCTTCGCGTCAGGGTTCTTCGGATCACGGTTCTTCGGGTCATGGCCCTTGGCGTCAGGGGCCTTCGCCTCTCGGTCCTCTCGGTCCTCTCGGGCCTTCGCTTCACGCGCCTTCGCCTCGCGGGTCTTCATCTCCCGGGGTGGTGTCTCGTGGGCCTTCGTCCCGTCCGGCGTCCGGCCCAGCTTCTTCACCGCCTTGAGCGCGTTGGAGACATGCGGCCCGGTGAAGGGCTCCGCGCCGGGGCTCGCCTCGGTCCCCAGCCAGCCGGCCAGCTTGCCGCCCTCGCCGACCGCGCGCAGCCGCGCCTCTGTCGCGTCGCGCACCGGGTCGGTCGTGACCACCAGCAGTTCGTCGCCGCGGCGCAGCACCGTCGGCGGGTTGGGTACGAAGCTCTTGTCGTCCCGTACGACGAGGGTGACCGCGGCCCCCGAGGGCAGTCGCAGCTCACCGACCTCGACGCCGTGCATCTTCGACTTGGCGGGGATGGCCACCGACAGCAGATGTCCGCGCAGCCGTTCCAGGGGCGCCGACTCGATGCCCAGGTCGGCGGTCTCCGACGGGTCCTCCGCGATCTTGAGGGCCTTCGCGAGCCAGGGCAGCGTCGGGCCCTGGATGAGGGTGTAGACGATGACGAGCACGAAGACGATGTTGAAGACCCGGGTGGAACCCTCGATGCCGGACACCATCGGAATGGTCGCCAGGATGATGGGCACGGCGCCGCGCAGCCCCGCCCAGGACATCAGGGCCTTCTCCTGCCACGGCAATCGGAACGGGGCCAGCGAGAGGAAGACCTCCAGCGGCCGGGCCACCACGGTGAGCACCAGGCCCACGACGACGGCGGGCCAGAAGTCGTCGAGCAGGTCGTGCGGGGTGACCAGCAGGCCGAGCAGGACGAACATGCCGATCTGGGCCAGCCAGCCGAGCCCGTCCGCGAATCCGCGGGTGGCGGGCCAGTGCGGCAGCTTGGCGTTGCCGAGGATCATCGCCGCCAGGTAGACGGCGAGGAAGCCACTGCCGTGGACCATGGCGCCCGCCGCGTACGCGGTCACCGCGATCGCCATCACGGCGATCGGGTAGAGGCCGGAGGCCGGCAGTGCCACGTGCCGCAGCCCGAACGAGCCCAGCCAGCCGACCGCGATGCCGATCGCCGCCCCGATCGCCAGCTCCAGCGCTATCTCGCCGACCAGCACGTACCAGTGGTCCACCGGACCGACGGCCGAGAAGGCCACCACCAGGATCACCACGGGGGCGTCGTTGAAGCCGGATTCGGCCTCCAGGACGCCGGTGATCCGGGACGGCAACGGCACCTTGCGCAGGACGGAGAAGACCGCCGCGGCGTCCGTGGAGGAGACGACCGCGCCGATGATCAGCGCCTGCCGCCACTCCAGGCCGACCAGGTAGTGCGCCCCGGCGGCGGTCACGCCCACGCTCACCGCGACGCCGACGGTGGAGAGCATCGCGGCCGCGGGCAACGCCGGCCTGACCTCTTTCCACTTCGTGCCGAGGCCGCCCTCGGCGAGGATCACGACCAGGGCCGCGTACCCGATGACCTGCGTCAGTTCCGCGTTGTCGAACTTGACGTCGAAGAGCCCGTCCTGCCCCATGACGACCCCGATGCCGAGGTACAGGAGCAGGCTCGGGAGCCCGCTGCGCGACGAGATCCGGACCGCCGCCACCGCGACGAGCAGGACAAGTGAGCAGACGAGCAGGAGCTCGTTGAGCGTGTGGACAGTCAGTGGCCGGTCCTTCCCTGCGAGCGCCTGCCGGATCGTGTTCCGGCGGCCGGTACTTCGTTACCTTACCTAATCTTTAACGTTTTCTTGATGCGTTCGAGTACTCGTGCGATCGCTACGCAATTCGAGCCATCCCGATACCGCGTCAGAGGGGCTCCGGCGCTGCGCCTATGGTTGCTCCTGCACTCCCAGGACCACCCTGCCCCTCGAAGGACAGCGATGCCCGCCAACACAACCGCCTCTTCCGGCTCCACCGGTACCGCCGGTGGCGGGTCGCGCAAGAAGAAGGGGCGACGCGCCCGACTGATCGTGATCGTCCTGGTGCTGGCGCTTGTCGCGGGTATCGGATACGGCACGTACTGGTCCGTATCGACCGTGCGGGCCTCGTACCCGCAGACCAACGGGACCGCCCAGCTCGCCGGACTCGGCAGCAACGTCGAGGTCAAGCGCGACAGCTACGGCATTCCGCAGATCTACGCGGACTCCGACTCCGACCTGTTCCGCGCCCAGGGATTCGTCCAGGCGCAGGACCGCTTCTGGGAGATGGACGTCCGCCGTCACATGACGGCCGGCCGGCTCTCCGAGATGTTCGGGTCCGGTCAGGTCGAGACGGACTCCTTCCTGCGCACCCTGGGCTGGCGCAAGGTCGCCCAGGAGGAGTACGACAACGTCCTGTCCGCGGAGACGAAGAAGAACCTCCAGTCGTACGCGGACGGCGTGAACGCCTACCTCAAGGGCCGCGACGGCAAGGACATCTCCGTCGAGTACGCGGCACTGGGCCTCACCAACGACTACAAGCCGGTGAAGTGGACCCCGGTCGACTCCGTCGCCTGGCTGAAGGCGATGGCCTGGGACCTGCGCGGCAACATGCAGGACGAGATCGACCGTTCGCTGATGACCAGCAGGCTCGACGCGAAGCAGATCGAGGACCTGTACCCGCCGTACCCGTACGACAAGCACAAGCCGATCGTCTCCGAGGGCGGGATCTCCACGCTCTCCGGGAAGTACGACCCGCAGGCGACACCGTCCGACAGCCTCGGCTCGTCGACCGTGCAGGGCGCCACCGAGGGGCTCAACACCCAGCTCGGCGCGCTCTCCGACACCCTCGACGAGATTCCCTCGCTGCTGGGCCCGAACGGCACCGGCATCGGGTCGAACTCCTGGGTGGTCTCGGGCAAGTACACGACGACCGACAAGCCGCTGCTCGCCAACGACCCGCACCTGGCGCCGCAGCTGCCCTCGCTCTGGTACCAGATGGGGCTGCACTGCCGCAGCGTCTCGGTCACCTGCAAGTACGACACCGCCGGCTACACGTTCTCCGGCATGCCGGGCGTGATCATCGGCCACAACCAGGAAGTCGCCTGGGGCTTCACCAACCTGGGCGCGGACGTCACAGACCTCTTCCTGGAGAAGGTCTCCGCCGACGGCTACCAGTACGACGGCAAGGTGAAGCCCTTCACCACCCGCGAGGAGACCATCAAGGTCGCCGGCGGCAAGGACCGGCACATCACCGTCCGTGAGACGAACAACGGCCCGCTGGTCTCCGACCGCAGCAGCGAGCTGGAGAAGGTCGGCCAGAAGGCGCCGGTCACCAACGCGGCCCCGGACCGCGCGGACGGCTACGGGGTGGCGCTGAAGTGGACCGCGCTGGAGCCCGGCAAGTCCATGGACGCGGTCTTCGAGCTGAACCGCGCCAAGGACTTCACGTCCTTCCGCGCGGCGGCCGAGCACTTCGAGGTTCCCTCGCAGAACCTCATCTACGCCGACACCAAGGGCCACATCGGCTACCAGGCCCCTGGCAAGATCCCGGTCCGCAAGTCCGGTGACGGCACGATGCCCAGTCCCGGCTGGTCGTCGGCCTATGGCTGGAAGAAGGACCCGATCCCGTTCGACGAGCTGCCGTACGAGTACGACCCGAAGCGCGGGTACATCGTCACCGCCAACCAGGCCGTGATCGACGAGGACACGTACCGTCCCCTGCTCACCAAGGACTGGGGCTACGGCACCCGCAGCCAGCGGATCAACGACCTCATCCAGTCGAAGATCAAGGGCGGCGGGAAGATCTCGACCGACGACATGCAGAAGATGCAGATGGACAACACCAGCGAGATCGCCGCGCTGCTGGTGCCCGAACTGATGAAGATCAACATCTCGGACAAGGACGTCCGGGAGGCGCAGAAACTGCTGGAGGGCTGGGACTACACCCAGGAGTCCGACTCGGCCGCGGCCGCGTACTTCAACGCGGTCTGGCGCAACATCCTCAAGCTGGCCTTCGGCGACAAGCTGCCCAAGGAGATGCGGGTCAAGGGTGAGTGCCTGAACGTGCCGCCGGCCAAGAGCTCGGGCCCGGTGGACGAGCAGGACAGGCTGGTACGCGAATGCGGCCAGCGCGCCCCCGACTCGGCGCAGCCGGACGGCGGTGACCGCTGGTACCAGGTCGTCGAGAACCTCATGGACAAGCCGGACAGCGACTGGTGGAAGACGCCGGCGAACCGCAAGGACAAGGCGACCGGCAACCGAGAGGAGCTCTTCGCCCGCGCCATGAAGGACGCGCGCTGGGAGCTGACGGCCAAGCTCGGCAAGGACATCACCACCTGGAACTGGGGCAGGTTGCACCAGCTGACCCTGAAGAACCAGACCCTCGGTACGGAGGGCCCCGGACTGCTCCAGCGGGTGCTCAACCGGGGCCCGTGGAACCTCGGCGGCGGCGAGGCCGCGGTGGACGCCACCGGCTGGAACGCGGCCGGCGGTTACGAGGTCGTCTGGGTGCCGTCGATGCGGATGGTCGTCAACGTGGGGGACTGGGACAAGTCCCGCTGGATCAACCTCACCGGCGCCTCCGGGCACGCGTTCAGCGCGCACTACACCGACCAGACCGACAAGTGGGTCAACGGTGAGCTGCTCGACTGGTCCTACGGGACGAACGCGGTGGCCGGCTCGACGACGGACACGCTGACCCTCAAGCCGTAGGGGCTTTGGCAGCGGGCGGGCCCGCCGCGCTTCAGCCGTCGCTGAAGCGCCGCGATCCCGACGGTGTCACCACCGCGTCCACGGGGTGGTCGTGCGGTTCCTCCGGGACCCGCGCGGCCACCTCGTCGTCGTACAGCAGGACGATCAGCGCCGGGTGCGCCCCGGCCGTCGAGAGCCGGGCCAGCACCCGGTCGTAGCTGCCGCCGCCCCGGCCGAGCCGCATCCCGCGCCCGTCCACCGCGAGGCCCGGCAGCAGCACCGCGTCCGCGTCCAGTACGGCGTCGGGGCCGAGCCGCTCGCCGCCCGGCTCCAGCAGTCCTCGGCCGGCCTTCGTGAGGCTCCCGGCGCCCTCGTACGGCGCCCAGTCCAGGTCGTTGTCCGGCAGGAGCACCGGCAGCAGGACCAGGACGCCCCGTGCGCGCAGCGCGTCCAGCAGGGCGCGGGTGCCCGGTTCGCGCCCCACGGAGACGTACGCGGCGACGGTACGGGCCCCGGAGAGCTCGGGGAGTGCGAGCGCGCGGCCGGCCAGAACCGCGGCGGCCCGTTCGACGTCCTCATCGGTCAGTAGGCGTCGTGCGGCGAGCAGTTCACGCCGCAACAGCGCCTTTGCGGACATGTCGGTGTTCAACGGGGCACCCATGGACCTCTCGTACTGGCATATATGAGTACAAAGTTAACCGGAGGCTCATCTTCCGCCCATGTGCGCCGGTTAAGGTTCAGCGCATGACTCAGTCGAACCCCAGGATCAGCAAGGCTGTCATTCCGGCGGCGGGCCTCGGTACCCGCTTCCTGCCGGCCACCAAGGCCACTCCCAAAGAGATGCTGCCTGTCGTCGACAAGCCTGCCATCCAGTACGTCGTCGAGGAGGCGGTGGCCGCCGGTCTCTCCGACGTACTGATGATCACCGGTCGCAATAAGCGTCCCCTGGAGGACCACTTCGACCGCAACTACGAACTGGAGTCCGCGCTCACCCGCAAGGGCGACGCCGAACGGCTGCGCAGGGTCCAGGAGTCGAGCGACCTCGCCACCATGCACTACGTCCGCCAGGGCGACCCGCGCGGCCTCGGCCACGCGGTGCTGTGCGCGGCGCCGCACGTCGGTGACCAGCCCTTCGCGGTGCTCCTGGGCGACGACCTGATCGACCCGCGCGATCCCCTGCTGGCCCGCATGGTGGAGATCCAGGAGCGCGAGGGCGGCAGCGTCGTCGCGCTCATGGAGGTACCGCCCGAGCTGATCCACCAGTACGGCTGTGCGGCCGTAGAGCCCACCGCCGAGGGCGATGTGATGCGGATCACCGGCCTGGTGGAGAAGCCGGAACCGGCCGACGCGCCCAGCAACCTCGCCATCATCGGCCGCTACGTCCTGGACCCCGCCGTCTTCGGGATACTGCGCCGGACCGAGCCGGGCCGCGGTGACGAGATCCAGCTGACCGACGCCCTGCAACTGCTGGCGGAGGACGAGAAGACCGGCGGCCCGGTGCATGGGGTCGTCTTCAAGGGCCGCCGCTATGACACCGGCGACCGGAGCGACTACCTCCGTGCCATTGTCAGACTCGCGTGCGAACGTGAAGACCTGGGCCCGGAGTTCCGGACCTGGCTGCGCAGTTACGTCACCGAGGAGATGTAAGACCTTGAGCAGCACGATCTGGTCGGTGGACGAGCACCTGGAAGACATCCTCGCCGCCGTGAAGCCGCTCGAACCCATCGAGCTGCAACTGCCCGACGCGCAGGGCTGCGTCCTGGTCGAGGACGTCGTGGTGGAGATCGCCCTGCCGCCCTTCGACAACAGCTCGATGGACGGCTACGCGGTCCGCGTCTCCGATGTGGAGGGCGCCACAGAGGAGTTCCCCGCGGTCCTCACCGTCATCGGTGACGTCGCGGCGGGCGCCGCCGGGCTCCTCGGCGACCAGCGGGTGGGCCCGGGGGAGGCCGCCCGCATCATGACCGGCGCCCCGCTGCCGGCCGGGGCGGAGGCCGTGATCCCGGTCGAGTGGACCGACGGCGGCACGGGCGAGGGCCCCGCCACGTCGATGCGCTCCCACAGCGACGCCCCGGAGGGCGCGCGCGGCGAGGTCAGGGTGCACCGCCCGGTCGAGGCCCGCGCCCACGTCAGGGACCGGGGCAGCGACGTGCGGCCGGGCGATCTGGCCCTGCGCGCCGGTTCGGTGGTCGGCCCCCCGCAGATCGGGCTGCTCGCGGCGATCGGCCGCTCGACGGTGAAGGTGCGGCCCCGGCCGCGCGTCGTCGTCATCTCGACCGGCAGCGAACTGGTCCAGCCCGGCGAGGAGCTGACCGGCGGCCAGATCTACGACTCGAACAGCTTCGCGCTGACGGCCGCCGCGCGCGACGCGGGAGCGATCGCCTACCGGGTCGGCGCCGTCACCGACGACGCCCAGACGCTGCGCGCCACGATCGAGGACCAGTTGATCCGCGCCGACATCGTCGTCACCACGGGGGGCGTCAGCGTCGGCGCGTACGACGTGGTCAAGGAGGCGCTGTCCTCGGTGGGCGACGAGGACGAGCCGGGCAGCGGCGTCGACTTCCGGAAGCTGGCCATGCAGCCCGGCAAGCCGCAGGGCTTCGGCTCCATCGGCCCGGAGCACACCCCGCTGCTGGCGCTGCCGGGCAACCCGGTCTCCAGCTACGTCTCGTTCGAACTGTTCGTACGGCCCGCGATCCGGACGCTGATGGGCCTGCCGGACGTGAACCGCCCCACCGCCAGGGCCACCCTGGTCTGTGACAAGGCGCTGTCCTCGCCCGACGGCAGGCGACAGTTCCTGCGGGGTACGTACGACGCGGAGGCGGGCACCGTCACGCCCGTGGGCGGTTCCGGATCGCATCTGATCGCCGCTCTCGCCCAGGCGGACGCGCTGATCGTGCTGCCGGAGGACGTCACCTCCGCGGAGCCCGGCACCGACACCGAGGTGATCCTGATCCGCTGACCGGCGCCCGGTGGCGGTACGGTATCTGCCGCTGTGCCTTCCGGGGGACATCCCCCGGACCCCGGGCCCGCACCCCGGTGCGGCTCAGGGGCAACCGGCGCCCTACCGCTAGGCGGAGTGAGTTGAGTACGCAGAACAGGCTGACGCATATCGACGAGGCGGGCGCGGCCCGCATGGTCGACGTCTCCGAGAAGGACGTCACCGCGCGCGTCGCCCGTGCCGGCGGCCGGGTCCTCGTCTCGCCGCGTGTCATCGAACTGCTCCGGGGCGAAGGGGTCCCCAAGGGCGACGCGCTCGCCACCGCGCGCATCGCCGGGATCATGGGGGCCAAGCGCACTCCGGATCTGATCCCCCTCTGCCATCCGCTGGCCGTCTCCGGCGTCACGGTCGAGCTGAGCGTGGCCGACGACGCGGTGGAGATCCTCGCGACGGTGAAGACCACGGACCGCACGGGCGTCGAGATGGAGGCCCTGACCGCGGTCTCCGTCGCCGCGCTCACCGTCGTCGACATGATCAAGGCGGTCGACAAGGCCGCGGTCATCACCGACATCCGGGTCGAGGCGAAGTCGGGCGGCAAGTCCGGCGACTACCGCCGCACCGCACCGCCCGGGGCGGACGCGTGAGCGCCCCGGTGAGGGATTCCACCGGCTACCGCGCCCTCGTGGTGACCGCGTCCAACCGCGCTGCCGCCGGGGTCTACGCCGACAAGGGCGGCCCGCTGATCGCCGAGGCGCTGACCGGGCTCGGCTTCACCGTCGACGGGCCGCGCGTCGTCCCGGACGGAGACCCGGTCGAGCGGGCGCTGCGCGACGGGGTGGCCGCCGCGTACGACGTCATCGTCACCACCGGCGGCACCGGCGTCTCGCCCACCGACCGCACCCCCGAGGTCACCCGCGCGGTCCTGGACCACGAGATCCCCGGTATCCCGGAGGCGATCCGTGCCGAGGGCCGGGACAAGGTCCCCACGGCCGCGCTCTCGCGCGGTCTGGCGGGCGTGGCCGGCCGCACGCTCGTCGTCAACCTGCCCGGTTCCACCGGCGGGGTGCGCGACGGGCTCGCCGTCCTGAGCCGAATCCTGGTGCACGCCGTCGACCAGCTCCGCGGTGGCGATCACCCCCGACCCGGGAGCCCGAGCTGAACGTCCCGACCTGGCCGGTGACCCTGGTGGACGGCGACGTCACCCTCCGGCCGATAAAGCTCCGCGACCAGACCATGTGGCGCGAGGTCAACCGGCGCAACCGCGACTGGCTGCGCCCCTGGGAGGCGACCGTGCCGCCGCCCGCCCCCGGCGGGCCGGTGGCCCAGCGCCCCACGTACCGGCAGATGATCCGTCATCTGCGGTCCGAGGCCCACGCCGGGCGGATGCTGCCGTTCGCCATCGAGTACCGGGGCCGGCTGGTCGGCCAGCTGACCGTCGCCGGGATCACCTGGGGCTCGATGTGCTCGGGCCATGTCGGCTACTGGGTCGACCAGGAGGTGGCGGGGCGCGGGGTGATGCCGACCGCGGTCGCCCTCGCCGTCGACCACTGTTTCCGCGCGGTCGGACTGCACCGGATCGAGGTGTGCATTCGCCCGGAGAACGCGCCCAGCCGGCGGGTGGTGGCGAAACTGGGATTCCGCGAGGAAGGGATCCGGCCCCGCTATCTGCACATCGACGGCGCCTGGCGGGACCATCTGATCTACGCGCTCACCGCGGAGGAGGTGCCCGACGGCCTGCTCCGGAGGTGGCAGCGGGCCAGGCCGGACCAGCCTGAACATCGCACTAAATGAAATATATGTTCGAAATTGATCGCCGTTTGACCGCTACTGGGCGGGCAAACGCCGACTGTTGATCCGAACAATCACAAAAAAAGTCCTTGATATCAGCAGGATCGTGCGACACACCGCGCCAATTGGCCGATGCCTCCATGCAAACCCCTCTACGGTGTGAGATGTGAGCAGCAGCGGCCTCATCTACGCAGTCATCGTCGGGGCCTGGGCCGCCTACTTGGTGCCGATGTGGCTCCGCAGGCAGGACGAGCTCAACGAAGCCCGTCCGACGGAACGCTTCAGCACCGCCATCCGGCTGCTGTCCGGACGGGCGGCGATGGAGCGCCGGTATGCCAAGGGGTTGCAGGAGCGCACCGACGGTGAGGCGGCGCCCGACGCCGACCCGGACGCGGACACGGATCGAATGGATTCCGTCGACGTCCGGAACTTCTCCGCGCCCCCGGCGCACACCGAGGCCCGGGTCCATGACCCGGCCCGTACGCCGGAGCGCGCACCGAAGGAGCGGCAGGGCCGGGAACGCCCGGCACCCCCGGCCGGCCCCGACCCCGTATCCGCACCCGCCCGGCGCGCTCGCCCGCGCCCCGGCGGCATCGATGCCGAACGAGCCCGGCGCGCGCAGCGCACCCAGGTCCTCGCACGCCGTCGGCGCACCACCGTCGTCCTCTTCCTCGGCTTCACGCTCGGCGCGGTCGTCGCGGCGGTCGGCGGCCTCGGCTTCCTCTGGGCCCCCGCGGTTCCCGCGGTGCTGCTGAGCACGTACATCGTGCATCTGCGTGCCCAGGAGCGGCGCAGGTTCGCCTTCACCATGGACCGGCGACGGGCCGAGGTGGCGGCGCAGCACCTACGGGAGAACCGTCCGCGCAGGCACCAGCCCGCCACGACGGCCACCGCGGAGTCCGACGAGGACCCCGAAGCGCGCCACCCCGCCCCGGAGCCCACCCCCACGGTCTCCCCGCAGGAGGCCGGCCGCCGCGCCCTGGTCGAGCAGACGGACCACGCGGAGTGGGTGGACCAGCAGCGCGAACGCGGCCGGGTCCAGGGCGACAGCTGGGAGCCGGTCCCGGTCCCGCTGCCGACCTACGTCACCGCCCCGGTCGCCCCGCGCGCCACGGGCGGCGTCGAGGTCGGCAACCCGGAGACCTGGAGCGCGGCCCGCTCCAGCACCGCGGAACCCGCCCAGCCGGCCGTCCCCCGCCCCTCGGCACCCCCCGTGGACCCCGCACCGCGCCAGCGCACCGGCCAGTCCCGCCGCTCCCGCGACCGGGGCCGTACCCCTCTTTTCGACCAGTACGACGAGGACGACCGCCCGCGCGCGGCCAACGAGTGAGGCGTCCGCCGCGCGCCGCGACGCCGACTCGGCTGACCAGCGGCTACCGGATTTCCGAGCACCCCCTTGAGGGTGCTAAAGTTTCACTCGTTGCAAGGGCCTGTGGCGCAGTCTGGTAGCGCACCTCGTTCGCATCGAGGGGGTCTGGGGTTCAAATCCCCACAGGTCCACGCACATCGAAGCCCCTACCGGGTTCACCTGGTAGGGGCTTCGAGCTGTCGTACAGCAGCGGAGTACAGCAGTCAGTCCTTGCCCGCGCGCTTTCGGATGTCCATCGCGCAGGCGATGCCCAGCATCACCACGGCCATACTGATTCCGAACGCGAGACTGTCGGACCAGGTGTCTTGCCACAGGCGTGACACCACCCCGACGAGCGCCCCGTATGCCACCGCTACGCCTATACGTTTGCCCCACAGCACCATGGAGCGCTCGTACCCCGGCAGGCGGACCGGAAGCTTCACATGACCCCCACCAGCCGGTGATGCCGTACAGCTCCGGCGACGACGTTCTGGCACCCGTCTTCCGCCTTGCGGCGGCTCTGCGGTGAAGGGCGCTCGACCTCTCCGGAGGGGACCTGATCACTCCATCGTTCAGGGGCAGGACAGATCGCCCTCTGCCGCGAATCCTGACATCACGTCTTCGACAACGAGGTCCGCAAGGACGGCCAGTGCCAGACTCCGGAGTTCCACGCTCGGACCGGCTGCCTTCTCCGCAATGCGAGGCAGCCAGGAGCTCAGGCGGTCCAGCACGGTGAGCAAGCCTTCTCGGTCGTCGCGGAGCAGGGCTGCCACGAGCGACACGACATCGGCGCGGGAGCTGCCCGCTGGAGCCGGGAGAGCGGCCAGTCCTGAGAGTGCGCGCTGGTCATGAGAGCCGCAGAGCGCCGTGAGGGCGGCGAGAGCGAATCGGGCGGCGTCGTTCTCGTCCTCCCAGCGGGACAACAGCATCGGCAGCTCGCTGCCGATGGCCCGCCGTGTCAGGTAATCAGCTGCAGACTCCACCCGGACACCCCCGAGCGCGGTGATCCGGTCCGCCGAGGAGACCGCGGCTGCCGGCCCCGTAGCAGCCATCCGCAACAGGTCGCTGAGCAGGATCAACCGGCTGCCGGGCGCGACACTGTCGTCGCGGACCAGCTCCGCAAGGAAGGGGACAGCCTCGACCGTGGCGTCGGTGCAGGTGCCTTGGTGGGCAACGGCATCGGCGAGATACCCGAGGAACTCACCCGTCGACTCGTAGGGCTCGCCGAACGCGAACTCCTCGTCGAGTAGCCACCCCACCGCCTCCGGAGCGTCCTCCGCGCCGCCGTACATGCGCTCTGCGACCGCCAGGACTGCCTGGACCAGCGCTGCGGGCTCACCGACCTCAGGGCTCTTCCACGGCGGTCCGGCCGGAGGACGCACGGGATCCTCGGGCAGCGGAATCGGAAGGGCTACGTCGGCACCGGCCTGCTCGTGGACCAGGCCGACCCGTGTGAAGATCTCTTCGAGAGTCGCAGCACCTCCCTCGCTGCACCCCTGCTGGAAGCCTGCGTGAGTACGGGCTACCTGGGCCACCCGAATCCGCTCACTCCGAAGGAACGGTTCGAGAGCGATGCGCTCGTACCCGCTGTAGACGGCCAGCGAGAAGACCTGCCACCACCCCTCCAGCTCCGGGTCCATCGACGGCTTGCCGTACCAGAAACTGGACGGGACGCACCGGAAGTGATCGTGGACGCGCACCGCCGTCAGACGGTGCCCCATCCCGGACAGCTCAGCCGCGGCGGTGCGGGCAGCGGCCTCGCTCGGCAGGCTCAATATGTACTGGACTCCCCAATCGGGAGGCGTCGTGGCCATCAGCCGCACTGCCAGGTGAACATCGCCCGCTCGAAGCGTCGCTCGGCCAGATCCTCCGGACGGATCAGCCAGTACAGGGCTCCGGCGTCGCCCCACATCATGTCTGCGGCGTCCTCGCTGTCGAACTGGGCCAGCAGCACCCAGCCGCCGGCTTCCTCGGACAGCCGAGGGCTGTCCCAGGACACCTCGCCGTCCAGGACCGCCTCCGCGATCTCGATCTCCACCGGGTTCTGTATGGAGTGGGCGTGGCCGCCGATCTGGTGCCCCACCTCGTCGCCGGACTTCCACAGCGCGTCGAGGAACTCCTGCGAGCAGACGGGATGGTCGTACCGGTTCCCCAGCGGGGCGCCCGGGGCGAAGGCGGCCCGGACGGATGGATGCCAGGGCTCGGTCGCCGTCATTTCCACCCGAGAGGTAAGCGGCACCACCGGATACGGCTTGAGGCCTGCAGGCGCCCCACACTCCGTCACCTCCTCGTCAGCTGCCACAAAGAGGACGCGGGCGCCCGACCAGCTCTCCCGGTCCTCAGCCAGAACGAGAGCATCGCCGTCGTCCAACTGCCCATCGAAGTAGAAGAACAGCAGCGTCCCTGCCGCGGGAAGATCTATGTCCAGCGCAGCCGCCGACAGGCGCGCGCAGTCGATCGAGGCGATGAAGGAGAGCGGGCCGTGCCCATCCCAGACCGGCCACGCTGGGGTGGCCGGTAGCGCCGGGAGTCCGCCGAGTTGCCCGATTGCGTCGCCGGAATTGACCGCTGCTTCCAGACGAATGCCAGGCCGAAGCAGACAAGTCCACTTCTCGGCTGCCTCGGGCGACAGATGCTGCAGGGCCAGGGAACGAAGGGCATCTCGGGAACCGTGTGTCATACGCCCGATCATCCATGGCACCACCGACAGCCGCCCCTGCCGCCCATGAGCCGGCCTCCGGCCGGCTTGTATTGATAGGTAACGGGCCGACAGTGGCAGAGCCTCACATCAGCAGCCCACCGCCCTCCCCGCATTCACCGTGGACCACCCGCTGCCACGCCGGAGACGGCACGTCTGCCACCAGCAACGTGTCCAGAGCGTCAGTGCCCGTCGGCTGTACCGGTCCGCCAGGAACTCGGTGACTGGATCCAGCGAACGCCAGCGTTCCTCGCGAGCGACTTCAGCGCTGGGTAGCAGGGGCGCGACCAGGCTCGCCAACTCCTCCGCCGCATCTTCGTCCATCTCGAACGGATGTCGAGCCGGATCCACATCTGCCCACGTCAGGGTGTGTGCCCACAGTTCACTCACCGTCCCACTCTGCCTTGCCTAGCCACCCTGACTCCACTCGATATCGGGTGGCCGCCCTGCCAGTGGGAAACGATCTTCGGTCAACTGGGAAGCGATCTTCAACCGCTTCTGTCCCGCCTGTTCAGAACCACTAGTGAACACCCCACCACAGGGCCGTTCACAAGTCAGCTCGCAGACGGTTCACGAAATCCCGTCCGATCATTTCGATCGGACGGGATTTCGTCGTTCTGGGGCCTGGTACGGCACGGATGAGCTCGGGGCCGGATGGCGGCTGTCCGGAGCGGCGGTCCGGACAGGTCGATGGTGTGCCATGTGAGCGCCGGGGCGTCAGTGCTGTGTCAGGGCCGGTCGGCAGACTCTTCGCAGGGCCGGTGGACGAGGAGCGGAACGGGGTCGCCGTCCTGATCGAGACGGCCGAGCGCGACCAGGAGGTGCTGGCCGGGGCCGTACGGGCGGCCGGTATCGCGGTCGGCAAGGCGCTGCCCGCCCCGGTGAGCGTCTTCGCGGTGGCCAGGAACAGGGTGCCCCGAACCACCAGCGGCAAGATCCGCCGTCGGGCCCGCGCCCAGTAGGTGGCGGCCGGAGAGCTGCGGCCGCTCGCCCAGTGGGCCAGCCGTTGAAGTCGAGGAGGAGACGTGAAGATGGACAGCCGACGAACCGGCCCCCAGAACCTGTCCGAGCGGGAAGTGGCCGACCATGTCGTCCAGTTGCTCTCCGAACTGCTGGAACTGGCACCGGAGGACATAGACCCCGACGTGCCCCTCAGCGCGTACGGAGTCGACTCGGTGACCAGCACCTGGCTCGCGGGTGAGCTGTCGCGCTGGTGCGGCGTCCCGCTGGAGCGGGAGCTGTTGCTCGGCCGGCCGAGCGTGGTCGAGGTCTCAGAGGACGTGATGGCGGTGCTGCGCGGGCTGCCGGAGCGCGACCGGGCCTCAGAGGCTGTCGGGTGGCCTCCGGCCGGCAGCCTCTGAGCCGGGCCCGGGTCTGAG
Organism: Streptomyces sp. NPDC104307; assembly: GCF_055584045.1. Taxonomy (NCBI): domain Bacteria; kingdom Bacillati; phylum Actinomycetota; class Actinomycetes; order Kitasatosporales; family Streptomycetaceae; genus Streptomyces; species Streptomyces sp. NPDC104307. Next base: position 43,070 of record NZ_JBVJMU010000022.1, read on the forward strand.
CCGGGCCCGACCGCCCTCCCGGATCAGCCGGCCTGGGCGTACTTGACCGTGACCGCCGCCCAGTGTTCGAGGACATCCGCCGCGCCACCCGAGTCGACGGCTTCTGCGGCCTGTTCCAGGCCGGCCGCGAGCCGCTCGGTGACGGGGCGTCCGCTGGGCTCCAGGGCCGCGAGCCCCGCCGCGGCCGACAGCAGTACCGCGTCCCGGACCGGCCCCCGGGCCCCGGCGAACACCTCGTGGGCCACCCGTGCGTTGTGAGCGCGGTCCCCGCCGCGCAGGGCGGCGGCCGGCGCGTAGTCGATTCCGATGTCCCGAGGGTCGAAGGACTCGGTGCGCACCTCGCCCCCGAGGACCGACCAGACCGTGGAGGTAGTGGTGACCGTCAGTTCGTCCATTCCGTCGTCCCCGCGAAAGACCAGCGCGGACACCCCGCGGCGGGCCAGCACCCCCGCGAGCAGCGGTGCGAGGCGCCGGTCCGCGACGCCCACCGCCTGGGCGGCGGGCGACGCCGGATTGGCCAGCGGGCCCAGCACGTTGAAGACGGTGCGGATGCCGAGCTCACGGCGCGGCCCGGCCGCGTGCCGCATCGCCGGATGGAACGCCGGGGCGAAGCAGAAGGTGATGCCGGTCTCCTCCGCGACCGCCGCGACCTCCTGCGGAGCCAGGGTCAGCGCCACCCCCAGCTCCTCCAGCACATCGGCGGAGCCACAGGCGGAGGAGGCCGAGCGGTTACCGTGCTTGACCACGCGGGCGCCCGCAGCGGCGGCCACGACCGCCGACATCGTGGACACGTTGACGCTGTTGGAGCCGTCGCCACCGGTGCCGACGATATCCAGGGCGGGACCCGGTATGTGAAGCGGCACGGCGTGCCCGTACATGGCGCGCACCATGCCCTCGATCTCGTCGACGGTCTCCCCCTTGGCGCGCAGCGCCACCAGGAGACCGGCCACCCGGGCCGCCCCGGCGCTGCCCGACATGACCTGGTCCATCGCCCAGGCGGTGTCGTGGGCGGTCAGATCTCTGCTTTCCAGCAGCGTGTTGAGCAGTTGCGGCCAGGTACGACCCTGTGGCTCGGCAGTCACGGGAATTCTCCTTGAACGGCGCAAGCGGACGTGTCGCTGTCCAGTCTGCGAATGGCGGCAGCTTCTTTCCAGACCACTGTCGGGCGACCAATACGGACCACTTCAGGAGGGACAGGACCGTGGCCTTGCACATAGCGGTTGAAGTGGTCAGGGATTCCAGGAATTCTCTGACCACGCAGATCCAGGAATTCATCAAGAGGGAGATATCCGAGGGAATTCTCCAGCCGGGCACCCGGCTGCCGTCCAGCCGCCGGCTCGCGGGTGACCTGGACGTATCGCGCAGTGTGGTCGTGGAGGCGTACGGGCAGCTCGTCGCCGAGGGATACCTGGAGGCGGCCCAGGGTGCCGGCACCAGGGTGGTGGGCCATCTGGAGGCCGAGCCCGCCGCGCCCGCCCTGCTGGACGAGGGGCGGGTGCCGAGGGTCCGCTGGGACCTGCGCCCCGGAGGCGGCAACACCCCGGCCTTTCCGAGGCGCGAGTGGCTGCGCTGCTACCAGCGGGTCCTGCAGTCGACCGACTCGGTGCACCACGGCTACCCGCCGCCGGCCGGTGATCCGGCGTTGCGCCACGAACTCGCGGGCTACCTGGGCCGTTTGAGGGGGCTGCGCACCTCTCCGGAGCAGCTCATGGTGGTGGCCGGATTCGCCCAGACGCTGAGCCTGGTCTGCGAGGTCCTGCCGCGCCTGGGCATCGACGCGCTCGCGATCGAGGACCCGGGCCACCCGGGCCAGCGACAGTTCGTCCGCGAGAGCGGACTGCGGGCGGTGCCGGTTCCGGTCGACGGCCAGGGCATCGACGTCGCCGCGCTGGCCGCGTCCGGAGTGCGCGCCGTCCTGGTCGCGCCCGCCCACCAGTTCCCCACCGGTGTCACCCTGTCCGCAGAGCGTCGTGAGGCCCTGGCGCGCTGGGCCCGGGACGTCGACGGCTGGGTGATCGAGGACGACTACGACGGCGGCCTGTGGTACGAACGGGGGCCCCGGCCACTGGCGTTGCAGCGCATGATGCCGGGCCGGGTCGTCTACGCGGGCACCGCCAGCAAGACGCTGTCCCCGGGGCTCCGCCTGGGCTGGCTCGCCGCGCCCCGGCCGATGCTCGACGAACTGCTGCGGGCGCGCGCCCGGCACGACCTGGGCACCGAGACCCTCACCCAGCTGGCTTTCGCCGAGCTCCTGCGTACCGGGCTGTTCGACCGTCATCTGCGTCGTCTGAACGCCCTGGGCCGCAGGCGTCGGGACGCCCTGGACGAAGCGGTCTTCCGGTATCTGCCCGGAGCCGTGGTGCTGGGCCGGGGTGCGGGGCTGCACGCCTACGTGCGATTGCCCCGGCACACCGACGAGGGGGCGCTGGTGGCCGGGGCGCTGCGCCGTTCCGTCCTGGTGCGCGGGGCCGCCGCGTTCCACGCCTGGCCGCGCCGGGATGCCCCGGCCCTGGTGGTGGGCCACGGGCATCTGCCCTGTTCCGGGGTGGCCGAGGCGATCCGGGCGATGGGGGTGCGGTCAGACGCCGATGCGCTGCTCCCGTGAACCGGCCGCGTCGGAGAGGAAGTTACGCATCATGGCGAGCCCGCCGGTCGTGGTGATGCTCTCCGGGTGGAACTGCACCGACTCGATGGGAAGCGTGCGGTGCCTCAGCCCCATCACATAGCCGTGGTCGATGGCGACGGCGGTGGTGACCAGCTCCTCGGGGAGGGGTTCGGCGACGATCAGCGAGTGGTAGCGGGTCACTTCGAGGGTGTTGCCGAGCCCCTGGAACAGGCCTTCCCCGTCGTGCCTCACCATGCTCGTCCGCCCGTGCATCACCTGGTCCGCCACCTCGATCGTGCCGCCGTGGGCCAGGGCGATGGCCTGGTGCCCGAGGCAGACGCCGAGCAGCGGCACCGTCCCGGCGAACCGGTGCACCAGCTCGACGTGACCGGACTCCGCGGGGTGCCCGGGGCCGGGACCGAGCACCACCGCGTCGGGGCGCGAGGCGGCCAGTTCGTCGGGGGTGCGGGACAGGGACCGTACGACCTCGGTACGCGCGCCCAGGGTGCGCAGGTACTGGTCGATGATGTGCACGAAGCTGTCGTACGCGTCGATCAGCAGGACCTTCATGTCCGCTATGTCCTTCGGGTCGGTGGTGTTCACGACAGCAGCTCCTCACCGGTGAGCGCCCAGTAGGCGGCCCCCATCTTGGCCAGGGTCTCCCGCCACTCGGCCGCGGGCTCCGACTGCGCCACGATGCCCGCAGAGCTCTGCGTCGAGTACGTGCTCCCGTCGTACTCGATGGTGCGGATGCACAGCGCCAGTTCGCTCCAGCCGCGTACGTCGACCAGGCCCACGGCGCCCGCGTAACTCCCGCGCCGCTGCTCTTCGAGCCCGTCGATGATCTCCATGGCGCGGACCTTGGGCGCGCCGGTCATCGTCCCGGCGGGGAACGTCGCGCGCACCACCTGCCAGGTGTCCAGTCCGTCCCGGAGCCGGCCGTTGACGGTGGAGACGAGATGGAAGACGTGCGAGAAGCTCTCCACCGCCATCAGCCGCTCGACCGGCTGGGTGCTGGGGCGTGCCACCCGGCCGATGTCGTTGCGGCACAGGTCGACGAGCATGATGTGCTCCGCCTGCTCCTTGGTGCTCTCCCGCATCTCCTTGACGCGCCGCTGGTTCTCCTCCTCGTCCGGGCCGCGCCGTGCGGTGCCCGCGATGGGGCGCATCTCGACCGTGTCACCCTCGATGCGGAAGAACAGCTCGGGGCTGGCGCCGATCAGCACGCTGTCCGCGCGGGGCATCAGATACATGTAGGGCGAGGGGTTGCGCTCCCGCAACCGGCGGTAGACCTCCACCGGGGTCAACGCGGAACGTACGTCGATGCGGTGGCCTATCTGGATCTGGTAGATGTCCCCGACCCCGATGTGCGCCAGGCACCGGTCGGCCCAGTCCATGAAGGTCTGCCGGTCCACGCTGTCGTGCACCGACAGGGGCGCGGGCGCTTCGGGAACGGCCGGGGCGGGCCGCCGCGCCAGGGCGGCGACGTCCACCACGACCCGCGCGTCGGCGAAGGCGTCGCTCCGGGCGCTCAGCCGCCGGACCCGGCCAGAGGGCAGGTCGTACCAGACGGTGTCCCGGAAGAGCGTGAGGGTGATGTCCGGCCCGCGCGGCACCTTGGTGCGGTCCGGGAGCTCCTCCATGTGCCAGGCGGATTCGTACGCGAGCGTGGTCAGGAAGCCGAAGGCGTACGACGTCGTCGGGATCCGGGTGTCCACGGCGAAGAGGTCCTGCGCGCGCGAGAGCAGGCCCCACATCGGGTCGGGGCCGGTGAAGCGGTACCGGTGCGCGTCGGAGCCGGCCGGGTGCTCGGCGGTCATCCCCAGCGACTCCGCCTCCTGTGCCAGGGCCAGGGCGAGGGGACCGGCCCCGTCGATCTCGACGTAGCCGTCGAACACCCGGATCTCGGCCAGCCGGCCGAAGCCGACAACGGCCGAGCGGCGGTCCTGGCCGGCGCCGTCGACGCTCTCGAAGAGGAATACGTCCTGAACCGGAAGAAGCTCCCTCAGATGTACGTACAGATCGAGAGGATCGTGGTGCGGCACATCGGTATCGGTGACCTCGATACCGATCTTGTTCGTTGCCGGCATGGTGAACTCCTTGTGAATTCGGTGCCGATGGCAGTATCGGCCGATCCACTTCTACTCGGCCGCGGTCAGCAAAACAGTGGTGTGCCGGTGGAGCCAGACCAATCCGCATCCCCGGATGCGGTCCATTCCTGATTTGCTTGACCCGGACCGGCTCGTTGGATTGAGCTGGTGCACGTCTGAATCGGCGACAGGAATTCCCGGTCGCCCCCGGCCGTGCCCCATTGAGTACTTCCTCCCTGTCCGCCGCCCGCATGGAAGGCTGCAATGAGAGTCAGCAAGAGGGAACCCGAAGCGTTGAACGCCGCCCGCGACTCCTGGCGCGGGCTCCCCGCGGCCCAGCAGCCGGACTGGCCCGACATGGCCGAACTGCGGGCGGCGACAGAGCAGCTGGAGCTCGCCCAGCCGCTGGTGTTCGCCGCCGAGTGCGATCTGCTGCGTCGCAGGATGGCCGCGGTGGCGCGCGGGGAGGCCGTTCTCCTCCAGGGCGGCGACTGCGCCGAGACCTTCGCGCGGAACACGGCCGAGGCCATCCACGGAAAGCTCAAGACCCTCCTGCAGATGGCCGTGGTGCTCACCCATGCCACGGCCCTGCCCGTCGTCAAGGTCGGCCGGCTGGCCGGCCAGTACGCGAAGCCGCGCTCCAGTGCCGTGGAGCGGCGTGGCGACATCGAACTGCCCTCCTACCGGGGCGACGCGGTGAACGGCGCGGAGTTCACCGCGCAGTCCAGGCGGCCCGACCCGGACCGACTGCGCAGGATGTACGAGTCGTCGGCCATCACGCTCAATCTCGTCCGGGCCCTGACCACCGGCGGATTCGCCGACCTGCGCCAGGTGCACGCCTGGAACCAGGGCTTCGTGGCGGATTCGCGGGCCGGTGAGCGCTACGAGCGGCTGGCCCACGCGATCGACCGCAGCCTGGCCTTCATGCAGGCCTGCGGGGTCGACACCCGGGAGCTCGGCACCACAGAGTTCTTCGTCAGCCACGAGGGCCTGTTGCTCGATTACGAGGCGGCCCTGACCCGCGCCGAACCCGGTACGGGCCGGTCGTACGCCACCAGCGGCCATCTGCTGTGGATGGGGGAGCGGACCCGTGACCTGGACGGGGCGCACGTCGAGTACTTCTCCCGGGTGGCCAACCCCATCGCGGTGAAGATCGGCCCCACGGCAAGCCCCGACTCCGTGATGGCCCTCCTCGACCGGCTCGACCCGGACCGCGAGCCCGGCCGTCTGACCTTCGTGGTCAGGGCCGGCGCGGACCGGATCCGCGACGTACTGCCCACCCTGGTGCAGAAGGTCGAGGCGGAGGGCGCGCTCGTCTGCTGGGTCAGCGACCCGATGCACGGCAACACCATCACCGCGGCGAGCGGCCACAAGACCCGCAGGTTCGACACGATCCTGGATGAGGTGCGTGGCTTCGTCGAGGTCCACCGCGAACTGGGCAGCCACCCCGGCGGCATCCATGTGGAGCTCACCGGGGACGACGTCACCGAGTGCATCGGCGGGGGCAACACGGTTCTTCCCGAGCACCTGCACCAGCGCTACGAAACGGCCTGCGACCCGCGCCTGAACCACACGCAGTCCCTGGACCTGGCCTTCCTGCTCGCCGAGATGTACCGCGAACTCCCCGGCCGGTCAGCGGGGAGCGACGCTCACCCGGCGGATTCGCCGTCTGCTTAAAGACCTGGCGGCTCCTGGGCCCCGAGGCGAGGCTGAGGCCATTCGGCTCTCGGACGGGAGGGAAAGAGCGTGTCCCAGCAGGCCCTTCAGCAGCATGGCGCGGCCCCCGTCGCCATCCGCGGCGCCGCCTGGTATCTGCCCGAGCACACACTGCCGATCACCGAGGTGCGGACGCTCGACGAGACCGAGCGGGCCACCCGCGACGCCCTGGGCATCGACACCGTCCGGGCCGACGACCGGCTGAACGCGGTCGCTCTCGCGGAACGCGCCGCGCGCCGGGCCCTCGAACAGTCGGGGCTCGACGCCGGGGAGCTGGGCGCCCTGGTGATGGTGGAGTCGCGGGTCCAGGAGACGTTCCTCAGCTCCGAGGCGACTCAGCTCCAGGAGCGGCTCGGCGCCGGCAACGCGCTCACCTTCTCGGTGGGCGGGCTCGGCTGTGTCTCGATCACCCCGGCCCTGCTGACGGCCCGCGGACTGCTGGCCGCGGACCCCGCCCTGGACCATGTCCTGGTCGTGCACGGCAGCAAGCCGGCCGCCGCCCTGCGCTACCGCCACCCCGTCACGGTGAACGGCGACGCCGGGCAGGCGCTGCTGCTCTCCCGCGGCGGCAGCATCCGGATACGCGACATCGCGCAGCTGAGCAACGGGCGTTACTGGGATCTCTTCCACGTCGACTACCGGAACCGCCCCACCGCCCAGTGGCGCGAACAGTGCACCGAACTCAGCACCTACTCCTTCCGCCTGGCCGTGGAGACGCGCAACCGCCTCTCCTCGATGCTGGACGACCTGCTGCGGCGCAACGGAATCGGCCGCGAGGACGTCGGCGGATTCGTCAGCCAGAACCTATCCGCCGGGGGTTTCACCTTCCTGGAGGACTCCCTGGGCATCGAACTGCTGCCGGCGTGCCGGCGGAACCTGCGGAGGTACGGACACCTCGGCCCCATCGACGTGTTCCTCAATCTCCGCACCGCACTGGACCGCGAGGAGATGGCCCCTGGCGGCCTCGCGGTCCTGATCAACGTCAGCCCGGTGGCCGCCTGGAGCCTGCTGCTGGTCGAGACAGGTCCACAGGAGGACGTGACATGAACGACGACATCACCGAGCAGATCACCGAGTTCCTGAGCGCGGCGCTCCGGCGGCGGATCGAGCCGGACGACGACTACTTCGACCAGGGTTTCGCCGACTCCCTGTTCGCACTGGAGCTGGTGACCTTCGTGGAGAACCGCTTCGGCCTCACCATCGAGGTCGAGGACCTGGACCTCGACAACTTCAGGACCGCCAACCGCATCACGGAGGTCGTGAGGCGCAAGGCCGGTGCCCAGGGGCGGGGGGTGGCGCATGCTGACGGGTCCTGACGGCGGCCCCGACGCCGCGACGGCGGATCCGCCGTCCCCCGACCTGTTCCGGGCGGCGGAGGAGGCGGCGGCCGAAGCACGTGCCTGTGCCTCCCGTTGGGACCAGGACGGCGGGCTGCCCGATTCGGTACGGCAGAGGTTCGCGGCGTCGGGACTGCTCGCCGCCGACCTGCCCGAGCGGTACGGGGGCGCGGGCCTCGGTCCACTCGCGCTCGGGGAGATCACCGCACGGATCGGCGGTGAGTGCAGCGCCCTGCGCGGGCTGCTGACCGTACAGGGCATGGTCGCGGCGGCGCTGCTGCGCTGGGGAACGGCGGAGCAGCGGGACGACTGGCTGCCCCGGCTGGCCGGCGGCGAGCTGACCGCCGGTTTCGCGGTGACGGAGCAGTCCGCCGGCAGCGCGCTGGGCTCGGTGGAGACCCGTATCGATCCACTGGACCGGTCCGGCTCCCGGGAACTGGTGGTGAGCGGCCGCAAGCGGTGGATCACCTTCGGTGAGGTCGCCGACGTGTTCCTGGTGCTCGGCCAGTACGAGGGGAAGCCGGCCGCCGTGCTCGTGGACGCGGACCGGGCCGGTGTCGAGCGGGAGCCGGTGCACGGCCAGCTCGGCATGCGGGCCGCCCGGATCGCCCACCTGACCTTCGACGGTGTGCGGGTGCCCCGGAGCCGGCTTATCGCCCCTCCCGGTCTGGGGCTCTCCCACGTCATCGGGACCGCCCTCGACCACGGCCGCTTCACGGTCGGCTGGGGATGCGTGGGGATGGCGGAGGCGTGCGTCGAGGACGCCGCCACCCACGCGGCGGCCCGCCGCCAGGGCGACACCCTCCTGGGCGATCACCAGCTGGTCCGGTCGATGCTGGCCAGGGCGGCGGTGGACGCCGCAGGGGCCCGCGAACTCGCCCGCAGGGCAGCGGAGGCACGGGCCCCGGGCCCGGGGCACGGGGTGCCCGAGACGCTCATGGCCAAGTACGCGGCGGCTGCCGCGGCGGCGACGGCGAGCCGCGACGCCGTCCAGGTGCTCGGCTCGGCCGGCTGCGCACCCGACAGCAGGGCGGGCCGTCACTTCCGGGACGCCAAGGTCATGGAGATCATCGAAGGAGCACCGCAGGTGGCCGAACTACACATAGCGGAGCGGTTGTTACGTCGCTTCGGTGCTGCGGAGCGCGGCACCGGCCGCCCTGCCGGGGCCCGTCTCCCCGGGACCGCGTCGTGACGGCGGCAAGCGGCGCTCCGACCGTCAAGTGCCTGGTGTGGGACCTGGACGACACCCTGTGGAACGGAGTGGTGCTGGAGGGCGACGATCCCGAGCCCTTCCCCGCCGCGCTGGAGACCCTGGCCGAGCTGGACCGTCGCGGCATCCTGCACGCCGCCGCCAGTCGCGGCGAACGGAGCGTCACCCAGCGCCATCTGACGGAACGCGGGCTGGCCGAGTGGTTCTGCGCGGTGCGGGTGGGCTGGGGTGCCAAGTCCGCCTCTGTGCGCCGGATCGCGAAGGCCCTCAACCTCGGCCTGGACACCATCGCGTTCGTCGACAACGACGCGGTGGAGCGGGCGGAGGTCGCGAGCGAACTCCCCATGGTCCGCTGCTACCGGGCCGATGAGGTCGGACAGCTGCCGGAGTTACGGGAGTTCCGGCCCGAGCACATCACCGCGGAGGCCACCGGGCGGCGCCTGCTCTACCGGACGGAGTGGCAACGCCACGAGGCCGAGGAGGAGTTCACCGACGGGCGACAGGCGTTCCTCGACTCGCTCGGCCTGGTCATGGAGGTGCGTCCGGCCACCGAGGAGGACCTGTCCCGGGCGAGCGAGCTGACCGTCCGCACCCATCAGCTCAACAGCACGGGGCTGACCTACGGCATCGACGAACTGCGGCGGCTGAGCGCGTCCCCGGACCACCAGGTTCGGCTGGCCAGGCTCCGGGACCGCTTCGGCGACTACGGGATCATCGGCCTCGCCGTCACCGAACTCGTCGGGCGGGACTCGGTCCTGCGGCTGATGCTGATGTCCTGCCGGGTCGCCTCGCGCGGGGCGGGGAGCGTGCTGCTGCACCACCTCATCCAGCGGGCACTGGCGGACGGCCGGCGCCCGGTCGCGCACTTCACCCCGACAGAGGTCAACCGGAACCTGCTGGTCACCATGCGCTTCGCCGGCTACGGGACGACGGCAGAGGAGCAGAACCGCCTCGTGCTCGCCGTGGACCCGCAGCGCCCGCCGGGCAAGGCCCCGGGCCACACCCGCGTGATCGCCGGTGCGGCATGACCGGCACGGGCAACGACACAGGAAGCGAGGCCGCGATGACCCGGCACCCGGGAGACACCGGTGAGTCCGTCCCCGTAGCGCCCGCCGCGGAGGTCCCCGGCCAGGCCCCGGCGGTGGTACGGCCGGTGTGGGCCGCCTTCCGGAGCCAGGTGGCCGCGGTGCCGGAGGCGACGGCGCTCGTGATCGGCGGGGACTCGCTGACGTACCGCGAGCTCGACCACGCCACGGCCGGTCTGGCGCTGCTGCTGCGGCGGCACGGGCTGCGGCCGGGACGGGTCGTCTGCGTCCGGACGGAGCAGAGCGCCCTGTCCGTGGTGGCCATGCTCGCCGCACTGCGCACCGGCGCGACCTGGGCGGTCCTGGAACCCGACCTGCCCGTGGAGAGGTTCCAGGCGCTCTGCCGGGACGTCGACTGCGCGGTGGTGCTGAGCGAGAGCGACGACGCGGTACCGGCCGCCGCGCTCGCGGCGATGGCCGAGCCGCCGGTGGTCGTGGACGCGGCGGACCTCAGGCTGACGCGGCTCGTCGAGGCGGGCCGGGCGCTGCCCGCGGAGCCGTACCCGGCGGTCCCGGAGACGAGTCCCGCCTACGTCGCCTACACCTCGGGGTCCACGGGGGTGCCGAAAGGCGTGCTGGTCGGCCGGGACCAGCTCGCGGCGTCCATCGGCTGCCGGGGGCCGGTGTACGGCACGGAGCGCTCCGTCTTCCTGATCGCGCTGCGGCTGTCCTTCGACGGGATCCTCGGCGGAATGTTCTGGTCGCTCACCGGCGGTCACACGCTGGTGCTCCCCGATTCCCGGCAGCTCGTGCGGGTGGCGGAGTTCGTCCGGCTGGCCAGGGAACACCGTGTGACCCACCTCTTCAACATCCCCTCCTACTACCGGGCGGTGCTCCAGGACCCGGGCGGTCTGCCCGACACGCTGCGCCGGGTGGTCGTGGGGGGTGAGGCATGCACCCCCCAGCTGCTGGCCGCACACCACGAGCGGCTGCCCCGGGTACCGCTCGTCAACGAGTACGGGCCCACCGAGACGACCATCGCCTGCACGGTGGCGACCGATCCCGACCCGGCCGGGGACCGTGTCCCCATCGGGCGGCCCTGGCCGGGAGTGCGGACCCTGGTACTGGACGAGCGGCTGTGTGAGGTCCCGCCCGGGGAGCGGGGCGAGCTCTACGTCGGCGGCTCCCTGGTGGCGATCGGCTACGCGAACCAGCCAGCCCGTACGGCCGAGCGGTTCGTCGCGGACCCGTACGGGCGACGACCGGGCGGGCGCCTCTACCGCACCGGGGACATCGCCAGCGTCGACGAGCGGGGCGAGCTGCACTACCACGGCAGAACGGACAGTCAGGCCAAGATCCGCGGGATGCGGATCGAACTCGGCGAGATCGAAAGCGTGCTGGAACGCCATCCGGGCGTGGAGCAGGCCGTGGTGCTCTGCGAGCGTGCGGGGCAGGGCGAGCCGCAGCTGATCGCCTTCGTGCTGCCGGCACCCGGCAGCACCCCGCCGGACGACGCGGAGCTGCGCGGACACTGCCGGGGCCGGCTGGTGGAGCAGGCCACTCCGACCCTGTTCGTACGGGTCGGCCACATGCCGCTGGACCGCAGCACCAAGGCGGACCGGGCCGCGCTCCGCACCCTGATCCCGACGGACCGGCAGGGCTCGGAGGGCGGCGCGGACGGGGAGTGGAGCGGCCACAGAGCCGCCGTCGGACGGATCTGGGCGGAGGTCCTCGGGCACTCCCGCTCCACCCCGCACGACAACTTCTTCGCTGTCGGCGGGAGTTCGATCAAGGTCATCGACCTGTACGACCGGCTGGACGGGCTCTGGCCCGAAGCGCTGCGGGTGGGCGAGCTGTTCGACTACATCACCATCGCCACCCAGGCGCAGCTGATCGCGGAGCGCCTGGGCGGGCGCGCCCAGGACGAGGAACCCGCCGCACCGGTCACCTACGAGCTCTGACACGTACGAACGGAGAGGCGACATGAGTGGTTCGGGTGTGACACACGGCAGGCCGGCCGTCGCGGTGATCGGCATCGCCACGAGATTCCCGCAGGCGGATTCCCTCGCCGCCTTCCGCGCGAACCTGCGGGCGGGGAGGGACTCGGTGCGCCCGATCCCCGGGGAACGGGCGCGCGGCACCGGGCTCGATCCCCGGATCGACTACCCGGAGATGGGCTACCTGGACCGGATCGACCTCTTCGACCACAAGTTCTTCGGCCTCTCCCGGCGCGAGGCGGAGGTGACCGACCCGCAGCACCGCCTCGCGCTCCAGCTCACCCAGGAGGCGCTGGAGAACGCCGGATACGCCCCCTCGGGGCTCCGGGACAGCCGGACAGCGGTGATCTTCAGTTCGCCGAGCAACGGTTACGCACCCCTGGTGCGCGAGCACGGCACCCTCGGCATGACCGGGAACATCCCCTGCGCCCTGCCCTCCAGGATCTCCCACCTCTTCGGATTCACCGGACCCAGCTACGGCGTGGACACCGGCTGCAACGGCTCGCTCGTCGCCGTTCACCAGGCCTGCCGTGAACTCGCGGACGACGAAGCGGACTACGCCGTCGTGGGCGGGGTGCAGCTCCGCCACGTCGTGCCGCCCGTCGCCGCGGTGGCCGACTTCCCCGGCATCGCCTCGCCCACCGCCCGCTCCCGCGCGTTCGACCGTGGAGCGGACGGCGCGGGCGCCGGTGAGGGCGGCGGGGTGGTGCTCCTCGCCACGCTGGAACGGGCGTTGGCGGAGGGCGCGTTCATCCACGCCGTGATCCGCGGCAGCGCCGTGGCGCACAACGGCCGGCACTCCGCGACGATCAGCACCCCGAGCGCCCGCTCGCAGGCCCGGGTCATCACCAAGGCGTGGCGCGACGCCGCGCTGGACCCGTCGGCCGCCGGATACATCGAGACCCACGGTTCGGGCACCCGGCTCGGCGACGCGGTCGAGGCCGAGGGACTGGCCCTCGCCCGCCCGGACGGCGACCAGACGGTGAAGGTGGGCTCGGTCAAGACCAACATCGGGCACCTGGACCACGCCGCGGGGATCGCCGGGCTGATCAAGACGGTACTCAGCGTGCACCACGGCGAGCTGTACCCCTCGCTGCACTTCGAGGAGCCCGCTGACGAGGTCGACCTCGAAGGCGCCCGACTGGAGGTCGTCACCTCGCTCGAACAGTGGGGCGACGAGCCGCGCCGGGCGGGCGTGAGCTCGTTCAGCCTCGGCGGCGTCAACGCGCACTGCGTGCTGGAGCAGCCCCCGGTGACCACCCCGGTACGGGCCGACGTCGGCCGCCCTCGGCTGTTCGCGGTGTCCGCCCGCAGCCGGGCCGGACTGCTCGCCCAGTGCGAGCGGCTGTCGCTCGGACTGCGCCGCGCCGCCCACCCGCCGGCCGATATCGCGCGGACGCTGAACGAGGGCAGGGACCACGGCCCCCACCGTGCCGCCGTGGTCGCCCGGGACACCTCTGAGCTCGCCGCACGCCTGGCCGCCGAGGTCACCTGGCGTCGGGGCGGGGAGGACGGAGCGGCCGACGGCGTTTCCCCGGCCGCACCCCGGGTGGTCTTCCTGCTCTCCTCGGACGCCACCCCCGTCGGGCCGCGCGACGAGTTGCCGGACGAGTTGCCCGTACCGGCCGACCGCGCCGCGATGGCCGGCGGTCAACTCGCGGCGTACCGGCGGCTGGTCCGGGCGGGCGTCTCGCCGGACGGCCTGATGAGTTCGGGGATCTCCCGCTACACCGCCCGCTACCTGCGGGGCGGTCTGAGCGCGGAGGACACCGCCACGCTGCGCCGGGCCCACAGCGGTCAGGACCCGGCGGTGGCGGGTGACCCGCTGCGGGTGGAGCAGCTCCATGCGGCGGCGGAGGAACAGCTCTCCGACGGCCCTGTGGTCTTCGTGGAGCTGGCCGCCCGCGGCGAGATCAGCGACCGCCTGACGGCTCACCTCCACGACCGCGCGGACGCCCGCGTCCTCCGCCTGGAGCCCGGTGGGGCCGACACCGAGACCGCCGTACTGGAGCTGCTGGGCCGGTTGTACGAGGAAGGCGTCGGCCTGGACTGGCCGGCGCTGCGGGACGACCCGTCGGCGGTCCGGGTTCCGTTGCCGGGGCATCCGTTGACCGGCGTGCGCTGCTGGGCCGGGCCGCTGGGGGAGGCGCTGTCCCCCGACGGGACAGTCCACCGGCCCGAGGCTCCCGCTCCGGTGCCTGTTGTCGGGGAACCGGCCCCCGCACCCGGCGGGCGACGGACAGACGAACCCCGGACCGTACTGGACTGGCTGCGGGACACCCTCGTCGAGCTGCTGCACGCGGATGAGGTCCCGGCCGACGCGGACTACTTCTCCATCGGCGGCAACTCCGTCATCGCTCTCCAGCTCCTGGAGCGGGTGAGAGCGGGGTACGGGGTCCGGCTCAAGATGGCCGACATCTACGACCACCCCGTCGTCGGCTCGCTCGCGCGGGCCATCGAGGACCGGGCCCCGCACGCGCCCACACCGGGGCCGAGGGCCGCGGCCGGGACGCCGCAGGCCCCGGCCGCCCCCGAGGCACCCGACACCGAGCTGCCGCCGGTCGTCCCGGGCCGCGAGCCGGTGCCGTCGTACGGGCAGGAGGGCATGTGGTTCCACCACCAGCTCGACCCGGGGACCACGCTCTACAACCTCCCCGGCGCCGCCCGGTACCGCGGCCCCCTGGACGTCGACACGTTCCGGCTCGCCTGGGAGGATCTGGCGCTCCGCCACGAGGTGCTGCGGTCCAATCTCGTCGAGGACGACGGCAGGCCGGGGCTGGTGATCAGGCCCGGACTGGGTGACTTCTTCACCTATCTGGACGTCTCGGACGAGGAGGCTCCGGAGGCCGCGGCGGGGCCGGTCATCACCGCCGCCAAGCGCTGGGTCTTCGACATCGCCAACGAACCTCTCGTACGGGTGACGGTGGTGCGGATCGGCGAGGACGACCACATCGTCTGCACGTGCACGCACCACGCGGTGAACGACGGCTGGGCGCCGCAGATTCAGACGCGGGAGCTGCTGGAGTTCTACACGGCCCGTCTGGAGAACCGTGCCCCCGGCGTCGAGCCGCTGCCGGTGCAGTACGCGGACTACGCGCGCTGGCAGCGCGAGCTGATGGCGGACTCCCGCCTCGACGGTGAACTGAGCTACTGGCGCCAGCGGCTGAGCGGCCCGCCCGCGCTGGAGCTGCCCACGGACCGGCCGCGCGCGGAGCGGAGGGACTTCGCGGGCGCGACCCACTGGTTCGCCGTCCCGGGCCCACTGGTGCAGCGGCTGCGCGAGGTGGGCGGCCGGGAGACGGCCACCCTGTTCATGGTGCTCCTCGCCGCGCTCAACGTGCTGCTCGCACGTTGGTCGGGCCAGCGGGACATCGTCGTCGGCACCCCGACCCTCGGTCGCAGCCGCCCCGAACTGTGGGACCTGCTCGGCTACTTCAACAACACCGTCGCACTGCGCTCCGATCTGTCGGGTGAACCGAGCTTCCGGGAGCTGCTGCGCCAGGTGCGCGGGACGGTACTCGGCGCGCTCGACCACCAGGAGGTCCCGTTCGCCAAGGTCGTCCGCGAGGTCGCGGCGGAACGCGATCCGGGCCGCAGCCCCCTCTTCGACGTGATGTACGTGCATCAGACGCTGCCACCGGCCGCCGACTTCGGCGAGATCGCCGTGACACCCGCCTACGACCCGGAGAGCGGCCGGCACTTCCCCGGACTGCCCCCCGGCACCGCCAAGTACGACCTCTCGATGGTCGTCGGCGAGCAGGCGGACCAGGACGAACTCGTGGTCATGATGGAGTACGCGACGCAGCTCTTCGACGCGGACACGGTCTCCGCCATGTCCGAAGCGTTCGTGGAGCTGCTGCACGCCGTGGCGGACAACCAGGAGGCGCGCTGCGGCGAGCTTCCCTGCGGACCACCCCCGAAGGCCGGTCCGGACCCTGCCCCCGTCGAGGAACAGGCCGGGCCGGACCCTGTCCCCGCCGTGGAGCAGGCCGAGCGGACCGTTCCCGCCGGGGCACTGGTGGGCGTCGTCGGCGCGGGCACGATGGGGGTCGGTGTGGCGCAGTGCTTCGCGGCGGCCGGCCACCCCGTGGTGGTCGTCGACAACGACCCCGGGGCGCTGGCCTCCGCACCGGCCCGGCTCCGCGCCGGGATCAGAACCGCCAGGCTGCTGGGCCGGCGGGCCGGGGCGCCGGAACAGGCGAGCGCGCCCGCACCCGGTACCGAGTCCCTCGTGCGCTGGTCCGACGACCTCGCGGAGCTGGCCACCGCTCTCCTGGTGGTGGAGTGCGCCCGGGAGGACGAGGACGTCAAGGAGGGGATCCTCCGCGAGCTGGACCGGATCTGCGGACCCGAGGCGATCTTCGCGTCCAACACCTCGTGCGTTCCGGTCAGCCGCCTCGGGTCCTTCACCGGCCGCCCCGACCGGGTCATCGGCACCCACTTCATGAACCCGGCGCCGCTCAAGGCCGCGGTGGAGGTCGTTCGCGCCCCGGCGACCAGCGATCTCACCCTGGAGCGCACGGAACGCTTCCTCGCCCACACCGGGAAGCACGCCCTCGTGGTGCGCGACGCCCCCGGCTTCGTGACGAACCGGGTGCTGATGCTGACGCTCAACGAGGCGGCCGCGGTGCTGGGCGAGGGAACCGCCGACGCCGAGACCGTGGACCGCATCTTCCAGGACTGCTTCGGCCACCCCATGGGCCCGCTGCGCACGGCCGACCTGATCGGTCTCGACACCATCGCCGACTCGCTGGAAGTGCTGCGCCGGCACACCGGAGAGGACCGCTTCCGGCCCTGCCCCCTGCTGGCCCGTCTCGTCGCAGAGGGCAAGGTGGGACGCAAGTCGGGCAGTGGCTTCTACGAGTACGGGCCACGGCACGGAGGCGCCCCGGCCGCCCCGGCCCGCCCGGCGCCCGCGGGCACGCTCACCGAGCTGTTGGAGAGCGCCGCCCGGAGCCACCCGGACGCGGTCGCCGTCATCGGCGCCGACGACAAGCTCACGTACCGGGAACTCCACCAGCGGGCCAACCGGCTGGCCCGGCTGCTGCTCGACCGGGGGGCCGGACCGGAATCGGTCGTGGGGCTGCTGCTCCCCAGGTCCGCCGGGACACTCGTGGCGATGCTCGCCGTGCTCAAGGCCGGCGCCGCGTACCTGCCGCTCGACCCCGGCTACCCGGCCGAGCGGCTCCGCTTCATGATCGAGGACGCGGAACCCCAGTGCGTGCTGACCGAGACCGCCATGACCGCCATCGGCCCGTACGCCGCGCCGGGCACGTTCATCCGGCTCGACGACCCCTCGGTCGTCAGGGAGCTGGAAGGCTTCGCGTCCACGGCACCGTCCGACGCCGACCGTCCCGAGCCGCTGCGGCCCGAGCATCCCGCGTACGTCATCTACACCTCGGGCTCCACGGGAACGCCCAAGGGGGTCGTGGTGCCGCATCGGGGCGCGGTGGAGCTGGTGGGCTCGACGACCGCCCGGTTCGGGGCCGATGCGCTGGCACACTCGCTGGCGGCGACCTCCTTCAGCTTCGACATGTCGGTGGCCGAGATCTTCCCGGCGCTGGCGGCCGGCGGCAGCGTCGAGGTGGTCGGCGGTCTCCTGTCGCTGCTCGACGGGGACCCGCCGCGCTGGTCGGGCGGGCTGCTGTGCGCTGTTCCCTCCGTGCTCTCCAAGCTGATGGAGAGCGGCGGTCTCCAGGTGTCGGCCACGACGGTCGCGATGTGCGGCGAGGTACTTCCCGCCTCCCTCGCCGCCCGGATCCGGGAGGTCATGCCCGGTACCCGGCTGCTCAACATGTACGGCCCCACCGAGGCGACCGTCTATGCCACCTCGGCCACCGTCCAGGTGCCCGCCACGGCGGGCGACGGCCCGGCGCCGGCGGGGGCACCGCCCATCGGACGGCCGTTGGGGCACATGCGCGCCTACGTGCTCGACGGCTCGCTCCAGCAGGTGGAGGCCGGCCGGCAGGGCGAGTTGTACCTGGCGGGCGGCGGCCTTGCCCGGGGATATCTGCGCCGCCCCGGGCTGAGCGCGGAGCGCTTCGTCGCCGACCCCTTCGGCCCGCCCGGCGAGCGGATGTACCGGACCGGTGATCTGGCGTCCCGACGCCCCGACGGGGACCTCGATTTCCTCGGCCGGGCCGACGCCCAGGTCAAGGTCAACGGCTTCCGGGTGGAACCCGGCGAGGTGGAGGCGGTCCTCGTCCGGCACCCCGACGTTACCGAAGCCATGGTCCGTCTCGTGACCGGGGAGGGCACGAGTGGCGGCGCGCGGCTCGTGGCCTACCTGGTGCCCGCCGAGGGAGCCCGCCTCCCCGGTGGCCACGCGCTCCGGGACTGGGCGGCCGAGCGACTGCCGGCCCATCTGGTACCGGCCGAGCTGAAGGCGGTCGCCGCGCTGCCGCGCACGGGCGGCGGCAAGCTGGACCGGGGGAGGACGCCGACAGAGGCGAGGCCGCGGGAGGGCGGCCCGCCGGCCGCCGACGGGCCGGGGGAGGAGCGCGTCGCGCGGGCGTTCCGTGAGGTGCTCGGGATCGCCGAAGTCGCCACGGACGTCAGCTTCTTCGACCTCGGCGGCGACAGCATCATGTCGGTCCAGCTGCTGCACAGGCTGCGGCGGGCGGGTCTTGTCCTGACACCGCAGGACATCTTCGAGCACCAGTCGGTCGCGGCGCTGGCCCGGACGGCGCGCGGCACGAGCGGTACGAGGACACCGGCCGCAGGCGCCGGTTCCGCAGGCAACGGGCCGCAGGGCATCCGGGACAGGCCCGAGGAAGCCGACGGCACGGTCCTGTTGCCGCTGCGGGAGTCAGGCGGCCTGGCCCCGCTGTTCTGCGTGCACCCGGCGGCCGGCTTCCCCTGGTGCTACGCGGGACTCACCTCGCCGCTCGGCGCCGACCGGCCGGTGTACGGCCTGCAGGCCCGTGGACTGGACGGCGCCGACACGCTGCCGGCGTCCCTGCGGGCGATGGCGGCGGACTACCTCGACCAGATCAGGTCCGTACAGCCCACGGGCCCCTACCACCTGCTCGGCTGGTCCTTCGGCGGGGTGATCGCCCACGAGATGGCGGTGCAGCTGGAGGAGAGCGGCGAGTCGGTGCAGACGCTGGCGATCCTGGACGCCTACCCCTTGGACGGGAACGCCGTCGACGCCGCGGCCTCGGCGGAGGCCGCGCCGGGTTCGGTCGCCGGCCGGGACATCCTCGGGATGCTCCTGGAGCTCTTCGGCCATGACCCCAGTGGCTGGGCGGGCGAGTCGCTGACGTATCCGAGGTTCGTGGAGATCGCCCGTGCCCAGGAGGGGCCGCTGTCCTCCTTCGACGAGCAGCGGGTCGCCGCGCTGGCCCGGACCTTCACCAACAGCACGCGGATCGCCGGACTGCACGAGCCCCGCCCGTTCGGCGGCGACGCGGTGATGTTCACCGCGCGGGAACACTCGCCGCAGACCGCGCTCGGCCTGTGGCGCCCGCTGGTCAAGGGGTCGCTCGAAGCCCTGCCGGTCGACTGCGCGCACAGCGAAATGGGAAGCCCCGCGGTGCTCGGCGACATCGGCCGCGTACTCGTCGAACGGTGGGCCTCCAAGGCATCACAGAAGGGTTCGGTGAACACTCCGTGAGGAACGAGCCGGAGCACGGGCACGCGGCGGATTACTCGTCGATGCCGCTCACCACGACACAGCACGGCATCTGGATGGCGCAGCAGCTGGCGCCCCCGGTCCGGTACCAGCTGGCGAGCGCGTTCGATGTCGCCGGAGATCTCGATCCGGAGCTGTACGAGGCGGCTTTCCGGTTCGCCGTGACGGAGACCGAGCCGTTCGGGTCCCGGTTCGCCGTCACGGACTCCGGGGAGCCGAGGCAGTGGGCCGGGCCCCTCCCCGACTGGCACATTCCGGTCGTCGACCTCCGGCGGGATCCCGCGCCGATGGCCGCCGCCCTGGACTGGATGCGGGAAGACATCCCGCGCCCGCTCGACCTGGAGAACGGCCCGCCGTTCAGGACCGCGTTCCTGCGAATCGCCGAGGACCGGGTCTGCTGGTACCTGCTCGTCCACCACCTGGTGGTGGATGGCTTCGGCCTGGCGCTGTTCGCCCGGCGGCTCGGGGAGATCTACGGGGCGCTGGAGCGTGGCGAGGTCCCGGTCCCCGGCCACCAGGTGCCGTTGGACACCCTGCTCAACGACGAACGGGCCTACCGTCGTTCACCCGGCTTCGAGGCCGACCGTGAGTTCTGGACGGCGAAGATGGCCGGCTGGCAGGCGGCCGGCGGGCCGGGTACGTCCCGGCCCGCCGTACCGGGCCGGACCGGCACCGGCCGGACGGGCGGGGCACCGGTGCGCGTCGCGGCCCGGCTGCCCGAGGACCGGGTGGCCGCTCTGCGCGCCCGTGCGTCCGCACTCGACGTCCCCTGGACGGCGGTGGCGACCGCCTCCGCCGTCCTGCTGGATCATGTCCGTACCGGCGGGGGCGACGAGGTCGTCGTGGGGTTCCCGGTCGGCGGCCGCACCTCCAGGACGATGGGCGCCGTGGCCGGTGCGGCGTCGAACGTGGTCCCGCTGCGGGTACCGGTCGACCCGCGCCGGTCGGCCGCAGAGATCATCCGGACCGTCAGCGAGGAGACCACCCTCGCCCTCGGTCACCAGCGCTACCGGTACGAGGACCTCCGCCGCGATCTCGGCTTCACCGGGTCCGCGCACGCGCCGTACCAACTGACCGCGAACATCGTCCCCTTCAGCTTCGGCCGAGGTTTCGCCGGCCGGCCGATGACCCTCCGCCAGCTCAACACCGGCGTGGTGGAGGACCTCTCCGTCATGATCAGGCCGGCTCACGGCCGGTCCGGACTGATGGTGGAGGTGCACGCGGAGGCCGGGAGGTACGGACCCGAGGAGGTCGAGGCCGAGGCCCAGCGCTGCGTACGCCTGCTCGACCAGCTGATCGACGAACCCCGGCGCCGTGTCGGAGAGCTGGATCCGCTGACACCGGGGGAGCGCCGGCTGCTCGTGCCGGGGATCGGCACGCCCGCTCCCTCCCGTACGTTCCCCGAGCTGTTCGAACACTGGGCCGCGCTGACACCCGGCGCCCCGGCGGTCCATCACGGTGACCGGCGGCTCACCTACGCAGAGCTCAACGCGCGCGCCAACCGGTTGGCCAGGAACCTGATCCGGCGCGGCGCGGGCCCCGGAGCCAGGGTCGCGGTTCTGCTGCCCCGCTCCGCGGAGCTGATCACCGCGATCCTGGCGGTGTCCAAGACCGGCGCGGCCTACCTCCCGCTCGACCCGGAATGGCCGTCGGAGCACACGGAGCGGATCCTCGCGGATGCCCGGCCGGTCTGCGTGCTCTCCGCGACGGACCCGACGGGGGCCGTCGCGACCGCGTCGGGCGACGCCGACCCGGCGGACAGCGACGCCGACCTGACTGACGCGGAGCGCGGCGGGCCGATGGTGCCGGAGCGGGCGGCATACGTCATCTACACCTCCGGAACCACCGGCCGCCCCAAGGGCGTGGTGGTCCCGCACCGGGGTCCGGTGGCACTGCTGCGGGACGGAGCCGCCGAGTTCGGCTTCGGCCCGGAGGACACCTGGACGATGTTCCACTCCTGTGCCTTCGACTTCTCCGTGTGGGAGATGTGGGGCGCCCTCGCACACGGTGGCCGGCTGGTGATCGTCCCGCGCGAGGTGAGCCGGTCCCCCGAGGCGTTCCTCGACCTGCTGGTGCGGGAGCGTGTGACGGTGCTCAACCAGACGCCGTCGGCCTTCCGTTCCCTGGACCGGGCCGACGCGGAAGAACCGGAGCGGTGGCGGGATCTGGCCCTGCGCTGGATCATCTTCGGCGGTGAGGCGCTGTCCTTCGGCGTCGTGCGCTCCTGGTACGGGCGGCACCGGGGCCCCACGCCCGCCCTGGTCAACATGTACGGCATCACCGAGACCTCGGTCCAGTCGACCCGGCTCGTCCTGGACCACGACCGGGACCAGGACCAGGACCAGGACCGGGATCACGACGCGGCGCGGGTCGTCCCGATCGGCGAGGCCGTTGCCGGCACCCGGCTGTACGCACTGGACAAGGTGCTGCGCCCGGTGCCGCCCGGGGTGGTCGGTGAGCTGTACATCGCGGGTTCCGGGGTGGCCACGGGCTATCTGCACCGGTCCGCGCTGACGGCACAACGCTTCGTGGCCGACCCCTTCGGACCCGCCGGGGCCAGGCTGTACCGCTCGGGCGATCTCGTGCGGGCCCGAAGGGACGGATCGCTGGAGTATCTGGGCAGGGCCGACGACCAGGTCAAGATCCGCGGCTTCCGCATCGAACCGGCCGAGGTCGAGGCGGCGTTGCTCGCCGCACCGGGTGTCACGGGCGGCGCCGTGCTGGCGAGCTCCGGCCCGCCGCACGGGGAGGACAGTGCTCCGGGAGCTGAGGGGGCCGCACGGCTGGTGGCCTATGCCGTCCTCAGCCGCGAGGCGGCGGGCGACGATCCCGGGCCCGCTCTCGCCCGGCTGCGGGAGTGGCTGCGCGAGCGGCTGCCGGCGCATCTGGTCCCGTCCCTGTTCGTCCCGCTCGCCAGGCTGCCGCTCACCCCCAACGGGAAGCTGGACCGGGCGGCGCTGCCTTCCCCGCACGCCCACGCGCCCACGCCGTCACGCGCCCCGGACATGCCGCTGGAAGCCGAACTGGCCCGGCTGTACGCCGAACTGCTCGCCGTGGAACAGGTGGGCGCCGAGGACGACTTCTTCCACCTCGGGGGCGACAGCCTGCTGGCGACGCGGCTGATCAGCATGGTCCGCCGGGCCGGCCTCGGCGCACGGGCGGAGCTGGATGTCAGGGACGTCTTCGTCCACCCGACCGTCGCCGAGCTCGCCGCCCACCTGAGCCGTACGGATCATCCGGGCAGCGCCTCCGGGGCAACGGGGCCGCGTCCCGTCCCCCGGCTGCCGCGAGCCCGGGACCGGGGCCCGGAGCCGGTCCCGCTCTCCTTCGGCCAGCGGCGCTTCTGGTTCCTGCACAAGCTCGCGGGCCCGGACAGCACCTACAACGTTCCCCTGGTGCTGCGCTGCGACGGCGAGCTGGACCCGCGGGCGCTCCGCGCCGCCCTGGCCGACCTCACGGCCCGGCACGAAACCCTGCGCACCCTCGTCCGGCAGCGGGACGGTCAGGCGGTCCAGCACATCCTGTCGGCCGAGGCCGCGAGCCCGGCGCTCACGGTCGAACCCGTCTCCCCCGGCCGGTTGGCGGACGCGCTCCGCGCCGCGGCCGGCCGGCCCTTCCGGCTGGAGAGCGAACTCCCCCTGCGCGCGGTCCTCTTCACCGATGAGGCGGCACGCGGTCAGACACTGCTCCTGCTGCTCCACCACATCGCCTGCGACCGGGGCTCGCTGCCGAGGCTGCTGGACGACCTCGCCACCGCGTACCGGGCCCGTGAGGCCGGTGGCGCCCCGGACTGGTCACCGTTGCCCACCCAGTACGCCGACTACACCGTGTGGCAGCGCGGACTGCTCGGCACCGACAGCGAGCCCAGCGCCCTGCGCTCCGGTCAACTCGCCTACTGGAACAAGACCCTGGCGGGTCTGCCGGAACGCATCCCGCTGCCCACCGACCGTTCGGAGCCGTCACCGTCCGGGCGTCCGGCGCGCACCACCGGCGACACCGTCGCCTTCACCGTCCCCGCAGAGCTGCACCGGCGGCTCCTGGAGCTGGCCTCGGCCGAGCAGTCCAGCCTCTTCCTCGTGGCGCACGCCGCACTGGCCGCGCTGCTCACCCGCCTCGGCGCGGGCACGGACATCCCGATCGGCACCGCGGTCTCCGACCGCGCGGACGCGGAGCTCGACGGACTCGTCGGCTTCTTCGTGAACACGCTCCTCCTGCGCACCGACACCTCGGGGGAGCCGACCTTCCGGGAGCTGCTCGGCCGGGTCAGGCAGGCCGATCTGGCGGCCTTCGCCCATCAGGACGTGCCCTTCGACCTGGTCATGGAGGCGCAGGGGCCACGGCGGGCGGCGAGCGGGCAGGCCGTGTTCGGCCGGTCCCCGTTCCAGGTGATGCTGGTCCTCACCCCGTCCCTCCCCGAGAGGCTGGAACTGCCGGGCACATCCGCCTCGGTGGACCTGGTCGGCGGCGGAGCCGCCGGGTTCGAGCTGACCTTCGGCCTGTTCGAGCGGCGGGACGCCGACGGCACCTGCCACGGACTCGACGGGCGGATCGAATACCGGACGGACCTGTTCGACCGGTCCACCGTCGAGGCCCTCCGCGACCGCTTCACCCTGCTGCTGCGCACCGTCGCCACCACTCCGGACATCCCGGTCCACGCGATCGGTCCGCCGGGGCCGAACGGGCGCTGACCGGCCCGCCGGCGGACCGGTCACGGTACGTCAGCGGCCTGTCAGCGCCTCGCGACAGCATGGTCACGCAGGATGCCGGACAGTACTTTCCCTCCGTAGGTTGGCGATCACGTGTCGAAGATTCCGGGCCGCACGGTCGTGGCCGAACTGGCAGGCGAGGAGAGCTGGGGCGAGGACGGGGCGGGTGCGACCGTACCCATTCCGAGGTGGGCGGAGCCCGGCACGGCGGTGACGCCGGTGACGGCGGAGACCGTCCTGCCGCCGGGGCTCACCGACGGCCTTCGCACGGTCGCCGGGGGCGAGGCCGCCTCGCTGGACAGCGTGTTCCTGGCGGCCCACCTGAGAGTGGTCTGCGCGCTCACGTCCCAGCAGGGGCTGCGCACCGCGTTCGTGCCCTCCGACGGCGCCACGGCCGCCCCGCACACCGTGAGCGCGAACGGGGTGCTGGAGGGCAGCTGGCGCGAACTGATGGCCCGGATCGAGCGGCCGAACCAATGGACCGAAGGGCCGGGCGGCGCGTCCGGGCCTCCGTACGAGTGCGTGCTGGACCTGTCCTCGGTGGACTCGGCGGACCCGGTGGACTCTGCGGACTCGTCGTGCTCTGCGGACTCGTCGGAGTCGGCGGAGTCGGCGGACCCGGCACAGCACCGGGACACCTCGGCGCTGTGGGTGGGCATCGGGGTCCGTGCGGGCCGCGTCACGATCCGGGCCAGGTCCCGTTCCGACGTGATGACCGGCGAGCACCTGACCAGGATCACCGGCTACCACGTCCGGGCCCTGGAACTGCTGGCCGAGGATCCGGACGCCCCGGCGGGCGAAGGGGAGCTGCTCTCCGAGGACGAGCGGCTCTTCCAGCTGGAAGCGGTGGCGGGTGCGGAGGAGCCCTGGGACGGACGGCTGTTCGTCGAGCGGTTCGAGGAACGCGTGCGACAGCACCCGGACGCGGTCGCCGCCTCGCACCGGGGCCGGTCGTGGACCTACGGCACGCTCAACGCCCGCGCCAACCGGATCGCCCACGCGCTGCTCTCTGACGGGCTCGACGCCGAGGACGTGGTGGCCGTCGTCATGGAGCGTGGTCTGGAGTGGGCGGCGGCCACCCTCGGCGTGCTCAAGGCGGGCGGGTGCTACCTGCCCGTGCAGCCGGACTTCCCGGCGGCCCGGATCGCCGCCCAGCTCGACAGGGCCGACTGCCGCTTCGTGCTGGGGGACGGTGAGCAGCCGGACGCCGGGGTCTCCGCCGGGAGCGCGCGCCGCACGCTGGACGCCGCGTCCCTGTGCGGCGCGGGCGCGTCCGGTGCCGCCGGGGCGGACACCGCCGGCAACCCGGGCCTGGCCCTGGCGCCCGGCCGGCTCGCGTACATCTACTTCACCTCGGGCTCCACCGGCACGCCCAAGGGTGTGATGTGCGAGCACGCGGGGTTGCTGAACCACCTCCTGATGAAGGTGGAGGACCTGGGCATCGGCGCCGGGGAGACGGTGGCGCAGACAGCGGTCCAGTCCCTCGACATCTCGTTGTGGCAGCTGATCGCACCGCTGCTGACCGGCGGCAGCACCCGCATCGTGGACACCGAGACGCTTCTCGACGTGGACCGCTTCGTGGCGGAACTGGCCGACTCCCGGGTCGGCGTCGTACAACTCGTCCCCTCCTACTTCGACGCGCTGATCAGCGCGCTGGAGCGGCACCCCCGTGACCTGGGCGCGCTGCGCGTGGTCTCGGTGACGGGCGAGGAACTGAAGCTCGAACCGGTGCGCAGGTGGTTCGCGTGCCAGCCGCACATCAGGCTGGTCAACGCCTACGGCGCGACGGAGCTCAGCGACGACACCATGCACGAGATCCTGGACCGCGCCCCTGACCGCGGGTTCGTCACCCTCGGACGCATGCGGCGCAATGTGCGCGGATACGTGCTGGACGAGCGGGGCCGGCTGGCACCGCTCGGCGCCACCGGAGAGATCGTCTTCTCCGGTGTGGCGGTCGGACGCGGCTACGCCAACGACCCCGAACGGACCCGGGAGGCCTTCGTGCCCGACCCGTTCCGGCCGGGACAACGGATGTACCGGACAGGTGACTTCGGGCGCTGGCTGCCCGGGGGCCGGCTCCAGTTCCTCGGCCGCCGCGACCAGCAGGTCAAGATCCGCGGCTTCCGCATCGAGACGGGGGAGATCGACAACCGGCTGCTCGCGGTGGACGGGGTGAAGGACGCCGCGGTCGTCGCCACCACGGGCAACGGCCGGCACAAGATCCTGGCGGCCTTCCTCGTCGGCACCGCACGGGTGGCCGACCACCGCGTGTGCGAGGCCCTGGCCGGCCACCTGCCGGACTACATGATCCCGGCGTACTACCACTGGCTGGAAGCGCTGCCCCTCACCGAGAGCGGCAAGGTGGACCGCAAGGCGCTCGTCGGGCTGGCCGACACCCTCGGACACGCCGACGGGCCGACGGTGGCCCCCACGACCTTCACCGAACAGCGACTGGCGGTGGCCTGGGCCGAAGCCCTGAACGCCCCGCTCCAGGGCATCGGACGGGCGGACGACTTCTTCGCCCTCGGCGGCACCTCGCTCTCGGCGGCCTGGCTCGTGGTCAAGCTGGACCGGCTCGTCTCGCTGTCCCAGATCATCGCCCACCCCGTGCTGTCCGAACTGGCCGCCGCCATCGACGCCGGACCGCACCCCGTCCGCACCCTGCTCCGGCCGCTGGCGACGGCGCCGGCCGGGCGCGCGGCGCCCGCAGGAGTGCTGGTCTGCTTCCCGGGAGCCGGCGGCAACGCGGTCAACTTCCTCGCGCTCGCCCGGGAACTGGCTCCGAGCGGCATCGACGTGCACGGTGTCGAGCTGCCCGGCCACGACTTCGTGCCCGGCCCGCCGACCCTGGTGGACGTGGCCGAAGTGGCACGGCGGGTGGCGCAGGAGCTGGGACGGCTGCGCGCCGCACCGCTGCTGCTGTGGGGGCAGGGGGAGGGGGCGGCACCCGCCCTCGCCCTGGCCCGGCTGCTGGAGGGCGGCCCGTTCGCGCCGCGCCGGGTCCTTCTCGGAGGCGGACTGCCGGACGGCCCGGCAGGGCTGCGGGAGCGGATGGACCGAGCCCGCGCGATGAGCGACAAGGAGGTCACAGAGACACTTCTCCGCGAGGGCGCCTATGTGGAGTTCGACGGCCTCAAGCCCGAGCGGGCCCGGCTCCTGGGCCCTGCCTACCGGCACGACATCCGCTCCGCCGGGGACTTCCTGCTCGCTGCCCGGCAACGGCCGGCGGACCACCGGATCGCGACGGGCATCGATGTCGTCGTCCCCGCGCCGGACCCCGGCACGCCGGGCGCTCCGCGGCGCGACCGGCTGGCGGACTGGCGGTTCCTCTCCGACGCGGTGGAGCTGTGTGAACTGCCCGCCCCCGGAGCGCACTTCCTTCGTACCAGGGCGGCCGATGCCGCCGCGGCCGTGACCGCTGCGCTGTCGCGTCCCGCTCCTTCGTTCCCGTGAGGAAAAGCATGCCAAACGACGATGTGCCGGTGCCCCGCTCCGGCGACTCAGGCGGGCTGACCGGGCGGATCGCGTCCGGCCCGGACGCGCTGCTGCGCGCCGAGGTGCTCGAACCACAGCTCCGCTTCGAGATCGAGGCCCTGCTGCCCGGATACATCCAGCTGGAGAAGGTGCTGCTGCTGGAGTACCGGCGGCTCGGTCTGCTCGACGGCGCCCAGGTCGGTGCCGTCGCCGCACTGCTCGACCAGGTCACCCCGGGCGCTGTCGCCGAGGAGGCCGGGGAGAGCATGAGCGACATCGCCTTCACCCTGGAGCGCTATGTGTCCCGGCGGCTGGCCGAGGTGCCGCCCGCCTGGCACGTGGACCGCAGCCGCAACGACCTTCAGGCCACCGCCCAGTTGATGTACGGGCGCGCCCGGCTGCTGGACAGTGCGGAGGCGCTGGTCGCCTTCGGCCGTACCGCCCATCGGCTGGCCGCCCGAGGGGCCGGTCTGGCGATGCCCGGCTACACCCATATGCAGCCGGCCCAGGTGATCAGCCCAGGGTTCTACTTCGCCGGGCTGTGCGACCAGGTGCTGCACACCCTGGAGCGGATGGAAGCGGTGTACCGGACCGCCGACGCCTCGCCGATGGGCGCGGGTGCCATGGCCGGACAGGAGCTGGCCTGGGACCGGTCACGCATGGCCGGCCTGCTGGGATTCAGCCACGTCCGGACCCACGCGCTGCGGGCGGTGGCGCAACGCGACTGGGCGCTGGAGGCGTGCGCGGAATTCTCCCTGCTGGGGGTCGCGCTCAGCCGGTTCGTCACCGACCTGATGACCTGGGGCGGCGCCGGATACGGCTTCATCGACCTGCCGGACCAGTGGTCGGGCATCTCCTCCGCCATGCCGCAGAAGAAGAACTTCCCCGTGCTGGAACGGATCCGGGCCCGCACGGCGCATCTGAGCGCCGCGTACACGGACATCTCCACCGGCCAGCGCAACACCCCGTACAGCAACTCGGTGGAGGTCTCCAAGGAGGCGAACGCGGGGGTACCGGCGGCCTTCGACGCACTCGGCTCCGTGCTGCGGCTGTTCGGCGCGGTGCTGGAGAACCTGGAGTTCCGGGAGACCCGGATGCGCGACGCCTGCGCCGCCGAGTACCTGGGCGGCTTCACCCTCGCCAATCTGCTGACGCTGCGGGCCGCCGTGCCCTGGCGCACCGCCCAGGTCGTGGCCGGCCGCTACATCGTGCGCGCCGTCGAACGCGGACTGCCGCCCGCAGAGCCGGACGGCGCGCTGCTGGAAGCCCTGCTGGCCGAGGAAGGACACCGGACCGACCACGCCGTCGCACTCCTCACCGAGGCGATGAGCGTGTCCGGCGGGCTCACCGCCAAGTCCTCCGACGGCTCGACCCATCCGGATGCCGTACGGGCCCTGCTCGCCGAGCAGTCGTCCGCGTTCGACGAGGTGGCCGAGCGCTGGCAGAACCGGCGCAAGGGCATCGAGGAGGCGGCCGCAGGGCTCGACCGGCTGCTGGCCGGCCCCGAAGGGAGGCGGAGTTGAGGGTTCCAGAAGGAACACTGCGGCAGCCCGGCACGGAGCGCCACGAGGCCGCGCACGCGGCGGTGACCGGGGTGAGCACCGCGTTCGGCACGTTCGGAGAGCTGCTGCAGGGCGTACTGCCCGAAGCGGACAGCGACTTCCTGGTCACCCTGCCGATCGCCCGCTGGGCCCGCGCCACCTTCCACGGCATGCCCGGCCAGGACGAGCTGCGGGTGCAGCCCCCGCACAAGCGCAAGGCGCTCCGCCTCGCCGAGATGATCGTCCGGTCCTCCGCCACGCCGATGGGCGGTGTGCTGACCGTCGAGAGCACCCTGCCGGAGGGGAAGGGCCTGGCCAGTTCGTCCGCCGACCTGGTGGCCACGGCGCGTGCGGTCGCCAACGCGCTGGGGGAACCGATGCCGCCGCGGCGGATAGAGACACTGCTCGCGCGCATCGAGCCCACCGACGGCGTCCTCTACCCCGGCATCGTGGCCTTCTACCACCGGCGGGTGGCGTTGCACTCCAAGCTGGGCCCGCTGCCGCCGATGAGCGTGGTGGGCGTCGACGAGGGCGGCGAGATCGACACGGTCGCCTTCAACCGGATCCCCAAGCCGTTCTCCGCCGCGGACCGGGAGGAGTACGCCCGGCTGCTGGCGCGGATGACGACGGCGGTGGCGGGGGCGGATCTCGCCGAAGTGGGCGCGGTGACCACGCGCAGCGCCCTGATGAACCAAGTGCTGCGTCCCAAAAGGATGTTGTCGTCCCTGATCGACATCTGCGGGCAGGTCGGCGGCCTCGGAGTGGTGGTCGGCCACAGCGGGACGAGCCTGGGCGTGCTGCTGGACAAGGCCGATCCCGCCTACCCCCAGCGGCTGGTGGACGCCGCCGGCGCGTGCTCCGAACTCGCCGGGAACGTGGCGGTCTACCGGACCTTGAGCTTCGACCGATGACGATGGGAAGAGAGCGCACATGCTGAGTCGGAACGTGATCGACGCCATCGGCGACACACCGCTGGTACGCCTGCGGCTGGGAGCCGAACGGGATGTCGCCGTCTACGCGAAGCTGGAGATGAACAACCTGTTCGCGATGAAGGACAGGGTGGCCAAGCAGATCATCACCGAGGCGCGCAGGAGCGGCGTGCTGGCGCCCGGCGCCCCGATCGTGGAGAGCTCCTCCGGCACGATGGCCCTCGGGGTCGCCCTGGTGGGCACCGCGCTCGGCCACCCCGTGCACATCGTCACCGACCCGCGGATCGACCGGACGACGCTGGCGAAGCTGAAGGCGCTGGGCTGCGAGGTGCACGTGGTCACGGCCATGGACTCCCAGGGCTGGCAGGGCGCCCGGCTGACCAGGCTGCGGGAGATCATGGAGCGGCTCCCCGGGACGTTCTGGCCCCAGCAGTACGAGAATCCGCAGAACCCCGCCGCCTACCGGCACCTGGCCGACGAACTCCTCGCTGACCTGGACACCGTGGACGTGGTGGTCGGAGCGGTGGGCAGCGGCGGGTCGCTGTGCGGTACCTCGCGGGTGCTGCGCGAGACCCTGCCGGAGCTGTACGTGGTCGGGGTGGACTGCGTCGGCAGCGTGCTGTTCGGCCAGCCCGACCGGCCCAAACGACTGCAGAGCGGCCTGGGCAACAGCTTGCACCCGAAGAACCTCGACCAGGACCTGCTGGACGAGGTGCACTGGCTCAACGACCACGAGGCGTTCGGCGCGACCCGGGACCTGGCCCGGGAGGAGAAGCTGTTCGCCGGGAACACCTCCGGTTCGGTCTACCGGGTACTGGGCGCCATGGCGGACCGGTCCGCCCCGGGGACGAGCATCGTGGGCATCTTCCCGGACCGGGGGGACCGTTACACGGACACGGTGCACAGCGACGAGCACTGGGCCGAGAAGGAACTGGAGCGGCTGCCGCTCGCCACGGTGCCGCGCCAGGTCCTCGACGGCACCGAGGTGCACAGCTGGTCGTTCCGCCGCAACCGCGCCGACGCTCCGCGCCCGGCGTTCGTCTTCGTGGAGTCCAACACCACCGGAACCGGCATGCTGGCGCTGCGGATCGCGGCGGAGGCCGGGTACGAGGCGGTGCTCGCGACCGGAGACCCCACCCGTTACGCCGGTCTTGAGGAGACCGGCGCCACGGTCGTGGACTGCGCCACCAACGACACCGAGGCGCTGATCCGGGCGGTGACCAAGGCGTTCGAGCCCGGGTGCATCGCCGGGGTCTCCACCACCAGCGAGTTCTATTCCGTGAGCGCCGCCGCGCTGGCCACCGCGGTGGGCCTGCCCGCGGAGAGCGAGGCGGCGATAGCCGGCTGCCGGGACAAGGGGGAGCTGCGCCGCACCCTCGCACGGGCCGGCGTCGGTCAGCCGGCGTTCGAGGTGGTGCGGGACGGGCGGGCCGCCGCCGAGGCGGCGGACCGGATCGGTACGCCCTGTGTGGTCAAGCCGGTCGACGACTCCGGCTCGACACGGGTGCGGCGCTGTGACTCCGCGGAGGAGGCTGCTGCCCTGGCCGAGGAGATCGTGGCGGTGCGGACCAACGGGCGCGGGCAGGCCACGGCGGGCCGGGCACTGGTCGAGGAGTATCTCGACGCCCCGGAGTACAGCGTGGAGATGTTCGGGCTCGACGGCAGCCAGCGGCTGGTCGGCATCACGGAGAAGACCGTGACCGGCGCACCGCACTTCGTGGAGTCCCGGCACATCGTTCCGGCCGATCTGCCGGCCGATGTCGCGCGGCAGGTGGAGCGGACCGTGCTGGACGCGCTGACCGCCACCGGGCTGGGCCGCGGCCCGAGCCACACCGAGGTCAAGGTCACCGCGTCCGGCGGTGCGGTGGTCGAGATCAACCCGAGGCTCGCGGGTGGCCTGATCCCCGAGCTCTACCGCCTCGCCACCGGGGTGGACCTGCTCACGGCCCAGGTGCGCTACGCCAGCGGGGGCGTCCCGGCGCTCCCCGAGGGCTT
This sequence comes from Streptomyces sp. NPDC104307, assembly GCF_055584045.1. Taxonomy (NCBI): domain Bacteria; kingdom Bacillati; phylum Actinomycetota; class Actinomycetes; order Kitasatosporales; family Streptomycetaceae; genus Streptomyces; species Streptomyces sp. NPDC104307. Next base: position 75,328 of record NZ_JBVJMU010000022.1, read on the forward strand.
CGAACGGTACGCGGGCATCCAGTTCCTGCTGCCCGGAGAGGCCGGGGTGCTGGAACGCGTCGACGGACTGGAGGAGGCCCGCGCCGTCGCGGGGGTCGAACGGGTGACGGTCGCCGCCGTCGGCAGCCGGGTCGCCCCGCCGACGGACGCCTACGGGCGCGCCGGACACATCGTCGCGGTCGGGGAGAGCCGGGCAGCGGTCGTCGAGGCCCTGGACCGGGCCGCCGCACTGATCAGATTCGAGCTGCGCGGCCGCTGAGGGCACTGGCAGAGGCCCCCGCCCCGGATCGATGAGGGCGGGGGCCCTTGTGCCGAGTGGCCGGATATCACCCAACTCCCCAGCCGGGCAAGGCGTTTCCCTGAACATCCTGATTGACGTCCCGGCTTTCGCATGTAATATATCGCTGACAGGTATAAGCCCAGCGTTACGCAAGTAAGGGGTTGCAACCAGTGAAGAAGCAGTCGGCCACTGTCAAGATCGCAAGCTGGAGTGCGGCTCACCCCTGGCGGGCCATCGTGGGATGGTTCCTCTTCGTTGCGCTGTGCCTGGGCGCCTCTGCCGCCGTCGGCACCAACAGCGCCACCACGGAGGACTACCGGGTCGGCAAGGCCGGGCAGGCCGAGGCGCTGGCCACCGAGGGCGGACTGGAGCGCCGGCCGGTCGAGCAGATCGTCATCGACTCCCCGTCGGGCCCGCTGGACCTGGCGGTGGCCCGGTCGGCCGCCGCCGAGGTGACGACCCGGATGGGGAAGCTGCCGGAGGTCGACCGGGTGGAGAAGCCGGTCGTCTCGAAGAACGGCAAGGTGCTCCTGGTCCAGGTGGTCATGAAGGGCGAGGAGCTCGCCGCCCGCAAGAGCGTCGACCCGCTGGTCGCGCAGACCGCAGAGGTCCAGAAGAGCCACCCGGAGGTGCGGGTGGAGGAGACCGGCGGGCCCTCCATGAGCAAGGGCCTCGACAAGCAGCGCGGTGACGACCTCCTCTTCTCCGAGATGCTGACCCTGCCGGTCACGATCATCACCCTGATGATCGCCTTCGCCTCGGTGATCGCGGCCGGTGTCCCCGTCCTGCTGGCGATGTCCTCGATCGCCGCCGCGATGGGCCTGTCCGCCCTGGCGTCGCACGTCCTCCCGGACGCCGGTGTCGGCAACAACATCATTCTGCTGATCGGTATGGCCGTCGGCGTCGACTACTCGCTCTTCTACCTGAAGCGGGACCGCGAGGAACGGGCCCGTGCGGGCGGCAAACTCGGTTCACAGGCCATCGTCCAACTCGCGGCCGAGACCGCCGGCCGGGCCATCGTGGTCTCCGGCCTCGCGGTGATCGTCTCCACCGCGACCCTCTACCTGGCGGCCGACGTCATCTTCTCGTCGCTGGCGACCGGCACCATCCTCGTGGTCCTCGTGGCCATGGCCAGCTCCCTGACCGTGCTGCCCGCTCTGCTGGCCAAGCTCGGGGCGCGCTCGGAACACCGGGCCGCCCGCCGCGCGGAGAAGGGCAAACCGAACCGCGACCACGGCGGGACCAGCAAGGTGTGGCAGACGGTCCTGCGGCCCGCGACCCAGCACCCGGTGATCACCCTGGTGGTCTCCACGCTGGTCATGCTGGGCCTGGCCGCGCCCGCGCTCGGCCTCAACCTGAGCGTGCTGGGCAAGGACACCTTCTCCCGCGACATCCCGGCGGTGCAGACCTACGACAGGCTGATGTCCGCCTTCCCGGAGAAGCTGGTCCAGCACCAGGTCGTGGTGCGTGCGGACACGGCCCGTGAACCGCAGGTGGCGCAGGCACTGGCGGACCTCCGCAAGCGCGCCCAGGCCGACCCGCTGTTCGCCAAGGACGCGGACGCCCCGGTGCTTACCTCCGACGACGGCCTCATCAGCAGTCTGACGCTGTCCGTGCCGTTCAAGCCCAGCTCCTCCCAGGCGCTGGACTCGCTCGACCACATCCGCGACGACTACCTGCCCGCGACGGTCGGCAAGGTCGCCGGCACCGAGGCCTATGTCACCGGTGACATCGCCCGCGATGTCGACTACCTCGACCACCAGAACTCCAAGCTCCCGCTCATCGTCGGCTTCCTGCTGCTGGTCACGTTCCTGGTGACGGTCGCGGCCTTCCGCTCGGTGGTGATCGGACTGCTCGGCGTCGTGCTGAACCTGCTGTCCGCGGCCGCGGCCTTCGGTCTGCTGGTCGTGGTCTTCCAGGGCAGCTGGGCGCAGGACGCGCTGGACTTCAACGCCACCGGCGCCGTCGGGTCCCGGGTGCCGCTGTTCCTGTTCGTCATCCTCTTCGGACTGTCCATGGACTACCAGGTCTTCGTGGTCAGCCGGATCCGGGAGGCGGCGCTGCGCGGAGTGGACACCCGTACGGCGGTGCTGGAGGGCATCGGCAGTTCCGCCGGGGTGGTGACCAGCGCCGCGGTCGTCATGGTCACCGTCTTCTCCAGCTTCATCTTCCTCAACCTCGTCGAGATGAAGCAGATGGGCTTCAGCCTCGCCGTCGCGGTCCTGCTGGACGCCTTCATCGTCCGCATCATGATCCTGCCCTCGGCCCTGACCCTGCTGGGGAAGGCGAGTTGGTGGCCCTCCCGCAGCATGCACCGGGCCCTGTCGCAGCCCGCCGGCCCTGCCGAGCCGGTCGTGCCCGAACTCCGCCAGACCCAGGAAACCGGGCGGTTCTGAACCACAGTTGCCGGCTTCGGCAGCTCTCCGATCGGCCCTCCACCCCCGGGAGGGCAGCCTGCTGGGCCGCTCGCTACGAGTGGCCCAGCAGGCATTCCGGACGCCGGCCACCGCCCGGCCATACGGGTGCCGGTATGGGAGGAGCGGCCAGATGGTATTTCCCAGCGTTGCCCCGACAGGCCAGGATTTGGAGCCAGGCACGAAAGACGGGGGTAAGAAACGATGGAGATACACATACTCGGTTCACTCACTCTGACTCAGGGGTTCCAGCGCTGGGGAGTCGCTTCGAAGCGGATGAGTGTCGTACTCGCGCTTCTCGCCCTCTCTCCAGGGCAGCCCGTACCGTTCGACCAGCTCGTGGACGAGTTGTGGGGCGACGAACGGATCACCAATTCCAAGAACGCCCTGCAGGCGAACGTCACTCGGCTGCGGAAGCTGCTGGCCTCCATCACGGGAAGGCAGGGCAGCGATGTGATCCGTACCCTCAGCGGCGGCTATGCCCTCGACATCCCCCCGGAGGCGGTGGACGCCCACCGGTTCCGGGTGCTGGCCGACCGAGGCGCGGCGCTCGTCGCGACCGACGCGCCGCGAGCGGTCGCGGTGCTGGAGGAGGGCCTCGGCATGTGGCGTGGCATGGCCCTGCAGGATCTCGCCGAGGGGTTCAGATGCCGGATGGAGGCCGCACAGCTGGACGAGCGCCGGCTCACCGCCTACGAGGACCTCATCACCGCGAAGCTGGCGGTCGGCGTGGAGCGGGTGTCGGTCCCGGAGCTGCGGCACTTGGCAGCCGAACATCCGGGCCGGGAGAGACTCAGCGAGCTGCTGATGCTGGCCCTCTACCGCGAAGGCCGGCAGACCGAGGCGCTGGAGGTCTTCCACGGCACGCGCCGTCGTCTCGCCGATGATCTCGGCCTGGAGCCGGGCCGCTCCTTGCACGAGATCTACCAGGCGATCCTGAAACAGGACGATATCCTCGGGCGCCCGCGGCGCTTCCTGACACAGACTGTCTGACGAACTGGCCCGCCCGCGAATCGAGCCTAGGATCGAAAAGGCGGGGGCCCACCGGGAGAACCGGCGTGCACCTCGCTCTGGATCTGGGTTGCGAGCCGAGGAGCCAAGTCTGCGATGGACGTCGAGTTGCGGCATGCCCGACTGGTGATCGCCATCGCGACCGCCCGGAGCATCTCCAAGGCAGCTGCCCGACTCGACCTTCCGCAACCTGCCCTGTCCAACCAACTCCGGCGCATAGAGCGGCAACTGGGCGGGGAGATCTTCGCCCGTTCGCACCTCGGCGTGGTGCCCACGCCGCTCGGCGAACGGCTGATCCCGATGTTCATCGACCTCGCCCGGTCCGGTGACGCCCTGCTCGCGGAGGCGACCGCGGCGACCACGGACACCCTGCTCATCGGGAACGTCGAGTGGACCCCGCCCGCCCTGCGCGAGGCGATCACGGCTTCGCTGCCCGCCGTCGACGTACGGACCGAGACGGTGGACCCGGCCGATGCCATGGACGCGCTCAGGGAGGGCCGGCTCAACCTGGCCCTGGTGCCCAGGGTGCTGACCGGACCCTTGAACGAGGCCGGACAGGTGTCGCTCAGTACGGCAGTCGTGGTGAACGAGCCGGTATGGCTCGCGCTGCCGCTCGGCCACCGGATATCCGGACCGGAGCCGGTCGACGCCACGCAGGCCAGGTCCCTGAACTGGGTCCGCTACGCGCGGGGCCACTGGTTCCAGGCCATCGAGGAGGAGGCGTTCGCCGCTCTGGCCGGCGACACCTCCGCCTCCGCGCACCGGGTGGGCGGACACCATGAGGCGATGAGCTGGGTCCGGGACGCCGGAATGGCCGCGCTGACCATTCCCACCGGCGCCACCAAGGACGTGAAACTGGTGCCGGTCGCCGACGCCCGCACCTGTGAACTGCTGCTGGCGTGGCGCAGCGAGGCGATCAGCCGGACGGTCCTGCACAGACTGCTGGAGAGCGTGCGCCGTTACTACTGCGTGTACGCGAGCACTATTCCGGGCTACTGGTCATGGATGGCCGATCACCCCGAACAGTTCCGCGAAGTGGAGCATCACCTGCCGCTCAGGTACCGGCAGCGGTCCGTCTCGCGGTAGGGCCCCGCCCGCCAGGGCACGGGTGCGCCCCGTCAGCCGGCAGTCAGCCGGTTGTCAGGCGAATACCCCAGCATCGTGCGCATGACTACTGCAGCCACGAGCGCCGAACGCCGCGCCCAGATCAAAGACATCATCTGCGACATCCTGGAGATCGAGCCCGCGGAGATGACCGACACCAGTCGGTTCAAGGAGGACCACGAAGCCGACTCCATGGGGGCCATCGAAATCCTCTCCTCCCTTGAGCGCGCCTTCGGCGTCGACATCGATCAGAGCGAACTCGCCCGCATGACCAACCTCGACGCCGTGGTCGCCGTCGTCGACGAGGCCGTCGCCGCCAAGTAGCCGCCCGCTGCCCGGCCCGGTCGCATCCCCGGCCGGGCGTGGAGGATTGGAGTACAAGGTGTACGACAACGATCAGCGGCCACGCCAGGTGGTGATCACCGGGCTGGGCCTGGTCACCAGTATCGGGCTCGGAGTCGAGGAGTTCCTGGACGGCCTGCGCGCGGGCCGTAGCGGGGCCAAGCCCATCACGGCCTTCGACACCACAGGGTTCGCGCACTCCCAGGGGTGCGAGGTCACCGACTTCCGGCCCGAGGACTGGATCCGCACCGTGGACCCCGACGAACTCGGCCGGGCCACCCAGTTCGCCGTGGCGGCGGCCGGCATGGCGGTCGCCGACGCCGGCATCAGCGCGCAGGAGCTCCGGTCCCGGCGGGCGCTGGTGTCGGTCGGGACGACCGACGCGGAGTCGCGCGACCTCGACGTGCTGGCCGGCGAGCAGCTCGACCGGGGCCCGGAGCAGCTCACCCGGACAATCGTGCGCAGGGCGCACGCCAGCAGGCTGTCCTCCGGCATCGCCCGGGAACTCGGGCTGGTCGACGTCGAAACGCTGACCATCCCCACCGCCTGTGCGGCCGGCAACTACGCGATCGGCAGCGGGTACGACGCCATCCGCTCGGGTGACGTCGAGGTGGCGCTCTGCGGCGGAGCCGACGCGGTCTGCCGTAAGACCTTCGCGGGCTTCTACCGGCTCGGCACCATCGCGCCGGAGGTGTGCCAGCCCTTCGACCGGGATCGCAAGGGCATCCTCACGGGAGAGGGCGCCGGAATCCTGATGATGGAGAGCCTGGAGTCCGCGCGGGCACGCGGGGCCCGCATCTACGCCGAGGTCCTGGGGTACGGGCTGAACTGCGATGCCCACCACCCCGTCGCACCGGACCGGGACAGTCTCGCCCGGTGCATGACGCTGGCCCACCGCAATGCCGGAATCACCGCCCAGGACGTCGACTTCATCTCGGCGCACGGCACCGGCACCAAGGCGAACGACGTGACGGAGACCGGCGCCATCCGGCAGGTGTTCGACGTGCCGCCCCCCACCGTCTCCATCAAGTCGATGGTCGGCCACAGCATGGGCGCGGCGAGCGCCCTGGGGTCCGCCGCCTGCGCGCTGGCCATCGCCGAGGGGTTCATCCCGCCCACGATCAACCACCGGGAGACCGACCCGGACTGCGGGCTCGACTGCGTCCCCAACGAAGCGCGCAAGGCAGATCTGTCCGTCGTGCAGAACAACGCGCTCGCTTTCGCGGGCAACAACGCCGTGCTCGTTCTGGGACGGCACCGGGAGGCTTCCTGATGTCCGCGCTGGTCTTCTCCACCTGGTCCGCCGTGTCCCCGTTCGGGGTAGGCGCCGACCCGTTCCGTGCGGGGATACGGGCCGGCCGCAGCGCCGTCGCCGCTCTCGACCCGGACGCCTGCCCCGGACCGTTCGAAAAGGGGGCGCTGATACCGGACTTCACCGCGGCCGCGCACCTGGGCAAGAAGGGCACCCGCAGCATGGACCGGGTCACCGCCATCGCGGTGACCGCGGTCGGACAGCTGCTCGCGGACGCGGGCCTGCTGGCGGAAGGGGGAGGGCTGACGGACCGGCCCGAGGAGACCGGGCTGGTGCTGGGCACCGGCTCGGGCAGTGTCCAGAGCATCATGGACTTCACCCGGGACTCGCTCACCGCCGAGCGGCCGTACCACGTCGACCCGGCCCGCTTCCCCAACACGGTGATGAACCGGGCCGCCGGGCAGAGCGCGATCTGGCACCGCATCAAGGGCCCGAACACCACGATCGCGGGCGGTCGCCTGACCGGCCTGACCGCTCTGAGCTACGCCAACCGGCTGCACCGGGGCGGACACTGCGCGCGGATCCTGTGCGGGGCCGCGGAGGAGTACTCCGTGCAGCGGTCCTGGCTCGAATGGCACGGCCGGGACGGGGACGACCGGGAGACCCCGCTCGGTGAGGGCGGCGCGGTCTTCCTGCTGGAGACCGCCGAGGACGCGCGGAGCGCCGGACGACGCGTCCGGGCCCGGCTGCTCACCACCCGCTTCCGCGCCTTCGGTGCTCCGGGCGAGGCCCGGGAGGCACTGGCCGAGTGCGTGCGCGACGCCCTGAAGCAGGTGGGCGGACGGGCCGAGGACATCGAGCTGGTGGCCCCGGTGGAGACCGGCGGGGTGCTCGCCGGCGTCGAGGAGCTGGCGGTCGAGGACGTGCTGGGCCAGGTCCGGCCGCGGTGGCTGGGCAGCCGGGCCCTGCTGGGAGACACCTCGGCGGCGGCGTCGAGCCTCCAGCTCGCCGCGCTGCTGACGGCGATCGAGGACGAAGAGACCACTCCCGGAGCGCTCTCGCTGGTCACGGCGGTCGACCGGGACGGAACAGTCGGGTGTGCGCTGCTGGCCGCCCCCACGGACGAGGAGAACTGATCGTGGAGACAACCGCCCGCAGGGTCGCCCTGGTGACCGGGGGCTCCCGGGGCATCGGGCGGCACGTGGTCACCCGGCTCGCCAGGGACGGCTTCGACGTGGCGTTCTGCTACCGGTCGGAGGAGGACGCGGCTCAGCAGACCGCGCAGGAGGCGCGCAAGGAAGGGGCGGCGGTGTTCACCGCCCGCACCGATGTCGCGGACCCGAAAGCGGTACGGGACTTCGTCCGGGCCACCGAGAAGGAGATCGGCCCGCTGCACGCGGTGGTCTCCTGCGCCGGAATCGTCCGGGACAACCCGCTGGTGATGCTGGCCGACAAGGACTGGGACGCGGTCCTGCGCACCAACCTGGACGGTACGTACCACCTGTGCAAGGCCGCCGTCTTCTCGATGATGAAGCGCCGGGCGGGCAGCGTGGTGACCATGTCGTCCGTCGCGGGGGTCTACGGCAACGCGACCCAGACCAACTACTCGGCCTCCAAGGCCGGGATCATCGGTTTCACCAAGGCGCTCGCCAAGGAGGCCGGCCGCTACGGAGTGCGTGCCAACGCCGTGGCGCCGGGGTTCATCGAGACCGACATGCTCTCCGGGCTCGCGGAGGACCACGTCGGCAAGATGACCGAGCGCATCCCGCTGGGGCGCTTCGGCCGCCCCGAGGAGGTGGCCGACCTGGTGTCCTTCCTGGTCTCCGACCGGGCCGCCTACATCACCGGCCAGGTGCTCGGTGTCGACGGCGGACTCGTCGTCTGAGCGGGGACGGCTCACGTCCCACGGTACCCAGCGATTCGAAGGGGAAGGGCAGCATGCCCAGAAACAAGACGCCTCGGTTCTACTTCTCACTGCGCAGCCCCTACTCGTGGCTCGCCCACCGGGAACTGACCAGCCGCTACCCGGAACTGGTCGAGCGGCTGGAGTGGGTGCCGTTCTTCGAGCCGGACGAGGAGAGCGGCCGCCTGCTCCAGGAGCGCGGCGGCCAGTTCCCGTACTCCGAGATGTCGCGGGCGAAGAACATGTACGTGCTCCAGGACATCGGCCGGATCACCAAGGCGCGCGGCATCACCGTCAACTGGCCGGTGGACAAGGACCCGGTCTGGGAAGTCCCGCACCTGGGATACCTGGTGGCCGCGCGGGAGGGCCTCGGCCAGGACTACATCGCCGCGGTCTACCGGGCCAGGTTCGGCGAGGGCCGGAACATCTGTGATCCGGCGGTCATCGCGGACATCGGCGCCGCACTGGGCCTCGATCCGGAGCAGGTCTCCACGGCGCAGGCCGATCCGCTCCTGCGCGAGCAGGGCGCGGACATCCTGCTGGACGTCTGCAAGGACGGGGTCTTCGGGGTGCCCTTCTTCGTCCGGGGCTTCAACCGCTACTGGGGCCTGGACCGCCTCGACGCCTTCGTGGAACACCTGCGGAGCACAACGCCGGCCGAGGCGTCACCGCCCGCCGCGGTGGCCGGAGCCGTGGGCATCGGCCGCTCCGCCGACGACGGGCACGCGGGCGGCTGCGGCTGATCCGGCCGCCGTCCGGGCGGGCCGTCAGTGCGCTGTCAGCGCGCCCGGACACCATGAGACATGACGCTGCCCCTGCCGCCTCGAACGGCCGGCAAGGGGGGCAGCGGGACGTGTGCGCGGCCCCACGCCTGTGGACGTCGAGCGGGTGCTCACACGCTGACGGCCGCCCGGCGGCATGGACCTGATGAGCCTTTTTCCGAGGGGATTGCAATGACTCGTGTTCCGACGGCTGGTCTGCCGCTCACCGCCGGCCAGAAGGACATCTGGTTCGACGAGAAGCTCACTGGCGGCGGTGCCACGTACAACACCGCCATCTACTGGGACATCAAGGGCCCACTGGACCAGGAGCGTTTCGCGGCGGCGCTGGCCCGCCTCGCGCAGGAGTCGGAGTGCCTTCGGGTCCGCTTCTTCGAGGTGGACGGCGAGCCCCGGCAGATCGTCGAGGAACTCGCCGGGCTGCCGCTGACGGTGACCGACGCGCGCGGTGCGGAAGACCCCGCGGCGCTGGTCCGCGAGGCCATCGGGGCGGACCTGCGGGTCCCCTTCACCGTGGGCGGGCACGAGCCCCTGTTCCGGCTGAGCGTGTTCACCCTCGCCGAGGACCGCACCGTGTTCTGCCTCCTCAACCACCACCTGGTCTCGGACGGCTTCAGCTACGTCATCTACTGGCAGCGGCTGGCCGCCATCTACGAGGCGATGAGTGCCGGCACCTCACTGGAGGAGAACCGGTTCGCCTCGCTGAACACGCTGATCGAGGCAGAGGCGGCCTACGTCGGCTCACCGCGCCACGAGCGGGACCAGGCCTACTGGCAGGAGCACTTCGCGGACGCCCCCGAGCTGGTGACCCTGGCCCGCCGGGACGCCGAGCCGGCCCAGTCCTTCCTGCGCGAGGAGACCGTCCTGGCCGACGAGCTCGCCGAGCGGCTGCGCGCGGTGGCCTGGGACGCCCGGGTGACCTGGCAGACCGTGCTGGTGGCGGCGCTCGGCGCGTACACCCGGCGGATGACCGGCACGGACGACACCCTGCTGTCGCTGCCGGTCACCGCACGGGTCGGCGGCACGATGCAGAACATCCCCGGCATGGTCGTCAACTACCTGCCGCTGCGGCTGCGGATCCGCCCGGAGACGACCCGCGGTGAGCTGCTGTCCGCCGCGTACAAGGAGATCTCCGGAGCGCTCAAGCACCAGCGCCACCGGGTCAGCAGGATCCGGCGCTCCATGGGCCTGGGCAGCGACGACCGGCGCCCCTTCGGCCCGTTCCTCAACATGATGCCGCAGATCGAGAAGCTGACGATCGGCCCGTGCGAGGCCGTCCTGCACAGCCCGTCCACCGGGCTCGTGGACGATCTGGAGTTCACCGTCGCGGACAAGGGCGCGAACGGAGTCGCCATCGACCTCAGCGCCAACGAGAGCCGGTACGACCGCGCGGAGGCCCGCGGCCACCTCCAGAGGTTCATCGGCTACCTCGACCGCTTCCTGACGGCCGGCGCCGACGACCGGCTCGGCACGCTGGAACTGCTGCTGCCGCAGGAGGCGGAGCGGCTCACCGGGACACTCACCGGCCCGGAGCGGCCCGGACCCTACCTCGGTGTGGTGGAACGCGTACGGGCCAGGGCGGCCGAGCGGCCCGACGCCGTCGCGGTGACCGACGACTCCGGCAGCCTGACCTACGCTCAGCTGACCGGCCGCGCGAGCGCCCTCTCGCGGCGGCTGGCGGGGACCACCGGACTGGTGGCCGTACTGGTCGAGCCCGGACGGGAGTTCGTCGTCACGGAGCTGGCCGTGCTCGGCTCCGGCCGCGCCTTCCTGCCCATCGACTCCCGCTCCCCGCTCGCCCGGCTGACCGCGCTGCTGTCCGCCTCCGGCGCCACCACCCTGGTGACCGACGCCGCCTGCCAGGAGCTGGCCGGACGGCTGGCGGCGGAGGCCGGGCGGGACCTCCCACTGGTGGTGCTGGACGAGGCGGAGGACCCGGGGACCACCCTCGCGCCGGTCATCGGCGGGCCGCAGGACCTCGCCTACGTCATCTTCACCTCCGGGTCCACGGGCCTGCCCAAGGGCGCGATGGTGCAGCGCGGCGGCATGATCAACCACCTGCTGGCCAAGGTCGAGGAACTGGCGCTGACCAGGACCGACAGCCTGGTCCACAACGCCCCCGTCACCTTCGACATCACGGTCTGGCAGACCCTGACGACCCTGCTGACCGGCGGCCGGGTCCGGGTGGTGAGCCGGGAGACGGCGGCCGACCCCGACGCCCTGTTCGGGACCATCGGGGCCGAGGGCCTGACCGTGCTGGAAGTGGTTCCGTCCCTGCTGCGCGCCACCCTCGACGCGTGGGACACCACCGGCAGCGCTCCGGTGCTGCCGGCCCTGCGCTGGATGATCTCCAACGGCGAGGCGCTCGCACCCGAACTGTGCGACCGCTGGTTCCGCCGCTACCCGGCGATCCCGCTGGTCAACATGTACGGACCGACCGAGTGCTCGGACGACGTCACGCACGCCTACGTCCGCCACGGCGACGTCCTGGACGGTGTGTTCGTCCCCATCGGCCGGCCACTGCGCAACACCCTGCTGTACGTACTGGGCGACGAACTGCGTCCGGTGCCGCAGGGGGTACCGGGCGAACTCTTCATCGGCGGCGCCGGAGTCGGCCGGGGCTACCTCGCGGACCCGCGCCGCACGGCCACCACCTTCGTCCCGGACCCGTTCGCCGGCGGCGGTGCGCGGATGTACCGCACCGGTGACCGGGTGGTACTGCGCGCGGACGGCCAGCTGGACTTCATCGAGCGCCGCGACCACCAGGTCAAGATCCGGGGACACCGGATCGAGCTCGGGGAGATCGAGACGGCCCTGCGCGGACTGCCCGGCGTCGGTGACGCGGTGGTGACCGCGAACGCGGACCCGTCCGGGCACAAACGGCTGATCGGCTACTTCGTCGCGGACCAGGGACCGCTGGACCCCGAGGAGGTCCGGGCCGGACTGGCCGGGGTGCTCCCCGGATACATGGTCCCGGCGGCCCTGACGGCCCTGGACCGGATGCCGCTGACCGCGCACGGGAAGGTGGACCGCAAGGCGCTGCCCGTGCCCGACTTCGCTCCACCGGCCGCCCTGCCCGCGGCGGCGCCCCGCAGCCGCGCGGAGGAGATCGTCAGCCAGGTGCTGGCCGAGGTGCTGGGGCTGACCTCGGTCGGCCCGGACGACAGCTTCTTCGCCCTGGGCGGCGACAGCATCAGCTCCATCCAGGTGGTCAGCCGGGCCCGCCGGGCGGGGCTGGTCATCACCTCCCGCGATGTCTTCCTGCACCGCACGGCCTCGGCCATCGCGGCGGCGTCCCGGCCGGCCGAGGACACGGTCACCCAGGCGGCGCGGGACGGTGTCGGCGAGGTCGAACTGACCCCCGTGGCGGACCAGCTGCGCGAGGAACTCGCCCATCTGCCCTCGGCGAGCCGCGAGTTCAGCCAGTACATGACCGTCACCCTGCCCGAGGGCGCCGACCACGAGCTGCTCGGCACGGCCCTGCAGGCCCTGGTGGACACCCACGACACGCTGCGGATGCGGCTGGTGGCGCCGGCACCGGGACTGTGGTCGCTGGAAACGCTGCCCCCGGGCGCCGTCAGCGCGGCCGACATGATCAGCCGGGTGGACGTCTCCGGGACCGACGGCGACCCGCTGCCCGGCCAGCTGGCGGCCGCCCGCTCCCGGCTCCGTCCCGAGGACGGACTGATGGTGCAGGCGGTGGTGCTCGACGAGGGCGCCGACCGCCCGGCGCGGCTGCTGCTCGTCATCCACCACCTGGCCGTGGACGGGGTGTCCTGGCGCATCCTGCTGCCCGACCTCGAAGCCGCGTGGAACGCGGTGGCCGCCGGCCGCCCGGTGCGGCTCGACCCCGTCGCCACGTCCTTCCGGGGCTGGGCCAGGACGCTCACGGAGCAGTCCCGCACCGCACGCCTGGTGGGCGAACTGCCCAGCTGGAACAACAGGCGGGCCGACGACGACCCGCTGCTCGCTGGACGCCCGCTGGACCCGGCCGTGGACACCCAGGCCGACGCGCGTCAGGTGCGCGTCACCCTGTCGTCCGAGCGGACCGCCGAACTGCTCGGCACGGTCCCGGCCGCCTTCCACGCCGAGGTGAACGAGGTGCTCCTGACCGGCCTCGCCCTGGCGGTCACGGACTGGCGCCGCGCCCGAGGGGTCCAGTCGAGCCGGACGCTGATCGAGCTGGAGGGCCACGGCCGCGAGCCCGTCGCGGGAGAGCTGGACCTCTCGCGCACCGTCGGCTGGTTCACCAGCGTCTTCCCCGTCTCCCTCGACCTCGGCGAACTCGACCGGAGCCGGCTGAAGGACGGCGGATCCGCCTGCGGCACCGCGCTCAAGCGGATCAAGGAGCAGCTGCGCGCGGTGCCCGGCCACGGCATCGGATACGGACTGCTGCGCCACCTGAACCCGCAGTCCGCCCGGGTCCTGGCCCGGCACGCCGTCCCGCAGATCGGCTTCAACTACCTGGGCCGGTTCACCACCGGTACGGGGGCCGCCTGGGAGATGGAGGCCGACGCCTCCGGCCAGAGCGCACACCCGGAGACCCCGCTGCGCTACCCGGTCGAGATCGTCGCGATGACCGAGGACCGCCCGGAGGGCCCCGTACTCTCGGCGACCTGGACGTACGCCGGCGGGCTGCTGTCGCACGACGACGTCCAGGAGATCGCGGAGGGCTGGTTCCGGGCCCTGGGCGAACTGGCCGACCACGCCCGCCTCCCCGGCGCGGGCGGCCGTACCCCGTCGGAGTTCCCCCTGGTCACCGTCGACCAGAAGGAGATCGAGGCGTACGAGCGCGAAGAGGGGTACACGGGCGGGCTGACGGACATCCTGCCGCTCTCCCCGCTCCAGCGCGGACTGCTCTTCCAGGCCGAGTTCGACCGCCACGGCATGGACGCGTACACCCTCCAGGTCCTCATGGACATCGCCGGACCGCTGGACAGGGCCGCACTGCGCGCCGCGGTCGCCGCGCTGCTGGAACGCAACGACGCGCTGCGCGCCGGATTCCGGGACCGGGACGCGGGCGACCCCGTACAGCTGATCCCCGACACCGTCGAACTGCCCTGGTACGAGGTCGACCTGACCGGTGTGGCGGAGGACCTCCGGGAATCCGAGGCGGCCCGGCTGACGGACGAGGAGTGGCTGCGCCGCTTCGACGTGGCACAGCCGCCGCTGACCCGCTTCACCGTCTACGAACTGGGCCCCGAGCGCTACCGGGTGGTGTGGACCGCCCACCACATCCTGGTGGACGGCTGGTCGCTCTCCGCCGTGCTGGCACAGGAGCTCGTCACGCTGTGGTCCAACGGCGCGGACGCCTCTGTGCTGCCGCCGGTCGCTTCCGTCCGGGGCTTCCTGGAGTGGTCCGACGCGCAGGACAAGGAGGCCGCACGGGAGGCGTGGCGGCAGGAGCTGGCCGGGGTGGACGAGCCCACCCGGCTCGGCCCCGCAGACCGTCCCCGGGTCGAGACGCTGCCGGAGACCTGGACGACCGAGCTGCCGCAGGAGATGACCGGTGCGCTGACCACCTGGGCCCATGACCGCGGGCTGACCATGAACACCGTCGCGCAGGGCGCCTGGGCGGTCGCCCTCGGCCGGCTGACCGGCCGGGGGGACGTCACCTTCGGGGCCGTCGACTCCGGCCGCCCCGCAGACCTGCCGGGCGTGGAGCAGATCGTCGGATCGTTCATGCACACGCTGCCGGTGCGGGTGACCCTCTCCCCGGAAACCACCCTCGAACAGCTGCTGACCGACCTCCAGTCGCGCCGGCTCGCCCTCGAACCGCACCTGCACCTGGGCCTGGCCGAGGTACAGCAGAGCATCGGCATCGGTGAGCTCTTCGACACCGTGGTGAGCTTCCACAACTACCCCACGGGCGTGCTGGACCGGATCGGTGAGCACATCCCCGGTCTGTCCATGCTGGACTGGAAGGCCCGGGTGATCGCTGAATACCCGCTGGCCCTGGGGGTGTTCCCCGGCGACCGGCTGCGGCTGGAGGCCCAGTACCGCTCCGACGTCTTCGACGCCGCACAGGTCGAGGCCGTGGTGACACGCTTCGTCCACGTACTGGAAGCACTGGTCGCCGCCCCCGGCGCACGGCTGGCGACGGTGGACGCCCTGGGCGACGCCGAACGCCGCCGGCTGCTCCAGGAATGGGCCGGCACCCCGGGACCCGCCGCGCCTCGGCCGGCCACCGAGACCTTCGAGGCGCACGCGGAGCGGACACCCGACCGGACCGCGGTCGTGCACGGCGAGAGCCTGGAGGAGTTCGCCTACGGAGACCTCAACGCCCGCGCCAACCGGCTGGCCCGGCTGCTGATCGAACGGGGGGTCGGCCCCGAGGACGTCGTCGCCGTGGCGCTGCCCCGCTCGGCCACGATGGTCGTGGCCGCCCTCGCGGTGCTCAAGGCCGGCGCGGCCTACCTCCCGGTCGACGCCGGGTACCCCGCAGACCGGATCACGTACATGCTGGACGACGCCCGCCCGGTGGCCGTGCTCACGGTCCAGGAGGTGCTGGAGCGGCTGCCCGAGGGAGACCTGGACGTCATCGCCGTCGACGCGGCCGACACCGTCACCACGCTGGAGCGGCACCCGGCCCATGACGTCACCGACGCCGAACGCCGCACCCCGCTCAGCGCGAGTCACCCGGCCTACGTCATCTACACCTCAGGCTCCACCGGCCGGCCCAAGGGCGTCGTCGTCGAACACTCCGGAATGCTGGGGATGATCGCGAGCCTGGTGGAACGCTTCGGCCTGGACAGCGACACCCGGGTGCTCCAGTTCGCCTCCTTCAGCTTCGACGCCTCGGTCTGGGAAATCATGCTGGCGCTGCTCACCGGCGGCTCCCTGGTGATCGCCGACGAGGAGAGCCGGACGCCGGGCCGGCCGCTGGTCGACCTCATCAACAAGGCACGGGTCAACCTGGCGGGACTGCCGCCGGTGGTGGTGAACGGACTGCCGGAGGGCAGCACGCTCCCCGCCGACCTGCGGCTGGCGGTGGCCGGCGAGGCGGTGCCCGCGGAGACCGTCGAGCGCTGGGCCTCCCAGGTCCGGCTGTACAACGGCTACGGCCCCACGGAGGCCGTGGTGAGCTCCACGGTCAGCGGCCCGCTGACCACGCCCGGCCGGCCGCCCATCGGCCGCCCGACCTCCGCACACCGGGTCTACGTGCTGGAACACGACCTGGCGCCCAGCGCCGTCGGCGCCGTAGGAGAGCTGTACGTGGCCGGCGGACTGGCCCGCGGATACCTGGGCCGCCCCGACCTGACCGCGCAGCGGTTCGTGGCCGACCCGTACGGGGCCCCCGGCTCGCGGATGTACCGCACCGGTGACCTGGTGCGGTGGCTGGAGAACGGCGAACTCGACTACCTGGGCCGCGCCGACGACCAGGTCCAGCTGCGGGGCTTCCGGATCGAGCTCGGTGAGATCTCCTCCGCCCTGCTGGCCCAGGACACGGTGGCCCAGGCCACCGTCACCCTGTACGAGGACGCCGACGGGGACCGGCGGCTGGTGGCGTACGTCGTCCTCACCGACAAGGACGCCGTCGCCGACGGACTGCGCGAGCAGCTGGCCGTATCGCTGCCCGACTACATGGTCCCCTCGGCGGTCGTGGTGCTCCCGGAGATGCCGCTGACTCCCCAGGGCAAGCTGGACCGCAAGGCGCTGCCCGCGCCGGAGCTGCGCGCCACCCTGCACGGCCGCGAACCGCGCAATCCGGCCGAGGAGATACTCCGCGGGCTGTTCGCGGACGTCCTCGGCCTGGACCGGGTCACCATCGACGACGACTTCTTCGATATCGGCGGGCACTCCCTGCTGGCGACCCGGCTGGTCAGCCGGGCCCGCGCCGCACTGGGCGTCGAACTGCCCATCCGGGCCCTGTTCGAGGCGCGGACGGTGGCGGCCCTGGCCGAGCAGCTGGTCACCGCCGACGCGGCCCGCCCTGCGCTGGCCCCGGCGCCCTCGGACGCCGATCCGGTGCTCTCCTTCGCCCAGCAGCGGCTGTGGTTCCTCAACCGGCGCGAGGGCAGGTCCACCGGCACCTACAACTCGCCGATGACCTTCCGGCTCTCCGGACGGCTCAACCCCGACGCCCTCCAGGCGGCGCTCCGCGACATCGTGGAGCGGCACGAGGTGCTGCGCACGGTCATCCCGGAGACCGACGGACGGCCCGGCCTGCGGGTCCTGGACGCGGCCACCGGCGGTCCGGTGCTGAAGGTCCGCTCGCTGCCGGAGGCGGGGCTCGCCGCCGCGCTCGCGAAGGAGTACGACCTCGGATTCGACCTGACCGCCGAACCCCCCATCCGGGTAAGGCTGTTCACCGTCGCCAAGGACACCCACGTCCTGCTGCTGGTCCTGCACCACATCGCCTTCGACGGATGGTCGATGGCGCCGCTGCTGGGCGACCTGTCGACCGCGTACCGGGCGCGCTGCGCCGGACGGTCCCCCGAGTGGGCGCCGCTCCCGGTGACGTACACGGACTACGCGGTGTGGGAGCACAAGCTGCTCGGCTCCCCGCAGGACCCCGACAGCCCCGGCTCCCGCCAGCTGGAGTACTGGAAGCAGGCGCTGGCCGGGCTGCCGGAGGAGCTCACCCTGCCGACGGACTTCCCCCGGCCGGCGGCCGGCGGCGACTCCGGCGGCGAGATCCTCTTCGAGCTCGACGCCGAGCTCTACAGCACGCTGGTGACGATCGCCCGCGGCGCCGGAGCCAGCGAGTTCATGATGCTGCAGGCCGCGTTCGCGGCCCTGCTGACCCGGCTCGGCGGCGGGACCGACATCCCGCTGGGCACCTCGGTGGCCGGGCGCACCGACGACGCGCTGACCGACATGGTCGGGTTCTTCGTCAACTCCCTCGTGCTGCGCACCGACACCAAGGGCGACCCGGCGTTCAGCGAGCTGCTGGCCCGGGTCCGGGAGTCCGACCTGGCCGCCTACTCCCACCAGGACGTGCCGTTCGAGCAGCTCGTGGAAGCGCTCAACCCGGCGCGTTCGCTGGCCAGGCATCCGCTGTTCCAGGTCATGCTGACGCTGCAGAACAACGAGGACGCGCCGATGGACCTGCCCGGCCTCACGGTGCGGCCCGAGTTCGTGGAGTCCGGCCGGATCAAGGTCGACCTGGCCCTGCAACTGCTGAAGTGGCCCGAGGACGGCTCGATGCGGGGCCTGCTCGGCTACCGCACCGACCTGTTCACCCGCGCGGGCGCCGAGCGCGTCGTGGAGTCCTTCCTGCGACTGCTGCGCGCCGTGGCCGCGGACCCGGAGGTCCGGCTGAGCCGGCTGGACGTGTTCGGTGCGGACGAGCGGGACCAGGTGCTCGACCGGTGGAACGACACCGCGAAGGAGGTGCCGGCCACCACCCTGCCCGAGCTGTTCGCGGCGCAGGCGGCCCGTACCCCCGACGCCACCGCGGTCCGGGACAAGGACGGCTCGCTGACCTACGCGGAGCTCGACGCCCGGTCGAACCAGCTGGCCCGTGAGCTGATCAAGGCGGGGGCCGGTCCGGAGAAGGTCGTGGCGATCGCCGTGCCCCGCTCCCCGGAAGCGCTCGTCGCGATCCTCGGCGTACTCAAGTCCGGTGCGGCCTACCTTCCGGTCGAGGCGGACGAACCCGTCGAACGGCTCAAGCGGATGTTCGCCGAGGCCGCACCGGTCCGGGCGGCCACCACCACCGCCCTGGCGCGGCGGATGCTCGCCGCGGGGACGCCCCCGATCGCGCTGGACGGGCCCGCGGTGACCTCCGCGTCGAGCGGGCCGCTGACCGGGGCGGAGCGGTCCGGACCGCTGCTGCCGGGCCACCCGGCCTATGTGATCTACACCTCCGGAGCGAGCGGCCGCCCCCGGGGCACGGTCGTCGAGCACCGCTCGGTGGTGAACTACCTGGACTGGGCCCAGGACGCCTATCGCGCTCCGCGTGCCGAAGTGCTGCTGGCCACCCCGCTGTCCTTCGACATCTCGGTGACCGGGCTGTTCCTGCCGCTGACCACCGGCGGGACGGTGCTCCTCGGCGAACTGGTCGAGGGCGACGCCGTGGCGGGCGGGGGCGCCGGGTTCTTCAAGGGGACCCCGAGCCACCTGGAGCTGTTCGACGTACTGCCCGACGGCTGCTCACCCACGGGCGAACTGGTGCTGGCCGACGAGCCGGTGACCGGTGAGCGGCTGGACGAGTGGCGCAAGGCCCACCCGAGGGCGCGCGTGCTGACCGAGTTCGGCCCGACGGAGGTCACGGTCGGAGCGATCGCCTCGGCCGTCGAGCCCGGCGAGGAGACCCCGGCCGGCACGCTGCCGCTCGGCCGGCCGATCGGCAACGTCCGGGCCTATGTGCTCGATCCCTGGCTGGGGCCGGTCGGTCCTGGCGTGCCCGGGGAGCTGTACCTCGCCGGAGACGGACTGGCCCGGGGATACGCCGGCGGTCCGGGCGCGACCTCGGAGCGTTTCGTGGCAGCGCCCCACGGCCCTGCGGGATCACGGATGTTCCGCACCGGTGACGTGGTGAAGTGGGACGCGGACGGCAGCCTGCGGCACGTCGGTCGGTCGGACGGCCAGGTCCGCGTCAACGGATTCCGCATCGCCCCCGGCGAGGTCGAGGCCGTGCTGGAGCGCGAACCCTCGGTCGAGCGGGCCGTGGTCGTGGCGCGGGAGGACCGTCCGGGCGATGTCCGGCTGGTCGCCTACGTCGTCTCCGCCGAAGGGGCGGTGGCGGACCCGGCCGTGCTGGACAAGGCCGCGAGGTCGGCCCTCGCCACCTACATGGTGCCGTCCCTGTACGTACCGCTCGATGCCGTCGTGCTGACCGTCGACGGGCGGGTGGACCGGGCGGCGCTGCCCGCGCCGGAGGAGACCAGGGCGACGGCGGGCACGCCGCCGCGCGACGCGACCGAGACCGCGCTGCACGACGTGGTCGCCGAGGTGCTGGGGCTGTCCCGGTTCGGGGTGGAGCAGAACCTCTTCGACGTCGGCATGGACAGCATGAAGTCACTGCGGCTGGTCAGCGGGGCCCGCGCCGCCGGGTTCGAGATCACCATCGCCGATGTCTTCGTGCACCAGAGCGTGGCCGCGCTCGCGGCAAGCTGCCGGCCGGAACCGGCCGAAGCCGAAGCCGAAGCCGATGTGGACGCCGCGCCACGCAGCGGGGCGGAGGTGATGGCCGGAGCGCTCGCCTCCGCGGCGGGGCTGAACCTGACCGACCCGTTCGGCGCGATGATCGGCATCAATCCGAACGGCGGCCGGCCACCGGTCTTCTGCGTGCACGGCGGGGTCGGGTTCAGCCTGCCGTACCTGCCGCTCGCGCAGCACCTGGACCCCGAGCAGCCGATCTACGGCATCCAGGCCCCGTGCGTGGTGGACTTCGCCCCGCTGCCGGGCTCCATCGAGGAGATCGCCGCGGACTACGTGCGGATGATCAAGAAGGTCCGGCCGGAGGGCCCCTACCACCTGCTCGGCTGGTCGTTCGGCGGCACCATCGTCTACGAGATGGCACTCCAGCTGAGCCGGGCCGGCGAGGAGGTGGGAGTGCTGTCCGTACTGGACGCCTACCCACGGACCGGCGTACCGGACGACCGGGAGGAACAGTCGCTGTTCGCCTGGCTGCTGGAGGGCATAGGCCACCACCGTTCCGAGTTCGGGGAACGGGACCTGACGATCGGTGACATCTTCGAGACGCTCCGCCGGGACAGCAGTCCGCTGGCGGAGATGGGCGAGCGGCGGATGGCCCGGATGGTCGACCTGATGGCCCACCACCAGACGCTGAAGTCCCTCTACGCACCCGGCCGCTACGACGGCAGGATGCAGCTCTTCGTCTCCGAGTCCCCGCTCTCCGACGGGGAACGGACCGACAAGGTCCGGCTGTGGGAGCCGGTCTTCGACGGCCCCATGGACGTCCACCACATCGCCTGCACCCATGACGAGATGATGAGCCGCGTGCCGTTGTCCGAGATCGGGCCGGCCATCGCCGCCGAGCTGGACCGCTGGCACGCCGAGCACGAAGGCGGCCGTTCATGACGACCCTCGCACTCACCCCGCGCCCCGCTTCGGCCCTGCTCACGGAGATCACCGCGGTGACCGGCCGGCGGCTGCGGCACCTGCGGCGGGCCCCGGCCCGGGTACTGGGGGTGGCCCTGAGCCCGCTGGTGAGCATGATCATGCTCGGCTATCTGTTCCGGGACTCCATCAACCTGCCGGCCGGTGGCTCGTACGGGGAGTACGTGTTCGCGGGCGGCGCCGTCCAGGTCGCTCTCGCCTGCGTGGGGCCCACCGCCGTCTCCGTGGCGCTGGACCTCCAGGGCGGCATGACGGACCGGTTCCGCTCCCTGCCGATCAGCCGGCCCGCGGTACTCCTCGGGCACACCCTGGCCGATCTGCTGGTGGGGCTGCTGGGGCTGGTCATCGTCACGGGCTTCGGGCTGCTGCTCGGCTGGCGCCCGCACACCGATCCGCTGCGGGTGCTGGGGGGCTTCGGGCTGATCGCCGTATTCATCTACGTCATGCTCTGGCTGGGCGTGCTGTTCGCGCTCACGCTGCGCAACGTGGAGACGATCAGCGTGATCACGCCGTTCGTGGTGATCGTGCTGCCCTTCCTGTCGAATGCCTTCCTGGCCCCGCAGAACATGCCGTCGCTGATCCGGCCGGTCGCCGAGTGGAACCCGGTCAGCGCCGTGATCGCCTGCTGCCGCCGGCTGTGGGGCAACCCCGCGACGGCCGGCGGCACCTTCCCCACCGACCACCCCTGGGTGGTGGCCGCAGTGTCCCTGGGCCTGCTCTTCGCTCTCTGTTCACTGGTGAGTTTCCGCCGCTACCGCACCGCGGGCGCCTGATCCGCAGCCCTGGAGGAAGACAGCACATGAATCACCAACTACGGTCGCCCGCAGGCGATCTCGAAACGGTGGACCTCACCGATCCGCAGACATTCCTCGACGTCGACCTGGCGGACATGTGGCGCAGGTTCCGTACGGAGCAGCCCGTGTTCCGGCACCGGGCCACCGAACGAGGGCCCGCGTTCTGGGTGATCTCCTCCTACGCGGACGTGGTCGCCCTCTACCGCGACAACAAGCGGTTCACCTCCGAGCAGGGCAACGTCCTGGCGACCCTGCTCCAGGGCGAGGACTCCGCCTCCCGCAAGATGCTGGCCGTCACCGACGGCCCCCGGCACCGCGAGATCCGCAACCTGATGCTCAAGTCCTTCTCGCCGCACGTGCTGGAGCCCGTGGTGGCCGGTGTGCACGAGCGGACCCGGCAACTGGTCGCGGAGGCCCTCGCGCACGGCGAACTCGACTTCGTCAGCGACGTGGCGGACCAGATCCCGATCAACACCATCGGCGACCTCATGGACGTCCCGAGGGAGGACCGCGAACAGCTCGTCGCCTGGAACACCCAGACGCTCTCCCGGCACAGCGCAGAGGACAGCGAGATGGACGAGTGGATGGCGCGCAACGAGATCCTCATGTACTTCTCCGAGCTGGCGGCCAAGCGCCGGCGCCACCCCGGGGACGACGTGATCAGCGCGCTGGCCACCGCCACCGTCGACGGTGAGCTGCTGACCGAGGACGAGGTCGTCTTCAACTGCTACAGCCTGATCCTGGGCGGCGACGAGTCCAGCCGGATGTCCTCGGTCGGCGGACTGATCGCCCTGGCCGAGAACCCCGGGCAGTGGCATGCGCTGAAGTCCGGCGAGGCCGGCCTGGACAGTGCCACCGAAGAGGTGCTGCGCTGGACCACCCCCGCCATGCACTTCGGGCGCCGGGCCCTGGTGGACGTAACCCTGCGGGACCGGACCATCGAGGCGGGTGATGTGGTCACCCTGTGGAACAGCTCGGCCAACTTCGACGAGAGCGTCTTCGAGACCCCGCACGTCTTCGACCTGGCCCGCACGCCCAATAAGCACGTCGCCTTCGGGTACGGGCCGCACTTCTGCCTCGGCGCCTTCCTCGGCCGCGTCCATGTGAACGCCCTGCTCGCCGCCCTGCGCTCGCAGGTCGCGGACATCAAGCTGGCGGGCCCGCCCACCAGGCTGTTCTCGAACTTCGTCGACGGCTACAGCGGGCTGCCGGTCGTCCTCACCCCGGAACCCTCCACAGAGCGGAGCGCCGCATGAGCATCGGGATCGGAGCGATCCACTGCCTGTTGCCCACCGAGAAGGTGGCGCTGGAGGAACTCCCCGAGTTCTCCATGCTGTCGGCGGAGGCCGCCGACTTCGCCCGGGGCAGCGGCGTGCGGTCCGTCGGCGTCTTCAAGGAGACCGAGCAGGCGCCCCTCGCCGCCAGGGCCTGCCAGGAGCTGTTCGCCGCGCACCCCGGGGATCCGGACACCCTGCTGATGGTGGGGCCGCGCGCCCCGGACGTACTGCTCGGCTCCGACGTCGGCCGGGTGCAGGCGGAGGCCGGACTGAGCTCGGCGTTCGCCTTCAGCGTCGACGGCCTGGGCTGCACCGGCTCCAGCGTGGCCTGGGCCCTGGCCCGGGACCTCCTGGTCGCCGATCCCGCGAGGGAACAAGTGGTGATCACCCACGCCAGCCGCCCCACCGGAGTGGACCGCGTCCGCTTCCCGGTCACCGTCGTCGGTGACGCCGCGTACGCCATGACCATGGTGCGCGGCGGCCGGCCGGTCCTGCGGGCCCACCGTCAGGAGACCGACGGCAGGTTCCACGACCTCTTCCGCGTCGACTACAAGGAATCGCCCTGGTACGAGTGGCGCGAGGTGTGCGAGGACCCGGCGCGCTACCGCTTCGGGCTCGCCACCACCAGCCAGCGCAGGCTCGGCGCCATGGTGGAACAGGTGCTGGCGGACGCCGGAGTGGGCCGGGACCGGGTCAAGGCCACCCTCATGCAGAACGTCACCGCGAGCGCGTACGACTTCTACACCACCCTGCTGGGCCTGCCCATCCACCCGGTCTGCGGTGAACACCTGGCCGAGTACGGGCACTTGGGCGCCATGGACGTGGTCCTCAACCTGAACGCCCTGCTGACCGGCAAGGAGCTGGAGGAGGGCGACCTGGTGATCGTGCTCAACAACAGTCCGGTCGCCGCCTGGGCGGTGACCCTGTGGGAGATATGAGCCCCGCCACGGCCCGGACCGCTATCTACGACCACGGAGAAGACTGATGGATTTCGCTCCCTCGCCCGAACAGCAGGCGTTGCGCGACAAGGTGCTCCGGTTCGCCCGGGAGAACCTCGGAGCCCAGGCCGCAGAACACGACCGCAACGCCACCTTCGACGAGCAGGGCTGGAAGGCCTGCGCCGACTTCGGTGTCCTGGGGTGGCCGATCGCCAAGGAGTACGGCGGCGGCGGGCTGGACCCGCTCACGGCGATCATGGCCTACGAGGCGCTCGGTGAGGGCTGCGTCGACAACGGCCTGGTCTTCGCGATCAACAACCACCTCTTCGCCTGCGCCGTCTACATCGCGGACCACGGCACAGAGGAGCAGCGACGGCGCTGGCTGCCCGCGCTCTGCGACGGCTCGCTCGTGGGGGCCCACGCCCTGTCGGAGCCGGACACCGGTTCCGACATGCTCTCCCTCACCACCACCGCCGTGCGCGACGGTGACACCTATGTGCTGAACGGGACCAAGAAGTTCATCAGCAACGGTCCGAGCGCCGGACTGTTCATCGTCTTCGCCCGCACCAGCGACACCGGCGCCCGCCAGCGAGGCGTCTCCGCCTTCATCGTGCCGGCGGACACCGAGGGGATCGGCGTCCGCGACATCCCCAAGGCGGGTCTGCGCGGAACCCTGATGGGCGAGGTCACCTTCGACGGCTGCGTGGTCGGTGAGGAGCAGCGGCTCGGCGCGGAAGGGGCCGGCTACCAGCTTTTCACCGCCACGATGGAGTGGGAACGCGGCTTCATGTTCGCCAGCCAGGTCGGCGTGATGAGCCGGCTGCTGAACCGCTGCGTGGACTACAGCGCCACCCGGAAGCAGTTCGGCCGCGCCATCGGCTCGTTCCAGTCCGTCTCGAACAAGGTCGCCGACATGCGGGTCCGGCTGGAGCTGGCCCGGCTGATGCTCTACAAGGTCGGCTGGCTGCGCTCCGAGGGCCGCCTCGCGATGCACGAGGCGTCCATGCTGAAGCTCTACGTCAGCGAGGGCCTGAAGACCACCGCGCTGGACGCCATGCAGATCCACGGCGCCCGCGGATACACCGAGGAGCTCGGTATCGAGCGCGAGGTGCGGGACGTACTCGCCGGCACGATCTACGGCGGCACCTCGGACATCCAGCGGGCCATCATCGCGGGCCTGCTGGGCCTGCCCACGGCAGCTTAAGGACGTGTGAGCCGAATATGCCCTCCTACCGACTCGACCTCGACGTACCGGTCTCCGGCGCGCACCGCGACGAGCTGCACCGACGGGTCTACTACCTCTCCGAATCGATCACCGGCTTCGAGCTGGTCACCGGTGCGTCCGACGGTGACGCGGTCGACGCCGTCGTGGTGACGACCGAGCAGCCGGTCGACGCCGAAGCCCTGGCCGAGAAGCTCCGGCACGTCGTCGAAACCGAGGTGCTGCCCCAACTGCGGACGCCGCCCAAGGTGTTGTGGAACTCGCCGTCGGTCCGCACTCCGCGCACCGGGACGTTCGCCGGGCTGCTGGCCGACGGTGTGGTGCACGAGGCGGGACCGGGGCAGGTGGCGCTCGGCACACCGGCGCTGGCCGCCCTGGACGCTCTCGACGGGCTGTTGCGGGAGATCATCGACGAGGAGTTCGGGGCGGTGGAGTACCGCTACCCGACGCTGCTTCCGGTGACCGCGCTGCACCGCAGCGGCTACCTGTTCTCCTTCCCGCAGCACCTGATGTTCGCCGCCCGGCTCGACGGGGACGTGGACACCTACCGGGAGTTCGCCGGGGAGGCGGCCGCGCGGGAGGACATCGGCGACCGGGTGCTGCACCGCTGCGCGCCCGTGGACCGCTGCCTGCCGCCCACGATGTGCTACCACACCTTCGACCAGTTCGCCGGTGCCACCCTGCCGGCCGAGGACACGGTGGTGACCGCCAAGGGCGGCTCGTTCCGCCACGAGTCCCGGTACCACCAGACCATGGAGCGCCTCGCGGACTTCACCATCCGCGAGACGGTCTTCCTCGGGACCGCGGAGTTCGTCCGGGAGGCGCGCGACCGCTTCCGCCGGCGCGCCACCGAACTGGTCGAACAGCTCGACCTGGCGGGCCGCTGCGAAGTCGCCAGCGACCCGTTCTTCGCCGGGGCGGCGACCGCGATGCAGGTCTCCTCGCAGCGCCTGCTGGAGCTCAAGCACGAACTCCACCTGGACGTGGGGCCCGGCGAGAGCATCTCGGTCGGCTCCTTCAACCTGCACGAGAAGCACTTCGGTGACGCCTTCGGCATCAAGGGCCCCGACGGCGGGACGGTCTACTCCGCCTGCGTCGGATTCGGCCTGGAGCGGCTCACCTACGCCCTGCTGTGCCAGTACGGCTGGGACGTCGACGACTGGCCGGTACCGCTGAAGGAGCGGTGCCGGAACACCACACGAGCGGGCAGGGGAATGTGATGACCGAGACCAGCCAGGTCCGGCGCGTAGGGGTACTCGGCGCCGGCACGATGGGCATCGGCGGGGCCCACGCCTTCGCGGCGGCCGGACTCTCTGTGGTGCTCGTGGACACCACCGACGCGGCTCTGGACCGCGCCCGCGAACTGATCGCGGAGAACGCCAGGCTGTACGGGATGCTCGACCGCAGGCTGAGCACCAGCACTCCGGACGAGATCCTCTCCCGTATCGAGTTCCGCACAGGTCTCGACGGACTCGCCGACGCCGACTTCGTCGTCGAGAACGTGACCGAGAACTGGGACATCAAGGAGAAGCTCTACCGGGAGATGGACGCGGTGGCGCCGGAGCACTGCGTCTTCGGCGTGAACACCTCCGCCATCCCCATCACCAAGATGGCCTCGGTCACCGGCCGCCAGGACCGGGTGATCGGCACCCACCTGATGAACCCGGTGCCGCTGAAGAAGCTGGTGGAGGTGATCCAGGGCTTCCACACCTCCCCGGAGACGATCGAGCTGACCCGCGGACTGTTCAAGGCCATCGGCCAGGACGTCGTGGTCGTCCAGGACTCCTCCGGCTTCGTGACCAACCGGGTCGCGATGCTCAGTGTGAACGAGGCGATCCTCCTGCTCCAGGACAACGTCGCGCAGGCCGGAGACATCGACCGGCTCTTCCGGCAGTGCCTGGGCCACCAGATGGGGCCGCTGGAGACGGCCGACCTGATCGGCCTGGACACCGTCATGTACTCGCTGGAGGTCCTCCTGGACAACTTCAACGACTCCAAATTCGCCCCGGCGCCACTGCTGCGCAAGCTGGTCGCCGCCGGCCGGCTCGGCCGTAAGAGCGGCCATGGTTTCTACCCCTACGAACCGGCGAGCGCCGGAAACAAGGCAGGTGCCTGATGTCAGACGACCTCATCAAGACCGTTCGCGCCTTCATCGCCGAACACGTCCGGGACACCGAACTCACCGACGACCACGACATCTTCGCGACGGGCAGCGTCAGCTCACTGTTCGCGGTGCAGCTGGTCATGTGGGTGGAACGGACCTTCGGCATCACGGTGCAGCCCACCGACCTCGACATCGACAACTTCCGCACGGTGAACGACGTGGTGAGTTTCATCGGAGGGCGCCAGACGGCAGCCGCGTAAGCACCCCGTTTCAGTCTTCAGTCAGGGCTGTGTCAGCGGGCCTCGACACGATGTTCGTGCCGAGGCCCGCTGCGGTCTCTTCACCCGGAGATATGGAGAACTCGACGTGACGAACCCCTTCGACGACCAGGACGGCACCTTCCTCGTGCTCGTCAACCACGAGGGCCAGCACAGCCTGTGGCCGTCCTTCAAAGAGGTGCCCGACGGGTGGGCGGTGTCCCTCGGCGAGAGCCCCCGCGAGACCGCCCTGGCCTTCGTGGAGGAGAACTGGACCGATATGCGGCCCAGCAGCCTCCGCCAGGCCACCGCCGGTGACGCTTCCTGACACGTACTCCGCCGTTCTGCGAGAGGGCACATGGAAACCGCGATACGGGCCGAAGGCCTGCACAAGCGCTTCAAGAACCACCAGGCCCTGAACGGTGTCGACTTCGCCGTGAAGACGGGCACGGTACTCGGTCTGCTCGGCCCCAACGGAGCCGGCAAGACCACCGCCGTACGAGTGCTCAGCACCCTGCTCGTACCGGACGGCGGACACGCGGAGGTGGCCGGCTTCGATGTCGTCCGGCAGCCTTCCGAGGTCCGCCGGCGGATCGGCCTGGCCGGTCAGTACGCCGCCGTCGACGGGCTGCTCACCGGCAGGGAGAACCTCACCCTCATCGGCGTACTGCTCCACCTGGGCAGGCGCGACGCGCGCCGGCGTGCCGAGCAGCTGCTGGAACAGTTCGAGTTGACCGGCGCCGCGGACAGACCCGTACGGACCTACTCCGGCGGCATGCGGCGCCGGCTCGACCTGGCCGCCTGCCTGGTGGCCGCGCCCGCGGTGCTCTTCCTCGACGAACCGTCCACCGGGCTCGACCCGGTGAGCCGGATGTCGCTGTGGAACGCCGTTCGCGAACTGGTCGCGGACGGCGTGACCGTCCTGCTCACCACCCAGTACCTGGAGGAGGCCGACTTCCTGGCCGACCGCATCGCGGTCATCGATACCGGCCGGGTCATCGCGCAGGGCACACCGGACGAACTCAAAAGGGCCGTCGGCCCGGACCGGCTGGAAATTCGAGTGATGGGCCAGGACGCGGTCACCGACGCGTTCGTGGCCCTTTCCGCAGATGCGGCCGAAGAACCGGTCCTGGACCGGGAAAGGGGCGTCATCTCGCTGCGGCTCGGAGACGGAATGGGCGGTATCGCAGCCGCTGCCACGGCATTGGAGAAGGCTGGGGTGAGCGTCGCGGATTTCTCCGTACAACGGCCGACCCTCGATGACGCCTTCGCCGAACTCACCGGGCAGAAAGCCGGCTAATCAGGCTGCGGATCAACAGGGCAACGGGGGAAAGGTCATGCAGAGAATTCACTTCACGGCGGACGATCTCGCCAGAACGCGGCTGCGGACGACGGCCGGCCCGGAAATAGAGACACGCCTCGCCCAGGAGCTCTTCGCCCGCGGCGTCGGCCCGGTGTACGCGCGATGGCGGCGCCAGGTCTACAAACGGCTGCGGGCCAGACCGGGCCCGCCGGCGTCCGCACCGACGGCGGGGGACTTCTGGCAGGCGGCCGTGGCCCCTTACTGGAGCCGGGTGCTGGCCCACTGCGAGGCCGAGTCAGAGGCCCGGGGCCGGCTGGTCATGAGAGGGGGGATGGAGGAGCTGTTCACGACCCTGGGCTGGCGGGTCACCTGGAAGGGCCTGGTGCTGACCCTGCACGACGGCCCCGACGAGAACGTCCGGCTCGGCGGCCACGGCCTGGTCCTCAGCCCCTCGGTCTTCCTCGCGCACCGTCCGGCCCGGCTCTTCCACGATCCGCTGCGGCCCCAGGCCGCCCTGGTCTTCTCCGCGCCGCCGGACGGCGAGCAGTCCGGCGCGCTGTGGGACGAGACCTCCCTGTCCCAGGACTCGCTCGGCACCCTCGTGGGACAGACCAGGGCGGCGGCTCTGCAGGAGCTGAGGGTGTCGTCCACCACCGGTCAGCTCGCCGTCCGGCTGGGGGTCTCCGCCCCCTGCGTGAGCCAGCACACCGCCGTGCTGCGGCAGACCGGCCTCATCACCACCCGACGGGTGCGCAATACGGTGCTGCACTCCGTCACCCCGCTCGGGATAGCCCTGCTGGACGGGAAGGTCGCCGTACCGGCGCCGTCCCCGGAGCGCTTCGACGCTCCTGGGCTGCTCTCGGCGTGACGGAGCCGCGTTCAGACGTTCTCTCCGACCGGCCAGGTGCGGTACTCGCGCCGGCCGTAGACCAGTTCCGGCCGCCCGGGGAACTGGGTGACGCGCAGCACCCGGGCGATGACCACGAGATGGTCCCCACTGCGGTGCCGCTGCCCGACCTGGCAGTCCGCGATGGCATGGGCGTCCTCGAACAGGTGCGGACCACCGGCATCCGGATCGGCGGAGTCGTGCTCCCAGTGCACCCGGTCGAAGCGGTCCGGCGCACCCGAGGCGAACAGGGCCGCGGCCGGCCGTGCCGCGCCGTGCAGCAGGTTCACCGCGAACCGGCCGCTGTCCAGCACCGCTTCCAGGGTGGGGCTGCCCGACCTGAGGCACACCAGCAGCGTCGGTGGTTCCAGCGAGACGCTGCACAGCGAGGAGATGGTCATCCCGCGCGGCATGCCCGCGTGGTCCACGGCGGTCAGGATGGCGACCCCGGTGGGGAAGTGGCTCATCATCGCCCGCTGGCCGTCGGCGACGGCCGTCCGGCGCGGATCGGCCGGGGGCTTCGGTCCGGTGAGTTGTGACAGTTCGGTCATGAGTGAGGCTCCTGAGGACGGACGACTCGGGCGCCGTGGCGGCCGGCCGGCCGCCACGGCGCCCGCGGACTCATCGGCGCATGTGGGTGAAGTACTCGTACTGCGTCGGGAGCTTCTCGATGAGCGCAGCGGCCCGGTCGTGTACGGACTGGAACTCCTTCTGTGCCGCGTCCCCGTTGGCGAGGGCGAGTGCGGGGGAGGGCTTGAGCTCGATGCCGCCCATCCCGAGCAGGACACACATGTAGGAGTACGGGGGCAGCCCGTGGTAGTGCGGGAACACCGACTCGCTGTCCGGCAGCTGGTGCTTCCAGTGCTCGATCCGCTCGGCCAGCCCCTCCGGCAGCTTCCGGGTCTTCGCGTCCTTCCAGTACTGGGTGTCGTTGCGCGCGGCTGCCGCGTAATGCAAGGTCAGGAAGTCGCGGACGCCGTCGATCACGTTGGCGATGGAGCTGTTGTAACTGTCGCGGTGCACGGGGCTCCAGTCCGCACCGGGGAAGTTCTTGACCAGCTGTTCCGCGGCGTGGTGGACGAAGAAGATGCCGGTCGATTCCAGCGGCTCGACGAAACCGCTGGTCAGGCCGATGCCCACGCAGTTGTTGACCCAGGAGCGGTTGCTGCGCCCGATGCGCATCTTGATGTGGTTCGCCTTGGCGTCGGCCGCTGCGGGGCCGACGAACTCGCGCAGCGTGCGCTCGGCCTCCTCGGGCGAGATGTAGTCGCTGGCGTAGACGTAACCGGTGCCGATCCTGCCGTAGAGCGGGATGGTCCAGATCCAGCCGGCGTCCTGCGCGGTGGCGGTGGTGCAGGGCCGGATGCCCCGCGCCTCCATGTCCTGCGGGACCTGGAGCGCGACCGCGCTGTCGTTGGGCAGCACGTCCTGGAAGGAGATGAAGGGCTCCTCCAGGGCCTTGTTGAGCAGCATCCCCCGGAAGCCGGTGCAGTCGACGAAGAGGTCGCCCTCCAGCTCACCGTTCTCGGCGGTCGTCACGCTCTTGATCCAGCCGCGCTCGTCGAGCTTGACGTCCACCACGTCGTCGACGATGTGGGTGGCGCCGCGGTCCACCGTGTACTTGGTGAGGTACTTGGCCAGCAGCGCGGCCTCGAAGTGGTAGGCGTAGGGGAACTGGGTCTTGCCCTGGTGCTCCGACATCGTCAGACCGCGGGGCTCGTCGGCGCCCTCGTCGAAGGGCTGGTTCAGCATCGCCCCGTCGAGGTGGCGCGGGCTGCGCTCGGCGTCGCAGATGTTGGCCATGACGAAGCAGTCGGTGTCGAAGCGGTCTGTGCGGCCGTTCTGGAGCCACCAGTCGGCCAGCGGGAAGCCGTCGACCGAGCCCATGTGCTCGAACGGGTGGTAGAAGTGGTGGCCGGGCTTGCGCCAGTTCTCGAAGCGGACGGCCAGCTTGTACGTGGCGTTACAGGCAGGCATCCAGTCGGATTCCTTGAGGCCGAGGAACTCGAAGAAATGGCGAATGTCACTGAAAGTTGCCTCGCCGACACCTATGGTGCCGACCTTTTCGGATTCGACGAGAGTGATGTCGACCCGGTCCCCGAATGCGGCCTTGAGGTACGAGGCAGTCATCCAGCCGGCTGTGCCGCCACCAACGATCACGACTTTGTTGAGCATTAGCCAAACTCCAATTCCGCTACAAGACGGTTGACGAGGGGCTTCAACGCCATAAGAGCGAGCTTAGGTTTGACAAGACTTCGCCCACCACGTTGTTAAGTGGTGGGCGAAATCAGCAGGTGAAGCGGTCGAGTTTTATTGGATTTGGCTCAATCCCGGCTGCCGATCGCGGCGGAGGGGCGTGTGCGCAAGGCGATCCGGGTCGCCAGCAGGGTGGCGCCCAGGGTCAGGACGAGCGCCGAGGCGATGACGGTGATCAGGATGGACGGGGGGCCGGCGGGCATGGCCCGGTCGAGTACGGCGGAGCTAAGGGGGACCAGCGTCGCGACCGCGATCAGCATGCCGAGCGCGGTACCGGCGAGGGCGATCAGCAGTGCCTCCACCGTCATCATCCGCATGACCTGGGCGCGGGTGGCGCCCACGAGGCGCTGGAGGGTGAACTCCCTGCGACGCTCGGAGGTGGCCATCACCAGGGTGTTCACCAGGGCGATGACCGCGTAGCCGATCACCATGGCGACCAGCAGGTAGGCCACCCAGGTCTGGGTGTCGTTCTGCTTCACCTGCGAGCTGATCAACGAGGCCCGTTCTGCGGCCCGCAGTCCCGGAACGGGCGCCCCGGGGCCGGTGAGCCTGGCGGCCAGCGCCGCGGTGTCGGTGCCGGGTGCGGCGGCGACCAGGATCTGCGGCACGCCACCCTTGGTGGTGTGGTCGGCGATCAGCTCCGAGGGCATCAACGCGGCTCCGTAGCCGCGCTGTTCACCGACCGTGGCGACCAGCTCCGGTTCGACCCTCGTGCCGTCGCCCAGCCGCATGGGGATCCGCTCACCGAGCTTGTGCCCCTTCGCGGACGACTCGGGCAGCGCCACCGTGTCCGCCTTCAGACCGGCGAGGCTGCCGCTCACCACGCGCACCGCGGTCGTGCGCTCGATGCCCTTCGGCGAGATGCCGTTGATCTGCACCGGGGTGCCCTTCGGCGCCCTGCCCTTGCCGTCGTAATCGGCCATCTCGGCCTTCGACGGCTCCAGGAAGCCGGAGCTGGGGACGTACGCGGCTGTCGCCGTCACACCCGGCTGCTTGTCCACCCACTCCATGACGGACGGGGAGATCCCGCCGGTGGCCGAGGTGAGCACCACATCGGCCCGCAGATTGTCCTTGAACGCCTCCTCCGCGCCCACGCTCTGGGTGGTCTGGAGGTAGATCAGGGCAGTGGCCATACCGGTGGCGAGCATGACGGGCATGACGGCCCCGGCCATCCGGATCGCCCGCGCCTTGGCGTTGAGGAGGGCCAGGTGCCCGGCGAAGCCGGTGACCGCCCGCAGCGGCCACTGCAGTACCGCCGTCACCGCCTTGGTCAGTCCAGGGCCCAGCAGTCCGAAGCCGATGGCCCACAACATGGCGGCCGGAGTCGCCGTGCTGCCCGCCTTGGCACCGTCCATCTGCATGGTGACGAGGGCGAGTACGGCGCCGCCGGCCAGGCAGAGCAGGGCGGCGAGCGCCCGGATCCAGTTCAGCCAGCGGCGCTGCACGGCCGCTTCGGCCAGCGCCTCGGTCGGCCGGGTGCGGGCGGCACCGCGGGCCGCGATCCAGGCGGCTCCCACAGCGGTCACCAGCGCCGCGCCGGCGCCCGCGATCAGCGGGACGAAGCCGGACCGGTACATCATGACGTCGGGCACCACCTGGGCGTCCACGAACCGGCCCAGCAGCCATTCGCCCAGCCGAGGTCCCGGCACACAGGCCAGTGCGGTGGCGAAGACGGCGACGATGAACGTCTCGGCGAGGATCATCCGGCGGACCTGGCCGGGGGTCGAGCCGATCGCGCGCAGCAGTGCCATCTGCCGCTGCCGCTGCTGGATCGAGAGACCGAGTGTGCTGGCGACCACGAAGACGGTGACCATGGCGGCCATTCCACCGAACACGGCGGACATCGAGACCAGGTTCTTGCCGTGGGTGACGACCTCGGGGAACTCGGCACGGCCCCGCTTGTCGCCGCTCAGCACCGAGACCTGAGCGCCCTTGAGGGCCTGTGCGACCTCGGCCCGCACCTGCTCGTCGTCGGCCCCGGGCTCGGTCATCACCCCGATGGCGTCGACTTCGCCCGACTGCGGGGCGGCCCGCGTCGCGTCGGCGTCGGGGAGGAAGACCGTGGCGCTGTCCCCCGGACCGTTCACCAGCGAAGCCACCTCGTACGGGCGGGCGGCTCCCCGCATGCCCAGGCTGACGCGGTCACCGACGTGGAGACCCGCCTTCGCGGCGAGCCGGGAGTCCAGCGCGACGTGGCCTGCGGCGACCGACGGTGCGCCCTCGGCGACGCGGTACGGGCCGAGCGAGGCGGATGCCCAGCCGTGGCCGGTGGCCGGGACGCCGCCCTTGCCGCCGTCCCGGAGGAGGGTGACGGGCAGTGACACGTCCGGCACGGCGGCCTTGACCCCGGGAACCGCCGCGACCTTCTGCACGTCGGCGGCGTCGAGCCCGACCCGCTCCTGGAAGACCTTGTTCGAGCCGGGGTAGTGCTGGTCCCCGGTGACGACGATCGGGGCGGCGCCGTACCGCTGCGGCGCGGCCAGCCCGCGCACCCCGGTCTCCAGCAGCCCGCCGCAGGCGATCACGATCGAGGCACCGAAGAACAGCGCGATGAAGGAGGCGATGAAGCCGCCCTTGTGGAATCGGAGGGAGCGCAGCGCGAGGCCGATCATCGGGTCGCTCCGCGCTGCGCGCCCTGTGCCTGGTCATCGGCCCAGGCGCCGAGGCGGGTCATGTGCTCGGCGACCATGTCGGCGGTCGGGCGCTCCAGCGAGTCGACGATTCTGCCGTCGGCGAGGAAGAGGGTGCGGTCGGCGTGGGAGGCCGCGACCGGGTCGTGGGTGACCATCACGATCGTCTGGCCGGACCACTGCACCGCTTCCCGCAGCAGTCCGAGCACGTCGCGGGCGGTGTGGGTGTCCAGCGCTCCGGTCGGTTCGTCCGCGAAGACCACGGCGGGCCGGGTGACCAGCGCACGGGCGATGGCGACGCGCTGCTGCTGGCCGCCGGAGAGTTCACCGGGGCGGTGCTTCTGACGCGAGGCGAGGCCGACGCGTTCGATCACCTCGTCGACGTCGGCCGCCTTGGGGCGCCGTCCGGCCAGTCGTAACGGCAGTGTCACGTTGTCGCGCACGTTCAGCGCGGGCATCAGGTTGAACGCCTGGAAGATGAACCCGACGCGCTCGCGGCGGAGTTTGGTCAGGTCACGTTCCTTGAGCCCGGACAGCTCCACGCCGTCCAGCCGGACCGTGCCCGACGTCGGCCGGTCCAGGCCCGCGGCGCAGTGCAGGAAGGTGCTCTTGCCGGACCCGGAGGGGCCCATGACCGCGGTGAAGGTGCCCGCGCGGAGGCCGATGCTGACCCCGTCGAGCGCGGCCACCTTGTTCTTTCCGCCGCCGTAGGTCTTGTACACGGAGTCCAGGAGGACGACGGCCTCAGCCGAGCCGTCCGGTGTTCGGTTCATGGGTTTCCCTATCGGGTGTCGGCGCTGTGGAGGTACTGGCACGGGCAGGGCTCGGCAGGACGGCGAGCGGGCCGGGGCGGGCGAGCACACCCTTGACCTGTGCGAGCGGGTCGGCGGGCGGGCGGAGAACCGCCTGGGCAACGGTCAGATGCAACTGCGCCGCAGAGACCACGAGCCGGGCGGCGAAGGGGAGCAGGGCTACCGCGACGAGCGCGACGACCAGCGCTCCGGGCAGGGTGTCGATCGCGAGGTCCGCGCCGATCCGTCCCGCCGTCCCGCCGGAAGCGGTCGCGGTCCCGTACCAGAGCGGCAGCGTCACGAGGCCGAGCGGCACCAGCCAGACGGCCAGTGCGAGGAGGTCCAGCAGGAGCAGCAGGGGGAAGAGGAGGATGAGGCAGACACAGTCGCGGACGATCGCGGGGTCGGCGCAGCGGGCCCTGAGATGGGCGGGCAGTCCGGGCTCCGTGACGTCCTGGTACGCGTACGGGATCGGCTGGTCCAGGAGGTACGCGCGGCTCCGCTCGACCTGGGCGCAGCCTCTGACCACCCAGGCCCCGACGATCAACAGCGGTACGGTCACCGTGAGTTGGCTGGCCACCACGGAGATCAGGAGAGCCGCGGTCGCCACGGCGAAGAGGATGCTGCCCACCACGAGGTAGCTGGCGAGATAGCCGCAGGCCCGCCAGGGAGCAGCGGACAACGGCAGTCGGACCAGCGAGGCGGGGGTACGTACGAGGCTCGGCGAGAGCCGGCTCACTCGATCCTCCGGAGCATGTCGTCGATCGAGCCCACCCGGGCCTTCAGCTCCACCAGTTCGGCCTCCAGGGACTCCTGCCGGGCAACGGCCTCTTCGGCCAGCTTGCGGTAGGAAGCCATGGCCACGGCGTCGGCGCGGTGGCGCTGGAGTCTGAAGTGGGAGACCACGGACACCGTGATTCCTCCGACGATGATCAGGACGATGGCGATAGCGACGATGGCGCCGGTCATGTCCGGGTCCCCCTCATAACGTTCTGGTCCTTCTCATTTGGTGGGGCCGTCTGCCTCACGTACATGATTCTCGTCCGCCTGAGTCTCGTCCGGCTGGAGCGAGTCCGACTGGAGTGCGTCCAGGATCGTCTGCACGTTGAGACGCAGCTCGAACGGAGTCAGCTCGAAGTACTTCAACGCCTTGCCGTCGTCGGAGAGTTCGAGCGCGCCGACGACCAGGCCCGCCTTCTCCAGGCGCTCAAGATGCATGTAGAGCAGGGGGCGGGACATGCCCAGCTCGCGGGCCAGCTCACTGACGTACTTCCGGCCGCCGGCCAGCCCGGCGATGATCCGGAGCCGCTGGGTGTGGCTCACCGCGGACAGGAAGGTCAGCAGTTCTTCGCTGTTCAACATCTGCCTCCCCAGTGCGCCCGGCTGTACGTGTCAGCCAAATCTTTCACATGGAGAGAAAGGCTGTCAACGAAGAGGCCGGGGATCGGTCGCGCAGGCCAGGAGGAGGCCGTCCCGCGCGAGCCACCGCCCCTCGAAGGCCTCGGGCTGGGACGGCTGCCCCGGTGGGCGCTCGGCCAGGATCCGGGCCCGGAAGGTGCCGTCCGGCAGGGGGGAGACCCGCGCGTCGTGGAAGCTCAGCCAGCGCTGTGTCACGGGGAACCACGCCTTGTAGACGGCCTCCTTGGCGCAGAACAGCAGCCGGTCCCAGTGCACGTCCGGGTACTGCTCCGTGAGCTCGGTGTGCCGCTCCCGTTCCTCGGGCAGCGCGATGTACCGCAGCAGGCCCTCCATCAGGGGCTCGTGCGGTTCCGCGTCTATGCCGAGGGTGCGGATGCCGGAGCGGTACGTGACGGCCGCAGCACGATAGCCCGCACAGTGGGTCATACTGCCGACCACACCGGCGGGCCATCGTGGGGCGCCGCGCTCGCCCGGCACCAGTGGCGCCGGCGGCAGGCCCAGCCTTCCCAGGGCATCGCGTGCGCAGTGCCGCACCGTCGCGAACTCCAGCAGCCTCGGCTCGCCGGTCCTGCCCAGGGCGGCCCGCTCCTGCGGGTAGAGCGTCGCCTCCGGCACGTCCCCGAAGCACTCGGAGGCGGCGACTCCCGCGGGCACAATCTCGTCGATCACTTGGCCGCCTCGCGCAGGGGGGGGCTATCGGGGAAGGGAAACGAGCTCCGGAGCGCCGCGCCCGGTGGTGCCACCGGGTTCACCGGCGTCGTCCGGCTGTGCTTCGAGCACCGGCTCGACCGCGTCCGGGCCCAGCAGCCGGAGCAGCGGCCGGGTCATCATCGTGGTGGCGAGGGCGACGATGGTGAGCAGGCTCAGCATCCGCTGGTCGATGATGCCGGCCTGGAAACCGATCTGGATGATGACCAGTTCGGTCAGACCACGGGAGTTGAGCAGCACACCGAGCGCCAGAGCGGGCCGGCGGCGCATCCCCGTGCGGACCGCGCCGAGCGCCGGTCCGAAGATCTTGGTGACGGTGGCCAGGAGGAGCAGCCCGCCGAGCGTCAGCGCGGCGGTCCGGTCGAAGTGGAGCGCGCCCAGATCGATCGTCAGGCCAAATCCGAAGAAGAAGAACGGCAGCAGCACGGTCTTCGCGGTGCCGGACAGCCTGTCGGCCACCCGGGAGGCCCGTGCGCTGCCCCTCGGCCAGGCGAGCCCGATCAGCAGGGCCCCGATCAGCTGGTGCACCCCGATCAGGGTCGTCAGCGCGG
The DNA here is from genome assembly GCF_055584045.1 of Streptomyces sp. NPDC104307. Taxonomy (NCBI): domain Bacteria; kingdom Bacillati; phylum Actinomycetota; class Actinomycetes; order Kitasatosporales; family Streptomycetaceae; genus Streptomyces; species Streptomyces sp. NPDC104307. The sequence continues at coordinate 113,579 of NZ_JBVJMU010000022.1, forward strand.
CCGTCGCGGCGATGCCGGCGGCGAGCAGGACCATGATGACCGCGTCGCTCTCGCCGCCCTCGGCGGCGTTCCCGTGGGAGTGCGCCCAACGGGCCAGCCCCTTCCGCAGCGGCCCGAGGAAGAACAGGGTGATCGCCGCGGCGATGAAACCGTTCAGCAGCACCCCTGCGGGGCCGCCGCCGTGGAGTTGGGCCAGCAGCCCGGTGAGTACCAGCCACACCGCACCGTCCCCGGCCGCCGACGCGAAGAGGCTCAGCTGACCCTGACGGGTACGGGTGAGTCCCAGGTCGGTCAGGATGCGGGCCAGTACGGGGAAGGCGGTGACACTCAGCGCACATCCCACGAACAGCACGAACACCACTGGGTTGTTGGCCGATCCCATGAACGTGTGGACCAGCGGCACGGCGACCGCGGCCCCGGCCGCGAAGGGCACCAGCAGAGACGCCTGGCTCACCAGGAGTGCCTGCGTTCCGGTGCCGCGCAGCCGCATTCCGTTCAGCTCGCGGCCGACACCGAACATGAAGAAGACCAGGCCCACCTGGGCCAGCCCGTCCAGCATCGGCAGGACGCCGGACGGGAAGAGCCAGTCCGCCGCCCCGGGGACGAACCGTCCCAGCAGGGTCGGTCCCAGCGCCAGCCCGGCGCAGATCTCCCCGATCACCCGCGGCTGTCCGAGCCGGTCGGCGAGCAGCCCGCCCAGATAGGCGGCGAGGAGGATCACCGCCACGGCGATCAGGAAGTGGCCGCCCTTGTCGAGGCCGTGCGCCGTGGCGGCCGCTTCCCCGGCCGGGGCCGGCTTTCCGGTGGCCATCCAGGTGGCCGCGGCGATCACCGCCAGGGGCGCTGTCACGATCAACGCCATGGTGGTCCAGCGTCGCTGTCCGAACCGGCTCTCTCCACGCACGATGCACACTCTCCGTGTTCTCGATGGGCGGGCGGTGCGGCTCAGCCGCGTCGGGTCTCGTCGTGGTCGGCGCCGAGCGACTCTCTGACCACGTCGTACGGCGGGGACGCGGTCAGGTAGAAGTGGTCACCGGGCACCACCCGTTGCCGGAAGGTGCCGGTGGTGTGTTCGGCCCACCGGGCGGCCTGATCCGGCGTGACGCGTGAGTCGCTGTCCCCCAGCACCGCGGTGACGGGGCAGCGCAGCAGCGGGCCCGCACGGTGGGTATAGGCCCCCAGCATCTGGAAGTCGCCCTTGACGTACGGCAGGATCAGCTCGCGGAACATCGGGTTGTCCAGCAGCTCGGCATCGGTGCCGCCCAGGTCCACCAGCGTCGCGATGGCGCTCTCGTCGTCCAGCGCGGCTGCTCGGGCCTCCGACCGGACCGAATGGGCCGGCCGGGTCCCCGACACGAAGAGATGCGCGGGCGGGGCCCCCTCGGCCTCCAGGATCCTGGCCGTCTCATAGGCGACGACAGCGCCCATGCTGTGGCCGAACAGCGTCGTGGGACGGTCCATGAGGGGCCGGACGGCATCCGCGATCTCCCCGGCCATGGCCACCAGGTCGGTGGCCGGGGCCTCCCCGAACCGGTCGGCCCGCCCCGGGTAGCACACCGCGTGCACCTCGAACTCGGGAAGGCCCTTGCGCCACTCCCGGAAGAAGTACGACGACCCTCCGGCGTGGGGGAAGCAGACCAACCGTCGGGTGGCGAAAGGGCGGGGTTCTCTGCATTCCGTCCAGGCCATCAAAGCGCTCCTGCTGGTCGTATGCCGAACGTGCTCGGCTGTTCCACGGGCCCGCCCATTGGACCCGGCCCCGCTGACAGCCAACTGACAGGAGCCGGAAGGCGGCAGCGGTGCGCGCCGTAGGCTCGTGGCATGGCGACTGAAGACAGCCCGGCCCTCGGCCCCGAGCACCGGCCGGACCGCGCGGACGTGGATGACGTCCCCGGCATCGAGTACATGGACAACACCTTCGTCACCCTCTTCTGGCGACGACAGCTCCTCACGGATGCCGAACTGCGCCTCGAAGAGCGCGGGTTCCGCGTCGTCCGCCTCGCGGCGGGGGAGTGGACCCGCGAGCGGGACATGCACCGGGACGTCGCCGCGGCGCTGCGGTTCCCCGACTACTACGGCCACAACCTCGACGCGCTGAACGACTGCCTCGGGGACGTGGCCTGCCACGGCCCCTACGACGACTCACCCGAAGGCACGGGGCTCGTCCTGTCCCTCACCGACTACGACCGCTTCACCGCCGCCTGCCCGGAGGCGGCCCAGACCGTCCTGGACATCGCCGCCGGCCAGGCCCGCCGCGCGGCGGTGCTCCGGCGCCGCTTCTTCTGCCTGGTCCACAGCGACGACCCGGACATCCGGTTCGAGCCGGTCGGCGCCATGCCCGTCCTGTGGAACCGCGACGAGTGGGCCGACGCCAGACGCCGCTGAGAAATGCTTTGGAGCATCAGGACGCAGGCCGGATAGTTGACCGCATGACGCTGACGATTTGGGTCGATGACTGGCAGATGCAGTGCTGCGGGGACACCTTCAGGCCGGGCGACGCCGTCTCGTGGCAGCTGCTGGAGGTCGATCCGGAGGACTACGCCGCCATCGTCGGCAGCGATCGTGCGGCGGAGATCGACTTCCGCGAGGAGCATCACGACTCGGGGGAGGGGCAGCCGTTGACGCCTTTGCGGGTGGTGGCCGCCACCGAGGTGCACTGCCGGTACGAGTCACCTTCCGGCGGCACGGCCAAAGTGCTGTACCCGGTGCCGGGCTCGACCGAGCTGGTTCCGGTCGTGGAAGCGGACGGATGGGCGAAGACCCGTCCCCACGTCAGGTTCGCCGGCTACCTCGTGACCGCCGAGCGGGTGGCGGACGAGTAGGAGCGCGGCGGCACTACTCGCAGAAGACGCGCACCTGGCCGCTGGGGTCGTCGACGTCGACGGTGACCTCGTCGAGCTGCTCGACGAGTTCCTCAAGGTGCTCCGGCTTGAGCTCGGTGAGGTCGATCGGCACGCCGGACCTGCGCAGCTCCGTGTTGGCCCGGGTGAGCGCCTGCGGGGGGAGGAGGCTGGCGATCCGGACCCCGGCGCGCAACAGCTGCAACGGCACCTGGATGTTGACCCGGCTCGGACCCTCGCCGGTGCCGTCGTCCTCCGAATTCACCACCAAACGAAGGTACTTGGGCCGGGACTTCGGGCGGGGCGTGGTTCCCCGTTCCGACTCGGGCTGCTGGCGCTGGAGGGCGTCGATCAGCCGTTCCGCCTCGTCGGCGGTGATCTTGCCCTCTGCCAGCATCTGCAGGATCTGGCGGCGCTGCTCGTTCACGGTTGTTCTCCCCTGCGAAGTCATCGAAGTCATCGGATTCATCTGAGTCACCTGACGCCTATCTGGAAGGCCGTCGGTCCGTGCTCGATCTCGAAACTTGTGCCGGGCAGCGCCCACAGCAGGTACCAGGCAGCGCGCAGCGCGCTCACCGGACTCAGCCGGAAGGCGCGGCGGCACGCGACCAGTCCCGCCACCACGGCGATCAGCAGCAGCGGCGACAGCACCACGGCCACCGGCAGGAGCGGGACGTGCAGTCGGCGGCGGTTGCCGTTGGTGCGGCCGTAGCCCACCGTCAGCAGTTGTGGGATCACCGGGGCCGCTCCAGCTCGTCCAGCGCCTCCTGGGCGCTGATCTCGCCGCGCTGGAGGCGGTCGAGGACATCGGCTCCGGCGGGCGCCGGGTCGGTGTCGACGAAGTCGAGCTGTTCCGCGATCCGCTTCAGCCGGGACTTGACCGTCGGGTAGCTCACCCCGAAGATCCGCTCCATCTCCTTGATCGAACCGTGCGACCGCACGAACGCGGCGACGAAGACCTGGTCGTCGACGGCGAGCTGTGCCAGCTGCGGCGGTTCGAACCGCCCCTCGACCGCGATGTCGCTGTCGGTGAGCCGGACCCGCTCGACCACGAACGGCCGGCCCTGCGTCAGGTCCGTCAGTTCCTGCCAGTCCACCCTCGGCTCCTCTGCACTCGTACGCGCACGCACTCTCACGTGCACGCGCTCATGTGCAGTTCTATATTGAGTTTATTGAGGAGTCAACGCAGAAAACTTAATTTTCTTGAACAGAGCTTCAAGGATCAGGCTGTGCCGTCCCGCAGCGGCTTCGCGAAGCAGTGGCTGTTGGGGTACGTGCGGTAGTGGCCGAACTTCTCGCAGGGCTCGTAGCCGCTGGAGAGGTACAGGGCGATCGCCTCCGGCTGCTGGTCGCCGGTCTCCAGGACCATGCGGACGCGGCCGGCCGCGCGGGCGTCGGCCTCCAGTGCGGCCAGGATGCGGCGGGCCAGGCCGAGGCCGCGCCCCTCGGGTATGACGTACATCCGCTTCAGCTCGGCGTCCCCGTCCGAGTACCCCTCGGCGTTCCGCTCCTGCGAGCGCCAGCCGCCGGTGGCGACCGGGCTGTCCGACGCGTCGTAGGCGATCAGGTACAGCCCGTGCGGGGGGTCGAACATCGTGGCGTCCAGCGGTGTGACATCGCCCTCGTCCCCGTAGCGCTCGGCGTATTCGAGCTGCACCCAGTCGTTGAGTTTGACGGCGTCAGGGTGGTCGAAGGCCCGAATATGGATATTCATGCAAGCAATCGTACATGTATGCGTCGTGCGGATATCGGTATCGTGCCGGGATGCTGACTGTGACCTCCGTGAATGTAAATGGTCTCCGCGCCGCCGTGAAGAAGGGCTTCGTCGAGTGGCTGGCGCAGACCGACGCCGATGTGATCTGCCTCCAGGAGGTGCGGGCCGAGGCGCAGCAGCTGCCCGAGGACGTACGGGAGCCGGAGGGCTGGCACACCGTCCACGCCCCGGCCGCCGCCAAGGGTCGGGCCGGGGTCTCGCTCTACTCCCGCCGGGCGCCCGAGCGGGTCCAGATCGGGTTCGGCGGCTTCGGGGTCGCCGGGGCCGAGGAGTTCGACGCGAGCGGCCGGTACGTCGAGATCGACCTGCCCGGTGTCACGGTCGCGAGCCTGTACCTGCCCTCGGGCGAGGTCGGCACGGAGCGGCAGGAGGAGAAGGAGCGCTTCATGGCCGCCTTCCTCCCCTACCTGTCCGGGCTGAAGGCGCGGGCCGCCGCCGAGGGTCGCGAGGTGGTGGTCTGCGGCGACTGGAACATCGCCCACCAGGAGGCGGACCTCAAGAACTGGAGGGGCAACAAGAAGAGCGCCGGCTTCCTCCCCGAGGAGCGGGCGTGGCTGACCCGGGTCTTCGAGGAGGCCGCGTACGTCGACGTCGTACGGTCGCTGCACCCGGACGTCGCGGGCCCGTACTCGTGGTGGTCCTACCGGGGACAGGCCTTCGACAACGACACGGGCTGGCGGATCGACTACCACGTGGCCACTCCGGGGCTGGCCGCGCGCGCCGCGAAGGCGTTCGTCGAGCGGGCCGCCACGCATGGCGAGCGCTGGAGCGACCACGCGCCCGTGACGGTGGTGTACGGGCAGTAGGGGCGGGGCTCCGTTACTCCGCCGCCTCCGCGTCGCGGCGCAGTCGCCGGTCCAGGGCCATGGAGAGTTCCGCGTCGACCACCGCGCGTGCCAGCGGGCGGAGTTGGGGAGGCTCTTCCTGTGTGCTGTGATCGCGCAGGGTCGAGACGAAGAGGTCCGCCAGGGCGTCCGCGTGTTCGCGGACCCGGCGGCCGGAGGCGAGGACGGTGGCGAGCGGGACGCCCTCCCGTACGAGTTCGGCGGAGACCTCCAGGAGGCGGCGGCTGATGTGCACGATCTCGTCGCCGTCCGTGCCGAGGTAGCCCAGCTCCATCGCGGCCGCCAGGTTCTCCGGGGTCGACTCGCTCTCGAAGTAGTCCGCGAGCTGCTCGGGCGTGAGCCGGACCGGGGTCTCCTCGGTGGGTTCGCCCAGGCCCAGCACCTCGGCCACGTCGCGGCCGCTCTCGAAGGTGCGGGCCAGGTCCGCGATGCCGGTGAGGGTGTGGCCGCGCTCCAGTAGGCCCGTGATCGTGCGCAGCCGGGCGAGGTGGTGGTCGTCGTACCAGGCGATGCGGCCCTCGCGGCGCGGCGGTGAGATCAGGCCGCGCTCGCGGTAGAAGCGCAGGGTCCGGACGGGGATGCCGGCCTCCTTGGCCAGCTCCTCCATGCGGTATTCGCGGTGCTCTTCTCCGTCAGCCACCCCCGCACCCTACCGGCCTGCCCGCTGCGGAGGCCGCTTGTTGTACCGCCGGTAACTTTCCCCTGCCGCACCCCTACCCATCGGTACGGGCCTGCTCTAGTCTCCCAACAGTGCCAGTGATTGCTGGCAGAGTCGTGTGACGTACCGCGGGGAGGCTGCAGCATGGCCCAGCACGAACATGTACGAGTGGCGGTGATCGGATCCGGATTCGGGGGCCTCGGAGCCGCTGTCCGGCTCCGCCGCGAAGGCATCACCGATTTCGTGATCCTGGAACGCGCCGGTTCGGTCGGCGGCACCTGGCGCGACAACAGCTATCCGGGCTGCGCCTGCGACGTGCCGTCGCACCTCTACTCGTTCTCGTTCGCCCCCAACCCCGAATGGCCGCGCACCTTCTCCGGGCAGGAGCACATCCGCGCCTACCTGGAGCACGTCGCGGACACCTTCGGGCTGCGCCCGCACCTCAGGCTCAACCATGAGGTGACGATGATGCGCTGGGACGGCGACGAGCTGCACTGGGTCATCGAGAGCGCCAACGGCACGACCGTCGTGGCCGATGTCGTCGTCTCCGCGACCGGCCCGCTCTCCGACCCGAAGCTGCCTGACATCCCCGGGCTGGCCGACTTCCCGGGCAAGGTCTTCCACTCCGCCCGCTGGGACCACGACGCGGACCTGACCGGCAAGCGCGTCGCGATGATCGGCACCGGCGCCTCCGCCATCCAGATCGTGCCGTCGATCCAGCCGAAGGCCGCGAAGCTCACCCTCTTCCAGCGCACCCCGCCCTGGGTCATGCCGCGCATGGACCGGCAGATCAGCGGCGCCGAGCGCTGGCTGCACCGCACGCTCCCCTTCACCGGCACCGCGCGCCGCGGACTGCTCTGGGGCATACGGGAGTTGCAGGTCAGCGCCTTCACCAAGCACCCGGACCAGCTGGGCCTGGTCGAGCGGATAGCCAAGTCCAACATGGCCCGCTCCATCAAGGACCCGGCGCTGCGCGCCAAGCTGACGCCCTCGTACCGCATCGGCTGCAAGCGCATCCTGCTCTCCAGCGCGTACTACCCGGCGCTCGCCCAGCCCAACGTGGACGTGGTCGCCTCCGGCCTGAGCGAGGTGCGCGGCTCCACGGTCGTCGCCTCCGACGGTACGGAGGCCGAGGTCGACGCGATCGTCCTCGGCACCGGCTTCCACGTGACGGACATGCCGATCGCCGACCGCGTGGTGGGCGCGGAGGGAAACACCCTCGCGGAGTCGTGGAAGGGCGGCATGCAGGCGCTGCGCGGCGCGAGCGCGGCCGGTTTCCCCAACTGGATGACGATCATCGGCCCCAACACGGGCCTCGGGAACTCCTCGATGATCCTGATGATCGAGGCCCAGCTGAACTACATGGCCGACTACCTCCGCCAGCTCGACGTCCTCGGCGGAAAGGTCGCCCTCGACGCGCGCCCCTCCGCCGTCGGAACCTGGAACCGCCGCGTCCAGGAACGGATGAAGCGCACCGTCTGGAACACCGGCGGCTGCACCAGCTGGTACCTGGACGCCAACGGCCGCAACACCACCGTCTGGCCCGGCACCACCGCCGAGTTCCGCAGGGCGACCCGGACGGTCGACATCGCGGAGTACCAGGTCGTCCGGGTACCCGCGCAGCGGAGTGCGGCGGACGCCGTCTCCGTCTCCGAGGAGGTCGCCGGATGAGCCGCCCGCTGCCCGGCCGGAGCACCCGTCCCGTGCCCGCCCGCGAACTCATGGCCGTCTCCGCCGACGGCTCCCGCATCCACGTAGAGGTGCACGGACAGGACGGCGCACCGGCAGTGGTCCTGTCCCACGGCTGGACCTGCAACACCGGCTTCTGGGACGCCCAGATCCGGGACCTCGCCGTCGACCACCGCGTCATCGCCTACGACCAGCGCGGCCACGGCACCTCACCTGCGGTCGGCCACGCCGGGTACACCACGCATGCACTGGCCGACGACCTCGAAGCGGTGCTCGCCGCCACCCTGGAACCCGGCGAGAAAGCCATACTGGCCGGCCACTCCATGGGCGGCATGACGATGATGGCCGCCGCCCGCCGGACCGGACTCCGCGAGCACGCCGCTGCCATACTGCTGTGCAGCACCGGCAGTTCGCGGCTGATCGCCGAAGCACGGGTTGTGCCGATACGGGCCGGTGCGCTGCGCACCCGGCTGACCCGAGCGATCCTCGGCGCCCGCGCGCCCCTCGGTCCCGTCACTCCACTGTCCCGCCGCATCCTCAAGTACGCGACCATGGGGCCGGGTTCGGCGCCGGACCGGGTCGACACCTGCGCCCGGATCGTGCACGCCTGCCCCCGCGGACCCAGGTTCGCCTGGGGCCACGTCCTCGCGGAGCTCGATCTCGAAGAGGGCGTACGGGAGCTGCGGGTGCCCACCGCGGTGATCGCGGGTACGGAGGACCGGCTGACGCCGCCCGCCCACGCCCGCGCCATCGCGGCGGCGCTCCCCGACTCCCTCGGGCTCACCGAGCTGGCGGGCCTGGGGCACATGACTCCGGTGGAGGCACCGGAAGCGGTCACGGCGAAGATCCGGGAACTCGCGACCGGGTATCTCCCGTTGCGCGGTACGGCTGGTGTAGAGGGCAAGGAGGAGGAGGTCGCATGAGCGGCAGGCACAGTCTCGAAGGTCAGGTCGTCGTCGTCACGGGCGCGGCGCGCGGTGTGGGCGAGCTGCTGGCCCGCAAGCTCTCGGCGCGCGGCGCGACGCTCGCGCTGGTCGGCCTGGAGCCGGACGAGCTGAAGAAGGTCTCGGAGCGCCTGCACGGCGACAGCGACCACTGGCACGCGGACGTCACCGACCACGAGGCGATGTCCCGGGTCGCCCAGGAGGTCAAGGAGCGCTTCGGCAAGATCGACGTCGTCGTCGCCAACGCGGGCGTCGCCTCCGGCGGCCCGTTCGTCGACTCCGACCCGGTCGCCTGGCGCCGGGTCATCGAGGTCAACCTCATCGGCGGCGCGGTCACCTGCCGGGCGTTCCTGCCGATCCTGATGGAGAGCCGCGGCTACTTCCTCCAGATCGCCTCGCTCGCCGCGATGACCCCCGCGCCGATGATGACCGCCTACTGCGCGTCCAAGTCGGGCGTCGAGGCGTTCGCGCACAGCCTGCGCGCGGAGGTCGGCTACCGGGGGGTGAAGGTCGGCGTCGGCTACCTCTCCTGGACCGACACGGACATGGTGCGCGGCGCCGACGAGGACGACGTCATGCGCGAGCTGCGCCAGCGGCTGCCCTGGCCGATGAACCGCACGTACCCGCTCGGCCCGGCCGTCGACCGGATAGTGGCCGGCATCGAGCGCCGCTCGCCGCATGTGTACGCCCAGTGGTGGCTGCGCGGCATGCAGTCGGTACGCGGCTACCTGCCGTCGGTGATAGGCGTCGGCGGCCGGCGCGAGATGCAGCGGTTCGGCTCGCGGCTTGAGGGCGTCAGCAAGGGCCTCGTCGGTGCGGGAGGCGCCGCTGACCAGGCAGAACGGGCGTCGCACACGCAGCGTAAGTGATCGAAATGCGATGCCTGCCCGCTCGTGCAAGTCTGGTCGTGGCCCTTACGGGGCCGTCCCCCAGGCACCCCACGAGGAGTGAACAGCATGGGCATCGCGGACCAGTTCAAGGACAAGGCGAAGGATCTTGCCGACCAGGCGCAGAAGAAGGCGAAGGACGGCAAGGGCGGTGGGCAGGACCGGTCGCAGGACATGTCCGACCGGGCCTCCGACGCCACCGAGCAGGGCCGCGACAAGGCCCAGGGCGCGGCGGACGACGTGCGCGAGAAGTTCGACCGCTGACGACCGCTGACGACCGCGGTCGCGCGTGAGCGATGAGTGATGAGTGATGTGCGTTGAGGGGCGCGCCCGGGTTCGTTCCGGGCGCGCCCCTCCGTGCGTCATGGGCCGGAGAGCGGCATCTCGGACCGACCGTGACCCCATTCTTATACCGGTATAGTTAGACCGGTATAGTTATTGGACGCACCTGAGAGGTTCCCCGTGATCGAGATTCTGAACTCCGCGCGCCTTGAGCGGGCGAGGGGCACCGGCGCCCTGGTCGGAGACATCCTCCACGCGCTGAAGCGGCGCAGCGTGGTCGGGACGAACCTGCTGGACATCGACCAGTGGGCCAAGGAGATGATCATCGAGGCGGGGGCGCAGTCCTGCTACGTCGACTACGCGCCTTCCTTCGGACGCGGCCCGTTCGGGCACTACATCTGCACGGCCGTCAACGACGGAGTGCTCCACGGGCTTCCTCACGACTACGCGCTGGCGGACGGGGACCTGCTGACCCTCGACCTCGCCGTGGTCAGGGGCGGGGTGGCCGCAGACGCCGCGATCAGCTTCCTGGTGGGCAAGGCCAGGCCGGCGGAGAGCGTGGCGATGATCGAGACGACCGAACGCGCACTCGCCGCGGGCATCGCCGCCGCCAGGCCCGGGGCGCGCATCGGTGACCTCTCCCACGCCATCGGCACGGTCCTCGGCGAGGCGGGCTACCCGGTCAACACCGAGTTCGGAGGCCACGGCATCGGCTCGACCATGCACCAGGACCCACACGTCGCGAACACCGGACGGCCCGGCCGCGGATACAAGCTGCGCCCCGGACTGCTGCTCGCCCTGGAGCCGTGGGTCATGGCCGACACCGCCACACTCGTCACCGACGCAGACGGCTGGACCCTGCGCAGCGCGACGGGCTGCCGGACCGCGCACAGCGAGCACACCATCGCCATCACCGACAACGGAGCCGAAATCCTCACCCTGCCGACGGGCTCCTGACCGCGCCGGACCGCAACCCAGACGATTCCATCGCGCACGAAGGCACCGGAGCCGCACCCCTGCGCACCTGGTGGCAGCGCCTCTACCCGGCCCGGCTCGTTCTTCGGGGTGACGCCGCACTGGCCCAACTGGAAAGGAAAGCCTGGCGAGATGACCGGCTGAACGCCTGACGAACTGTTCACCCCCACCGCCTGCTGCTGAGCCCCGGTTCTATACGAGGATGCCGCTGCGTACCGCGAGACCGCGTAGCTCCGTTGAGGCGGGCCCGGACACCAGGAGACTGGAGACGAGCGACTTGGTCGCCGGCCGGGCGTGGGTCTCCTGGGGAGCGCAGTGTTCTGCGGCCAGCAGGGTGCGGATGCAGTCGCTGCGGCGGCCCAGGCGGTCGTAGGTGACGGCAATGTCGCTCAGTGCCCGGGAGCGGCGCTCGACACTGGGCAGCGCCTTGAAGGAGATGGAACGGGCGGCGGCGAGCGCGGCCAGTGGATCACCGGCGTAGTTCTCGGCGGAGATGCGGTGGAGCTGCACGGTGACGGGGCTGAAGCCACCGCCATGGTCGCGGACCAGGGTGGCGCCGCCGAGTTCCTTGGCGATGGCCGCGGCCTCGTCGGTCAGCTCCCGCATTCCATCGCGGTCGCCCCGCCTGGCCAGAGTGTAGGCCGCACTCTGGACAAGGAGACCGCGTACTGCCGCACCGGCTCGTCCGGTGTCGCGCAAGTCGGGGTGGTCGGCGGCGGACAGTGCGATCGACAGAGCCTCCCCATGCCATCCGGCCTTGCGGGCGAGCACGGCGAGTTGGCGGGCTGACTCGGCGACCGCAAGGGCGTCGCCGGCGGCCTCGGCGAGCTGGCGGGCGCGGTCGGCCGCCATCCAGCCCAACTGCTGCTCGTCCAGTTTGACGAGCATGCGGGTGGCCAGCAGGTAGCTCTTGGCCAGGAGCTTGTAGTCGTCCTCGGTGCCGCCGCCAGGCGTGTGCGCGTGGCCGGCCCGGATGAGGCGGGGCAGGCGCACGGCGAGGGAGGTGTAACGGCAGGCGTCGAAGTCGGCGAGCGCGCGGGTGAAATCGCTGGAGAGGGTCTCGGCCGGTGGTGCGGCGGGGGTCTTGCCCAGGCCGAGCATTGCGTCCCGCAGCCGGGCGACGAGCAGCTCGCCGAGCAGGGCTTCATCTGCCTGGACGGTTCCGCTCCCAAACGCTGGGGTTGTGGCCGCCGTGGCGGCGGTGGCAGCCAGGCCCGCAAGCAACTTCCTTCGCTGCAAAGGATCTTCACCGCCCTCCGACCCGGGTCTACCCAGCCTATGGGCGGGCATGCGGGGGAAGTCGCCAGTTGCTCCGATCGGTTGACCGTGTCGGATCTCCGGTCGCGGCATGAGCGGGGCCAGGCCGAATGCCCGGTGCGGGAGTTCGAGGGAGTCGGCGAAGCACCGCAGCACATCGACGTCGGTCATCGGGGAGATGCCCCGCTCGTACCGGGAAACCTGGGCCCCGGAGTATCCGGTCAACTTCCCCAGTTCGGCGAGCGTGAGGCCCTTTGACTGCCGGGTCTGCCGTATCAGTTCCCCGGGCTTCACATCGGCCCCAAGGATCGCTCATGCTTCGCTGACCGCATCAGTACCTCGTTCCCGCCGATAGCCGAGGCTGCGCCGCTTCAACCGTAGTCCTGGGACAGTGCGGCCAACAGGTCGTTTGCATGAGATGCAAACGGCTTTGCAGGACAGGACAGCGCCCCTCCCGCCGGCGGGCCAGTCGCGGCGACCGTCGAGAACGAGTGGCCCGCAGACAGAGGCCGCTCCGATCCCGGGAGGTCCTGATGCAGTCCGCGAATCCCGTCCCGCCCCCGGCGCTCGCCGCCGACGCCCGTCTCACCCCCGCCTACTACGTTCGCTCCGAGGGCCTCGGTCCGTACGTCAGTGGCCTGTTGGCCGGGTGCACAAGCGTCTTCGACATCAAGGCCGCCATGGCCTCCGACCTCGACATAGGCGGCGAGCAGCTGCGCGATGGCCAGGGCGTCGTCGAGAACGGGGCCCTTCTCCAGGGCGAAGTGGTCGTCCAGGCCGGGGCCCGGATCGAGGCGGGCGCCCAGGTGATCGGTCCGGTCCTGATCTGCACCGACGCTGTCGTGGCGGCCGGCGCGCTGGTCCGCGGCCACAGCGTGATCGGCCCCGGCTGCCGGATCGGGTTCGGCGCGGAAATCACCCGAAGCCTGCTGGCGGGGCACGTCTTCGTGAAGCACCCCTGCTTCATCGGTGACTCCGTGATCGGACGGCGTGTCAACATCGGCTCGTTCTGCTCCACCACCGGACTGCGGTGCGACCGCGGTCCCATTGCCGAACCGGCGCTGGAGGAGATCACCGTCAACCTCGACGGGCAGCGCATCCCCACCGGCCAGACGAAATTCGGCGCTGTCATCGGCGACGAGGTGGCCCTGCCCGCCGGAACCGTGCTCTCGCCGGGCACCCTGATCGGGCCCGGCACAGTGGTCTACCCCCGTGCTCACATCGGCGGTTTCCTGCCCGCCGGCTCCCGGGTCCGGTGACGGCCGTGACCACCGAACCCACCCACGAAGCCATGGACACCACCCTCGTGCAGGTCACCGGTGGGCACCCACTGTCCGGCCGGCTCCCGGTGCAAGGCAGCAAGAACATCGCCCTCCACCTCTACGCCGCCGCTCTCCTGGCCGACGTCCCGGTCGTCCTGACGAGCGCGCCGGACATCATCGACACCGGAGTGTGCGCGCAAATCCTGCGTCGCACCGGAGCCCAAGTCACATTCGACGATGGCCGCTTCACGGTGTCCTCGCCGAGTGACATCTGCCCGGCCATCCATCCCGCGCTCGGCCGTCGGGTCCGTACGACCGCTGTGCTGGCCGCCGCTGTGCTGGCCCGGACCGGGCAGGTGGCCTTCCCCTATCCAGGCGGCGACGCGTTCTGCCCGAGGCTTATCGACCGGCACCTCGCGGCGATGCAGGCCGCGGGTGCCGAAGTCATCGCGGGCGACACCGGCATCCGAGCTCTGTGCGGTGCTCGCGGGGTGAGGGCCTTCACCGTGGACGTGAACACGCCGTACGGGCCGAGCCTGGGAGCGACGGTGTCCGCGATGCTGCTGGCCGCCCGTGCCCACGGCACCAGCCTGATCACCCATCCGTCCATCGAGCCGGAGGTCACCGAGACCGCCCGCTTCCTCGCCGGCCGGGGTGTCCTCGTCCACTTCAACCACGAGGGCTTGCACGTGTCCGGCGGCGGCTGGATCGCCGGCGGCACATTCGCGGTGGCCGGGGACCGCATCGAGGCGGCGACCATGGTCATGGCCACCGCCGCGACCGGCGGCACTGTCCACCTCGACAACATCACCACCACCGATCTGCCCGAAGGGCTCACCCACGCTCTTTCCGAAGCCGGCATCACCCTGACCGACACCCCGAGCGGTGGCGTGCGTACGCATCTGCACGGGCCGCTGCGAGCCATTGAGGCAGCGACCGGTCCGCACCCGGGTCTGCCTACCGACACCGCACCCCAACTGGCCGCGATGCTCACTCAGGCCGACGGCGCTTCCCTCATCGGTGAACACGTCTACTCCCGCCGCGACACCCACGTCCAGGGGCTACGCGCGCTCGGCGGCGACGTCACCACCACCGGTTCCACGATCCGCGTCCGCGGGCCGGTACGACTCCGTGGCACCCAGGTCGAAGCCGCAGATATTCGTGCGGTGACCGCGCTGCTGATCGCCGCTCTCGCAGCCGACGGCACCTCTACGATCCGAGGAATGTTCCATGTCCGGCGCGGCTACGGTCACCTGCTGCCCAATCTGGCCACGCTGGGAGCCGAGATCACCACCATCCCCGGAGGCCACTGATGCCCGTCCCGTTCACCGTCGATGACACCACCCAGCTGTGGGAGATCCTCGACCGGGTCGTCACCGACGGCGCGACCCCGGGCGGCGTCGTCGCCTACGGAATCACCGGCGCCGACCCCCAGTACCTCAGCGCCGGCAAGGTGGCCCCCGAGTGTGGCGACGTCGAGCCCGACCGGGACACCGCCTACGACATCGCCTCCCTGACGAAGGTCGTCGCCACCTGGCCCCTCCTTGGGCAGGCTCTGGACGCCGGGCTGCTCGACCTCGACGCCCCGGTCCGCGACTTCCTGCCGCCGATGAACAGCGAGACCCCCAGCGGCGAAGCGACCGTCCGCCAGCTGATCGCCCACACCTCGGGGCTACGGGCCTCCACCCGGCTCGACCACTACCGCGGCGCCAACCTGCCGCTCCACGAACTTCTCTGCCGCGAACCGCTGGAAGACGTCCCCGGTCAGCACCGGTACATCAACCGCGGCTACATCCTGCTCGGCCTGGCCCTCGCCCACATCCACGACCTCCCACTCGACCAGCTCGGCGGAGCGCTGTGGAGGACGCTCGGGATGAACGCCACCGTGTACGGTCCCGTCGCCCGCACCCACCAGGTCGCCCCGACCGAGCAGCGAATCCCTGGCGCCCCACGGATCTGGGGAACCCCGCACGACGACAACGCCGGCCTACTCGGCGGCATCGCCGGGCACGCAGGCGTCTTCTCCACCCCGGGCGACCTCGCCGTATACGCCCAGCGGCTCCTGGCCGCGCACGCGGACGGCGACGACCACGGACTGGGCGAGTGGCTGCGCTCCAGCCTCATTCCCCAGGCTCAGATCGAACCGGGCCTCGACCGGGGCCTGTCCTGGATCCTCGCCGCCGGCGGGCGCGTCGCGTACCACCACGGCTTCACCGGCACGAGCCTCTACCTCGCACCGGAGACGGGCCGCTACCTGGTGATCTGCACCAACGCCGTCTACCACGGCAACGCTCGTACCAAGATCGCCCCGCTGCGGGCCCTCGCCCTCAAGACGATCTCTGCCACCTGATGTACGGAGGCACCCCATGGGCGAGCTGCTGGCCGACCGCCGGGCCGACGCCGCTCCACACGCTCATCGCGCAACTCGTCGAGGACTACGCGGCATGATCGCGAGCCGGTCGGTGGTGTTCGTGAGCGAGGAATCAACTCGGCGCGGATCCGGCTGACAGCAGGTCAGGATGAGGTGCATGGAAAGCGTGTGGCCCCTCCGTCAGCGCAGTTTCAGCTGTTCGCGGAGGCGCTTCACGTGGGCCTGGATGTCGCGTTCGATCCCGGGCTCCTCGGCGGACGCCGGGCGGGCGGGTTCGCGGCAGGGGCCGCACAAGCCGTCCCGGAACGCTTCGGCCTTGCCCGGCGCGCCGCAATCGGTGCACTCGACCATCAGGCGGGGGGCTGACGTGTCGCCCTGCGGTGCGGGGACCGCGGCGGCGGGCCGGTGGGGCGGGAGCTTGGTGAGGAGGCGCTTCCGGACGAAGCCGAGCGGCGAGTCGACGGTCGCGGGCAGCCCTGCGGTGACGGCGTGGACGAGGTAGTCGGCGTCCACACCGCGTGCGAACCATTCGGCGGCCGACTCCTCCAGTTCCCGGCAGTCCTCCTCGGAGAGCCCCAGGCGCCGGTCGGCAGGGCCCAGCCGGGTCAGGGCCAGGTAGGCGGGTGACGCGCCTGCCGGGGCGGTGCGCTGTTGCGGTACGACCGGGGCGGGCGCGGGCGTGGGTGCCTCGGGTGTCGCGGGGGCTGCGGGGGCTACGGGTTCGGCCGGGACCCACGGGGGAGGGGGAGTGGCCGGTGCGGGCTCCGGTTGGTGCAGGCGGTGGCCCGCTTCGGCGGTGAGGAAGGTGTTCCACCACTCGTTGTCGCGGGCCGTGCGCGACCAGAAGGTGCGGGTGACCCAGCGGACGTTGTCGCCGTCACCAACCGCGCACCGCGCCTGGCGCAGGTGTCCGGCCACGCCCAGGGCCCGCAGCGCGCTGCCCACGGCCATCTGCCCGTACAGGGGCTGGCACTTGGCGAGCGACTTGATGTTCATCGCCGAGCCTTCGGGGAGCTGGTCGACGTATCCGGCGATGTACCGCTCCCGCTCCGGCAGGAACGCGAAGTCGTCGGCGCGGGGAGGGCGCTGGTCCGGGACGGAACGCTTCCCGTAGCCGGGGCTGGCCTTCGGGCATGGGGCGGGGGCCGGGACTGCGGGCGTCGGCGGGGCGGAGCTAAAGTTCTGGATAGCCACGAGATCGACTCTTTCTGCTTGCGATCTTGGGGTGAGACCCCGGCCGGTGCTTCAACACCGCGTCGGGGTCGTTTCGTCGGGGGCACCGTAAGCAGCCGCGACGCTGTGCCGCAAGTCGGTCACAAATAGTCACACTTGCTCGCCGTTACGGGTCAGGGAGGTAGGGAGGTTCTCCCAACCTCTTTCTTCTACCTACCGGTTGTCAGACATCGCTCGAATCTCGGAGCCCGGATCCCGACCCTCGGATCCCGAGGTTCGAGACTCGGGCCGCCCCTCCCTCACGTACCCACGAACGAGTGAACAGGCTCCCGACGCTCGGAGCTCGGAGCTCGACGTCTCGACGCTCGGGGCTCGACACCCGAGCCCCGAGCGTCGAGCCCCGAGGCTCGAACCCCGGGACTCCGTTCCCAGCGGGTGGCTTAGACCGTGAGCCTCACGGCCTCGAACCAGTGGTCGTTCGCGGTGGTGCCGACGAACATGTACTCGGGGCGCTTGTTCTTGCAGATCTGTGGGCCCCAGCCGCCACCGCCCATCTTGGCCGTGTGGCAGACGGAGCCGTTGCCGATGTTCATGGCGAAGCCCGTCAGGAACGGGGCGCCCTTCTTCGAGCTGCCGATGTAGTTGTTCTTGCCGTCCGCGACGACGGCCGTCCAGCTCGGGGCCCATTTGGAATTGCCGCTCGTCGAACCCGGGTCGTGCAGCAAGGCGTTGGCGGAGGAGCCATCGACGTTCCACACCGCGATGTTGAGGGCCGTGACCTTCTTACCCTGGTCCGTCGTGCCGGTGATGGTCCCGTCGCACACCGGCTGCTGCCAGCCGTGTTCTGCCACGAAGGCCCGGTAGCAGATGTGTCGCCCGTGGGGGTCGTTCTTCGCGAGGCTGTTCATAGCGCTGGCGGCCGTCCCCGGCGGTGCTTTCGCCGTCACAGTGGCCGTGGGCCGGGTCGCGGGCGCCTTCGGCGGCGGTGGCGGGGCGATCGCCGCCTTGAGGGTCGGCGTGGCGGACGGCCTCACCGTCTCCTTCTTCTTCTCCTTCTCCTTCTTCTTGCTCGGTGTCACGGAGGGCTTCGGTGACTCGCTGGTGTAGGTCTCCGGAGACACAGGGCGTTCGCTGTTCAGAACCGTGCCCGCCGCGTTCTGTGTCTGCTCCTTCTCGGGCTTGCGGTCGTTCTGGCCCGCCACGAGGAGCGGCACTGCGATCAGCACCGCACCGGCGATCGCCGCTGCGGCCAGCATCGGCTTCTTCAGACGGCCGTTGGGCGGTACGTCGTCCGCGTGCGTGCCCGCGCCGCCGCCGCCGTCTCCCGCCGCTGCCGCAGCGGCGGCGGGCGGGGTCCCCCCGACGGTGCGGGTGGTGGCGGGCGCTGCGGCCGGGTCAGGGTCCGGATCAGGTTCAGGGGACGCGGACGATGCCGACGTCGCCGAAGTGGCCCCGGCCGCCGCGGAGGTGGTCGACGTGGCCTCGGAGGGCTCCTCCGCAGCCGGCCCCGGAGCGCCACCCGACTGTTCCCCGGTCTCCTTCTGGCTGCCCGCAGCCTCGGGAGCCTCGTGGCGGGAGCTCTCGCTCTCCTCGCTGTTCTCGCTCTCCTCGCTCTCGCTCGAAGGGCTGCGCGCGCCCGCGTCCGGGCCGGCAGCAGGGGAGGAGGTGTCCTTGCCGTTGCGTGATCCGCCCGGCATCAGGGAGTCGCCGGGGTCTCCGGCCGTTCCTCGCATCGGAACCGCCCGGCGGACAGACACCGGTGAACTCGCGGACGGGTCGGCTGCCCCGGAGGGGCCTGCGGATGCGTCCGGCCGCGACGGTATGTGGCCGGAAGGATCATGCTCGCGTGCCATGCGGTTCCTTACTCACGTCTCGGTTGGGGCTCATGTCACGACCCGGTACCCACGGCGCCCGCCCACGGCTGGACTTCATCCGATCCAGCCGTTCCGGGGGAGCGAAGACCCGGTCGGGGCAGACGACTTCGCAGGAGGCAAAACCCATCGACAGGCGTTCGGCAGGGCAGTGCACCGGGCACGCGCCGACGTGCGGTGTCACGAGGCAAGCCCGAACAGCCCGGTTCCGGAACGACCGTACAGGAACTGCGTAGACCATGGTCGGCCGATCGGGCTCAAGGGCGTCAACGTCGTCGGTGTCGCCGCAGCTTCACGCATGCGGCGGAAGACATTTCCGATCCCGGACCAATCCGGTATTCCCAACTCGCCTCTAGGAGAGCCTTCCACGGGCCTGCACGGCGCACAGCCCCTAGTTCAGCAGTCCGAGTAGCCGCCCCACCGCCTCCGCTGCGGGCCGGCCCACCTCGCCGACCGTGGCCGCGATCTGCGCGACGGATGCCAGAACCATGCCGCGCTCACGCAGAGCGCTCCGGTCGGGGGTGAGCTCGGGCAGCGCGCCCTCGACGGTCCGGGCCTGGTCCGGGGCGAGGTGCGGGCGCAGCCCCCGCAGCGCGCGGGTGAGCTCCTCGACGGCGGCCCGGAGCTCGACGTCCTCTGCGGCACCGCCGACGGTGCCGTAGTTGATGCCGACGTTCTCGCGGCCGCCGTGCATGTTGACCACGGGCCCGTAGTAGTTCGACGCGTCGCTCACAGTTTGAACCCCGTGTTTCCCCGGCCGTTGTTCATGTTGACGACAGGGCCGTAGTTGTTCGTGCTGTTGTTGTGGAACTGCCGCACGATCGCGGTGAACTCGGCTTCCGGGTGGTCGATCGCGTACACGATCTGTCCGGCGATCTGGCGCAGCTCGTCCATGCTCGGCAGGGTCACGACCACCCTGGAGCCGCTGTTCATCTCGACGACCAGCACCGGCTTCGCCGACGCGATCAGCTCCTTGATGACGACGACCAGGCAGATCGCGACCACGATGAACACGAGGCTGCCGTTCCCGCTCTGCTCGACGTCGCCCGCGCTCGCGTAGTTGATCGCGGCATAGACGAGGACGGCGAGGATCAGCCACTGTACGAGGCGGCTGAAGGCCCTGCCCCAGTCGTGACTGAGCCTGAACGCGTCGACCCAGGTGACGTTGTGCAGCGGGACGGCCGCCGAGCCCACCCACAGCGTTCGCCTGCTGACCCGGAGGACCAGGGGGTCCCCCTTGCGGCGAGGCTGATCGCCGCCTCCGGGGTTCTGGAGGCGTCCGGGTATCGCGGAGCCGGGCTGGACGGGCCGTCCCTGCGGCGGCGGTGGGGGAGCCTTCGGCCGTGGGGGCGATGTGGGTGGCGGCTCTGGCGGTGGTGCGCCGACCGTTCCGGTGTCGTCCATGGCTCCCCCGTGTGATCGTCAGTCGCACCCGCATGCCGCAGGAGCACCATTAAGCGCCAAGGGTTGGTTGGGAGGCAGGCAAGAAGAAGCCAAATAGCCCTGTGATGGCCGGTACTTGGGCCTTGGTTGGCTGCCCTGACGTCGATCACGCGGTCAGTCGAGGACCAGGGCCCGCCCCGGGCGGTCGGAGACGAGCGCATCGTTGTTCCGCGGGTTGCGGTATCCGGCCGGGTGCTCGCCCGGAACCTCGGGAGAACCGGTCGTGTGCTGTCGCGCGTCCTGTTCTACGGTGCCTTTAGTCACCGACGACGGGGGAGAGGCATGGGTCGGGCAGGAGCAGTGCTCGCGGGGCGGATCGCCGAGCGCAGGTGCGGTGTTGGTGACCCGCAGGCGCTGTTGGGTGGGCGCATCGTTGATGAGATCGTGCCCGCGCTGGGTGAGCCGGCGGGCCTGGCCGTGGATATCGCGACCGAGGACGGGTCGATGTTCTTCCCGCCGGTCTCGGGCATCGTTCCGGAGGCGGTCGCCGTCGATACGGGTGAGGGCGACGAGGGGTCGGGCCGGTGAGCGGTGACGGGGCGGATCTGCATCTCGACAAGGAGTCGGTCACCAAGTTCACCAAGGGCCTGAACTCGACGATCGACGAGCTGGGTGATCTCGGCGGTGCGACGGGTTCGGTGATGGGCAAGGGTTTCTCGTCGTTGGCGATCACGGGGATGGAAGCCGGTCATCACGGTGTCTCGGTGGACTTCGAGGACTTCTGCGAACGCTGGGAGTGGGGGGTGCGTGCCCTGGTACGGGACGCGAGTGGGCTCGCGGACCGGCTCGGGCTGGCGGCGGGTACCCAGTGGGAGAACGACCAGTACCTGGCGGGCACCCTCAAGGTCGGCGCCAACGCCGTGTTCGGCGGGAATCCGCACGCGAGTGAGGAGGAGATCGCCCAGCAGGACTGGGGCGATATCTTCACGCCGGACTATCTGACCCCGGACTACAGCCCGGAGTCGTTCGAGAAGGCCGGCCAGGACATGGGCCAGACCTGGAAGGACACCGGCCGCACCGTCCTGACCGAGGGCTACGGCGGACGGCAGTCCGACATGTTCAACAACGCGCTCGGCGTGTCCGACGAGCAGTTCGACCAGATGCTGGACGACACGCTCGGCCCGTCACCGGAGGAACGCGCCCAGCAGGCGCAGCAGCAGGGTGAGTCGGAGCCGGGGGGCAACTGACTGTGGGTATAGGCGACTTCATCAAGGACATCACGCCCGATTCGGTCGAGGACGTGGTGGAGGACGGTGTCGAGTGGGCCGGTGACCGGGTCGAGGACGCCGGGAACTGGACGGCCGACCGACTGGACGACGTCGGCTGGGAGTCCGGGGCGGACTGGGTGCGCGAGCAGTCGCGTTCGGTCGCCAACCGGATGGGCGCCGAGGTCGACGAGATGGACCTCGGGCAGACCGAGGACAAGACCAAGCTGATCTACGGCAGCACGGGCAAGCTCGACGCCACCGTCACCAAACTCCGCGCCTTCCAGGCCGCCTTCGACAGCACCGGCGACGGACTGAAGGGGCTCGATTCCGGTCAGCTCAAGGGCGAGACGGCCGACGCGCTGCGCACGGCGGTGGGCACCCAGCCGGCCAAGTGGTACGCCGCGGCCGACGCCACCAGCAAGGCGCTCGGCGCCCTCGACTCGTTCGCCTCGACGGTGACCTGGGCGCAGGGCCAGGCGCAGACCGCGATCGACAAGTGGAAAGAGGGCGTCAAAGCCTCCGAGACCGCCGCTGACGCGCACCGCAAGAAGGTCGACGACTTCAACAAGGCGGTCGACCGCTACAACGCCAAACCGTCCGACAAGCGTGACCCCTCCGAGCTGCCGCCCCGGCCCGCCTCCACGTTCGAGGACCCGGGCAAGAAGCTGATGAAGGATGCGCAGGACATCCTGGCCGAGGCCCGCACCCAGCGGAACTCGGCTGCGCAGACCGCCCGCACGGCGATCAGTGCGGCCCGGGACATGGCGCCGAAGAAGCCTTCGTACACGGAGCAGCTCGGTGACGGGTTCGAGGAACTCCAGGTCATGCAGATGCACCTGGACGGTGGCATCATCAAGGCCACCGCAGGCACGCTCAACTTTGTCCGCGGGATCAACCCGATGGACCCTTACAACCTGACGCATCCGGCCGAGTACGTCACGTCCCTGAACAGCCTGGCCGCAGGTCTGGTGGTCGCCGCGAACGACCCGACCGGCACCGGCATTCAGATGGCCAAGGACTTCATGAAGGACCCGGCCGAGGGCTTCGGGCGGCTGATCCCCGACATCGCGCTGACCATCGCCACCGGTGGCGGCGGTGCCGCGGTGAAGGGTGTGCGTGTTGCCGATGAGGCGGCAGAGGCTGCCCGGCTGCGCCGGCTGGTCGATGACGCCCCGGAGGGCACCCACCGTCGCCCGGACGGGGAGCGTGTCAGTAAGGACACCGACCCGGTCGACCTGGCGACGGGCCGGATGTACTTGCCGCAGACCGATGTCACGATCCCCGGCATCCTGCCGCTGGTCTTCACGCGCCGCACCGAGTCCGGCCTGGCGGCCGGCCGCTTCCTGGGCCCGTCCTGGACGTCCACCGTCGACGAACGCCTCCAAATTGACGCCATCGGTGTCCTCCACGTCACCGCCGACGGGCTCCTGATCCACTACCCCCACCCGGTCCCAGGCGCGCCCACCACACCGGAGTCGGGCGCCTCCCGCACCCTGCTGGCCCGCGACGACAACGGCGACTACACGATCACCGACCCCGACAGCGGCCTGGTCCGCGACTTCAACGCTCCGGCCGGCGGCGAACCGGGATGCGATGGCGTGGCCTGGCTGTCGGACATCACCGAACGCAACGGCCACAGGGTCACCATCGACCGCGACGAGGACGGCCTGCCGCTGGCCCTGGCCCACTCCGCGGGCCACCAGGTGAACCTGTCCACCACCAACGGACTGGTCACCGCCCTCTCCCTGGCCGGCGCGGGTGAAGGCGGCGCGGACCTGCCGCTGATGTGCTATGGCTACCAGGACGGCAACCTCACCACCGTCAGCAAACCGTCCGGCGCCACGACCACGTTCCTCCACGACGACCGCCACCGCGTCACCGCCTGGATCGACTCCAACAACAGCCGCTACGACTACGTCTACGACGACCAGGACCGCGTCATAGCCGAGGGCGGTGAGGCCGGTCACGTCCAGATCACCCTGACGTACACCGACCCCGACCCCACGACGGGTCACCGCACCACCACACTCACCAGAGCTGACGGCCACACCACCCGCCATGTGTTCGGCTCCGGCTGCTACCCGCTGGCCGTCACCGACCCACTCGGCCACACCACTCGATTCACCCACGACTCACGCGGCAACCTCCTCACCCGCACCGACCCCCTGGGCCGCACCACCGCCTTCGCCTACGACGAAGACGACCGCCTCACCGCCACCACCCACACGGACGGAAGCGAACTACGCACCGTACGGGACCCCGTCGGACGGTCGGTGGAGGAAGTGGCTGCCGACGACACCCGGACGATTCATGAGTTCGACGAACGCGGCAACCGCACGGCGGCCACTGACCAGGCCGGCGCCACGACCCGCTGCACCTACGACCGCGCGGGCCGGCTCACCTCGGTCACCGACGCACTCGGCGCCACGACCCATGTGGTGTGCGACGCGGCGGGCAGGACCGTCGAGGTAACCGGCCCGACCGGCGCCGTCACCCGCACGGAAAGGGACGCCCTCGGCAGACCGGTTCGCGTCACCGACCCGTCGGGCGGCGTCACCCTCCTGGAATGGCACGCAGACGGACAACTCGCCCGACACACCGGCCCGGACGGCGCCACCGAGTCGTGGACGTACGACGGCGAGGGCAACCCGCTGACCCACACGGACGCGTCAGGCGGCGTCTCCCGCTGCGAATACACCCACTTCGACCTGCCACTCGCCCGTACCCTGCCCGACGGCACCCGCTACGAGTTCGAGCACGACAACTCACTGCGCCTCACCCGCGTCACCAACCCGCAAGACCTGACCTGGACCTACGAGTACGACGCGGCCGACCGCATCGTCTCCGAGACCGACTTCGACGGCCGCACCCTCACCTACCACATGGACGCCGCGGACGGACTGACCGCCCGCACCGACGCGCTCGGCGGGACCATCTCCTTCGAGCGCGACCAGGCCGGCCGGGTGGTCAGCAAGGACGTCGACGGCCAGGTGACGACCTACACCTACGACAGGGCCGGACTCCTGCTGGAGGCGACCGGTCCGGACACCGAACTCCGGTACCAGTATGACCGGCGCGGACTCACGAAGACCGAACTCGTCGACGGCCGCGCCATGAACTACTCCTACGACGCCCTGGGCCGTCGCACCCGTCGCACCACCCCCACCGGCCACGTCACCACCTACACCTACGCCGCGGACAGCACGACCCGGCACCTTACCAGCGGTGCTCACCGGATCGATTTCACCCACGACGCCGTGGGCCGGGAGCTGTCCCGCGTCTTCGGCGACACGGTCACCATGTCGTCGGCCTGGGACGAGGCGGGGCGGCTCTCCGCGCAGCACATCACCGCCGGAGCACGCTCCGTCAACAGCCGCGCCTACTCCTACCGAGCCGATGGCCACCTCCTGTCCATCGCCGACCGGAAGTCGGGCACCCGCACCTTCGACCTCGACGGGGCGGGCCGCGTCACCGCCGTCCACGCCAAGAACTGGACCGAGCGCTACGCCTACGACGACGCCGGCAACCAGACCTCGGCGTCCTGGCCCTCCC
>NZ_JBVJMU010000023.1:0-138253 GCF_055584045.1 Streptomyces sp. NPDC104307
ATGGCGGGCCTCGCCGCCATCGACGGCGTCGTCAAGGACGAGGTCAAGCCCCAGGTCCACACCTGGACCTTCCCCGACGGCAAGGTCCTCATCGTCCTCTCCGAGGGCCGCCTGCTGAACCTCGGCAACGCCACCGGCCACCCCTCCTTCGTCATGTCCAACAGCTTCGCCGACCAGACCCTCGCCCAGATCGAACTCTTCACCAAGCCCGAGGACTACCCGACCGACGTCTACGTGCTCCCCAAGCACCTCGACGAGAAGGTCGCCCGCCTCCACCTCGCCGCACTCGGCGTGAAGCTCACCACGCTGCGCCCGGAGCAGGCCGCGTACATCGGCGTCGACGTCGACGGCCCGTACAAGCCCGACCACTACCGCTACTGACCTGGAAATAGAGACCGGCTCGACAGGCGCTGGAGAAATCCGGGTCCGCCCCCGGTGCTTCGTTAGCGTTCGTCGGTGAAGCCAGAAAATCGATGCGAACTCGACCACGTACGGAGGAAACCGTGAGGATTCAGGTTCTGGGTCCGTTGAGTGCCGAGGTCAACGGGGGCTCGATTGTTCCGACGGCAGGGAAGCCGCGCCAGATCCTGGCTCTTCTCGCGTTGTACCCGGGACGGGTGATCCCCGTGCCGACGCTCATGGAGGAGATCTGGGGAACCGGGCTCCCGCAGAGCGCCCTCACCACCCTGCAGACGTACATCCTTCAACTGCGCCGGCGGCTGGGCACGGCCATGGGGCCGGGCGCTCCCGGCGGGGCCAAGGATGTGCTCGCCACCCGCCACGGCGGCTACCTGATGCAGATCGCCCCCGAGACGGTCGACGTGCACGAGTACGAAGGGCTGGTCGCCAAGGGGCAGCGGGCCTTCGAGGACGGCGAGGACCAGCAGGCCGCCGGTCTGCTGCGCAAGGCGCTCGCCCTGTGGCAGGGCCCGGCGCTGGTCGACGTGCGCGTCGGCCCGATCCTGGAGATAGAGGTCATGCGGCTGGAGGAGAGCCGGCTGGTGACGGTGGAGCGCCGGATCGACGCGGACCTCCGCCTGGGCCGGCACACCGAACTCATCGTCGAGCTGGCAGAGCTGATAGCCCGTCACCCGCAGCACGAGGGCCTGCACTCCCAGGCCATGGTGGCGCTCTACCGCTCCGGCCGCCAGGCGTCCGCGCTCGACGTCTACCGGCGTCTGCGCACCCGGCTCATTGAGGACCTCGGCGTCGAGCCCTCACCACAACTCCAGCGCCTGCACCGGGCGATGCTCATGGTGGACCCCGCACTGGACATGGCCTCCGGACCGCGCCGCAGCTCCACGTTCGACCTCTACGCCGCCTAGTACCTGCGCCCGGCACGGCGTGGTCTTGCGGGAGGAGGGCCATGCGGAAGATCCTCGGTGAGTGCGCCGAGGACGGCGCGGGCCCGTACCTACGTCAGGGAGGCACTCGGCCGCAACAACACCGCGACGTTCAACCTCGCCAAGCAGTTCGCGGAGAGTCCGGTCCCCGCTCTCCGACCCCGCACCACCAGGAGTACGCATATGCGCATGTCCTCGCCCACGGCATCACGGGCGCATTCCCAGCTCACGCTGGAGGAGGTCATCAAGCGGTACGACGACCACGTCGTGCTCGACCGGGTGTCCCTCACCGTCAAGCCGGGTGAGAAGGCCGGCGTCATCGGTGACAACGGCTCGGGCAAGTCCACCCTGCTCCGGCTGATCGCCGGGGCCGAGGCCGCGGACAACGGCGAGGTGACGGTCACCGCCCCCGGCGGTGTCGGATACCTGCCGCAGCGCCTGGACATGCCGGCCGGAGCCACCGTCAGAGATGTCCTCGACCGCGCCTTCGCGGACCTGCGTGCCGTGGAGAAGCGCCTCCACGAGGTCGAGGACGCGCTGGTGGACGACGACCCGGAGCTCCTGGCCGAGTACGGGAACCTGCTCGCGGAGTTCGAGGACCGCGGCGGCTACGAGGCCGACGCGCGGGCGGACACGGCCCTGCACGGCCTCGGGCTGCCCGGCCTCGACCGGGACCGCCCGGTGGACACCCTCTCCGGCGGCGAGCGTTCCCGGCTGGCGCTGGCCGCCACCCTGGCCGCCGCCCCCGAGCTGCTGCTCCTCGACGAGCCCACCAACGACCTCGACGACCAGGCCGTGGACTGGCTGGAGAAACGGCTCCAGGACCATCGCGGCACCATCGTCGTCATCACCCACGACCGCGCCTTCCTGGAGGCCGTCACCTCCGCCATCCTGGAGGTCGACCCCGACCGGAAGACCGTCAACCGGTACGGCAACGGCTACCAGGGCTACCTCGCCGCCA
Organism: Streptomyces sp. NPDC104307; assembly: GCF_055584045.1. Taxonomy (NCBI): domain Bacteria; kingdom Bacillati; phylum Actinomycetota; class Actinomycetes; order Kitasatosporales; family Streptomycetaceae; genus Streptomyces; species Streptomyces sp. NPDC104307. The sequence goes on from NZ_JBVJMU010000023.1 coordinate 2,305, forward strand.
AGGCCGCCGCCCGCGCCCGCTGGGAGCGGGAGTACGAGGAGCACCTCGCCGAGATCGAACGGCAGGAGACCCGCGCGGCCACCGCGGGACGGATGCTGGCCTCCATCGCGAAGAAAGGCCCCTGGGCCTTCAGCGGTTCCGAGCACCACCGGGCCAGGTCCTCCTCCTCCTCGACCTCCAGCAAGGCCCGCAACGCCAACGAGCGGCTGAACCGCCTCCACACCGACCCGGTGCCGAAGCCGCCCGAGCCGCTGCGCTTCACCGCCGACATCGTGGTGGGCGACGAGACCGCCGAGGTCCCGGAGGGCCCCCTCACCGAGGTCTCCGGCTTGCGCGTGGACGGCCGGCTCGCACTCGACTCGCTGTCTCTCGCCCATGGCGAGCGGCTGCTGATCACCGGCCCCAACGGTGCGGGCAAGAGCACCCTGCTGCGGGTGCTCGCCGGCGACCTGGAGCCCGACGCGGGTACCGTCCGGCGGGCCGGGCGGATCGGCTGGCTGCGCCAGGACGAACTGCCCAAGGACCCCCGGCGCTCGGTGCTCGCGGAGTTCGCCGACGGACGCCTCGGCCACGCCGACGAGTACACCGAACAGCTGCTCTCCCTCGGCCTGTTCCGGGAGTCCGAGTTCAGCCTTCCGGTCGGCTCCCTGTCCGTGGGCCAGCGCCGCCGCATCGACCTGGCGCGCCTGGTCACCCGGCCCGTGGACCTGCTGCTCCTGGACGAGCCCACCAACCACCTGTCCCCGCTGCTCGTCGAGGAGCTGGAGCAGGCTCTGGTGGACTACACGGGGACCGTGGTGGTCGTCACGCACGACCGGCGGATGCGCCGGGCCTTCCGCGGCTCGCACCTCGAACTGAGCGGGAAAGCCGCCGTCACCGGCTGACGCGGACCGCCGCCGCGCGGATCTCGTCCAGCAGCCCGGCCTGCCGCCGCGACTCCTCACCGAGGAGCGGCAGGCCGGGCCGCTGCGCGTCCGGTGCGCGCACGGACGCGGTGAAGAACCGCAGTACGGCCTCGAAATGGTCCTCGGCGGGCACCCGGATCTCCGTCCGACCGGTGCCGGTGGCCAGCCGGACCACCGGCTCGTGATCGGGCGCCGTCGTGTACACGTGGTCCACGGACAGGGTGCCGGCGCTGCCCTGGATCTCGTACCAGGACCGGTAGTGGTGCTCCATGCCGAACCGGAGCTGCGCCACCGCGCCCCCCGGGGCGGCCAGCAGCACGGCCCCGGACACGTCCACGCCGTGCTCCTCGTCGGTGCGCAGCACCGCGCCGGCCACGGTCAGGCCGCTGCCGAGGAAGCGCAGGGCGGCCCGCAGCGGGTAGACCCCGCTGTCGAGCAGGGCCCCGCCGCCGGTCGCAGGGTCGTAGCGGGTGTCACCCGGCGGGCGCGGCGGGATCGTGAACGCCGCCGAGACAGCGCGCACCTCGCCCAGGACCCCGTCCGCGAGGAGGCCCGCGACCCGCCGCTGGGTGCCGTGGTGGAGGAACATGAAGTTCTCCAGCAGCACCAGGCCGCGCTCCCGCGCCAGCCCGTACAGGGTCTCGGCCTGCGCACCGCAGGTCGCGAGCGGCTTCTCCACCAGGACGTGCTTGCCGGCGCGCAGGGCACGTTCGGCCCACGCGGCGTGGTGCATGGTGGGCAGGCAGAGGTAGACGGCGTCCACCTCTGCCCGCCCGAGCAGGTCCTCGTACGAGGGTGCGGGGGTGCCCCCGAACCGGTCCGCGAAGGCCGCGGCCCGCGCGGGGTCGCGTGCGGCGGTGGCGGCCAGTTCGAGTCCGGGGGTGCGCAGCAGCGCGGGCAGGGTGCGGCGCGCGGCGATGTCGCCGCAGCCGAGGAGTCCCAGGCGCAGGGGAGCGGGCATGACGTCCTCGGTGGGAGGGGCGGTGGCGGTCGCTACGGGGGCGGTCAGTACAGGGTGTGGGCGCAGACGACGAGTGTGCGCAGTTCGACGTTGAGGTAGTTGCCGTGCGCCATCAGCTCGGTGAGCTGGGAGAAGGTCAGCCAGGCGTAGTCGCGCGGCACGTCCTCGCTGAACTCCTCCGGCACCTCCAGGATCGTGTACCTGTTCTCCGCGTGGTAGAAGCGGCCGCCCTCCTCGGACTGCACCGCGTCGTAGCGGATCCGCGCCGTCGGGGCGGCCAGCACGTCGGCGAGGAACGGCGGGTACGGGTCGGTCCCCGGGCCCGTGTGGTCGGCCGGCCGGCAGTGCACGGTGGGCGCCAGCTCGGCCACGTTCAGGTGCCCGACGTCGACCCGGGCCTGCACCAGGGCGTGCAGGGTGCCGTTGATCCGCTTGACGATCAGGGCCATCAGGCCCGGCACCTGAGGCTGGATCAGGGGCTGGGTCCAGGAGGCGACCTCGCGGTTGCTGGCCGAGATGTCGGCCCCGATCACCCGGAACCGGCGTCCGCCGGCGTGCCCGATCTCCTCGTCGGTGAACGTCCAGCCGTCCTCTGCGACCTCGGCGAGCGGCACCCGGCGCTGGACCAGCTCGCGCAGGGCCCGTATGCCGGTGAGCCAGCTGAGCACCTCGCCCGTGTCGTGCACCGAGGGGGCCGACAGACCGTGGAAGGAGCGCAGGACCGGGTCCAGGTCCACGCCGTCCGGTTCGGCGCCCGCGGTGGGCAGGCAGGCAAGGATGGAGCGGGTGTCCATGTTGACCACGTTGTCCAGCCGCAGCAGGCGCAGCAACTGTCCGAAGGTCAGCCAGCGGAAGCCGTCACCGATGTCCCCGGTGCTGGTGTCCTCGTCGATCTCGATGATCATGTTGCGGTTGCGCTTGGCCAGGAACCAGTCGGCCTGCTCGGACTGGAGCACGTCCACGAGGACCCTCGCCCGTCCCCGTTCCAGGAACAGGTCCAGGAACGGGATGCCGAGCCCCTGGTGGACCCCGGTGAAGTTGCTGCGCGTGGCCTGCACGGTGGGGGAGAGCTGGAGGGTGTTGATGTTGCCCGGCTCCATTTTGGCCTGCATCAGGAAGTGCAGGACGCCGTCGATCTCCTTCACGACGATGCCGAGCAGGCCGACCTCCGGCTGCACGATGATCGGCTGCTTCCAGCCCCGCTCCGGCAGCCCGTCCGCGGTGACGTGCAGGCCCTCCACGGCGAAGAAGCGGCCCGACTCGTGGCGCAGGTTGCCGTCACCGTCGAAGTACCAGCCCCGCAGCGCGGCGAACGGCACCCGGGTGACCCGGAAGCTGCCCGCGCGGGCCTGTTCGTCCAGCCAGCCCAGCACCCGGTCCATGGGCGTGACCGCGCTGTCTGGGGTACGGGCCGACACCAGCAGGCGGTGCGCGGTGTCCGTTCGGTCTGCGGTCCGGGCCAGGGTGTCAGCGGACATGGTCCAGCGCCTCCTCGATGATGTGGCAGACGGGTTCCGAGCGGTCGTTGAGGAAGAAGTGCCCGCCCGGAAGCACGCGCAGGTCCACCGGACCCCCGGCCACCTCCGACCAGCGCCGCGCGTCGTCGACGGACACGTTGGGGTCGCTGTCCCCGGTGAGGACCGTCAGCGGCACGGACAGCGGCGCTCCGGCGCGGTGCCGGTAGGCGCCCGCCACCCCGTAGTCGTTGCGGAGCGCCGGCAGCACCATCCGCAGCAGCTCCTCGTCCTGGAGGAGCGCCGGATCGGTGCCCTGCAGCGCGGAGATACGGGAGATCAGGGCCCGGTCGTCCAGCAGGTGCGCGGTGTCCGTGCGCGGCACGGTGGGTGCGCGACGGCCGGATACGAACAGGTGCACGGGCTCCTCGTCCGATCCGGTCAGCCGGCGCGCGGTCTCGTACGCGAGGGTGCCGCCCAGGCTGTGCCCGAACAGGGCGAACGGGCAGCCGGTCCACTCCCGCAGCTCCGGCAGCACCGCCTCCACCAGGGCGTCGACGGACTTGATGAAGGGTTCCCCGCGCCGGTCCTGGCGGCCCGGGTACTGCACCGCCAGCACCTCGACGCCGGAGTCGGCGAGACGGTCGGCGAAGCCCAGGAAGGCGGTGGCCGAGCCGCCGGCGTGCGGGAAGCACACCAGCCGGACGGCCGGGTCCTCGACGGGCCGGTAGCGGCGCAGCCACACGCCGGAGGGGGAGGAGGGGGAAGAGGCGGCGCGGGTGGCGGGAACGGTCATGGCCGGATCAGCTCCCCGCCCGCCGGTACGTACCGCGGCAGCCTGCCGGATGCCACGACCTCCGCGAGGGAGGGTGCGGCCGCGTCCTTGGCGGAGCGCACCGGCGGATCCGCGAGTTCCCACGGCAGGCCCAGCTCGGGGTCGAGCGCGTCGAGGTCGACCATGGCCCCGGGCACGTACTCCGCGGACAACAGGTAGTTGACGCAGGTGCCGTCCTCCAGGGCGAGGAAGGCGTGGCCGATGCCGCCGGACATGTAGAGGGCGATGCCGTCCCCGGCGTCCAGCCGGTTCACGGCGTACCGGCCGAAGGACGGCGAGCCCTGACGGAGATCGACCATCACGTCGAGGATCGAGCCCCGGACACAGGTCACCAGCTTCCCGGCGTCGGCCGGTACGTCGTTGCAGTGCACCCCGCGCAGGACACCGCGCCGCGAGACGGAGTTGTTGACCTGGCGGACCTCGAAGGGCAGCCCGGTCGCCGCCGTCAGCTCACTGGGCCTGGCGGCTTCGTAGAAATGGCCGCGCTCGTCCTCGAACCGCTCCGGCAGCAGCCGGTACGTGCCGGGTATTCCGGTCTCGTCAATGCGCACGGGCACCTGCCGGCTGCTCCGTGCCCCGCCCGGCGGCGGCCGGCCCCGGGAGCGCGGCACGCTCCTTGAGGGGCTCCCACCACGCGCGGTTCTCCCGGTACCAGGTCACCGTGGCCGCCAGGCCCTCGGCGAAGGGCACCCTCGGTTCGTATCCCAGCTCGCGGGAGATCTTCGAGATGTCCACCGAGTACCGGCGGTCGTGCGCGGCCCGGTCGGTGACCCTGCGCACCGCCGACCGGTCCCGGCCGCACAGCTCCAGCAGGTGGTCCGTCAGTTCCAGGTTGGTCAGCTCCGTGCCGCCGCCGATGTTGTAGACCTCGCCGGCCCGGCCCTTCGCCGCGACCAGGGCGATGCCCCGGCAGTGGTCGTCCACGTGCAGCCAGTCGCGGCTGTTGAGGCCGTCGCCGTACAGGGGCACGTCGAGCCCGTCGACCAGGTTGGTGGTGAACAGCGGGATCGCCTTCTCCGGGAACTGGTACGGACCGTAGTTGTTGGAGCAGCGCGTCACGCACACCTCCAGCCCGTGCGTGCGGTGGAAGGCCAGCGCCATCAGGTCCGAGGAGGCCTTGGAGGCCGCGTACGGGGAGTTGGGCAGCAGCGGGTGTTCCTCCGGCCACGAGCCCGAGTCGATCGACCCGTACACCTCGTCCGTGGAGACGTGGACGAACCGCGCGACCTCCGCCTCGACGGCCGCCTGCACGAGGGTCTGGGTGCCGAGCACATTGGTGCGTACGAACGCGGAGGCGTCGGCGATGGAGCGGTCCACGTGCGACTCGGCCGCGAAGTGCACCACCATGCCGGTCCCGGCCATCAGCCGCCCGACCAGCTCCCTGTCGCAGATGTCGCCGTGGACGAACTCCAGCCCCGGGTGGTCGCGGACCGGGTCGAGGTTGGCGGGGTTCCCGGCGTAGGTGAGGGCGTCCAGGACCACCACCCGTGACCCGTCGAGGTCCGGATAGGCCCCGGACAGCAGTTCTCTGACGAAGTGCGAGCCGATGAAGCCCGCACCTCCGGTCACCAGGACTCGCATCGTCAACTGGCCTTTCCGGGGAAGGGGACGGGACGGTGGGTTCGGTGGGTGGTCAGGCAGCCGAGGAGTCGGCGGTCCGGCCCTCCGCGGCGGCCCGGCGGGCGATCTCCCGCACGTAGTCGCCGTAACTGGAAGCCCCCAGGTCGCTGCCGAGGGCGAAGCACTGCTCCGGGCTGATGAAACCCGTCCGCAGGGCGATCTCCTCCACGCAGGCGATCCGCTCGCCCTGGCGCTGCTCCAGCAGCTGTACGTACTGCCCGGCCTGCAGGAGCGAATCGTGGGTCCCCATGTCCAGCCAGGCGAACCCTCGGCCCAGCGGGTTCAGCCGGGCCCGGCCCTGGGCCAGGTACACGCGGTTGACGTCGGTGATCTCCAGCTCGCCGCGTGCCGAGGGCGTCAGCCGGCGGGCGATGTCCACCACGTCGTTGTCGTAGAGGTACAGGCCGGTCACCGCGAGGTTGGAGCGCGGCTTGACCGGCTTCTCCACCAGGGAGAGCAGGGAGCCGTCGGTGTCGATCTCGCCGACCCCGTACCGCTGGGGGTCCTTGACCGGGTAGCCGAACAGCTCACAGCCGTCCAGTCGGGCGGCGGCCTGCGCGATCAGCTGGGAGAAGCCGGGACCGTGGAAGACGTTGTCCCCGAGGATCAGTGCCACCGGGCTGTCGCCGATGTGCTCCTCACCGATGAGGAAGGCCTCCGCGATGCCGTGGGGCTCCTCCTGCTGGGCGTAGCTCAGTCGGATGCCGAGCTGGCTTCCGTCGCCGAGCAGCGCGCGGAACATCTCCAGGTGGTCCTTGGCGGAGATGATCTGGATGTCGCGGATTCCCGCCAGCATCAGTACCGACAGCGGGTAGTAGATCATCGGCTTGTCGTACACCGGCAGCAGCTGCTTGGACAGCGCGCCGGTCAGCGGGCGCAGCCGGGTGCCGCTGCCGCCGGCCAGGACGATGCCCTTCATCGGACGGCGGGAGGCGGGGTCGCCCAGTGCCGAGAGGGCCGGGACCTTCATGACGTCAGACATGGCTGTTCTCCGTGGCGTGACGGACCGCCGCGATGACGGTCTCCGCGTCCCGCGCGATCAGCTGCGGGCCCATGGGCAGGCTCAGCACCTGAGCCGCCAGCCGCTCGGAGCGGGGCAGCGGCTCGGACCGGGTGCCCGCGTAGGCGCCGGATCGGTGGACGGCGATCGGGTAGTGGACCAGGCTCTCCACCCCGGCCCCGGTCAGGGCCTGCCGCAGCTCCTCGCGGTGCGCGGTGCGCAGCACGTACTGGTGCCAGACGGGCTCGGCCCAGGACCGGACGGCCGGCGGGACGACCCCCGGCAGGCCGGAGAGGCCCTCGGTGTAGCGTGCGGCGATCGTGCCCCGGTGCGCGTTCCACGCGTCGAGGTACGGCAGCTTCGCCCGCAGCGCCGCCGCCTGGATCTCGTCCAGGCGGGAGTTGGTGCCGCGCACCTCGTGCCGGTACTTCTCGCGGGAGCCGTAGTTGCGCAGCAGCCGGATCTGCCCGGCGAGCTCCGGATCGGAGGTGACCACGGCGCCGGCGTCGCCCAGCGCGCCCAGGTTCTTGCCCGGGTAGAAGCTGAACGCCGCCGCGTACCGCGAGCCGATCCGCCGGCCCTTGTAGCGGGCCCCGTGTGCCTGGGCCGCGTCCTCCACGACCGGGATGCCCCGGGGCGCGGTGACGGCCTCGATCGCGTCGAGGTCCACCGGGTGCCCGTACAGGTGCACCGGCATGACCGCCCTGGTCCGCGGGGTGATCGCGGCCGCGAGGCGGTCGGGGTCGATCAGGTACGAGCCGGCCTCCGGCTCCACGGGGACCGGGCGGGCCCCCGTGGCGGACACCGCGAGCCAGCTCGCGATGTACGTGTGCCCGGGGACGATCACCTCGTCGCCCTCACCGATGCCCAGCGCCCGCAGCGTCAGCTCCAGGGCGCCCAGTCCGCTGCCGACGCCGACGCAGTGCGCGTTCTCGCAGTACCGGGCGTACTCCTCCTCGAACGCCTCCAGTTCGGGGCCGAGGAGGTAGCGTCCGGAGCGCGACACCCGCAGCACGGCGGCGTCGATCTCCGCCTGCACACCGCCGAGGGCGTGCAGGTCCCGCAGGTCGTGGAAGGGGACGCGTGCCGGGCGGGCCGGCGCCGGGGCCGTCACAGCCCCCTCCTCGCGTCCCGCAGGAACTCCTCGTAGTCGCGGTAGTAGTCCGACTCGTCGTAGTGCCGCGAGGCCAGGACCACGCTGACCGCGTCCTTCGAGAAGTCGCTCAGGTTCCGCCACACCATCGGCCCGATGTACAGGCCCCGGCCGGCGTCGTCGAGACGGTGCTCCGCCTGGTTGACCCCGTCGTCCAAGGTGATCGTGAAACTTCCGTGGACGGCGATGACGAGCTGCTCCAGGGCCCGGTGCGCGTGCCCGCCGCGGGACGAGCCGGTGTCCAGACCGTGCAGGTAGTACACCCGCTCGATCGGGAAGCCCGCCGTCCACTCGGACTCGACGACCGACAGGTTGCCCCGTGCGTCGTTGTGCTGCTCCAACTCGATGAAGGCACAGGGCTTGACCCTGCCCACCTTCGGTTCTGTGATGATGCCCACCGACATGCGATCGCGCTCCCTGGTTGCCCTGTCCGGCCGGTGCCTCAGGCGCGGCTGGATCAGCCGCGGACGACGGAGACGGGGAGGTGACGCGGGGTCAGCTGATCCGCCTCGTAGAACTCCGCCCCGTCCAGGTCGACCTTGAACGACGAGAAGGCGTCGAAGACCAGGTCGAGGAAGACCTTCGCCTCCATCCGGGCCAGGAACGCGCCGAGGCAGTGGTGGATGCCGTGGCCGAAGGCCATGTGCTTGTTCGCGGTCCGGCGGACGTCGAAGACGTCCGGGTCCGGGAACTGCCCGGCATCGCGGTTGGCCGAGGCGCTCCACGCCGTGACCATCTGACCGGCCTTCATCGGGACGCCGAGGATGTCGGTGTCCTCCTTCAGCAGCCGGAAGATGTTGTTGAAGGGGCTGCGGTAGCGCAGCGTCTCCTCCACCGCGCCCGAGATCAGCGAGCGGTCGGCCCGCAGCGCCGCCTGCGCCTCGGGGTGCTGGTCCAGCACGATGAACAGGTTGCCGAGCAGCGTCGCGCTGGAGATGTGGCCCGCCGTGAGCAGCAGCGCCACGATGTTGACGATCTCCTCGTCGGTGAGGCGGCGGCCGTCGACCTCGGACTCGATGAGCCCGCTCATCAGGTCGTCGGACGGCGTGGCCCGCTTCTCGGCGATCTTCGCGTACAGGTACGCGGCCCACTCCTTGATGGCCGGACCCATGGTCTCCGCGAAGTCGGCCGGGAGATTGGGGTACTCCATGCCCTCGTTGTTGAGGATGACGTCGACCCACTCGCGGAACAGGTCCTGGTCGGAGGCCGGGACGCCCAGCAGCTCTGCGATCACCGTCACCGGCAGCGGGTACGCCAGGTCCGTCACCACGTCGATCTCGGTCCGGTCACCGAAGTCGGCGAGGAGCTTGCGGGTGATCTCCGCGATACGGGGCTCCAGCGCGGCCATCCGGCGCGGGGTGAACGCCTGGCTGACCAGCTTGCGCAGCGGGCCGTGCTTCGGCGGGTCGATGCCGCCGAAGGTGCCCGGCCCCATCAGCAGAGCCAGCTCCTCCGGCACCGGGAAGACCGGCGAGAAGTCCGAGGAGAAGATCTGCGGGTTGGTGGAGACGGTGTTGTAGTCCTCGTACGAGAACACCTGCCACGCGAAACGCGTCGAGTCCCAGAACACGGGGGCCTCGGCGCGGCAACGCGCGAACCACTCCAGCAGCCCCTCGGCGTCGGCCTCGGCCGGCTGCGCCAGCGGGTGCGGCGCCTCGGTCTCCGGGATGTCCACGGCCACGGCCACGGCGTCTGTGTCCTCGGCGATCTGTGTCGTCATATCGGCTTCCTCAGCTGGTATTCGGCAAGAAGTCTGGAAAGGGGAGGAGGAGAGGGGGGGCGGGCGGAGTGGGTTCAGCCGACGGCGGGCGCCGGTACCAGGAGCCGCTCGACCGCGTCGGCGGCCGCGGTCGGGCCGCCCGCGGACTTGATCTCCTGCCGCAGCCACGCCACCTTCGCCGCAACGGACTCGTCGGCGGCCAGGGCGAGCACGGTCTCGCGGATCTTCTCCGGGGAGATGTCCTTGCGCAGGATCTTGGCGCCCACGCCCAGCTGCTCCACCCGGGTCGCCGTCGCGTGCAGCTCCGCCATCTGCGGCACCGAGATGACCGGGACGCCCTCGGAGACGGCCTGGAGCACGGTGCTCGTACCGCCGTGATTGATCATCAGGGACGCGTGCTTGAGCACGGCGCCCTGCGGCACGAAGGAGTGCACCTGCACATTCGGCGGCAGCTCGCCGAGACCGCCCTCCGCGACCCCGCCGGCGTGCGCGATCACCACGTCCCAGTCCAGGTCCGCGAAGGCGTCGACGCAGGCGCGGAAGAACTCCGGCTGCTTGTTGTACAGGGTGCCCAGGCTGACCAGCGCGAGCGGGCGGCCCGTGGCGGGCGCCTCCCAGTCGCCGTGGAAGCTGTTGTCGCTGGTGCACGGGCCGACGAAGGCGACCTCCTCACCGAAGGTCTCGCCCGCGTACTGGAAGGAACGCGGCAGGTAGACCAGCGCGGGACCCGAGTGCACGTCCTGCGCGAACTCCCCGATGCTCTTCTCGACGCCGTGCTCCGCCAGCAGGCCGGCGACGGTCTCGAACAGCTCCCCGGTCTCCGGGTCCTGCTGCTGCTCCTCCGCCGTGTCGACCGGCGGGTGCAGGGACCAGTGCTCGTTGGCCACGTACGTCGGGGTGCTGCGGATGACCGGCACGCCCCACTTCGCCGCCAGGACGGCCCCGCTCCAGAAGGAGGACGGGTCGCACACGAACACGTCCGGACGGCCCTCGGACTCGAAGTGCTCCTCGAACCGAGGAAGCGTCTGCCGGGTCAGCTCCAGCATCCACTTCATCATGTTCACGAACTCCTGCTGGTCCGTGTACTCGGCGGAGTCCTGCTGCGGCACCATCGTGGCCAGGAAGCGGTCCTGGTCCATCGGGTAGGGGACGAACTCCGCCCCCGTCGCGAGCACCCGCTCGCCGTAACTCTCGGACAGGGCGTAGGTGACCCGGTGGCCGCGCGCGACGAGTTCCCGTGCGACGGACAGCGTCGGGTTGACGTGACCGGCCGCAGGGAGAATGAAGAAGGCGATATGTGCCATCGGGGCAGCCTTTCGAGGCAAAACGGATACGGCTTTTCGATACGGCTTTTCGGTGCAGCTTTTCGCGCAGGTCTTCGGTGCAGCTCTTCGGTGCAACGGAAAATTACGGCCCCCCACTTGTGCGGCGCAAGGGGAGACCTGACACAGTCGTCTGTGTTTCTCCATTCTGGCCCGGCCGTGTCGCGCCCAGCTCAAATCGCTGTCGCGCTCCGCTTGCACACCGCTAAAATCCGACTCGAATTTCCTGGCCAATTCGCGATGACTTGACACAATCAAAAACGCGCCGGTGGCAACGGTGCGGTGCTGCTGTTCGGTGTCAGGGTCCGCGTACAGAGGAGATTCAGTCATGACCTGCCCTCATGCCGTCGCCGGATCCGTCCGGACCTATCCGTTCGGCGACCGAGTAGATCTCGCGCTCGACCCCGCGTACGCCGAACTCCGGTCCGGTGAGCCCGTGGCACGGGTCCGCATGCCCTACGGCGGCGAGGCGTGGCTCCTGACACGGCACGCGGACATCAAGAAGGCCTCGGCCGACCCCCGGCTGAGCATGCACGCGGGCGCCGACAAGGACGTACCCCGCGCCGCCCCCCGCGGACTCGACTCCGTCGGCCTCATGGGCATGCCCCCCGAGGACCACGCCCGGCTGCGCCGGCTCGTCTCCCGCGCCTTCACCGCCCGCCGCGTGGCAGCGATCCGCCCCCGCATCGCCGAGATCACCCACGCCCTCGTCGACGAACTGGTCGCCGACGGCGGGCCCGCCGACCTCGTCCAGAAGCTCGCACTGCCCCTGCCCACCTCGGTCATCTGCGAAATGCTCGGCATCCCCCACGAGGACCAGCACATCTTCCGGGCCTTCACGGAGGCCCTGATGTCCGCCAGCCGCTACACCGACGAGCAGGTCGGCCAGGCAGCCGAGGAATACGCCGACTACCTGCGCGGATACGTGGTCAAGCGGCGCGCGCAGCCCGAGGACGACCTCCTCAGCGCCCTCGTCCTGGCCCACGACGAGGGCGAACGCCTTTCCGAGAACGAACTGCTCATGCTCACCGGCGGCATGCTCATCGGCGGCCACGAGACCACCGCCAGCCAGATCGCCGGCCACGTCCTGGTCCTCCTGCGGGACCGCAGCCGCTACGAGCGGCTGTGCGCCGACCCCGAACTCGTGCCCGCCGCCGTGGAGGAGCTCCTGCGCGTCGTCCCGCTGTGGAACAGCGTCGGACCCACCCGCGTCGCCACCGAGGACGTCGAGCTCGGCGGCGTGACCATCCGCGCCGGCGAGGCCGTCGTCTACTCCCTCGCCTCCGCCAACCACGACGGGACCGTGTTCGAGGACGCCGCCGGCGTCGTCCTGGACCGTGAGCCCAACCAGCACCTCGCCTTCGGCCAGGGCCCGCACTTCTGCCTCGGCGCCCCGCTGGCCCGCGCCGAACTCCAGTGCGCCCTGGAAGTCCTCACCGGCCGTCTGCCCGGACTGCGCCTCGCCGTGCCCGCCGACGAACTCGCCTGGCACCGGGACATGCTCGTCCGCGGACTCGTGGAGCTCCCCGTCACGTGGTGACGGTGCCCCGGCACCCGGCTTTCCCGGCAGTACCGACCCCTCCGGGTCTTTCGAACCGCTCGTGGATTTCCCGCACCTCATCTCTGGCTATGGAGAATTAATGACCCCCAAGACCGGTGAACAGCTCGTGGGTGACAACGACATAGCCGTCGTGGGCATGGCGTGCCGACTTCCCGGAGCCGATACGCCCGAGGAATTCTGGCAGCTCCTCCGAACCGGAAACCACGGCATCACCCGGCAGGAGGACGGCACCTGGCGGGCCGCCCTGGAGAACCACGGCGAATTCGAAGCGGAATTCTTCGGGATGAGCCCGGCACAGGCCGCCGCCACCGACCCGCAGCAGCGCCTCGTACTCGAACTCGGCTGGGAGGCCCTGGAGCACGCCGGAATCGTCCCCGGCCGGCTCTCCGGCACCCGCACCGCCGTGTACGTCGGCGTCGCCTCCGACGACTACGCGGCCCTCTCCCACGCCCACGCCGAAGCCACCGGCGGCTACAGCGCGGCCGGCCTGCACCGGGCCATGACCGCCAACCGGCTCTCGTACCACCTCGGACTGCGCGGCCCCAGCATGGCCGTCGACACCGCCCAGTCCTCCTCGCTCGTCGCAGTCCACCTCGCCTGCGAGGGACTGCTCCGAGGCGAGAGCGACCTCGCCGTCGTCGCCGGCGTCAACCTCATCCTGTCCGGCCACAGCACCACCACCATGGAGCTGATGGGCGCCCTCTCTCCGGACGGCCGCTGCCACACCTTCGACGCCCGCGCCAATGGTTACGTACGCGGGGAGGGCGGCGTCTGCGTCGTCCTCAAGCCGCTGCGCCAGGCCCTCGCCGACGGCGACCGCGTCCACTGCGTCGTCAAGGGCGGCGCCATCAACAACGACGGCGGCGGCCCCAGCCTGACCACCCCGCACCGGGACGCCCAGGAGGCCGTCCTCCGCGAGGCGTACGAGCGCGCCGGCGTCCGCCCCGAGGACGTCCACTACGTCGAACTCCACGGCACCGGCACCCGCGCCGGCGACCCCGTGGAGGCCGCGGCCCTCGGCGCCGTCCTCGGCACCGCCCGCACCCCCGGCACCCCGCTCGTCGTCGGCTCCGCCAAGACCAACGTCGGCCACCTCGAAGGCGCCGCCGGCATCGTCGGCTTCCTCAAGACCGCGCTCGCCGTCCGAGAGGGCGAACTCCCGCCCAGCCTCAACTACGCGACCCCGAACCCCGACATCCCGCTCGACGAGCTGAACCTCACTGTCCAGACCGACCTGCGGACCTGGCCGACGGACGAGACGGACGGCTCCCGGCCGCGCCGGGCCGGCGTGTCCTCCTTCGGTATGGGCGGCACCAACGCGCACCTGGTGCTGGAGCAGGCCCCGGCCCCGCGCCCGGCCGAGCCCGCCACCCGTACCCTCCCCGTCCTCCCCGTCATCGTCACGGGCCGCACCGCGGAGGGCCTGCGCGACCAGGCCGCCCAGCTCAGCGCCCGCATCGAACACGGCCCGGAGCACGGCCTCCTGGACGTGGCCTGGACCCAGGCCGCCGCCCGCACCGTCTTCGGCCACCGCGCCGTGGTCCTGGCCGGCGACCGCGAGGAACTCCTCACCCGACTGGAGCGCTCCGCCGTCCACGGGGTCGCGGGCGAGACGGGTCGTGGGGTGTTGGTGTTTCCGGGTCAGGGGACGCAGTGGGTGGGGATGGGTGCGGGGCTGTTGGAGTCTTCGCCGGTGTTCGCTGCTCGGTTGCGTGAGTGTGCGGATGCGTTGGCGCCGTTTGTTGATTTTGATGTGGTGGAGGTGGTGGCTGCGGGGGGTTCGCTGGACGATGTGGGTGTGGTGCAGCCGGTGACGTGGGCTGTGATGGTGTCGCTTGCCGAGCTGTGGCGCTCGTTTGGTGTGGTGCCGGATGCGGTGGTGGGGCATTCGCAGGGTGAGATTGCGGCGGCTGCGGTGTCGGGGGCGTTGTCTTTGGAGGACGCGGCTCGTGTGGTGGCGTTGCGGGCGGGGGTGATCAGCCGTGAGCTGGCTGGTTTGGGTGGTATGGCGTCGATCCCGCTGCCGCTGGCCGAGGTTGAGGGACGTCTTGCCGGTGGCGAGTGGAGCGGCCGGTTGAGTGTGGCGGCGGTGAATGGTCCGTCGAGCACGGTGGTGTCGGGTGATGCCGATGCGATTACGGAGATCGTGGCCGCGTATCAGGGTGAGGGGGTGCGGGCTCGTCAGGTTCCGGTCGACTACGCCTCGCACTCCGCGCATGTGGAGCGGATCGAGGCCGAACTTCTTGATGTGCTGGCTCCGGTTACGCCGCGTCGTTCGGAGATTCCGTTCTATTCGACGGTGACGGGTGAGCTGACTGACACGACGGTGCTGGACGCGTCGTACTGGTACCGCAATCTCCGGCAGACGGTTCGTTTCGAGGAGACGGTCCGGCTGCTCCTGGAGCGGGGCTTCGGCACGTTTGTCGAGTCGAGTGCGCATCCGGTGCTTGGTATCGGTGTTCAGGAGTGTGCTGATGCGGCCGGGCTCGATGTGGTTGTCAGCGGTTCGTTGCGGCGGGAGGAGGGTGGCTGGGAGCGGTTCCTGACCTCGGCCGCCGAGTTGTTCGTCCGTGGCATCGACATCGACTGGACGGCTCTCTTCGAGGGCACCGGGGCCAGGATCGTCGACCTGCCCACCTACGCCTTCCAACGCAGCCGCCACTGGATCACCGAGGACGGCTCTGCGGAGCAGGGCCAGACATCCGAGGCCGATGCCGACGAGACCCTGCTCAGCCGCGAGCTGCGCGGTCGTTCCGAGGCCGAACAGCTCGACCACGTGCTGGAGCTGGTGCGCGTCCACGCCGCCGCTGTACGAGGCCGGGCCACCGGCGACTCGATCGCACCCGAGAAGACCTTCAAGCAGCAGGGCTTCGAGTCCGTCAACGGTATCGAGCTGCGCAACCGGCTGCGGGCCGCGACCGGCGTACGTCTGCCCGCCACCCTGATCTACGACTGCCCGACCCCGCTGGCCGTCGCCCAGCTGATTCGCGACGAAGCCGCCGAGGCCGCCACCGCGGCTCCGGCCGAGGTCCCGGCCCGCCGGGAGCAGCCGGCCTCCGGCCAGAACGAGGACGCCATCGCGATCGTGGGGATGGCGTGTCGCTTCCCGGGTGGAGTGGGTTCGCCGGAGGGGTTGTGGGAGTTGGTGTCGTCTGGGGTGGATGCGGTGTCGCCGTTCCCGGGTGACCGTGGTTGGGGTGTGGAGTCGCTGTTCGATCCGGAGCCGGGTGTTGCGGGGCGTTCGTATGTGCGTGAGGGAGGTTTCCTTCACGATGCGGGTGGGTTCGATGCCGGGTTCTTCGGTATTTCGCCGCGTGAGGCGGTGGCGATGGATCCGCAGCAGCGGTTGTTGCTGGAGACGTCGTGGGAGGCGTTGGAGCGGGCGGGTGTCCCGGCCGACTCGCTGAAGGGCTCCCGTACCGGCGTCTTCGTCGGCGCCATGACCCAGGAGTACGGGCCGCGCCTCTACGAGAACGCCCAGGGATCCGAGGGCTACTTGCTCACCGGCAACACGGCCAGCGTCATGTCCGGTCGTATCTCCTATGCGCTGGGTCTCGAAGGCCCGGCGGTGACGGTCGACACGGCTTGCTCCTCCTCGCTTGTGGCGCTCCACCTCGCCGCCCAGTCGCTGCGCTCGGGCGAGTGCGACTTCGCTCTGGCCGGCGGCGCCTCGGTGATGGCGAGTCCTGGCATGTTCGTGGAGTTCTCGCAGCAGCGTGGGTTGGCTTCGGACGGTCGGTGCAAGGCGTTCGCGGAGGGTGCGGACGGTACGGGGTGGGCCGAGGGTGTGGGTGTGCTGTTGGTGGAGCGGCTGTCGGACGCGGTGGCCCGGGGGCATCGTGTGCTGGCTGTGGTGCGGGGTTCGGCGGTGAATCAGGACGGTGCGAGTAATGGTCTGACGGCGCCGAATGGTCCTTCGCAGCAGCGGGTGATCAGGGCGGCTCTGGCCAATGCCGGTCTGGGGGCTGCGGATGTGGATGCGGTGGAGGCGCACGGGACGGGGACCCGGCTCGGTGATCCGATTGAGGCGCAGGCACTGCTGGCCACCTACGGGCGGCGTCCGGCGGAGCAGCCTTTGTGGCTGGGTTCGTTGAAGTCGAACATCGGTCATGCGCAGGCCGCCGCAGGTGTCGGCGGCGTCATCAAGATGGTGATGGCGTTGCAGGAGGGTGTGCTGCCGGCGACGTTGCATGTGGATGCCCCGTCCTCGCAGGTGGACTGGGACGCGGGTGCGGTCGAGCTGCTGACCGAGTCGCGTGCGTGGCCGGAGACCGGGCGTTCGCGTCGTGCGGGGGTGTCCGCGTTCGGTGTGAGCGGGACCAATGCCCACGTGATTCTGGAGCAGGCTCCTGTGCCGGATGTGGTGGCGGAGTCTGTGGTTCGTGAGTTGCCGGTGGTTCCGTTGGTGGTGTCCGCGAAGTCGGCGGCCGCTCTGGAGGCGCAGTCCTCCCGGCTGCGGGCCCGGATGCAGACGGATCCCGTGCTGCGTCCGCTCGATGTGGGTCTGAGTCTTGCTGCCGGGCGTTCGCACCTGGAGCACCGCTCGGTCTCCTTCGGTGATCTGAAGGTCGAGGGTGTGGCCGGGGAACCGGGTCGTGGGGTGTTGGTGTTTCCGGGTCAGGGGACGCAGTGGGTGGGGATGGGTGCGGGGCTGTTGGAGTCCTCGCCGGTGTTTGCTGCCCGGTTGCGTGAGTGTGCGGATGCGTTGGCGCCGTTTGTTGACTTCGACGTGGTTGAGGTGGTGGCTGCGGGGGGTTCGCTGGACGATGTGGGTGTGGTGCAGCCGGTGACGTGGGCTGTGATGGTGTCGCTTGCTGAGTTGTGGGCTTCGTTTGGTGTGGTGCCGGATGCGGTGGTGGGGCATTCGCAGGGGGAGATCGCGGCGGCTGCTGTTTCGGGGGCGCTGTCTTTGGAGGATGCGGCCCGTGTGGTGGCGTTGCGGGCGGGTGTGATCGGCCGTGAGCTGGCTGGGTTGGGGGGTATGGCGTCGATCCCGCTGCCGCTCGTGCAGGTTGAGGAACGCCTTGCCGATGCCGAGTGGACCGGCCGGCTGAGCGTGGCCGCCGTCAACGGGCCTTCCAGCACGGTGGTGTCGGGTGATGCCGACGCGATTACGGAGATTGTGGCCGCGTATCAGGGTGAGGGGGTGCGGGCTCGTCAGGTTCCGGTCGACTACGCCTCGCACTCCGCGCATGTGGAGCGGATCGAGGCCGAGCTTCTTGATGTGCTCGCTCCGGTTACGCCGCGTCGTTCGGAGATTCCGTTCTATTCGACGGTGACCGGTGAGCTGGTTGATACGACGGTGCTGGACGCCTCGTACTGGTACCGCAATCTCCGCCAGACCGTTCGCTTCGAGGAGACCGTCCGGCTGCTCCTGGACCGGGGCTTCGGCACCTTCGTCGAGTCCAGTGCCCACCCTGTGCTGATCATGGGTATCCAGGAGACCGCCGAGGGCAAGGATGTCCTGACCAGTGGTTCGCTGCGGCGTGAGGAGGGCGGCTGGGAGCGGTTCTTGACCTCGGCCGCCGAGTTGTTCGTCCGTGGCATCGACATCGACTGGAGTGCCCTCTTCGAGGACACCGGGGCCAGGATCGTCGACCTGCCCACCTACGCCTTCCAGCACGAGCACTACTGGCTGGAGCCCTCTGCCCAGCCCGTCCCCGCCGCCAAGGCCTCCGGTACGGACTCCTGGCGCTACCGCACCACCTGGAAGGGTCTGAGCGCCAAGAACCCCGCCGCCCGCCTCTCCGGGCGCTGGCTGCTCGTCCTCCCCGAAGGCACCGCTGAACTCGCCGACGCGGCCGAGGCCACCCTCGTCCGGCACGGCGCCCGCACCGAACGCCTGACCCTGGACACCCTCACCGCCACCCGCGAGACCCTGGCCGGCCGGCTGGACTCGTACCGGACCGAGGGCGAAACCTTCGACGGAGTACTGTCCCTCCTCCCGCTGGCAGGAGGCACGGAGGCGGTTCTCGCCTCCCTCGCGCTCCTACAGGCCGCTGCCGACACCGACCTCGCCCCGGCCGGGGTGTGGGCCCTGACCAGGCAGGCCGTGTCCGTCGCCCCCGGCGAGCTGCCCGAGGACTCCGGGGCGCAGGTGTGGGCCCTCGCCCGCGTCGCCGCGCTCGAACTGCCCGCCCTCTGGGGAGGTGTCGTCGACCTGCCCGCGCAGCCCGACGCCCGCGCCTTCGACCGGATGGCCGCCGCGCTGGCCCAGGGCGGCCGCCCCGGCGCCGAGGACCAGGTCGCCGTCCGCGCCTCCGGCTCCTACGGCCGCCGGGTGACCCGTGCGGGTCAGTCCGCCGGGACGGCCGAGGGCGCCCGCTGGACGGCCCGTGGCACTGTCCTGGTGACGGGTGGCACGGGTGCTCTCGGTGCTCATGTGGCCCGGTGGCTCGCCGGGGCCGGGGCGGGGCATCTGGTGCTGACCGGGCGTCGTGGTCCGGATGCTCCGGGGGCTGCCGGGCTGGCCGAGGAACTGCGTGCCCTGGGCGCCGAAGTCACCCTCGCCGCCTGTGACGTCTCCGACCGTGAGGCGCTGGCCGCCCTCCTCGACGCCCACCCGCCCACCGCCGTCTTCCACACCGCAGGCGTGCTCGACGACGGGGTGATCGGTTCCGTTACCGCCGAGGCCTACCGAGGGGTCCGGGCCCCGAAGGCCGAGGCGGCGCACCACCTGCACGAACTCACCCGCGACCGAGGCCTGGAACTGGATGCCTTCGTCCTCTTCTCCTCCGTCACCGGCACCTGGGGCAACGGCGGACAGGCCGCCTACGCCGCGGCCAACGCCTCCCTCGACGTCCTCGCGGAACAGCGCCGCGCCGAGGGCCTGCCCGCCACCTCCATAGCCTGGGGCCTGTGGGGTGGCGGCGGCATGGCCGAGGGCGCCGGCGAGGAGAGCCTGAGCCGCCGAGGCATCAGGGCCATGGACCCCGACGAAGGCATCGAGGCCCTCCACCGCGCTCTCGACCTGGGCGATACCTGCGTCACCGTCCTGGACGTCGACTGGGCCGACTTCGCCCCGCGCACCGCCGCGCTGCGCCCCGGGCCCGTCTTCGACACCGTGCCGGAAGCCCGGCACGCGCTGGAGGAGGCGCGGCAGCAGGCCCCCGCCGGGGCCTCCGTGGGCCCCGCCGACGGACTGGCCCAACGGCTCGCCGCACTCCCCGAGGCCGAACGGACCCGGACGCTGGTCGAGCTCGTGCGCGGCGAGGCCGCAGCGGTGCTGCGGCACCCGAGCACCGACGCCATCCGCGCCGACCGGGCGTTCAAGGACACCGGCTTCGACTCCCTCACCGCGCTGGAGCTGCGCAACCGCATCGCCGGTGCCACCGGTCTGCGGCTGCCCGCCACCGTCGTGTTCGACCGCCCCAACCCGGGCGCACTCGCTGCTTACCTGCTCGGCAAGCTCCTCGGAGACACCCCCGCAGCGGCTCCCGCCCCGGCCCCCGCCGTTCGAGCGGCCGGGGACGCCGAGGACCCGATCGTGATCGTGAGCATGGCCTGCCGCTTCCCCGGCGAGGCCGACACCCCCGAGGCGCTGTGGGACCTGGTCATGGCCGAGCGCGACGTCATCGGCGCCGCGCCCACCGACCGCGGCTGGAACCTCGACGAGGTCTACGAGCCCGACCCGGAGTCGGGCCGCCGCGGCACCACGTATGTCCGCGAGGGCGGGTTCCTCCACGAGGCAGCCGAGTTCGACGCCGAGTTCTTCGGGATCTCGCCGCGCGAGGCCCTGGTGATGGACCCGCAGCAGCGGCTCCTGCTCGAAACCTCCTGGGAGGCCCTGGAGCGGGCCGGCATCGACCCACTGTCCCTGCGCGGCACCCGTACCGGTGTGTACGTGGGCCTCACCCACCAGGAGTACGCCTCCCGGCTGCACGAGGCGTCCGAGGAGCACGAGGGCTACCTGCTCACCGGCAAGTCCGCGAGCGTGGTCTCCGGGCGCATCTCGTACGTGCTCGGCCTCGAAGGCCCCTCCGTCTCCGTGGATACCGCCTGCTCCTCCTCCCTGGTCACCCTGCACATGGCCGCGCAGGCCGTTCGCGCGGGGGAGTGCGACCTCGCTCTCGCCGGCGGTGTGACGGTCATGGCCGCCCCCGGCCTGTTCGTGGAGTTCTCCCGGCAGCGCGGGCTCGCCGTCGACGGCCGCAGCAAGGCCTTCGCCGACGCCGCCGACGGCACCAGCTGGGCCGAGGGCGCGGGCATGGTCGCCGTCGAGCGGCTGTCGGAAGCCGTCCGCCAGGGCCACCGGGTGCTCGCCGTCATCCGCGGCGACGCCGTCAACCAGGACGGCGCCAGCAACGGCCTCACCGCCCCCAACGGCCCCTCCCAGGAGCGGGTCATCCGCCAGGCCCTGGCCAACGCCGGTCTGGGAACCGCGGACGTGGACGTGGTCGAGTCGCACGGTACGGGGACCAGGCTCGGTGACCCGATCGAGGCGCAGGCACTGCTGGCCACCTACGGGCAGCGCCCGGCGGAGCAGCCGCTGTGGCTGGGCTCGTTGAAGTCGAACATCGGCCACCCGCAGGCCGCCGCTGGTGTGGGTGGTGTCATCAAGATGGTGATGGCGCTCCAGGAGGGTGTGCTGCCACGGACGTTGCATGTGGATGCGCCGTCCTCGCAGGTCGACTGGGACGCGGGTGCGGTCGAGCTGCTGACCGAGACCCGACCGTGGCCGGAGACCGGGCGTCCACGTCGTGCGGGCGTGTCCGCGTTCGGTGTGAGCGGGACCAACGCTCACGTCATCCTGGAACAGGCCCCCGTGCCGGATGCGGTGGCGGAGTCCGTGGTTCGTGAGTTGCCGGTGGTTCCGTTGGTGGTGTCCGCGAAGTCGAGGCCGGCGCTCAAGCTCCAGGCTGAGCGGTTGCGGGCCCGTCTTGGGGCGGAGGGTGCGCCGGGTCTGTTGGATGCCGGGTATTCGCTGGTGACGTCGCGGTCGGTGTTCGAGCACCGTCAGGTCGCGCTTGGTGACCGGGTCGTCGAGGACTCGGTGGGTCCGGTGGGCCGTCGGGTGTTGGTGTTTCCGGGTCAGGGGACGCAGTGGGTGGGGATGGGTGCGGGGTTGTTGGAGTCTTCGCCGGTGTTTGCTGCTCGGTTGCGTGAGTGTGCGGATGCGTTGGCGCCGTTTGTTGATTTCGATGTGGTGGAGGTGGTGGCTGCGGGGGGTTCGTTGGACGATGTGGGTGTGGTGCAGCCGGTGACGTGGGCTGTGATGGTGTCGCTTGCTGAGTTGTGGCGTTCGTTTGGTGTGGTGCCGGATGCGGTGGTGGGGCATTCGCAGGGGGAGATTGCGGCGGCTGCTGTGTCGGGGGCGTTGTCTCTGGAGGATGCGGCTCGTGTGGTGGCGTTGCGGGCGGGTGTGATCGGCCGCGAGCTGGCGGGTTTGGGGGGTATGGCGTCGATTCCGTTGCCGTTGCCGGAGGTTGAGGAACGTCTTGCCGGTGGCGAGTGGAGCGGCCGGTTGAGTGTGGCGGCGGTGAATGGTCCGTCGAGCACGGTGGTGTCCGGTGACGCCGATGCGATCACGGAGATCGTGGCCGCGTACCAGGGCGAGGGGGTGCGGGCTCGTCAGGTTCCGGTCGACTACGCCTCGCACTCCGCGCATGTGGAGCGGATCGAGGCCGAACTTCTTGATGTGCTCGCACCGGTCACGCCGCGCCGTTCGGAGATTCCGTTCTATTCGACGGTGACCGGTGAGCTGGTTGATACGACGGTGCTCGACGCCTCGTACTGGTACCGCAATCTCCGCCAGACCGTTCGCTTCGAGGAGACCGTCCGGCTGCTCCTGGAGCGAGGCTTCGGCACCTTCGTCGAATCCAGTGCCCACCCTGTGCTGATCATGGGTATCCAGGAGGCCGCCGAGGGCAAGGATGTCCTGGCCGGTGGTTCGTTGCGGCGTGAGGAGGGTGGCTGGGAGCGGTTCCTGACCTCGGCCGCCGAGCTGTTCGTCCGTGGCATCGACATCGGCTGGACGGCTCTCTTCGACGGCACCGGGGCCAGGACCGTCGACCTGCCCACCTACGCCTTCCAACGCAGCCGCCACTGGGCGCCGACCTCGCCCGCAGGCGTCGGCGATGCCGCGGCCGCCCGCTTCGGCATGGTGTGGGAGACCCACCCGCTGCTCGGCGGCGCGCTGCCGGTCGCCTCGACCGGCGAGACGGTGTTCGCCGGCCGGATCTCGCTCACCGAGCACCCGTGGATCGCTGACCACGCTGTCCGAGGCCGGACCCTGTTGCCCGGCACGGCCTTCGTCGAGCTCGCCCTGCACGCCGCAGCCGCGACCGGCTGCGCCACCGTGGAGGAGCTTTCCCTGGAGGCTCCGCTCGTCCTCGACGGCCACCGCGCCGCGCAGGTCCAGGTGCGCGTGGAGACCGCAGACGAGCAGGGCCGCCGGCGGCTGACCATCCACTCCCGCCCCGAGGACACCGCCGGCACCGAAGAAGCCGCGTGGACCCGGCACGGCGAGAGCCTCGTTGCCCCCGCCGCCCCATCCGCCCCCTCGGCCGCCGTGGACTGGGCCACCTCCTGGCCGCCCACAGGCGCCGAGAAACTCGAACCCGCCGACGTATACGGGCAGTTCTCGGATCTCGGCTACGAGTACGGCGAGGTCTTCGCCGGCATCGAGGCCCTGTGGCGCGGTGACGGCGAGGTGTTCGCGGAGATCCGGCTGCCCGCTCGGGCTCGGGCCGACGCGGCCGGCTACGGCGTGCATCCCGCGCTGCTCGACGCGGCTCTGCAACCCTGGCTGGCCGGTGGGCTGCTCGACGTGCCGGACGGCTCCGTGCTGCTGCCGTTCGCGTGGAAGGGCGTCACCCTGCACGCGGCGGGCGCGGACTCGCTGCGCGTGCGCATCACCCCTGCTGGGGAGGGCGCGGTACGCCTTGAGGCCACGGACCTCACCGCGGCCCCCGTCCTCACCCTGGACGCCCTCGTGATGCGGCCCCTGGCGCAGGACCGCCTGGACGCGCTGCTCGGCGCCGCCGCCGACAGCGGGTTCCCCCTCTACCGCGTGGCCTGGCAGCGGACCGCCGGCCGCCCCTCGGCCGAGTCGCCGGCCCGACTGGCGGTACTCGGCACCGACGGCTTCGGTCTCGCCGCCGCAGGCCTCGCCGGAGCCGGGGTGCACGCGGACGCGGCGGCACTGCGCGCCGCCGTCGACGCGGGCGCCGCCCCGCCGGACGCCGTGGTCGCGCAGTTCCCGGCCGATCCGGAGACCAGGCCAGAAGACGTGC
The DNA here is from genome assembly GCF_055584045.1 of Streptomyces sp. NPDC104307. Taxonomy (NCBI): domain Bacteria; kingdom Bacillati; phylum Actinomycetota; class Actinomycetes; order Kitasatosporales; family Streptomycetaceae; genus Streptomyces; species Streptomyces sp. NPDC104307. The sequence continues at coordinate 26,070 of NZ_JBVJMU010000023.1, forward strand.
GCGCCCTCACCGCCCGGGGCCTGGCGCTGGTGCAGGACTGGCTCGACCAGGACGGGCCCCTCGCGGAGGTCCCCCTGACCGTGCTGACCGGGCAGGCGCTCGCGGCCACCGCGGACGACACCGTGGACGGACTCGCGGCTGCCGGCCTCTGGGGGCTCGTACGGTCCGCCCAGACCGAACACCCGGGCCGGTTCGTGCTCGTCGACACCGACGGCACGCCCGCCTCGGCGGACGCGCTCGCGGCGATGCCCGCCACCGGCGAGACCCAGTTCGCCCTGCGGTCCGGCGAGGTACTCGTACCGGCCCTCACCCGCGCGACGACCACCGGGACCGAGACCGGGGGCGGGGCCGAGACCGATCACACCGGGGCCGCGTTCGACCCCGAAGGGACCGTGCTGGTCACCGGGGCGACCGGCACCCTGGGCCGGCTGCTCGTTCGCCACCTCGTCATCGCCCACGGCGCCCGCAGACTGCTGCTCGTCAGCCGCAGCGGCCGGAACGCGGCCGGAGCCGCCGAGCTGGAAGAGGAACTGACCGCGCTCGGCGCCCGCGTCGAGATCGCCGCCTGTGACATGGCCGATCGCCCCGCCGTCGCGGCCCTGCTCGCCGCCCTTGACCCGGCGCACCCGCTGACCGCCGTCATCCACGCGGCCGGCGTGCTCGACGACGGGGCGCTCACCGCCCTCGACGCCGAGCGGCTGAACACCGTACTGCGGCCCAAGGCCGATGCCGCTCTGCACCTGCACGAGCTGACCCGCGGCCTGCCGCTGTCCGCCTTCGTGCTGTTCTCCGGCGCCGCCGGCCTCCTCGGCCGCCCCGGCCAGGCCAACTACGCCGCAGCCAACACCTTCCTGGACGCCCTGGCGCAGCACCGCCGCGCGACCGGGCTGCCCGCAGTCTCCCTGGCCTGGGGACTGTGGGGCGAGGCCAGCGGAATGACCGGGCACCTCTCCGAGGCCGACCTGCGCCGTATGCGACGCTCCGGCATCGCCCCCATGACCAACGAGCAAGGTCTCGCCCTCTTCGACCTGGCCTTCGCGAGTCAGGGAGACCCGGACGGCGACGCCCTCCTCGTACCGCTGCGCCTGGACGCTCAGGCCCTGCGGCGTGAGCGGGCCGCGCACGGCCCCGAAGCCGTCCCCGCCCTGCTGCGTGAACTGGTCCCGGCGCCCGCCGCCCCGAGGGGCGCGGCCGTCGCACCGGCAGCCGCGTCGGCCACCGCGGCCGCCACCGGCTCCAGCTCCGGTGAGAGCGCCGCCCAGGCGCTGACCCGGCGCCTCGCGCCGCTCGGCGCCGCCGCCCGGGGCCGGGAGCTGCTGGCCCTGGTCCGGGCCGAGGTGGCCGCCGTACTCGGCTTCGCCGGGCCCGAGGCGGTCGAACCGGCCCGCGCCTTCCGCGAGATCGGCTTCGACTCCCTGACCGCGGTCGAACTCCGCAACCGGCTCAACGCCGCGACCGGACTGCGCCTGGCCGCCTCCCTGGTCTTCGACCACCCCACCGCCCAGGCCGTCGCCACGCACGTCGGCGAGGAGCTGGACACCGCCGCGGGCGGCGGCCGGGAGGCCGGCGAGGCCGCCCTCGCCGGACTGGAGGCACTGGAGGCCGCCGTGACCGGGCTCGCCGAGGACGACATCCGCCGCGAGGTCGTCCACCGTCGGCTGGCCGCCCTGGTCACCGTCCTGGGCGGGCACCCGGCCGGCACGGCCGCCACCCCCGAGCCGGCGCTCGAACTCGCCGACGACGAACTTTTCGCCTTCATCGAGGAGCAGTTGTGACGGGAAGCGCCGCCAACGGCACCAGCACCAGCACCGACGACGCCGGCAGCACCGACAGGATCCGCGACTACCTCAAGCGGGTGACCGCGGAGCTCGTCACCACCCGCACCCGGCTGCGCGCCGCCGAAGAGGCCGCAGAGGCCGCCCGGGAACCGATCGCCATCGTCTCGATGAGCTGCCGCCTCCCCGGCGGCGCCGACACCCCCGAGGCGCTCTGGAAGCTCCTGGAGTCCGGCACCGACGTCGTCTCCGCGCTGCCCGAGGACCGCGGCTGGGATCTGGAGGCGCTCTACGACCCGGACCCGGACGCGCACGGCACCAGCTACGCCCGCGAAGGCGGATTCCTCTACGACTGCGCGGAGTTCGACCCGGAGTTCTTCGGGATCTCCCCGCGCGAGGCCCTCGCCATGGACCCGCAGCAGCGGCTCCTCCTCGAAACCTCCTGGGAGGCCCTGGAGCGGGCAGGGCTCGATCGCGACGCCGTGTGCGACAGCCGTACGGGCGTGTACGCGGGCGTGATGTACGACGACTACGGTGCCCGTGTCCCGCACGTTCCCGGTGGCCGCATACCCGAGGGCCTTGAGGGCTACCTCGTCAACGGCAGTGCCGGCAGCGTCGCCTCCGGCCGGATCTCCTACACCTTCGGACTGCGCGGCCCCGCCGTCACCGTCGACACCGCCTGCTCCTCCTCGCTCGTCGCCGTCCACCTGGCCGCGCAGGCCCTGCGCGCCGGGGAGTGCGACCTCGCGCTGGCGGGCGGCGCGACCGTCCTGTCCACGCCGACGATGTTCATCGACTTCTCCCGGCAGCGCGGGCTCGCCCCGGACGGCCGCTGCAAGGCGTTCGCCGACGGCGCCGACGGCACCGGATTCGGCGAGGGCGCCGGCATGCTGCTGCTCCAACGGCTCTCCGACGCCCGGCGCGAAGGCCGTACCGTCCTGGCCGTCATCCGGGGTTCCGCCGTCAACCAGGACGGCACCGGAGCGGGCCTCACCGCCCCCAACGGTCCCGCCCAGCAGCGGGTCATCCGCGCCGCCCTGGCCAGTGGCCGGCTCACCGCCGACCAGGTCGACGCCGTCGAGGCACACGGCACCGGCACCAGTCTCGGCGATCCCATCGAGGCACAGGCCCTGCTCGCCACGTACGGCCAGGGCCGGCCGGCCTCGTCGCCGCTGCTGCTCGGCTCCCTCAAGTCCAACATCGGGCACACGCAGGCCGCCGCGGGCGTCGCGGGCGTCATCAAGACCGTGCTGGCACTGCGGCACGGCGCCCTGCCCCGGACCCTCCACGCCGAGGCGCCGTCCACCCGGATCGACTGGTCGGCCGGCGCGGTCTCGCTCCTCAGCGAGCACACCCCATGGCCCGAGCGGCCGGGCGAGCCCCGCCGGGCCGGAGTCTCCGCGTTCGGCGCCAGCGGCACCAACGCCCACGTCATCCTGGAGGAGGACCGGGCACCGGCCGAGCCCGCACCGGCTGGGACACCGGTTGTCCCCGCACCGACCGGGGCACCCGCCGAGCCCGCACCGACCGGGACACCGGCCGTCCCCGCACCGGCCGTCCCCGCACCCACCCCCGCCCCCGAGGACGGGGAGGACCCGGCGAACCGCCCGGCCTCCGGCAGCCTCGCCTGGGCTCTTTCCGCCCGCGACGGGGTCGCCCTGCGCGCCCAGGCCCGGCGGCTCGCCGGACACCTCGCCGCCGCCGACCGCGCCGGGAACCCGGCCGACCCGGCCGCCGTGGCCTCCGTACTCGCCCACTCCCGCACCGCGTTCCCCCAGCGCGCCGTGGTGCTCGGGGCGGATACCGGTGAACTACTGTGCGGGGTCGAGTCCCTGGCCGCCGGCGAGGGCCTCGACCCGGCCCGCGTGGTCACCGGCCGCGCAGCCGCCGGCCGCCGCACCGCCTTCCTCTTCACCGGCCAGGGCAGCCAGCGCCCCGGCATGGGACGCGAACTGTACGAGTCCCAGCCGGTGTTCGCCCGCAGCCTCGACGAGATCTGTGCCGCGTTCGACCCACACCTGCGGCGTCCGCTGCGCGAGGTGATGTTCGCCGGGCCCGGCTCCGCCGACGCCGCGCTGCTCGACCGCACCGAGTACACCCAGCCCGCGCTGTTCGCCCTGGAGGCCGCCCTTTACGCCCTTGTCACCTCCCGGGGCCTGCACCCGGAGGCCGTGGCCGGGCACTCCGTCGGCGAGATCACCGCCGCCCATGTCGCCGGCGTGCTCACCCTCGCCGACGCGGCCCGACTGATCGCCGCCCGGGGCCGCCTCATGGACGAGCTGCCCGGCGGCGGCGCCATGGGTGCCATCGCCGCGAGCGCGGAGGAGATCGCGCCCCAACTCGTCGGGCGCGAGGCCGAACTCGACCTCGCCGCCGTCAACGGACCCAACGCCGTCGTCGTCGCCGGGGACGGGGACGCCGTCGGCGAACTGGTCGAGCACTGGAAGAGCCGCGGTCGAGCCGCCAAGCTCCTGAAGGTCAGTCACGCCTTCCACTCGCCGCACATGGACGGCATGTTGACACAGTTCGAAACGATCGCTCGCGGTCTCGAATACAGACTGCCCAAGATTTCTGTCATGTCGAACCTGACCGGAGAGATCGCGGAAGGCGACGTGCTGGGCGCGGACCACTGGGTCCGCCACGCGCGCCGCCCGGTGCGGTTCCTCGACGGTCTGCGCGCCCTGCGCGCCGAAGGCATCGACACCTTCGTCGAACTCGGCCCCGAGGCCGTCCTCACCGCGATGAGCCGCGCCGTCCTCGACACCGACGAGCCGGACCGGCGGCAGGCGGGCCCGGCCCCCGTCAGCTTCTCCGTACTGCGCCGGGGCCGCCCCGAGGCCACCGCCTTCGAGCAGGCCATGGCCACCGCCCACGTGCACGGTCTGCCCGTGGCCACCGCCCCCGCGCCGAGCCCCGGTACCGGTACCGCCCTGGCAGCCCAACTGCCCACGTACGCCTTCCAACGCAGCCGCTACTGGCTCGACGCCCCCGCCCCGCAGGCCCCCCTGTCCGCCGCCGGCCTCTCCCCGGCCGGCCACCCCCTGCTGGCCGCCGTCGTCGCGCTCCCCGACGCCCGGGGCACCGTGTGGACGGCCACCCTGTCCACCCGCACCCACCCGTGGACCGCGGACCACACCCTCGCGGGCCGGCCGGTGCTCCCCGGCACCGCCCTCCTCGAACTCGCCCTGACCGCCGCCGGCGAGGACGGCGTCGCGGAACTCGCCTTCGAGAACCCGCTCGTGCTGCCGGAGGACGCGCCCGTACGGCTGCGCCTGTGGCACGGCCCGGCCTCCGCCGACGGCACCCGGCCGGTCGCCGTCCACTCCGCCCCGGCCGGTGACCGGGCCGAGGACCCCGCCGACGACGGCTGGACCCTGCACGCCACCGGCCGCACCGAGCCCGCCGCCCGGCCCGCCGACGGCCCCGACCTCACGGGCCTGACCGGCACCTGGCCGCCCGAGGGCGCCGAACCCGTCGCACTCGACGGGGAGTACGAGCGGTTCGCCGAGGCCGGCATCGGCTACGGCCTCGCCTTCCAGGGCCTGCGCGCCGCCTGGCGGCTCGGCGAGGACGTCTACGCGTACGCCGCCCTGCCCGAGCCCGAGACGGCCGAGGCGCCCGGATACGGGATCCACCCCGCCCTCCTCGATTCCGCCCTGCACGCCGTCACCGCCACCCGCGAGGACGCCCACGGGCTCGTCCCCTTCGCCTGGACCGGCGTCACCCTGTACGCAGCGGGCGCCGACGCCCTGCGGATCCGGATCTCCCCGGCCGGCCCCGACTCCGTCGCGGTCACCGCCGCCGACCCCGGAGGCCGGGCCGTTTTCGCCGCCCGGTCCCTCGCCATGCGCCGCGTCTCCGCCGACCGCGTCTCCGCCGACCGCGTCGCGGCCGAACTGCTGCTGCGCCCCGACTGGAGCCCACTGCGAGCCGCGCCCGCCACCGGGGCGGCCACCGTCCAGGGCACCGACTGGTACCTCCTGGGCGACCACGACCCGGCTGTGGCCGAGGCCCTGACCGCCGCCGGCACGCGCCCACGGCACTGCGCCGACCTGACGGACCTGGACGGCGTACACGCCGAGGACGGCACACCCGTCCAGGTGCTCGCCGACCTGCGCGGAGCACAGGACCCGCACGAGGCTGGGGCCCGCGCCCTCGCACTCGCCCGGTCCTGGCTCCTGGCCGCACACCTCGCCGGGGCCCGCCTGACCCTGCTCACCCACGGCGCCGTCGACTGCGCCGGTCCCGTCACCGACCCCGCGGCCGCCGCGGCCTGGGGCCTGCTGCGCTCCGCGCGGACCGAACACCCCGGTCGTCTCGCCCTCGTCGACCTCGACACCGCCCCGGCCTCGTACGCCGCCCTGCCCGCCGCCCTCACCCGCGGCGACGCACCCGGCCAGCTCGCCCTGCGCGACGGCACCCCGCACACCCCGACCGCTGTCCGCGCCGAACCCGGCACCGGCACTGGCACTGGCACCGGCCGCGAAACCGGCACCGGCAGCGAACCCGGCACCGGCACCGTCTGGAATCCCGAGGGCACCGTCCTGGTCACCGGCGGCACCGGCGGCCTCGGCTCCGTCGTCGCCCGCCACCTGGTCCACCGGCACGGCGTACGCCGACTGCTGCTGACCAGCAGGCGCGGCCCGGACGCCCCAGAGGCGGCCCGGCTCACCGCCGAACTCACCGAGGCCGGCGCCTCCGTCCGCGTCGCCGCCTGCGACGCCGCCGACCGCGAGGCCCTCGGCGCGCTCCTCGCGGAACTGCCCGCCGCCCACCCCCTGACCGGCGTGGTCCACACCGCGGGCGTCCTCGACGACGGCCTGGTCACCGCCCAGGACGCCGACCGCCTCGCCGCCGTACTGCGGCCCAAGGCCGACGCCGTCCGGGTCCTGCACGAACTCACCCGCGACCGCGACCTCGACGCGTTCGTGCTCTTCTCCTCAGCGGCCGGGTTCCTCGGCAGCGCCGGGCAGGCCACCTACGCCGCCGCCAACGCCTACCTGGACGCCTTCGCCTCCTGGCGGCGCGCCCAGGGCCTGCCCGCCCTATCCCTCGCCTGGGGCCCCTGGGCCGGCGAGGGCATGGCCGGCGAACTCTCCGGGGCCGACGCCGCCCGGCTCCGCCGCAGCGGGCTCGTCCCCCTCTCGCACCCGGAGGCCCTCGCCCTCTTCGACGCGGCCTGCACCCGCGAGGAACCGGTCCTGATGCCCCTGCGCATCGACCCCGCCGCGGCCCGCGACGCGGGCAGCGCACTGCCCGAGGTCCTGCGCACCCTCACCGGATCCACCCCCCGCCGCCCGGCCGCGCGCACCGCGCGGCCGACCGCCGGGACCACGGACACGGAGCGGCCCGCCGGGTTCGCCGACCGGGTCGCGGCACTGCCCCGGGCCGAACGCGCCGCGTTCCTCCTCGATCTCGTACGCACCGAGGTGGCGGCCGTGCTCGGTCATGCCGGCCCGGCCGAAATCGTTCCGAACCGCAGCTTCAACGAAGCCGGCTTCGACTCGCTCACCGCCGTGGAGCTGCGCAACCGGCTCACGGAGGCCACCGGACTGCGGCTGACCGCGACCCTGGTCTTCGACCATCCGACGCCCCTGGCCCTCGCTGAACACCTCGACGGGGAACTGCCGGGCGCAGAGGCCTCCGTACTCGCCCTGCTCGACCAGCTCACCGAGGCCGCGAGCCGGGCCGGCAGTCTGCCGGACCTCGGAGAAGAGGCCCGGCAGACCATGGCCGACCGCCTCGCGGCACTGCTCGCCGACCTCGGCACCGCCGCCGCGGACCCGGCCGGACACACCCCGGATCCGGACGCCCCGGACACCGGCGACGTCACCGAACTACTCCATTCCGCCTCCGACGACGAGCTGTTCCAGCTGTTCGACAATGACTTCCGCACTGCCTGAAGTCCGGCACCGACACCTCCAGGGGAGAGCTGTGTCTGCTAACGACACCCACAACGACGCCACCGGCAGCGAGGGCAGGCTCCGCGACTATCTGCGCCGTGCCATGACCGAGCTGCACGAGACCCGAGAGAAGCTGCGCGCGGTCGAGGAGCGCGGCAGCGAACCCATCGCGATCGTGGGGATGGCGTGTCGCTTCCCGGGTGGAGTGGGCTCGCCCGAGGGGCTGTGGGAGTTGGTGTCGTCCGGAGTGGACGCGGTGTCGCCGTTCCCGGGTGACCGTGGCTGGGATGTGGAGTCGCTGTTCGATCCGGAGCCGGGTGTTGCGGGGCGTTCGTATGTGCGTGAGGGAGGCTTCCTTCACGACGCGGGTGGGTTCGATGCCGGGTTCTTCGGTATTTCGCCGCGTGAGGCGGTGGCGATGGATCCGCAGCAGCGGTTGCTGCTGGAGACGTCGTGGGAGGCGTTGGAGCGGGCGGGTGTCCCGGCCGACTCGCTGAAGGGCTCCCGCACCGGCGTCTTCGTCGGATCGATGTACCACGACTACGGCACCGACCGGGCCGCCCCCGGAGAGGACGCGGGCGGCTTCGGCGGCACCGGCAGCTCCGGCAGTGTGGTCTCCGGTCGTATCTCCTATGCGCTGGGTCTCGAAGGCCCGGCGGTCACGGTCGACACGGCTTGCTCCTCCTCCCTGGTGGCCCTTCATCTCGCCGCCCAGTCGCTGCGCTCGGGCGAGTGCGACCTCGCCCTCGCCGGCGGCGTCACCGTCATGGCCACACCCAGCACCTTCGTGGAGTTCTCGCAGCAGCGGGGGTTGGCTTCGGACGGTCGGTGCAAGGCGTTCGCGGAGGGTGCGGATGGCACGGGGTGGGCCGAGGGTGTGGGTGTGCTGTTGGTGGAGCGGCTGTCGGACGCGGTGGCCCGGGGGCATCGTGTGCTGGCTGTGGTGCGGGGTTCGGCGGTGAATCAGGACGGTGCGAGTAATGGTCTGACGGCGCCGAACGGTCCGTCGCAGCAGCGGGTGATCAGGGCGGCTCTGGCCAATGCCGGTCTGGGGGCTGCGGATGTGGATGCGGTGGAGGCGCACGGGACGGGGACCCGGCTGGGTGATCCGATCGAGGCGCAGGCGTTGCTGGCCACGTATGGGCGGCGTCCGGCGGAGCAGCCTTTGTGGCTGGGTTCGTTGAAGTCGAACATCGGTCATGCGCAGGCCGCTGCTGGTGTGGGTGGTGTCATCAAGATGGTGATGGCGTTGCAGGAGGGTGTGCTGCCGAGGACGTTGCATGTGGATGCGCCGTCCTCGCAGGTGGACTGGGACGCGGGTGCGGTTTCCCTCCTCACCGAGTCGCGTCCGTGGCCGGATACCGGGCGGTCGCGTCGTGCGGGGGTGTCCGCGTTCGGTGTGAGCGGGACCAATGCCCACGTCATCCTGGAACAGGCCCCCGTTAGGGAACCCGCCGAGGACGACACCCTGGTCCGTGAACTGCCGGTGGTTCCGTTGGTGGTGTCCGCGAAGTCGGCGGCCGCTCTGGAGGCGCAGTCCTCCCGGCTGCTGGCCTGGCTGGAGGCCGATCCCGCGCTGCGTCCGCTCGATGTGGGGCTGAGCCTTGCTGCCGGGCGTTCGCACCTGGAGCACCGCTCGGTCTCCTTCGGTGACCTGAAGGTCGAGGGTGTGGCCGGGGCGCCGGGTCGTCGGGTGTTGGTGTTTCCGGGGCAGGGGACGCAGTGGGTGGGGATGGGTGCGGGGTTGTTGGAGTCTTCGCCGGTGTTTGCTGCTCGGTTGCGTGAGTGTGCGGATGCGTTGGCGCCGTTTGTTGATTTTGATGTGGTTGAGGTGGTGGCTGCGGGGGGTTCGTTGGACGGTGTGGGTGTGGTGCAGCCGGTGACGTGGGCTGTGATGGTGTCGCTTGCTGAGTTGTGGGCTTCGTTTGGTGTGGTGCCGGATGCGGTGGTGGGGCATTCGCAGGGGGAGATCGCGGCGGCTGCTGTGTCGGGGGCGTTGTCTTTGGAGGACGCGGCTCGTGTGGTGGCGTTGCGGGCCGGGGTGATCGGCCGCGAGCTCGCCGGGCTCGGTGGCATGGCGTCGATCCCGCTGCCGTTGGCGGAGGTTGAGGAACGCCTCGCTGGTGGCGACTGGACCGGTCGGCTGAGTGTGGCCGCCGTCAATGGGCCTTCCAGCACGGTGGTGTCCGGTGATGCCGATGCGATCACGGAGATCGTGGCCGCGTACCAGAGCGAGGAGGTGCGGGCTCGTCAGGTTCCGGTCGACTACGCCTCGCACTCCGCGCATGTGGAGCGGATCGAGGCCGAACTCCTCGACGTGCTCGCACCGGTCACCCCGAGGAGTTCGGAGATTCCGTTCTATTCCACGGTGACCGGCGAGCTGGTCGATACGACGCTGCTCGATGCCGCGTACTGGTACCGCAATCTCCGCCAGACCGTGCGCTTCGAGGAGACCGTCCGGCTGCTCCTGGACCGGGGCTTCGGCACATTCGTCGAGTCCAGCGCTCATCCGGTGCTTGGTATCGGTGTTCAGGAGTGTGCTGACGCGGCCGGGGTCGATGTCCTGACCAGTGGTTCGTTGCGGCGTGAGGAGGGTGGCTGGGAGCGGTTCTTGACCTCGGCCGCCGAGTTGTTCGTCCGTGGCATCGACATCGACTGGACCGCCCTCTTCGACGGCACCGGGGCCAGGCTCGTCGACCTGCCCACCTACGCCTTCCAGCACGAGCACTACTGGCTGGAGAAGGCGGCCGCTCCCGCAGCAGTCGCCGCCGAGGCCTCCGGTCCCGAAGCCTGGCGCTACCGCACCACCTGGAAGGGTCTGAGCGCCAAGGACCCCGCCGCCCGCCTCTCCGGGCGCTGGCTCCTCGTCCTCCCCGAGACACTGACCGGTTCCGCTGCCGCCGAGTCCGCCCGACAGGCCCTCACCGCCCGGGGCGCCACCGTCGAACCGTTCACCGTGGACCCGGCCACCGCCGACCGGTCCCTGCTGCGGGCCCGGCTCGCCGAGTCCGCCGACCGGGCCGGGGCCGAGCCGCTCACCGGCATTCTGTCCCTCCTCGCCCTCGCGGAGGGCACGCACCCCGACCACCCGGCCGTCCCGCTCGGCCTGGCCGGCACCCTCACCCTCGCCCAGGCCGCCGCCGACGCCGGCACCGAGGCCCGGCTGTGGGCCGTCACCTTCGGTGCCGCGGCCGTGTCCCCCGCCGAGACCCCGTCCCCCGTACAGGCCCAGGTCTGGGGCCTCGGGCGGGTCGCCGCACTCGAACTCCCCGTCTGCTGGGGCGGACTCGCGGACCTGCCGGCCGACGCCGAGGCCCGCGCCTTCCAGCAGCTGGCCGGCATCCTCGCCGCCCCGGGCACCGACGACCAGGTCGCCGTCCGCGGCTCCGGCACGTACGGCCGCCGCCTGATCCAGGCGCCCGCCGCACCGGCCACCGCCGTGACCCGCCCGCGCGGCACCGTCCTCGTCGTCGGCGACATCGCCGCCGTGGCCGGTCCCCTCGCCCGCCGCCTGCTGACCGGCGGCGCCGAGCGGATCGTCCTCGCCGGGCTCACCGGCTCCCTCACGGACGAGATCGCCGGGACCGAAGGGCCGCTCGCCGGACTGGCCGACCGCACCACCGTCGTTCCCTGCGCGCTCGACGACCAGGACGGGCTGCGCGCACTCCTGGCCGCGCACACCCCCACCGCCGTCTACGTTGCCCCGCCGACGACCCCCCTCACCCTCCTCACCGAGACCACGATGGAGGGCTTTGCCGCCTCCGTCGAAGCCAAGACCGACCTCGCCACCCGTCTCGACGCCCTGCTGGCGGACGCGGAACTCGACGCGTTCGTCGTCTTCTCCTCCGTCGCCGGAGTCTGGGGCGGCGCGGGCCAGGGCGGCTACGCGGCCGGTACGGCGTACCTCGACGCCCTCGCAGAGGGCCGCCGCGACCGAGGACTGCCCGCCGCCTCCGTGGCCTGGACCCCCTGGCAGAGCGTCGCCGCGGGGCCCGCCGCCGAGCAGCTGTTCCGTACCGGCCTGTCCTTCCTCGACCCGGAGCGCGCCCTCGACGTGCTCGACGGGATCGTCGGACGCGGCGAGACCGGCATCGCCGTCGCCGACATCGACTGGGAGCGCTTCGAGCCCGCGTACACCGCCGCCCGGCCCTCCGCCCTCCTCGACGAACTCCCCGCCGTCCAGCGGCTCCGGGCCGCGGAGCGGGCCGCCGCGGACGAGCGGGACACCACCGGCACCGGCCTCGCGGCCGCCCTGCGCGACAAGACCGGCCAGGAACGGCAGCGCGAGCTGGTGCGCCTCGTGCGCACCCACGTCGCCGCCGTGCTCGGCCACGCGACCGGCGACGGCATCGCCTCCGAACGGCCCTTCAAGGAACTGGGCTTCAACTCGGTCACCGCCGTCGAACTCCGCAACCGGCTCCGGGAAGCCACCGGCCTGAGCCTGGCCCCCTCGCTCGTCTTCGACCACCCCACCACCGCGGCCGTCGCCCGCCACCTCGGCGAACTGGCCGGCGGGGTCCGGGAACCCGACACCGCGGCCCCGTTCGCCACCGCGCCCGCCGGCGGCGACAGCGAGCCCATCGCCATCGTCTCCATGGCCTGCCGCTTCCCCGGCGGCATCAACACGCCCGACGAACTGTGGCAGCTCGTGACCCACGGCGGCGACGCCATCACCACCTTCCCCACCAACCGGGGCTGGGACCTCGACGGGCTGTACGACCCGGACCCCGAGGCCCAGGGCCGCACCTACGTCCGCGAGGGCGGATTCCTCCACGAGGCCCCCGACTTCGACCCCGAGTTCTTCGGGATCTCCCCGCGCGAGGCCCTCGCCATGGACCCGCAGCAGCGGCTCCTGCTCGAAACCTCCTGGGAGGCCTGCGAGCGCGCCGGATTCGACCCGAACCTCCTGCGCGGTACCCGCACCGGAGTGTTCGTCGGCACCAACGGCCAGCACTACATGCCGCTGCTGCAGAACAGCGAGGAGGACTTCGACGGCTACCTCGGTACCGGCAACTCCGCCAGTGTCATGTCCGGCCGCCTCTCGTACGTCTTCGGCCTCGAAGGCCCCGCCGTCACCGTCGACACCGCCTGCTCCGCCTCGCTGGTCGCCCTGCACCTGGCCGTCCAGTCGCTGCGCCGCGGCGAGTGCGGCATGGCCCTGGTCGGCGGCGCCACCGTCATGTCCACCCCGGAGATGCTGGTCGAGTTCTCCCGCCAGCGCGTCATGTCCCCCTCCGGGCGCTCCCGCGCCTTCGCGGCCGGCGCCGACGGCGTCGCCCTCGGCGAGGGCGCCGGCATGCTCCTCGTCGAACGGCTCTCCGACGCCGAGCGCAACGGGCACCCGGTGCTCGCCGTCATCCCCGGCTCCGCCGTCAACCAGGACGGCGCCAGCAACGGCCTCACCGCCCCCAACGGCCCCTCCCAGCAGCGCGTCATCCGCCAGGCCCTGGCAGATGCCGGACTGCGCCCCGAGGACATCGACGCCGTCGAGGCGCACGGCACCGGAACCGAACTCGGTGACCCCATCGAGGCCCAGGCCGTACTGGCCACCTACGGCGAGGCCCGGCCCGCCGACGCCCCCCTGTGGCTCGGCTCGGTCAAGTCCAACATCGGCCACACCCAGGCCGCCGCAGGTGTGGCCGGCGTCATCAAGATGGTCCTCGCCCTGCGCGGCAGCACACTGCCCCGCACCCTCCACGTGGACGAGCCGACCCCGCGGGTCGACTGGACCACGGGAGCGGTCTCCCTGCTCACCGACGACGTGCCCTGGCCCGAGCGCGCCACCCCGCGCCGCGCCGCCGTCTCCGCCTTCGGCATCAGCGGCACCAACGCCCACGTCATAGTCGAGGAGGCACCGCGCTCCGACACCACGGCCGGCCCCGCCGACGACAGTGCCCAGGACGGCGACCAGGCCACGGACTGGTGGGACGAGGTCACCGTCCCGCTGCTGTTCTCGGCCCGCTCCGACTCGGCCCTGCGCGCCCAGGCCGCCCGGCTGCGCGCCGGGCTCGTCGAGCACCCCGGCCTGCACCCCGCCGACGCCGGCTACACCCTGGTGGCGGCCCGCTCCCGCTTCGAGCACCGGGCGGCCGTCATCGGCGAGAGCCGGGAGGAACTCCTCGACGCCCTCAACTCCCTCGCCCAGGACCGGCCGCACTTGGCCGTGCTCCGGGGCACCGCCGGTCCCGGCGACCGGATCGCGTTCGTCTTCCCCGGCCAGGGCTCCCAGTGGCCCGCCATGGCCGAGGGTCTGCTCGACCGCTCGCCGGCCTTCCTTGAGTCCGCGCAGGCCTGCGACGCCGCCCTGCGTTCGTACCTCGACTGGTCCGTCATGGACGTGCTGCGGCAGGTGCCCGGCGCCCCCGCGCTCAGCCGCGTCGACGTGGTCCAGCCCGTGCTGTTCACGATGATGGTGTCCCTGGCCGAGGCCTGGCGGGCCATCGGGGTGCACCCCGACGCCGTCGTCGGCCACTCCCAGGGCGAGATCGCCGCCGCGTACGTCTCCGGCGGCCTCTCCCTCGACGACGCCGCCCGGATCGTGGCCCTGCGCAGTCAGGCCTGGCTGACCCTGGCCGGCAAGGGCGGCATGCTCGCCGTGTCCCTGCCCGCAGAGCAGATCCGCGTCCGCCTGGCACGGTTCGGCGACCGGCTGTCCGTCGCCGCCGTCAACAGCCCCGGCACCGCCGCCGTCGCGGGCGACCCCGAAGCCCTCCGTGAACTCCTGGAGGAGCTCACCGCGGAGGGGGTCCACGCCCGCGCCATCCCCGGCGTCGACACCGCCGGGCACTCCGCCCAGGTCGACGCCCTCAAGGACCACCTCATGGAGGTCCTTGCACCGGTGTCCCCGAGCACCGGGCAGATCCCCTTCTACTCCACCGTCACCGGCGGACTCCTCGACACCGCCGCCCTCGACAGCGCGTACTGGTACCGCAACATGCGCGAGCCCGTCGAGTTCGAGCTGGCCACCCGCTCCCTGATCGCGGACGGCTACGAGGTCTTCCTGGAGCCCAGCCCGCACCCGATGCTCGCCACCTCCGTGCAGGAGACCGTCGCCGACGTCGGCGGCCGGGCCGCCGTACTCGGCACCCTGCGCCGGGAGAAGGGCGGCGCACGCTGGTTCGGCGCCGCGCTCGGCATGGCCCACATCAGCGGCGTCGAGATCGACGCCGACGCCCTCTTCGGCACCGACTCCCGCCGCGTCGATCTGCCCACCTACCCCTTCCAGCGCCAGCGGTACTGGTACCACGCGCCCGCCCGCCGCGGCGACGCCGCCGGCATCGGCATCCGCGAGGCCGGCCACCCGCTGCTCGGCGCCGGCGTCGAACTCCCCGAGTCCGGCTCGGTCGCCTACACCGCCCGGCTCGGCTCCGACACCCAGCCGTGGCTGGCCGACCACGCCCTCATGGGTACGGCCCTGCTGCCCGGCGCCGCCCTGGTGGACCTCGCCCTGTGGGCGGGCCGCCAGCACGACTGCCACCGCCTCGACGAGCTGATCCTGCAGGCACCCGTGGTCCTCCCCGACAACGGCGCCGTCGAGCTGAGCCTGCTCGTCACCGCCGCCGACGACGACGGCAGGCGCACCCTCACCGTCCACTCCCGCGAGGCCGGCGCGGACCCGGGCTCCCCGTGGCGCCGCCACGCGGAGGCCGTCGTGGCGCCCGCCGAGGACGGGCCCGCCCCCGCAGGCCCGGCCGTATGGCCCCCGGCGGCCGCCCGGCCCGCCGACACCGACCCCGACACCTTCTACGAACGGTTCACCGACCGGGGCTACGACTACGGCCCGCTCTTCCGGGGCTTCCGCACCGGCTGGGCCGAGGACACCACCGTCCACGCGGAGGTCGCCCTCCCGCCGCAGACCGGCGACGCCACCGCCGGCTTCGGACTCCACCCCGCGCTCCTGGACGCCGCCCTGCAGGCCATGAACCTCGGCTCGTTCTTCCCCGAGGACGGCAAGGCCCGCATGCCGTTCGCCGTCCGAGGCGTCCGCCTGTACACCGAGGGCGCCGCCCGGCTCCGCGTCAGCATCTCCCAGGCCGGTGCGGAGGCGGTGCGCCTGCTGTGCACCGACGACTCCGGCCGCCCCGTCCTCTCCGTCGACGAACTCGTCGTACGGACCGTCTCCGACGACCAGTTCGCCGTCGGTCCCGAGGGCCGCGCCAAGCGCAACGGCGCCCTGTACGAGGTCGACTGGCAGCCGCTGCCCGCCGCCCTGACCCTGCCGGTACGCCGGATCGCCGTCGTCGGTGACGACCACGCCAAGGTCGCCTCCGCGCTGGAGACCACCGGCACCTCCTGCGACTGGTACCCCGGCCCGGCCGAACTGTTCGAGGCCGCCGCAGCCGGACAGGCGCCGGACACCGTCGTCGTCTCCTTCCCGCACCTGCCCCGCTCCGACGCCCCATCCGCGCACACCACCGCCCACCGGGCCCTGGACCTCGCCCAGACCTGGCTGGAACACGGCAGCGCCCTCACCGGCACCACCCTCGTCCTGGTGACCCGAGGCGCCGTCGCCGCGGGCGCCGACGACGAACTCGGTGACCCCGCCGCAGCCACCGTCTGGGGACTGATCCGCTCCGCCCAGTCCGAGGAACCCGGCCGCTTCGCCCTGCTCGACGTGGACACCGACTCCGTCAACGGCACCGCCCTGGCCGCCGCCCTCGCCTGCGGCGAACCCCAGGCCGCCGTCCGAGGCACCACCCTCCGCGTCCCCAGGCTCGCCAGGCCCGACACCGACGCCGCCCGGGGCGACAACCTCGTACCGCCCGTCGACACCACCGCCTGGCGGCTCACCACCAGCGGCACCGGAACCATGGAGGGCCTGCGCCTCGCAGAGGCGCCCGACACTCTGGGCGAACTCCAGGACGGCCAGGTACGCGTCTCCGTACGCGCCGCCGGCCTCAACTTCCGCGACACCCTCATCGCCCTCGGCATGTACCCGGGCGAGGGCGTCATGGGAGCCGAGGGCGCCGGCGTCGTCACCGAGGTCGGGCCCGGCGTGACCGGACTCGCCCCCGGCGACCGCGTCCTCGGCATGTGGACCGGCGGCTTCGGCCCGTACACGATCGCCGACCACCGCATGGTCGCCCCGATCCCCTCCGGCTGGACCTACGCCGAGGCCGCGTCCGTGCCCGCCGTGTTCCTCACCGCCCAGTACGCCCTGACCCGCCTCGCCAAGGCCGCACCCGGCCAGAGCGTGCTGATCCACGCGGCCGCCGGCGGCGTCGGCATGGCAGCCCTCCAACTGGCCCGCCACCACGGACTGACCGTGTACGCCACGGCCAGTACCGGCAAGTGGGACACCCTGCGCCGCCTCGGCCTGGGCGACGAGGCCATCTCCGACTCCCGCACCCTGCGGTTCGCCGACGAGTTCCTCGCCCAGACCGGCGGCAAGGGCGTGGACATCGTCCTCAACTCCCTCGCCGGCGAGTTCGTCGACGCCGGCCTGCGGCTGCTCCCCGGAGGCGGCCACTTCCTGGAGCTCGGCAAGGCCGACGTCCGCGACCCCCGGCAGATCGCCGCCGACCACCCCGGCACCGTCTACCAGGCCTTCGACCTGGTGCAGGCCGGTCCGGAGACCGTCGGCGAGATGCTTCACGAACTGCTCGCCCTCTTCGAGGCGGGGGCCCTCGAACCCCTGCCGCTGACGGCCTACGAGATCCGGCACGCCCGCGAGGCGTTCCGCACCCTCAGCCAGGCCCGCCACACCGGAAAACTCGTCCTGACCCTGCCGCCGTCCTTCGGGCCGTACGGCACCGTCCTGGTCACCGGAGGCACCGGCACCCTCGGCAGCATCGTCGCCCGCCACCTGGTCGTCGAGCACGGCGTCCGCCACCTCGTGCTCGCCGGCCGCCAGGGCATCGAGGCCGAGGGCGCCCGCGACCTCGCCGCCGAACTGACCGCCCTGGGCGCCGAGGTCGCCGTACGGGCCTGCGACGCGGCCGACCGCGAACAGCTCGCCGCACTCCTCGCGGACATCCCGCCGGACCAGCCGCTGACCGCTGTGGTCCACACCGCCGGCGTCCTCGCCGACGGCACCCTGCCCACACTCACCCCCGAGGGACTGGACACCGTCCTGCGCCCCAAGGTCGACGCCGTGCTCAACCTGCACGAACTGACCCGCGACCTCGACCTGTCCGCCTTCGTCCTCTACTCGTCCTCCTCCGCGCTCTTCGGCAGCCCCGGCCAGGGCGGCTACGCGGCGGCCAACGCCTTCCTCGACGCCTTCGCCGGCTACCGCCGCTCCCTCGGCCTGCCGGCCGTGTCCCTCGCCTGGGGCCTGTGGTCCAGCAGCAGCCGCATGGCCGGACACCTCGACCAGAGCGGAATGCACCGACGGCTCGCCCGAGGCGGCGTCATGCCCCTCACCGACGCGGAGGGACTCGCGCTCTTCGACGCCGCACAGGCCGTCGACAGCCCCCTCCAAGTACCGATCCGCCTCAACCACGCGGCCCTGCGCGCCGCCGGACCCGTTCCCGCCTTCCTCGGCTCGCTCGTCGGCGGCACGGACGCCCGGACCGACCGGCGCGACCAGGACAGGCCGGAGCAGACCCTCGCCGAGCGGCTCGCCGGCCTGGCCCCCCAGGAGCAGCAGGAACTGGTCCTGGAGACCGTACGCATCCACGCCGCGGCCGTACTCGGCCACGGCGGACCGGAGGGCATCATCGTCGACCGGGCGTTCAAGGTGCTCGGGTTCGACTCCCTCACCGCCGTCGAGATGCGCAACAGGCTGGCAGAGGCCACCGGTCTGCGCCTGGTGGCCACCCTGGTCTTCGACCACCCGACCCCGGCGGCCCTCGCTGCGCACCTGTGCCGCGAACTGGCGCCGGAAGGGACCGCGTCCGGGGCCGCCCCGGCGCCCGACGCGCGCGGCACCTCCGTCATGGCGGAACTCGACCGCCTGGAGGTCCTGTTCGGCGCCCTCGCCGGACAGACCGCCGACGGCACCGCCACCCCCGACGAAACGGCGCACAAGGAGATCGCCAACCGGCTCACGGCCCTCACCGGCCTGTGGGGCGGCATCGGCGGCGGACCCGGCACCACGCATCCCGCGGACCCGAAGGCCGAATCAGTGGCCGAGTCCATCGAGGACGCCGACGACGACGAGATCTTCGCATTCATCGACGAGCGGTTCTGAACCGCACAGCACGTGACGGGTGACGAGACATGGCGAATGAAGAGAAGCTCCGCGAGTACCTGAAGCGGACCACGACCGAACTGCACCGCACCAGCGAGCGCCTCAAGGAACTGGAGGCACGGGCCCACGAGCCGATCGCGATCGTCGGCATGGCCTGCCGCTTCCCCGGCGCAAGCTCCCCCGAGGACCTGTGGGACCTCGTGTCCGGCGGCACCGACGCGGTCTCGCCCTTCCCGGGCGACCGGGGCTGGGACGTCGAGGGGCTTTACGACCCCGACCCGGACGCGGCCGGTCGCTCGTACTGCCGCGAAGGCGGCTTCCTCGGATCCGCCGGGGCCTTCGACCCGGCGTTCTTCGGGATCTCGCCGCGCGAGGCGGTGGCGATGGACCCGCAGCAGCGGCTCCTGCTCGAAACCTCCTGGGAGGCCCTGGAGCGCGCCGGGATCGACCCCCGGTCCCTGGCCGGATCCCGCACCGGCGTGTTCGTCGGCGCCTGGGACGGCGGCTACACCTCCGGAGTGCACGAGCCCTCCGCACAGCTGGAGGGCGACCTGCTCACCGGCGGGGTCGTCAGCTTCACCTCCGGCCGCATCTCCTACACGCTCGGCCTCGAAGGCCCGTCCGTCTCCGTGGACACCGCCTGCTCCTCCTCCCTGGTGGCCCTCCACCAAGCCGCCCAGTCACTGCGCTCGGGCGAGTGCGACCTCGCTCTCACCGGCGGCGTCACCGTCATGTCCACGCCCGCCGTCTTCGTACAGTTCTCCCGCCAGCGCGGCGTGGCCGCCGACGGACGCTGCAAGGCCTTCGCCGAGGCCGCCGACGGGTTCGGCCCCGGAGAAGGCGCCGGCATCCTCCTGGTGGAACGGCTCTCCGACGCCGTGCGCAAGGGACACCGCGTCCTCGCGGTACTGCGAGGCTCGGCCGTCAACCAGGACGGCGCCAGCAACGGCCTCACCGCCCCCAGCGGCGCCGCCCAGCAACGCGTCATCCGCCAGGCCCTGGCCGACGCCCAGGTCACCGCCGGCGACGTGGACGTGGTCGAGGCGCACGGTACGGGCACCAAGCTCGGCGACCCCATCGAGGTGCACGCCCTGATCGACACGTACGGCAGCGCGCACACCCCCGAACGACCGCTGTGGCTGGGCTCGTTGAAGTCGAACATCGGCCACACCCAGGCCGCCGCCGGTGTCGGCGGTGTCATCAAGATGGTGATGGCACTTCAGCAGGGCCTGCTGCCCCGGACGTTGCATGTGGATGCCCCGTCCTCGCAGGTCGACTGGGAGGACGGCGTGGTCTCCCTCCTCACCGAATCGCGTCCATGGCCGGAGACCGGCCGGTCGCGTCGTGCGGGCGTCTCCTCCTTCGGTGTGAGCGGGACCAACGCGCACGTGATTCTGGAGCAGGCTTCTGTGCCGGATGCGGCGGAGGAGTCTGCGGTTCGTGAGTTGCCGGTGGTTCCGTTGGTGGTGTCCGCGAAGTCGAGGCCGGCGCTCAAGCTCCAGGCTGAGCGGTTGCGGGCCCGTCTTGGGGCGAAGGACGCACCGCGTCTGTTGGATGCCGGGTATTCGCTGGTGACGTCGCGGTCGGTGTTCGAGCACCGCCAGGTCGCGCTCGGTGCCTGGGTCGTCGAGGACTCGGTGGGTCCGGTGGGCCGTGGGGTGTTGGTGTTTCCGGGTCAGGGGACGCAGTGGGTGGGGATGGGTGCGGGGCTGTTGGAGTCCTCGCCGGTGTTTGCCGCCCGGTTGCGTGAGTGTGCGGATGCGTTGGCGCCGTTTGTTGACTTCGACGTGGTGGAGGTGGTGGCTGCGGGGGGTTCGCTGGACGATGTGGGTGTGGTGCAGCCGGTGACGTGGGCTGTGATGGTGTCGCTTGCCGAGCTGTGGCGCTCGTTTGGTGTGGTGCCGGATGCGGTGGTGGGGCATTCGCAGGGGGAGATCGCGGCGGCTGCTGTGTCGGGGGCGTTGTCTTTGGAGGACGCGGCTCGTGTGGTGGCGTTGCGGGCGGGTGTGATCGGCCGTGAGCTCGCCGGGCTCGGTGGCATGGCGTCGATTCCGTTGCCGTTGGCGGAGGTTGAGGAGCGTCTTGCCGGTGGCGAGTGGGCGGGTCGGCTGAGTGTGGCCGCCGTCAACGGTCCGTCGAGCACGGTCGTATCCGGTGATGCCGACGCGATCACGGAGATCGTTGCCGCCTACGACGCGGAGGGGGTGCGGGCTCGTCAGGTCCCGGTCGACTACGCCTCGCACTCCGCGCATGTGGAGCGGATCGAGGCCGAGCTTCTCGACGTGCTGGCTCCGGTTACGCCGAGGAGTTCGGAGATTCCGTTCTACTCGACGGTGACCGGCGAGCTGACTGACACGACGCAGCTGGACGCCTCGTACTGGTACCGCAATCTCCGCCAGACGGTCCGTTTCGAGGAGACCGTCCGGCTGCTCCTGGACCGGGGCTTCGGCACCTTCGTCGAGTCCAGTGCCCACCCGGTACTTGGTATCGGTGTCCAGGAGTGTGCTGATGCGGCGGGCCTTGATGTTCTGACCAGTGGTTCGCTGCGGCGTGAGGAGGGTGGCTGGGAGCGGTTCCTGACCTCGGCCGCCGAACTGTTCGTCCGTGGCACCGACATCGACTGGACCGCCCTCTTCGACGGCACCGGGGCCAGGACCGTCGACCTGCCCACCTACGCCTTCCAGCACAAGGACTACTGGCTGGAGCCCTCTGTCCGGTCCTCCGCCCCCGCCGCCGACCCCACCGGCACGGACTCCTGGCGCTACCGCACCACCTGGAAGGGCCTCACAGCGCCGACGTCCGCCACCGCCCCCGACCTCTCCGGGCGCTGGCTGCTCGTCCTCCCCGAAGGCATCGCTGACCTCGCCGACGCGGCCGAGGCCACCCTCGTCCGGCACGGCGCCCGCACCGAACGCCTGACCCTGGACACCCTCACCGCCACCCGCGAGACCTTGGCCGGCCGACTCACCGCGTACGAGACCGGCGAGGGAACCGAGGGGGGCTCCGCCCGGTCCTTCGGCGGCATCCTCTCCCTCCTCGGGACCGACGGGCGACCGCATCCCGAGCGCCCCGAGCTGGCTCTCGCCGTGCTCGGCACCACCCTCCTCGCGCAGGCGGCGGCCGACGCCGGCCTCACCGCGAAGCTGTGGGCAGCGACCCGAGGCGCCGTCGCCGTCTCGCCCGCCGAACGGCCCGGCTCCGAGGGCGCGCAGGTCTGGGGACTCGGCCGTGGCATCGCACTGGAACACCCCCTCCTCTGGGGCGGACTGGTGGACCTGCCCGAGGCCCCCGACGAGCGCGACTGGCAGCGGCTGGCCGCCGCCCTGGCGGGAACCGCCGACGAGGACCAGATCGCCGTCCGCGCCTCCGGCAGCTACGGCCGCCGGCTCGTCCCGGCCGGCGGCGTCCCCGCCCGCCGCACCTACACCCCCCGTGGCACTGTCCTGGTGACGGGTGGCACGGGTGCTCTCGGTGCTCACGTGGCCCGGTGGCTCGCCGGGGCCGGGGCGGGGCATCTGGTGCTGACCGGGCGTCGTGGTCCGGATGCTCCGGGGGCTGCCGGGCTGGCCGAGGAACTGCGTGCCCTGGGCGCCGAAGTCACCCTCGCCGCCTGTGACGTCTCCGACCGTGAGGCGCTGGCCGCCCTCCTCGACGCCCACCCGCCCACCGCCGTCTTCCACACCGCAGGCGTCCCGCACTCGGCCGCCTTCCTCGACACCGATGCCGGCTCCCTCGCCGAGGTGTACGCGGGCAAGGTCGCCGGCGCCCTGCACCTGCACGAGCTGACGCGAACCCGGGAACTCGACGCGTTCGTCCTGTACGCCTCCGGAGCCGGGGTCTGGGGCAGCGGCGGCCAGAGCGCCTACGGCGCGGCGAACGCCGCGCTCGACGCGCTCGCCCAACGGCGCCGCGCCGAGGGGCTGCCCGCCACCTCCGTGGCCTGGGGCCTGTGGGGCGGCGGCGGCATGGGCGAGGGCGCCGGCGAGGAGTTCCTCAGCAGCCGGGGTCTGCGCGCCATGGACCCCGTACGGGCCGTCGAGGCCCTGGCGCGGGCCCTGGACCGCGAGGACACCTGCGTCGCGCTTGCCGACATGGACTGGCCGCTCTTCGCCAAGGGGTTCACGACCTTCCGGCCCAGCCCGCTGATCGGCGGACTGCCCGGCGTGGGCGGGTCCGGCGCCGACGCGACCGCCGGGGCGTCGGGCGAGCAGCCCGACGGAGCGGAGGCGGACGGGCTGCCCGCCCGGCTCGCCGCCGCCGGCCCCGCCGAGCGGTACGAGATCGTGCTCGACGAGGTCCGCGGCAGCGTCGCGGCCGTGCTCGGCCACACCGGACCCGAGGACGTCGACCCCGAAGAGGCTTTCAAGGACCTCGGGTTCAGCTCGCTCACCGCGGGCGAGCTGGCGGGCCGGCTCAGCCGCGCCTGCGGCCGCAAGCTGCCCCCCACCCTGGTCTTCGACCACCCCACGGCCGCCGCCATGGCCGCCCATCTGGCCGAACTCCTCGCCCCGGCCGCCCCGGCGGGCACCGGTACCCCGGAGGAGCAGCGGATCAGGGCCGCCCTGGCCACGATCCCGCTGGGCGTGCTGCGCGAGGCGGAGCTGCTGGACACCCTGCTCGCCCTGGCCTCCGCGGAGCCCGGTACGGCGGCGCCCGAGCGGTTCTCAGGCGGCGGCGGGTTCGATGGGGCGGACCGGTTCGGCGCCGCCCGAGCGATCGGCGAACTCGACGAGATCGCTGCCCTCGACGAACTCGACGAACTCGACGAGGCCGCGCTGATCGAGCTGGCGCTGCGCGACGCGGCCTGAGCCGCGCCCCATCCAGCGGCCGCGCCCCATCCGGCGGCCGCGAGACCGCCGCTCCGCCCGACTCAGAGAGGGGCACCACCGATGGCCATGTCCTCCGAAAAGCTCATGGAGGCGCTCCGGACCTCGCTCAAGGAGACCGAGCGGCTGCGCCGGCGCAACCGGGAGCTGACCGCGGCCGCCCACGAGCCCGTCGCCGTCGTCGGCATGGCCTGCCGGTATCCGGGCGGAGTCGACTCCGCCGAGGCCCTCTGGGAGCTGGTCGCCTCCGGGACGGACGCCGTCGCGCCCTTCCCGGAGGACCGGGGCTGGGACCTCGACGGGCTCTACGACCCGGACCCCGAGTCGCAGGGAACCACCTACTGCAACCAGGGCGGATTCCTCGCCGGAGCCGGCGACTTCGACGCCGCGTTCTTCGGGATCTCGCCGCGCGAGGCCGTCGTCATGGACCCCCAGCAGCGGCTGCTCCTGGAGGTGTCCTGGGAGGCCCTGGAGCGTACCGGCCTCGACCCGCGCACCCTGCGCGGGACCGGTACGGGCGTCTACATCGGCGCCGCCCACGCCGAGTACGCCACCGACCTGGACCGGGTGCCCGCGGGTTCCGAGGGCTACCTCCTGACCGGCAGCGCCGACGCCGTGCTCTCCGGCCGGATCAGCTATGCCCTCGGTCTTGAGGGCCCGGCCCTGACGGTGGAGACGGCCTGCTCCTCCTCGCTGGTCGCCATGCACCTGGCCGTCGCCGCCCTGCGCCGCGGAGAGTGCGGCCTGGCACTGGCGGGCGGCGCGGCCGTCATGCCCGACGCCGCCGCGTTCGTCGAGTTCTCCCGGCAGAAGGGCCTTGCCGCGGACGGCCGTTGCAAGGCCTTCTCCGCGGACGCGGACGGCACCGGCTGGGCCGAGGGCGCCGGCGTGCTCGTACTGGAACGGCTCTCCGACGCCGAGCGCAACGGGCACCCGGTGCTCGCCGTCATCCGTGGCTCCGCCGTCAACCAGGACGGCGCCAGCAACGGCCTCACCGCCCCCAACGGCCCCTCCCAGCAGCGCGTCATCCGCCAGGCCCTCGCCGACGCCGGACTGCGCCCCGAGGAGATCGACGCCGTCGAGGCGCACGGCACCGGAACCCAGCTGGGCGACCCCATCGAGGCCCAGGCCCTGCTCGACGTCTACGGACAGGGCCGCGAGGCGGACCGGCCCCTGTGGCTCGGCTCCCTCAAGTCCAACATCGGCCACTCGCAGGCCGCCGCCGGTGTCGGCGGCGTCATCAAGACCATCCAGGCCATGCGCCACGGGCTGCTGCCCAAGACCCTGCACGCGGACACCCCCACCCCGCACGCCGACTGGTCCTCGGGCCGGGTACGGCTGCTGACCGATCCGGTGGCCTGGCCGGCGGGCCCGCGCCCGCGCCGCGCCGGGATCTCCGCCTTCGGCGTGGGCGGTACGAACGCCCACCTGATCGTGGAGGAAGCGGCCGAGAACGCCGAGATCGCGGACGCGGTCGGTGCCGAGGTCGCGGTCGGTGCCGAAGCCCCGGGCCCGGCTCCCGCAGCCTCCCCCGGGGACGGGCCGGGGGAGGAGCAGCCGACGGCCTGGTTCCTCTCCGGCCGCTCCGCCGAAGCCCTCCAGGCCCAGGCCGGCCGGCTGCACGCCCACCTCGCCGGACCGGCCGCTGCCGGTGCCACCGCACAGGCCGTCGGGCACGCCCTGGCCACCACCCGCACAGCCTTCGAGCACCGGGCCGCCGTCCTCGGCGGCTCGTACGAGGAACTCACCCGCGCCCTCGGAACCCTCGCGGCGGGCGACCCCTCGCCCGCCGTCGTCACGGGAGTGCGCCGCCGCGAGGCCAGGACGGCCTTCCTCTTCACCGGGCAGGGCAGCCAGCGCCCCGGCATGGCCCGCGAACTGCGCGCCGCGCACCCGGTGTTCGCTGATGCCCTGGACGCCGTCGCCGAACGCCTCGACCCGCACCTGGAACGCCCGCTCGCCGCCGTGCTCGACGCCGCCCCCGGCACCCCCGACGAAGCCCTGCTGCACCGGACCCAGTACGCCCAGGCCGCCCTCTTCGCCGTCGAAACGTCCCTGTTCCGGCTGCTGGAGCACTGGGGCATGCGCCCCGACGTCCTCCTCGGCCACTCCGTGGGCGAGATCGCCGCCGCCCACGTGGCAGGCGTCCTCGACCTCGACGACGCCTGCGCCCTCGTCGCCGCACGCGGCCGGCTGATGCAGGACCTCCCGGCCGGCGGCGCGATGCTGTCCGTACGGGCCGGTGAGGACGAGGTCCGCGAGCTCCTGGCCGGCCGCGAGGACGTCCTCGCCGTCGCCGCCGTCAACGGCCCCCGGTCCGTGGTTCTCTCCGGCACCGGGGAGGCCGTCTCACAGGCGGCGGACCTGCTCGACGAACGGGGCCGCAAGACCAAGCGCCTGACGGTCAGCCATGCCTTCCACTCCCCTCTCATGGACCCCATGCTGGAAGAGTTCCGGGCTCTGGCCGACGGGCTTTCCTACCGGGCACCCAGGATCCCCGTCGTCTCCAACGTCACCGGCCGCCGCGCCACCGGCGACGACCTGCGCACGGGCGCCTACTGGGCCGGACACGTCCGCGCGGCGGTCCGCTTCGCAGACGGCGTGCGCACCGCCCGCGAACTGGGCGCGGCCACCTTCGTCGAACTCGGCCCCGACGGCGTTCTCTGCGGCATGGTCCAGGAGGTGCTGTCCGTGGACGACCCCGGTACGGAACCGGCCGCCGTGGTCCCCGTACTGCGCCGCGGCCGCCCCGATTCCGCCACCCTGCTGCGGGCAGTGGCCACCGCCGCGAACCGGGGCGCCGCTCTCGACCGGGGCCGGATCTTCCCCACCGCCCCGGCCCGGCCGGTCCCGCTGCCCGTGTACGCCTGGCAGCACCGCCGGTACTGGATCGCCCCCACGCCCCGTGGCGGCGGACGCGTCCCGGCCGGCGGGCCCCGCCGCCACCACGTCACCTGGAGCCCGCTGCCCGCCCCCACCGGCACCCCTCTGACCGGCACCTGGCTGCTGGTCGAGTCCTCCGGGGCCGCCACCGATCACGCCGATCACGCCGAGCGGGCCCTGCGCGCCCGCGGCGCCCACGTCCGGCGGCTCCCCGTCGACCCCGAGCGGGCCGACCGGGCCACCCTCGCCGCACTGCTCGCCGACGCTCGGAACGACACGGCCGCACCCGTCGAGGGCGTCCTCTCCCTGCTGGGCGCGGAGGATCGGGAGGACCCCGGCACCGGCCTCGTCCCAGCCGCTGTCCGGGCCACTCTCTCCCTTGTCCAGGCGATGGAGGAGACGTCCACGACCGCCCGCCTCTGGTGCGCCACCCGAGGAGCCGTGGCGACGGCCCCCGGCGAGCGGCCTCGGTCGGCGGGGGCCCAGCTCTGGGCACTCGGACGCGTCGCCGCGCTCGAACTCCCCACGCTGTGGGGCGGACTGGTCGACCTGCCGGAAACAGAAGCCGGGACCGAAACCGCGACCGGGATCGAAACCGCGACCGCGACCGGGACCGGGACCAAAACCGGGGACGCAGCCGCAGCCGGATCCGAGGAGGACGCGGCCTGGCGGCTGCTGGCCGGGACCCTCGGCGGTTCCGAGGATCAGGTGGCCGTCCGGGGCTCCGGCACTCTAGGCCGCCGGCTCGACGCGGCCCCCGCGCCGCGCGTCCCCGCCCCGTACCGCCCCCGAGGCACCGTCCTGGTCACCGGCGGCACCGGCGCCCTCGGCGGCCACCTCGCCCGCCGGCTCGCCCGTGAGGGCGCCGAGCACCTGCTGCTCGTCACCCGGCGCGGGGCCGGGGCTCCCGGCGCGGCGGAGCTGGAGGCCGACCTCCTCGCCCTCGGCGCCAAGGCCACCTTCGCGGCCTGCGACGTCGCAGACCGGGACGCGCTCGCCACGCTCCTCGGACGGATCCCCTCCGACACCCCGCTCACCGCCGTCTTCCACGCCGCGGGCGTGCCCCAGGTCAGCCCGCTGACCGAGACCGGCCCCGAACTCGTCTCCGAGGTCTACGCCGGGAAGGTCGCCGGCGCCCTGCACCTCGACGAGCTCACCAGGGGCCTCGGACTCGACGCGTTCGTCCTCTACTCCTCCGGCGCGGGCGTGTGGGGCAGCGCCGGGCAGTGCGCCTACGCCGCCGCGAACGCCGCGCTCGACACGCTCGCCGAACGGCGCCGCGCAGACGGCCTGCCCGCCACCTCCGTGGCCTGGGGCCTGTGGGGCGGCGGCGGCATGGGCGACGGAGAGGGCGCCGCGTACCTGCGCCGCAGGGGAGTGCGCCCGATGGACCCGCAGGACGCCCTCACCGAGCTCTTCCGCGCCGTCGCCGCCGGCGAGGCCCAGATCACCGTCACCGACACCGACTGGGAGCGGTTCGCCCTCGGGTTCACCTCCCACCGGCCCAGCCCGCTCATCTCCGCCCTCGTCGTACCTGCCTCCGCCCCGGCCGCAGGCGACGGGAACCCGGCCGGCCCCCGGCCGCGCGACCCGCGCGCCGAACTCGCCGCCCTCGGCCCCGCCGAGCGCGCCGCGGCCGTCCGGACCCTGGTCCGCACGGAGGCCGCCGCCGTGCTCGGGTACGAGAGCCCCGACGAGATCGCCGCCGACGAGCCCTTCACCCTGGCCGGGTTCGACTCCCTGGCCGTCGCGGAGTTCCGGCGCCGACTCGCCACCGCGGCAGCCACAGAGCTGACACCCGAGGCCTTCTACGACCACAACACCCCGGACGCGCTCGCCGCCCACCTGCTGGACCTCCTGCAGGACCCGGCCGGAGCGGCGGGCCCCCCGGCCGAGGGCCACGGCGCCGGCGACACCACCCTGGTCGCGGTCTACCGCTCCGCGGTCGCCGACAGCCGGGTCGCCGAGGCCGTCGAGGCCCTCGGCGCCGTCTCCGCCCTGCGCCCGGACTTCACCGACCCCGGACAGCAGCCCGTCACCCCCGTCCGGCTGGCCGACGGACCCGCCGGGGACCGGGGACCGCTGCTCTTCGCGGTCACCGGCACCACGGCCGTCTCCGGCCCGGCCGAGTTCGCCGCCCTCGCCGCCGCCCTGGCCGGCCGCCGCACCGTGGCCGCGGTGCCCCAACCCGGCTTCCGGCCCGGCGAACTGCTGCCCGGCACCCTCGAAGCGCTGTGCGCCGCCCACGCCGAGGCCATCGCCCGGTACGCCGCCGGCCGGCCGTACGTCCTGATCGGTCACTCCGCCGGGGCCAACGTCGCCCACGCGCTCACCCGGCACCTGGAGGCCCGAGGCACCGGCCCCGCCGCCCTGGTGCTGGCCGACATCTACACCCCCAGCGCCCCAGGGGCCATGGGCACCTGGCGGAACGTCATGCTCCGCTGGGCCGCGGACCGCGCGGTCGTACCGCTCGACGACACACGGCTCACGGCCATGGGCGCGTTCCACCGGCTGCTCCTGGACTGGGCCCCCCGGCCCACCCGTGCCCCCGTCCTGCACCTGCGGGCCGGCGAACCCATGGCCGCGTGGACCGACCCGCTGACGGACTGGCGGTCCGTCTGGGACGGCGCCCACACCGTCACCGACGTACCCGGCAACCACTTCACGATGATGACCGAGCACGCCCCGGCCATGGCCCGCACCGTCGACGCCTGGCTCGACGCGCTGCCCGGCGGTGACCGATGACGAGGAGTCGCACATGACAGCGGAGCTGCTGACCGACACCCCTGGCCGCGAGACTGCCCTGGCCGCCGCCCGCCGGGCCCGGGGAAACCAACTCGCCCGCGCCGCACAGTGGTTCGCGGGCACCCGGAACGACCCCTACGGACTGATCCTGCGCTCAGGCACCGAGGACCCCCGCCCCTACGAGGAGCGCATCCGTGCCGAGGGGCCGCTGTTCCACAGCGCGCCGCTCGACACCTGGGTGACGGCCGACCGCGCCGTCGCGGAGGAGGTCGTCGCCTGCCCCGCGTTCGACGGCCCCGGCCCCGGCCCGGAGGCCGCCGCCGCGGACGGGCTCCCGTACCGCAGCGCCGCGCTCGCCGTGGACCGCGAGACCGCCGCCCGACTGGCCCCGCTCACCGCCCTCGGCGGCCCCATGCTGTGGGCCCCCGCGGAGGAGTGCGTGGAGAAGCGGACGGTGAAGTTCGCCCGCGCGATCCTTGACGGGCTGGGCGACCGCTTCGACCTCGTCGAGGACTTCGCACGCCGCCTCGTCGGCCAGGTGATCGCCGAACAGCTCGGACTGCCGGAGACCGCCCACACGCGGTTCGTCCGGATCCTGCCCGACTGCCGGCACGCCCTCGACGGACTGCTCTCCCCGCAGCCCCACGCCGTCGTCCGCGCCGCGGAGCGGGCCGAGACCGCCCTCTCCGCGCTGCTCGCCGACGGACTCCACGAGGCCGGGGCCGACCGCGTCCGGGCCGCCCGGACGCTCGCCGTCGGCGCCGCCGAGACCACCGCCGTGCTCGTCGCCAACGCCGTGCGCGGGCTGCTCGCCGAGCCCGGTGCCTGGCAGCGGCTGGCCGCAGACCCCGCCCTGGCCGCCGACGCCGTCGAGGACACCCTGCGCGAGGCCCCGCCCGTCCGGCTGGAGACCCGCACCGCCCGCACCGGCACCGTCCTCGCGGGCACCGAACTGCCCGCCGGCAGCCGCGTCACCCTCCTCGTCGCCGCCATCAACCGCGATCCGAAGGCCCCCTCGGGCACCGCACCCTTCGGCCTCCCCGCCGACCTGCACTTCGCGCTCTCCGGCCGGCTGGTCACGGTGATCGCCCGCGCGGCGCTCGGTGCGCTCGCCGAGGCCCTGCCCGGCCTGCGCACCGACGGCGAGGAGATCGTGCGGCTGCGCTCACCGGTCCTGCGCGCCCCCGCGCGCTTCCCCGTCGCCAAGACCGCCTGATGGTGGGACCCGGCCGTAGCAGCGGCCCCCGCCACCCAAGACCACGACCGCGAAGAGCCGGACAAGGGCGGACGATGCCATGCGCGTACTGATCACGTGCTTCGCGCACAACACGCACTACTACAACCTGGTGCCGCTGGCCTGGGCGCTGCGCGCCGCCGGGCACGACGTCCGGGTGGCCAGCCAGCCGGCGCTCACCGAGGTGATCAACGGCTCCGGACTGACCGCCGTACCCGTCGGCGACCTCGACTCGATCGTCGAGCTGATGACGCAGATCGGCGGCGACCCCACTCCGTACCAGACGGGCTTCGACTTCGCCGATACGGTCACCGAGCCGATCGGCTGGGAACACGCCCTCGGCCAGCAGACCATGATGACGGCCATGTCGTTCGCGCCGCTCAACGGTGACACGACCATCGACGCCATCGTGGAGTTCGCCCGCGCCTGGCGGCCGGAGCTGGTGCTCTGGGAGCCCTTCACGTACGCCGGCCCCGTCGCCGCGCACGTCACGGGCGCGGCCCATGCCCGCCTCCTGTGGGGCCCCGACGTGGTCCTCAACGCGCGCCGTCAGTTCCTCGAACTGCTCGCCGCGCAGCCCGAGGAGCGCCGCGAGGACCCGATGGCCGAATGGCTGACGTGGACCCTCGAACGCTTTGGTATCACCCCCGACGCCGCCGCCGTCGAGGAGGTCGTCCGAGGGCAGGCCACCGTCGACCCGGCCCCCGCCAGCCTGCGCATACCCGTGCCCGGCGAACTCCTGCCGATGCGCTACGTCCCCTACAACGGGCCCGCCGTCGTACCGGACTGGCTGCACGCCACGCCCGCCCGGCCGCGTGTCTGCGTCACCCTCGGCGTCTCCGCCCGCGAGACCTTCGGCCGCGACGCGGTGCCCTTCGAGGAGCTGCTGCACGCCCTCGGCGACATCGACGCCGAGATCGTCGCGACCTTCGACGCGACCCAGCTCAAGGACCGCGAGGCACTCCCCGCCAACATCCGCGTCGTCGACTTCGTCCCGATGGACGCCCTGCTGCCGACCTGCGCCGCGATCGTCCACCACGGCGGCGCCGGCACCGGCTACACCGCCACCCTGCACGGCGTGCCCCAGATCATCGTGGCCTCCCTGTGGGACGCCCCGCTCAAGGCCCGACTGCACGAGCGGCAGGGGGCCGGCATCGACCTGCCGCCCGAGAAGCTCGACGCCGCGTCCCTGCGCGAAGCGGTCGTACGGGCCCTCACCGACCCCTCGATCACCGCGGCCGCGCACCGGCTGCGCGACGAGGCCCTCGCCGACCCCGCGCCGGCCGAACTCGTCCCGGCCCTCGAACGCCTCGCGGCCCGACGGGGCCAACCGCACACCGCACACCCTAGCCAAGGAGAGACGACGTGACCACCACCGAAGCCCCCGCGGACAGCGGCTACGCGGACGGCATAGCCCGCCTCTACGACCTGGTCCACCAGGGCAAGGGCAAGGACTACGCGAGTGAGGCGGCCGACCTGGCCGCCCTGATCACCTCCCGCGCGCCCGGCGCCCACAGCCTCCTCGACGTGGCCTGCGGCACCGGCCTCCACCTGGAACACCTCACCCGGGCTTTCGACACCGTCGAGGGCGTCGAGATCTCCGCGGACATGCGGGACATCGCCGTACGCCGCAACCCGGGCGTTCCCGTCCACCTCGGCGACATGCGCGACTTCGCGACCGGCACCACCTTCTCCGCCGTCACCTGCATGTTCAGCTCCATCGGCCACATGCGCGACCAGGCCGAACTCGACGCGGCCCTGGCCCGCTTCGCGGCCCACCTCGAACCGGGCGGCGTCGTCCTGGTCGAACCCTGGTGGACCCCCGCCACGTTCACCCCGGGCTTCGTCGGCGCGTCCATCACCGAGGCCGAGGGCAAGACCGTCTCCCGCGTCTCGCACTCCCGGCTGGAGGGCGACGCCACCCGCATCGACGTGCACTACCTGATCGCCGAGCCCGGCCGGGACATCGCACACCTCTCCGAGACCCACCTCATCACCCTCTTCACGCGCGAGGCCTACGAGCGGGCCTTCGTCCGGGCCGGCCTCACCGTCGAGTTCCAGGAGGGCGGCCCGTCCGGGCGGGGCCTCTTCATCGGCGGCCGGACCTGACGACCGCGTGATCGAGGAGATCCTCCCGCCCGGGACGGTCTCGGCCGACACCTACGGGGAGTTCCCGCCGGAACTGCTCTTCGCGGGGGAGCGGGCCCTGATCCGCGACGCCGTCGTGGAGCGGCGCCGCGAGTTCGCCACGGCCCGCGTGTGCGCCCACCGGGCGCTGGCCGCCCTCGGGCGGGCCGCCGGACCGGTGCTCACCGGCCGCCGCGGCGAACCCCTGTGGCCCGACGGCACGACCGGCTCCCTCACCCACTGCGAGGGATACCGGGGCGCCGCCGTGGCGCCCACAGAGCGCTGGCGGGCGCTGGGCATCGACGCGGAACCGCACCTGGCGCTGGAACCGGGCGTGACCCGGGCGGTCGCCTCGGCCGTCGAACGCGAGCAGCTGCGCGAACTCGCCCGCCGCCACCCCGGCACCCACTGGGGCCGGTTGCTGTTCAGCGCCAAGGAGTCCCTGTTCAAGGCGTGGTCCCCGCTCACCCACCGGACCCTGGACTTCGACTCCGCGGAGCTCGAACTCGACCCGTCGGCACGGACGTTCACCGCCCGGATGCGGATCCCCGGACCGGTGCTCGACGGCCGGGCCCTGACCGGGCTGACCGGCCGGTGGACGGTGGCGGACGGAATCGTCCTGACCGCCGTGGCCGTCCCGGCCCCGCCCGGCACCGCTCGTGATCCGTTCGCGCCACGAGGCAGAACGGCTCGCGATCCGGCGGAGTAACGCCCCGCCCGGTCCCGGAACATCCCGCCCGGCGGGCCCGCCCACCCCTCCCACGACCCCCGCTCCGCGGCGAACCTGCCAGCGTAGGAGGGGGCGCGCCGCTGCTCAAGGTGTCCGGAGCACACCCCGGCGCCCCGGCACGGCCCTCCCGCGGTGGCCCGGTCACCGGGCCCGCCGTCGGCCGGGCCGCCGGAAGCCGGTTGACGCTCCGTCGGCAGGCCGGTTACGTTCCCCGGGTCGTCAGGATCAGGCCGATTCATCCGCTGGGGGGCGTGGGATGACAGAGGAGGACTCGCAGACCGGGACCGAGGTCCTGCACATACTCGAACTGCTCGCGGAGGAGGCACCGGCCCACGCGTACGAGCAGCTCGTCGCACGGGCCCGCCGCTCCGGCGCCGCGCCCCGGCGGATCGACCAGCTGACCCGCGCCAAGGGCCTCGCCCTGGAGGTCAACGCCCTCTTCGACCGGCGCCGCCAGCGCGAGGCCGAACTCGCCGCGCTCGTCGGCACCGCCCTCGATCTCACCGCACCCTCCCGGCTCGACGCCACCCTCCGTCTGATCACCCGCCGCGCCCGGCTGCTGCTCAACACGGACCTCGCCTGCACCGCCCTGGCCGACGAGACCACCGGGGACCTGATCGTCGGCACCGCCGACGGTGCCGTCAGCGTCCGTACCGCCGGCCACCGCATACCTGCGGCCGCGCTCGCCGACGGCACCCTGGGTGAACTGCCCGGCCCCTTCTGGACCGCGGACCACCTGGCCGACGACCGGGCCGGTCACACGGACGCCCTCGAAGACCTCCTGCAGGCCGAGTCCCTCCACGCCGTGCTCGGCGTCCCGCTGCGCGCCGGCGACCGCTGCCTGGGCTTCCTCTACGTCGCCGAGCGCAGGACACGGCACTTCACCCCCGACGACGTGTCGCTCATGTGCTCCCTCGCCGACCTGTCCGCCGTCGCCATCGAGACCGCCCGCCTGCTGGAGACCGTGCAGGCCGCCAACACCATCCTGGAGGACGCCGGGACCAGGGCCCGCGCCGGACTCAGCGACGCCCTGCAGGCCAAGAACATCCAGGACGACCTGGTCCGGCTCGTCCTTGAGGGCATCAGCATGGACGAACTCCTGGCCCGCGCCGCAGCCGAGCTCGGCGGCGGCCTCTCCGTCTGGGGCCAGGGCGGCGAACGCCTCGCCGGGCACGGCCACACCCCCCGCCCCGACAGTGCCGAACTGGAGCGGGTACGGCTCAACGCCGCGGCCACCGGCATCGCCTGCCCCCTGACCGGCGGCACCCTGCTCGTGCCGCTCTCCGTCCGTTCGGAGGACGTCGGCTCGCTCCTCTTCCACCCTGCGGAGCCGGCCACCGGCACCGACGCCTGGCCCGGCGAACAGGTCCTCTCCTACGCGCGCACCGTGTCCCTGCTGCTCGTCATGCAGCGCTCCACGGACGTCGGGGGACGGGCCGACGACGACCTCCTGGAGGACCTCGTCACCTGGGACGGGCCCGCCGAGGGCCTGGAGCGGCGCGCCCGCCGGCTGGCGGCCCGTCTGGAACGCCCCCACGTCATGGTCGTCGCCCGCCCCCGCAACGCGGCCGCCGAACTCGTCGAGAGCTGGGCCGCAGGGCACGCCCGCCGCCACCGGGGCATGAAGACCGTCCAGGGCGACCGGCTGGCCCTGCTGCTGCCCGGGGACGACCCGGCCGCCTGCGCCGCCCAGGTCCGCGCGGAACTGGCCGAAGCCACCGGCGCCCCCGTCACGGCCGGGGCGGCCCGGGTCGCCCGGGGCCCGGACGCGGTCCGCCGTGCCCACCAGGAGGCCGCCCGCTGCCTGGACGCCCTCACCGCGCTCGGCGGCGCCGGGCGCTCGGCCGCCGCCCGCGACCTCGGGTTCATCGGCATGCTGCTCGGCGAGGAGCACGACGCCCCCGGGTTCGTGGAACGCACCCTCGGCCCGCTCCTCGACCACGACGCCGAGCGGTTCGGCAACCTCGTCGAGACCCTCGACGGCTGGTTCACCGCCGCCGGCAGCCCCACCCGGGCCGGCGAGATCCTCTACGTACACCCCAACACGGTCTCCCGCCGCCTGGAGCGCATCACCCAGCTGCTCGGCCCGGACTGGCAGCAACCGGAACGTTCGCTGGAACTTCAGCTCGCCCTGCGCCTGCAGCGGGCGCGAATCTTCCAGAGTCCCGCACCCGACGGCCCCCGGTCATGGGAACCGGCGTGAGCGCACCGCGGCTGCGGCGCGCCTGCTGCGCCTCCGGGCCCAGCAGCCGCACCGCGTGCGCCAGCGACACCAGCGTCACGTGCCGGTGCCAGCCGTGGTACGAGCGCCCCTCGAAGTCCAGCGCCCCCACCGGCAGGCTCGTGCCCGTGAAATCGGCGTCGGCCCGTCCGATCAGCCTGCCAAGACCCAGCAGCGTGCTGCGGCTCGCACCGGCCAGGTTCGTCAGCCACAACTCCGATGCCGCACGGCTGTTCGGCGACCACACCCCCACCAGCGTCAGCGGCGCCTCCGCCGACGGCACCCCGCCGAACGCCTGACGCGGCCCCGGCAGCCGTACCGGCAGCAGGGACACCAGCGAGGTCTTCGGCAGCCCGTTACCCGCCGGCTCGAACCATTCCACCGGCCGGCGCTGGGAGCGCGCCAGCTCCGCGAGGTGCCCTGCGGAGGCCGACACGGAACGGCTCCCCCCGCCGGACAGGGCGGGGGCCAGCAGGCCCGTACTGCCGCCGATCCGCAGCAGGAAGGGCAGCCCGGCCCGGGAGAAGGCCCGCACCATCGACGGCACTGCCTCCTCGCGGGCGTCCGTCACCACGGGCAGCCGGGTGACCCCCCAGCCGGCCGTCTCCAGCGCCATGTCCAGGACGAGTCCCTCCGCGGAACCGGCGTCCACCGAGTCGGGTATCGCGGCCCGTTGGCGCATCTCGGTGTCCTCCAGCCAGTCGCCGGACAGCGACAGCCGCCAGTTCACCGGGGCCGAGGCGGCCCCGGAGGCCAGCCAGAGCCCGTACCCGTGCTGGCTGTTGACCACCTG
This sequence comes from Streptomyces sp. NPDC104307, assembly GCF_055584045.1. Lineage (NCBI taxonomy): Bacteria > Bacillati > Actinomycetota > Actinomycetes > Kitasatosporales > Streptomycetaceae > Streptomyces > Streptomyces sp. NPDC104307. The sequence continues at coordinate 62,441 of NZ_JBVJMU010000023.1, forward strand.
CCCGAGCTGCGGGACGAACCGGCGCCCCACGCCCACCGAGTGCCGGCCCGTCTTCGGAATGACCAGCGGGCGCACCACCCATGCCTTGGGCGCGAGCAGTTGGTCCATCCGGGCCGCCAGCTCCGCCCGCAGCGGGGACCAGTCCCAGGTCGAGCAGCTGATGAAGTGGTGCAGGCTCTGCTCCGCCGAGCGTTCGTCGGTGCTCGCGGCCAGATTGCGCATGGTCTTGCGGCCCGGGGCGTGCAGGAGCCCGTTCACATACAGCTCGCCCTTGTGCCGCTGGTCGCGGCGGCGCAGCGAGGACAGTACCGATGCGACCAGGGCCCGTGGCGCGCCCGTCGCCGGACCGGGCGGCAGGCTCGGGGCTTCCACCGTTTGGAGAGTGGCACTCATGACGCTCCTCAAGGTCTCGGCGCCCGGAATCCGCCGGGCCCGGGGCTGCGATCGCTGGGACCCCTTAACCGTCCCCGGCGGCCCGGCCGCGGCCCAGGTCGGTCGGAAACACACTTTCCGGCCCGCCCCGCCCCGAGCCCCCTCGCGCCGGGGCGTACGCCCCGTACCGGCGGCGGGTGGTGGCCTCGCCACCACGTTCCGGCCCACGGGCCCCGCCGCCGTCCCTCCAGCGCCCCGGCCTCGCCGGGCTCAAGCGATCCTTGAGCGCCGGAGCCCCTGTGGCACGGAGAAAAAACCCCGAACTCCGTAGAGTGTGACGGGCCGACCTCGTCTCCCGCGGCCCGTTCCGTGAGCGTGGAGACACGCGCACCACGCGCGCGCACCCCTTGCCACGAGTGGCTGGGACCGCCCCTCGCCGGACATCCGCATCACCGGCCTTCCTCGCCCCCTGACCCCCACCCCAGTGAGAGGAAACGCATGACCGCGACAGATCACGAGTCCAACTCCGCCGCCGGCGGCCGCATCGCCGCCGCCGACGCCATCGACACCACCCAGGACACCGGCATGCGCCATGTCGCGGCCCTGTCCACCGAACTCCGGGACGTCGTCGAGGTCGAGCAGCGCAAGGTCCGCCTGGAGCGCGTGGTGCTCGTCGGCGTGTGGACCTCCGGCACGGTCGCGGAGGCCGAGAGCTCCCTCGCCGAGCTCGCCGCCCTCGCCGAGACCGCGGGCGCCCTGGTCCTCGACGGTGTCATCCAGCGCCGCGACAAGCCGGACCCGGCCACGTACATCGGCTCGGGCAAGGCCGGGGAGCTGCGCGATCTCGTCGAAGCCACCGGTGCGGACACCGTGGTCTGCGACGGCGAGCTGAGCCCCGCCCAGCTCGTCCGGCTGGAGGAGTTCGTCAAGGTCAAGGTGGTCGACCGGACCGCTCTGATCCTCGACATCTTCGCCCAGCGCGCCTCCTCCCGCGAGGGCAAGGCGCAGGTCGCACTCGCGCAGATGCAGTACATGCTGCCGAGGCTGCGCGGCTGGGGCGCCTCGCTGTCCCGGCAGATGGGCGGCGGTGGTGGCGCGGGCGGCGGCATGGCCACCCGCGGACCCGGCGAGACGAAGATCGAGACGGACCGGCGCCGGCTGCGCGACAAGATGGCCAAGATGCGCCGGGACATCGAGGAGATGAAGACCTCCCGCGACCTCAAGCGGCAGGAACGCCGCCGCAACCAGGTCCCGTCGGTCGCCCTCGCGGGTTACACCAACGCGGGCAAGTCCTCGCTCCTCAACCGCCTCACCGGCGCCGATGTCCACGTCCAGAACGCGCTGTTCGCCACCCTCGACCCGACCGTGCGCCGCAGCGAGACGCCCGGCGGGCGGGCCTACACCCTGGCCGACACCGTCGGCTTCGTGCGGCACCTGCCGCACCAGCTCGTCGACGCGTTCCGCTCCACCCTGGAAGAGGTCGCGGAGGCGGACCTCATCCTGCACGTGGTCGACGGCTCGCACCCCGACCCGGAGTCCCAGATCGAGGCCGTGCGCACGGTCATCGGCGAGATCGGTGGAGAGGGCGTGCCGGAGCTCGTCGTCATCAACAAGGCGGACGCGGCACCGGCCGACACGCTCGCGCGGCTCAAGCTCGCGGAGCCGACGGCGATCGCGGTGTCGGCCCGCACCGGCGAGGGCATCGAAGACCTCCTGTCCCGCATCGTGGATGAACTCCCGCACCCCGACATCGAGGTGGAGGTGCTCGTCCCCTACACGGAGGGGCAGCTGGTGGCCCGCGTCCATGACTCGGGGGAGGTGCTGGAGGAGTCGCACGAGGAGAACGGCACCCGGCTGAAGGCGAATGTCGACGCCCCCCTCGCCGCCGACCTGGAGGCCTACACCGCCTGACACGTCCGAAAGGCCGGCCCCCTCCCCTCGGTACCCGGGGAGGGGGCCGGCCCTTCGGCGTGACCCGGTGGGTCAGTGGGCGCGGGTGGTGAAGTCGCGGACCGAGGAGAGGACGTACTCGATCATCTCCTCCGTGATGCCCGGGTAGACGCCGATCCAGAACGTCTGGTCCGTGATCAGATCGCTGTTGGTCAGCGGCTCCGCGATCCGGTGCGGCCGCTCGGCGTACGCGGGGTGGCGGGTCAGGTTGCCCGCGAAGAAGCGGCGCGTGTGGATGCGCCGCGACTCCAGGAAGTCCACCAGCGCGGCCCGGGTGTAGGCCGCGTCCGGGTCCACCGTGATCAGGAAGCCGAACCAGCTCGGGTCGCTGTCCGGGGTCGGCTCCGGGAGCAGCAGACCCGGCAGCCCGTCGAGACCGGCGCGCAGCAGGGCCCAGTTGCGACGCCGGGCGGCGCTGAACTCCTCGATGCGGCCCAGCTGGCTCAGGCCCAGGGACGCCTGGAGGTCGGTCGCCTTCAGGTTGTACCCCACGTGGGAGAAGATGTACTTGTGGTCGTAGCCCTGCGGCAGCTTCCCCATCTGCTGGTCGAAGCGCTTCATGCAGCGGTTGTCCTCGCCCGGCTCGCACCAGCAGTCCCGGCCCCAGTCGCGGAACGACTCCACGATCCGCGCCAGCACCAGATTGCTCGTCAGTACGCAGCCGCCCTCGCCCATCGCGATGTGGTGCGCCGGGTAGAAGCTGGTGGTCGCCAGGTCACCGAAGGAGCCGGTGCGCTTGCCCCGGTAGGTGGAGTCGACCGCGTCGCAGTTGTCCTCGACGAAGAACAGGCCGTGCTGCTCCGCCAGTTGGGCGATCTCCTCGACCTGGAACGGGTTGCCCAGGGAGTGCGCGATCATGATCGCGCGGGTCTTCGGCCCGATGGCCGCGGCGATCCGCTCGGGGGTCGTGTTGTACGTCCCCAGCTCGACGTCCACGAAGACCGGCACCAGGCCGTTGTGCAGGATCGGGCTGACCGTGGTCGGGAAGCCCGCCGCCACGGTGATGACCTCGTCGCCCGGCTTCAGACGCTGCTCCTCCAGCTGCGGGGAGGTCAGTGAGCTCAGCGCCAGCAGGTTCGCGGAGGAGCCGGAGTTCGTCAGGTGGGCCTTGCGGGTGCCGATGAAGCGGGCGAAGTCCCGCTCGAAGCGCCGGGAGCTGACGCCGGCGGCGATCCGCATGTCGAGCGCCGCGGAGACCAGCGCCAGCCGGTCCTCCGCGCTGAGCACGGCGCCGGAGACCTGTACCGGGGAGATACCGGGCTCGAAGGGACCGGGAGCCTGCTCCTGGTGGTACTCACGGACGAGCTCCGCGATCCGGTCCTTGGTCTCGCCCATGGTCGTTCCCTTCCGATGGCACCGCTGACGGAACCGTGAGCCTAGGCCGGAATGCCCTTCGAATCGGCAGGGCTCCGGATGACTTCATCAGGTCGGGGAGGGAATACCGGCGAGTGGCGAAAAATATTCCATCGAGAGAGCAGGGGGCTCGCGGGTCGGCCGTTCGGATGGCACACTAAAACCGCTCTGGAACATGCTCAGGAGGTAATGCATGACTGATACGCCGGAAACCGAAGCGGCCGAGAACAACGCAGCTGAAATCGATGCCGTTGAAACCAGTGCGGTCGAGACCAATGCCGCCGAGACCGACGCCAAGCGCAAGTTCCAGGAGGCTCTGGAGCGCAAGTCCCGCAACGCCAGGTCCCAGCAGGCGCACCACGAGGCGCGGCTGAAGATCAATGGCGCCAGTGGTCTCAACCGCCAGCACCGGAATTTCCGGCGCAAGGCCGGCTGACTCCGGGCGGGATTTTCCGAAGGTCGCCGCGATTCCCCCTGGGGATCGCGGCGACCTTATTTATTGCACTCGGGAATCCCTCTTCTGCAATCCGGTCGGAGTTTCCCTGGAGTCTCGGTCGAGAACCACTCGAATATTTCCAGGAATGAGCTCTGCATTCAGCCGAAATGTGTTCCGCCGGGCATGCGGCGACGGTCTCTCACGCGAGCGCGTGAGAGACCGTCGGACGGGCTGTGGTGCGGTGCGGACCTCGCCGTGGAGGCGTACGCGGTGAAAGGGAGCGCGGGCCCGCGCTACGCGGCCAGCGCGGCCCGGTCCAGCTTGCCGTTGTGCGTCACCGGCAGCCGGTCCAGATAGCGGATCCGCTGCGGCAGCATGTGGGCCGGCAGCCGCGCCGCGAGCGCCCCGCGGACGGCGCTCGCCGGGACGGCCTCCCGTTCCGCCACGATGTACGCGGTGAGGGACTGGTCCCCATGAGGGCTCTCCGTCACCAGACAGGCCGCGCCCGAGACACCCGGCACCGCGCGCAGCGCCGACTCGATCTCGCCCAGCTCGATGCGGAAGCCCCGCAGTTTGACCTGGCCGTCCTGACGGCCCGCGTAGTACAGCAGTCCGTTTCCGTCGGCCACGGCCCAGTCACCGCTGCGGTAGTGCCGGCCGGAGCCGTCGCCCGGGTCGACGAAGCGCTGCTCCGTCAGTTCCGGGCGCCCCATGTAGCCGTTGCCGACGCCGCTCCCGCCGACCCACATCTCGCCGTGCTCCCCGGCCGGAACGGGCCGGCCCTCGGCGTCGCGCAGCGAGACCGACAGGTGCGGCAGCGGACGCCCGAGCGGTGTACGACCGGGCGCCGCGCCCTCCAGAACGGCGGGGGTGAGCGGGCAGTACGTGACATGGACCGTGGTCTCGGTGATCCCGTACATGTTGATCAGCTCGGCGTCCGGGGCGATCCCGGCCGCCCACCAGCGCCTCACATCGGCGGGGACCAGCGACTCGCCGCCGAAGACGACCCGGCGCAGCGCGGGCAGCTGGACCTTCTCCGCGATGGCCTCCGCGGTCAGGTTGTGGAAGGCGGAGGGCACCTGGTTGAGGACGGTGACGCACCGGCTCGCGAGCAGACGTGCGAACTCCAGGGGTTCCGTGGCGGTCTCACGGTCGACGACGACCGTGTGGCCGCCGTGCAGCAGCGGTCCCCACAGCTCCCACACACTGAAGTCGAAGCTGAGCGAGTGGAACAGCGTCCACACGTCGTCCGGGCCCGTGCCCAGCAGTGGCACGGCCGCATCCAGCAGGGCCAGCACCTGACCGTGTCCGACGACGCAGCCCTTGGGGGCACCGGTGGAACCGGACGTGTGGATGACGTACGCGGTGTCGTCCGGAACCCGCCGGCCGGCCGGTGCTCCGCCGGTCCCGGACACGGTCCGGGTCGCCAGGACGAACGGGCCCGCCTTCGCGACCGGGACCTCCCCGTCCAGCAGCCCGCTGTCGGAAACGACCAGTTCGCACCCCGAATCCTCCAAGAGGTACTCCTGGCGGGCGGCCGGGTAGCCGGGGTCGACGGGCACGTACGCGGCGCCGGAACGCAGAATGCCGAGGACGGCGCCGGGGGCGTAACGGGTCCGGGCGGCACGCAGCGCGACCAGCCGGCCGGGCCCGGTACGGCCCGCCAGCCGTTGCGCGACGGCGTCGGCCAGCCAGTCCAGTTCCAGGTAACTCACCTCGCCCCCGGCGTCGGACACGGCGGTACGGGCGGCGTTGCGGGCGGCCACCGAGGCGAAACGGGTGTCGATGCGGTCCGGGGCGGCGATGGTCATCGGACGTCCTGCAGAACAGCGGCGGAGACGGCGGCGGCCGGTGCCAGGGCGTGCACCAGGTAGCTGGCGACATCACCCGGCGTGGTGCCGCGGCCGAAGACCCGGTCCGCGCCCAGCGTCGCCGCCGCGTCCGGATCGAAGCGGGGACCGCCGACCACCAGCAGCGGCCGTTCGTGCTCGGCGAACTCGGCGCGCAGTTCTGCGCTGAGTTCCCGGACGTTGGTGAGGTGGGCGTCCCGCTGGGTGACGGCCTGCGAGACCAGGACGGCGTCGGCACGCTCGGAGCGGGCCCGGCGCACCAGATCACCGACCGGTACCTGCGCGCCCAGGTTCAGGACCCGCATCTGCTTGTAGTACTCCAGGCCCTTCTCGCCGGCGAAGCCCTTGATGTTGAGGATCGCGTCGATCCCCACGGTGTGCGCGTCCGTGCCGATGCAGGCGCCGAGGACCACGAGTCTGCGGCCGAGCCTGTCCCGTACCGCCGCGTCGGCGTCCTTGGCCGCCAGCAGGGGGTAGCCGCGCTCGGTGATCACGATCTGGTCGAGGTCCACGGCGTGCGTCACGGCCCCGTACACGACGAAGAAGCTGAAATCGGTGCCGCCGACCGCCTTGCTGTGCACGACCATCGGGCGCTCCATGCCCATACGCCGGGCCAGTTGCAGCGCGGCCCCCTCGGCGAGCGGGCCGTGCGGCAGCGGCAGGGTGTAGGACAGCTGCACCATGCCGTCGTCGGTGGTGTCGCCGTACGGGCGGACCTCGCCGCCGGGCCGCGTGTCGCCGTACGGGGGAGCGGTGTTGCTGGATTCGATGCTCATCCGCCCTTGTTTCCTTCCAGGAGATCGGCGGCCGGATTGCGGTAGCCGGGTGCGCGCCTCACGACGCCGTCGGAGCCCCGGCCGCCGTCCGAGGGGCGCCGCATCCCGCCGAACGTGCCCTGACCGATGGCGTGCAGCAGCCCCCGGTCGCAGATGTTCTCCAGCAGCTCCACGGCCTCGTCGAGCACCTGGTGGGCCCGCCCCGCGATGAACCCGCCCGGCGCGGGCCGGAAGTCCTCCGCCAGCGCACCCGCGGAGCCCAGGACGTAGCGGACGTTGCGCAACGCCAGGTCGCGGTCGGACAGGAACGGTGTGACGACGGCCTCGGTCATCATCCCGACCAGCAGGATGTTCTGCCCGGTCAGCGCGCCCGCGAGGTTGAAGAAGCCGTTGAGGAGATAGCCGCGGAAGACGTCACCGGTCATGTGCCTGGTCGGCGGCATCCACTTCAGCGGTGCGTCGGGGAACAGCTCCCGGGCCAGCATCGCGTGCGCCAGCTCCAGGCGGAACGAGTCCGGGCGGTCCGGGTCGATCTCGAAGGCGTGACCGAGACCGAGCTGCCCGTCCGGCAGCCCCGCCTCCTTGGCGAAGTACTCGTTGAGGAGCTGGCTCGCCGTCACCGTGTGGGCGGCGTCCACGGCGTCCGCGGTCGTGAGGTAGTTGTCCTCGCCGGTGTTGATGACGATCCCGGCACGGGCGTGCAGCTGCCGGGAGAAGCGCTGGTCGACGAAGGTGCGCACCGGATTGATGTCGCGGAACAGGATTCCGTACATCGAGTCGTTCAGCATCATGTCGAGGCGTTCGAGACCGGCCAGCGCGGCGATCTCCGGCATGCACAGGCCGGAGGCGTAGTTCGTGAGCCGGATGTAGCGGCCGAGCTCGGCCGACACCTCGTCGAGCGCGGCCCGCATCAGCCGGAAGTTCTCCTGGGTGGCGTACGTACCGGCGTAGCCCTCGCGGGTCGCGCCCTGCGGCACGTAGTCCAGGAGCGACTGACCCGTCGAGCGGATCACCGCGATCACATCGGCGCCGCCACGGGCCGCCGCCTGGGCCTGCCGGATGTCCTCGTAGATGTCGCCGGTCGCCACGATCAGATAGAGCCAGGGAGAGGGCGGGTCACTCAGTTCGCCGACCAGCCGCTCCCGCTCGGCGCGTTGGGCGTCGATGGCGGCCAGGCCCCGGGCGACCGCGTCGTGTGCCGCCTGGGCGGCCAGCTCGGCGTCCTCGCCCTCGGGAACGCGGAACCGCACGGTACGGGCGGTGGCGTGGGCCGCCAGGCCGGTCAGGTCGTGGTACGGCCCGGTGCGCAGCGCGTCCCAGACCGGCAGGCAGACGCCGTGTTCCAGACCGACGGAGTCGGCCACGGTGTCGACGAGCCGGTTGACCCAGGGGATGCCCTCGGAGTCGGCGCCGTTGAGTCCGGCCAGGCGCAGGGTGGCGCGCTCGACGGAGACGGTGGTGTGGGAGCGGGCGAGCTCGACGACGGGGCGGCCGACCCGGGCGGCCAGCGCGCGGGCGCGGGCGACGGTGCCCGGATCGAGGCTCAGTTTGCCTTCGGCGGTCCGTACGGGGGCGCTCACCGTTCGGCTCCGTCGCCCGCGGGGACCAGCACCCGGTCGAACAGGGCGCGCACGCCCGGCTCCTCGCGTACGAGCCCGAGGGCCAGGGCGCTGTGACCGGGCTGGTATCCGTTGCCGATCAGCAGAGTGACATCGCGGGCCAGCCCCTCGGCGCCGAGCGCGGCGGTGCTGAAGGACGTCGCCATCGAGAAGAACGCCACGGTGCCGCCGTCCCGGGTGGCCAGGATCGCGGCGTGCTCGCACCCCGCCACGTCGGTGCAGACGATCGTCACGTCGGCGGGGCCGCCGCGGCTCTCGATCAGCGCGTGCAGGGCGACGGCGTCCCGGGCGTCCGCCCGTATCACCGCGTCGGCGAGGCCGGCGGCGGTCAGGGCCGCCTCCTCGGCGGAGCCGGGCACCACGCCGGTGATCCGGCCGGCCCCGGCGCGGCGGGCGGCGGCGAGCGACAGGGAACCTGACTTGCCGCCGGCGCCGAGCACCAGCACCGAGGGAGCGGTCCCACGGTGCGCGTACGAGGCGACGAGGCGCTCGGTCAGCGCCGGGGCGCCGCACACGTCCAGCACCGACAGGGCCAGTTCGTCGGGGAGGTCGTCCGGCAGCGGGGCTGCGACGGAGCGGCCGAACAGGATGGCGTGACCGCGCGCCGGGACCCGTTCGCTCAGCCCGTCCCAGTCGCGCAGGCCGTCCGTGATCTCCAGCGGGGTCAGGGTCAGCGACACCAGGGTCGCCACCCGGTCGCCGGGGCGCAGACCCAGCGGTGAGGCGGGCCCGACCTCGGCGACGGTACCGATCAGCATGCCGCCGGAGCCGGTCACCGGGTTGTGCATCTTGCCCCGGTCGCGCACGAGCGCGCACACCGCCGCCCGCACGGCGTCGCCGTCCCCGCCGTGCTCCTCGCGCAGCTGCCGGAAGGAAGCGGCGTCCAGATTCAGACAGCTGACGTCGATACGGACCTCGTCCGGAGCGAGCCGCGGATCGGTGTCGAGCCGGCGGGCGGCCTGCGGCAGCACACCCTTGGGCTCGCGCACCCGGTGCAGCCCCAGCGCGGACGCGGTGTCCACGGCCGCGGCCGTCATGACGCCCCGCCGATCAGTGCCTGTGCGCTCGTCCACCACTCCCGGCCCTGCTGGGGCAGCGTGTGCACCGGGTCGTAGTAGTGGTGCACCCGGTCGAGCGCCGCCGGGTCGTCGTGGTCGACGGTCGTGCGGTAGTTCTTCGTCCAGGACGATATGCCGCGCTCCCGGTCGTAGCCGTCCACCTGGTCCACCCAGCGCTTGCCGACGTACGGCACGTCGCAGACCAGCCGAGGCGTCGCGAACCCGGGCAGGTAACCCATCAGCGAGTGCTGGAGTTCCTGGGCGCGGGCCAGCGGCAGCCGCCAGTGCTCGGCGCCGGGGATCATGTCGCAGAGGTAGAAGTAGTAGGGCATGACCCCGGCGGAGTCGAGCAGGGCGAAGCACAGGTCGAGCAGCCCCTCCGTCGTGCCGTTGACCCCGTCGAGCAGTACGCCCTGGTTGCGTATGTCGCGCAGGCCCGCGTCGAGCAGGGACCGGGACGCCTCCGCGACCAGCGGGGTGACCTGCTGGGCGGCGTTGGCGTGGGTGTGCAGGGCCAGCGACACCCCCCGCGCGCGGGCGTCGGCGGACAGTTTCGCGACACCGTCGAGGACCTGCGGGGCGAGCCAGTGCTGCGGCAGCCCGATCAGGCCCTTGCTGGCCAGCCGGATGTCCCGGATCGAATCGATCTCCAGGAGCCTGCCGACGAACGACGCGAGCCTGGGCCAGGGCACGTTGGCCACGTCGCCGCCCGAGACGACGACGTCCCGCACCGTCGGGGTGGCCCGCAGGTAGTCGATCATGCGGTCCAGCCGGTCGGCGGGGCGCATCACGAAGCGGTACTTGGTGATCTGCGGCGTGGAGGTGCCGACGAGATCCATCCGGGTGCAGTGCCCGCAGTACTGCGGGCACGTGCTCACCAGTTCGGCGAGCACCTTGGTCGGATACCGGTGGGTCAGCCCCTCCACCGCCCACATCTCCGCCTCGTGCAGTGAGTCGCGGGAGGCGAGCGGGTGGCTCGGCCACAGCGGGTGCCGGTCGGAGGCGACCGGCAGCATGTAGCGGCGTACCGGGTCCTCGTACCAGGCGGCGGTCTCCACCTCGGTGTGCGGGGCGATCGTGTTCAGTACGTGCGGCGGCAGCAGGATCGACATCGTCGCGTGGTCGCGCTGGTCCGCCTCGACGTCGTCGTAGAACGCGTCGTCGAGACCGGGGCCCGCCACCGTACGCAGCTGGCTTACCCCCTTGACGCAGTGCGAGCGCTGCCACTGGGGGTCGCGCCATTCCTGCTCGGTGACATCGCGCCAGCCGGGGAAGCGGCGCCAGTCGGGTTCCACCGCCTCATGACGGCGGTAGGCGTAGGGCTGCGGGAGAGTCTCGGCGGGGCTGTCCGCAAGGGCGGCCTCGGCACGGAGTGAACGGGACACCATGCTCCTCGGAATTCCTCGGGCGGACTGGCTGACAACCGGTCAGCGGGTGAGCCGGTAGACGAGCAGACCTTCTTGGTCGCGCTCGGGCTGAAGCTCGAAGCCCGCGCGTTCCATGACGCGCTGCGACGTGACGTTGTCCTGCGTGGTCGTGGCGACGACCGTGCCGATCCCGCTCTGCCGCAGCGTCCAGGCGGCGAGCTCGCCCAGTGCCTCTGTGGCGTAACCCTGGCCCCTGGCCTGCTCGGAGAGGTCGAAGCCGATCTCCGCCGAGCCGTCGGCGGGCGGACCGTGGAAGCCCATCGCGCCGACCACCACGACATCCTCCGCCCGGAGCAGCAGGTACATGCCCCAGCCGGGCACATGCGCCCCGGCGCCGGCGGCGCGGGTGAGCATCTTCGCCGCGATCCGGGTCTCCGCGCTGGGCGTGGAGCCCAGCCATTCGAGCCCGGCCGTGCCGCCCTCCGTGATCTGCCCGGCCTCCTCCGGCAGTACCTCGCGCAGCCACAGCCGAGGGGTCACCAGCAGCTGTACGGCGGGACGGGCGGCGTCCTCGGCGACGGCCCGGCGCACCGCGGCGGGGCGGCCGTCCTTCCACAGCTCGGAGATCCGGTCCAGACAGGCCTGCTCGCCGCCGGTCCAGCCGGTGGCGAGCCAGCCGTCGGGCAGACCGGTACCGGTCGGCCACAGCGCGTACTGCTGCCGGTCGTTGACGATGACTGCGTGCGTCACAGAGTTCTCCATGGGGGTGTACGGCCCGTCAGCCGACAGGGTCGATCAGGTCGAGGGCGTCCATCAGCCGCACCAGATCCTTGGCGGATCCGAGGGAGACCCGCAGATATCCGGCACATCCGAAACGTCCGGCGTCGCGGACGAGAATGTCATGGTCCCGCTCCAGCAGCCGTTCGGCCTCGGCCGAGTCGGAGACCGAGATGGCCACGAAGTTCGTCGCCGAGGGCAGCGACCGCCGCCCCCTGCGCTCCAGTTCGCCGCGGAACCAGGCCCGTTGCAGCGCGTTCTGCCGGCGCACCTCGTCCAGATGGCCGCGGTCCGCGAGCGCGGCCACGGCGGCGGCCTGGGCGACGGCGTTCGCGCTGAACGGCATCGTGCCCTGGACCTCGCGCAGCCGGGCGACGAGCTCCGGGCTGCCCACGGCGTAACCGATCCGCAGGGCGGCCAGCCCGTACGCCTTGGAGAACGTCCGCAGCGACAGCAGCGGGGCACCGCTGCCCAGGTAGTCGCGCAGCCGGGGAGTGCCCGCCGGGGCGAACTCCAGGTACGCCTCGTCGACCACCAGGGGAGTGCCGGTGACGGCGGCCCGCTCGACCAGCAGCTCCATGCGGTCGCGGTCCAGAACGGCGCCGGTCGGGTTGTGCGGGTGACAGATGTAGACGATGCCCGCCCGCTCCATCGCGGCGGCGACGGCTCCGGCGTCCACCCGGACGCCGTCGAGCGGGATCTCCTCGCAGCCGCGCCCCACGGCCTCCAGGCAGACGCGGTAGCCGGGGAAGGTACCCGCGGTGGTGACGCCGGGACGGGCGCGGTCACCGAGCGCGAGCGCGGACAGCAGCACCAGTTCGTCGCTGCCGTTGGCGACGGCGATCTGGTGCTCCCCGACGCCGAGCCGCTCGGCGATGGCCCGTACGGGCGCCGAGCGGGCCGGATCGGGGTAGACGGCGGCCGGGTCGAGGGCATCGTGCGCGGCCAGCAGCGCCAGCGGGCTGGCGCCGTGGGCGTTCTCGCTGAGATGCAACCGGGCCGGCCCGGTACGCACGGCGGCAACCGTCATGCGGCGTCTCCCAGCAGGATGCCGAAGCAGTAACTTCCCGGCTCCGCCTCCAGCGTGACGAAGCGGTGCTCGGCGCCGGCCGGCACCCGCAGCAGCGCGGGGGAGGACAACTCGTGTGTCTCGTCCTCGACGGTCACCTCGATGCGGGCGCCGCCCGGGTTGGGCGAGACGAGGAAGTAGATCTCGGCCACATCGTGCCGGTGCGGATCGGCGACGGGCTTGCCCACCAGATGATCGACGGGCCCGCCCGCGACCTGGACCGGCACACCGCCGAACATGTCCGCGGTGAGATAGAAGGGGGCCGGCTGGTGGTGGCCAGCCACCGGCAGGAACTGTGGGATGTCAGTGCGGATCTCAGCGGTTGCCACGCAGGCCACTCCCTCTTCCGGCTCCGGTCCGTGGACGGTGACCAGAGTGGACGACGCCACTTGAGCGGTGCTGGAGCACCACGTGCGGCAGCCCTCAGGCGGCGCTCCCCGCGGGCACCGGGGCACCGAGGCTCTCCGGGGTCACGGTGCGGTGCTCGCCGTCCGGGTCCGCGATCGTGAACGAGAGGAGCGAGAAGACCCGCTCGATCACCCGCTGCATCGACGCGTGGTCCGCGGCCGTGCCCTCCACCCAGGCGAGTTCGCCGCTCTGCACGCCGACGGGCAGCCGGCCTCCGGGCAGGTGAGGGATGACGATCCTCTCCACACCGTCCACGGCGAGCGCGTCGCGCACCCCTTGCACGCCGACATAGCTGCCGCCGCCGGGCGGCAGGGGCACCACCCGGGCGAACACCACCCGCCGGTCCCCGGCCCGCACCTGTGAGACGTCCTCACCGAGCGCCACCCGCCCGGCGAGCGTGACCGCGTCGAAGTCACCGGAAAGACTGGCGAGCTGGGGCTGGAAGCCGCCGAGCCGTCCGTTGACCTCGATGATCCTCGGGCCGTCGGCGGTCAGCTTCAGCTCGGTGTGGGTGATGCCGGTGGTGATGTCCAGCGCGTGCAGGGCCGCGGTCACCACATCCAGCGCCGCCGCACGCTCCGCCGCCGCCAGCGGCGCCGGGCGCAGATGCCCCACCTCGCGGAACGGCGGCTCCAGCGGGAACTTCCCGGTCACCGCCCAGTGCGAGACCCGGCCCCCGGTCACCGCCGACTCCACGGAGATGTGGTCACCCAGCGGCCCGCAGTCCCGGCCCCGCAGATACTCCTCCAGCACCAGCGCGTCCTCCCCGCCCGCCCCGGACAGGAGCTCCGCGACCAGGGCGGCGCCCCGGTCCGCGTCCTCGACCAGATGGGTGCTGCGGCTGCTCTCACCGCACATCGGCTTGAGCACGGCGGGCAGCCCGACGGCCGCCAGCGCCTCCGCCCAGTCGCCCGGACGGCGCACCGCGAACGAGCGTACGGAGTCGGCGCCCCGCTCCCGCAGCCGGCGGCGCTGCGCGTACTTGTCGCGCAGCAGCTCCACCGTGGCCGGTGAGTGGTACGGCAGGCCGAGCCGCCCGGCGAGCTCGGCGGTGACCGACAGCCTGGACTCGCTGAAGGTCAAGATGGCGTCCGGCGCGTGGGCGGCGAGCAGCCGGGCCGAGGCGTCGTGATCCGTGGCGTCCAGCCGGACGACCGGGGCCAGCTCCCTGGCCAGCGGCTCCACCTCGTCGGCATGGTCGCCGGGCCACAGGGCCAGGACGGGATCGCCCAAGGAGGCCAGCCCTTCCACGATGTCGAGGAGGAAGGCGGAGCCCCGGTCGTAGACGACGGCGATGACGGGATGCTCAGACATGGGTCACGTCCTTGGGGGCAGGGTCGCGGTCAGGCGGCGGACTGGTCGGATTCTTCGGCGTACCGCACTCCGGAGAGCACGCTCGCCACGGGGGCGGCGGGGACGGTGGCCGTACTCCGGGCGGCGACCGGGCCCGCCACACCGAACAGCGGCAGCGCGGCGGCGGTTCCGCCCACCTCCGCCTCGATGGCGCGGTGGGCCGACCAGCGCTGCCGGGAGAGCCGGAACCGGTCGCTGACCACCTGTTCGCCGCGGACCGCGTTGATCTGGCTGCCGTCGGGCTCGAAGCCGAACTTGGCGCACACGGCCTGCGAGGCGTCGTTGCCGCGCCGCACGACGGAGAACGCCTGGTCGGCGCCGAGCCCGGTGAAGGCCAGCTCCAGGGCGGCCGCCCTGGCGTGTCCGCCGAGGCCCTCGCCCTGCCGGCCCAGCGTCAGCCACGACGTCAGCAGTACCTCCCGGGTGATGCCGAAGTCCCGGGCGCCCAGGCTCTGCGAACCGACCACCTCACCGTCGGCGACGACGACCAGGAAGAGCGTCCAGTCCTCCGGTGTCCAGGTGGCCATGGCGTGCCAGTGGCGCTGGAGGACGCGGCGGGCGACCACCTCGCGGGTGCCGTCCGTCCACTGCGAGAAGAACGGCATGAAGCCGGGGGCGTGCACCCCCTCGGTCGCCCGGTCCGCGAGCGCGTCGAGATCCCCGGGCGTGGGCCAGCGCAGCTCGACGCGCGATGTGCGCACGCTGATCCCGGTAAGCGGCCAGTTGTTCATGATGGTCAGCACCTCGTCTGCTTCGTATCGGGAGTCCGGTCGGTCCGGACCGTCACACGGAGGCCGTGGCCGATTCGGCGGCCGTCTCGTGCGGGGCGGCGACGGGATCCGGCGCGGACGGCGCGGTGGCCGCGGGAACGCCTGCCGCTTCGGACGCCTGCTCCTGCGGCACCGGCAGGTCCACCTGCAGGCCCAGCACCGTACGCAGCCGCACCGCCACGGCGACGACCGCCAGACAGCCGGCCAGCAGCGCCGCCATCAGGCCGAGGCCGTCCGCCCACGGCAGCAGGGCGCCGGCGAGCGCCGGTCCGGCCACGGAACCGGTCGAGATGGCGACCGAGAGCAGGGCGTTGACCCGGCCCCTGATGTGCTCGGCCGCCAGGTCGTTCAGCAGCGACGTCACCACCGGGAAGACCAGCGCCTCGCCCACCGAGAGCAGCACCACCCCGGCCATGGCCAGGACCAGCGCGCTGCCACCGTGCCGCAGCCCCGCGGCCAGGACCAGCGCCCAGGCCACGGCCCACACCGCGCCGGAGACGGCGAACACCGTGCTGCGGCGAATCCGCTGAATCCGGTCGGCCAGCAGTACCTGGGCACCGACCGCGACCAGGATGTTGACCGCGAAGGCACCGGAGATGCCTTCGGGCCCGAGCGCCCCGCCCTGCGTCAGATAGCCCGGCAGACCCGAGCGGAACTGTCCGTACGAGACCAGCGAGCAGACCGCCAGCGCGCCCAGCAGCACCCCGATGTGACGCTGGGTCAGTACCTCGCGGTAGCCGGCCCGGCGCCTGTCGGCGGCGCCCTCCCCGTCCTTCTTTCCGGCCGCCTTGACCACCTTCGGCAGCAGCCAGAACAGCGCCGTGCCGGCCAGCAGGAACGTGGCCCCGTCCGCCAGGTAGAGCACGGTGAACCGGACCGCGCGCGAGCCCACGTCCATGGAGGCCACCAGACCGCCGACGAGCACCCCGAGCCCGGTCATGGCGTTGAACACCGCGTAGTCGGCGGAGTAGGCCAGGCTTCGCTCCCGCGCGGAGGCGGCCCCCGCGTACAGGAAGCGCAGCACCGTGCCGACGCCGCTGATTCCGAAGCCGTATACCAGGGCCGCGGCCAGCGCGGTGTACACACCGGTCGCCTGCGCGTACAGCGCCGTGCCGATGCCCGCGACGGCCATCACCACGGGCACCGTGGTGCGCGGCGGGAACCGGTCGAGCAGCGAGCCCCACAACAGCCCGCCGACGACGGCCGTGGCTGCCTGCACCGCGAGGGTCACGGCGGGCACCCAGGCGGGCAGACCGCGCACCTCACTGAGATAGATCCACAGGAACGGCAGGACGAGGCCGCCGCCGAACGAGTTGAGCGCGTTGACGGAGAGGACGACACGGGTGCGCGGGGAGAACTCCCGCAGCGTCGCGAGGGGACTGGCCATCAGTGGGCCTCCAGCACGTACAGCCACGAGTGCGGGGTGCCGAACGGCACGACGCGGCGCGGAACCAGACCGGCTCCGGCGAACAGCTCCTCGTACGTCTCCTTGGTGTGCAGCGGAACCCCCATGAGGGCGTGGGCCAGTTCGAAGCCGAGGGAGAAGACGGGCAGGGCCGGCGAGTCCTCGGAGTCCGGCCGCAGCATCGTGTCCGCGAAGACGAACGTGCGGGCCGCCGGGAACGCCTCACGCAGCCGGGTGAAGGTGTGCGGCCGGGTCTCGGGGTCCGCCAGCAGGTCGTGCAGCAGGAAGAAGCTCATCACCGTGTCGACCTCGGCGAGGCTCTCGCGGTGCGCGGCCCGGTGGCACACGTCCAGCACGTCTGTCCGGATCGCCCGGACCCGGTCGGTCAGGCCCGCCTCCGCGATCGTGCGGTGGCCGAGCTCTGTGGCCGGACCGCTGATGTCCAGGCCCAGTCCCCGGGTGCCGGGGCGCTCGCCGACCACGCGCGAGACCCGCGCGGAGATGCCGCTGCCGAGGTCTGCGAGGACGGAGAAGTCCACGTCGGCCAGGACCGAGTCGAGTGTGCCGGCCATGAAGGAGCGGTCGTTCTGACCGGAGCCGAGCGCCACCATCGCCTCGTCGCGCAGCACGTCCGTGCCGAACTGGGCCTCGCCGGCCACGATGCGGTGGGCCTGCGCGAACACCTCGTTGTAACCGCCGACGCCCCAGGTGAAGTACCCGCGCATGCGGATGACCTCCTGGCCGGCGGTGGTCAGCAGCGCGGTGTGGCCGTCGTTCTGGAGCCGGACCCAGCCACAGGTCGCCGCGGCCCGGACGATCTCGCGCAGCTCCCGCTCGCGGACGGCGGGGCCGAGTTCGGCGGCGAGGACGCGCAGGTCGAGCAGCGGATCGGCGGCCAGCCGGTCCCAGACCCCGAGCCGGTCGAGGGCGTTGATGACGGTGCCTGCGACATAGCCGTTGAAGGCCTGGTCCACGCCGATCGGCGCGGGTGCGGCCCCGGCCCAGTCGGCTGGAACGGGCACCGCGGCGGTGAGGTCCTGGGCGGTGTTCATAGCGGTTCCTTTCGGAAGTACGAGTACGGGAGAGGGGACGGGGGTTCAGCGATCAGGTATCAGGCGTGCGCGGCAGCCGGCCGCAGCGGTGTCCCGGCGAGTTCGCACCATTCGGCGAGCAGTTCGTCAGCGGTCGAGGAACCGGCGACCGGGGCGTAGACGGCCAGCGCCACCGCCCAGCCGTCACCCGCCGGGGAGAGGGCACAGCGGATCAGCGGAACGTCCGCCGCGGCGAACGTGTCCTGCGCGGTGGCGGCCCGCACCCGGTCGGCCGGACCGGCACCGGTGTCCGGGGCGAGCACCGTCACCTCCACCGGCCGGCCGGAGACGCGGGCGAACCAGCGGCCGCCGCTCCTGGTGAAGACGGTGCGCAGGTCCGGGTGACGGTCCTGGAGCGCGGCCAGCGCGGCGTCGGCGGCCGGGGCGGCGGGCACCGGACCGGGCAGGACGGCCGCCGCGCACAGGGCGTGCTCGGCCGCGCTCCCCGAGCGCACCAGGTCGTGGAAGAGCCAGCGCTGCTCGTGCGGGGTGAGCGGGCGCAGTCCGGGCGGGATCGTGCCGGTGACGGAGCCGGAGCGCTGGAAGGGGTACCCGGGCAGCCGCACCCGGCGCCCGCCGCGCCCCAGCGTGCAGTCCACGTCGAAGCCCCGCTCCCACAGCGCGGCGAAGAGCCGCGCGTACGAGGCCGGATCGAGGGGGTCGAGGGACAGGACACCTGCTCCGGTGGCGCCGGTACCCAGCCGGACCACCAGTACCTTCCCCTCAGGAGCCTGTGCCGGCGGGGCCTCGGTGGCTGTCGCGGCCGCCCGCAGCGCGTCCGGGAGGGACAGTTCACCGCGGAGCGCCGACGCGGCGGCGGCAGCCGGCCCCCGGCCGAGAACCGTGTCCGGACGCAGCCCGTGTGCGGCCAGCCAGGACGCCGTGCCGTACAGCACCGCCGCCGTTGCGGCGGCCTGCCCCAGACCGAGGCCCTCCGCGGTGGCGGACGCCTCGACGGCCTGCGCCAGCGGGGGCGTGCCGGGCGGACCCGAGCCGTCACCGAGGTCGAGTACCAGGCCCGGCACCGGAGCGGCCCGGCGCGGGCGATCCGCCGACTCCCGCAGCGCGTACGCCAGTTCGGCGCCGGTCGTCCCCGTCACCGCGTGCCGGACGGCGAACCGCTCCCGCCCGTGCGCGAGGGTGAATGCCACGTCGTCGGGGTCCAGCGACGGGTCCGCCGCCAGCCGGTCCGCGAGCCGGACGGCCGCCGCCGCCGCGGTCCGCTCGTCCCGGGCGGACACCGCCAGGACCCGCGGTGCTTGTGGCCCTGCCGGAAACGTTGTCTCCATCGCGGTGCTCACACCCTCTCCCGTACGTGTTCCTGCACGACCACATGGGCGTTCGTGCCACCGACTCCGAACGAGCTGACCCCCGCCGTGCGCGGCTGTCCGGCCGGGGTGTCCCAGGCCCGGCCCTCCGTCAGCAGGGCGAACCGGCCGCCCTGCCCGGAGAGTTCGTCGATCGGTTCGCTCACATGGGGCGTCGCGGGGAGCACCCCGTGGTGCACGGCGAGCACCGTCTTGATGAGCCCGGCGATCCCCGCGGCCGTGTTGCAGTGCCCGATGGACGCCTTCACGGAGCCGACGGCCACCTGCGGGCCCGAGGTGCCCAGCGCCGAGCCGAGCGCGGTCGCCTCGATCGCGTCGCCGAGCCGGGTGCCGGTCCCGTGGGCCTCCACGTAACCGATGTCGGCCCCGGTGACCCCGGCGGCGGCGACGGCCCGGCGGATCACCCGGGCCTGCCCCTCGATCCCGGGGGCCGAGTAGCCGACGCGCTCGCGGCCGTCGTTGTTGACCGCGCTGCCCCGGATCACCGCGTGGATCGGGTCACCGTCCCGCTCGGCGTCGGAGAGCCGGCGCAGCAGCAGCGCCCCCGCCCCGAACCCGCCGACGGTGCCGGAGGCCCGCCGGTCGAAGGGGCGGCAGACCCCGTCGTCGGCGTACAGCAGTCCGGGCCGGTAGACGTACGAGCCGTCGGACTCGCCGTCGAGCGAGACCGCCCCGGCCAGCGCGTAGTCGCTCTCGTGGCGCAGCAGCGCCCGCGCGGCCAGATGCACGGCGTACAGCCCGGTGGAGCACGCGGTGTCGAGCAGCAGCGCCTCGCCCCACAGATCGTGCAGATACGCGAAGCGGGACGCCACGAACGTCGGGTCGACGCTGACCACGTCGTCGACGCGGGCCTCGCCGTCGGTCTGTGCGAGCCGGGGGCAGCCCGCGTACAGGCTGGTGCGGTGCGCGATGTCGGACAACCGCAGCGACGCGTCCTCGACGGCCGCCCACAGCACCTCGTGCAGCACACCGTGCTGGGGATCGCCCGATTCGACGTCGTCGGCGGTGAGCCCGAGCAGCCCGGCGTCGTACCCCGTGCCGTCGGCGAGCATCCCCCAGCGGGCCACGCGGCGGGTGCCGTCGCCCCGTTCGGTCACCAGAGGGCCGGGGCCCTCGGTGAAGCAGTCGCGGCCCGCCACCAGATTGTCCCAGTAGGCCGCCAGGTCGGGGGCGCCGGCGAACCGGGCGCCCATCCCGATCACGGCGATCGCGTCGTCCTCCTCGCGGACCGTCGCACGGGGTGCCCGGTCCCGCTCGGTGAGCTCCTCGTCGGCGCTCGTGCCGCCGATGAGCCGGGCCTGCGAGCGGACGCTCGTGAACCGCATCAGTTCGGAGACGGACGGGGCGGTGCCGGTGGTCTCCAGCAACGCGTCCTGGAGCTTGACCAGCAGCAGCGAATGGCCGCCCGCGTCGAAGAAGTTGGTCTCCCGGTCGAAGACCCGGCCCGGCAGCACCTTCCGCCAGGCCTTCAGCACCGCACCGACGACGCCACCCGCCGGCTCCTCCCGCGCGGCGACCGGCCCCGGTGCCGCGGACTCCGCGACCGGCGCGGGCGTCGTCGCGTCCGGGGGCGCGGGCAGCCGCTTACGGTCGATCTTGCCGTTCGGGGTCAGCGGCAGCTCACCCAGTGCCAGCAGATGCGAGGGCACGGCGAACTGGGGCAGCACGGCACGCAGATGGTTCCGTACGCTCTCCAGCGCCGAGGGACGGCCCAGGACCGCGTAACCGACGATCTCCTTCTCCCCGGCGTCGTTGATCCGGGTCGTGACAAACGCCCCCCGCACCTGCGGGTGCGCGCGCAGAGCCGCCTCGACCTCGCCCAGCTCGACCCGCTGACTACGGATCTTGACCTGGTTGTCGGCGCGGCCGATGAACTCCAGCTGCCCGTCGGCGGCCCACCGCACCCGGTCCCCGGTGCGGTACAGCCGCGCCCCCGGCTCGTCGCCGAAGGGATCGGGCACGAAACGCTCCGCGGTGCGGCGCGGATCACCGAGATAGCCCCGGGCCACGCCCGCACCGCCGAGCACCAGCTCACCGGGCACGTACACCGGCGCGGGGATCAGCGTGCCCTCCAGGACCACATGGAGCCGGGTGTCCGGCACCGCACGGCCGATCGGCACGGTGCGCGCGCCCTGCGGCACCTCCTCTATGGGGTGCCAGGAAGAGGTGAAGGAGTTCTCCGTCGGCCCGTAGCTGTGCAGCAGAGTGCCCGGACGCGCCCAGCGCAGGGCTTTGCGGATGTGCGGTACGGAGATGATCTCGCCGCCGAAGTAGACGCGGCGCAGCGACTGGAGCAGGTCGGGGGTGTCCTCGATCAGCCGGTTCAGCAGCGGAGTGGTGACCAGCAGGGTGGTCACCCCGTGCGCGCGGACCGCGGTGCGCAGCTCGCGTGGGCTGAGGACGAGTTCCTTGTCGAGCACGACCAGTTTCGCGCCGTGCGTCAGCGCGCCCCAGATCTCGTACGTCGCGCCGTCGAAGTTCAAGGGGGACAGGTGCGAGACGGTGTCGTCGGGGCCCAGCGGCACGAACTCGGGCCGGTGCATCATCCGCAGCACCCCGCCGTGCGGCAGCACGACCCCCTTCGGACGGCCGGTGGAGCCGGAGGTGTAGAGCACGTTGAAGGCCGTCTCCGGCCCGGCCGAGGTGGCCGGCGCAGAGACCGGCAGCGGCCTGGCCGCCGCCCGGATCGCCTCCGGGGTGTGCACGGGCAGCCCGGTGACTCGGTGCTCCTCGCCCGGCTCGGCGATCAGGAGCCGGGGGCGGGCGTCGGAGACCACCAGCTCCAGCTGGGCGTCGGGGTAGGCGGGGTCGAGCGGCAGGTACGCGGCCCCGGCCAGCCCCACCGCGAGCATGGCGGTGACGGTGGCCGGGCCCGGACGCAGCAGGAGCGCCACGACATCGTCGGTGCGCACCCCCTCGATGCGCAGCCAGTGCGCCATCCGCACGGCGTCCCGCACCAGCTTGCCGTAGCTCAGCCGGGTCCCGTTGTGCACGACGGCGGCGGAGCCGGGGGCGCGGCGCGCCTGCTCCAGCACCAGCTCCGGCACGGTGGCCGCGGTCACCGGCGCACTCGGGGCGCCAGTGGCGCCGGCGTCCGGCGCCGCCGCGAGGGAGGCCAGCAGCTCCCGGCAGGTGATGCCCGGCCGGGACGCCACCGCCAGCATCCGGTCGATCTGCTCCGCCATCAGCTCGGCCGTGGCGGGCGCGTAAAGGTCCTGGTCGTAGTCGATGCGCAGCACGAGCCGGTCCGGGGCCTCCACGGCCGCGAACGCCAGGTCGTACTTGGCTGCCGCGCTCTCCGGATGCAGCAGCCGCACCTCGGCACCCGGCACCTGCCAGCCCGAGGCGGGCTGCGGCTGGTGCATGAAGATCGCGGAGTGGACGGGGGCGCTGCCGGGAGGCAGGTCGCCCGACGTCGCGTGGGCCTCCATGGATTCGAGGACCTGCTCCCCGAGCGTGGCCGCGTAGTCCACGAAGGGGCGGGCCGCCTCGTGCACGGAACGGACGGGCAGGACCCGGGTGAACAGGCCGACGGCGTCGTCCTGGCCCGAATCGTGCCGCCCGGCGAACGGCATGCCGAGCAGCCCGTCGTCCTCCCCGGACCAGGCGTGCAGCAGCAGGCTCCACACCGCGAGCAGGACCATCGCCGGGCTGACACCCTCGCGGGCGGCGAGCGAACGCACCTCGGCGAGCCTGCCGCCGTCCAGCTCCCGCTCGGTCCAGCCCGCCGGGCCGCGCATCCTGTCCTCGGCACGCAACCGGTCCGGCAGCGGGGCCAGCCGCGCGGGCTCGCCGTCCAGCAGCGCCGTCCAGTACGGGTCGGGGGCCGTCGCCACGGGCAGCGGCTCGGGCACGGGCACCGGCACGAAGCGGGGGTCGCCGCCCGCGTGCCGGGCCCGGTAAGCGGTGATCAGGTCCCCGGCGAGCACCTCGGTGGACCGGCCGTCCGCCACGAGGTGATGCACCGTCATCGTGACCAGGGCCCCGTCGTCGAACCGGAGCGCCTCGACCCGCAGCAGCGGCGCGGTGCCCGGGTCCAGCGGGCGGGCCGCGGACCGGGCGGCGTCGGCGAGCGCCGCGTCGCGGTCGTACCCGCCGGGCCGCACGGTGATGTGCAGCGGCACCGCGACACCGGGCGCCGCGGTGTGGTGCAGCGTGCCCCGCACCGTTTCGAACCGCCCGGCCGGCGCGGGGTGGCGCTCCAGCACATCGGCCAGCGCCGCGCGCAGCGCCCGGTCGTCGAGGCCGCCGAGGAACTCCAGGCAGACGGCGATGTTGTAACGGCCGGACTCGGGCTCGCAGCGGTCGGCCAGCCAGATCTCCAGCTGTGCGGAGGAGGCCGCGGTCACGCCCCGGCCCCCGCACGCGTCCCGATGTCGCCGCTGACCGGGACGGCCCCGGCCCCGGCGAGGAAGACGGCCAGCTCGGTCACGGTCGGGTGCGCGAAGAACTGGCGTACCGTCAGGGACGTTCCCAGCTCCTGCTTGAGCGTGCGCACGATCCGCACCGCGCACATCGAGTGACCGCCGATCATGAAGAAGTTCTCGTCGTCGTGGAACTCGTCGTGGCCCAGGCTCTCGGTCCAGGCGGTGCGCACCAGCGACGCCAGCTCGCTCGTCGCACCGTCGGTGGGAAGCGCCGATGTCATGGGGAGACTCCTTACGTGGTCAGGACGCCGCGTCAGCGGGGACGGGAGGGACGAAACGGCGGTAGGTGGCATCCACGGCGTCCCAGAGCTGGGGGAAGAGGGTGCGCTCGGACATCCGGACGAGGCTGACGGTGGACTCCCCGCGCAGACTCGTGGGGGCCGCGGGGCAGCTCCCGCCGGCCACGGAGTGCGGCTCGGCCTCGGGATGCCCGCCCAACTGACCCCAGACCATGCGCAGATGGAGTTGCTTCCAGTCCGCGACGGCCCCGTCCAGCCGGATCAGCCCCTGCCGCACCAGCGCGAGATCGGCCGCGATCCGCTCGTCTTCGGCCGGCGCCGCGAGCCTGCCCTGCGCCGTGATCAGGTCCTCGGAGGTGAGACCGGCGCGCTCCAGCGCCCGGGTGAAGGCCCGCCACAGGGGCTGCGCCGCGCGGCGCAGATTGCGCGCCCCGGGGGAGTCCAGCCCCGTGGTGTTCTCGGGGAAGGTGTCACGCATGGTGAGCAGGCCGGTCTGCGGAAGGAACTCCACCAGGGTGTCCAGCGCCTGCACCGGTATGCGGCCCAGCGAGGCGGCACGCTCCAGCACCCGCGTGGCCAGCAGCGGATCGCCGTCGTCCAGCAGGGTCACCGCGCGGCCCATCTCGAAGTGCATCGCGGCCCACGCGTACTCGGTGATCAGGTGCACGGACTGGAACAGCCGCTGGTCGGGGTGGACCAGCTGGTCCTCCGGGAGGAGCGCGGACAGTGCCGTGGTGAGCCGGGTGTCCTGCTCGTAGTTGCTGCCCCGGTCGTACTCGTAGACGAGCTGCGGATCCGCGGCATCCGGGTTCAGTGCGCGGCGGGCGGTACCCGGCCGTCCGGTTGTGGCTCTCTTGCTCATGAGCTTCGGTGTCCTCCGGTTCGCTGATCGTGGTCAGCCGACGGCCGGCTGCTGTTCCATGGCGGGGAACAGCCGCTGGGAGATCACCGACGCCAGATAGGGCACGCCCTCGGTGGAGCCGGTGCCGCTCCTGGTGCCGATCATCCGTACGGCCAGCCGGTAGTGGGTCTGCTTCCACCGCTGGTGCACCCCCTCCAGCTGCAGGGCGGCAGCCCGCAGGACCGCGGCGTCCGGTTCGGAGAGCCAGCCGCTGGAGATCACGTTCTGCCAGGTGCCCTCGACGGTCTCCCGGCCGGCCAGCACTTCGCTGCGCACGTCAGGAACCGAGAGGAACGCGGATGAATCCAGCCTCGCTCGCGCCGGGGTGGAGCAGTACGACTCGAAGGTCTTGTAACCCTCGGACTGGATGGCGCTCGCGCCGTCGGTGAACTGCCGGAACACCTGGAACGACTCGGGCTGCATGGTGGCGAGCAAGGAGAACAGCGGCAGCGACTCGCGCAGTACGTCGGTGACCGCGGCGACCAACGCGGCCGCGTCGCCCGGCTGTTCGCCGCGCAGGGTGCGCACCGCCTCGTCCAGCGTGGCCGACATGAAGGCGAAGGTGGTCTCGAAGGACTGGAGCACGCGCAGGAACAGGTATTCGTCGTGCAGGACGTAGACGGGCTGAAGGCTGGTGCGCAGCATCAGCCGTTCCCCGGCGGTGGCGGTGGCCAGCACGGCGTCCGCGAGCTCGCCGGCCGGAGTGCGGCCCGGTGTCGCGGCGACGACGACGGGGTCGACGGCCCCGTCCAGCACACGCAGCGCGGCCGGTTCCATGACCCTGGTCGCGAGCCGCAGCCGCTTGTTCAGGAGGAGATCGCCCGGGAGCATCCCCTGCGGGTCGCGGGGGGTGCCCTCCAGTGCGTGGCGTTCGAAGCCGATCAGGTCGGCGAGCAGCATCAGCACCGTGCGGTCGCGGTGCCGGCGCAGCACCTCCCAGCCCGACCGGCTTCCGGGCGCGCCCCGGCGCAGCACCGCCAGCGCCGTGTAGCTGGGGTAGTCGTAGCGGCCGTCGAACTTGTCCAGGAGGACGTCGAGGAAAGGGCCGACGAAGGTGTCCGGGATGTCCTCGCCGCTGGAGGACGCCTCGGTGAACACGGTGCGGCACTCCGAGAGCAGCGTCAGGAGTTCCTCGTCGAGAAAGTGCTTGCCCACGGCACGGAGCCGGTCGATGACGCCGGCGTACGGGAAGTCCCCCGCCCCTCCGGAACGGCACCAGTCGGAGAGCTCGTGCGACAGCGGTGCGTCGGTTTCTTCCATCTCGATTCTCCTTGGGCCCGGCGATGGATGATTCGAGGCTCGCTGGAGGCCCTGGAAGAACGCTCAAGTTTCGCTCCACACCGGCTACTGGCACCGGCGCCGGACGCGACGGGCTGTCAGCGCGCCCGGTCGCGCCGCGGCTGCGTGTCTTTGAGACTCGTCGGAGTTCCCTCCGGGTCGAAGGAGCGCTGGAAGGTGAAGGCGTGCGGTGCTGAGTCGTGGGCGTGGAGGTGCTCCAGCCTCGAAACCCCGTCCTGCCACGTGGGTTTCACGCCGTCGGGCACCCACCAGAACACGTAACCCGGGTGTTCCGTCCGCTCGAACCAGTCGTAGCGCCTGTTCAGCGCCACCCGGTGCAGACCGGTGTAGAGGGCGTCGAAGACGGGTCGCAGATCGGTCCAGAGGGAGAGGGTCGCGGCCAGGGCGATGGTTTCCGGGGTACGGCCCCCGCCGTACCAGTCCGGCACGACGAACTTCCCCCATTCGCCCCATTCCAGCTCGAAGAGTGTGCCCTGGCCGCCCTCTGCCGCTTCGGCGCGGGCGAGGTATCCGGGGTGCTGTCCGATCTTCCGGTAGATGGCCTCACTGCTGTCGTGGAACTCGCGCGTCAGAGGTGCGGGATCGGCGAGGGGTGACTTCAGGGCGCCGAATGTGTAGAGAGCGAGATGGGGCATGGGCCTCTCCCTGGTTGGGTGCCTGGTGCGGAGTCGGTTCGGCGGCTGACGTGTGAGGTCAGGATTGGTGGAGCGTGACCGATCGTTCGCAATCGCCAAAGACCAGGTGAAGGTAGCTGCCTCGGTGAGAGATGTCGAAGTTGCTTTTTCCCCGACAAAGTGGCTTCTTGGGCGGGTCCTGGTGGGCATTGGGGCACCGGCCGGCCTGTTGCCAAGAGAATGCAATCGCACATATGTGCTGCACGGCGCAGGTGGGCCCCTCGCATCGAAGAGGGATTCGACGTCACGCGTTCAAGGAACGCATGACGGTCGCTAGAGCCCTGACGGAACAAGGTTGACTGGCTTCCACTGGATGTCGAAGCTTAAACAGCCCAATCGGATGACATCGCTATGGAAGGTCCCATGAGCCTGCCCGAACATTGGTGGAGTAAAAGTCAGAGTTATGTCTCCGAAATCCTTTCTCTGCTCGCAGCGGAACCGGATCGGGATGTCGCCTATTGGCGTGGTCAGGCCTTCTCCGGCAGTGATCTGATTCGGTCCGTGACTGAAATCTTCCGTGCGCTGCGCAATAGCGGAGTGGGCAAGGGGGATATGGTCGCGATTCTGGTCGCACCCAACAGCCCGGAGATGCTCACCGCGCGGTACGCGACGCATCTGCTCGGCGGCGCCGTGTCCTATCTGCGAACGACCAACCCCGGCACCAGGGCGACGGTCCTTCCGCTGGATCACCAGATCCAGATCCTGCGCGAGACCGAAGCCGTGGCCATCTATGCCGATGCCGAAGGCTCGGAGCGTGCGACGGAGCTCGCTGACGGCAGCGGGATCCCGGTCACGCGAATTGCGCACGGGGAGCGCGAAGGGGCCGGCC
The DNA here is from genome assembly GCF_055584045.1 of Streptomyces sp. NPDC104307. Classification (NCBI taxonomy): domain Bacteria; kingdom Bacillati; phylum Actinomycetota; class Actinomycetes; order Kitasatosporales; family Streptomycetaceae; genus Streptomyces; species Streptomyces sp. NPDC104307. The sequence continues at coordinate 89,792 of NZ_JBVJMU010000023.1, forward strand.
GAACCGATGTCGCCGATATCCCGGACGCCGTTTCGTGGGAGCCGAGCGCGCCGGCCTTCATCGGCTTCACCAGTGGCAGCACGGGACGGCCCAAGGGCATCCGGTTGTCGGGCGGTGCGTGGGAAGCCACCCTGAGCGCCTGGATGGAGCTCGGCCGTGAGGCCGACTGCGCGACGATCCTGGTGTCGACCCCGCTCAGCCATGGCGTCGCGCCTCTGGCGGACGCGGTCCTCGCGCTGGGCGGAGCGCTGTATCTCCACGAGAGTTTCGACCCCGAGAAGTTCGTGGACACCGTCTCGGAGTCGAAGGAGGTCTCGTGGACCTTCATGGCGTCGAACCACGTGTTCCAGCTCATCGACCACCTGAGCGAGCGGGGAATCCGCGATCCTGAGGCCGTAGCAGCCGCAGGCCTGGGTTCGCTGAAGCGGATTGTCTACGGCGGCAGTCCCGCGGCACCTGCGAGAATAGCGCAGGCCTTCCGGCTTTTCGGCCCTGTCCTGTGGCAGGGGTATGCCGCGACCGAATGCGGTCGAATTACGACCCTGATGCCTTCGGAGCACGGCGACCCGGATCTTTCGGCTACCGTCGGGCGGCCCTTCCCCTATGTGGAGATCGCCGTCTGCAACCCGGATACGGGTGCGCGACTGGCGACCGGAGAAACCGGCGAGGTGCACGTCCGATCCCCTCAGATGATGGACGGCTATCACGGGGACCCGGAATTGACGGCGCGAGTTCTTCGTGACGGCTGGTACTCCACCGGAGACATCGGCTTCATCGATGAGCGAGGCTATCTGACTCTCATGGGCCGGGTGGCCCATGTCATCAAGGTGGGTGGCGTCAAGGTGCATCCCATCGTCCTTGAGGCGGAAATCCTTTCCCATCAGGGTGTCCGGCATGCCGCCGTCTACAGCGTCCGGGACGAGGACGGAAGCGAGCACATCCACGCCGCGATCGAATGCGATCCGGCTGAGGTGGTCGAAGTGGAAGACATTCGCTCGGGAATTACCGAGGCACTCTCTCCGATCCACGTGCCGGAGAAGATACACGTCTTGAGCGTGCTGCCGATGAACAGCAACGGCAAGCCCGACAAGGAGCTCCTGAAGTCGCAGTTTTCCTAGTGCCCATCCCGGCACTGGCGACCTCGTGTGCAGGTCAGTCCAATCGCTACGTCGAGAAGGCGAGTAAATGAACGTTCACCTGGCGTCCTACCTGAATGGCAAAACCGCTGGAGATCTCGCTGAAAGCAAGCGTGAGTTCCTGGAGATCGGCCGTCGTTCCGGTCACTACCCCATGGCCTCCGCCCGGCGTGACGGGGTGGATTCGGAGGTCAATGTCTGGTGCAGCAACGACTATCTGGGCATGGGGCAGAACCGGCAGGTCATCGAGGCGATGCAGGCCGCGATAGAGACCCATGGCGCAGGCTCCGGAGGGTCCCGGAACATCGGTGGCACCAACCACCATCACGTCCGTCTGGAGAACGAACTGGCGGATCTGCACGGCAAGGAGACCGCGCTCCTCTTCACCTCGGGCTACACCGCCAACGAAGGCGCCCTCACCGTGCTGGCGGGGATGCCGAAGGACACCGTCGTGTTCTCCGATGCGAAGAACCACGCCTCGATCATCGACGGACTCCGGCACAGCGGCGCGCAGAAGCACGTCTTCAGGCACAACGACGTCGCCCACCTGGAAGAACTGATCGCGGCGGCTCCCGCCGACTGCCCGAAGTTCATCGTCGTGGAATCGGTCTACTCCATGTCGGGCAACGTCGCGCCGCTCGCCGAGATCGCCGACATCGCCGACAAGTACGGTGCCACGACCTTCATCGACGAGGTCCACGCGGTCGGCATGTACGGCCCGCAGGGCGCCGGCATCGCCGCGCGGGAAGGCATCGCCGACCGCTTCACGGTCGTGATGGGCACCTTGGCCAAGGGCTTCGGAACGGTCGGCGGCTACATCGCGGGCCCGGCGGCCCTCGTGGACGCGGTGCGGACCTACGCGCGCTCGTTCGTCTTCACCACCTCGCTGCCGCCGGCGGTCGCGGCCGCCGCGCTGGCGTCGGTTCAGTATCTGCGGTCCTCCGACGTCGAGCGGAAGGTCCTCTCGGAGAACGCGCGGCTTCTGCACAGCCTGCTGACCGAGGCCGACATCCCGTTCGTCTCGACGGACTCCCACATCGTCGCGGCCTTCGTCGGTGACGACGAGCTGTGCAAGCGGGCGTCCCAGCTGCTGTTCGACCGGCACGGGATCTACGTGCAGTCCATCAACGCCCCCAGCGTGCCCGCGGGTGAGGAGATCCTGCGGATCGCCCCGTCCGCCGTGCACAACCAGAACGACGTCGAGAACTTCGCCCGGGCCCTCCGGGGAATCTGGCAGGAACTGAACATTCCGACCGCGACTGCCCGGGACTGGTTCGAGTCCGAGCTCTGTGGCGCCGGCATCCGCACCGACGCGAAAGCCGGAGCACTGGTGTAATGACCATGTCAGTTGTCGGCGTACTGGCCGGCACGGCGGAGCGGCGACCCGAACACCCGGCCGTGATCCACGAGTCCGAGCGCTTCACGTACGGGTGGCTGTGGAACCAGGCTCGCCGCTACGCCGCCGTGCTGCGTGACAACGGGGTACGGCCGGGTGACCGGGTTGCCATGCTGCTGGCCGACACCCCGCAGTTCCCCGTCGTGTACTTCGGCGTGCTCGCGGCCGGTGCCGTCGTGATCCCGCTGAACGTCCTGGCGACGCCGGCGGAGATCGATCACGTACTGACCGATGCCGACGCCCGATTCCTGGTGTGCGCCGCCTCCTTGCTCGACCGGGCGAGCCAGGCGGTGGAGCGGCGCGGCACGCCGCTCCTCACCGTCGGATCGGGCCCCGCGGCCACGGTCGACCTGGAGCACGCGGCACAGGGTACGGCGCCGATCGACGAAGCCGCTGTGCCGGGGCCCGACGATGTCGCGGTCGTGTTCTACACATCCGGTACGACGGGTGAGCCGAAAGGCGTGATGCTCACCCACCGGAACATTCTGTACAACGTCGAGCGGATGGTCACCACGCCCTATGCGTTCCGGGGTGATGACGTCCTGCTCAGCTGCCTGCCGCTGGCGCATGCATTCGGGCAGATCTGCGGAATGCTCACCGGCTTCCGGGCCGGCATTTCCCTCGTCATGATGCCGAAGTTCTCCGGCCGGGAGGCCCTCGAACTGATGGCGGAGAACCGGTGCACGGTGTTCATGGGCGTGCCGACCATGTACTCCAAGCTGCTCGCCGCGGTGGATCGCGGAGAGCGGGTCCCCCGGCTCGACCGCGTGTACAGCGGGGGATCGGCGCTTTCCGTCAAGACCCTTGAGGCTGTCCGGAGCACGTTCGGCTGCCCTGTGTACGAGGGCTACGGAATGACCGAGACCTCCTGCAGCGTCGCCTACCACTATCCCGGTGTGACGTTTCGGCCCGGGACGGTAGGTGTTCCCATCACCGGCGTCACCGTCGGCATGGCCGGGCCGGACGCCGACGGGATCGACCTCCTGCCCGTCGGTGAGGTGGGCGAGATCGTGGTGCGGGGCCAGAACGTCATGGCCGGATATCTCGGCCGCCCGGACCTCACCGCCGAGGTGCTGGTCGACGGCTGGTTCCGCACCGGCGATCTCGGCAGGCTGGACGGTGACGGCTACCTCTCGGTCGTGGGCCGCAAGAAGGACCTCATCCTGCGCGGCGGTTACAACGTCTATCCGCGCGAGGTCGAAGAGGTCCTCGTCGGGCATCCGGCCGTGGCACAGGTGGCGGTCATCGGTGTTCCGCACCCCGTCCTCGGTGAGGAGGTCTGGGCGATTGTCGTGCCCGCCCGGACTGCGGGCGGCACACCCGGATCGGACGAGGAGATCATCGAATGGGGCAGACAGCGTCTCGCCGCATATAAATACCCTCGTCGAGTCGAATTCGTCGACGCTCTCCCGCTGGGGACCAGTGGAAAAGTTCTCAAGCGAACGCTCGTGGAGAAATACGAGAAACATTCTCCGCAGGCAGCGGCATGAATTGGCGTAGCACCCGCGGCACGGCTGCGGGTGCTACCCCTCCGTTCAAGCATCGAACGTAACAATAGGGGGCAGCTCCACCATGGCTGAATTCCAATCGGACACGTCAATACCGGCAGAGGCGATCGCCGTCGTCGGTATGTCCTGCCGACTGCCGCATGCGGAGAACCCCGCTCAGCTGTGGCAACTGCTGAGCGACGGCCGCAGTGCCATCGGCGCGCCTCCCGCGGGGCGCCCGGAACTGCCCCCTCGGCCGGGCGGCTACCTGGAGGACGTCAGCGGATTCGACGCCGGTTTCTTCGGCATCGGTCCGCGCGAGGCGTCGTCGATGGATCCGCAGCAGCGGCTGATGCTTGAACTCGCCTGGGAGGCCCTGGAGGACGCCAGGATCCGCCCGTCCGATCTCGCCGAGAGCCGGACCGGCGTCTTCGTCGGCGTCATCGCCGACGACTACGCCGCCCTCACGCACCAGTACGGGATCGAAGGCATCACCCGTCACACCCTGACCGGACTCAACCGAGGCGTCATCGCCAACCGGATCTCCTACACCCTGGGTCTGCACGGGCCGAGCGCCGCCGTGGACACCGGCCAGTCCTCCTCCCTGGTCGCTGTGCACCAGGCAGCCGAGAGCCTGCGCCGCGGCGAGTCCGCCATGGCCATCGCCGGCGGCGTCAACCTCAACCTGGTGCCGGACAGCACCGTCGGCGCGGAGCGGTTCGGCGCGCTGTCACCGGACGGCCGCAGCTTCACCTTCGACGCGAGGGCGAACGGATACGTACGCGGTGAGGGCGGCGCCTTCGTGGTGCTCAAGCCCCTGCATGCCGCCGTGGCGGACGGCGACCCGGTCTACTGCGTGCTGCACGGCAGCGCGATGAACAACGACGGCACGACCGAGGGTCTCACCGTGCCGAGTCCGGCCGGCCAGCGGGACGTCCTGCGGCAGGCGTACGAGCGCGCCGAGGTACCCGTCGAGCAGGTGCAGTACGTCGAGCTCCACGGCACGGGCACCAGGCTGGGCGACCCGATCGAGGCCTCGGCGCTGGGCGCGGTCCTCGGCGACGGCCGGGCGGACGGAGCCGGACTGCGGGTCGGATCGGTGAAGACCAACGTCGGACACCTTGAGGGTGCCGCCGGCATCGTCGGCCTGTTGAAGGCGGCGCTCTGCATCCGGCACCGCGAGCTCGTGCCGAGCCTGAACTTCGAAACCCCCAACCCGGACATCCCGCTCGACCGGTTGAAGCTCACCGTCCAGCGCGGCCGCGAGCCGTGGCCGAGGCCGGACGAGCCGCTCTACGCAGGTGTCAGCTCGTTCGGCATGGGCGGTACGAACTGCCACGTCGTGCTCTCCGACTGGCGCACCGAGCCGGCGGCGCGGGAGGAACCGCCCGTCGCCGGGACCGGTGCGGGCGTGGTGCCGTGGGTGGTCTCCGGCAGGTCGGCCGAGGCCGTGGCGGGACAGGCGGATCGCCTGGTGTCGTTCCTGGCGGAGCGTCCGGAGGCGGACGTCGCGGCGGTGGGCCGTTCGCTCGCCGTGACGCGTTCTCGTTTCGATCACCGCGCGGTGATCGTGGGGGAGACCCGCGAGGAGCTGCTGGCCGGAGCCCGCGCGCTGGCCGAGGGGATGCCCTCGGCCGGTGTCGTCACGGGTCGTGCGGCGCCGGACGGCGCCCTGGCGTTCCTGTTCTCCGGCCAGGGCAGCCAGCGCGTGGGGATGGGCCGTGAGCTGTACGCGGCTGAGCCGGTGTTCACGGCCGCGTTCGACGAGGTTGTCGCGGCGCTGGACGTCCACCTGGACCGTTCGCTCGCAGAGGTGATCGCGGGGGACGCGGAGCTGCTGGAGCGGACGGTGTTCACTCAGCCGGCGTTGTTCGCGGTCGAGGTGGCCCTGTTCCGGCTGCTGTCTCACTACGGGGTGACCCCGGACTACCTGGTGGGCCACTCGGTGGGTGAGCTGGCGGCGGCCCATGTGGCGGGCGTGCTGTCGCTCCAGGACGCGGCACGCCTGGTGTGCGCGCGGGCCCGGCTGATGGACGGCGTCGCCGAGGGCGGGGCGATGGTCGCCCTCAACGCGGGAGAAGAGCGCGTCGCGCAGTGGCTTGAGGGGCGTCCGGGCGTGGAAGTGGCGGGCGTCAACAGCCCCGTCAGCACGGTGATCTCGGGCGATGAAGCGGCTGTTCTCGACGTTCTGGAGCTGGCGCGCGGCGAGGGCGTGAAGGCGACCCGGCTGAAGGTGAGCCACGCCTTCCACACGGCGCATCTGGACGGGGTGCTGGCGGAGCTGACCGAGGTCGCCCGGACCCTGACCCATGCCCCCGCGCGGATTCCGGTCGTCTCGAATGTGACCGGTGAGCTGGTCGAGGAGTTCACCGCCGAGTACTGGGCCGTCCAGGCCCGCTCTGCGGTCCGTTTCTCCGACGGCATCACCACGCTCGACGGCCTCGGTGTGACGGCGTTCGTGGAGCTGGGCCCGGACGGAACGCTCGCGGGACTGGCGGGTGAGTGCCTGACGGATGCCGAGGGCATGGTCGTGGTACCGGTGCTGCGCAGGGACCGGGCGGAGAAGCGTTCCCTCCTCGCCGCCCTGGGCGCGGCGCACGCACACGGTGTGGACGTCGACTGGGAGCGGTCCCTGCGAGGTTCCGGTCTGGTCGAGCTGCCGACGTACGCCTTCCAGCGCCGGCGCTTCTGGCTGGACGGTTCGGCGAAGGACCCGGTCCGGCTCCCCGCCGACGCGCCGGGGCGGAGCGGTCCGAAGCAGGCCGCGCCGCGAGGCGACGCGCTGGAACTGGTGCGTGCGCACGCGGCAGCGGTGCTCGGCCACGGATCGGCCCGCGACGTGGGCACCGACACGACCTTCAAGGAACTGGGCTTCGACTCCCTCTCCGCCGTTGAACTGCGGAACGCGCTCAACGCGGCCACCGGGCTCTCGCTGCCCGCCGGCCTCCTCTTCGACTACCCGACCCCGGCCGCACTCGCCGGACACCTCGACGATCGGCTCCACGGCCCGAACCCGGGCCAGGGCCAGGACGACGCCGCGTACGAGGCCACCAGCCCCGACGAGCCGATCGCCATCGTGGGCATGGCGTGCCGGCTGCCGGGCTCAGTCGCCTCTCCGGAGGACCTGTGGCGCCTGGTCAGCAGCGAAGCCGACGCGGTCGGCGGATTCCCGGCCAACCGAGGCTGGGACCTCGATTCCCTCTTCACCACCGATCCGGCCGTACCCGGCAAGACCTACGCCACCCAAGGCGGCTTCCTGTACGACGCGGACCGGTTCGACGCCGAGTTCTTCGGCATCAGCCCCCGCGAGGCGGCGGCGATGGAACCCCAGCAGCGACTGCTCCTGGAGACGGCCTGGGAAGCCTTCGAACAGGCGGGCATGAACCCCGCCGCGCTGCGCGGCAGCCGTACCGGCGTGTACGTCGGCGCGACGGCGCAGGAGTACGGGCCGCGGCTGCACGAGCTGTCCGACGGACACGACGGCTACCTGCTGACGGGCAACTCCGCCAGTGTCGCCTCGGGCCGGCTGGCCTACACCTTCGGTCTCGAAGGCCCGGCGGTGACGGTCGACACCGCGTGCTCGTCCTCGCTCGTCGCCCTTCACCTCGCCGCGCAGTCGCTGCGCCGGGGCGAGTCCTCCGTGGCCCTCGCCGGCGGTGTGTCCATCATGGCCACACCCGGCATGTTCGTGGAGTTCTCCCGGCAGCGCGGGCTGTCGCCCGACGGGCGCTGCAAGGCGTTCTCCGCGTCGGCGGACGGCACCGGCTGGGCCGAGGGCGTGGGGCTGCTGGTGCTGGAGCGGCTGTCGGACGCACAGCGCAACGGGCACCAGGTGCTCGCGGTGATCCGCGGCTCCGCCGTGAACCAGGACGGCGCGAGCAACGGCCTGACGGCACCGAACGGGCCTTCGCAGGAGCGGGTCATCCGCGCCGCGCTCGCCGACGCCCGCCTGGCACCGTCCGAGGTGGACGCGGTCGAGGCGCACGGCACCGGCACCAAGCTCGGCGACCCGATCGAGGCACAGGCCCTGCTGGCCACCTACGGCCAGGACCGCGAGAAGCCGCTCCGCCTCGGCTCGCTGAAGTCGAACATCGGTCACGCACAGGCCGCGGCGGGCGTCGCGGGCGTCATCAAGATGGTCATGGCGATGCGTCACGGGGTTCTCCCCGCGACGCTGCACGTCGACGAGCCGACCCCGCACGTCGACGAGCCGACCCCGCACGTCGACGAGCCGACCCCGCACGTCGACTGGTCGGCCGGCGCGGTCGAGCTGCTGACACAGGCCCAGGAGTGGCCGGAGCTCGGCCGTCCGCGCCGGGCGGGCGTCTCGTCCTTCGGCATCAGCGGGACCAACGCACACCTCATCGTCGAGCAGGTCACGGAGACCGAAGCTCCGGTGGAGGAGGAGCCGGTACCGGGTCCGGTGCCGTGGGTGGTCTCCGGCAGGTCCGGGGCCGCGCTGGCGGAGCAGGCGAACCGGCTGGTGTCGTTCCTGGAGGACCGGCAGGAGCTCGACGCCGTGCGCGTGGGCCGCTCGCTGGCCGTATCGCGCGCCCGTTTCGACCACCGGGCCGTGCTCGTGGGCGAGACCCGCGAGGAACTCCTGGACGCGCTGCGAACGCTGACGCCGGGCGAGCCCGTCTCGACGGGTTCTCTCGCGTTCCTGTTCGCCGGCCAGGGCAGCCAGCGCCTGGGCATGGGTCGTGAGCTTTACGCGGCGGAGCCGGTCTTCGCGGCCGCCTTCGACGAGGTCGTCGCGGCGCTGGACGTCCACCTGGACCGGTCGCTCGCCGGGGTGATCCAGGGCGAGCCGGAGCTGCTCCGGCGCACGGCGTTCACTCAGCCGGCGTTGTTCGCGATCGAGGTGGCCCTGTTCCGGCTGCTGTCCCATCACGGAGTGACCCCGGACTATCTGGTGGGCCACTCGGTCGGTGAGCTGGCGGCGGCCCATGTGGCGGGCGTGCTGTCGCTCCAGGACGCGGCACGCCTGGTGTGCGCGCGGGCCCGGCTGATGGACGGCATCGCCGAGGGCGGGGCGATGGTCGCCCTGAACGCGGACGAGGCACGCGTCGCCGGGTGGCTAGAGGGCCGTTCCGGTGTGGCGGTGGCCGGGGTCAACAGCCCTGCCGCCACGGTGATCTCGGGCGACGAAGCGGCTGTTCTCGACGTTCTGGAGCTGGCGCGCGGCGAGGGCGTGAAGGCGACCCGGCTGAAGGTGAGCCACGCCTTCCACTCCGCGCACCTGGACGGAATGCTGGCGGAGCTCACCGAGGTCGCCCGGACCCTGACCCACGCGGCTCCCCGGATCCCGGTCGTCTCGAACGTCACCGGTGAGCTGGTCGAGGAGTTCACCGCCGAGTACTGGGCCGTCCAGGCCCGCTCTGCGGTCCGTTTCGCCGACGGCATCACCACGCTCGCCGGCCTCGGCGTGACGACGTTCCTGGAGCTGGGCCCCGACGGGACACTCGCGGGACTGACGGGCGAATGCCTGGCCGACACCGACGGCATCGTCGTGGCCGCGCTGCTGCGCAAGAACCGTGCCGAGAAGCGTTCCCTCCTCGACGCCCTGGGCACGGTCCACGCACACGGCGTGGGCGTGGACTGGGCGGGGTTCATCCCGGGCTCCACCGTGGTGGAGCTGCCCACGTACGCCTTCCAGCGCGAGCGCTTCTGGCTGGACGCGCCGCGTTCCGGTGACGCGGCGGGCCTGGGCCTGACGGCGGTGAACCACCCGATGCTGGCCGCGGCGATCACGGACCCCGACGGCGACGCGGTGCAGTTCTCCGCCTCGGTGTCGTTGTCCTCGCATCCGTGGCTGGCCGACCACGCGATCGGCGGGACGGTCCTGGTCCCGGGGACGGTGTTCCTGGAGCTCGCGGGAACCGCCGCCGAGCACCTGGGCCATGCCACCGTCGAGGAACTCACCCTCCAGGCACCCCTGATCCTCTCGGAGAGGCCGGGCGCCCAGCTGCGGCTGACCGTCGACCGGGCCGACGCGCGCGGCGACCGCCGGTTCACCGTGTACGCGCGGACCGGCGAAGAGCAGTGGACCGGCCACGCGGCCGGACTGCTCACCCCCACCGCCCCCGCGCCGGGCCTCTCCCTGGACCAGTGGCCCCCGGCCGAAGCCACCCCCATCCCCCTGGACGGCGTCTACGACCGCCTCGGCGACCTGGGCTACGGCTACGGGCCGGCCTTCCACGGCCTGCGCGCCGCCTGGCGCGCGGGCGACGACATCTTCGCCGAGGTCGCCCTGCCCGACCAGCTCCACACCGAAGCCGCGCGCTTCGGCACGCATCCCGCCCTCCTCGACGCGGTCCTGCACCCGCTCGTTCTCGAAGCCGCGGACTCGGCGCAGGACGACAGCACGATCCGGCTGCCGTTCTCGTTCTCGGGCTTCACACTGCACGCCGTCGGCGCCACCGCGCTGCGGGTCCGCTGGACCCGCACCGGCCAGGACACGGCCCGGCTCGCTCTGGCAGACGGCACCGGCGCCCCTGTGGCCACGATCGAGTCGGTCGCCCTGCGGCCGATCGCCCGCGACCAGCTCGCCGTCGCCGGTCCCGCCGTCGAGTCCCTCTACCGGATGGACTGGGAGGCCGTCCCGGCCGCCGAGCCGGTCAACGAGCAGCGGTGGGTCCGGCTCGGTGAGGCGCCCTACACCGACCTCGCCGCACTCGGCGCCGCCATCGACGCCGGTTCCACCGCACCGGAGTTCGTGGTCATCGGCGAGAAGCAGCTCACCGGGGACACCCCGGGCGATGAGCTCGCCCGGACCCACGCCACGGCGGCCCGCGGGCTCGAAACGGTCCGGGACTGGCTGGCCGCCCCGCAGTTGGCGGACAGCCGCCTCGTCCTCGTCGTACCGGACGGCGCGCTGCACACCGCCCCGCTCGTCGGCCTGATCCGTACCGCGCAGTCCGAGCAGCCGGGCCGGCTGGTCCTCGTCCACATGGACGAGGACGGTGCGGAGCTGCTCCCCGCCGCGCTCGCGTCCGTCGAGTCCGAGGTGGCGGTGCGCGACGGCGGGTTGTCCGTACCGCGTCTGACGCGCGCCACGGGTGCCCCGGCACCGGCGGCGAAGGGCCTGGACCCGGAGGGCACGGTCCTGGTGACCGGCGCTCTGGGCACGCTGGGCCGACTGGTGGCGCGCCGGCTGGTGACGCGTCACGGTGCCCGGCACCTGCTGCTGGTGTCGCGCCGGGGCGCCGAGACCCCGGGCGCCGCCGAGTTCGTGGCGGAGCTCGCGGAGTCGGGCGCCCGCGCCCGGGTCGCGGCGTGCGACGTGTCGGACTCCGAGGCGCTGGCGGGCCTGCTGGCCGAGGCCGCCGCCGAGCGTCCGCTGACCGCCGTGGTGCACACGGCCGGTGTCCTGGAGGACGCGACGGTCGCCTCGCTGTCGGCCGGTCAGCTGGAGCGGGTGATGCGCCCCAAGGTGGACGCGGCCTGGAACCTCCACCGCCTCACCGAGTCCCTCGACCTCACCTCGTTCGTCATGTTCTCGTCCATCGCGGGACTCATGGGCAACGCCGGACAGGCCAACTACGCGGCCGCGAACACCTTCCTCGACGCCCTCGCGCACCACCGCCGCGCCCGGAACCTGCCCGCGACCTCCCTCGCGTGGAGCCTGTGGGACAGCGCCGACGGCATGGCCGGAACCCTCGCGGACGCCGACGTCGCACGCTGGAAGCGCAGCGGCATCGTCCCGCTGACCCCGGAACTGGGACTCGATCTGTTCGACGCGGCGCTCGCCTCCACGGAGCCGCTGCTGGTCCCCGCCGAATTCGACCTGGGCGCCCTGCGTGCCCTGGGCGAGGAGAACGCGCTGCCCGAGCTGTTCACCGGCCTGGTCCGCGTCCGCCGCCGGCAGGCGGCAGCCACCACCACCGGCGCCGACTCCTCCTGGGGCCGGCGGATGAGCGCACTGCCCGCGCAGGAGCGGGCACAGGCCGTGCTCCAGACCGTACGGGAGACCGTCGGACTGGTCCTCGGGCACGGGGCCGACGCCGGCATCGACCCGGCCAAGGCGTTCAAGGAGACCGGCTTCGACTCCCTCACGGGTGTCGAACTGCGCAACCGGCTGGGCTCGGTGACCGGGCTGCGGCTGCCCACCACCCTCGTGTTCGACCACCCGTCGCCCCAGGCGGTGGCGGACTTCCTGCTCGACCGGCTCGACGCGACCACAACCGCCGCCGTCCCCTCGGTGACCGCCCACGCCCCCGGACTGGACGAGCCGATCGCCGTGGTCGGCATGGGCTGCCGCTACCCGGGCGGGGTCTCCTCCCCGGAGGACCTGTGGCGGCTCGTGGCAGAGGGCCGGGACGCGATCGGCGACTTCCCGTACGACCGCGGCTGGGACGTGGAGGGCCTCTTCGACCCGGACCCCGAGAAGACCGGCAAGTCCTACACGCGCAAGGGCGGATTCCTCTACGACGCCGCGGAGTTCGACGCCGAGTTCTTCGGCCTGAGCCCACGTGAGGCGACCGCGACCGACCCGCAGCAGCGTGTACTGCTGGAGGTCGTGTGGGAGGCGCTGGAGCGGGCCGGAATCGACCCCGCCGCGCTGCGCGGCACCTCGACCGGCGTCTACGCGGGTGTGATGTACAACGACTACGCCTCGCGGCTGGGGAGCGCCCCGGACGGCTTCGAGGGACACCTGCTGACAGGGTCGATCGCGAGCGTCCTGTCCGGCCGGGTGTCCTACACACTCGGACTCGAAGGGCCGGCGGTGACGCTGGACACGGCCTGCTCCTCGTCGCTCGTGGCGGTCCACCTGGCCGCTCAGGCGCTGCGCCAGGGCGAGTGCTCGATGGCACTCGCCGGCGGTGTCACCGTGATGTCCACGCCGACCACCTTCGTCGAGTTCTCACGTCAGCGCGGCCTGTCGCCGGACGGGACCTGCAAGTCGTTCGCCGCATCGGCGGACGGTACGGGCTGGGGCGAGGGCGCGGGCATGCTGGTACTGGAGCGTCTCTCGGACGCCCAGCGCCTCGGGCACCGCATCCTCGGTGTGATCCGTGGTTCCGCGGTCAACCAGGACGGCGCCAGCAACGGCCTCACCGCCCCCAACGGCCCCTCCCAGGAACGCGTCATCCGCCAGGCCCTCGCCAACGCCCGCCTCGCCCCGCACGAGGTGGACGCGGTCGAGGCGCACGGCACCGGCACCCGGCTCGGTGACCCGATCGAGGCCAACGCGCTGCTGGCCACCTACGGCCAGGACCGGGGCGAGCCGCTGCGGCTGGGATCGATCAAGTCGAACATCGGCCACACCCAGGCCGCCGCCGGTGTGGCGGGCATCATCAAGATGCTGATGGCGATGCGTCACGCGGAGCTCCCGGCGACGCTGCACGTGGACGAGCCGACACCGCACGTCGACTGGGCGTCCGGTGCGGTGGAGCTGGTCACCGAGCACCGGGCCTGGCCGGAGGTGGCGCGTCCGCGCCGCGCGGCCGTGTCCTCGTTCGGCATCAGCGGGACGAACGCGCACGTGGTCCTGGAACAGGGACCGGCGCCGGCCGCGACCGGCGAACCTGCGGTGGCGGGGCTTCCGCTGGTGGTCTCGGCGCAGAGCGCGCCGGCCCTGGCGGCACGGGCCGGCCAGCTGCGTGAGCTGCTGGCCGCTACGAGCACGGACCCGGCGCGGGTCGCGTCGGCTCTCGCCACCCGCGTCCCGCACCTCCCCTTCCGCGCGGCGGTCACGGGAGCCGGCCGGGACGAGCTGCTGGCGGGCCTCGACGCACTGGCCTCGGCCGGCACCGCGCCGAACCTGGTGCGGGGCACGGCAACGGGCGCGGGCAAGACGGTGTTCGTGTTCCCGGGACAGGGCTCCCAGTGGCAGGGCATGGCCCTGGAACTCTTCGACTCCTCCCCGGTGTTCGCCGCCCGGCTCATCGAGTGCGAGCGGGCGCTGGCACCGTTCACCGACTGGTCGCTGCTGGACGTCCTGCGCGGTGCGCAGGACGCGCCCGGATTCGACCGGGTGGACGTGGTGCAGCCGGCACTGTGGGCCGTCATGGTGTCCCTGGCCGCGCTGTGGCGTTCGGTGGGTATCGAGCCGGACGCGGTGATCGGCCACTCGCAGGGCGAGATCGCGGCGGCCGCGGTGTCCGGCGCGCTGTCGCTGGACGACGCGGCGAAGGTCGTGGCGCTGCGCAGCCGGGCGATCGTGAAGCTGGCGGGCACCGGCGGAATGGTCTCGGTGGCCCTGCCCGCGGACGAGGTCCGCGAACTCATCACCCGCTGGGACGGCGCCATCGACATCGCCGCCCACAACGGCCCGCGTTCCGTGGTGGTCGCCGGAGAGGTGACCGCCCTCGATGAGCTGGTCGCCCACTGCAAGGGCAACAAGATGCGCGCCAAGCGCATCCCGGTCGACTACGCCTCCCACTCCGCGCACGTCGAGAGCCTGCGGGACGAGCTCCTCGACGCCCTCTCCTCACTCACCCCGCGCACCGTCGAAGTGCCCTTCCTCTCCACTGTCACCGGGCAGCCGCTCAAGGGCACGGAGCTCGACGCCGACTACTGGTTCCGCAACCTCCGCAGGACCGTCCAGCTGGAGGAAGCCACCAGGACCCTGCTCGACCAGGGCCACCGCGTCTTCATCGAGGCCAGCGCCCACCCGGTGCTGACCATCGCGCTCCAGGAGACGATCGACGACACGTCCCACGACAGTGCCGTCACCGTGCCCTCGCTCCACCGGGACAGAGGCGGACTCGACGACTTCCTCGCCTCCGCGGCACAGGCCCACGTCTCGGGCGCTCCGCTCGACTGGACCGCCGTGCTCGGCGGCCCCGGCGCGGTCGTCGACCTGCCGACCTACCCCTTCCAGCGCCGCCGCCACTGGCTGGAGAGCCCGACGACGGCCGGGGACGCGAGCGGGCTCGGCATGGCCGCGGAACGGCACCCGCTCATCGGCGCCGCGCTCTGGCTGGCCGACGCGGACAAGCTGGTCCTGAGCAGCAGGATCGCCCTGAACACGCACCCCTGGCTGGCCGACCACGCCGTGGCCGGCACCGTGCTGCTCCCCGGCACCGCGTTCGTGGACCTCGCCATCCGGGCGGGTGACCACACGGGCCTGGACCAGCTCGACGAACTGACCCTCCAGGCACCGCTGGTGCTGTCCGGCCGGGGCGCGGTACAGCTCCAGGCCGTCGTCGACGCCCCGGACGAGGAGGGCCGGCGCGCCCTGTCGGTGCACTCCCGCCCGGAGCCCGACTCGGACGAAGACGCCCCGGTCCACCAGTGGACCCTCCACGCCACCGGCGTACTGGGCCACGCGGAAGGACCCGCAGAGGTACCGGCCGACACCGCCTGGCCCCCGGCCGGCGCCGAACCGGTCGACCTGACGGCGGTGTACGACACGCTTGCCGAACGGGGCTTCCAGTACGGGCCCGCCTTCCAGGGCCTGCGGGCGCTGTGGCGCACCGGCCGGGAGACGTTCGCCGAGGTCGCGCTCCCGGAGGGCGTCGCCCCTGGGGAGTTCGGGATCCACCCGGCCCTCCTCGACGCCGCCCTGCACCCGCTGGCGCTCGCGGAGAACGGCCGCCTGGTGCTGCCGTTCGCCTGGACCGGTGTCCGGCTGCACGCGGTGAACGCCGGCGTGCTGCGCGTACGGATCACCCCGGAAGGCTCGGGTGCCGCCCTGTCCCTCACCGACCCGGGCGGGGCGCCGATCGCCTCGGTGAAGACGCTCAGCCTGCGGGCCGTGGACCCGGCGCGGCTGACCGGCTCGGGCACGTCCCGCCGGCCGGTGCTCCAGGTGGAGTGGACGGCCGCCGCCAAGGCCGCCCCGGCCGCCGGGTGGGCCGTCCTCGACGACCGGGGCCACGGCCTGCCCGCCCCCGCCGGCAGCTATCCGGACCTCGCCGGAATCGTCGGGAACCCGCCGCTGGTCGTGGTCCCCGTCCCGGCCGAGGACGGCCCCGGCGCCGTGGCGCACCGGGCCCTGCGGCTGGCCCAGGAATGGCTCGCCGAGGACCGGTTCGCCGACTCGCGGCTGGTCTTCCTGACCCGTGACGCGACCACCGCCCGCACGGAGGCCGGACTCGCGTCGGCCCCCGTCTGGGGTCTCGTGCGTACCGCCATGACCGAGCACCCCGACCGGTTCGGCCTGCTGGACCTGACGGACCTGGACCTCACGGAGGCCGAGCTCGGCCGCGCACTGGGCGTACCGGAACCGCAGGTGAGCCTGCGGGACGGCACGCTGTTCGTACCGAGGCTGGTCACGTCGCCCGAGTCGGACGGCACCGTGCCCGCCCTGAACCCCGAGGGCACCGTCCTCATCACCGGCGCCACCGGCACCCTGGGCCAGCTCTTCGCCCGCCACCTCGTCGCCGAACACGGCGTACGGCATCTGCTGCTGGCGAGCCGCCGGGGCCGGGACGCGCAGGGCATGATCGAGCTGGAGGCCGAACTCACCGCCCACGGAACCCGCGTGACCGTGGTCGCCTGCGACACGGCAGACCGCACGTCGGTCGCCGCGATGCTGGACGCGATCCCCTCACCGCACCCGCTCACCGCGGTCCTGCACACCGCCGGCGTCCTCGACGACGGCACCCTGCACGCCCTCACGGCCGGGCAGCTCGACACCGTGCTGCGCCCCAAGGTCGACGCCGCACGGCACCTGCACGAGCTGACGGCAGACCTGGACCTGGACGCGTTCATCCTCTTCTCCTCACTGGCCGGTACGGTCGGCACCGCGGGCCAGGCCAACTACGCCGCGGCCAACACCTATCTGGACGCCCTCGCGCAGCACCGCCAGGCACTGGGCCTGCCAGGTACGTCCCTGGCCTGGGGCCTGTGGGCCGAGGGCAGCGGGATGACCGGTCACCTGACCGACGCCGACCTCGCCCGCATGTCCCGGGGCGGCATCGCCCCCATCGGCAGCGAGCAGGGCCTCGCACTGTTCGACGCGGCCCTCGCCACCCGCCGCCCGGTGCTCGTCCCGGCGCTCCTCGACTACACCGGACTGCGGGCCCGGAACGAGGACGGCACACTGCCCGCGCTCTTCCACGGGCTGGTCCGTCCGCGGCGGCGCGCCGCCGCGGACGCGCAGCCGAGCGCGAACCTCCTCGGTGAACGCCTGGCGCTCCTGGCCCCCCAGGACCAGCAGCGCGCGCTCCTCGAACTGGTCCGAGGCGTGGTGGCCTCCGTACTGGGCCACACCGACGCCGACCAGGTCGCGACCGACCGGGCCTTCAACGAGCTCGGCTTCGACTCCCTCAAGGCGGTGGAACTCCGCAACCGGCTGAACGCGGCCGTGGGCGTGAAGCTGCCCGCGACGCTGGTGTTCGACCACCCGAGCACCAGCGAACTGGCCCGCTTCCTCCACACCGAACTGCTGGGCTCCGCCCCGGCCACCGCGCCGGCCGAGGCCGAACCGGCCGTCGGCTCCTCCGACGAGCCGATCGCGATCGTCTCGATGGCCTGCCGCTACCCGGGCGAGGCCGGCTCCCCGGAGGAGCTGTGGGCCCTGCTGTCCGACGAGCGGGACGCCATCGGCCCGTTCCCGGCCGACCGGGGCTGGGATCTGGAGAACCTCTACCACACGGATCCCGACCACGCGGGCACCTCGTACACCCGGCACGGCGGATTCCTCTACGAGGCCCCGCAGTTCGACCCCGAACTCTTCGGGGTCAGCGCACGGGAGGCCACCGCCATCGACCCCCAGCAGCGACTCCTGCTGGAGATCTGCTGGGAGGCCTTCGAGCGCGCGGGCATCGACCCCACCTCCCTCAAGGGCACCCAGACCGGTGTGTTCGCCGGTGTCATGGCCAACGACTACGCGGCACGACTGAAGGACGCCCCCGAGGGGATGGAGGGCTACCTGTCGGTCGGCAGCACGGTCAGCGTCGCCTCCGGCCGCATCGCCTACACCTTCGGACTCCAGGGCCCGGCGATCACCGTCGACACCGCCTGCTCCTCCTCGCTCGTCTCCATCCACCTCGCCGCCCAGGCACTGCGCAACGGCGAATGCGGGCTGGCCCTGGCCGGCGGCGTGACCGTGCTGGCCGCGCCCACCATGTTCGTCGAGTTCAGCCGGCAGCGCGGCCTCGCACCGGACGGCCGGTGCAAGTCCTTCTCCGCGCAGGCGGACGGGGCGGCCTGGGCCGAAGGCGCCGGAGTCCTCCTGCTGGAGCGGCTCTCCGACGCCCGGCGCAACGGCCGCCGGATCCTCGGCGTGATCCGGGGCACCGCCGTCAACCAGGACGGCGCGAGCAACGGCCTCACCGCCCCCAACGGCCCCTCCCAGGAACGGGTGATCCGCCAGGCACTGACCAACGCGGGCCTGACCACCGCGGACGTCGACGCACTGGAGGCCCACGGCACCGGCACCACACTCGGCGACCCGATCGAGGCCAGGGCCGTACTCGCCACCTACGGGCAGGAGCGCACGTCCCCCCTCCTGATGGGCTCCCTGAAGTCCAACATCGGACACTCCCAGGCCGCCGCCGGAGTCGCCGGCATCATCAAGATGGTCAAGGCGATGGAGCACGGAGTGCTCCCCAGGAGCCTCCACATCGACGAGCCCAGCCCGCACGTGGACTGGTCCGCGGGCGAGGTGGAACTGCTCACGGAGACGGTGCCCTGGCCCGAGACCGAACGGCCGCGCCGGGCAGGCGTGTCCTCCTTCGGCATCAGCGGCACCAACGCCCACATCATCGTGGAGCAGCCGCCGGCCGAGGCAACGGCCCCGCCGGCCGAACCGATGCCGGTCGTCCCGCTGCTGCTGTCCGGGCACAACGACGCGGCCCTGCTGGCCCAGGCCGGCCAGCTGGGCACCGCGCTCGCCGACACCGCACCGCAGGACCTGGCACCGACGGGCCGGACCCTGGCCTTCGGACGAGCCGGCCTCCCGCACCGCGCCGTCGTGGTGGCCGCCACCACCGCAGAAGCAGTCGACGCACTCACGGCACCGACCGTGCGGGGAACACCCGTGGACGGCCGCACCGCCTTCCTCTTCACCGGCCAGGGCAGCCAGCGGCCCGGCATGGGCCGGGAGCTGTACACCGCCTACCCCGCCTACGCCCAGGCCCTGGACGCCGTCTGCGCGGAGCTCGACCCGCTGCTGGAAGAGCCGCTGCTCGACATCCTCTTCGGCGAGGACCCGGCGCTACTGGACCGGACCTGCTACGCGCAGCCCGCCCTGTTCGCCACCGAGGTCGCGCTCTTCCGGCTCCTCGAAGACTGGGGCGTGCGGCCGGACTTCCTCGCGGGCCACTCCATCGGCGAGCTGGCCGCCGCGCACGTCGCCGGCGTCCTCTCGCTGCCGGACGCGTCGCGGCTCGTCGCGGCCCGAGGCCGGCTGATGCAGGCGCTGCCCGACGGCGGCGCGATGCTCGCCGTACAGGCCGAGGAGCGGGAGGTGCTGCCGCTGCTCGCCGGACGGGAGGACCTGCTGGCCATCGCCGCCGTCAACGGCCCCACCTCCGTGGTGCTCTCGGGCGACGCACAAGCCGTCGAGGCCATCGGAGCCGAACTCACCGCCCAGGGGCGCAGGACCAAGCGGCTGCGCGTCAGCCACGCCTTCCACTCCCCGCACATGGACGCGATGCTCGACGAGTTCCGGATGGTCGCCAAGGGGATCACGTTCACCGCGCCCACCATCCCGATCGTCTCCACCCTGACCGGGCAGCCGGTCGGCGCCGAGGAACTGACCACGCCCGAGTACTGGGTCCGGCACGTCCGCCGGCCCGTACGCTTCCTGGACGCGGCACGCGCCCTGGAAGCCGAAGGCGTACGGACCTTCCTTGAACTCGGCCCCGACGGCGTGCTCAGCGCGATGGGACAGGACTTCCTCGACCCGGGATCGCTCCTGGTCCCGGTGTTGCGCGCCGGGCGCCACGAGCCGCACACCGCCGTCACCGCCCTGGCCCACGCCCACGTACGGGGCGTGCCGGTCAACTGGCCCGCACTGTTCGGCGAGAACACCGGACCCGCCACGGACCTGCCGACCTACCCCTTCCAGCGCCGGCGCTACTGGCTCACGGAAGGACCCGGCGGCGGCGACGTCACCTCGGCCGGACTCGACTCCACCCGGCACCCGCTGCTCGGGGCCGAAGTGCCGCTCGCGGACTCCGACGGCGTCCTGTTCACCGGCCGGATCTCGGCCCGCAGCCACCCCTGGTTCTCCGACCACACCGTCGCCGGCACCCTGCTGGTCCCCGGCACGGCCCTGGTGGAACTCACCCTCCACGCGGGCGCCGCACTCGGCTGCGAACACCTGGAGGAACTCGCCCTCCAGGCACCCCTGGTCCTCCCCGACGAGGGCGCTCTCCAGCTCCAGATCACCGTCGGCGGCCCCGACGAGGACGGCCGCAGGACCGTCACCGTCCACTCGCGCGGGGAGCAGGAGGACGACATCTGGATCCGGCACGCCACCGGCACTGTGGTCGCCGCCGGTCCCGCCGTGCCCGAACCCGGCCTCGCGTCCTGGCCCCCGGCAGGCGCGAAACCCCAGCCGGTCGAGGACCTGTACGACCGCCTCGCCGACCAGGGCTACGGCTACGGCCCCGCCTTCCAGGGCCTCCAGTCCGCATGGCGGTCGGGCGACGACCTCTACGCCGAGGTACGGCCGTCCGCCGAACCCGACGGATTCGCCCTGCACCCGGCACTGTTCGACGCCGCGCTGCACGCACTGCTCCTGGAGGAGTCGGCCGGACTCCGGCTGCCCTTCACCTTCGGCGGCGTACAGCTGACCGGGGCCCGGAGCGGCACCGGCACCCTGCGGGTCAAGCTGTCGGCCCGCCCGGACGGAACGGTCGCGGTCCACATCGCGGACGAGACGGGCGCGCCGGTCGCCACCGTCGCCTCGCTCGCCCTGCGGACCCTGCCGGCGGGAACCGCACTGACCCGCCCCTCCGACCAGCACATGTACGCGGTTGAGCGGGCCGGTGTGGACCTCACCGCCGACGGCGGCACGAGCATCGTGGTCCTCGGCGAGACCGACCCCGGACTCGCCGCCCAGCACTACGCCGACCTCACCGCACTGGCCGCCGCCACGGCCGGCGGCGCGGCCGCACCCGACGTGGTCGTCCTCCCGGTGCAACCGGCCTCGGTGCGGGAGACCGGCCGGGTCACCCAGGACGTACTGGCGGTCCTGCGGCAGTGGCTCGCCTCCGACACACCGGCCGGATCCCGGCTCGCCGTGGTCAGCACCGGGGAACTGGCGCACAGCGCGCTGTCCGGGCTGATGCGGACCGCCGAGTCGGAACACCCGGGACGCTTCCAGCACGTGATCACCGACGGCCTGCCGGCCGGCCGCGAGCTGCTGGCCGCGGCCCTGGCCGACCGCAGGCCACAGCTCGAACTGCACCAGGGACAGGCCTGCGTGACAAGGCTCGCCAAGATCCCGCACCCGGTGCGGACCCCGGACGAAGGCAACCCGATCGACCCGGAGCACACGGTGCTGATCACCGGCGGCACCGGCGCCCTCGGAGCCCAGGTCGCCCGGCACCTGGTCACCGGCAGAGGCGCCCGCCGCCTGCTGCTCACCAGTCGGCGGGGCGGGGCGCAGGACCTCATCGCCGAACTGACCGGGCTCGGTGCGGAGGTACGGGTCGCGGCATGCGACGCGGCCGACCGCGACGCTCTGGCCGCCCTGCTCGCCTCGATCCCGGACGAGCACCCGCTCACCGCGATCGTGCACGCGGCCGGAGTCGTCGAGGACACCACGCTGGAGGCCATGAGCCCGCAGAGCCTCTCCCGGGTCCTGCGGCCGAAGGTGGAAGCCGCCTGGAACCTGCACGAGCTGACCGCCGGGCTGGAGCTGACGGACTTCGTCCTCTTCTCCTCCGTCGCCGGCCTGGTGGGCAACGCCGGACAGTCCAACTACGCCGCCGGCAACTCCTTCCTGGACGCGCTCGCCGCCCACCGGCGCGCCGAGGGCCTGCCCGCCGTATCCCTCGCCTGGGGCATGTGGCAGGACGGCATGGCGAACGACCTCGACCGTACCGACCGGGCCAGGCTCGCCCGCAACGGGATCCTCCCGATGCCGGCGGAGCAGGCCCTCGCGGCCCTCGACACGGCCCTGGCCGGAGCCGGAGCGCCACCAACCGGCGACGACACGGTGACCGGTCCGGTCCTCGCCCCGGTGGCACTGGACCTCGCGGCACTGCGAAGCCTCGGGGACGCACTGCCCGAGCTGTACCGGGGCCTCGTACGCACCGAACGCCGGGCCGCCCGGCCCGCCCACACGCCGGCACCGGCCCCGCTGGCCCAGCGGCTCACCGGCCTCACCGGGGAGGAGCAGCAACAACTGCTGACCGACTTCGTCAGGGAACAGGTCGGCACCGTCCTCGCCCACCCGTCCCCCCGGACGATCGACGTCCAATGCGGACTGCTGGACCTCGGCCTGGACTCCCTCACCGCGGTCGAACTGCGCAACAGGCTCAACACCGCCACCGCACTGCGGCTGCCCAGCACGCTCGTCTTCGACCACCCGACCATCTCGGCCATCGCCGCATACCTGCGGGGCGAACTGGCCGGCGAAACACCGGACCCGGTCCAGGCGGCCCTGGACGCACTGGAGGCCGCCCTCCTGGCCGCCGGCCCCTCGGACGGAGACGGACCGGCAGGAACGTACGCCGCGCGGCTGCGCGGCCTGTCCCGGACGGTGGACGGCCGGGCGGCGGACGGCGGCCGCGACGACGCCGACCTCGATCTGGCGAGCGACGACGACCTCTTCGCAGCACTCGACAACGAATTCGGCAGGTAGACATGAGCAACGAGCAGAAACTCCGCGACTACCTCAAGCGGGCCACCGTCGACCTGCGGGAGAGCCGTCAGCGTGTGCAGGAACTGGAGGAGCGCGCACACGAGCCGATCGCGATCGTGGGCATGGCCTGCCGCCTTCCGGGCGGCGTCGCCTCCCCGGACGACCTGTGGGAGCTGCTGCGCGCCGAACGCGACGCGGTCGGCCCCTTCCCGGAGGGCCGCGGCTGGGACCTGGAGAACCTGTACCACCCCGACCCCGACCACCTCGGGACCTCGTACACCCGCGAAGGCGGCTTCCTGTACGAGGCGGACCGGTTCGACGCCGAGTTCTTCGGCATCAGCCCCCGCGAGGCGGCGGCGATGGATCCCCAGCAGCGGCTGCTCCTGGAGACGGCGTGGGAAGCCGTCGAGCACGCGGACATCGACCCGACCACGCTGCGGGGCACCCGCACCGGGGTGTACGCGGGCGTCATGTACGACGACTACGGCTCCCGGACCCCCCGTTCGCCGGAGGACTTCGAGGGCTACCTGCTGACCGGCAGCGCCGGCAGCATCGCGTCGGGCCGGCTGTCCTACACCTTCGGACTGGAGGGCCCGGCGGTCACGGTCGACACCGCGTGCTCGTCCTCGCTGGTCGCGCTGCACCTCGCGGCCCAGTCGCTGCGCCAGGGCGAATGCTCCATGGCGCTGGCCGGCGGTGTCACGGTGATGGCGACACCGGGCACGTTCGTGGAGTTCTCCCGGCAGCGCGGGCTGTCGCCGGACGGGCGCTGCAAGGCGTTCTCCTCCTCGGCGGACGGCACCGGCTGGGCCGAGGGCGTGGGCGTCCTGGTGCTGGAGCGGCTGTCGGACGCACAGCGCGCCGGGCACCGGGTGCTGGCGGTACTCCGCGGCTCCGCGGTGAACCAGGACGGTGCGAGCAGCCAGCTGACCGCACCGAACGGGCCCGCGCAGGAGCGGGTCATCCGGGCCGCGCTCGCCGACGCGCGGCTGTCGGCGTCCGAGGTGGACGCGGTGGAGGCGCACGGTACGGGCACCCGGCTGGGTGATCCCATCGAGGCGCGGGCGCTGCTGTCCGCCTATGGCCGGGGCCGTGGGGACGACAACCCGTTGTGGCTGGGCTCGGTCAAGTCGAACATCGGTCACACGCAGGCCGCGGCGGGTGTCGCGGGCGTGATCAAGATGGTCATGGCGATGCGGGAGGGCGTCATGCCCTCGACCCTGCACGTGGACGAGCCGACCCCGGAGGCCGACTGGTCGGCGGGCACCGTGCGACTGCTGACGCGGGCTCAGGAGTGGCCCGAGCTCGACCGCCCGCGCCGCACGGGCGTGTCGTCGTTCGGCATCAGCGGCACCAACGCGCACGTGATCCTCGAAGAGGCGCCGCACGACCGCGACGCCGTCGCACCGGAGCCGGCGCCGGGCCGGCCGGCACTGCCGGCGCCGTGGCTGCTCTCCGCCAAGTCGGAGCCCGCGCTCCGGGCGCAGGCGGACCGGCTGCTGGCCTGGCTCGACGGCCACCCAGAGGCCGAGGACGCCGATGTCGCCGCCGCCCTGACCACCGCCCGCGCCCAGCTGGGACGGCGCGGTGCGGTGCTCGGCGCCGACCGGGCCGGTCTCCTCGCCGGCCTCACGGCCCTCGCCGCAGGCTCGGAATCCCCGCACGTGGTGTCGGGCGCCGCCACCGCCGGCGAGACGGCCTTCCTCTTCACCGGCCAGGGCGCGCAGCGCATCGGTATGGGCGCGGGGCTGGCCGCCGCGTTCCCCGTGTTCGCCGCCGCCATCGACGAGGTGTGCGCGAAACTCGACGCCCTGCTGGGAGTATCGCTGCGCGACGTCATGTCCGGCGCCGACACCGAGCACGCCGCCCTGCTGGACCGCACCGAATTCACGCAGCCCGCGCTGTTCGCGTTCGAGGTGGCGCTGTACCGCCTCCTGGAGTCGTTCGGCGTGACCCCGGACGTGGTGGCCGGGCACTCGATCGGCGAGCTGGCCGCCGCCCACGTGGCCGGGGTGTGGTCGCTGGCCGACGCCTGCCGGCTCGTCGCCGCCCGAGGCCGGCTGATGGGGGCCCTGCCGGCCGGCGGCGCCATGCTCGCCGCCGCGGTGCCGGAGGAACGGGCACGGGAACTCCTCACGGCCCAGGCGGTGTCGCTGGCGGCCGTGAACGCGCCCGAGGCGGTGGTGTTCTCCGGCGAGACGGCGGCGGTCCACGCGCTGGAGGAGAAGCTGTCAGAAGAAGGGGTGAAGACCAAGCGACTGACGGTCAGCCATGCCTTCCACTCGGCCCTGATGGAGCCGATGCTCGCCGAGTACGAGCGGATCGCTGGTTCGGTGGAGTACCGGACACCACGCATCAGCGTGTGTTCCACGGTGACCGGCGGGCCGGCCGGACCCGAGCTGCTGACGCCGCAGTACTGGGTGCGGCAGGTACGCGAGGCCGTACGGTTCGCGCCCGCGGTGCGCTCACTCGCCGATGCGGGCGTGCGCCGGTTCGTCGAGGTCGGTCCTGACGCGGTGCTGACGGCCCTGACCCGCCAGGTACTCAGCGACGAGGAGTCCTCCCGCTCGCTGGTCACGGCGGCGGCACGGCGCGGCACCGACGAGGCCGGCCAGTTCCTGCGGCTGCTCGCCGCCGCACACTGCTCGGGGACCGTCATCGACTGGTCGCCGCTGATACCGCAAGGGCCGGCCCGCCACCTCGGCCTGCCCGTCTACGCCTTCCAGCACCGCCGCTACTGGGTACAGCCCGACGACGACGCGCTCGGCGACCTGAGCCGCGCCGGCCTGCACGCGCTCGACCACCCGATGCTGCGTGTCGCCGCACCGCTCGCCGGACGCGACGAATGGCTGTTCAGCGGCCGGCTCTCCACCACCGACCAGCCGTGGATCGCTGACCACACGGCCTTCGGAACGGTGCTGCTGCCCGGCACCGGATTCGTTGACCTCGCCCTGGCCGCGGGCCGCCGGCTGGACCTGCCCGTCATGGACGAACTCGTCCTGGCGGCACCGCTGCTCTTCGACGGCACCACCGCCGTGGACATGCAGCTCTCGGTGAGCGAGCCCGACCACACCGGCCGCCGGCGCCTCTCGGTCCACTCACGCGCCGTCACCGGCACCGCCCCGTCCAACCCGGGCGAGCCGGAGTGGACGCTCCACGCCACCGGCGTCCTCGCCCCCGCCGACGACGTGACACCGCGCTGGACCGGCACCGACTGGCCGCCCGCCGACGGCACACCCGTCGACGGGCCGGGCCTGTACGACCGGCTCGCAGAGCTCGGATTCGGCTACGGCCCGAGCTTCCAGGGCGTGCGCACGGCCTGGACCAGCGGTGACGAGGTGTTCACCGAAGTGGCCCTGGACGAGACGGCGGCGGGCCGGGCGGCGGGCTTCGGAGTACATCCGGCGCTCCTGGACGCGGTCTTCCACGCCGCCATCGACGTACTCGCGGAGGACCTGCCCGAAGGCAGGCTGCCGCTCCCGTTCTCCTTCGGCGGCGTCCGCGTGTTCCGGCCCGGTGCCACCGCAGTCCGCGCCCGCATCATCCGCTCGGGCCCCCAGAAAGTACGCATCGACGCCTGCGACGCCGACGGCGCCCCGGTGCTGTCGATCGACGCCGTACTCGCCCGCCCCGCGGACGCGAGCGCTCTCGCCGGTACCGGCAGCCCGCTCTACGCCCTCGACTGGACGCCCGTGACGGCGCCCGCCGCGCCGGACCGGCAACTGGTCGCACTGGGGCGGCCGGTCGCGGGCCACGCCGGGACCTTCGAGGACGTCGCGGCGTTCGCGGCGGACGGTGGTCACACCGGCGCGGCCGTCGTCTGGTCGCCCGAGACGACGCCGGCGGACGGCGACGACGTTCCCGCAGCCATCCGCACGGCCGTGCACAGCACCCTCGCGGTGCTGCGCGACTGGCTCACCGAACCGGCCTGCGCCGACTCGACACTGGTCGTGCTGACCCGCGACGGGGCAGGACTGCCCGGTGAGACGCCGGACCCCGCGGCAGCGGCCGTCCGGGGCCTGGTACGCAGTGCGCAGTCGGAACACCCCGGGCGCATCGTGAGCGTCGACCTCGACACCGACCCCGACGACCTCGCGGACCCGCGTCAGCGGATCGCCGCCGCGGCCGCCGCGGACGAACCACAGCTCGCGATCCGCGCCGCCGTGACCCTGGTACCGAGGCTGGTCCGTGCGACCACTGGCGAACCGGCCCCCGCGCACTTCGGTGACGGCACGGTCCTGATCACCGGCGGCGCGGGCGGCCTGGGCGCCGTCACCGCACGGCACCTGGTCACCCGGCACGGGGTGCGCAGCCTGTTGCTCGCCTCGCGCCGCGGTTCCGCCGCGCCGGGAGTCGAGGAGCTGGTCAGCGAGCTGACCGCGCTGGGCGCCGACGTACGCGTCGCCGCGTGCGACGTCAGCGAGCGCGCCGAGGTCGCCGCGCTGCTGGAATCCGTACCCGCGCACGAACCGCTGACAGCCGTCGTGCACACCGCGGGGGTGTCAGACGACGGCACCATCGAAACGCTGACCGCCGAGCAGGTGGACCGCGTGCTCGCGCCGAAGACCGACGCCGCCTGGCACCTGCACGAGCTGACCCGAGGCATGGACCTGTCGGCGTTCGTGCTGTTCTCGTCCGCGGCGCCGCTGCTCGGCGGGCAGGGCCAGGGCAACTACGCGGCCGCGAACGCGGCGATGGACGCGCTGGCCCAGGCGCGCCGCAGCGCCGGCCTGCCCGCGCACTCGCTGGCCTGGGGACTGTGGAAGCGCGGCATGGCCGAGGCGTTGAACGACGCGGGCGGCGAGAACATGGTGCGCCAGATCCGTACCCGGCTCGGGCTGTCCCCGATCGAGCCGGACACCGGCATGCACATGCTCGACAGCGCGCTGGCCTCCGGTGAACCGATGCTGATGACCGCGCTGCTCGACACGCCCGCCCTCACCGCACTGGGCCGGCTCGGCACGCTGCCCGCGGTCCTGCGCGGCCTGATCCGCGTACCGTCGCGCGGCCGGGTTGCAGACAGCCCGCTGCGCCAGCGGTTGCTCGACGCCCCCGCCGAGCAGTGGGAGACGCTGATCCGCGATGAGGTCCGCGCGATCGCCGCCGCGGTCCTCGGCCATGAGTCGGCCGACGCCATCGACCCCGGGACACCGTTCACCGAGCTGGGCTTCGACTCGCTCGGCGGAGTCGAGTTCCGCAACAAGGTGACCGCCGCCACCGGAGTCCAGCTCCCGTCCACGCTGGTGTTCGACTATCCGACCGCCTCCGCAGTCGCGGGCTTCCTGCACACCCGGGTCGACGGTTCGCAGCCGGCGCGGCCGCGCCCCGCCGCGACCGGTGCCAGGGCCGCTGCCGGAGCCGACGAGCCGATCGCGATCGTCGGCATGAGCTGCCGGTATCCCGGCGGCGTCGAGAATCCCGACCAGCTCTGGGACCTGATCGACGGGCGCGTCGACGCGATCGGCCCGATCCCGGGAGACCGAGGCTGGGACGTCGACGACCTGTACGACACCGACCCCGGCAAACCAGGCAAGATCTATACCCGCGAAGGCGGATTCCTGCACGACGCGGGCGACTTCGACGCCGCCTTCTTCGGGATCGGCCCCCGCGAGGCGGCGGCGATGGACCCGCAGCAGCGGCTGCTGCTGGAGGCGTCCTGGGAAGCGCTCGAAGACGCCGGTATCGATCCGGCCTCACTGCGGGGCAGCGACACCGGGGTCTACGCGGGCGTCATGTACCAGGACTACGGCTACACGGCCCGCGATGCCGCCGACGGCGCCGCGGAAGGCTACCTGGCGACCGGATCGGCCGGCAGCGTCGTCTCCGGCCGGGTGTCCTACGCCCTCGGCCTGGAAGGGCCCGCGGTGACGGTGGACACGGCGTGCTCGTCGTCGCTGGTGGCCCTGCACCTGGCGGTGCAGGCACTGCGCGCGGGGGAGTCGTCGATGGTCCTGGCCAGCGGGGTGACGGTCATGTCGACTCCGCTGCTGTTCCTGGAGTTCTCCCGGCAGCGGGCGCTGTCACCGGACGGGCGCTGCAAGGCGTTCGCGAGCGGTGCGGACGGTGTCTCGTGGGCCGAGGGCGTCGGCGTGCTCGCCCTGGAACGGCTGTCCGACGCGCAGCGCAACGGACGCCCGGTACTGGCCGTGATCCGCGGCAGCGCCATCAACCAGGACGGCGCGAGCAACGGCCTGACCGCCCCCAACGGCCCCTCCCAGGAGCGGGTCATCGCCCAGGCACTGGCCAACGCGGGTGTGGCCGCGGCCGAGGTGGACGTGGTGGAGGCACACGGCACCGGCACCACACTGGGCGACCCGATCGAGGCGCAGGCGCTGATCAACGCCTACGGACAGGAGCGCACCGAGCCACTGCGGATCGGTTCACTGAAGTCGAACATCGGGCACACGCAGGCGGCGGCCGGCGTCGGCGGTGTGATCAAGATGGTGCAGGCGCTCCAGCACGAGGTGCTGCCGGCCACCCTGCACGTCGACGCACCGTCGCCGCACGTGGAGTGGGAGGCGGACGCGGTACGGATCCTGACCGACGCCGAGCCGTGGCCGGCCGGGGAACGGCCGCGCCGGGCAGGTGTGTCGTCGTTCGGGATCAGCGGGACCAACGCGCACGTGATCCTCGAAGAGGCACCCGCGGCCCTGCCCCGGCCGTCCGGCGCACCGGGCCCGGCGGCCGTACCGCTGCTGCTGTCCGCCCGGACGCCCGCCGCGCTGCGGGACCAGGCGCGCCGCCTGCACGACACCCTGCGCGAACGCCCCGAGCTCGACCTGACCGACGCCGCGACGACGCTGGCGCTGCACCGCGCGCGACTCGACGAGCGCGCCGGGGTCGTGGGCCCGGACCGGGAGTCGCTGCTGACGGCCCTGGCACGGCTGGCGGCCGGCGAGCCGGGACCGGGCATCGTGGACGGCGTCGGCCGGACAGGTACGACAGCGTTCCTGTTCACCGGCCAGGGCGCGCAGCGGGCCGGGATGGGCGCCGGGCTGTACCGGGAGTTCCCGGCTTTCGCGGCCGCGCTCGACGAGGTGTGCGCGGAATTCGACGCACACCTGGAGCACGCGCTGCGGGACGTGATGTTCGACGCGAGCGGCGAGACCCTCCTCGATCGCACCGAGTACGCCCAGCCTGCCCTGTTCGCGTTCGAGGTGGCGATGTACCGCCTCGTCGAGTCGATGGGCGTGACACCGGACGCGGTGGCCGGGCACTCGATCGGCGAGCTGGCCGCCGCACACGTGGCCGGGGTGTGGTCGCTGCCGGACGCGTGCCGGCTCGTCGCGGCCCGGGGCCGTCTGATGGGGGCCCTGCCGGCCGGCGGGAGCATGCTGGCCGCCGCGGTGCCGGAGGCACGGGCCGAGGAACTGCTGGCAGCGGCCAATACCGATCCGGCCGCAGAGGTCTCCCTGGCCGCGGTCAACGCCCCCGAAGCGGTGGTCTTCTCCGGGAACACCGACGCGGTCTCTGCACTCGATTCGTTGCTGGCGGCCGAGGGCGTCAGGACCAACAGGCTGCGGGTGAGCCACGCGTTCCACTCCGCCCTGATGGATCCCATGCTGAGCGAGTTCGCGGAGATCGCCGCGGACCTGACGTACCACGAGCCGTCCATCGCCCTGTGCTCCACGGTCTCCGGCGCCTTCGCCGACGCGTCCCTGGGCACCCCCGAGTACTGGGTACGGCAGGTGCGCGAGGCCGTGCGCTTCGCCCCGGCCGTGCGGTCCCTCCTGCGGTCGGGCGTCGGCCTCTTCGTCGAGCTGGGCCCCGACGCCGTACTGACCACCATGACCCGCGCCACGCTGGCAGCCGACCCCGCACAGCGCGCATCGGTGGTCGCGGGAGCTCGTCGCACAGCCGCAGAACCCGAGCAGCTGGTCACCGCGCTGGCGACAGCGCACTGCGCGGGCCGGCCGGTGCGCTGGGCCGACTACCTCGGAGCCCGGCCGCAGGCACGGACCGCCCTGCCCACCTATCCCTTCCAGCACGAACGATTCTGGCTGCGGCCCGCGGAGACCGCCGTGCCGCTCGCCGGCACCGACAGCGCCGGCCATCCGCTGCTGCACACCCAGGTACAGCTCGCCGGCACGGACCAGTGGCTGTTCACCGGCAGGCTCTCGCAGCGCACCCACCCATGGCTCACCGACCACACCGTCCTCGGCACCGTCGTGACGCCGGGCACCGCGTTCGTGGAACTGGCACTGGCCGCCGGTGCCAGGCTCGGCGTGCCGCGCCTGGCGGAACTGGCGCTCGAAGCGCCGCTGATCCTCCCCGCCAACGGCGCGGACCTTCAGCTCGCCGTGGGCGGACCCGACGCCGACGGCCACCGGACCGTGACGGTCCACGCCCGCGTCACCGACACCTGGGTGGAGCAGGCCCGAGGCCTGCTCACCCCCGCCGCACCGGCCCCGGCACCGGGCTGGCCCCGGGTATGGCCTCCGGTCGCGGGCGAACGGGTCGACGGGGCGGAGGTGTACCGGGCGCTCGCTGACCTCGGATTCGCGTACGGCCCGGCGTTCCAGGGGGTTCGCGCCGCGTGGTCGTGCGGGGAGGAAGTCTTCGCAGAGCTGGCGCTCGACACCGCGACCGCGTCCGGCAGCGCCGCCTTCGGACTGCACCCGGCGCTGCTGGACGCGGTGTTCCACGCAGCCGCCGGCCCCCTCGCCGAGACCGGGCCCGACGGCCGGGCACCCCTGCCCTTCGCCTTCGACGGTGTCCAGCTGGCACAGTCCGGCGCGGCTGCCCTGCGCGTACGCATCGCCCGCACCGCGCCGAACACCTTCCGTGTGGACGCCGTCGACGAGACCGGTGCCCTGGTACTGAGCGTCGAGTCGGTGCGGGTCCGCCCCATCGAGCGGGACGTGCTGGCCCGGCTGCAGGGCGCGGCACCACTGTTCGACCTCGAATGGGTCACCGTGCCCGCAGCCCCCGCGGCGGACGTCCGGCGCATCGCCGTGCTCGGCGGTCCCGCGACCGTCGAGGCGCCCGAGCCTCCCACCCGCTGCGCCGACCTGGCCGAACTCGCCGCGCTGCGAGACGTTCCCCACACGGTGGTGTGGCAGGCACCCCGCGAATCCGGCGCCGGCGCGGCGGACGTACACGCCGGTGTGCTGACGACGCTCGCCCTCCTGCAGAGCTGGACCGGCGCCGAACACCCCGGCCGGCTCGTGATCGTGACGCGCCTGGCCGCCGGACTGCCGGGCGAGGAACCCGCTCTGGTCGGGGCCGCCGTCGCCGGTCTGGTGCGCAGCGCACAGTCGGAGTACCCGGGCCGGTTCCAGCTCATCGACCACGACGGCGACGCCCTGCCGATCACCTCGCTCGCCGACGCCGTGGCCCAGGACGAACCGCACCTGGCCGTTCGCGAGGGCCGGCTCCTGGCACCGCGCCTGCAGCCGCTCCCCGCGACCGGACCGGGCGCGCCACCGGCCTTCGACCGGGGCACGGTCCTCATCACCGGCGGCACCGGAGGCATCGGCGCGATCGTCGCCCGGCATCTGGTCGCGGAGCGCGGCGCACGACACCTGCTGCTGGCGTCCCGGCGCGGCCCGGCCGCGGCCGGCGCCGGCGAACTGGCCGCCGAACTGACCGCTCTCGGCGCCCACGTCGAGATCGCGGAGTGCGACGTCACCGAACGCGCCGCCGTCCAAGCCCTGTTGGCCGGCATCGGCACCGACGCCCCGCTGACCGCCGTCATCCACACGGCGGGCGTCCTGGACGACGGCACGCTCGACACCCTCACCACCGCGCAGACGACGCGGGTACTGGCACCGAAGATCGACGCGGCACTGCACCTGCACGAGTTGACCCGCGACCTCGATCTGTCGGCGTTCGTGCTGTTCTCGTCCGCGGCACCGCTGCTCGGCGGCCAGGGCCAGGGCAACTACGCCGCCGCGAACAGCGCCCTGGACGCGCTGGCGCGCGTGCGGCGCGGCGCGGGCCTGCCCGCACACTCACTGGCCTGGGGGCTGTGGACCGTCGGCATGGCGGGGGCGCTCGGCGGGGACGGCGGCGAGCAGCACACCCGCCGGATCCGGACCAGGCTGGGCCTGGTCCCGATCGACCCGGAGTCCGGCATGGCGCTGTTCGACAACGCACTCGCGACGGACCGCGCGACACCGATGACCGCCCTGCTGGACACGGCGGCGCTCACCGACCTGGCACGCGGCGGCACCCTGCCCGCGACGCTGCGCGGCATGATCCGGGTCCCCGCGGCCGCCGCGAGCACCGATGCCGGCCTGGCGCGGCAATGGGCCGCACTGCCCGACGCGGACCGCGACGGTGTGATCCTGCGCGAGGTGCGCAACGTCGCGGCGGCGGTCCTCGGTCACCGGTCCGGTGAGGCGATCGACCCGCACGCGCTGTTCACCGAGCTCGGATTCGACTCCCTCGGTGCCGTCGAATTCCGCAACCGGCTCGCCCAACTGGCCGACCTGGAGCTGCCGTTGACACTGATCTTCGACTATCCGACCGCCGCCGACGTGGCGAAGCTCGTACGGTCGCGGATCGAGGAACCCGACACCGAGGTGGTCGAGCAGGAACCGGCCGGCGTGCGCGGCACGCTCACAGACCTGGTGACGGCGGCACACCACCGCGGCGAACTGGCGGCGGCGATGCCCCTGCTGACCGCGAGCTCGGCTCTGATGACCACGTACACCGCCGGTGAGGCCGCCGGACGACGCCCGGCCGCGGCACAGCTCCTGGCGCGCGGCGCCACGGCACCGGCACTGATCTGCATCCCGTCGTTCCTGGCGGGATCGGGCCCTCACCAGTTCGCCCGCCTGGCCCGTGAACTGGGCGGCGAGCGACAGGTCAGTGCGCTGCGGCTGCCCGGAATGCGCGCGGGCGAGGACCTGCCGGCGACCTGGGAGGCGGCGATCGAGAGCCTCGCGGCGGCCGTCGTACCGGAACTTGAACGGGGCCCCGTGGCGCTCATCGGCTATTCGGCGGGTGGTGCGGTCGCCCATGCGGTCGCCCGACGGATCGAGAGCGGCGGCGGCGAACTCGTGGGCCTCGCGATGATCGACACCTACGCCCCGGACGAGCACGAAGCGACCCGCCGCATCCTCACCGACGCGCTGGGACAGATCCTGTCCCGCGACAACGCGCTGACCCCCCTCGACGACCACGGTCTGGTCTCCATGGGCGGCTACGTGCGGATCTACCCCGAGCGCGAGGCCGAACGGATCGCCGCTCCGACACTGAACCTGCGGGCCACCGTGACAC
The DNA here is from genome assembly GCF_055584045.1 of Streptomyces sp. NPDC104307. Lineage (NCBI taxonomy): Bacteria > Bacillati > Actinomycetota > Actinomycetes > Kitasatosporales > Streptomycetaceae > Streptomyces > Streptomyces sp. NPDC104307. Next base: position 123,752 of record NZ_JBVJMU010000023.1, read on the forward strand.
TGAGCAGCTTCGGCGCATTCGACCCCGTCCCCGACTGGCAACACCGAGGACCGGCCGAGTACATCGAGGCAGACCACTTCTCGATCATCGAGGACCGGGCGGCCGAGACCGCCGACCGCCTGCGGCACTGGCTCGATTCACTCGACGGCCATTCCGTCCAGCATTCCGATATACGGAGCAGGCAAATGCGTGACACAAAGTCAAATGCGTGACACATAAATATGGTTGGCACTGGACCCAGCCGTAGGGGCATAGCCCCAACAAGTAAGTCAAGACTTACCTTTAGAGAGCTTCGTCCGTATGGTGTGGCTCGAATCAAAGGAGCTTCTTGTTGTCGAAAAGGAATGATTCTGCTGTGGGCGCGCTTGAATCGGAGCAGGATTATGTGTCCTCGTTGTACGAACTGCTCACCGAGCGGCTTTCCGAGGCACGAGCTGACAGAGCGAGTGTGCTGAAGGCCCCGGCCGACAGCGCCGGTGAGGCGTACGAGAGGGAAATCGCCGCCGAACGTCTGGTCAAGGAGATCGGCCGGCTGGAGGGCGCCGAAAAGGGGCTGGTCTTCGGACGCATCGACTGGACGGACGGCACCGCCCTGCGCATCGGACGGATCGGACTCCACACCGAGGAGGACGACCTGCCGCTGCTCGTGGACTGGCGCGCGAACGCGGCGCGGCCCTTCTACGAGGCGACACCGGTCCACCCGATGGACCTGCGGCGCCGCCGGCACCTGCGCCTCGACGAGCGCACCGTCGTCTCGGTGAGTGACGAACTGCTGGACGGGACCGACCCGACCCACGAGGACGTCGTGGGCGACGGCCCGCTGACCGAGGCCCTGTCGGCCAGGCGCACGGGCAAGATGCACGCCGCCGTCGCGACGCTCCAGGCCGAGCAGGACGAGATCGTCCGCTCCCGCCACCGAGGGGTGACCGTGGTGCAGGGCGGTCCCGGCACCGGCAAGACGGTCGTCGCCCTGCACCGGGCGGCCTACGTCCTGTACGCGTTTCCGCGCGCCGCTGAAGAGGGAGTCCTGGTGGTGGGCCCGAACGCCCGGTTCCTCGACTACATCTCCCAGGTCCTTCCCTCGCTGGGAGAGAACGACGTGGTTCTGGCGACCTGCCAGGAACTGGCCGGAGTGTTCACGGAGGCGGCGGACCCCTTCGACACGGCACGCCTCAAGGGCGGCTACGGCCTCGCCGAGGCCCTGGCCGGCCTGCTGCGCGTCCACCAGGCCCCCGCCGGTGACTTCACCGTGCGGGTCGGTCAGGAAGTGGTCCACCTGACCGAGAAGGAGGTGGCCACGGCACGCGACGCCGCCGTGGCAGCCGTACCGGGGCACAACCCCGCCCGCCAGGTGTTCAAGGAGCTCCTGGCCGACGCCGTCACCGAGGCGATGCAGCGGGATATGGGCGACATCCTGGAGCAGATCGACGCCGATACCGAGAAGATGACGGGCCTGAACCTCGACCGGTTCACCGGAGTCGCCCAGCGCCGCACCGAAGGCGCGGCCGGCCCGGATCCGGCGCACGAGCTCGACCTGGACGCCATCCGGGCCGACCTCCTCGACGACGCCGGCGTCGACCGGGAGGTCGAGGCGCTGTGGCCGAGGCTCCTGCCGGGCGGCCTCGTGGAGGAGCTCCTGACGGACGCCGGCGCTCTCGCCGAGCACCTGCCCGGCCTGACCGAGCAGGAGCGGTCCCTGCTGCTGCGAGGTCCGGACGACCCGTGGACCGGTGCCGATGTCCCGCTGCTGGACGAGGCGGCGAGCCTGGTCGAGGGTCCCCCCGAGCGGACGTACGGGCACGTCGTCGTCGACGAGGCGCAGGAACTGACCGCCATGCAGTGGCGGATGATCGTCCGCCGCTGCCCGGCAAGAGCGATGACGCTGGTGGGCGACTTCGCCCAGGCAGGCCCGGTCGCGACAGCACGCGACTGGACCGAAGCGCTGAGCCCCCACGTCGGACCGAGGTTCAAACTGCACAACCTGACTGTCAGTTACCGCACCACGCAGGAGATCCTGGAGAGCGTCCGGGACCTGCTCACGCGGATCGCTCCGGACCAGAAGCCCACCCGGTCACTGCGAAGCGGTGAGAGCCCTCGCTCCGTGACCACACCTCAGGACGCGTCGGTGACCGCCGTCGTCCAGGAACTCCAAGCTCAGAGCACCGCGTACCCCGACGAGCTCCTGGGGGTGATCTGCGCGGACACCAGGGTGAGCGAGCTGACGGCCCGGGGCATCCTGCAGCAGGCACGCATCGTGCCGGCCTCCGAAGCACGCGGCCTGGAATTCGACGGGGTCGTCGTCCTGAACCCCGAGGAAATCATCACGGCCCGCCCCGGCGGGGAGAGAGACCTGTACGTAGCCCTGACCCGGGCCACCAAACGGCTCTGCACCATTACCGCCCAGCCCGCCTGACGACTCCGCGCCCCGGTGCCACGAGGGCGGATCGAGTGGTCACAACAGCCGGTCGACGAGCCCATCGACGTACTCAGGGGTGAGTTCCATGCCGAACAGGACGCGGATGTACATCGGGGCGAGGACGTGGTCCAGCACGTCGAGCGCGGCGGGGGTCCTCTCGCCGCGCTCGACGGCGCGGTCGAGCATGGACTGCAGCTGCCGGGTGCGCTCGTCGCGCAGGCTGTCACGCGCCTGCCGGCCCAGCCGGCCTTCCTGGTCGGTGCCGGTGAGGGCGACGGCGAGGCGCACGAGCGCCAGACCGTCGGGTCCGGTGATCTCGCGGGCGACGTTGGCCGCGTAGGCGTGCAGGTCACCGGCGAGGCTTCCGGTGTCGGGCATGGGTGACTGCGCGTTGAGGCGGGTGAGCGCCACCTCGGAGAGGAGATCCTCCAGGCTGCCCCACCGGCGGTAGATGCTGCTGTCGGCCACACCCGCGCGGGCCGCGACCTCTCCGACGGTGAAGTGGCCGTAGCCCCGTTCACTGATCAGGGCGGTCACCGCCTGGTGCACCTGCGCGCCGACGCGGGCGCTGCGCCCGCCGGGCCGTCGGGTTCGCTGTCGTTCGTCCATGCTTCCACCTTAACGCAGTCAGGACTTGCGTTTAAGGGTGGCCCTCCGTATAGTCTGCTAACGCAGCTACTGACTGCCTTAAAGCGTCCAGAGGCTGACCACGCCGGTCGTGGCCGGGCGCAATCGACGATTGAGAGGAATCCCCCATGGCTGCATCGCCTGCGACAGTAGGCAGCCGCCCGAACCGGGCCGTGCTGCTCGCGGTGACCTGCCTGGGCCAGTTCATGGTCCTGCTCGACAACACGATCGTCGGAGCAGCGCTGCCCGACATGCAGCACCGGCTCCACACGGAACTGACCGGCCTGCAGTGGATCGTCGACGCCTACGTACTCCTGGTCGCCATGCTGCTCCTGACCGGTGGCGTCTTCGCCGACCGGTTCGGCCGCAAGCGGGTCTACCTGAGCGGCGTGGCGGTGTTCACCGCCGCATCACTGGTCTGTGCCCTCGCACCCTCGGTCAGCTGGCTGATCACCGGCCGGGTACTGCAGGGCATCGGAGCCGCCGCCCTCGCCCCCGCCTCGCTCGCCCTCCTCGCCGCCGCCTACCCCGTACCGCAAGAACGCATGAAGGCGATCGGACTGTGGGCCGGACTCAGCGGAATCGGCCTCGCCGCAGGCCCCGTGGCCGGCGGCGTGCTGACCCAGGCCTTCGGCTGGCCCGCCATCTTCCTCGTCAACCTGCCCTTCGGCGTGGCCCTGCTCCTGGTCGGCCTGCGCCGCCTCGACGAGTCCCGCAACCCGAACGCCCCCGCGATCGACATCCCGGGCACGGTGCTGTCGATCCTCGCCGTGGGCGTGATGACCTACGGCCTGATCGAGGGCGGTGCCCGCGGCTGGACGTCACCGGAGATCCTTGCCTGCTTCGCCGCCGCGGTGGTCTTCCTCGCCGCCTTCATCGCCGTCGAAGCCCGCCGCATCGCACCCATGCTGTCCCTGCGGCTCTTCAAGCAGCGCCTGTTCACCGTGTCCAACACCGCCATGGTCGTGGTCGGGTTCTCCCTCACGGGCTCCTCGTTCTTCTTCTCCCAGTTCTTCGTCTACGTCCAGGGCAGCTCGATCATGCGTGCCGGCCTGCAGACCCTGCCCATGTCCCTCGCCATGGTCGTCGTCAGCCTGTACGCAGGACGACTCGCCGCCCGATACGGCTTCCGCGTCGTGGTCACCACCGGCCTCGCCCTGGCCGGCCTGGGCCTGATGGCACTCGGCACCGTCCACGCCGACACCGGATACGAGAACGTGTGGTGGCGCCTGGCACTCGCCGGCATCGGATTCGCCCTGGCCATGTCCCCGCTCACGGGAGCCGCCATCCAAGCGGTCAGCCCGCAGGAAGGCGGCCTGGCGTCCGGCGTCAGCAGCACCACCCGGCAGATCGGCGCCGTCTTCGGCGTCGCGGTACTCGGAGCCATCGTCCGCAGCCGGCAATCCGGCGGCGCCACCTTCGAGGCCGGCCTCAACAGCGCATTCTTCGCGGCCGGCGTCGTCACCCTGGTCACCGCCGTGTTCACCGGACTGTGGCTGACCAAGCCCAAGCCCGCGGAAAGCCCCGCAGCACCGCAACGTTCCACTGACCCGGAGACGGCCCCCACCCTGAACGAAGTCCCCGCGACCAGCCACTGACGTTCCCCCGGCCACGGCCGGGAGACAGCACGCCGGGCCCCCATCAACGCGCCCCGCCCCGCCCCGCCCCACCGTGGCGGGGCGGGGCGCGTTGATGGGGGCGGGCTTCGCCCAGGCGATCCGTTATTCGTTCGACCTTATTTCTCGTGGCCGCGGCAATACCTCAGGTCGGGACACCGGAAGTCTGGTCAGCGGCGCCACTGTCGAGCGCAAGGCCACCGAACCAGCACCCCTTCTCGTGGTCGCCGGCTTCGTTCAAACGCTCGCGTCGGAATCCGTTTGAGGGGTCCCGGGCGATTTCGCGGAACCATCCCAGCCGGCCGCAGGATGATCACCTACGGCCCCGAGATGTCCCGGCTGCCTTCCTCGATCCCAGGTCACCACAGGCCGGAGACACCATATGCCCCAGGTCGAGGCGACCTTCCCCGACGAACGCAATGCGCTGTTCCTCCCGAACTCCGGCCGCCCTCCGATCTGGACAGGGCACCACCAGTGCGCAGGGCGCCCCCGACACCGCGCCCCCGGCCCGCAGCACCTGGTGAACCCGCACCGCAGCTTCGACGACCTGCCGGTCTGCCTGACCGGATGGCAGCCCCTCTCGGAGCGGACGAGAGCGGCGCTGCCCCCGCAACCCAACTTGCCCAATCCTCCGAGGAGATCACCTGATGAACCACCCCCTCGCCGCCGACGCCCAGGCGGCCGAAACAGTCAGGGAACGTACCGGCGGCTGCCTGTGCGGCCGCATCCGTTTCACCACCCGAGGCCCGGCCGTCTTCCCCCACACCTGTGTCTGCCCCCACTGCCAAAAGCTCGGCGGCACACCAATGATGTGGTGGGTGGGATTCGAGACGGTCACCTGGACCGGTGAGGGCGGCGAGCCAACCTGGTACGAGACCTTCGAAGGCGAGGCGAAACGTGGCTTCTGCCCGAACTGCGGCTGCCGGCTCGCGGCGATCGACAGCGACGTCCTTGAGGTTGGCATCAACGTCACCGCCCTCGACGACACCAGCGCCCCAGACCTTGTGCCGATCCACACCTCCTTCCACAACAACGCCGCGCACTGGCTGCCCCCGGTACCCGGGACCGAGCACAGCACGGCCGGTTGACCACCCGTTCACCGACCAGCAACCTCACCCGCTCCTTCGACGACCCCGGCCGGCGGCCCCGGATGTTGACACGGGGGGCTGCCCGCACATCCGGAGCGGCCCATCCCAACGGGCAGACCGGGCAGCCAGCAAGTGCACGAAGGGAACGACACAGTGGAAGTCAAGGCGACCGAGGAGCAAGCAGCAGCACGAGATGCCTTCACCGCCGGTCACGACCTCGCCCTGGTGGCAGGCGCGGGCACGGGAAAGACATCGACACTGGTGATGATGGGCGCCGCATCCCGCCGCCGCGGCGTGTACATCGCGTTCAACAAGCCCATCGCACAGGAGGCCAGGGCCCGTTTCGGGACCAACGTGCATTGCAGAACCTCGCACAGCCTGGCCTACCGTGAGGTGGGCAGCCGCTTCCAAACCCGTATGGAAACCACACGCCACATGCCGCTGTGGCGCACCGCGCAACTCCTCGACCTGCACCGTGACGTGGCCGTCGGTGGCCGCCGCCTGAAAGCCACGACCTTGGCTCACCTCGTGATGGAGATGGTCAAGCGCTTCTGCTACTCCACCGACGAGCAACTCTCAGCCGGCCACATGACCACGGTCAACGGACTCGACGACGCAGGCCGGCAGTACGTCGCACAGGGGCTGCTGCCACGCGCCCGACGGGCATGGGACGACATCTGCTCCGAGACCGGAACCCTTCCCTTCACGCACGACCACTACCTGAAGATGTGGGCACTCACCCGCCCCCGGCTGCACGCAGACTTCATCCTGCTGGACGAAGCACAGGACACCAACCCGGTCCTCGAAGAGATCTTCCTCGCGCAACAGGCCCAGCGCGTCTGCGTCGGAGACCCCTCCCAGCAGATCTACGAATGGCGTCACGCCAAGGACATCATGAGCGGGTTCCCAGGCAGGAGAATGGAACTCACCCAGTCCTTCCGCTTCGGCCCGCCCATTGCGGATGTCGCCAACCACTGGCTACGCGCGGCGACATCCACCATGCAGCTCACCGGCCACGCCGCCGAGCCGTCCGAGCTCACCACGATCGATATTCCCGACGCGGTTCTGTGCCGGGGCAACGCCGACGCCCTCGCCGAAGTCCTGCGCTTCCTGGACCGGAAGGTGCCCGTCGCCCTGGTCGGCGGCGGGAAGCCGTTGCTGAGCATCGCGAAGGCCGCCATCGACCTGCAATCCGGCCGCCGCACCTCCCACCACGACCTCGCCCTCTTCTCCTCCTGGGGCGAGGTCCAGGAGTACGCGGAGCAGGACTCCGCCGCTGCCGACCTCAAATCGATCGTCGACATGGTCGACGCCTATGGCCCCCGCCAGATCATCCGCACAGTCCAGCAGATGAGCGACGAAGAACAGGCCCGAGTCATCGTCTCCACGGTCCACAAGGCCAAGGGCCGGGAGTGGAACCGCGTACGGATCGGCCCCGGCTTCACCCCGCCCGACGACGCCCGCGACGTTCGCCCCGACCTCGCACGCCTCGTCTACGTGGCAGTCACCCGGGCCCGCACCCAGCTCGATACCGTCGGCATCAATCGGCTGCGGACCCGCTCCACCACCGCGACGGCCCACACCACCCCCGACGGCATCCCCGTGGCCCGACTGCCACTGACCGGACAGCTCAAGTACCCCCGCTCTCCGATGTCCCTCTTCATGGCCCGGCACCTCCCCCACCCAGAACGCGTCGTCGCCTCCTACATCCAGCACATCCAAGGCCTTCCACACCCCGTACAGCCCCTCAACGAACGCCGTCCCGACTTCGCCGCACTCGGCCACACCGTCGACTACCGGCTGCGCCTGAACCTGGGCTCCGACCCGGGCTCCGCCGCGCAGGCCGGCGTCGACATCATCGGCAGCGGCCTCCCCATCGAAGGAGCACCCAGCACCGCCGTACGCGCCAACCTCCATCTGATCGGCAACAGTGTCCTGGGCCGCCTCCGCGCCCACCTGGCAGACCCGACACACCGCCTCGACGACGACGAGCTGACCAGGCTCTGCTTCGTCACCAGCTTCTTCGAAGCCGTCTACCGAAACGGCACATTCCCCCGCAAACGCAACCTCCTCAACCTGGTCGACGAACACACCACCGCCAAAGCCCTGACCGGTGCTGTACCGGCCTACGTACTCGAAGACATCGACGAGCAGATGAAACTCGCCGAAACACCCTTCGCACCCCTGCGATCCCTCCCCGCCCACCAGCGCGTATGCGGGCCCACGTTCACCGGCAGCACCGACATCAAGGCCGACGCAGACTTCATCACCGGCGGCTTCCTCATCGACTGCAAGGCCATGACACGACCCCACCGCCTGGGCAGAGAAGAGGTACAGCAACTCGCCGGCTACCTCCTCCTCGACTACGACGACCACTACGGCATCCGCGACATCGGCTTCTACCTCGCACGGCAAGGCTCCCTGATCCGCTGGAGCGTCCCGGACTTCCTCACCACGCTCGGCGCCCGCACCACACTCCCGCACCTACGTGCGGCACTACGAAAACACCTGCGCGGCGCCGCGCAGTGAAGCACCACGGGACCCGCCCCACCGCCCACCCGGCTTCGTTATGCATCGAGGGCAGTGAAGACGAGCAGACGGATCCGGACGACGCCGTCAAGATCCTCGGGGCATCGCCCACCTGGTCAGCAAGTTGTCGATACTCACCAGGCATGCTCCACGGAGAGTGAGCCAGAACCCGAGAAAACTGAAGTCGCCCCCGTGTCAGACCTCCTCGACCTGGGGGCGCACCCTCCTGGGAGCATGCCGGTATGAAAATCTCTGCTGTGCTATTCGATGTGGACGGAGTCCTGCTGGATTCAGCGGGCGCTCACCGGAGAGTCTGGAACTCCTGGTCCCTGGGAAAGGGCCTGAATCCCGAGAAGGTATGGGAGCTCACCTTCGGACGGCGCCCCGAGGACACCGTCAAGGACGCGGCCGCCCACCTCGACCCAGCAGCTGAGCGGAAGGTGCTCGACGAGCTGCTGGCGCAGGAGAAGGACACGGTCATACCCGTCGAGGGAGCTGCTGCTCTACTGAAGGCGCTGTCCGGCAGCCCGTGGGCGATCGTGACCTCTGGCGACCGAGCCTTCGTCGAAGCCCGCTTCGCCGCCGAGGGGCTCCCCCTCCCGGCCGTACAGGTCTATGGCAGCGACGTGGAACACGCGAAGCCCGCGCCGGACTGCTTCGCGCTGGCCGCGTCCCGACTCGGCATCGCGACATCGGAGTGTCTGGTCGTGGAGGACGCACCCGCAGGCATACGGGCTGCGGTGGCAGCCGGCTGCACCGTCGTCGGCCTGACCACAACCCACCCGGAAGAATCGCTCCGGCAAGCACACATGTGCGTTGCCTCCTTGGCCGAGGTGCGAAGCCTGCTGATCAAACAAGGGCTTGTGGCCAGTCCTTGAAGCTTGAAGCGGCGTCAGCCCACGGCCACGGCCCGCCCGGACGAGGAGCGGTCGACCAGCAACCGGCGGGCCACCGCGGCCAGGTACAGAAGCAAGCAGCTGCCCAGAGAGGCACGGGGAACACCCCGGCCCGGTGAGCGCGATCCTTGTCTGGCCCGAGACCTCGCCGTCCGGCCGTGCTTCGCGACCATCTGCTTCACGGTGGACTGGAGCAGCAACAGACTCTCGACGCTGTCCCCAACGCTCGCTGGGTCCGCGCTCCGGTCCACCAAATCCGGCTCAGCCCAAGTAGGACGAACCAGGCCGAGCGTCCCGGCGCTGATCCACGATCTCCTCCTTGTTCAGCGGGCGGTAAAGATAGGCGGCGCCCACGGCGGCTGAGAAGGCGCAGAGCCACACCACCGCGCCGGTGACATTGCTGATTTCGTCAGCCTTGTCGCTCTGGTCAAAGGCGAACGCGGCGTAAACCGCCAGTTGGGCAACGCCGAAGACACCAGCCGCCCTGATATCGCTTCTCTTCTTCGTTTTGAGCGCACGCCAGATGAAGGGAAGCTCCAGGATGAACCCGGCCAGCGCAATGGGAACGATCGCCCAGAAGATCTGGGCCCTGCGGGAGTTCAGCCCCATGTGGCCTCCTTCGTCATGCCGTCCATCTTCCCTTCGCGGCAAGGGAACAGTACGAGGTTCGGCAAGACTGAGGAGCCGACAAGGCAACCGCCGCGAGCAGCCTCGCCTTCAACCGGCGCAAACCCGGCACAAGGGCGCGACGCTCGTGCAGAAAGCCCACGCGACCCTGAGTGATGCCGGCCGCGACGGGATGCGTCTGTATCACCGGGGCGGCGACATCGAACACGTCACTCCACAGGTACACGCCGACGTTCACGCCGTCACCACCACGAGTCCGAACCACACGACACCCCGTCTCTGCCACCGAGGCACCAGCACTATGCCTGACCAGCGGTGAGTAGCAGCGCTTCTCCTCATTAGCGATATAACGGCGATCGCCTGGTTGTTCCGGACCTGCGCATGGACCGATGGAGGGATATCTAGAACCCGCAGGACGTATCGACGTCGCCGGGAACTGCATGGCGTGCCGTTTGGATCCTGGCTGCGGGAGCGGTAGCGACAAGCATTGGCCTTCTCGCTCTACTGTGGCGTACTTCGGGAGTCATCCAGGTCACCGTCCTGGGCATCGGCGCGATGCTTTTCGCCTACTGGGCAGAGGGACGAGCGCCCCGCAGACATCTGCCTCCAGGCAAGGGCCAAAACCTCAAGCTCAGCATCAGCGGGGCCAGATCGTGGTGATGGACGGGCGAGTGGCGTGGTCGAAGCCGTACGTCGGATCGTGTGGTGGCTTCTTCGGCATCGGTCCTCGTTCACCCGGCGGTCAGCGCCCACGGCCCGGTCGGCGCCCTGGCCGACGTTGCGGCCACCTACCGCTGCTCAACAAGCCCGGCCTATCAGAACTACGCCGGCCGCCTTTCGTGCACCTGCAGAGCTGACCCGGACGTCAGTGCCGGGCAGTCGGCGCCACGCCGGGGCAGACGGCCGGCGAAGCCCCACCACAACGTTCAGCCTTCCGAGGTGTCCATGGTCTCGAACGTCCCGCGCATCAACTGGTCGACGGTTCCCGGCTTGTCGACCATGGAGTCGAAGAGGTCCGCGAGCAACCAGAGCACGAAGCCGTGGACCATGGCCTCCTTCGGCGGGATCGTCCCGAACTGGTCGCGCCAGGCCACGGTGTCCATGCCCATAGCGGCTGCCATGAGGACTCCGGTCACCATCGGCACCTGCTCAGGGTCAGCCATCTCGAAGGAGGGCAGCCGGCGGATCACGGCAGGGATGAGGTCGTTGAGCGGATCGAGCTGCTCCCCGCCTCCGGGCGGCTCAGCGATCAGATACCCAGTCAGCACCCCCACCAGGAACACCGTGCCCCGGGAAACTTCCTCGCGCCCGAGGGAGTCCACTACGGTCTTCACTCGCTGTTGCGCCCGCTGCCGATCGTTGGTGGGCGTTCGTTTCTCCAGGACCCGGTAGGTGTCCCATGCCGCACGGACTGCTTCATCCACTACTACGCCGTCGCTGCTCATGAAGGCGACCGTAGGCGAGAGGACTTGATCCGCGAAGCCACCGAGGCAACTGAGGCTCCTCCATCTTGCGATATGAGGCGAGGCCCGGCAACGGAACGCCGCTTCTCCTGGCGGGGCTGCTCGCGATGGTGTCGCGGGTGCAGCGCAGCACTTGCAGACCAGCCGGGCGGCTGCTGCACACTGCTCGGGCGCTGCCGACTCCAGCCAGGCAGCAGAACCGTGGACCCGTCACAGCAGCCACAGGAGATATCCATGCGCGGCTGCCTCAGGCAGTGCCTGCGGTTCCGCTGACTACTGACGGATGTGGACCAGACCGCCAGGCTCCTGGTGATGTTATGCGTGAGATCCCCGGCCAGGAGAGATCTAGTCAGCTAGTGCTGTGACCACGTAGGTTCGCCGGGTTGGGTTGGGTTGAGCCGCCGATTTCAAAGATCGCACTCTGACCGGAGCCCGGTGTCAGAGCCTCCCGGTAGCGTGCCGGCAACCAGAACTGACGACTCTCCGGGAGAACCACCGTGGACATCCTGCTCATTGCTGGCTTGTGGCTCGACGGATCCGCATGGGACGACGTCGTGCCCGAACTCACCGCGCTCGGCCACCGCCCTGTGCCGCTCACCCTCCCAGGTCAGGGCGACGGCGCCGCCTCCGCGACGCTTGACGACCAGCTGGCAGCAGTGCTTGCCGCAGTTGACGCGGCGCCCGGAAAGCCCCTGGTGGTAGGGCACTCCGCAGCATCGACCCTGGCCTGGCTGGCCGCTGACGCACGACCGGAGAAGGTGGCCAAGGTCGCCCTGATCGGCGGTTTCCCCGCCGCCGATGGGGCTGCCTACGCCGATCACTTCGCGATCGAGGGCGGCTCCATGCCCTTCCCGGGCTGGGATCCCTTCGAGGGCGCGGACGCCGCCGACTTGGATCAGCAGGCCCGGGACCGCTTCGTGTCCGCCGCCGTTCCTGTCCCCGAGGCGGTAGCCAGGGGAGTCGTGCGCCTGACCGACAAGCGCCGCTTCGACGTCCCCGTTGTGGTTGTCTGTCCCGAGTTCACCCCCGCCCAGGCCGAGGAGTGGATCGCCACCGGTGAGAGTCCTGAGCTCGCGCGCGCTACCCAGCTTGAGTACGTGGACCTCGGCTCGGGCCACTGGCCGATGGCTACCCGTCCTCGCGAACTCGCCCGAGTCCTGGCAAAGGCTGCCAGCTCCTAGCGGTGCCGGGTTGGGTGGTCAGGCCGCGGTCGGTAATGGTCTGCCGCCCCAGCGGAGGCCCTTCTCGCTGCGGGTGCTGGCCCGCTCCTTGCGTTCGGCGGCCAGGACGTCGCGGTCGCGGGGCGTCGGCGATGGTGAACTTCTCAGCGGTCCGAAGTGGGCCTCGATGGGGTTCGCCCACGAGCGTAGGTCGGTGTGAAGCACAACTCGACCTTGTTCCTCTTCGCCCAGCGGCGGATGTCGGCGCCCTTGTGGGCGGACGGGTTGTTGAGGATCACATAGATCGGGGCGCCGTCCGGGCAGGCGGCGTGGATCGACTTCAGCGTGGCCAGAGTGATCACGGCGCCCTTCTTCCTACGGTTGACGCCCCACAACGTGTCGTCGCCAACCGGGTAGCAGCCGTGAAATTTTTGGCTCACCCCGTGGGTACGGTGGTAGATCGCAGGATGCCGCTCCGGCCGACGCTGCTCGGCCCAGCACAACCCGCCGGTGGGCCGGATCCCGAGCGGCTCGAACTCATCGAACGCGAACACCCGGTCCGGGAAACGCTTCAGCACCTCCTCGATCCGGTCCGGCTTGGCGTCACGCTCTGGGTCGAGCGACTCCTTCCACGTCCCGGTCCGCTGGAACGTGATGTGGCGGCGGGCGAGCAGGCAACGTATCGCGTCGTGTCCGATCCTGGTCACGTGGCCGTGGGCTCTTCGCGGGTAGGCGGCGAGTTTGCGGATGGACCAGCGAGCAGAGGGCTGAACGAGCTTGGGCGGGCGGGTAGTAGCCGTCGCCACGATGAATCCCTCGTCGTCATCGCTGAGCAGGCGGGGACGGTCTCCCGCCCAACGAAGGGCCGGGCAGGCCAGGCCGATCTCGTTGAGCCAATGGATTACGTCCCGGACGGTGTCCTCGTCGGTCTCGACCAGCTGCACGATGATGCTGCAGCTTCTGTTCCTCCTGGCTGGTCAACCTGCGCACATGGACAGGCTCAGCCGCCGCACCTCCAGCAGTCGGATCGGACATCACCGCACATCCAACCGTCACGACTACCAACCCGGCGAACCTATGCGGTCATAGCACTAGACCGCATAGACCTCTGCACGCATCGATCGAGATCTATGTGTGCAGAGGAATACAACTTTCGCGTTTCCGCAGGTCACAGCATCGCGCCTATCCGGTATTTAGAAGCGCGCCCTCTACGGCCTCGGCTGCGTCCTCCAGTTGTTGTACGCAGCGGCGAGAGCGCGGTTCCACGCGCCGGCGGACCAGCAACTGCTGCACGTGCCCCCGGACTGAGCTGAGGCGGCTTCGCGTGCGGCTGTGCGGAACCGGTGCGGACCGTAGGTGGCAGCAGCGTTGCTGAGTCTCGGGTGGCTCGGACCGTGACGCTCAAAAGCACGGAGGCGTGGCTGGTGACGGTGGAGGGTTCCGCCGCCCGGCCCAGGGGCCGTTCGGCTTCAGCACCTCCGCATGCCGAATCCCGGCACACGCATATCGGAGCTGCCTTTCGTCGGCCGAGCAATTCATGGCGGCGCGATTCTGAATTCCTCAGCAGTTTTCGGACTGGACAGGAGGCGCAGCCAGAACCCAATATCTACACAGTTAGCATAAGTGATGCATGATCCTAGTTGCTCGCCTGCACTCCCAAATCATGCATCACCAGATCCGTCCCACAAATACGGGTTGGCATACCTACTGACCGAGTATTTTATGAGCTTGACCGGACAACTTTGAGAACAAGAGAGGGGTCAGGGTGGAGCGCAGCGGAACCCGTCACTGCGCCGAGGCCGGCACCGAACCCCTGCCAACACCCCGTCACCCCAACCACAAAGACAAGCTGGTAATCTCAAACCATACACAGGCGCGAAACACGATGTACCCTCCCACACAACCAGCCCAAACACCCGCGCTTGCGCGGGTGCCGACAATTCGCGCTTGCGCGAATTGATCCCCTCCAGGAATTCCGCTTGCGGAATTCCATTCCCGCGCTTGCGCGGGAATCCGTCTTGCGCTTGCGCAAGACGGACCGCTCTGCAGCGGCTTGCCGCTGCAGTACCCGCTCCGCGGG
>NZ_JBVJMU010000024.1:0-103332 GCF_055584045.1 Streptomyces sp. NPDC104307
GGGAGGGCCAGGACGCCGAGGTCTGGTTGCCGGCGTCGTCGTAGGCGTAGCGCTCGGTCCAGTTCTTGGCGTGGACGGCGGTGACGCGGCCCGCCGGGTCGAGGTCGAAGGTGCGGGTGCCCGACTTCCGGTCGGTGATGGAGGTCAGGTGGCCGTCCGCGCGGTAGGAGTAGGTACGGCTGTTGACGGGGCGGGCTCCGGCGGTGATGTGCTGCGCGGAGAGCCGTCCGGCCTCGTCCCAGGCCGACGTCATGGTGACCGTGTCGCCGAAGACGCGGGCGAGTTCTCGGCCTGCGGCGTCGTGGGTGAAATCGATCCGGTGCTCGCCGCTGCTCAGCTGCTGGGGGCGGCCGTCGGTTCCGTAGGTGTAGGTGGTGATGTGGCCGGTGGGGGTGGTGCGGCGGGTGCGGCGGCCCAGGGCGTCGTAGGAGTAGTTCATGGCGCGGCCGTCGACCAGTTCGGTCCTGGTGAGTCCGCGCCGGTCGTACTGGTAGCGGAGTTTGCTGTCCGGGCCGGTCGCTCCCAGGAGGCGCCCGGCCTGGTCGTAGGTGTAGGTCGTCAGCTGGCCGTCGACGTCCTTGCTGACCACCTGGCCGAGCTGGTCGCGGGTGAAGGAGATGGTCCCGCCGAGCGCGTCGGTGCGGGTGGTGACCTGGCCTGCGGCGTCCAGCTCGTAGGTGAGGGTGCGGCCGTCGAAGTCGGTCTCGGAGACGATGTCGCCGGCCGGGTCGTACGCGTAGGCCCAGGAATGGCCTTGGGGGTTGGTGACGCGGTTGAGGCGCAGTTCGTTGTCGTGGGTGAACTCGTAGCGGGCGCCGTCGGGTCCGGTGCGGGCGACCAGGAGATCGAAGTGGGTGTATTCGGAGCGGGATACGCCGCCGGTCGCGTCCGTGTGGGTCAGCGAGTTGCCCTCGCCGTCGTATGTCCATGACTCGGTGGCGCCGTCGGGGCCGGTGCGCCGGGCGAGTTGTCCGTCTGCGTGCCATTCCAGGAGGGTGGCGCCGCCCGACGGGTCGGTGACGCGGACCGGTCTGCCGAGGGCGTCCCGTTCCGTGCCGGTGACGGCGCCGGCCCGGTCGGTCACCTTCACCGGCAGGCCTGCCGCGTCGCACACCACGTGGGTGGTGGCGCCGAGTGCGTCGGTGACCGAGGTGAGCCGGCCGTCCCGGTCGTAGGTGTAGCGGGTGGTGGCGCCGGCCGGGTCGGTGGCCGATATCCGGTTGCCGCGTTCGTCGAACTCGTTGACCGTGCGTGTGCCGTCCGCCCCGACGGTCTCCACCGGCAGACCGAACGGGCCGCGCACGGTGCTCAGTTCGCTCCCGTCGGGGCGGGTTACGGAGATGAGCTGGTCGTCCTCGTCGTAGGCGAAGGCGGTGGTGCGGCCCAGGGGGTCGGTGCGGGTGGTGAGGTTGCCGCTCGGGTCGTAGGTGAACCGGGTGGTGCGGCCGAGTGGGTCGGTGACGGCCAGTGGGCGGCAGCCGGAGCCGAAGACGTGGCGGGTGGTGTGGCCGTCGGCGGTGGTGAGGGTGGTGGTGCGGTGGCCCGTCGTGGGGTCGGGGTCGGTGTAGGCCAGGGTGATGTGGACGTGGCCGGCCTCGCCGCCTTCGGCTATGACGCGGTCCTGGTCGTCGTAGACGTAGTCGTAGCGGCTGTTGTTGGAGTCGATCCAGGCGGTGACGCGGTGGCGGTCGTCGTGGACGAAGGTGGTGGTGGCGCCCGACGGCTTGGTGACGGTGGTCAGGACGCCGTCCTGGTAGCCGTAGCTCATCAGCGGCAGGTCCGCGCCGTCCTCGCTCGCCCCGGCCAGGGTCAGGGCGGTGACCAGGCCGTTGGTGGTGGACAGGTTCAGCTGGTGGCCCGCCGAGTGGGCCAGGGCCAGCGGCAGGCCGTCCTCGTCGCGGTCGATGGTGACCCTGTGGCCGTTGCGTTCGGTGGTCTCCGATAGCCAGGCCACTCCGTCGCCGCCGGGTTCGCTGCCCCGGGGGGCGTCGAAGTCGAGGACCAGGCCGCTGTCGGGGTCGGTGAGCGTGTAGTCGCCGCCCGCGTCGCGGGCCAGCAGGGTGCGGGACGCGCCCGACTCCGACTCGGTGGGCGCGCCGGGCACCGGGTGCGGGTAGCGGATCAGGAGGCCGGCGGCGGTGACGTGGACGACGCCGATGGCATCGATCTGGAGGCGCTCATCCACGGTGGACGTCCAGGACGGGCCCAGGAAGCGGCCGGCCGTCAGACCGGACTCGGTGCGGCGGGTGAACACCAAGGGCAGGATGCCGGGGATCGTGACGTCGGTCTGCGGGAGATACATCCGGCCCGTCGCGAGGTCGACCGGGTCGGTGCCCTCGCTGACGCGTTCCCCGTCCGGGCGGCGGTGGGTGCCCTCGGGGACGTCGTCGACGAGCCGGCGCAGCCGGGCGGCCTCGGCGGCCTCCTCCGCGACACGGGCGCCCTTGACCGCGGCGCCGCCGCCTCCGGTGGCCACGGTCAGCGCGATGTCGGGGATCAGCCGGCCCAGGCCCTCGGCCGGGTCCTTCATGAAGTCCTTGGCCATCTGGATGCCGGTGCCGGTCGGGTCGTTCGCGGCGACCACCAGACCCGCGGCCAGGCTGTTCAGGGACGTGACGTACTCGGCCGGATGCGTCAGGTTGTACGGGTCCATCGGGTTGAGGCCGCGCGCGAAGTTCACGATCCCCGCCGACGCCTTGATGATGCCGCCGTCCAAGTGCATTCCCATGACCTGGAGTTCCTCGAACCCGTCACCGAGCTGCTCCGTGTACGAGGGCTTCTTCGGCGCCATGTCACGGGCGGCACTGATCGCCGTGCGGGCGGTCTGCGCGGCCGAGTTCCGCTGCTCACGCGCCTCGGCCAGGATGTCCTGCGCATCCTTCATCAGCTTCTTGCCCGGGTCCTCGAACGTGGAGGCGGGCCGGGGCGGCAGCTCGGAGGGGTCACGCTTGTCGGACGGTTTGGCGTTGTAGCGGTCGACCGCCTTGTTGAAGTCGTCGACCTTCTTGCGGTGCGCGTCAGCGGCGGTCTCGGAGGCTTTGACGCCCTCCTTCCACTTGTCGATCGCGGTCTGCGCCTGGCCCTGCGCCCAGGTCACCGTCGAGGCGAACGAGTCGAGGGCGCCGAGCGCCTTGCTGGTGGCGTCGGCCGCGGCGTACCACTTGGCCGGCTGGGTGCCCACCGCCGTGCGCAGCGCGTCGGCCGTCTCGCCCTTGAGCTGACCGGAATCGAGCCCCTTCAGTCCGTCGCCGGTGCTGTCGAAGGCGGCCTGGAAGGCGCGGAGTTTGGTGACGGTGGAGTTGAGTTTGCCCGTGCTGCCGTAGATCAGCTTGGTCTTGTCCTCGGTCTGCCCGAGGTCCATCTCGTCGACCTCGGCGCCCATCCGGTTGGCGACCGAACGCGACTGCTCGCGCACCCAGTCCGCCCCGGAGTCCCAGCCGACGTCGTCCAGCCGGTCGGCCGTCCAGTTCCCGACGTCCTCG
Organism: Streptomyces sp. NPDC104307; assembly: GCF_055584045.1. Taxonomy (NCBI): domain Bacteria; kingdom Bacillati; phylum Actinomycetota; class Actinomycetes; order Kitasatosporales; family Streptomycetaceae; genus Streptomyces; species Streptomyces sp. NPDC104307. Next base: position 3,483 of record NZ_JBVJMU010000024.1, read on the forward strand.
ACCCGGTCACCGGCCCACTCGACACCGTCCTCCACCACGTCCTCGACCGAATCGGGCGTGATGTCCTTGATGAAGTCGCCTATACCCACAGTCAGTTGCCCCCCGGCTCCGACTCACCCTGCTGCTGCCCCTGCTGGGCGCGTTCCTCCGGTGACGGGCCGAGCGTGTCGTCCAGCGACTGGTCGAACTGCTCGTCGGATATGCCCAGCGCGTTGTTGAACATGTCGGACTGCCGCCCGCCATAGCCCTCGGTCAGGACGGTGCGGCCGGTGTCCTTCCAGGTCTGGCCCATGTCCTGGCCGGCCTTCTCGAACGACTCCGGGCTGTAGTCCGGGGTCAGATAGTCCGGCGTGAAGATATCGCCCCAGTCCTGCTGGGCGATCTCCTCCTCACTCGCGTGCGGATTCCCGCCGAACACGGCGTTGGCGCCGACCTTGAGGGTGCCCGCCAGGTACTGGTCGTTCTCCCACTGCGTACCCGCCGCCAGCCCGAGCCGGTCCGCGAGCCCACTCGCGTCCCGTACCAGGGCACGCACCCCCCACTCCCAGCGCTCGCAGAAGTCCTCGAAGTCCACCGACACCCCGTGATGACCGGCTTCCATCCCCGTGATCGCCAACGACGAGAAACCCTTGCCCATCACCGAACCCGTGGCGCCGCCGAGATCACCGAGCTCGTCGATCGTCGTGTTCAGGCCCTTGGTGAACTTGGTGACCGACTCCTTGTCCAGATGCAGATCCGCCCCGTCACCACTCACCGCTCAGCCCCCTCTTCACCCTCACCCGTATCGACGGCGACCGCCTCCGGAACGATCCCGGTGACCGGCGGGAAGAACATCGACCCGTCCTCGGTCGCGATATCCACGGCCAGGCCCGCGGGCTCACCCAGCGCGGGCACGATCTCATCGACGATGCGGGCACCCAACAACGCCGCGTAATCCACGGGCTGGTCCCCCGGACCGTGGTGCACGGCGAACCGGGCCAGCGCCGTCTCGTCGGTGAACCCGCAGATCCACCGCACCCCGCCCATCCGCACCGACCACAGCCGCTCATCGGCCACCGGCACCAGAAGGAGCGAACGCCGCATCTCACCCACCAACGCCCGCGGGTCACCAACACCGCTCCTGCGCTCGGCGATCTGCTCGGCCAGCGCTTCCCTTGTGTGCTCCACGGGCCCTCCCCCTCGTAGGCGACTCGATGGCGCCGTAGCTCACGACGCACGGGATGGCAGCGCCGGTTCTCACGACGCACGGCATGGCAGCGCCGGTTCTCACGACGTGCCGCTCGATGCCGATCCGCCTCAGAAATATATCGGGGGAGAAACGCGCTGGCGGGACGGCTCGTTGAGGCCCTGCGGTAGCGACTTCCCGCTCCGCGCGTCAGCCGACCGGGCCCGCCGGGTCCGGGGCGACGCCCTGGAGGAGGTTGGCGATCAGCCGCTCCGCGAACTCTCTGCTCAGCGGTTGCGCGGGCATCAGCAGCCGGTGGTAGACGGCGCCCCACAGCTGGTCGACGATCGTCTCGGGGTCGGCCTCCGCGCGGATCTGGCCCACCTGCTGTGCGCGGGTGAGCCGTTCGACGGCGAGGGCGCGGCGCTGAACGACGTAGTGGGTGGAGAGCGCCTCCGCCAGGCCGGGGTCGCCCTGGGCGGCTCCGATGATCCCGGCGATGACGGGGCCGTTGCGGGTCAGTAGATCGACGAAGCTGTGCAGCTGCGTGGTCAGGTCACGCCCGATGTCGCCGGTGTCGGGGAAGGCGAGGGTCTCCTTGAAGGTGTCGAAGTAGGCGTCGAAGGCCAGGGCGCCGGGGGAGGGCCACCACTTGTAGAGGGTCATCTTGCTGACGCCCGCGCGTGCGGCGACCTTCGAGAAGGTCAGGGCGTGGACCCCCTCGGCGAGCAGTAGCTCGGCCGCCGCGGTCAGCGTCGCGCGGCGGACGTCCTCAGCCCGGCGGCGTCCGCGCCCCGGCTTGAGCGGCTCTGTCCTGTCGGCCTCTGGTCGCTCCATGTGGCTGCTCCTGGTCCGGCGTGGCCGAGCCGGTGGGCGCGACCCTGGGAGGGATTATATGGACTCACCGAACATATCTATATGGACGACGAGTCCATATGGCAGTAGTGTACTTACTGTCCACAAAGATGAGAGGGAGGTCGCTATGGCCACCGTTGAGGAATCCGCCACCCGGGTGGCGATCGTGACCGGGGGCTCCGGCGGAATCGGCGGCGCCGTCGCGGCTGCGCTGGCCGCGCGGGGCATGGCGGTCGTCGTGCACTACTCCGGCGGTCCGGAGCGCGCCGGAAAGGTGGTGGCCTCGATCCAGGAGGCCGGTGGCCAGGCCGTTGCCGCCCCCGGCGACATTGCGGACGAGGTGGAGATGGCGGCCCTGTTCGACACCGCGGAGGAGCGCTTCGGCGGGGTGGACGTGGTGGTCAACACCGCTGGGATCATGCTGCTCGCGCCGGTGGCCGAGATGGACCTCGACGCGTTCGACCGGATGCACCGGGTCAACGTGCGCGGCACGTTCGTCGTCTCGCAGCTCGCCGCCCGGCGGCTGCGCCCCGGCGGAGCGCTGATCAACTTCTCGACCTCGGTCACCAGGCTCCAGCAGCCCACGTACGCCGCCTATGCGGCGAGCAAGGGGGCGATCGAGGCGATGACCCTGATCCTCGCCCGCGAACTGCGCGGCCGGGACGTCACCGTCAACGCCGTGGCTCCCGGGCCGACCGCCACCCCGCTCTTCCTGGAGGGCAAGAGCCCCGAGCTGGTCGAGCGGATCGCCGCCGCCTCCCCGCTGGACCGGCTCGGCACGAGCGAGGACATCGCGAGCGCCGTCGCCTTCCTGGCCGGCCCCGACGGGCGGTGGGTCAACGGCCAGGTCCTGTTCGCCAACGGTGGTATCGCCTGACTGCCTGACTGCCTGACTGCCTGACTGCCTGACTGCCTGACTGCCTGACCGCCCGACCGCCTGACCGCCGGGCTCTCGTGTGTGCGCGGGCGGGGCGTCAAATGCTTCGCCTGGTACATTGCTATGCATGGAACCAGGTGAGGCAAGGCGCCAGGCCTCGGGCAAGGCCGAGAGCCAGCTGCTCAAGGGAGTGCTGGAGTACTGCGTTCTCGCGCTGATGCGGGACGAGCCGAAGTACGGCGTCGAGCTGCTCCGCGAGCTTCAGGCGACCGGTGCCCTGGCGACCGGCCAGGGCACCGTGTATCCGCTGCTGTCGCGGTTGCGGCGGGACGAGCTGGTCGTCACCACCTGGCGAGAGTCGACGTCCGGTCCGCCGCGACGGTATTACGAACTGTCCAGGTCCGGCCGGGCCGCGCTCGCGGAGTTCACCGCGATCTGGCCCGGCTTCCGTGGCGCCGTCGACCGACTCCTCACGCCGGGCAAGGAGCTCGGCGCGCACCTGGAAGGGCACACTCTTGAAGACCGATGAAACGCTCGTGCGGGACTACCTCGCGGCGGTCGAGCGTGAGACGTCGACGCTGCCGCCGGCGGCCCGCCAGGAACTCATCGCCGATCTCGGCGAACACATCGAGGTCGCGCTCGCCGAACGGCCCGGCAGCACCCGCGAGATCCTGGACGAGGTGGGTGACCCCCGCGCGATCGCCGCGACGGCGTTCCAGGAGCTCGGCGGCGACGCGGGGGTGAAGCCGCGGAAGCCGGGCCGCCGTCGTTCTCCGGTCTGGCTGCCCCTGGTACTCCTGCTGGTCAGCACCGTCCTGCCCTACCTGGCGCGGAGCGCGGTCCTGAACTGGATAGCCGTCGCGGGCCTGGTCAGCGGCGTCGTGATCATCTTCCGTGCCCGCTACTGGACCGTGACCGAGAAGTGGACCGGGGTGGCCCTGGCCTTCATCGTCCCCCTCGTCATCAAGGTCGGCTGGTACATCTTCGTCCTCTCCGACGACGGAAGCAGTGCGGACTCGGCGCTGCGCTGGTCGGTCGTCGCCCTGACGTTCATCGTGACGCTGGCCGGAGCCGGGTACCTGTGGCGGAACAGGCGCCCCTGAACCACCAGCACCCCGCCTCCTCACCCGTCCGGGTGGTCCCGCAGGGCCTTCGCGATCAGGTCGTGGATGAGGTATTCGCCGGGGGCGCGGTTCTCCGTCAGACGGGGGAGGTCGCCGGGGCCGAACCAGTCGTAGGCGGTGTGCTTGGCCCACTCCAGGGCGGGGCGGCGCAGATCGCCGTCGACCTCGACGAGATAGTCGGCCTCGTGCCGCGTACCGGCCCCGTCGTCGCCGGTCCAGGTGGTGATCCCGAAGAGGCGGCGGACGCGGCGCAGGCGCCAGCCGGTCTCCTCCTCGATCTCGCGCGCGAGGGCGTCCAGTAGTGATTCGCCGGGCTCGACGTGGCCGCCGATGATGTCCCAGCAGTCGGGGAAAAGCCGCCGGTGGGGGCCGCGCCGCTGGGCGAAGGCCCTGCCGTCCGCCCCGAGGACGACCGCGCCGACCGCCCAGACCTCGCCGTCGGCCGGGACCGGGAACTCGACGCCCTCGTCCACGGCTACGGCCACGTCCGCACCGGCACGCGCACCGGCACCCGCACCCGCGCCGGCTCCGGAGCCGTCACCGCCGTCGTGACCGGGCGCGCTCATGACGTTCCGGACAGGCCCTGGCGGGCGGCCAGCCGTTCCATCAGGGCCGCGCTGCGCGCGAGCAACCTGCGTTCCTCCTCCGAGAGTTCGGCCTCGATGGCCAGGGCCAGCCAGCCGGCCCTGCGGCCGCGCTCCGCCTCCAGCGCGGACCGGCCGGCATCCGACAGCTCGACCAGGGACTTGCGTCCGTCCGTCGGGTGGGACCTGCGGGTGACCAGGCCCTGATCGAGGAGGAGGCCGACCGCGCGGGCCATCGACTGCGGGCGTACGCGCTGGTCGGCCGCGAGATCGCTGGTGGTCATGGCGCCGTCGCGGTCCAGGGCGCCGAGCACGGCGATCTGCCCGACCGGGATCAGGTCCTCGCGCTTCACGCGCCGGCTGAGCTTGCCCATCGCGGTACGCAGTTCGGTGGCGACGGTGGCGGCTTCCGGGGTCGGCATAGGGCACTTTAACCCGGAAACGCCGTCGCGCAGCATAACTGAACAGCGGTGCTGCGCAGCTGTGCTGTACAGCATGACTGAACAGCCATGCTGTACAGTTTCCAGATGTCGGGCCGAGCGCCAGCGTCGTCGCAGCCAGGGTCCGGCAGGTGACAAGGGAAGGAACTCCCATGCTCGTAAGCGCAGTTGAGCCGACCGCCGTCCGTAGCGTCACCGCTCGCGCCGTTCTGGACAGCCGAGGCAACCCCACCGTCGAGGTCGATGTCGTCCTCGCCGACGGATCCCTGGGCCGCGCCGCCGTCCCTTCCGGAGCCTCCACCGGAGCCCGCGAGGCGGTGGAGCTGCGGGACGGTGACCCCGGGCGCTGGCACGGCAAGGGCGTCGACCGGGCCGTGGCTCATGTGAAGGGTGAGATCGCGGACGCGGTCACCGGGCGCGACGCCGATGACCAGACCGGCCTCGACGCCGCGCTCGTCGCGCTCGACGGCACGCCCACCAAGGCGCGGCTCGGCGCCAATGCCCTGCTCGGGGTCTCCCTCGCCGCCGCGAAGGCCGCCGCCGTCTCGCACCGGCAGCCGCTGTACCGCTACCTCGGCGGGGCCGGTGCCGGTGTGCTGCCGGTGCCGATGATGAACATCGTGAACGGCGGCGCCCACGCCGACAACCCGCTGGACTTCCAGGAGTTCATGATCGCGCCGGTGGGTGCGGGCTCGTTCGCGGAGGCCGTCCGGATGGGCTCCGAGGTCTTCCATACGCTCCGCCGCGACCTGCTGGCGGCAGGTCACTCCACGGGCGTCGGCGACGAGGGCGGCTTCGCGCCCGCGCTGCGTACGGCCGAGGAGGCGCTCGACTTCGTCATGGCGGCGATCGAGCGGGCCGGATACCGGCCCGGCGCGGACATCGGCCTCGTCATGGACCCGGCCTCGTCGGAGTTCTACCGGGACGGTGCGTACGTGTACACGGGTGAGGGCGTCCGGCGTACGTCCGCCGAACAGGTGGACTACTTCGCCCAGTTGATCGACGCGTACCCGATCGTCTCGGTGGAGGACCCGATGGCGGAGGACGACCTCGACGGGTGGCGCGAGCTGACGGCCCGGGTCGGGGCCAGGTGCCAGCTGACCGGGGACGACGTGTTCTGCACCAACGAGGCGCTGGTGCGGGAGGGGATCCGTACCGGAGTGGGGAACGCGGTCCTGGTCAAGGTCAACCAGATCGGGACGCTGAGCGAGGCGCTCGGGACGGTGGAGGCCGCGCGGCGGGCCGGGTGGGCGGCGGTCATCTCCCACCGCTCCGGCGAGACGGAGGACACGACCATCGCGGATCTGGCCGTCGCCACGGGGTGCGGGCAGATCAAGACCGGGTCCCTGTCCCGCTCCGACCGCACGGCCAAGTACAACCAGCTCATCCGGATCGAGGAGGAGCTGGGGGATTCGGCGGTGTACGGATACGCCGCCCCGTCCGCCGGCTGAGGCGCGACGGCGGATCGGCGCCGGGCCCCGCCCTCAGCGAAACCGGCGCAGCGCCGCGGTGCGGGCCTTCAGGAGGTTCGGCACCAGGGCGTAGACCACGGCCGGGACGACGATGCCGGTGATCACCAGCGTGCGCAGGAGCATCGGGAAGCCCGAGACGTAGGGGCCGATCGCCAGCTGGACGACGGTGAGGGCGGTGAAGACGGCCAGCCAGGTGAGCAGGACCCGCATGTGTAGGGAGGGCAGCGGGACGGGCTGCGCCGAGGCGCTGGGAGTGGTGGGAGCGGTGGAAGCGGCGTAGGTGGTGGAGGTAGCGGTGGGCATCGGGTGGTCCTTCCGTGGTCGGGGGATCGTGCGGTGCTGCCGCCGGGGCTGTGCCGCTGCCCCCGGTGACGGGTTCCACTGAACCAACCAACTGGTTGGATGTCAACCATCCAGTTGGTTGGCCATCCGGTGGACTCGTTCTACGCTGGTGCCATGACCTCGGACACGCCCCCCACCAAGGAACGGCTCCTCGCTGCGGCGAAGGAGGAATTCGCGGCACACGGCATCGCCGGAGCCCGGGTCGACCGGATCGCGGAGCTGGCCGGTGTGAACAAGGAACGGATCTACGGCTACTTCGGCAACAAGCAGAAGCTGTTCGACGCCGTCGTGGGCCGTGCGCTCGACGAGTTGGCCGAGGCCGTCCCGCTCAGGAGCGGCGACGACCCCGCGGAGTACGTGGGGCGGGTGTACGACTTCCACCGGGACAACCCGGTCCTGGTCAGGCTGTTCTTCTGGGAGGGGCTGCACTACCGCGACGGGGTGCTGCCCAACGAGGAGCGTCGCCGCAGCCGCTACGAGGAGAAGATCGCCGTCCTGGCCGAGAGCTTCGGCACCGAGGCGTCGCCGAAGGTCGCGGCCTGTCTGCTGACCCTGATCGGGCTCGCCGCCTGGCCGAACGCGGTGCCGCAGCTCACCCGGCTGATCCTCGGTACGAGTGCGAGTGCGAGTGCGAGTGCGAGTGCGAGTGCGAGTGCGAGTGCGAGTGCGAGTGCGAGTACGGGCGCGGGCGCGGGCGCGGGCGCGGCGGAGCTGGATCTGCGCAGCCATGTGGTGGCGTTCGCTCGGCAGGCCCTGTCTGGGGGCTGACCCCCGACCTGACCGGACCGACACGGGGATCGCGCTGGCCAACACGCAGGTGATGGCCACCTCGGGCCGGGGGCGGGGGACCGGAGCCTACGCCGACAGCGAGGTGATCAGGTCCGACGCCTTCCCGATCAGGGCCAGTTCGGCCGGGCTCATCGTCGGGTTGGCGGCTCTGCGGGCCGCCGCCGAGGCGAGGTGGCGGACCGGGATGCCCTCGTCGGCGGCCAGCAGCGGCACCAGGATGTCGACCAGCGCGCGGGCGCCCGGCGCCGCCGGGGCGTGGGGATCGACCGCGACCTGGGCCAGGATCAGCGCGGTCATGGCCCGGTCCAGGGCGGGCGGGCCCTCCTCCGTGTTGCTCCAGTCGATCACCACGGGGCCACCGGCCGTCAGCATCACGTTGCCCGGGTGCAGGTCGAGGTGGAGGATCCGGTCCTCGGGATCCGCCGAGAGCCGGGCCGGGACGGTGTGCAGGTCCGCGAGCAGGCCGACCAGCATGGCGGAGCCCTCTTCCCCGCCGAGTTCGCCGGACATCAGGGACTCCAGCATCGTCGGACCGTTCAGGCGCTGCAGCACCAGATCGCCGGGTCCGGCGGAGACGGGCAGCGGGCCGAGCCGGGGGACCGGGTAACCGGAGGCCGAGAGATAGGACATGACGGGCATCTCCCGCCTGGCGTCCAGCCCGACGCGGTAGCGCCGCAGGACCCACTGCTCGTCCAGCTCGTATACGTCGGCGGAGCGTCCGGTGCCCAGCAGTTGGCCTATTCGCATGAGGGGAACCTACTCGGGCCGGGCCTGAACGGGGAGGCCGGAGCGCGGGTTTCACCGTATCGCCGCCGGTCACGTGCGCCCCATAACGCGATGCGATGGGGCGGACGGGATCTCCTGGAGCCGGGCACGCGCGGCTACGTTGTCGGCAATTCCCCCGCAAATTCCCCGCAACGAAGGAGAGTTCCGTGGAGAGATCCATGCTCCGAAGACGCGCACTGGCCGCGTGCGCCGCTACCGTGGCCGTCGGCGCGCTCGCCCTGGCCGGACTGACCGGCACCGCGTCCGCAGACCCTTCCCCCGCCTCTCCTGCCGCCCCCGCCGCTCCCGCCGCCGGGGCGGACCGGCTCTCCCCCGGCCTGATCGAGGCGATGCGGCGCGATCTCGGGCTCACCGCCGACGGTGCGCGGGCCAGGATCGGCGCGGAGTCCCGTGCGGCAGCCTCGGCCGCCGGGCTGCGGCACTCCCTCGGCGCCGGTTTCGGCGGCGCCCGGGTGAGCGGTGACGCGGCGGAGCTGACCGTCGCCACCACCGACGCGGCGGACACCGCCAGGATCACAGAGGCCGGTGCGCGGGCCGTCGTCGTCGCCCACAGCCTGGCCGAACTCACCTCGGCCAAGGCCGCCCTCGACCGGGTGGCGCGGCAGCGGCCGCCGAAGGACGTACCCGCCTGGTACGTCGATGTGAGCACCAACCGGGTCGTCGTCGAGGCCGGCCGGAGCGCCGCCGCCGAGACCTTCCTCGCCGAGGCCGGAGTGCCGCGTGGATTAGTGACGATCAGTCAACCCAAGGGGCTACCGCGCACGTTCACCGATCTCCGGGGCGGTGACGCGTACTACATGAACGGCACGGGACGCTGTTCCATCGGCTTCCCCGTCAAGCGTGGCACTCAGGGCGGCTTCGTCAGCGCCGGGCACTGCGGCACCCCGGGTGTCACCACCAGCGGTTACAACCAGCAGGCCCAGGGCTCCTTCCAGGGCTCCACCTTCCCCGGCCGCGACTACTCCTGGGTCGCCGCGAACACCGGCTGGACCCCGCGTCCGCTGGTGAACGGCTACGGCAACGGCGATGTCACGGTCACCGGGTCCACCGAGGCGCTGGAGGGTTCGTCGGTCTGCCGCTCGGGCTCGACGACCGGCTGGCACTGCGGCACCGTCCAGCAGCGCAACAGCAGCGTCACCTACCAGGAGGGCACCGTCTCCGGGGTGACCCGTACCAACGTGTGCGCCGAACCCGGCGACTCCGGGGGCTCGTTCATCTCCGGGAGCCAGGCCCAGGGCGTCACGTCCGGCGGCACCGGCAACTGCTCCCAGGGCGGTACGACGTACTTCCAGCCGGTCAACCCGGCACTCCAGGCGTACGGGCTGACCCTGGTCACCAGCGGCACCCCGACCGATCCGCCCACGGACCCGACAGACCCGCCCACCAATCCCGGCGGCAGCTGGGCGGCCGGCACGGTGTACGCGGCGGGCGACGTGGTGACGTACGGCTCGGGCAGCTACCGGTGCCTCCAGGGGCACCAGGCCCAGCCCGGCTGGACGCCCCCGAACGTTCCCGCGCTGTGGCAGGCGCTGTAGGGCCTGTCGCCTCGGCCCCTGGATCCCGGCAGCCCCGCGACCTCGCAAACCCCACCCCGAGGAGTCCGCCATGTCCCCCGACCCCGTCGACCGCTTCTCCGAGGACCGGCCGATCAGCCGCAAGACCCTGCTCAAGGCGGCCCTGGTGGCCACCGCGGTCCCGCTGTTCGCCGGGACCGGGGTGGCGCTGGCCCGTGACACCGGTTCCAGTGGTCTGCCGCTCGCCCCCACACCGGACTGCGACGACGGCGGCGGCCCGACCCACGACCAGATCGAGGGCCCGTACTTCAAGCCCGACTCCCCGCTCCGCACCAGCCTGGTGAGCGCGGGCACGCCCGGTGTCCGGCTGACCGTCAGCGGCTATGTCTTCGGGCGGGCCTGCGAGCCCCTGCCCGGAGTGCTGCTCGACTTCTGGCAGGCCGACACCAACGGCGCGTACGACATGAGCGGATTCGCCTTCCGGGGCCACCAGTTCACCGACGCGACGGGGGCCTTCACCCTCTCCACGGTCGTGCCGGGGCTGTATCCCGGCCGCACCCGGCACATCCATGTGAAGGCCCAGGCGCCCGGCTCCGGCGTCCTCACCACCCAGCTCTACTTCCCCGACGAGCCGCGCAACAGCACCGACACCCTCTTCGATCCGGCACTCCTGATGAACGTCCGGTCCGTCGGCCCGGCCAAGGAGGGGACCTTCGACTTCGTCCTCGACGTCGCGCAGGACCCGACCGATCCCACCGATCCCACCGATCCGCCGACCGGGCCGGGCGGCAGCTGGGCGGCCGGTACGCCGTACAAGGCGGGAGACCGCGTCACGTACGGCGGGGGCGCGTACCGCTGTCTGCAGGCGCACACCGCCCTGACCGGCTGGGAGCCGCCGAACGTCCCCGCGTTGTGGGAACGCGGGTAGCCGAGCCGGCCGGCGGGCCCCACCGCCCGGCGTGTGCCCCGGGCTCCTCCCCGGGGCACACGCCGTACCCGCCCTTCCGCAGTAGCCTGGAGTGACGGCGGGGGAGGCCCGAGGAGGCCAGAACGCATGGAGACCCTGATCACCGTGTTGGTAGTCATCGGCATGATCGCCGTGGTGGCGCTCGCGATCCATCTGCTCAACGGCCGCAACCGCCACCGGCACCTGGCCGGAGCCACCGTCCCCCGGGACCACGGGCTCACCGTGTTCCGCACCCGCACCGGCACCCGCCGCCGCTGATCCGGCCCGTCACTTGGCGTCCGAGTACCGCCGCACCACCGCCGTGGTGAACGGGAAGCGCACCGGTGTCTCACCGAAGGCGATCCGGCCGGCCAGTTCTCCGGCGGCCCGGATCGCCTCCACCACCGTCTCCGCCTCCTCCAGGGGGCAGTGCACGATCACCTCGTCGTGCTGAAAGAAGACCAGTTCGGCCCGGAGCCCGGCGGCGGTGAGCGAGCGGCGCAGCGCGGCCAGCAGCAGCAGCGCCCAGTCGGCGGCGCTGCCCTGCACCACGAAGTTGCGGGTGAAGCGGCCGCGGGCACGGGCGTTGGACGAGGCGTAGCCGGGCGTGAAGCCGCCGTCCGCCGGGGGGCCGGAGCCCTCCCCGGGGGGATCGTCGCCGCCCTCCTGCGGTATTCCGGCCTCCCCGTCGTCCCCGCTGCCGACCGCCGGCGGGCTGGTCCGGCCGAGCCAGGTCCGTACGAGACGGCCCTCCTCGCCGGCCTTCGCGGCGTCGTCCACGTAACCGACGGCATGCGGGAACCTCCGGCGCAGGGCGGCCAGATTCTTCAGGCCGTCCCCAGAGGTCTGGCCGTAGACGGCACCGAGCAGGGCGATCTTGGCGTGGTCGCGGTCGCCGTGGAAGGCGCGGTCGGACAGCGCGGTGTAGAGGTCGCCGTCGTGGCCGGCCACCTCCATCAGGCCCCGGTCGCGGGAGATCGCGGCGAGCACCCTCGGCTCCATCTGGTCGGCGTCCGCGACGACGAGGCGCCAGCCCTCGTCGGCGACGACCGCCCGCCGGATCACCTTGGGGATCTGCAGCGCCCCGCCGCCGTTGGTCGTCCAGCGGCCGCTGACCGCGCCTCCCGGCTGGTACTCGGGGCGGAAGCGGCCGTCGCGGACCCAGTCCTGGAGCCAGCTCCAGCCGTGGGCCGTCCAGATCCGGTACAGCTTCTTGTACTGGATGAGCGGCCGCACCGCCGGATGGTCCAGCCCCTCCAGCTCCCAGCGGCGGGTCGACCTCACCTTGATCCCGGCCTGGGCGAACGCCCGCACCACGTCGCCGGGGAGGTCCGGGCGGACCCGGTGGCCGAAGGCGGCGGACACCTCGTCCGCCAGCTCGGCCAGCCTGCGGGGCTCGCCGCCCGCGTACCGCTCGCCCAGCAGCTCCTGGAGGACGTCGCGGTGGACGTCGGCCCGCCAGGGCAGCCCCGCGCGGTGCATCTCGGCGGCGACCAGCATTCCGGCCGACTCGGACGCCGTCAGCAGCCGCATCCGGTCCGGCCGGGCCGTGGCGTCGTGCCGGGCGAGCTGGTCCGCGTACACCTGGAGCAGGGCGTCGAAGGGCAGCTCCGTGCCGGAGCGGGGTTCGAACAGGGAGGACTGGGAGCCGGGCACCGCATGGCGCGGCGCCGGATCGGGCGGCACCGGGGCGCGCAGCAGCCGGGCGTGGGCGGCGGCCGCGGAGCGGGGTTCGCCCAGTCGGCCCTCGTGTCCCAGCAGGAGCGACTCGGCGGCCTCGATGTCGTAGCAGCGCTCCACACGCACCCCGGCGGTGAGCAGCCGGGGGTAGATCTCGGTGGTCGAACGCCACACCCAGCGGGTCACTCCGGGGCGGCTGCGGACGGCTTCCGCCAGGTCGGGTTCGGTCACGGCCGGGGCGGTGGGCAGACCTGCGGCGTCCAGCGGGACGAGGCGGGCGCCGCCGCCCTCCGTGGCGGCTACCGCCCAGCGTTCGGTCATATGGCCGAGTCTGGCACTCCCCACTGACAGCGCGAGGCGGCTGGCACGGGCGGGTCGCAGCCGGGAAGATCGACACAGACCCTGCTCCGGGCCCCGGAGCACCCACCGAGGGGACAGACGCGTGGAAGCGATCGTTTTCGAGGAGTTCGGCGGACCCGAGGTCCTGCACCCCGCCCGGGTCGAGGACCCGCACCCCGGCCCGGGGCAGGTGCGGGTGAAGGTCATGGCCGCCGGGGTGAATCCGATGGACTACAAGATCCGGCGCGGCTGGATGCGGGAGATGGTCCCGACATCGCTCCCGGCGATCCCGGGCGTCGAGTTCGCCGGAGTGGTCGACCGGACGGGGGAAGGGGTCACCGGTGTCGAGGTGGGCGACGAGGTGCTGGGCCGCAGCGTCACCGGTTCCTACGCGGAGTACGTGCTGGCCGACGCCACCCGCGTCGCGCCCAAGCCGGCCGGGCTGAGCTGGCAGGACGCGGCCGCGCTGACCATCGCGGCGGACACCGCCCAGCGCGTCCTGGACGAGCTCGCGGTGGGCGCGGGCGACACGCTGCTGCTGCACGGGGCGGCCGGAGCCGTCGGATCGGCCGCGGTGCAGTTGGCGGTGGCCCGGGGTGCGACGGTGATCGGTACGGCGTCCGCCGCCAACCACGACTACCTGCGGGTGATCGGCGCGACCCCGGTGGAGTACGGGGACGGGCTGGTCGGCCGGGTCCGCGAAGCCGCTCCCCAGGGTGTGGACGCGGTCTTCGACGTGGCGGGGCGCGGTGCGCTGCCGGACTCCATCGAGCTGCGCGGCGGCACCACGGACCGGATCGTCACCATCGCGGACCCGGCGGCGGCCGAGCACGGCATCCCCTTCTCCGCAGGTTCGCCCGGGTCTGCGGAGCAGTTGGCCGAGCACGCCCGGCTGGCGGCGGACGGCGAGCTGCGGGTGCCGGTCGAGCGGGCCCTGCCGCTGGTCGACGCGGCCGACGCGCAGCGGCTGAGCGAGGCGGGGCACGTACGGGGGAAGCTCGTCCTCCTGCCGTGAGCCGTTCCGGGCGGGCCGCGCCTGGCTGTGAGCCGTTCCGGGCGGGCCGCGCCTGGCTGTGAGCCGTTCCGGGCGGGCCGCGCCTGGCTGTGAACCGTTCCGCGCGGGCCACGTCTGGCTGTGAACCGTTCCGCGCGGGCCACGCCTGGTGATCGGCCGAGTTCATCCACAGGCTGTGGATGAACTCGGCCGTCTCCTCGGCCTCCGCCGCCTCCGCCGAACCCGCCACGCCTACCCTGACCTCATGGAACCGGTGATCGACCAGGCATTCGCGGCCGCCCTCTACTCGGACGGCGACGCCGGTCTCGACACCGGAGCCTCGCTCCTCGCCGCGGACCCGGCGAGCGACGGCGAGCTGCTGCGGCGTGGCGAGGAGTTCGTCCGGCGGGCCTGGGAGCGCGGCTGGCTGCCCGCCGATCTCGTACGGCTCGTCCGCCGCGAACTCGACGAGCACGGGGCCGCGCTGGCCGCCGGGCTGATCGCCTCCGAGGTGCGGCGGTACGAGCGGCTGCCGCCCCGCTGGCAGTCCCAGCTGGACGAGCTGCCGCCGGCGCCGCAGCCGGGCCGGCCCGACCGGTTCTCGTACGCCTCCGCGTTCCTCGGGCTCTGCCGGCTGCTGCTGCGGCTGCCCGCCATCGAACCCGTCGGGCCCCCGCCCGGGGCGCCGCGCGACCGGCTGAGCATGCCGCCCGCGCACGACGAACCCCGCATGCTGACCCGGATCAGGGCGCTGCTGGCCAAGGCGGAGGCGACCGGGTTCCCCGAGGAGGCGGAGGCGCTCACCACCAAGGCGCAGGAGCTGATGGCCCGGCACAGCATCGACGAGGCGCTGGTCGCCGCCCGTACTCACAGCGACCGCGCGCCGGGCGCCTGCCGGATCGGGGTGGATGCCCCGTACGAGACGGCGAAGGCGATCCTGCTCGACGCCGTCGCCTCCGCGAACCGCTGCCGGGCCGTGTGGAACAGCGACCTCGGCTTCTCGACGGTCGTCGGCTTCGAACCGGACCTGGAGGCCGTGGAGCTCCTGCACACCTCGCTGCTGGTGCAGGGCACCGTGGCGATGACCAGGGCGGAGGCGGGCCAGCGGGCCGGCGGGCGCAAACGGACCAAGACCTTCCGGCAGTCCTTCCTGATGGCGTACGCCCAGCGGCTGGGCCGCCGGCTGGCGGAGGGCACCGCCCGCGCCACCGCGGAGGCCGGCGCAGAGGGGGCCGCGGCCGGACCGTCCAATGGGGCGGACCCCGGTCTGCTGCCCGTGCTGGCCGCCCGCGACATGGCGGTCACGGACACCGCGGAGCGGATGTTCCCGCAGACCACGACCACCCGGGTGCGGGGTGCCGTCGACCCGGACGGCTGGACCCACGGCACGGCCGCCGCCGACCGGGCCCGGATGGGCGCGGACACCCCGGAGATCCCCGGCCGGGGCCGCCGGACCCCGCGCACGTAAACCCCGGCGGACCCCACGGCCGTAAACCTCGCCGGACCTCGCGTACGTAGCCCCGGAAGCCTCGCCGGACCCCGCGCACGTCACTTCAGCAACCCCGATATCTCAGACAACTCGGGCATAACGCCAAATCCGGCTAGGCTCTCGGCATGAGCTGGCTCCGGGCGCTGAAGGAGACCGCCCGCTCGGGGCTGACGATCGAGCGGCGGCGCCTCGAACCGCTGATCGCGATCCGGGGCGCGGTCGGTCTCGCCCTGGTGATCGGGGTGACCCTGGCCCTGTTCGGTCCGGTGGTCGCGGCCGGCGCCGCCTTCGGCGCGTTCCAGGCGGCCATCGCCACCTTCCAGCGCAGCTGGCGGCCCCGGCCGGTGCTCGCCCTGGTCTCCGGCGCGAGCCTCGCCGTCTCCACGTTCCTCGGCTACGTCACCGGCTCCCATCTGCCGGTCTTCATGCTCCTGCTGGTGCTCTGGACCTTCGTCGCCGGCCTCGCCTGGGCGGCGGGTCCGACCGGCGGCATCATCGCCGCGTCCAATGTCGCGATCATGCTGGTGACGATCACCCTGCCCACCTCCGTCGCCCAGGCGGCCCTGCACGGGGCGGTGATCGCGTTCGGCGGGGTCGTCCAGGCGGCCCTGATCGTGGTGTTCCCGGTCCGCAGATGGGGCGCCCAGCGCGACGCGCTGGCCGACGCGCTGGCCGCGGAGGCGGACTACGCCCGCAGGCTGCGCCACGACCCGGTCGCCCACTTCGACCCGCTGCCGCTGATGGAGGCCCGCAGCGCAGCCGCCGTCACCCCGCGCCAGGCCCGCCGCCGCCCGGCCGAACTGCACGGATCGCGCGGGGTCGCGGAGCGGATCAGGCCGGTGCTCGCCTCCCTCGCGGACCCGGCCATGGGCGTACCGGCCGAGGGCCCGGAGCGCGACCGGGTCCGTGAGCTGCTCGCCGCCGCCGGATCGCTGCTCGACGCGGCGGCCAGGGCGATCCGGCACGGCGATCCGGTGCGGCTCCCCGCGTCCGCGGTCGCCGCGCTGAAGACCCCCGACACCGGGTCGCTGCTCGCCGGCCCGCCGCTGCGCGCCGCCGACCGGCTCGCCGCCCTGCTCTCCGACGTGATCGAGGCGGCAGAGGGCGACGGGACCAAGGAGGAACGGGCGCAGGCGGAAAGGTCCGCCGACGTCGTCGCGGCGAGCCGGGGCCGGCGGCAGCCGGACCACCAGCGGCGCCCCACCCTGCTGCGGCTGGTCCCGGTCGTGATCGGTTCGATGCGCCGCGAGCTGCACCCCGGCTCACCGATCCTGCGGCACGCCATCCGGGTCTCCGCCGTCGCCGCCGGCGGCTACCTGCTGGGCACCGTGCTGCCCTACGGCCACGGCTACTGGGCGCCGATGACGGCCGTAATGGTGATGCGGCCGGAGTTCTCCCGGACGTACGAACGCTCCGTGGCCCGGTTCGGCGGCACCGTCGTCGGGGTCTTCGTCGCCACCCTGATCGTGCAGACCGCCACCCCGGGAGTGGGGCTGTCCGCCGCGCTCGCCGTGGTCTGCGCCCTGCTGATGTACCTGCTGATGCGCACCGGCTACGCGGTCGGCCAGGCCTGCGTCGCCGCGTACGTCGTCTTCCTGCTGGGCATGGCGGGCGACGACTGGTCGCAGACCGTGCTGGAACGGCTCGTCCTCACCCTCGGCGGCGGCCTCCTCGCGATGGTCTCGTACGCCGTCTACCCGGCGTGGGAGACCCCTCGGCTGCGCAACCGGCTCGGTGACTGGCTCAAGGAGGACGGGCGGTACGCCGCCTCGGTCGTCGACCAGTACGCCGATCCGGCGGACCGGGGCCACGACGACGTGCGCGAGGCGCTGCTGCGCACCAGGGCGGCCCGGGTCGCCTGGCAGGAGGCGGTGGCCACCGCCCAGCACGAACCGGTGCGCCACCGGGGCCTGTCGCACGCCGCGGCCGGTGACACCCAGCACGCCCTGTCCCAGCTCGGCCGGGTCGCCATGCTGATGGAGGCGCACCTGCCGGAGGGCGGCGCCACCCCCGTACCGGAGGCCGGTCCGCTGGCCGAGGCGTTGCGCCGGGCCACGGACCAGGGCGCGAAGGCGGTGCGGGAGCGGCGGGTGCCGGACTGGGGGCAGGTGCGGGACGCGCTGGCGGAATGGGACGAGCGGGAGCGGCTGCGCGACGGAGTGGCGGACCCGGTCGTGCGCAACGGGGCCGGTCTCCTGCTCGACGCGCTGGAGGAGTTCTCCCGGGGCCTGGACGACGGCCCCCGGCCCGGGGCGACCGGCGCGCCCGCCGGGCCGGCGGACTGAGGGCGCGGCCAACTGCCGCGCGGAGCCGGGTGTTACGGGGTCGGCAGTCCGGGCAGTCCTTCGAGCGGGTCGGCGTCGGTCTTGCCGAGGGAGTCCTTGGTCCCGCCGTCCCACGAGACGACGAGGACCTTGCCGTCGTTGGACTCGACGGTTCCGGCGGTCCGGTCGGTGTCGCCGTCGGCGCACTTGAGCGCCAGCTGCACCTTGTCCGTGCCCTTCGCACTGCCCGAGCAGACATGGGAGTCGGCGACGACGACGGCCTTGCCGTGCGCGACGGACAGCACCACGGCCTTGCCGTCGGTCTGCCCGGCCCAGGCGCCCTCCAGCGCCTTGAGGCCGTCGGTGGACGTGCCGCCGCCGTCCCCGCCGCCCGCAGCGGAGCCGTCGCTGTGGTCAGGCGCCGGCGCGGAGGCGGAACCGGAGCCCTTGCCGGAGTCGGAGTCGGGCTTGTCGTTGTCACTGCCGCAGCCGGTGAGCGCGAGCGCGGTCAGCAGGCCGGTGGCGACAACCGCACCGGTACGTACGAGTTTGCGCATCGGGAATTCCCCCTGGATGACGAAAGACCATCCAAGCTACCAGTGGGTCGCAACGGGCTTCGGCCGGTCAACTCGGGGAATCGGGAGCGGAACGGGCCCGTCGTCCGTCTCTCTTAAGAGCTCTCTTACGGGCTCTCGCTCACGAGAAGCTGTAATCAGGGGAACACCCCGCGTGCACGTGCATCTGCTCATGCATCCGCTCATGCATAGGAATTTGAACACAGCTATGATCCGAGACAGTTGACACTTGCACCTTGCAACTCGGGGAGCGTCCTGTGCACCACGTGTACAACGGCATGGCGGCGACAGAGCTCCGCGGAGTCGCCTGGCAGAAGAGCAGACACAGCAACTCCCAGGGATCCTGCGTGGAGTTCGCGAAACTGCCCGATGGAGATGTGGCGATGCGTAATTCGCGGCATCCCGACGGGCCGGCGCTGGTCTACACGCCGGCCGAGATAGAGGCGCTGCTTCTCGGCGTCAAGGACGGGGAGTTCGACCACCTCATCGCGGAGGGCTGAGCTCCGCCCCCGCGGCGGGTCACACCGAGTCGGACAGCCGGAAGAGCGCCCAGACGACCTTTCCGCGCAGTGCCGCACCGGAGGAGGCACTGTCCGCGCCCAGCGCGGGCGAGGGGTGCCAGCCCCAGGAGTCGCTGAAGGACTCCACCAGGAACAGCCCGCGGCCCGATTCCGCGGAGTCGGGGGCCTGCGACGCCACCGGGCTCGACTGGCTCGGGTCCCGTACCGCGCACACCAGCCGCGAGGTCCAGCGCATCAGGTGCAGCCGTACCGGCGGGTCCTGTGATTCGCGCGGGACGTCGGAGGGCAGCGCGTGCCGCAGGGCGTTGGTGACCAACTCGGAGACCACCAGGGCGACATCGTCGAACCGCTCGCTGAGACCCCAGCCGGTCAGGGTCGATCTGGTGAACTGCCTGGCCCCGCCCACGGCCTCGTAACGGGCGGGCAGGGTGCAGGTGGCCGATCCGGAGACAGCGGAGGGATCGATGGGGGGAAGCCCCTGCCGTAACGGCTCGAAATCGAGCATCGTCGATCCATTCGTCCCCATGCGAGGCACTCCCGGGATTCGCGGCTGTCTCGGTACTGCGGTACTCGGGTACAGCGGCACAACACGAACGAGCACGCAGGTGCGCGACGCCCATGGTTCCGAATGCGCAGGGCAGATGCAAGGGCAGATGCACGTGCACGCGCCTGACCTGTCCGACCCCGTGCCGGTTCTGGCTCATTTCTTCCCGGGGGCAGTTTTGGAGTCTTGGGCAAGTCTTCTCATTTCCGTAATCGAATGAGTACGGGCTGAAGCGTTTTGATGGCAGAATCCGCCCCTGGGGTTCAGGGGGAGCCCCGATGCCAGGGAAGCGATGGGGAGGGTTGGACCAGTGGCGGCAGGCGAGTCGAGTGGATCCGTGGTGCGGCGCATCCTGCTGGGCTCACAGCTCAGACGGCTGCGTGACTCGCGCGGTATCACCCGTGAGGCGGCCGGCTACTCCATCCGGGCTTCCGAATCGAAGATCAGCCGCATGGAGTTGGGACGGGTGAGCTTCAAGGCCAGGGACGTCGAGGACCTGCTCACGCTCTACGGCGTCACGGACGAGGCGGAGCGTGAATCCCTGCTCGGCCTGGCCCGTGAGGCCAACGTGGCGGGCTGGTGGCACAGTTTCGGCGATGTGCTGCCCGGCTGGTTCCAGACGTATATCGGTCTGGAGGGAGCGGCCTCGCTCATCCGGATCTATGAAGTCCAGTTCGTCCACGGCCTGTTGCAGACCGAGGGCTACGCCCACGCGGTCGTCTCCCGGGGCATGCGCGGCGCCCCCGCCGCCGAGATCGACCGCCGGGTCGCGCTGCGGCTGGAGCGCCAGAAGGCGCTCGTCGCGGAACGGGCTCCACGCTTCCACGCGGTGCTGGACGAGGCGGCGTTGCGCCGTCCGTACGGCGGGCGCGAGGTGATGCGCGAGCAATTGCGGCATCTGCTCGAAATGTCGGAACAGCCGAACGTGACTCTCCAGGTGATGCCCTTCAGTTTTGGCGGGCACGCGGGTGAGAGCGGTTCCTTTACGATGCTGCGATTCCCGGAATCCGATCTGTCGGACATTGTCTATTTGGAGCAGCTGACAAGTGCGCTCTATTTGGACAAGGCCGAAGAAGTCGCCCAGTACGAAAAGGCGATGGTGCGGCTCCACGCGGACAGCCCGGGTCCCGAGGAGAGCCGGGATCTGCTCCGTGGTCTACTCCAACTCGCCTGATCTTTCAGTACCATGACATCCCCACAGGAGTCTGCACCTGAGTTAAGGGATCGCATGTCCTTCTTCCACGAGCTGGCCGGCCAGTACATCGACGGTGAATGGCGCACCGGGACCGGCTCGTGGGACATCATCGATTTCAATCCCTACAACGGGGAAAAGCTCGCGGCCATCACCATCGCCACCGCCGCGGAGGTCGACCTCGCCTATCGCGCCGCCGAGCGCGCCCAGCGGACCTGGGTCACCAAGAGCCCGTACGAGCGCGCCCAAGTGATGGAACGGGCCCTGCGCATCACCGAGGAACTGGCCGACGAGATCGTCGAGGCGATCATCGATGAACTGGGCGGCACCCGGGTCAAGGCGTGCTACGAACTGCGCGCCGCCCAGGAGTTCCTGCGCGAGGCCGCCCGTCAGGCGCTGGTCCCCGGCGGCCGGATCCTGGCCTCTCCGGTGGACGGCAAGGAGAACCGGCTGATCCGCCGGCCCGTCGGGGTCGTCGGTGTCATCAGCCCCTTCAACTTCCCGTTCCTGGTGGCGATGAAGTCGGTCGCGCCGGCCCTGGCGCTCGGCAACGCGGTCGTCGTCAAGCCCAACCAGAACGCCCCGGTGGCCGGCGGCGGACTGGTCGCGAAGATCTTCCACGACGCGGGGCTCCCGGCCGGACTCCTCAACGTCCTGGTCACCGACGTGGCCGAGATAGGCGACGCGTTCATAGAGCACCCCGTCCCCAAGGTGATCTCCTTCGCCGGTTCCGACCGGGTCGGCCGCCATGTCGGCGCGACGGCGGGCGCGCTCTTCAAGCGCACCATCCTCGAACTCAGCGGCAACAGCGCCCTGGTGGTGCTCGACGACGCGGACATCGACTACGCGGTCGACGCCGCCGTCTTCAGCCGCTTCGTCTACCAGGGCCAGGTCTGCATGGCCGCCAACCGCATTCTGGTGGACCGGTCCGTCGCCCCCGAGTTCACCGAGAAGTTCACCGCCCGGGTGGCGGCGCTGCGGACCGGTGACCCGCGCGACCCGGAGACCCAGATCGGCCCGGTCATCAACACCTTCCAGGCCGACGCCCTGACCGCGCTGGTCGACCAGGCGGTCGCAGAGGGTGCCACGGCGCTGGTCCGGGGCCGCACCCGGGGCAACCTCGTGGAGCCCACCGTGCTCGCCGGACTCGCGGAGGACTCCCCGCTGCTCTCCCAGGAGATCTTCGGCCCGGTGGCGCTGCTGGTCACCTTCGACGGCGAGGCGGAGGCCGTACGGATCACCAACGACAGCCCGTACGGGCTCAGCGGCGCCGTGCACACCGCTGACGTGGAGCGCGGGGTGCGGTTCGCCCGGCGGATCCGCAGCGGGATGTTCCACGTCAACGACGCCACCGTCCAGGACGACCCGCTGGTCGCCTTCGGCGGCGAGAAGGACTCCGGGACGGGCCGGCTGAACGGCGACGCGGCGGTGGACGCCTTCACCACCCAGAAGTGGATCTCGATCCAGCACGGCCGCAGCGTCTTCCCGTTCTGAACCCGAGCGTCTTTCCGCTCCGGACCTGAGCGTCTTCCCGCTCCCGACCGGAGTGTTTTCCGGGTCCGAATCACGCACCGCTACTCTCATCAAAGTTGAGTAGAGAGGTGTGTGGGTATGTCCGCGATCCGGCTGCTGGTCCTGTGTGCCGTACGGCAGCACGGCCGGGCGCACGGCTATCAGATCCGCAACGACCTGGAGTACTGGGGCGCCCACGAGTGGTCCAGCGCCAAGCCGGGCTCGATCTACCACGCACTGAAGCAGATGGCGAAGCAGGGCGTCCTGATCGCCCACGAGGTCGCCCCGAGCACGGCCGGCGGCCCGCCGCGCACCGAGTACGAGATCACCGAGCAGGGTGACGCGGAGTACTTCGCGCTGCTGCGCGCGGCGCTCACCTCGTACGACCAGAAGCTGGACGTGCTCTCCGCGGGGCTGGGCGGCATCGTCGACCTGGAGCGGGCGGAGGCGGTGTCGCTGCTCAAGGAGCGGGTGGCGGGTCTGGCCAGGTGGCGGACGTCGGTCACCGAGTTCTACACGCCGGAGGCGGGCCCCGAGTCGATCGGCCACATCGGCGAGATCATGAACATGTGGGTGCACTCGGCGGACGCGGGCGCCGAGTGGACGCGCGGGCTGATCGCCCGGATCGAGGGCGGCGCGTACACCTTCGCGGGTGAGGGCAAGCCGTTCGTCGGCGTACTGGCCGAGGGCGAGGAGAACCCGTACGCGACCGGTGTGGCCGACCCCGGGGACGCTCACTAATCAAGTTTGACGAATGGGGTGCGGGCGGCTACCTTTCCCTCGCTAGTCAAGTTTGACTACGAGAGGGTGTGACGATTTTGACCGACGCGATCGTCGTCGAAGGAGTGCACAAGCGATACGGCGCGAAGCGGGCCCTGGACGGTCTCGACCTCGCGGTCGCCCGCTCCACCGTGCACGCGGTGCTCGGGCCCAACGGCGCCGGAAAGACCACCTCGGTCCGCGTCCTGTCCACGCTGCTGCGGCCCGACGCGGGCCGGGCCCAGGTGGCGGGGTACGACGTACGGCGGCAGGCGGGCCGGGTCCGGCGCCGGATCGGGCTGCTCGGGCAGCACGCGGCGGTCGACGAGCGGCTCGGCGGCCGGCAGAACCTGGAGATGTTCGGGCGGCTGTACCACCTGGGCGCCCGCCGGGCGGGCGTCCGGGCGGACGAGCTGCTGGAACGGTTCGGGCTCGCGGACACCGGCCGCAAGGCGGTCGCGGCGTACAGCGGCGGCATGCGGCGCCGGCTCGACCTGGCCGCCTCACTGATCACGGACCCGGAGGTGCTCTTCCTGGACGAGCCGACGACCGGGCTCGACCCGCGCGGCCGGGCCGAGGTGTGGGCGGCCGTGCGCTCCCTGGTCGGCGGCGGCACGACCGTACTGCTGACCACCCAGTATCTGGAGGAGGCCGACCGGCTCGCGGACCGTATCTCGCTGATCGACGGCGGACGGGTGGCCGCGGAGGGCACGGCCGACGAGCTCAAGGCGAGGGTCGGCGGCGACCGGATCGACGTCGTCGTCCGCGACGCGGCGGATCTCGACCGGGCGGCCGGGCTGCTGCCCGGCGGCACGGTGCTGGACCGGGACCGAGGGCTGGCCGGCGCACCGGCCGGGGACCGGATGGCGACGCTCACCCGGACCGTACGGGCGCTGGCGGAGGCGGGCATCGAGGCGGAGGACATCGCGGTGCGCCGGCCGACGCTGGACGAGGTGTTCCTCTCCCTGACCGGACACGGTCCGGACGGCGTGGAGGTGGCTCCATGAGCGCGGTGGGCTGGGCGGTATCGGATTCCTGGACCATGACCCGGCGCGAACTGGCGCACTGGGCGCGGCAGCCGTTGCAGGTCTCCGTGGGGCTGGTCTTCCCCGTGATGCTCCTGCTGATGTTCAACTACCTGGTCGGCGGCGGCCGGGGCGTCGAGGGCGACACGGCCGAGTACCTGGTGCCCGGCATGCTCGCGCTCACCATGGCCTTCGGCCTGGAGTCGACGATGCTCGCGGTCACCCAGGACCTGAACAAGGGGGTCGTGGACCGGTTCCGTTCGATGCCGATGGCCTCCGGCGCGGTGCTGGTCGGCCGGTCCGTCGCGGACATGCTCCAGTCGGTGGCCGCGCTCGCCGTGATGGGCGCGGTGGGGTACGCGATGGGCTGGCGGTGGCACGAGGGGGCGGCCGCGGCGCTGGGGGCGGTGGGGCTGCTCCTGCTGCTGCGGTTCGCGATGCTGTGGCTCGGCATCCTGCTGGCGCTGGTCGCCGGACGG
Organism: Streptomyces sp. NPDC104307; assembly: GCF_055584045.1. NCBI lineage: Bacteria > Bacillati > Actinomycetota > Actinomycetes > Kitasatosporales > Streptomycetaceae > Streptomyces > Streptomyces sp. NPDC104307. Next base: position 27,750 of record NZ_JBVJMU010000024.1, read on the forward strand.
CCGGAGATGGTGCAGGCGGTGCAGATCCTGGTCTGGCCGGTCGGCTTCCTCTCCAACGTGTTCGCGGCGCCGGAGTCGATGCCGGGCTGGCTGGGCGCGGCCGTCGAGTGGAACCCGATGTCGGCGACGGCCACGGCGGTACGCGGCCTGTTCGGCAACCCGGGCGGCGGCGGTGACTCCTGGGCGTCCGCCCACGCCGAACTCCTGGCGATTCTCTGGCCGTTGGCGCTGCTGGCGGTGTTCTTCCCGCTGGCGGTACGGCGGTTCGCGAGGCTCAGCCGCTGAGCGAATCCAGCCCGTCCGGCCACCTTCGCGGACCGGGCGGACCGGGCGGACCCGGCAGATCCAGCCCGTCCGGCGTTTGAGGACGGAACCGGTGACCGGCCGGGACCGGTGCCGTCGCGTACGGGCCGGGACCGGCGCGGGCTCAGTGGTGGAACGACGTCGCCGCCCCGTGGTCCCGGCTCAACGGATGGTCCTGCGCACGCAGTTCGGGCAGCAGCAGCCGCAGGTCCTCCAGCAGCAGCTCCGCGAGGTCGGAGGAGAAGCCGTTGCGGCAGACGATCCGCAGCACCGACAGATCCTCCCGGTTGGCCGGGAACGTGTACGCGGGCACCAGCCAGCCCCGCTCGCGCAGCCGCCGGGACACGTCGAAGACGTCGTACGCCGTCACCTCCGGCGCGGTCGTCAACGCGAACACGGGCAGCTGGTCGCCCCGGGTGAGGAGGCGGAAGTCGCCCAGGGCCTCGATCCGTTCGGCGAGACCGCGCGCCACGTCCCGGGACGCCTGCTGCACGGCCCGGTAGCCCTCCCGGCCCAGCCGCAGGAAGGTGTAGTACTGCGCCACCACCTGCGCGCCGGGCCGGGAGAAGTTCAGCGCGAACGTCGGCATGTCCCCGCCCAGGTAGTTGACCCGGAAGACCAGCTCCTCCGGCAGCTCGGCGGGCGAGCGCCACAGCGCCCAGCCGACCCCCGGGTAGACCAGCCCGTACTTGTGCCCGGAGGTGTTGATCGAGGAGACCCGGGGGAGCCGGAAGTCCCAGACCAGGTCCTCGTCCAGGAACGGCGCGACCATCGCCCCGGACGCGCCGTCCACGTGGACGGGGATGTCAAGGCCGGTGCGCTCCTGGAGGGCGTCGAGGGCGGCGCAGAGCTCCTCGATGGGCTCGTACGAGCCGTCGAAGGTGGAGCCGAGGATGCCGACCACGCCGATGGTGTTCTCGTCGCAGAGATCGGCCGCCGCCTGCGGGTCGAGGTGGAAGCGGTCGCCCTCCATCGGGACCAGGCGCGGTTCGACCTCCCAGAACGTGCAGAACTTGTCCCAGCAGACCTGCACGTTGACGCCCATGACCAGATTGGGCCGGGCGGTCGCCGGATAGCGGTCGGCGTTGCGCAGGGCCCAGCGGCGCTTCAGCGCGAGCGCGGCCAGCATGCAGGCCTCGCTGGAGCCGGTCGTCGAACAGCCCACCGCCGTCGCGGGGTCGGGGGCGTTCCACAGGTCCGCGAGCATCGCCACGCAGCGCCGCTCCAGCTCGGCGGTGCGCGGGTACTCGTCCTTGTCGATCATGTTCTTGTCGCGGCACTCGCCCATCAGCACCCCGGCCTGGGGTTCCATCCAGGTGGTGACGAAGGTGGCGAGGTTGAGCCGCGAGTTGCCGTCGAGCATCAGCTCGTCGTGGACCAGGCGGTACGCGGTGGCGGGCGGCAGCGCGCTGTCCGGCAGCTTGTGCCGGGGCGGCGCCGACTCCATCCCGGCCGTCGGATCGGCCTCCCCGAAGAACGGGTTGAGGGCCAGCCTGCGCTGCTCTGCGGACGGTTCGCTGCGGGGTGAGCCCTGGTGGAGCGGCATCGCCGGCCTGCCCTTCATCGGTTCCTGGCCGCGAGGCCGTACGAATCAGACCTTACGGACACTCCGGGCGTCGGGCGCGGCGGGCGGGTCCGCCCGGGTCACCGCAGCGGTGTGCCGTCCTCCTTCAGCTGCATCTGCGGACGCCCCGTCACCAGCAGCCAGGCCGGGAGCGTGGCGACGCAGAGCAGCGGGAGCAGGTTCATGTCGGAGGCCAGCACCGCGGCCGTGAACAGGCTGAGCCAGCCCTGCCGGGTGACCGCCAGCAGCACCCCGAGCACCCCGCACGTCACCGCGACGGCCACCGGCACCCCGTCGACCAGGGCGTGGGCGCACAGGCCGAGCGCCACGCCGACGAACACGGCCGGGAAGATCCGCCCGCCCCGGAAACCACAGGTCGCCGCGATCAGCAGGGCCGCGGCCTTCACCACGGCCATGAGCGCGAACCGCCCCGCCGACCAGCCGTCCGGGTCCGCGGCCAGCTCCTTCACCTCGTCCAGCCCCTTGAACAGGGTGAGATGCCCGCCCAGGGCGCCGAGCAGCCCGAGCAGCAGCCCGCCCAGGGTCAGCGCCAGGACCGGGTGGGGCAGGGCGCGGAAGGCGCGGTGCACGTAGGGGAAGGCGTACACCGCCGCCAGCCCCAGCACCGCCCCGGCCGAGGCGATCACGACGGCGGCGAGCAGGTCGCCCCAGTCCGTGTGGGTGTAGGCGGGCAGCGCGAGGTCGAAGCTGGGGTGGGCGGCCAGCGTCATGGTGAGGGAGCCCGCCGCGCCCGCCGCGAGCGGCCCGAAGAGCCGGTCCCAGAGCGCGCCGGGTCCGGGCTGCGAGGCCAGTGTCTCGGTGAGGATCAGCGCGGCGGCGACGGGGGTGCCGAACAGCGCGCCGATGGTGCCGGCCGCGGCGAGCGCCACCCACAGCTCGGCCGGGGCGCCCGGCGCGAACCGGCGCCCCGCCCAGAAGGCCAGTGCGATGTTGGCTGCCACGATCGGGTTCTCCGGGCCCAGGCTGACCCCGCCCGCCAGTGCCACCACCGTCACCAGCAGCAGCCCCGGCACCACGCCGGGCGGCAGCGGCGGATCGACCAGGCCCATGGTCGCCGGATCGGGACCGGCCCGGCCGGGCACCGCCCGGACGACCAGCCCGGCCACCAGCCCGATCGCGGTGAGCATCACGATCATCCACAGCGAGGAGTACCGGCCGATCGACAGCGCGTCGGGCAGCGTCTCCCAGAGGACGTCCTGCAAGCGGTCCGCGAGCAGACTGACCCCGAGCAGTACGAGGGCCGAGACCACTCCGACGGCGAGCGCGGGGACGAGGAGCGGCAGCAGCCTGCGTGCGGGGGCCGGTTCGGCGGAGACAGCGGAATCGGTGGACATCGGCTCACCATAGCGACGCAAAAGCCGTATAACCCTCAACGTCAACGCGGGCCGCCGGGAGTAGCCGGAGGCGCGGTTACGGGGGGACGGGGTGCCCGCCCCCGTAAGGCGTTCAGAGCCTGCTGATCACCGCGGCCGTGCCGTACGCGCAGACCTCGGTGCCCACGTCGGCGGCCTCCGAGACGTCGAAGCGCATCATCAGCACCGCGTTGGCGCCCCGGGCCTTCGCCTGCTCCACCAGCCGTTCCATGGCCTGGTTGCGGGTCTCGACGAGCGTCTTGGTCAGCCCCTTCAGCTCGCCGCCGATCATGGACTTCAGCCCGGCACCGATCTGGCTGCCGAGGTGCCTGGACCGCACGGTCAGGCCGAACACCTCCCCGATGACCTGGGTCACCTGGTGGCCCGGCACGTCGTTGGTGGTGACGACCAGCACATCGGCCTGTGCCGCCTGGCCGCCGCCGTAATCCTCAATGCCCATGGTGTGGCACCTCCTGACACCGAGTTTTGCCCCGGTTCGCCCGGTGTGCATCTCCACGGGGGCCGGTGGAACCCGGAGGCGCTCCGCCGCGTTGATAGCTTTGGGCGGCCACGCAGCCGTCATCCACCACATCCTGGAGCCCGGACCCTTGAATACGCTTGCGCTCGGACCGAGCTGGCTGGACCCGGACTATCTCATCGGCGAGTTCGGCCTGATCGGTGTGCTGGCCATCGTCTTCGCCGAATCCGGTCTGCTGATCGGGTTCTTCCTGCCCGGTGACTCCCTGCTGTTCACCACGGGTCTGCTGGTGACGACGGGCAAGCTGCACACCCCGTTGTGGCTGGTCTGCATCCTGGTCGGGCTGGCCGCCGTCATCGGTGACCAGGTGGGCTATCTCTTCGGCCGCAAGGTCGGCCCGTCGCTCTTCAACCGTCCGGACTCCCGCCTCTTCAAGCAGGAGAACGTCGAGAAGGCCCACGAGTTCTTCGAGAAGTACGGCCCCAAGTCGCTGATCCTGGCCCGCTTCGTGCCCGTGGTGCGGACGTTCACGCCGATCATCGCCGGGGTGAGCCGGATGAACTACCGCTCGTTCATCACGTTCAACATCATCGGCGGCGTCCTGTGGGGCGTCGGGGTGACGCTCCTGGGCGCGGTCCTCGGCAAGATCGAGTTCGTGCACAAGAACATCGAGGCGATGCTCGTCCTGATCGTGCTGATCTCGGTGGTGCCGATCGGCATCGAGTTCCTGCGCGCCCGCGGCAAGTCGAAGAAGGAAGCGGCCGCCGCGCGGGACGACGAGGGCGAGGACCCGGCCGCCGGTGGCTCCACCGGCACCGGCCGTCGCGGCCGTCACGCCAAGCGCTGACGCGGCGTCCGCCCCGCCCCCGCTCCCGGCCAGGGACCGCCTGATCAGAAGCCGCGCGTCCGCTTGGCCGCGCGGCGGTTCGCGCCGCCGATCGCGCCCGGCACCCGCATGAACAGCCGGGAGATCTCGCTTCCCAGGTTCACCCCGATGGCGATGGCCCCGGCCGTCGCCACCGCGGTCGACAGCGAGGCGAGACCCCGGTCCAGCTCGTTCTGCGCGATGCCCAGCAGACCGAAGTACGTCGCGGAACCGGGCAGCAGCGGGCCGATCGCGGCCGTGATGAACGGCAGCGAAGAGGTGTAGCGGTACCGCGAGAACAACTGCCCGAAGAGCCCCACCAGACCGGCCGCCACCGCCGTGGCCGCCACCGGCGAGAGGTGGCCCGTCCGGGCCATCGCACCGAAGATCACCCAGGCCACACCGCCGTTCAGGGTCACCGCCAGCACCGTGGACCGGTCCTGCTGGAGCAGGATCGCGAAGGCCAGGCTCAGCAGCATCGACGCCAGGATCTGGAGCCACGGCCGGTCGTGCGAGATCAGCCGCTCCTCCGGGTTCAGCTCCGCCCCCAGCTGAAGGCCCCCGTAGAGCACCAGCAGCACACCCGCGACGATCCCGATGAAGAAGTACATGACTTCCAGCAGCCGCGCGGCCGCGGTGATGTAGTAGCCGGTCAGCCCGTCCTGCACCCCTGCCACCAGGGCCCGCCCCGGCAGCAGCGCGAACAGCCCACCGGTGATGACGGCCGACGGGCGTACGTCCGACCAGTGGGTCAGGGTCAGCGCGACCCCCAGCGCGGCGGGCGGCATCGCCGCTACCACGAACTGGTAGAACTCCGGAAGCCCGCGCCCGGCACACAGCCAGGCCAGCCGGTCCCCGAGCATCGCGCCGAGCGCCGCGATCAGGAAGACCACGAACCCGCCGCCGACCAGCACCGATGCCGCGCCCGCCAGCCCGCCGGCGGCCAGCGTGAGCACCCAGCCGGGGTACGGGTGCCGGTTCCTGCGGATCTCCGCGAGGCGCCGGTACGCCTCCTCAAGGGAGACCTCGCCCTCCTCCGTGGTGATGTCGTCGATGAGCCGGAAGACCGCGGCCAGCCGGGTGTAGTCGGTGCCCCGGCGGCGTACGGTACGGCTCGCCGTCACCGGGTCGTCGACCAGCGAGGGCTGGTGCGAGATCGACAGCAGCGTGAAGGTGACGGTCGGCTCGCAGCGGTCCAGCCCGTAGCTGCGGGTCACGGCGAACATCGCCGCCTCGACGTCCTCCGCGCCCTCGCCGCCGGCCAGCAGCAGCTCCCCGATACGCAGCGTCAGGTCGAGCACGCGCGGCACCGCGGGGCCCGCGTCGTCGTGCTTCTGGACCGGCTCGGGCGCCGGGCGCTCGGCCACCGGCATCCGCAGCATCGTGCGCATCCGGTCCTGCCAGGGCGCTTCCTTGGTCAGCCGGATCATCGGGATGCCGTGCGCGGGCGTGAAGGCGGGGGAGTCCCGGGCGCTGTAGGTGCGGGGCGGGGCGAACGCGGAGCCGATCGTGTCGGAACCCGAACCGGAACCCGTTCCCGGACCGGAAGCGGAACCCGTGCCAGAGGCACCGCCCGGACCCTGCGGCTCAGGCGTGAGACCGGCCGGAAGGGCGAACTCCGACGTCGGGTGGTCCTCCTCCGACGGTGACGCCGACCTCCCCACCCCTGCGGGCTGGGAAAATGCGCTGCGTGCCTCGTCGGACTGGGGCTTCTGGTCCTCCGGACCGCCCGGTTCCGCCACCACTGACCTCACTCGTTATCGGCTGCGCGTCTTCGGCAGCGCTCCTGCCCAGTATGGCCGCGGAGATGGGTGGCCACGCGAAACGGGCGGCACACCGGTGAAGGTGTGCCGCCCGCTAGCTGGAGCAGTCGCACAAGCGGAACCGCGAACGGACCGCGAACGGAACCGTAGGACGGAACCGCGAACGGAACGTCAGTGCGCGCCGCCCTGCGCCTCCAGGCGCTTGTACGAGTTCTCGATCTCGGCCTCGGCCTCGGTGCGGCCGACCCAGTCGGCGCCCTCGACGGACTTGCCGGGCTCCAGGTCCTTGTAGACCTCGAAGAAGTGCTGGATCTCCAGGCGGTCGAACTCCGACACGTGGTGGATGTCGCGCAGGTGCTCCACCCGGGGGTCGGAGGCCGGCACGCACAGCAGCTTGTCGTCGCCGCCGGCCTCGTCCGTCATCCGGAACATGCCGATGGCACGGCACTTGATGAGGCAGCCGGGGAACGTCGGCTCCTCCAGGATGACCAGCGCGTCCAGCGGGTCGCCGTCCTCGCCGAGGGTGTTCTCGACGAAACCGTAGTCCGCCGGGTAACTGGTCGAGGTGAAGAGCCGACGGTCCAGACGGATCCGGCCGGTCTCGTGGTCCACCTCGTACTTGTTCCGCGAACCCTTCGGAATCTCGATAACGACGTCGAACTCCACGGGTGGCTCCTCCATGATCAACACATACGACTGATGGTTAAGTGTCCCTCACGGAGATGTGTGCTCGCGAAAGGGGCTGGTCAACGGTGGACGATCCGGTGAAAAGACCGTCGGTCAATCCGTTCTCCAAGCTGACCGGGGCCGCCCTGACGGACCACCTCGGCCTGCGGAACGGGCTGAGCAACTGGCAGTTCACGGCCGTCTCCGCCGCCCTCGGCCTGGCGCTCGCAGCCGGCGTCGTCCTTGCCGCCGGTCCCTGGGACTCGGGTCAGCGTAAGGCCGAGCAGGACTGGGCCGCCGCCCGGGACGGCACGGGTGGCGCACATCACGACCCCGACGCGCCCGCCGGACCGGCCCCCGCACCCAGCGCCCCGGCCGTGCTCGCCGCGCTCGGCACCGCTGCGGACCGGACCGCCCCCGAGACCCAGGACGGCGCGGCGGCCGGACTCGGCTCCCTGCTCGACCCCCTGCTGAAGGACTCCGCGCTCGGCACCCGGCGCGGCGCCGTCGTCATCGACACCGCCACCGGCAGGCGGCTGTACGGGAAGGGGGCCGACGCCCCCATGACCCCGGCCTCCACGGTCAAGATCGCCACCACCGTCGCGGCCCTGACCGCGCTCGGCCCCGACCACCGCATCCCCACCACCGTGCGGGCCTCCGCCGACTCCCGCACCGTGACCCTGGTCGGCGGCGGCGACCCCACCCTCGACCGGGCGGCGCTGCGCACCCTGGCCGCGGACACCGCCCGCGCCGTCAAGGCCGCCGGCGTGCACGAGGTCCGGCTCCGGTACGACACCTCCGGCTACTCCGGGCCCGCACTCCACCCGATCGGCCCCAACGAGAACATCGCCCCGCTGAGCGCCCTGATGGCCAACGAGGGGCGCCTCGACGACACCACGAGCGGCCCCGCCCAGCGCAGTACGGACCCCGCCCGGGACGCCGCCGACGCCTTCGGCGAACTCCTGGACCAGGCCGGCGTCGACACCGAGTCCGGGCCGGAGGCGGGCCGGGCGGCCGCGAAGTCCCGTCCCGTCGCCAAGCACCTCTCCGCCCCGCTGTCCGGACTCATCGAGCGGGCGCTGACCAACAGCGACAACGACATCGCGGAGGCACTGGCCCGGCAGACCGCGCTGGCCGCGGGCGAACCGGCGGACTTCGCCGGCGGCCGACGGGCGGTCACCGCCCAGCTGAAGAAGCTGAAACTGCCGCTCAAGGGCGTCGTCCTCACCGACGGCAGCGGACTCGACCGCCACGACAAGGTCACCGCCGCACTCCTCGCAGGGCTGCTCGCCCGTACGGCCGATCCGGACCACCCCGAACTGCGCTCCGTCCTCTCCGGGCTCCCGGTGGCCGGTTTCAGCGGCACGCTGAGCGGCCGCTACACGACGAAGTCCGGCGGCACCGGCCTGATCCGCGCCAAGACGGGCACCCTCACCGGCGTCAACACCCTGGCCGGCACCGTCGTGGACCCGCACGGCAGGCTCCTCGCGTTCGCCTTCCTGGCATCGGGCACCACAGACCCGGCCGAGGCCCAGTCCGCCCTCGACTCGCTCGCCACCGCCCTGGCCGCCGGGAGGCGCTGACGACGGCGACCGCGTCAACACCTCACCGCATCAAGGACCGAGCACGTACGGTTGACGCATGACGAGCATCGGTGGTGCGGGGATGGTCGACTGGAAGCTCGCGGTTGCGACCGCGACCCGATTTGTGCGGCCGGGGCCTGAGATCAGCCGCGAGGAGGCCCGCGAGGTCGTCGCGGAGCTGCGCAGGCACGCCAAGGCCGCGGAGGAACACGTCCGCGCCTTCACCCGGATGATCCCGGAAGGGACCGAACCGGAGGACACCCCGGTCCTGGTCGTCGACCGGGCCGGCTGGATCAAGGCGAACGTCGCGGGCTTCCGCGAACTGCTGCGCCCCCTCCTGGACAAGATGGAGGAACGCCGCGGCGGCGGTGCGGGCGGCGCCGTGCTCGGCGCGGTCGGCTCCAAGGTGACCGGGGTGGAGGTGGGGATGCTGCTGTCGTTCCTGGCCTCCCGGGTCCTCGGCCAGTACGAGACGTTCGCCCCCGCCACCCGTGACCTCCCCGCCTCTGCCGACGGTGGCGGCAGGCTCCTGCTCGTCGCCCCGAACATCGTCCACGTCGAACGGGAACTGGAGGTCGACCCGCACGACTTCCGGCTCTGGGTCGCCCTCCACGAGGAGACCCACCGCACCCAGTTCACCGCGGTGCCCTGGCTCCGCGACCACCTGCAGGGCGAGATCCAGTCATTCCTGGACGAGACCGACGTCGACCCGATGACCGTGCTGGAACGGCTCCGCGAGGCCGCCCAGTCGCTGGCCGGTGGCCGGCCGGAGGGCGAGGAGGGCGAGGACGGCGGACGCAGCCTCGTCGAGGTCGTGCAGACGCCCGCCCAGCGCGAGATCCTCGGCCGGCTCACCGCGGTGATGTCCCTGCTGGAGGGCCACGCGGACTACGTGATGGACGGTGTCGGCCCCGAAGTGGTCTCGTCCGTCGGGGAGATCAGGGAGAAGTTCCAGCAGCGCAGGGCGCGCGGCGCGAGCCGGCTCGACCAGGCACTGCGCAAGCTCCTGGGCCTCGACGCGAAGCTGCGCCAGTACCGGGACGGCGAGCGGTTCGTGCGCGCCGTGGTCGACGAGGTCGGCATGGACGGCTTCAACCGGGTCTGGACCTCGCCCAACACCCTCCCGACCAAGGCGGAGATCGCCAAGCCCGCGGACTGGATCGCGAGGGTGCACCGTAAGGCAGAGTCATGATCACGGCGCGAACAGGGGCTCGCGGCCACGGTCGAACGCGCCGGTAATCACCCATCCGAGGGACCGTAGGGGCATGGGAAGGCGTGCAATGCTCGTTGAACGGCATTGCTCTGTCACCATCGACGCACTCTGAGTGACGGCACTCTTTCCTGTCCCGGCACTCCGAGGCTCCCCTCCGAAACTTCACGAAGGGCACCGGACATGGGTCCCCATCCTGCGGTCGCGGCGATACGCCTGGCGGTCCGCCGCGTACTCCACGACGTCATCACCGACTTCGCCGAACAGACCGAACGAGCTCCGCACGCCGGACGCGCCCCGCACCCCGAGCTCGCCGAAGCCGGCGCCGGCCGACGGCGCGCCGCACTTCCCGAACGACCCGATACCCCTCTGGTGCTGGTGGCATGCTCCGGTGGCGCCGATTCCATGGCACTCGCCTCCGCACTCGCCTTCGAGGCCCGCAAACTCCCCGTCCGGGCCGGCGGCATCACCGTCGACCACGGCCTCCAGGACGGCTCCGACACCCGGGCCACCGAGGTCGTCGGCCGCCTCACCGCCATGGACCTCGACCCGGTCGAGGCCGTCGCGGTACGGGTCGGCCACGACGGCGGACCCGAGGCCGCCGCCCGCGACGCCCGCTACGCCGCACTGGACGCGGCGGCCGAACGCCACGGCGCCGCCGCCGTACTGCTCGGCCACACCCGCGACGACCAGGCGGAGACGGTGCTGCTGGGGCTCGCCCGCGGCTCCGGCATCCGCTCCCTCTCCGGCATGGCCGCCGCGTCCGGCCCGGCCGGCCGCTACCGCCGCCCCTTCCTCCAGCTCGACCGGCAGACCGCCCGCAAGGCCTGCCTGGTCCAGTCCCTGACCGTCTGGGACGACCCGCACAACATCGACCCCGCCTACACCCGCTCCCGGCTGCGTCACGAGGGCCTGCCCGCCCTGGAGAAGGCGCTGGGCAAAGGAGTCGTCGAGGCCCTCGCCCGTACCGCACAGCTCTCCCGCGACGACGCCGACGCCCTGGACACCTGGGCCGCCGAGGCCGGCCGTGACGTACGCGACGAAGCGGGCCGGCTGGAGTGCGCCAAGCTCTGCGTCCTGCCGCCCGCCGTCCGCCGCCGGGTACTGCGCCGGGCCGCCATAGAGGCGGGCTCCCCGGCCGGTTCGCTCTTCGCCCGGCACATCGAGGAAGTCGACCGCCTCATCACCGGCTGGCGCGGCCAGCAGGCCATCAACCTGCCCGGCCGCGTCGAAGCCCTGCGCCAGGGTGGCAGACTGGTGATTCGGCAGAGCTGACGCACAAGCGGCTGACATGCAGGCGAGCGGCCGCGCAGGTCCGGGACACCACCCGGACCCGGCAGGCAAAGAAAGAGACGCGGGTGAACGAGAAGGACATGGGTACCGACCTTCAGTCGGTGCTCCTCACCAAGGAAGAGATCGACGCGAAGCTCGTCGAACTGGCCGCGAAGATCGACGCGGAGTACGCGGGCAAGGACCTGCTCCTCGTCGGTGTCCTCAAGGGCGCGGTGATGGTCATGGCGGACCTGGCGCGCGCCCTGTCCACCCCCGTCACCATGGACTGGATGGCCGTCTCCTCGTACGGAGCGGGCACCCAGTCCTCCGGTGTCGTCCGGATCCTCAAGGACCTGGACACCGACATCAAGGGCAAGCACGTCCTGATCGTCGAGGACATCATCGACTCCGGTCTGACCCTGTCCTGGCTGATGTCGAACCTGGGCTCGCGCGAGCCCGCCTCGCTGGAGATCTGCACCCTGCTGCGCAAGCCCGACGCGGCGAAGGTCGCGCTCGACTGCAAGTGGGTCGGCTTCGACATCCCCAACGAGTTCGTCGTCGGCTACGGGCTGGACTACGCGGAGAAGTACCGCAACCTCCCCTTCGTCGGCACGCTCGCCCCGCACGTCTACGGCGGCTGACCAGGAACCGCACAACCCGCACCGACTCCGGGGAACCCTCACGGATTTCCCGCCGTTGAGCCTTCGAAGGCGGGTTTGACAGACGTCCCCGGCGGTCGTCGGTGACAATGCTGGGGTACCGTCCGAGGAACAGTCTTTACTCACACGCAGCATTTACCTACGGGCAGGAGGGACGGGGCGACTTCGCTCCGTATGGATGGACGTGAAGCGATACTTCCGTGGGCCGGTCATGTGGATCGTGCTGGCCGTCCTCGCCGTGGTCGTGTTGATGCAGGTCGTCGGCTCGTCCGGCGGCTACAAGACGGTGGACACCGGCAAGGTGATCCAGGCGATCAGTAAGAACCAGGTGGAGCAGGCCAAGCTCACCACCGGTGACGATCAAATCCTCAAGATTGAGATGAAGGACGGCCAGAAACTCTCTGGCGAGTCCGGCAGCAAGTTCCAGGCGAGCTACATCGGCGACCAGGGCGTCCAACTGGCCGACACGCTGCAGAAGAAGTTCGAGAGCGGTGACATCGAGAAGGGTTACACCGTCTCGCCGTCGAAGCAGTCCCCGTTCGTCTCGATCCTCTTCTCGCTGCTGCCCTTCGTCCTCATCGTGGTCGTCTTCCTGTTTCTGATGAACCAGATGCAGGGTGGCGGCTCCAAGGTCATGCAGTTCGGCAAGTCCAAGGCCAAGCTGATCACCAAGGACACCCCCAAGACGACGTTCGCCGATGTGGCGGGCTCGGACGAGGCGGTCGAGGAGCTCTACGAGATCAAGGAGTTCCTCCAGGAGCCGGCGAAGTTCCAGGCCGTCGGCGCCAAGATCCCCAAGGGTGTCCTGCTGTACGGGCCTCCCGGTACGGGTAAGACGCTGCTCGCACGCGCCGTCGCCGGCGAGGCGGGCGTCCCGTTCTACTCGATCTCCGGTTCCGACTTCGTCGAGATGTTCGTCGGTGTCGGTGCCTCCCGGGTGCGCGACCTCTTCGAGCAGGCCAAGGCGAACGCCCCGGCGATCGTCTTCGTCGACGAGATCGACGCGGTCGGCCGGCACCGCGGTGCCGGTATGGGCGGCGGTCACGACGAGCGCGAGCAGACGCTTAACCAGCTGCTCGTCGAGATGGACGGCTTCGACGTGAAGGGCGGCGTGATCCTGATCGCCGCCACGAACCGGCCGGACATCCTCGACCCGGCGCTGCTGCGTCCGGGCCGCTTCGACCGGCAGATCGCGGTCGACCGTCCCGACATGCTGGGCCGGCTGGAGATCCTCAAGGTCCACCAGAAGGGCAAGCCGGTCGCACCGGACGTCGATCTCGGCGCCGTTGCCCGTCGTACGCCCGGCTTCACCGGTGCCGACCTGTCGAACGTGCTGAACGAGGCGGCGCTCCTCACGGCGCGCAGCAACCAGAAGCTGATCGACAACAACATGCTCGACGAGGCCATCGACCGCGTCGTGGCGGGTCCGCAGAAGCGGACCCGGATCATGTCCGAGAAGGAGAAGAAGATCACCGCGTACCACGAGGGCGGACACGCCCTGGTCGCGGCGGCCTCACCTCAGTCGGACCCGGTCCACAAGATCACGATCCTCTCCCGCGGCCGCGCCCTCGGTTACACGATGGTGCTCCCGGAGGAGGACAAGTACTCCACGACGCGCAACGAGATGCTCGACCAGCTGGCTTACATGCTGGGCGGGCGCGCGGCCGAGGAGCTGGTCTTCCACGATCCGACCACCGGCGCTGCGAACGACATCGAGAAGGCCACCGCAACGGCCCGCGCGATGGTCACGCAGTACGGCATGACGGAGCGGCTCGGCGCGATCAAGTTCGGCGGCGACAACACCGAACCCTTCGTGGGCCGCGAGATGGGCCACCAGCGCGACTACTCGGAAGAGGTCGCCGCGCTGGTCGACGAAGAGGTCAAGAAGCTCATCGAGACCGCGCACAACGACGCGTGGGAGATCCTGGTCGAGAACCGAGACGTTCTGGACGCACTGGTTCTCCAGCTCCTTGAGAAGGAGACCCTCGGCAAGGCGGAGATCGCCGAGATCTTCGCTCCGATCGTCAAGCGTCCGGCCCGTCCGGCGTGGACCGGGTCCGCCCGGCGCACGCCGTCCACCCGGCCGCCGGTGCTCTCCCCGAAGGAGCTCGCCCTCACGAACGGCGCCACCACGGCGAACGGCTCCCCGGTCGCGGACATCGTCCCGCCCACCGAGTCGATCCCCGAGGATCGTCCCGAGAGCTAGATACCGGACCCGTGCGACCCCCGTCACAGGGGTTCGGACGGGCCCGGAATGGAAGCCGCGCCCTCCAGGTTTTAGCCTGTGGGGGCGCGGCTTTCGTATATCTGCGCGAATGTCCACGCAGCTGACAGCTCAATGGAACGAGGCACAGATGACCGACCCGGTGACGCTGGACGGCCAGGATCCGATCGGTGAGTTCGACGAGAAGCGGGCCGCCGCAGCCGTACGCGAACTCCTCATCGCCGTGGGCGAGGACCCGGACCGGGAGGGGCTGCGGGAGACCCCGGGGCGGGTGGCACGGGCGTACAAGGAGATTTTCGCGGGCCTGTCTCAGCAGCCCGAGGACGTCCTCACGACCACGTTCGACCTCGGCCACGACGAGATGGTGCTGGTCAAGGACATCGAGGTGTACAGCACCTGTGAACATCATCTGGTGCCGTTCCACGGGGTCGCGCATGTCGGGTACATCCCGGCGACCAGCGGCAAGATCACCGGCCTGTCGAAGCTGGCCCGGCTGGTGGACGTCTACGCCCGGCGTCCGCAGGTCCAGGAGCGGCTGACCACGCAGATCGCCGAGTCGCTGATGACGATCCTTGAGCCGCGCGGCGTCATCGTCGTCGTCGAGTGCGAGCACATGTGCATGTCGATGCGCGGTATCCGCAAGCCCGGCGCGAAGACACTGACCTCCGCGGTGCGCGGACAGCTCCGCGACCCCGCGACGCGGGCCGAGGCGATGAGCCTGATCATGGCCCGCTGACCGGTCCGGTACCGGCCCGGCCGACTCCCCGCACCCACGGCTGAGGGCCGGCGGATCACTGGGATCCACCGGCCCTCAGGCCTGCAGAGAGGCTTTGCGGGCTACTTGTACTTGTATGTGGCGTGGGCCACGCTGTTCACGGGCCACCACGAGTCGGAACCATTCTGGGAAATGAAACTACCCGTTCCGGAATTCGAGGCCCGGTAGGTCCACTTCTTCGTCGCCTTCACCTTGACCGTGGGTGTGCTGCACGACTTGGACTTACGGCAGCCTGCGATTTTGCTCGCGAATGTCTTTCCGTTGTTCCCGGAAAGCGCGATGGACGGGCGCTGGGCGCTCATCTTGTGGGTGCAGACCTGCTTCGCGTTCGCGTAGACGGTCTTCCCGGTGCGCCACACCTTCACTGTGTTGGTGCAGCCGTAGTACGCCTTTCCCTTGCCCGAGATGGCTGCGGCCTGGGCCGACGTGGAGGAAAGGAGGACGGAGGCGACGACGGCCACCCCGACGCCCACACTCTGCAAACCGCGCTTCACGTTGATGCTCCCCGTTTCGATTCGAGATCCGGACGCCGAGGGGCGCCCGGCTGATCTTGGTCGAACCGGAACGCTAACACGCTCGCCTGCTCGTTGCCGGGGGTAATCCAAAGGAATTCGGGAATGGCGGAGGTGCACCTCAGATAACCCTCAAATGCATTGCGCGGGGTCCGGGGGATGGTATAGGGAGAGTAATGCGAGTGGTGTCCCGGAGGTCCCGTGACCCGGAATTCGGGAATCAGTAACCGGCCGTTCCGGTTTGTTGTCCGGAACCGGAACGGAGACCGGTCACGCCCCCGCCGCGTTCTTGTTGTCGTCCTCGTCGTCCGGGAGCTTGCAGACGCGTTCCAGGAAGAGGGCGGCCGCTATCACCGCGATGCCGGCCAGGACCGCGAAGCCGGCGTAGATCGCCTGGTCGCGGCGGGCCGGCATGTCGAGGGAGCCGAGCAGGAAGACGCCGACGCCGCCGTACATCCCGGCGACCAGGGCGACGACCAGGGCGCTGGCCTGGCCGAAGACCACGGCGCGGGCCGCCATCATGGGCTCGACGCCCTTCGCGCCCGGCCGGCGCTCACGCTGGGCGCGCAGCCGGGAGCGGATGGAGAGCGCCGTCGCCAGCAGGACGACGGCGATCACCGCGAGCACGATGGGGGCGGCCAGCGGCACGCTCGGCAGGGTGCCGAGGGAGTCCCAGAGGCGGGCGCCGCCCCAGGACAGCACCCCGGCGGCGGCGAAGAGGCCCGCCAGTACTCCGAGCCGTAGTTGCTTCACCGGGTGAGCCGCCCTTCGCCGCCTGTGATCCGTGCCGCTGTGATCTATGCCGCTGTGATCTTTCCTGCTGTTCCTCAGAGCCTAACGACTACTCGGGCAGCCGGAGTTCCAGGTCGGCCCGGGGCAGTACGCCGCCGCGGCCGACACCGGCCAGCAGATCGGCGACCGGGCCGACGCCGGGCAGCTGGGCCGCCGGATCCACGTCGTGCCACGGGGCGAGCACGAAGGCGCGCTCGCGGGCCCGGGGGTGCGGGAGGGTGAGCACCGGATCGTCCGAGACCACATCGGCGTACGCCACGATGTCGACGTCGATCGTGCGCGGGCCCCAGCGCTCCTCGCGGACCCGGTCGAAGGCCTCCTCGATGGCCTGGCCGCGCTCCAGGAGGGAGGACGGGGGCAGCGTGGTCTTCACGACGACGACCGCGTTGAAGTACGAGGGCTGGGAGCCGGGGTCGACGCCCCAGGGCTCCGTCTCGTACACCGGGGAGACCGCCTTGACCCGGAGGCCGGGGGTGTCCTCCAGGGCGTCGATGGCGCCCTGGAGGGTCTCCAGGCGGTTGCCGAGGTTGGAGCCCAGGGAGATCACGGCGCGTTTGGGGTTGGAGAGGGTGATGTCCGCGGCGTCCACCTGTTCGACCACGGAGGCGGGAACCGGCTGTACGGTCGGGTCGCTCTGCCCCTCGGTAGAAAATGCAGTCATGCTCGGCTCCGGGTGATGGTGATGGTGACGTCGTCGAAGGGGACGGTGATGGGCGCATCCGGCTTGTGCACCACGACCTCCACCTCCTCGACGCCTTCGTGCTTGAGGCACTGCTGGGCGATGCGCTCCGCGAGCGTCTCGATCAGATCGACCGGTTCGCCCTTGACGACGTCGACGACCTCCTCCGCGACCACGCCGTAGTGCACGGTCTTCGTCAGGTCGTCGGCTGCTGCCGCGGGGCGGGTGTCGAGGCCGAGCACCAGGTCCACGATGAAGGTCTGTCCCTCTTCCCGTTCCCGGGGAAAGACGCCATGGTGCCCACGGGCCTTGAGGCCGCGCAGCGCGACACGATCCACGCGAATCACTCCTGCTGTTGTTGGTCGTAGGGGCACGGGCCGCGTGCGGGCGGCGTCCTGCCCTCATTGGAATCTACCTGCGGGCACCGACAGCACTCGCCCGTGGGGCCCGCGGCGGACCGCACGGGGCCGGGTAGCCGCAGATACCCCGATGTGCCCGATTCCAATCCCGGGGAGTCGCTAGTCGGTCCTCCACCGGTCTTGTACCCGTTCAGGAGGGGGACTCTTCGTCCTCTTCCTCACCGGTTTCGGCCAGTACGGGCGACCCGTGGTGGGACCAGAGCTTCCAGCCGTCGGGAGTGCGCCGGAACACGTTGGTGGCGACCACCAGCTGGCCCACCAGCGGCCCCAGCGAGCTGCCCTCCTCCGCGGGGCCGCCGCTGAGGATGTTCTCCGTGCAGGTGACCAGGGCGGTGTCGCCCGTCATGGACACCCCGACGTCGGTCAGGAAGAACTGGATGTACTCGGTGTTCGCCATGATCAGCGCGTAGCTGCGCAGCACCTCGCCGCGGCCGGTGAGCACCGGCCAGCCCGGGTGGACGCAGGAGACGGTGAGGTCCTCGCCGGGCAGCCAGAGCCCGGTGAGCTCGTCGAGGTCCCCGCGCTCCATCGCCTCGTAGAAGGCGGTGTTGGCCAGCTCGACCGCCTCGATGTCGGCGGCCGCTTCCGCGTGCTCGTCCCGCGACTCGTTCACGCGGCTCCCTCGACGGCGCGGGCGACGCGTACGGCGTCGGCGGTGGCCCGTACCTCGTGGACCCGGACGGCCCAGGCGCCGGCGTGGGCGGCGAGCGCGGAGATCGCGGCGGTGGCCGCGTCACGTTCGCGGGCGGGCGGCGGTGCGGCGCCCGGCCCGGCCAGTACGTGGCCCAGGAACCGCTTCCGGGAGGCGGCGACCAGCAGCGGACGGCCCAGGGCGTGCAGGGCGTCCAGCCGGGCGATGAGCGAGAGGTCGTGGCCGGCGTCCTTGGCGAAGCCGAGGCCGGGGTCGATCACGATGCGTTCGGGGGCGACACCGCCGCAGACCACGGCGTCCATCCGGGTCCGCAGCTCCTCGACGACCTCCGCGACGACGTCCCCGTACACCGCCCGGCTGTTCATCGTCTCGCTGAAGCCGCGCCAGTGCATGACGACGAAGGGCACCCCGGCGGCGGCGACGACCGGGACCATGTCCGGGTCCGCGAGCCCGCCGCTCACGTCGTTGACGAGGACCGCGCCGGCCTCGACGGCCTGCTCCGCGACCCGGGCCCGCATGGTGTCCACGGAGACCGTGACCCCTTCGGAGACGAGTCCGCGGACCACCGGGACGACCCGGCGCAGCTCCTCCGACTCGTCGACCCGGCTGGCTCCGGGGCGGGTCGACTCACCGCCGACGTCGACGAGGTCGGCGCCCTCGCCCACCAGGTCGAGACCGTGCTTGACGGCCGTCGTGGTGTCGAACCAGCGGCCCCCGTCGGAGAAGGAGTCCGGGGTCACATTGACGACACCCATGACCGCACAGCGGTCCCACTCCGGCAGGCCCTGGACCGTGCCTCGTCCACGCAACGTACTCATACGACCAGCCTAGGCCGTGACGGGACCCGTCACGCCGCGTGGACGCCCTGCTCCGGTGCGGAGGGCCGGCTGTGCGCACAGGGCCGTCGCTCGCCCGAGGGCAGCCGGCGGGCCAGCGGACGGGGCAGCGCGAAGCTGACGAAGCCCTCGGCCTGCATCGCGGCCAGCGAGATCCGGGGCAGGTCGCGGGCGGTGCGGTAGACCACGAACCGGGGCTCCCAGCGGGGCCGGAACTTGGCGTTGAACTTGTACAGCGACTCGATCTGGAACCAGCGCGACAGGAAGATCAGCAGTCCGCGCCAGACCCGCAGCACCGGTCCCGCGCCCAGCTTCTCGCCGCGGGCCAGCGCGGCGCGGAACATCGCGAAGTTCAGCGAGACGCGGGTGATGCCGAGCCGGGGCGCGGCCTGGAGGGAGGCGACGATCAGCAGCTCGTTCATCCCCGGGTCTGCGGCGCGGTCGCGGCGCATGAGGTCCAGGGACATGCCGTCGGTGCCCCAGGGGACGAAGTGGAGCACGGCCTTCAGGTCGCCGTACGGGGATTCGGCGCTCTGTTCGTCGGTCTTGTGGGCGGTGGCGATGAAGCAGTCCCCGTCGGCGCCGTCGCCGATCCGGCCCAGGGCCATGGAGAAGCCGCGCTCGTTGTCGGTGCCGCGCCAGTCGGCGGCGGCCCGGCGGATGCGGGCGAGCTCGGTCTCGCCGATGTCAGCCACGCGCCGGACGCGGGTCTCGTAGCCGCCGCGCTCGATGCGCTTCACCATCTGGCGTACGTTGCGCATCGCCCGTCCGGCGAGGGAGAAATCCGCGACATCCACCACCGCCTCGTCCCCGAGTTCGAGGGCGGCCAGTCCGGTCTCGCGGGTCCAGACCTCGCCGCCGGTCTCGCCGCAGCCCATCACGGCCGGGGTCCAGGAGTGGGCTCTGGCCTCGTCCATGAACCGTTCGATGGCGCCGGGCCAGGCCTCCACGTCCCCGATCGGATCGCCGCTGGCCAGCATCACCCCGGAGACCACGCGGTAGCAGACGGCGGCCTTGCCGCTGGGGGAGAACACCACGGCCTTGTCGCGGCGGAGCGCGAAGTGGCCGAGCGAGTCGCGGCGGCCGTGCCGGTCCAGCAGCGCGCGCAGCCGGGCCTCGTCGTCCTCGGTGAGGCGGGCGGCGGGGTGTTCGGGGCGGAACGCGAAGTAGATGGTGGTGACGGCGGTCAGCAGGCCGAGCGCGCCGAGCGAGTAGCCCACGGTCCAGGAGGTGACACCGGCGTACTCGACCGGGCCCTCGAAGCCGAACAGGCCGTACAGCACGTGCTGGAGCCGGTCGGCGATGCTGGGGTTGCCGACCAGCCGGCCGGGGTGGACGCTGACGATGACCAGGCCGAGGCCGAGCGAACCCGCGCCGAGCAGGACGAAGTTGGCCAGGGCCCGCCAGCGGCTGCGCGGGTCGGGGAGGGCCGCGAACTCACTCCGGTGGCGTACCAGCAGATAGCAGAGCGTCAGCGAGACGACCGCGCCCAGCACCGAGTGCCGGTAGAGGAACTGGGACAGCGCACCGGCCGGGAGCAGCACGACGGCCGCCCGCCAGGCCCGTCGTTTGTGCCGCTTGAGGCCGTGGGCCAGGAGCAGCAGCAGGACGCCGGCGCTCAGTGAGAGCGCGGCGGCGAAGGGGCCGAGGGCGCCGGGCAGCACCTCCGCGAGGGTGTGCATCCGGCTGTGGCGGAAGCGGGGGAAGACCCCGGCGGCGACGTCGATCAGGCCGACTACGGTGCAGGCGGTGCCGACGAGCACCGGTACGGTTTCGGGCCGCGGTCCGCGCACGAACTTGCGTGCGCTTTTCGGAACCGATCCCGATTTATCCCCATCTAGCGTGACAGACATCGCTTCCCGTGGTTCCGCGAGAGATTTGTGGAGTACGTCGGCCGGAGTCCGGCGGACGCTGTGCGACCTCTAGGACGAGCCTTCCGGGCGGAGGGTTCACCCGTATCCGGGAAATTTCCAGACAGAAAGTTCAATCGTCATGGGCCTTACCGGCAAGGCAGTGCTGATCCTGGCGATCGCGCTCGCCGTCGTGCTGTTCGCCGTCACGATCTGGCTCTGGCCGAGGTTCGCCCGGCGCAGTGTCCCGATGGTCTTCGGCAGGGTCGGCCTGCTCCTGGCGACCCAGGTGGCGGTCTTCGCCTCGGTCGGCCTGATGGCCAACAACTCGTTCCTCTTCTACGGCTCCTGGGCGGACCTGTTCGGCCAGAAGCAGGACCTGGGCGTGGTCACCGACCACGCCGCCGGGACCCTGGCCGCGAAGAACATCGTCCGGGTGGGGACGCAGCGGCCCGACGTGCCGGGCGGTTCGCTGGCCACCAGGGGAGGCCGGATCGACAAGGTGGTGATTGCGGGGCACCACTCCGGGATCGAGAGTTCGGCGTACGTGTACCTGCCGCCGGAGTACTTCCAGGAGGCGTACGCCCGGCGCAATTTCCCCGCGGTGGTGGTGCTCACGGGCTACCCGGGTACTTCGGAGAACCTCCTCAAGGGGCTGCGCTACCCGCGTACGGCACTCGATCAGGTGAAGGCCGGACGGTCGCAGCCGATGATCCTGGTGATGCTGCGGCCGACCCTGGCACCGCCCCGGGACACCGAGTGCGTCGACATAAAGGGCGGCCCGCAGACCGAGACGTTCTTCGCGAAGGATCTGCCGCGCGCGGTCTCGGCCGCCTACCGGGTGGGTCATCGCGCCCGCAACTGGGGCATCATCGGCAACTCGACCGGCGGCTACTGCGCGCTGAAGATCGGGCTGCACCACCCGGACCGGTTCACGGCGAGCGCGGGGCTCTCCGCGTACTACAAGGCGGCGGAGGACCCGACGACCGGCGACCTCTTCCACGGCGACCAGTCGGCGCGCGAGCGGGCGGACCTGCTGTGGAGCCTGGACCACCGGCCGATGCCCGACTCGTCCTTCCTGGTGACGACCTCCCGCCACGGCGAGGAGAACTACGCGGACACGAAGAAGTTCCTGGCCAAGGTGAAGTCGCCCGCGCAGGCCTCCTCGATCGTGCTCGGCAGCGGCGGGCACAACTTCAACACCTGGCGCCGGGAGATCCCCGCCGCCCTGGAGTGGATGAGCAGCCGGCTCAGCGAGAACTGAACCGGCGGCGCACTACTCCCGGCCTCACTCTCAGGAGGTCGCGCCCGCCCCGCCCGTGACGCCCGCCCCGCCCGAAACGCTCGCGACGCTCTCCACGGCCACCTCGGCGCGCGGCACGGCCCGGTCGTCCGCGTCGATCGAGCGGCGCAGCGCCTCGTGGAGGCGGGCCGGGGTGAGCACGCCGAGAAACCGGCCCGCGCTGTCCTCGTCGATGACCGCGATCCAGCCGGCGTCGTGCTGGAGCATGGTGGCGAACGCCTGCTTGAGCGGGGCGCCGACGGGCAGCCAGGCCTCCATCCGGCGGGCGTGCTCGCGGACCGTGCCCTTGGTGGCGGTGAGCGCTTCGCCGGCCGGGATCCAGCCGTGCAGATGGTCGTCACCGTCCAGTACGACGGCCCAGCGCGCGCCCTGTGCCCGCAGCCGTTCGGTCGCCGCGGCCAGCGGGTCGTCGAGGTGGACGACCGGCGGCTGGTCGAGGTCGCTCTCCTCGATCGGGGTGACGGAGAGCCGCTTGAGCCCCCGGTCGGCGCCGACGAAGTCCGCGACATAGCCGGTGGCGGGGGCGCCGAGCACGGTGGCCGGTGAGTCGAACTGCTCGATCGAGCCCTGTCCGTAGACGGCGATGCGGTCCCCGAGGCGGACCGCCTCCTCGATGTCGTGCGTGACGAACAGCACCGTTTTGCGGACCTGTGCCTGGAGCTTGAGGAATTCGTTCTGGAGCCGTTCCCGGACGACCGGGTCGACCGCGCCGAAAGGCTCGTCCATCAGCAGTACGGGCGGGTCGGCCGCCAGCGCCCTTGCCACGCCCACGCGTTGGCGCTGACCGCCGGACAGCTGTTCCGGATATCGGTCACCATAAACGGAAGGATCGAGTCCGACCAGATCGAGGAGTTCGGCGGCGCGTTCGCGTCCCTTTCCGCGTTTCCAGCCCAGAAGATGGGGCACGGTAGCGGTGTTTTCGAGGACCGTCCGGTGCGGGAACAGCCCGACCTGCTGGATCACGTAGCCGATACGGCGCCTCAGTTGGACGGGGTCGATGGCCGATATGTCGTCCCCGTCGAGGAATATCCGGCCCTCGGTCGGTTCGATCAGCCGGTTCACCATCTTCATGGTGGTCGTCTTGCCGCACCCCGACGGTCCGACGAGCGTGACGAGTTCACCCTCGGCGACCTCGAAGGAAAGGTCGTCGACGGCGGTCGTGCCGTCCGCATACCGCTTGGTGACGTGCTCGAAACGGATCATGGTTCCCCATTGTGGCGCGTGTTTTGTGAAGGACATGTTGCTGGAATACAACGGCTTCCGTGATTGTCAGTGGTCGAGGATAGGCTCGCCGGACATCAGTACGAGTGGGCGATCGGGAGGTGGGGGACAAGATGGCCGCACAGAACTGCCTGGTGACGAACGACTGGATCTGCGGGGAGTATCTCCGTTCCCGCAGCCAGGAGTTGACCGATGCCACGGTCCAGCACATCTGGATCACCGCGGTCTCGGTGGCGATCGGGGTCGCCGTGGCATTCCCGCTGGCCCTGCTCGCCCGCCGCAGCCGGCGTTTCGCCGGACCGGTGCTCGGGCTGACCACGGTGCTCTACACCGTGCCGTCGCTCGCGATGTTCTCGCTGCTGCTGCCGCTCTTCGGGCTCTCCGCGGCGCTGGTCGTCACCGGGCTGGTGCTGTATTCGCTGACCATTCTCGTGCGCAACATCCTGGCGGGTCTGGAAGCGGTCCCGGAGGAGGCGAAGGAGGCCGCGCGCGGCCTGGGTTACGGACCCGCCCGGCTGCTGTGGGAGGTGGAGCTGCCGCTCGCGATGCCCGCGCTGATGGCCGGAATACGCATTGCCACGGTCTCCACGATCGCGCTGACGACCATCGGTTCGATCGTCGGCCGGGGCGGTCTCGGCAACCTCATCGACGACGCCCTGCCCAGCTTCTTCAAGGCCCAGGTGCTGGCCGCCTCCGTGCTCTGCGTACTGCTCGCGGTCGTCGCGGACCTGCTGCTGCTCTGCGTGCAGCGGCTGCTGACACCGTGGACGCGCATATCGAAATCCCACGGAGCCGTGGACACGGCCGGTACGGCGAAGGCGGTCTGACCCATGGGAGTTCTCGGCGAGGCCTGGACCTGGCTCACCACCGGCGCCAACTGGTCGGGGGAGAGCGGAGTGAGCCACCGGCTCGGTGAGCACCTGTACGTCAGCGGCGTGGCGCTCGCCCTGGCCTGCGCCATAGCGCTGCCCGTCGCGCTGTACCTCGGACACATCGGGAAGGGCGGCGCGCTGGCCGTCAACATCTCCAACGTGGGCCGGGCGGTCCCGGTCTTCGCGGTGCTGGCGCTCTTCATGGTCTCGCCGCTGCGCAACAGCGGGTACCTGCCGACCGTCATCGCCCTGGTGCTCTTCGCCGTGCCGCCGCTGCTGACCAACGCCTACGTCGGGATGACCGGGGTGGACCGTTCGGTGACGGAGGCCGCGCGGGGGATGGGCATGTCGGGCGGCCAGCTCTTCGTCCGCGTCGAGCTCCCGCTGGCCTACCCGATGATCATGACCGGGCTGCGTTCGGCCGCCGTCCAGGTGGTGGCCACGGCGACGATCGCCGCGATGGTCGGCCAGGGCGGCCTCGGCCGGATCATCACCGCCGGCTTCAACACGTACAACACCCCGCAGGTGGTCGCGGGGGCCCTGCTGGTCGCCGTGCTCGCCCTGCTGGTGGAGTCGGTGCTGGTCGCCCTCGACCGGCTGCTGTCACCGCTGCGCCGCCGCCGGACGGCGTGAGCCCGGCCCCCTCTCGTAACCCCCCCCGCAGATCGCACACATCGCATATGGCCCTGTTGCCGTGGACGGAGAACCAACATGAGCAAGACCTCGCGCATAGCCGGCGCGGTCATCGGCATGGTCGCGCTGGCGGGCTCGCTCGCCGCCTGCGGCGGTGACACCCTGGAGAAGGACAAGGGCGCCCCGGCCGGTGGCGACGGCTCCGGGAAGAAGGGCTCGCTCGTCGTCGGCGCCGCCGCCTTCACCGAGTCCAAGGTGCTCGCGGAGCTGTACGCGCAGATCCTGGCCGACGCCGGATACAGCACCTCGGTCACCACGGTGAAGAACCGCGAACTGTACGAACCCTCCCTGGAGAAGGGCGAGATCGACGTCGTACCCGAATACGCGGCGACGATCACCGAATTCCTCAACGCCAAGGCGAACGGGGCGAAGGCGGCCGAGGAGAAGCCGCTCGCCTCCGGCGACACCGACGCCACCGTCGCCGCCCTGGAGAAGCTCGCGACCCCGCGCGGACTCAAGGTCCTGCCGCCCGGCAAGGCGATCGACCAGAACGCCTTCGCGGTCACCAAGGAATTCGCCACGAAGAACAAGCTGAAGACGCTTTCGGATCTCGGCGCCGCCAAGGTCAAGGTGAAGATCGCGGCCGGTGACGAGTGCGAGGTGCGGGCGTTCTGCGCGCCCGGTCTCAAGAAGACGTACGGCATCGATGTGACCGGCATCGACCCCAAGGGAGTGGGCACCCCGCAGTCCAAGCAGGCGGTCAAGGACGGCAAGGACCAGCTGGTCCTGTCCACCACCACGGACGCGGTGCTGGACAGCTACGGCCTGGTTTTCCTGGAGGACGACAAGAAGCTGCAGAACGCGGACAACGTACTCCCGGTCGTCAATGCCAAGGACGCGGGCGGCGATGACATCGCGGCGGCACTCGGCAAGCTCACCGCCGCACTCACCACCCAGGACCTCGCGGAACTGAACCGCAAGGTCGACGCGGAGCGCGCCAAGCCCGAGGACGCGGCCAAGGAATACCTCCAGTCCAAAGGTCTGATCAAGAAGTAGGCGGGTCCGGGGAGGGAGTTTCGGGGGCCGTCAGGTAACCGGCGGGGAACAGATTGCCGGGCGGCCCCCCAAGCAGGCCGTATGCACGGTAAATTTCAGGCCATGCCACGTGGACGCCATCGTCATTCGCCACCTCTGCACAGAATCCTTCCGCCTTCGGTCGTGGCCGGAGCCTCGGTTCTCTGTGCCGCGGGAGCCTGGCTGCTCGCCGAGCCCCTGGTCCTGCGCGCCCTGGTCGCCGCCGCCGCGGCCGCCGCCCTCACCGGCGCGTATCTGATGCGCAGCTGGGACCGGGAGGCGGGCCGTCGCGTCGCGGAGCTGACGCGCGCCCGCGCGGGCGACGAGTGGCGGGCCGAGGAACGCATCGCGGAGATCGAGGCCGATCTCGACGAGTCGCGCGAGCTGCGCGCCCGGCTGGAGACGAAGCTGCGCCGCAAGCGCGTCGAGCTCGCCGGTCTCCGTGGCGAGCACGCCGCCCTGCTGCGGCGGTACGCCAACGCAGAGACCGAGCGCGCCAGCGTGCTGGAGAGCCGCCGGCAGCTCGCCCTGGAGGCGGCCGCGCCGTCGCCCCGCGAACTGCCCGCCGCGCGCAGCACCCCGACCCCGGCCGGATATCTGCGCGCCGCCCAGGCGCTGGAGGACCTCTCGCGCAACCGCGCGCTCCAGGAGGCCCGGCGCACCGCGGAGCAGGCCAGGAAGCACGATCTCGCGGAGCGCGCCCGGGAGGCGGAGGAACGGCGGGGGAAGCACGCGGCCGCCGCGCTCACCGGCGCCCCGACGGGCGACGAGCAGCACCGTCGTCCCACGGCCGCTCTGCCCGCCTCGCCCCGGCCGCCTCAGGCACTGCCGCCCAAGGCAGTGCCGGCCCAGGCACTGCCGGAGCGGCGCGCCGTCCCGGCCGCCGCCTCGGTCGTCCCGTACGCCGCGGCCCGCCGCCACCTGGTCCCGCAGGGCAGCTTCGACTTCTTCGGTACGCAGAAGGCGCACGCCGCGATCGAGTCCGTGCAGAACGAGGACCTCGCCGACGTGGTGGGTGAGGAGGCGCTCGCCGCGCACCGCACCGGCGCGACCGAGAACCGGGCCGTCGGCAAGGTCATCGACCTGACCGCGCACGACGAGACCGAACAGCTGGACGTCGCGGAGCTGCGCAGCGCGATCTCGTAGCCCCGCCGGGGCCGGGCTACTTGTCGATGTCCCCGACGACGAAGAACAGCGAGCCCAGGATCGCGACCATGTCCGCGACCAGGGTGCCGGGCAGCAGCTCGGTGAGCGCCTGGATGTTGTTGAACGACGCCGAGCGGAGTTTCAGCCGGTACGGGGTCTTCTCGCCCTTGGACACCAGGTAGTAGCCGTTGACGCCGAGCGGGTTCTCGGTCCAGGCGTAGGTGTGGCCCTCCGGGGCCTTGAGCACTTTGGGCAGCCGCTGGTTGATCGGACCGGGTGCCAGGTCCGCCATCCGGTCCAGGCAGGCGTCCGCGAGGTCCAGGGCGTTGTGCGTCTGGTCCAGCAGGCATTCGAACCGGGCCAGGCAGTCGCCCTCGGTGCGGGTGACGACTTTCAGGGTGTCCTGGAGCTCCCCGTACGCGAGATAGGGCTCGTCCCGCCGCAGGTCGAAATCGACGCCGGAGGCACGGGCGATCGGCCCGGACACCCCGTACGCGTGCACGGCCCGCGCCGACAGCACGCCGACTCCGCGGGTACGGCCCCGGAAGATCTCGTTGCCGAGCACCAGCTTGTCGTAGACGTCCATCCGGGACCGGACGGAGGCGACCGCGTCCCTGGCCCGGCCGAGCCAGCCCGCCGGGAGGTCCTCCTTGAGGCCGCCGACCCGGTTGAACATGTAGTGCATGCGGCCGCCGGAGACCTCCTCCATCACGGCCTGGAGCTCCTCGCGCTCCCGGAACGCGTAGAACACCGGGGTGATCCCGCCGAGTTCCAGTGGGTACGAGCCGAGGAACATCAGGTGGTTCAGGACCCGGTTCAGCTCGGCCAGCAGGGTGCGGGTCCAGACCGCGCGCTCCGGGACCTCCATGCCGAGCATCCGCTCGACGGCCATCACGACGCCCAGCTCGTTGGAGAACGCGGAGAGCCAGTCGTGGCGGTTGGCGAGCATCACGATCTGCCGGTAGTCACGTGCCTCGAAGAGCTTCTCCGCGCCTCTGTGCATGTAGCCGATGACGGGTTCGGCCTGCTGGACGCGTTCGCCGTCCAGGACGATCCGCAGTCGGAGCACGCCGTGCGTGGAGGGGTGCTGCGGGCCGATGTTGAGCACCATGTCGGTGCTTTCCGCCGCGCCGCCGATGCCGACTGTCGTCTCCGTCATGCCGACAGTATTGCCTGCGGCCCGGCTTCCCCGGGCTCCGCCCCGGACCCCGCTCCTCAACCGCCGCAGGGGCCGGCCGGGGCCCGGACCCGTTGCGTCAGCCAGCCGAAGTCGCCCAGCCCGCCCCGCGCCGTCAGCTCCGCCGCCTCGCCCGCCAGGGCCAGCGCCCGTACGTAGCCGGCCGGGTCGCTCGACGCGAGCGTCAGCGGCGGGCGTTCACCGCTGACCCCCAGCTCCCGCAGCGCCTCGCGCTGGGTGCGGATCTCCGCGCCCCGGCCGCCCGCCGCCGCGCACGCGTCCAGCGCCACGTGCGAGGTGAGGTCGCAGCCGCCGTCCGGCACCGGCCGCACCTCGCGCCCCGCCCGGAAGCCGGTCAGCGTGCCCAGGCGCGGCCGGGCCTCCCGTACGTGGCCGTAGTCCACCGCCACCGCGAGCCCGGCGCTCACGGTGGCCACCGCACGCGCCCAGGCCTCGTCGCGCGGGCGGCCGATCTCGGCCCGGCTGCCCGGTCCGGCCGGCGGCCACCAGTCCGCCAGCCACCGGGCGTCGGCCCCGCTCACCGGATCGCCCAGCCGCTCCGTACCGTCCGAGGGGCGGACCAGGACGTAGCGGCGGACGCCGTCCTCATCCGTCTCGGCCACCGGCGTCACCACGTTGTCCAGCCACTCGTTGGCGAACAGCAGCCCGCGCACGCCCTGCGGGGGCTCGGCGCACCACTCCACCCGAGGGTCCAGACCGTCGGGGCGCGCGGCCAGCTCCACGGCGTACGCCCGTACCGCGAGTCCCCCGCCGCCCTGCGCCGGGAGCGCGGCGAGCACCCCCGTCAACAGCTCTCCGCGCCCCGCCCCCAGATCCACCAGGTCCACCGCACCGGTCCCGAGCTCGTCCGCCGTCCTGACCAGCAGCCGGGCGACGGCCGAGGCGAACAGCCCGGAAGCGTGCACCGAGGTACGGAAATGACCCGCCGGCCCTTCGGGGCTCCGGTAGAACCCCCCGTCCCCGTACAAAGCGGCCTCGGCCGCCTCCTGCCAACCGCGCCAGTCATCCGTCACATGTTCAAGTCTCCACCTTGGGGAGTACGGTCTCCGGACCCGGATCGGCCCTTTGGCTGACCCACCCACCTGTCGGCTGTCCCTACGCTGGGTTACGTGCAGCGCCTCTACGATTTCATCCGCAGACACCCGACGGGCGTCGACGGCTTCTGGGCTGTCTTCCTCCTCGGGATCTCCGGCATGACCATTGTGGCGGGCGGTGCCGGGCGCGGAGGCGGTGAACGCTTCGCCGTGGTGCCGGTCGTCGTCGGTCTCAGCGTCGTCGTCGCACTGCGCCGCCGCGCGCCGGAGAAGATGCTGCTGCTGGCGATCGCGATGGGCGTCGCCCAGCTGATCTTCGGGGTCAGACCGACCACGGCGAACTTCGCCATGCTGGTGATCACGTTCACGGTGGCCACGGTCGGCGAGCGCTGGGCCTCCCGGCTCGCGCTGACGTGCAGTCTCTGCGCGGCGGGCCTCTCCCAGCTCCGCTGGCCGAACCAGGACCCGGGCAGCTGGGCGCAGAAGCTGTTCATCGTCATCGTGATGACGGTGCCCTTCGTGCTGGCCTGGGTGCTGGGCGACTCGATGCGGACCCGGCGGGCCTACTTCGACCAGCTGGAGGAGCGCGCCGCCCGGCTGGAGCGGGAGCGCGAGGCCCAGTCGAAGGTCGCGGTGGCCGCGGAGCGGGCCCGTATCGCCCGCGAGCTTCACGATGTCGTCGCGCACAACGTCTCGGTGATGGTGGTGCAGGCCGACGGCGCCGCCTATGTCATGGAAGCGGCCCCCGACCAGGCCAGGCAGGCGCTGGAGACCATCTCCAGCACCGGCAGGCAGGCACTCGCGGAGATGCGGCGGCTGCTCGGCGTGCTGCGTACCGGTGACGCGCGGGAGAGCGGGGAGTACGTCCCGCAGCCCGACGTCCAGCAGATCGAGGAGCTGGTCGACCAGGTCGTCCAGTCCGGACTGGCCGTCGACTTCAAGATCGAGGGCACCCCGCGCCCGCTGCCCAGCGGCGTCGAGCTGACCGCGTACCGCATCGTGCAGGAGGCGCTGACCAACACCCGCAAGCACGGCGGCCCGAACGCCGGGGCCAGCGTGCGGCTGGTCTACTTCGACGACGGGCTCGGCCTGCTGGTGGAGGACGACGGCCGGGGAGCCGCGCACGAGCTGTACGAGGACGGCGGCGCCGACGGCGCGGGCCACGGGATGATCGGTATGCGCGAGCGGGTCGGCATGGTCGGCGGCACGCTGGACGCCGGGCCGCGCCCCGGCGGCGGATTCCGGATCAGCGCGCTGCTGCCGCTCAAGCCGGCCAACTGACCCGCGCCCACACACACGGAACCCACGGACGAAACCCCGCCGACGACCCACGACCCACGCCCGACGACCGACCGCAGGACGAAACAGGAGACAGTGACCCCCATGGCGATCCGCGTGATGCTCGTCGACGACCAGATGCTGCTGCGCACCGGCTTCCGGATGGTGCTGGCCGCGCAGCCGGACATGGAGGTCGTCGCGGAGGCCGGTGACGGCGCGGAGGCGATCGAGAACCTGCGGACCACCCCGGTCGACGTCGTGCTGATGGACGTGCGGATGCCGAGGCTGGACGGCGTCGAGGCCACCCGCCGGATCTGCGCGGAGCCGGGCGCGCCCAAGGTGCTCATCCTGACGACGTTCGACCTCGACGAGTACGCGTTCTCCGGGCTGAAGGCCGGGGCCAGCGGCTTCATGCTCAAGGACGTGCCGCCGGGCGAACTGCTCGCCGCGATCCGCTCCGTGCACAGCGGCGATGCGGTCGTCGCCCCGTCCACCACCCGGCGGCTGCTCGACCGCTTCTCCCCGATGCTGCCGAGCGGTACGGAGGAGCCGCGCCACAAGGACATCGCCAAGCTCACCGAACGGGAGCGCGAGGTGATGCTGCTGGTGGCGCAGGGCCTGTCGAACGGCGAGATCGCCGCGCGGCTGGTGCTCTCCGAGGCCACCGTGAAGACGCACGTCGGCCGCATCCTGACCAAGCTCGGACTGCGCGACCGGGTGCAGGTCGTCGTCCTCGCCTACGAGACCGGGCTGGTGCGCGCCGGCGGCCGCTGACCGCCGCCACGGGGCGCCGCGTGGCGCTCAGCGCAGGATGCCCTCCAGGAAGTCGCTGCCGAGCCGCGCCACCACCGTCAGGTCCAGCTGGTGCAGGACGTAGCGGCCGCGCCGCCGGGTCGTGATCAGACCGGCCTTCTTGAGCACCGTGAGATGGCGGGAGACCTCGGGGGACGTGATGCCGTTCGTGTCCGCGAGTTCCCCGGTCGTGTACGGGGAGCGGGCGATGTTGCGGCACAGCCGCATCCGCATCGGGTGGGCCAGCGCCTCCATCCTCAGCTGGAGCAGCTCGACGGAGGCGGGGGCCGGCAGCTCGGGCCGGTGCACGGGGTAGTGGAGCACCGGCCGCCAGCCGGGGGCGTGCAGCACCATCAGGTGAGGCCAGCCGAAGCTGGTCGGGACGAACGTGAGTCCGGGCCCGACGGCGGGGTCGGTGGCGTCGGTCGAGCCCTCGGTCAGCTTGTCGACGCCGATCCGCTTCCCGTCCTCGTCGACCGAGAGCGCGGGGGAGACGGCCGCCATCGCTTCGCGCAGCCCTCTGTGCCGCAGCAGATCCGTCTTGTGCCGGGCGTCGGCCACCAGCTGGACCCGCACCCGCTGCCAGGTGTCCGCGAAGAACGCCTGGTCGCAGTCCTCGAACAGGCGCCGGATCCATTGCCGTACGGAGGCGGGGTCGGCCAGCAGCCGCCGGGTGAACTCCACCTGCTGCGGACCGCGGGTCGCGGCCATGTCCAGCGCACGGGAACGCATCCCGGCGTCCACGAGGGGCGAGGGCGCACCGGTCCCGTACAGGCTGGCGCAGGTGAACTCCAGAGCTGCGGCGACGAAGCGCTCGTCGTCCAGCCGGTCGAGGATGTCCAGGTCCTCCGCGAGGTCGGCGCCGGTCCTGCCGTGGCCGTCGCGGACCCCCGCGAACGGCATGAAGACGTCGGAGAACGTGTTCCGCCACAGGAAGTCGGCCTCGTGCAGCCGGTCGGCCAGATCGGGTTCCAGGGCCGTGGCGGTGGCGGTCGCCCAGCCGTGCAGCCCCGGGTGGTGCCCCGGTTCGTACAGGGCGTGCAGAGCCATCCCCAGCTCGGCGAGGGGGGAGGTCTCGAAGACGATGCGGTCGGGGTCCAGCCCCGTGATGTCGATGGTCACGCTCACCCCACCATGGTGCGGGGTGAGCGGGGCGGGCCGGGTCCCGATTGACGGCCGGCGTCAATCGGGACCCGCGCGCCTCACCGCTGCCGGGCGAGCCGCTCCTGCTCGGTCACCCGCTTCAGGAACTCGCCCAGGGCGGTCTTCACGTCCGCAGCCGTCCAGTCGAGCCCCGACTCGGCCACCGTGACCTCGGTGTATGAGATCCCGGGCGGCCCGGCGGCGGCCGGCACCCACATGCGGAAGAGCGCCGTGCCCGTCTCCTCTGCCAGCCGCACCGACGCCTCGGTCAGGACCTCGGGCGGGTACGGCAGCCACACCTGGAACTGGTGGGTGTGCGGCGGCTCCGGATGCACCCGGAACCATCCGGCGCCCGCCTCCGCGAACCCCTCGGCCAGCGCCCCGGCCACCATCCGCGCCTGCGCCACGTACGACGGCAGCCTCGGCAGCTCCCGTGCCAGGCCGCTCAGGGCGGAGAGGGCCGCCGGGAACTGCTGGAAGAGCTGGCCGCCGTACCGGTGCCGCCAGGTGCGGGCCTCCTCGATCAGCGAGGCGGATCCGGCGAGCGCGGCCCCCGAGATCCCGCCGAGGGTCTTGTAGAACGACACGTACACGCTGTCCGCGAGCGCCGCGATCTCCGGCAGCTCGCGGCCGAAGTGCGTCGCGCACTCCCACAGCCGCGCCCCGTCGAAGTGGACCACCGCATCGCGTTCGCGGGCGGCCGCCACCACCGCCTCCAGCTCCTCCCAGGTGGGCAGGACGAAGCCCGCGTCCCGCAGCGGGAGCTCCAGCATCAGGGTGCCGAACGGCTCCTCGAAGTCGCGGATCTCGTCCGCCGTGGGCAGCCGGGGCCCGGTCGTCGGGTGGACGGTACGCAGCCCGCTCACCACGCAGAGCGCGCCGCGCTCGTACATCTCGGGGTGGGCGAGCGGGTGGAGCGCCACCGTCGGGTTGCCGGTGCGGCCCGCCCAGGAACGCAGCGCGGCCTGCTGCGCCATCGTCCCGGTCGGGAAGAACGCGACCGCCTCCTTGCCGAGCACCTCGGCGATCCGCTGTTCCAGCTCGGCGACGACGCCGCCCCCGTAGATGTCCACGGGCTGCCCGAGGTCGGTGAGCGTGCCGGCGTCCGAGGTCAGCGCGGCCAGCTGTTCACCGAGCGAGCGGTCCATCGGGGCCCGCCACAGGGTCCGCTCCGCCCGCTGCCACGCGGCGATCCGGCGGCCGCGCGGGTAGTCGCCCGCGTCCGGGGCTCCGTCCGCGTCCGGTGTCTCGTCCGCCGCGTCGTCGCGCGCCTGCTCGTTCGTGTCTGCCATGGGACGATCATCACGCAGAACCGGGCTCCCCTCCACGGGGTATCCGAGCTCCGGTTCGAGACGCGGTTGGCGTCGCGGTCCGCGCGGGCACGAGTGGGGTGCGAGGTTTCCCACAGCCTGTGGACAGCCGGGAGCCGGACGAAACGCTGGCGTAGCATGCAGAGAAATCGTCCGGTACCCCCCGCGGACTGGAACGGAAGGCAACTGCCGCGTGAATGCAACAGCCCCCAAGGAGCCCCTCGACGCGAGGGACCGCCCCGCCCGTCTCACCGTCGGTGTCGTCGGCGCCGGCCGGGTCGGCCCCGCCCTGGCCGCGGCCCTGCGGCTCGCCGGACACCGCCCGGTCGCCGTCTCCGGCGTCTCCGACGCCTCGGTGGCCCGCGCCGCCGCCCTGCTCCCCGACGTCCCCCTGGTGACGCCCGCCGAAGTCCTGGCCCGCGCCGAGCTCGTCCTGCTGACCGTCCCCGACGACGCCCTGCCCGGCCTCGTCGAGGGCCTGGCCGAGACCGGCGCGGTCCGGCCGGGCCAGCTGATCGTGCACACCTCGGGGCGGTACGGCACCAAGGTGCTGGATCCCGCGCTGCGGGCCGGCGCCCTGCCGCTCGCCCTGCACCCGGCGATGACGTTCACCGGCACCTCCGTGGACGTCCAGCGGCTGGCCGGCTGCTCCTTCGGCGTCACCGCCCCCGAACAGCTGAGGCTCGCGGCCGAGGCGCTCGTCATCGAGATGGGCGGCGAACCCGAGTGGATCGCGGAGGAGTCCCGCCCGCTCTACCACGCCGCCCTCGCCCTCGGCGCGAACCACCTGGTGACGCTCGTCGCCCAGTCCATGGAGCTGCTGCGCACCGCCGGGGTCGCCGCTCCCGACCGGATGCTCGGCCCGCTGCTCGGCGCCGCGCTCGACAACGCCCTGCGCTCCGGTGACGCCGCCCTGACCGGGCCGGTCGCCAGAGGCGACGCCGGTACGGTCGCCGCGCACATCGGAGAGCTGCGCGCCCACGCCCCGCAGGCGGTGGCCGGATACGTCGCGATGGCCCGCGCCACCGCCGACCGCGCCCTCGCCCACGGCATGCTCAAGCCGGAACTGGCTGAGGACCTGCTCGGCGTCCTGGCCGGGGACGGCCGCACCGACGGCGGCCGCGCCGACGGCACCGGACCGGAGGAGCCCCGATGAACGAGCCCGCCGCCACCCTGCTCCGCACCGCTGCGGAACTCGCGGAGTACGCCCCCGGAGCGCCCGGCGCCCCCCGGCCCGAGCGCGCCGTCGTGATGACGATGGGCGCCCTGCACGAGGGCCACGCCTCGCTGATCCGGCACGCGCGCGCGGTCGTCGGACCGGCCGGGCAGGTCGTCGTCACCGTCTTCGTCAACCCGCTCCAGTTCGGGGAGGCGGCCGACCTCGACCGCTACCCCCGCACCCTCGACGCCGATCTCGCGCTCGCGGGCGCGGCCGGCGCCGACGTGGTCTTCGCGCCCTCCGGCGACGAGGTCTACCCGGGCGGGGAACCGCAGGTCCGGATCGCGGCCGGCCCGATGGGCGAGCGGCTCGAAGGGGCCTCGCGCCCCGGGCACTTCGACGGGATGCTCACCGTCGTCGCCAAGCTGCTCCACCTCACCCGCCCGGACCTCGCGCTCTACGGGCAGAAGGACGCCCAGCAGCTGGCGCTGATCCGCCGCATGGTGCGCGATCTGAACTTCCCCGTGGAGATCGTCGGGGTCGAGACGGCCCGGGACCCCGACGGCCTCGCGCTCTCCAGCCGCAACCGTTTCCTGGACGCCCACGAGCGGCACACCGCCCTCGCCCTGTCCCGGGCCCTGTTCGCCGCCCGCGACCGGCTCGCCGCCCAGCAGGCACTGCACGCCCGCGCGCTGGCCGGCGGGGCGAAAGAGGACCGGGCCGCCGGGCTCAACCGGCTCGGCGAGGCCCGGCTGGCCGCCGACGCGCAGGCGGTCGCCCGAGCCGTTCCGGACGGCGGACCCGCGGCGGTGCGCGCCGCCGCCCGCGCCGTACTGGACGACGCGGCGGCCGCACAGCCCCCGCTCGCGCTGGACTACGTGGCGCTCGTGGACCCGGCGGACTTCACCGAGATCCCCGACGAGCGCACATCGGGCGACGCGGTACTCGCCGTCGCCGCCCGGGTGGGCGCCACCCGACTCATCGACAACATCCCGCTGACCTTCGGAGCCACCCCGTGACCGGAATACGGCTGACCGCACCCGCCCCCGGCTGGTCCATCGACGCCGATGTCGTGGTCGTCGGCTCCGGCGTGGCCGGCCTTACCGCCGCACTGCGCTGCGCCGCCGCGGGCCTCGCCACCGTCGTCGTCACCAAGGCCCGCCTCGACGACGGCTCCACCCGCTGGGCCCAGGGCGGTGTCGCGGCCGCCCTGGGTGAGGGCGACACCCCGGAACAGCACCTGGACGACACCCTGGTCGCGGGCGCCGGACTGTGCGACGCGGCGGCCGTGCGCACCCTCGTGACCGAGGGCCCCGACGCCGTACGCAGGCTGATCGGCACCGGCGCCCACTTCG
This sequence comes from Streptomyces sp. NPDC104307, assembly GCF_055584045.1. Taxonomy (NCBI): domain Bacteria; kingdom Bacillati; phylum Actinomycetota; class Actinomycetes; order Kitasatosporales; family Streptomycetaceae; genus Streptomyces; species Streptomyces sp. NPDC104307. The sequence continues at coordinate 63,743 of NZ_JBVJMU010000024.1, forward strand.
ACACCGCGGCCGACGGCACCATCGCGCTGGGCCGCGAGGGCGGCCACCACCGCCGCCGCATCGCCCACGCGGGCGGCGACGCGACGGGCGCGGAGATCTCCCGCGCCCTGGTCGAAGCGGTCCGCGAAGCCGCACTGCACACCGTCGAGAACGCCCTCGTGCTCGACCTCCTCACCGACGCGGAGGGCCGGACGGCAGGCGTCACCCTGCACGTCATGGGCGAGGGCCAGCACGACGGGGTCGGCGCGGTCAACGCCCCCTCGGTCATCCTCGCCACCGGCGGCATGGGCCAGGTCTTCTCCGCCACCACCAACCCGCCGGTCGCGACCGGCGACGGCGTGGCACTCGCGCTGCGGGCCGGCGCGGAGGTCTCGGACCTCGAATTCGTCCAGTTCCACCCGACCGTGCTCTTCCTCGGCTCCGGCGCGGAGGGCCAGCAGCCGCTGGTCTCGGAGGCGGTACGCGGCGAGGGCGCCCACCTCGTCGACGCGCACGGCACGCGTTTCATGCTCGGGCAGCACGAGTTGGCGGAGCTCGCCCCGCGCGACATCGTCGCCAAGGCCATCACCCGCCAGACGCAGCTGCACGGCACCGAGCACATGTATCTCGACGCCCGCCACTTCGGCGCCGAGATGTGGGAGCAGCACTTCCCGACCATCCTGGCGGCCTGCCGCGCCCACGGCATCGACCCGGTCACCGAGCCGATCCCGGTCGCCCCCGCCGCGCACCACGCCTCCGGCGGCGTCCGCACCGACCTGCGGGGACGGACGACCGTGCCCGGCCTGTACGCCTGCGGCGAGGTCGCCTGCACCGGGGTGCACGGCGCGAACCGGCTGGCGTCCAACTCGCTGCTGGAAGGCCTCGTCTTCGCCGAGCGCATCGCGGCGGACATCGTCGCGGACCGCCCCAGCGCGGCGGCGGAGGCCGTCGGCGCCCGTTCCGCGCCCTCTCCGCTGCTGCCCCCCGAGGCCCGGAGCACGATCCAGCGCATCATGACCCGCGGCGCCGGCGTCGTGCGCTCCGCCGACAGCCTCGCCAGGGCCGCGGAGGAGCTGGAGGACCTGCACCGCAGCGCTTTCCTGAAGGCCGGGGGCGCGGAGACCAAGGACGCCGAGCCCGGCGTCGAGGCCTGGGAGGCCACCAACCTGCTCCTGGTCTCCCGGGTGCTGGTCGCCGCCGCCCGGCAGCGCGAGGAGACCCGCGGCTGCCACTGGCGCGAGGACCGGCCCGAGCGCGACGACGAGAACTGGCGCCGCCACCTCGTCGTCCGGCTCACCCCGGAACGGCAGCTGACCCTCCGCACGACGGATACCGAGGCGTTCGGCCCCGTAGGCCCGGCCGGGGCAGCAGACTGCGCAGCAGCAAGCACCACCCACCCCACTCCCGAGGAGCCGTAACCGTGAGCACGCCCGAAGAGAATCCGCGCCCCACACCCGTGGACGTACCGCTGATCCAGATCGGCGCGCCCGCACCTGCCGCGGGCGGCTGCGGCGACGGCTGCGGCTGCGGCGGGGACGAAGGCTACGGGGACGAGTGCGGGCTGGACCCCGCGCTCGCCCAGCTGCTCGCGGACGCCGGTCTCGACCCGGTCCAGGTCGAGGACGTCGCGCACGTCGCCATCGCGGAGGACCTGGACGGCGGGGTGGACGTCACGACCGTGGCCACCGTCCCCGAGGACGCCGTGGCGACCGGTGACTTCACCGCACGGGAGGCGGGTGTGGTGTCCGGCCTCCATGTGGCCGAGGCCGTCCTGTCCATCGTCTGCACGTCCGCGTTCGAGGTCGAGCGGCACGTCCTGGACGGCGACCGCGTCGTCCCCGGCCAGAAGCTGCTGACCGTCACCACCCGCACCCGTGACCTGCTCACCGGCGAACGCGGCGCGCTCAACCTGCTCTGCCGGCTCTCCGGCATCGCCACCGCCACCCGCGCCTGGGCCGACGTCCTGGAGGGCACCAAGGCCAAGGTCCGGGACACCCGCAAGACGACTCCGGGACTGCGCGCCCTGGAGAAGTACGCGGTGCGCTGCGGCGGCGGGGTCAACCACCGCATGTCGCTGTCCGACGCCGCGCTCGTCAAGGACAACCACGTGATCGCGGCGGGCGGGGTGGCCGAGGCCTTCAAGCGGGTCAGGGACGAGTTCCCGGACCTCGCGATCGAGGTCGAGGTCGACACGATGCAGCAGGTCATCGAGGTGCTGGAGGCGGGCGCCGATCTGATCCTGCTGGACAACTTCACCCCCACGCAGACGGCCGAGGCCGTCGCGCTCGTGGGCGGCCGCGCGGTCCTGGAGTCCTCCGGCAGGCTGGCGCTCGACTCCGCCCGCGCCTACGCAGAGGCCGGGGTGGACTACCTGGCCGTCGGCGCGCTCACCCACTCCTCGCCGATCCTCGACATCGGCCTGGACTTCCGCGAGACCGACGGGGCCGGCGCCTGATGCTGCTCACCATCGACGTCGGAAACACCCACACCGTGCTCGGCCTGTTCGACGGCGAGGAGATCGTCGAGCACTGGCGGATCTCCACCGACGCCCGCCGCACGGCGGACGAACTGGCGGTCCTGCTCCAGGGCCTGATGGGCATGCACCCGCTGCTGGGCATGGAGCTGGGCGACGGGATCGAGGGCATCGCCATCTGCTCCACCGTCCCGGCCGTCCTGCACGAGCTGCGCGAGGTGACCCGCCGCTACTACGGCGACGTCCCCGCCGTCCTCGTCGAGCCGGGCATCAAGACCGGCGTGCCGATCCTGATGGACAACCCGAAGGAGGTCGGCGCGGACCGCATCATCAACGCGGTCGCCGCAGTCGATCTGTACGGCGGTCCGGCGATCGTCGTCGACTTCGGCACGGCCACCACGTTCGACGCGGTCTCCGCCCGGGGCGAGTACACCGGCGGCGTCATCGCGCCCGGCATCGAGATCTCGGTCGAGGCGCTCGGCGTCAAGGGCGCGCAGCTGCGCAAGATCGAGCTGGCCCGGCCGCGCAGCGTGATCGGCAAGAACACCGTCGAGGCCATGCAGGCGGGCATCATCTACGGCTTCGCGGGCCAGGTCGACGGGGTCGTCGGGCGGATGAAGAAGGAACTGGCGGCCGACCCCGACGACGTCACCGTCATCGCGACGGGCGGCCTCGCGCCGATGGTGCTGGGCGAGTCCTCGGTCATCGACGAGCACGAGCCCTGGCTCACGCTCATCGGCCTGCGCCTGGTGTACGAGCGCAACGTGTCGCGCCAGTAGGTCCGTGACCGGCGGTGTTCCGGCGCGGCGGCCCGCCCGGCCGCCGCGCCGCCGCACGGCCAGTTAAACGGATTTTGTCCATTTAGCACGTATTGTCGCGTCATGCCCACGCCCTACGGATCACGCGGCGGTATGGCGTTCAGCGCGGACGAGCTGCGAGTGCTCCGACGTGCCCTCGCCATCGCCCTCCACCCCGCGCCCCTGCCCGAAGAGGATGTCCAGGACTGCCTGCGGCTAGCGGGCTCCGTGGACGAGACGGTGAGCGAGGCGGGACGGCTGCGCGCCTTCCTCCTCGCCGACCTCGCCCGCTACCGGAACGCCCTCCCCGGCTCCCTCAGCGGCTATCTGGAGCTCCTCCAGGACGCCCTGGCGGCCGGGTACGACCCCCGCCCCGAGGATCTGGCCGCGCTGCGCGCCCTGCGCGGCGGACCGGTCGCCGCGGCGCTCCTGGCGCGCTGCCAGGTGCTCGCGGAACGCTCTGTACGCGCCCGGCTGTCCGGGCGCGCCGTGTCCGCGACCGCCCCCGCGCCCCGCAGCCGGCTGCTCGCGCTGCCCGGCGGCCGCGCCGCGGAGCCGGACAAGCCGAAGGTCCCGGCCCGCCCGGCGGCGCCGTCCGGCCGCCCGGCCCCGAAGCCCTCGGAGGTCTTCCCGCCGCGCCGCCGCCCGGCGCCCCCGCCGCAGCAGCGCGCCGCGGGGTAGGGCCTTTCGTCCGGATCGCGAAAGACCCCGGGGGTCGCGCGGAAGCCGTCACCCCGCTCGCTACTCTGGACGTCATGGACTACGTATCCGCGCTCGTGCCCCCCGTGGTGATGGCAGCCTTCTTCATCGGCCTGGTCGTGACGATCGTCAAGAGCCAGGGCGGCCCCAACAAGGGCAAGGAGGACGCGGCCGTGGACGCGGCGATCAGCCGGGCGGAGGCGGCCCACCAGGCCCCGCGGACCGAAGCGGTCTGAATCCCGCGAGGTCCCGCGCATCGCGCACAGCACCGTACGAAGGGCGTACGGCTCCCAGAGAGCCGTACGCCCTTTTTGTTGTGTGAATAACCGCTGATTCCAGACATTTGGCACTAGGGTGACGCTGTGCCCCGTCAATTGGGAGAGCTGGAAGACGCCGTGATGACCCGGGTCTGGCAATGGAACCGTCCGGTTACCGTGCGGGAAGTCCTTGAGGACCTCTCGCAGGAACGGTCCATCGCCTACACCACCGTCATGACGGTAATGGACAATCTCCATCAGAAGGGCTGGGTGCGCCGGGAAGTGGACGGCCGCGCATATCGATATACGGCGGTCTCCACCCGCGCCGCGTACTCGGCCGCACTGATGAACGAAGCCTGGTCGACGAGTGACAACCCGGCCGCCGCGCTCGTCGCGTTCTTCGGCATGATGTCGGCCGAGCAGCGCGAGGCTCTCCGGGACGCCATGCGGATGGTTGTGCCCACTCTTCCCGAGGAAGAGGACACGGCACCGCGGCCCGATGAAGCCGCCGAAGCGGCCGATGGGGCGGAGCCGGAGCCCGAACGATAGCGTCTGGGTATGTCCTCAGAGCTTCCGCAAACCGATTTCCGGACCGAACCGTCGGTTATAAACGTACCCATCACCGTCCGGCGCGCGAGGACGAGCGATGTGGCCTCCGTCCGGCGTCTCCTCGACGGCTACGTGCGTGAAGGCATCCTGCTCGACAAAGCGACGGTCACCCTTTACGAGGACATCCAGGAGTTCTGGATCGCGGAACGCGACGAGGACGCCCGGGTCATCGGCTGCGGCGCACTGCATGTGATGTGGGAAGACCTTGCCGAAGTCCGTACTCTCGCGGTCGACCACAGCATCAAGGGAGCCGGAGTCGGGCACCAAGTGCTGGACAAGTTGTTGCAGACCGCCCGCTGGCTGGGTGTGCGACGGGTTTTCTGTCTCACCTTCGAAGTCGACTTCTTCGCGAAGCACGGCTTCGTGGAGATCGGAGAGACGCCGGTCGACGGAGATGTCTACAGCGAGCTGCTGCGTTCCTATGACGAGGGAGTCGCGGAGTTCCTGGGTCTCGAACGAGTGAAGCCGAACACCTTGGGTAACAGTCGGATGCTTCTGCACCTGTGACGGTCGGAAGAACCCCGAGCTCTATGTCCGAATCGCGCACGTTTCCCGTCTTCTTGCGCTCCTGAACCTCTCCCGAGGGTTTGTGTTTTCCGGGGAAAAGCGGTTTCCTTTCCGCGTACTCCATTTTCGATGAAAGGAAATCCGGTGGCACAGAAGGTTCAGGTCCTTCTTGTTGACGACCTCGATGGCGGCGAGGCGGACGAGACCGTCACGTTCGCGCTGGATGGCAAGACCTACGAGATCGACCTCACCACGAGCAACGCCGACAAGCTGCGCACGCTGCTTGAGCCTTACGCCAAGGGCGGCCGTCGTACCGGTGGCCGTGCCGCTTCCGGTCGTGGCAAGGGCCGCGCGGTTCCCGGTGGCAACAAGGACACCGCCGAGATCCGTAAGTGGGCGCGCGAGAACGGCCACAACGTGAATGACCGGGGCCGTGTTCCCGCGGACATCCGTGAGGCTTACGAGAAGGCCAACGGCTGAGCAGCCGGCTCATCACAGACCGGCCTCTTCCGGGCACGCGTCAGGCGGGCCCGGTGGCATTCCGTCGCCACGGCGTCCACGAGCCGGACGAGATCGGGAGCATCCCCACCCCTGCTCCCGAAGCCGGAGAGGGCCGGGAGCACCGGTTCCCCGTTCTGCCCGTGCGGTGACCAGGGGGGTCGCAGCCAGACGGCGGCCCCCGGCGGGCCGGTCCGGCCAGGCGGCGGGGGTGCGGTGATCCGGCCGCCGGTACCGAGGGCGGTCAGCGTGAGGGCGACCGGCCCCCACTCCAGCCAGTCCAGCAGTCCGGGCAGCTCATCCGCGCTTCCGGCTGCCACCAGCAGGCTCATCCGCTCACCCATGAGCGCCACGGGTCCCGCAGGGTCCACCCGACGCAGTGCCGCGTGACCGGCGGCAGCGGGGACGACGAGCGCGTCGAACCGCAGCCCGGTCAGCAGCCGCACCGGAGCGACGCCGGCAGTAGCCCAGCCGAGCCGCTGCTCGTACCACTGGGACCAGTCGCCCCTCGGTTCGGCTCCGGCACGGCCGTTCCGGCCGGCGGGCAGCGGAGTGCCGGCGGGCAGCGGAGTTCGGGGCGGCGGGACGCTGAGGGCCATGCCGGAAGAACTCCCGATCCCGGTCCCGGGTTACGCAGAGTCCTTGATCGAACGCGTAGTGTGTCCGGGTTGGGGGCGTACGGGCGCATTCAGGAGTACGAAGTTGTTCGCCCGTAGCGGAGGGAACCCGCGTACGCCGCATGGACTGTCTGTAATTGCGGGTAAGACATCCCTAGTGGGGAGGGGCGACACGCGGCCACCGGACGTCTCACGTTCGCCATCGGCGTACTGGCGATAGGGGTATCTGCCTGGCCTGCGGGAACATCGTCTCGCACCATCGGGTTGGAGGAGTTGTCGGCGTTCGGGGCATGAGATCCCCCGGGAAGCAGGGCCGGGTGTCGGCAGTCGAAATGAGCGGTCCCCGCTTGCGGGACTAAGCTGCGGAAGGACAGGGAGGGGACCGACCCCTTACTGCCTGACCGCTCTGAGGAGCGATTAACGATGTTCGAGAGGTTCACCGACCGCGCGCGGCGGGTTGTCGTCCTGGCTCAGGAAGAAGCCCGGATGCTCAACCACAACTACATCGGCACCGAGCACATCCTCCTGGGCCTGATCCACGAGGGTGAGGGTGTCGCCGCTAAGGCCCTGGAGAGCCTCGGGATTTCGCTCGAGGCGGTCCGCCAGCAGGTGGAGGAGATCATCGGTCAGGGCCAGCAGGCCCCGTCCGGCCACATCCCCTTCACGCCCCGAGCCAAGAAGGTCCTGGAGCTGTCGCTCCGCGAGGCCCTCCAGCTCGGCCACAACTACATCGGCACCGAGCACATCCTGCTCGGCCTGATCCGCGAGGGCGAGGGCGTCGCAGCCCAGGTCCTCGTGAAGCTGGGCGCCGACCTGAACCGGGTCCGCCAGCAGGTCATCCAGCTGCTCTCCGGCTACTCGGGCGGCAAGGAGGCTGCCACAGCGGGCGGCCCCGCGGAGGGCACGCCCTCCACCTCCCTGGTGCTGGACCAGTTCGGCCGGAACCTCACCCAGGCCGCTCGTGAATCCAAGCTCGACCCGGTCATCGGGCGCGAGAAGGAGATCGAGCGGGTCATGCAGGTGCTGTCCCGCCGCACGAAGAACAACCCGGTCCTCATCGGCGAGCCCGGCGTCGGCAAGACGGCGGTCGTCGAGGGCCTGGCCCAGGCCATCGTCAAGGGCGAGGTGCCCGAGACCCTCAAGGACAAGCACCTCTACACCCTCGACCTCGGTGCGCTGGTCGCCGGTTCCCGCTACCGCGGTGACTTCGAGGAGCGCCTGAAGAAGGTCCTCAAGGAGATCCGCACCCGCGGCGACATCATCCTGTTCATCGACGAGCTCCACACCCTGGTGGGTGCGGGCGCCGCCGAGGGCGCGATCGACGCGGCGAGCATCCTCAAGCCCATGCTGGCGCGAGGCGAGCTCCAGACCATCGGTGCCACCACGCTCGACGAGTACCGCAAGCACCTGGAGAAGGACGCCGCTCTTGAGCGCCGCTTCCAGCCCATCCAGGTCGCGGAGCCCTCGCTGCCGCACACCATCGAGATCCTCAAGGGTCTGCGCGACCGCTACGAGGCCCACCACCGCGTGTCCATCACGGACGAGGCGCTGGTCCAGGCCGCGACGCTGGCCGACCGGTACATCTCGGACCGCTTCCTGCCGGACAAGGCGATCGACCTGATCGACGAGGCCGGTTCCCGGATGCGCATCCGCCGGATGACCGCGCCGCCGGACCTCCGCGAGTTCGACGAGAAGATCGCGGGTGTCCGCCGGGACAAGGAGTCGGCCATCGACTCCCAGGACTTCGAGAAGGCAGCCTCTCTCCGGGACAAGGAGAAGCAGCTGCTCTCCGCGAAGACCAAGCGCGAGAAGGAGTGGAAGGCCGGCGACATGGACGTCGTGGCCGAGGTCGACGGCGAGCTCATCGCCGAGGTCCTCGCCACCGCCACCGGCATCCCGGTCTTCAAGCTGACGGAGGAGGAGTCCTCCCGTCTGCTGCGCATGGAGGACGAGCTCCACAAGCGCGTCATCGGCCAGAAGGACGCCATCAAGGCCCTCTCGCAGGCGATCCGCCGTACGCGGGCAGGCCTCAAGGACCCGAAGCGTCCCGGTGGCTCGTTCATCTTCGCCGGTCCGTCCGGTGTCGGTAAGACCGAGCTCTCCAAGACGCTCGCCGAATTCCTCTTCGGTGACGAGGACGCGCTGATCGCCCTCGACATGTCGGAGTTCAGCGAGAAGCACACGGTTTCCCGGCTCTTCGGTTCTCCCCCCGGCTACGTGGGATACGAGGAGGGCGGTCAGCTCACCGAGAAGGTGCGCCGCAAGCCGTTCTCCGTCGTCCTCTTCGACGAGGTCGAGAAGGCCCACCCCGATATCTTCAATTCCCTGCTCCAGATCCTGGAGGACGGTCGCCTGACCGACTCCCAGGGCCGGGTCGTGGACTTCAAGAACACGGTCATCATCATGACGACCAACCTCGGGACCCGGGACATCTCCAAGGGCTTCAACCTGGGCTTCGCCGCCCAGGGTGACGTGAAGACGAACTACGAGCGGATGAAGAACAAGGTCAACGAAGAGCTCAAGCAGCACTTCCGGCCCGAGTTCCTCAACCGTGTCGATGACACGGTCGTCTTCCACCAGCTCACCGAGGAAGACATCATCCAGATCGTCGACCTCATGCTCGCCAAGGTGGACGAGCGGCTGAAGGACCGCGACATGGGCATCGAGCTCAGCGCGGACGCGAAGTCGCTGCTGGCGAAGAAGGGCTACGACCCCGTGATGGGCGCCCGGCCGCTGCGCCGGACGATCCAGCGCTCGATCGAGGACATCCTCTCCGAGAAGATCCTCTTCGGTGAGCTGCGCCCCGGTCACATCGTGGTCGTCGGCACCGAGGGCGAGGGTGACGAGAAGACGTTCACCTTCCGTGGCGAGGAGAAGTCGGCTCTGCCCGACGTCCCCCCGATCGAGCAGGCGGCAGGCGGCGCCGGCCCGAACATGACGAAGGAAGCGTGACGGGCGCCTAGCGCGCGAGCGTACGAGAAGGGGCTGCCCCGGACCGGTTTCGACCGGTCCGGGGCAGCCCCTTCCGCATGTGGTCAGCGGCGCACGTCCAGCCCCGCGCCGCCGTACACCGTGCCGAATCCCGTGACATCGACCGTGAGGCCCGGCAGCGCTTCCAGCGGGGTCAGATCGATGGCCGTGCGAGGCTCACGCGGGACGAGCCGGAGCGTCTTCAGACCGGGGAAGACCCTGGGGAGCGGGCTCAGGTAGCCCAGCTGCCCGCGCGGGGCGAGTTCGAGACCGGTGACCGACGGAACGACGGCCGCAGCGATGAAGTCCGTGGCTGTCGCCCGCACCGTCAGGTCCGTCACCCGCGGGGATTCCCGGAGCGCGGCGCACAGGGGAGGAACCGTCGTGGGGGAAGCCACGGTGAGGCGGGTCAGACGGTCCCAGCCGTGCAGCGAGTCGATCCAGACCGGGCTGGCACTGTCGAGCGTCAGACCGGTCACCCGGGGGTGCGCCGGCACGTCTTGCAGCCGCCGGGAGGCGAGGTCCTCCAGATGCAGTCCGGACAGTTCGATGCCGGCGATGGTTCTCAGCTCGGCGGGCGGCAGGTGGCTCATGTCCAGCCGGAGCATCCTCAGGTGCGGGAGCCCGGTGAGCGGGCCGAGGTCCTGCACCCTCCAGCAGTCGAGCAGTTCCAGGCAGGTGAGTGTCCCGGCACATTCCTGAAGGAAGGACAGATCCGTCAGGTGAGGGTTGTTCGTGAGGGTGAGCGCTTGCCAGGGCCGGTCGCCCAGCCCGGCCCGGAGCTCGTCCGAGGAGAGCTCCACGCTGATCTCCAGTTCCATGACGGACGGGAGGTGGCGCAGGGCCGCCAGATGCTCGGCCGACCTCACGTTCGGTGACCGGTTCCCCAGATCGAGTACGGAGAGGACCTGCTCGGCGAAGAGGTCCACCGGATACCTGTCCCAGGCGTGCAGGAACGGCACGACGTTCCGGGGGCGGGCGAGCGCCCAGCGACGGGCGTACGGAACGGCTTCCGCACCGCCCACCTCGCTGATCAGGTCCTCGATGAAGAGAATCTGAGGATGGGAGAGGCCGGGGTCCGACGGGTCGGGGAGATGACGCAGCCCGGCCGGGCCCAGCCGCGCCAGGGCCCGCGCCTCGCCCAGGGAGTCGGGCGGGAACAGCGACGCCACCGCCTCGGAGACCCGGGCCCGCGTCGCGTCGTCGAGCCACGTCGCGTGCTGCGCGCACAGCGCGGCCAGGATGTGGAGCTCGGTCCGGGCGATGCCGTCCGCAGACCGCGCCTCGGCGTCCAGCAGCCCGTTGATCAGTACGGGATGCTCGCGGCGGCCGCAGTGTCCGGCGGACAGCAGGATGACGTCCTGCCACTGCTGGGATTCCGCCCGGCCGATCAGTTCGTGGAGGTGGCCGCCCTCGACGAACTCCTTCGCCGCGAGGAAGTCCTGGAAGGTCCGGTGGGCGAACTGGTAGACGCCGTCGGCCCGCTCCTGGAGGACGCCGCTGCGGTTCAGCAGATGGGTCAGGATCTCCGGGGCCGCGCCCTGGCGCCGGACCTGCTCCATGCCCCGCAGGCCCTGCTCCAGCTGGTGCAGGGCCTGCTCGCGGTCCAGCTCGGTCTGGCCGCCCCGCACCAGCCAGATCGCGATGCGCTGGAGGAGCTGGGCCTGCTCGTCCGCGTTCATCGTGATGCCCTCGGGGGCGTCGATCCGGCGCCTTCTGTCGCGGTTGCCGAGCAGCATGGTGAGCGCGGCGTCGTACAGACTCCAGCGGGTCTCCGGCAGGAGGCCCTGGCGCCGCCGGTGCAGGGCGCAGATCACGGCGCACAGGAGCGGGGTGCGGGCCAGGTTGCTCAGGGTGGAGTTGGTGGCGAACTGCCGGACCAGGTCGCGCTCCAGCTCGCCCAGCGCCGCGTGGTCCGGGTCGTCCAGCCGGGCCGCCCGGTGCCAGGCCGCGACGAACGCCGCGATGTCCTCGTTCCGCATCGGCAGCAGCCGCAGCTCCTCGAAGTCCTCCGAGGCCAGCCAGTCCGGGGCCACCGCGTGCGGGCGCACGGTGGCCACGCAGCGGGTCGCCGGGTAGCGGCGCAGCAGCCGGGACAGCCAGTCGTACGCGGCCTCGCGCTCGTCCGGCGGGACCTCGTCCAGGCCGTCCACGAGCAGCAGCCCGCGACCGGCCTCCAGGACCCGCCCGGTCCAGCCCTCCGGCGGGTCGTCGACGGCCGTCGAGGCGGCGGCGGCCAGCTGCCCGACGGACGGCAGGGCGCCGCCCCGTGCCCGCAGGGTGCGCAGCGGGACGACGAAGGGCACCAGCCCGTTGAGCGCCGTCAGCTTCGGGCCGAGGGTGCCGGCGGAGGCGTGCGCCGCCAGCCACCAGACCAGGGTGGTCTTCCCGGCCCCCGCGTCGCCCCGCAGCAGCACCCGGGGGCGCTCGGCGAGCAGGGCGTCGACGCGCAGGGGTGCGGGGCGGGGCGAGGCGGGGGCCGTGGAGCGGTCGCGCGGCTGGGCCTCCAGGCTGAGGTAGGCGGTGTCCAGGTCCCATTCGGAGTCGTGCCGGCCGAGCTCGTCCAGTCCGAAGATCTTGGTGCGCCGGTACGCGGCGCCGAGCGCGGCCGCGTACTCCTCCTCGTAGCGCAGGTCCTTGGGGAAGTGCCCGTGAACCTGTTCGTGGTGGAGCTCGGTGCCGGTCTGCCGGTACACGAGGCGGAAGGGCTCGGAGGCGAGGAGCGGACCGAGCGGTACGCATTCGACCCGGCGGCCGCCGCGCTTCGGCGGGATCCGCCGGGCGATGCCGAGCAGGACGCTGCCGGCGAAGAGGGGCCCGCCGGAGAGCCCGCGCAGCGCGGGCGGCTCACGGTCCGAACCGGCGGGCGGGCCGTCCAGCTCGCAGACGAGGACATCGCGCGGGCGGCCCGCTATCGGCAGCACGGTGGCGGTGTACTGGTCGGCCTCCAGGTGCTCGTCGGGGCCGTGGCGCTGCACGTCGGGGAAGCCGGTGAGCTCGCAGCCGGTGAGCGCCTGGCTGCTGTGCAGGACGCCGAGCCGCACCGGTTCTGCCGGGAACAGCGGGGCGGCCGTCTCGACGAGGGCGGCGTCGAGGCCGTGGTCGATCCAGACGACGGCCGAGTCCGTGGGGCCGGTGACGTCCGGGTGCGCGACGGTGCAGCGGCCGCCGCCCTTGACGACGTGGGCGCAGGTCAGCACCAGCCGGTCGGTGAGCAGGACCCCGCTGCCCTGGACGGAGCCGGCGCCCAGGACCACGACGGTGCGGTCCGTGGGCGGTATGGCCGTCACGGCCGGGGCCGCCCCTGGCCGAACGCTTCGGTACTGCCGTCGGCGCCGGGCCGCTGAGTACTGCCGTCGGCGCCGGGCCGGTCGGTACCGCCGCCGGTGCCGAACCGTTCGGTACTGCCGTCGGCCTCGTGGCCGATCTGCCAGGCCTCGCCGGTCGTGACATCGCGTGGTTTCAGGGTGAAGGCGACCTTGTGGGTGTGACCGGTGGCGCGGCCCGCGTCGGCACCGGCCTCCACCACCCAGGCCTTCACCCGGGCGGAGCCCTTGACCTCCTTGCGGAGTTCGAGGGTGAACTCCATCTGGATGTCGCCGACCTCGAAGGCGAGCGGGCGGCCGGTGCCCCGGGTGGCGGCCTCGATGAGCTGGTTGCGGACCGACTCGACGGCGTCGGCGAGCTCGATGCCGTCGTGGCGCCCCCTGCCCGGGGCGCCACCGCCGCTGTTTCCGCCCGTACCTGCGGTGTTGCCGGTCATGTGCCGTCCCCCCGGAGCCGATCGGTTCTCGCCGTGCCAGCGTAGTCAGGTTGCCTGCCGAAGGTCCCGAAACGGACAGCCTTTGGTCCCACCGGCGGTGACAAGGCGCACAGCCCTTTCGAGGCCTACTAGCCGGCTTAGGAGCACGCGCCATGATCGCCGCAGGGACCTTCGGCCCTGCGCCCGGCGGGACCTTGGGAGCTACGGGATGAAGTGCCCCGAAAACGGGTCCATGTCCGTTTGGAGTGGTTTGGAACTGGGCTTAAACGTCTCCGGACGGAGAGGGGCGAAGAGATTTCGACGGCTCGCGAGAGGTGCGTTCCGGGACCCGGGGAAGCGAATTCCCGGGGTGTCGGCTACGGCTTTTCTTCGTAGATGGGGGGTTTGAGCACCGGCGGGGTGGCGGGTTACCAAGGGATAGCCAGCCCGGCGGATGTGCCGGGTCCAGTCATCCCGGAGGTTTTCCGCTTATGTCGAAGCGCGTTACGTTCAAGCACTCCCACCGCCCGTCCGCCTCCCGTGTGCGCGGCGCCGTGGTGGCGGCCGGTCTGGGTACGTCGATGGTTCTCGGTGCGGGCGCTGCGTTCGCGGCCGGCACGACGGGCACCCCCCACACCGCGAGCCCGGCGAGCACCACCACGGCCGACTCGGTCGCCGAGCAGGCGGCCGCGCAGGGCAAGGCGGCCAAGCACACGGCCGAGAAGAAGGCCGACGCTGCGAAGAAGAAGGCCGCGGCGGCGAAGAAGAAGGCCGAGGCCAAGAAGAAGGCGGCCAAGAAGGCCGCCAAGAAGCTTCGCTGGGAGACCCCGGTCCACCACTACGAGCTGAGCGCGAGCTTCGGCAACGACGGCAGCCGCTGGGCGCACAAGCACTCCGGCCAGGACTTCGCCGTGCCGATCGGCACCAAGGTCGAGGCCGCGCACACCGGCACCATCGTGAAGGCCGGTCCGAACGGCGGCGGCGACGGCCCCGCGTACGGCAACGCCATCGTGATCAAGCACAGCAACGGCCGGTACTCGCAGTACGCGCACCTGTCGAAGATCGACGTGCACATCGGCCAGCACGTGAAGAAGGGGCAGAAGATCGCCCTGTCCGGCAACACCGGCAACTCCAGCGGCCCGCACCTGCACTTCGAGATCCGGAACACCGCGAACTACGGTTCCGCGATCAACCCGGTCAACTACCTGCACAAGGTGGGCATCAACGTCTGACCCGCACCGGCCCGGTCCGCTACCTCGCGGCACCCGGGTCGTGCGCCTGGGCGACCAGATCGACGGCGACCTCCAGGACGGCCTTGCGCTTGTCCTCGGGGTCGCCGTCGGCGTCCATGAGCGCGAACATGCCGGCGTGCATCGTGAAGAGCGCGCTGAAGCACCGCACCTGGTCGACCATCGGCGCCTCGGGGTCCTTGATCAGGTCGACGAGTGCCAGGACCCGGCCCTTGATCGTCCTGCCGATGCTCAGCTCGCGCACGGTCGCCTGGTTCTCCTGCATGAAGCGGAAGAGCGGGGCGGAGGTGGTCAGCGCTTCGCTGTAGCGGGCGAGGATCTCCTTCTTCGTCTCCAGGGTGCGCGGCTGCTCCCGGCCCCAGGCGATCAGTTCCTCGATGGGCCGGTTGAGGTCCTCGAAGATGCCGACGAGGATGTCCTCCTTGGTTTTGAAGTGGTAGTAGAGGGCGGCCTTGGTGACGTCCAGCTTCTCGGAGATCTCCCGCAGGGAGGTCTTCTCGTAGCCCTGCTCGGCGAAGAGTTCCAGAGCGACGTCCTGGATGCGCTGGCGGGTATTGCCCCGGCGCGGCTGCGTCGTGCTGCTCATGGTGCTCCCCATACTTAACTTACTTGACGCCCGGCTAGTTGCGGGGGTACTTTCCCCCAGTGTAGTCAACTAGCCGGGCGGCAAGTAAGGGCCCGGTGAGCAGGGGATCAGGGGAGTTGGGGAAGATGTCGGACCTGAAGACGGCGACGGACGGGAAGGCGGCCGGCGGCAAGCCGAAACGCGCGCCGAAGAGCGAGCCGCAGCAGCGCAGCGTCCGGGTGGTGATCGTCGCCCTGCTGATCGCCATGCTGCTGGCCATGCTCGACAACCTCATCGTCGGCACCGCGATGCCGACGATCGTCGGAGACCTCGGAGGACTGGAACACCTGTCCTGGGTGGTGACCGCGTACACCCTTGCCACCGCTGCCTCCACGCCCATCTGGGGCAAGCTCGGCGACATGTACGGACGCAAGGGCATGTTCCTCACGTCCATCGTGATCTTCCTGATCGGCTCGGTCCTCAGCGGCATGTCCCAGGACATGGGCCAGCTGATCGGCTTCCGCGCGATCCAGGGGCTCGGCGCCGGCGGTCTGATGGTCGGCGTCATGGCGATCATCGGTGACCTGGTGCCGCCCCGCGAGCGCGGCAAGTACCAGGGCCTGATGGCCGGTGTCATGGCGATCGCGATGATCGGAGGGCCGCTGGTCGGCGGCACCATCACCGACCACCTCGGCTGGCGCTGGGCCTTCTACATCAACATCCCGCTGGGCATCGTCGCCCTGGCCATGGTCACCGCCGTACTGCACCTCCCCAAGCGGGAGAAGAGGAAGGCGAAGGTCGACTACCTCGGTGCCGGGCTGCTGACGGTCGGCATCACCGCGATCGTGCTGGTGACCACCTGGGGCGGCTCGGAGTACGACTGGAACTCCGCCGTGATCATGGAACTCATCGCGATCGGTGTCGCCTCGCTGGCCGGCTTCGTCTTCGTCGAGAC
Source organism: Streptomyces sp. NPDC104307 (assembly GCF_055584045.1). Taxonomy (NCBI): domain Bacteria; kingdom Bacillati; phylum Actinomycetota; class Actinomycetes; order Kitasatosporales; family Streptomycetaceae; genus Streptomyces; species Streptomyces sp. NPDC104307. The sequence continues at coordinate 79,661 of NZ_JBVJMU010000024.1, forward strand.
GAAGGCCGCGGAGCCGATCATCCCGCTGCACATCTTCCGCAACCTGAACTTCACGCTGATGTCCGTGGTCGGCTTCATGGCCGGCTTCGTGATGTTCGGCGCGGTGCTGTTCCTGCCGCTGTTCCAGCAGTCGGTCCAGGGCGCGTCCGCGACCAACTCCGGACTCCTGCTGCTGCCGATGCTGCTCTCGATGATGGTCGTCTCGCTGATCGCCGGGCGCGTCACCACCAGCAGCGGCCGGTACAAGATCTTCCCGATCATGGGCTCGATCCTGATGGTGGCCGGACTCTTCCTGCTCTCCACGATGGACACCGGCACCACCCGTCTCACCTCGGGCATCTACATGGCGGTGCTCGGCGCCGGCATGGGCTTCCTGATGCAGATCACGATGCTCGTCGCGCAGAACAGCGTCGAGCTCAAGGACATGGGCGTCGCCTCGTCCGCCACCACCCTGTTCCGTACGCTCGGCAGCTCCTTCGGCGTCGCGATCATGGGCGCCCTGTTCACCGGCCGGGTGCAGGACGAGATGGCCGCCCGCGGCGGCGGGGGAGCCACCGCGCACTCCGCCCAGCTGGACGCGGCGAGCCTGGCGAAGCTGCCGGTGCCGGTGCGCGAGGCGTACGAGTTCGCGGTGTCGTCCGGTACGCACATCGCCTTCCTGGTGGGCGCCTGCGTCGGACTGGTCGCCCTGGTGGCGGCGCTCTTCGTCAAGGAGGTCCCGCTGCGCGGCGCGGCCCCGGACCCGGCCGAGAGCATGGTGTAGCCGTAGTGGTGCGGCCGTAAGGGTGCGGCCGCACGGAGAGGCCCCCGGGGCGCGCGCGATTGCCGCGTGCGCCCCGGGGGCCTTCCCGTTACCGGGGCCGGCCGGGCTCCGGAGCGTCCCGATCAGCTCTCCGAGGCCCCGTTGCCGGGGTCCTTGCCGCTGCCCGCGGCCGTCCTGCCGTTCGAGCGGGGCCCGCGCTGCTCGGCGAACTGGAGCATCGGGTAGCTCCCGGTGTCCGTCGGCGCGTGCTCGGGCAGCCACAGCACGGCGATCGCCCCGCCCACACCCGGGGCCGCGCCCTCCGGGGCGGCGTTGCGGAAGGTCAGCCGGGCGCCGAGCACCCGCGCCTGACCGGCCGCGATCGTCAGCCCGAGACCGTGCCCGTGGCCCGCCCGGTCGGTCGACCCGGTACGGAACCGGCTCGGCCCCTCCCGCAGCAGCGCCGCCGGGAACCCCGCCCCGTGATCGCGGATCCGGACCACCCGGCCCTCGACCGTGACCTCCACCGGGGTGGAGCCGTGCTTGGCGGCGTTGCCCAGCAGATTGCCCAGGATCCGCTCAAGGCGGCGCGGATCGGTGCTGACCCACGACTCGTGGACCACCTGGACCCGCACATCCGGGTCCAGCAGCGCGATCCGGCGGCTCACGAAGTCCCCCAGCGCGATCTCCTGGAGCTCGGCCCGCTCGGAGGCGCTGTCCAGCCGGGCCACCTCCAGCACGTCCTCGACCAGGGTGCGCATCGCCTGCGCCCGGTCCCGCACCAGCTCCGTCGGGCGGCCGGGCGGCAGCAGCTCGGCCGCCGTCAGGAGCCCCGTCACCGGGGTGCGCAGCTCGTGCGCGATGTCCGCGGTGACCCGGCGCTCCGCCTCGATCCGCTCGTTCAGCGCGTCCGTCAGCGCGTCCACCGCACCGGCCAGCTCATCGGTCTCGTCCCGCACGACACCGCCGACGGCATCCCGGACCCGGACCTCCGTATTGCCCTGCGCGACCTTCCCGGCCGCCGTCGCCGCCTTGCGCAGCCGGCGCGACAGCTGGCCGCCGATCAGCACCCCCAGCGCGCAGCCGCCGAAGACCACGGAGACCGAGCCGATGATCAGGGCCCGGTCCAGATCGCCCATGATCGTGGTGGAGCGGTCCGCGAACCGGGTGTGCAGCGAGAGCACGTCACCGTTGGGCAGCGGCACGGCCGCCCACACGTCCGGCACCCCGCCGCCGTCCTCCACATGGGTGGCACGCCGGTTCTTCCGGGTCTCCTCGCGCAGGCTCCGCGGCATCGTCGGATCGTTGATCTTCGCGCCGAACCGGGGGTCGGCCTTCTTCGTCTTCTTCGCCTCGTAGAGCAGCTGCGCGTAGGTCAGCCGCTCCAGCTGGACCTCACGGGCGTTCTCCAGCATCGAGACCCGGGCCGCGTTGTGCACGACCAGGCTCAGCGCGACCGCGATCAGCGCGCCGACCGCGGCGATCGCGATGCTGATCTTCCAGCGGACACTCGTCCGCAGGGACGGCCGCCTCATGCCCTGAGCTTGTAGCCGAAGCCGCGGACCGTCTCGATCCGGTCCTGGCCGATCTTCGTGCGCAGCCGCTGCACATGGACGTCCACGACCCGGGTGTCGCCGCCCCAGCCGTAGTCCCAGACCCGCTCCAGCAGCTTGTCGCGGGAGAGCACCGTGCCGGGCGCGGACGAGAACTCCAGCAGCAGCCGCATCTCGGTCGGCGTCAGACCCACCTGCTCGCCGCTCCTGCGTACTTCCATGCCCTCGGTGTCGACCTCCAGGTCACCGAAGACCAGCACCCCGCCCTCCGGCCCGTCCTCCGTACCGGCGGTGCTGCCCAGTCCGCTGCCCGAGGCGTGGCCGAAGCGGCGCAGCACGGCGCGGATCCGGGCGACCAGCACCGCGCCGTCGAAGGGCTTGGTGACGTAGTCGTCGGCCCCGGCCTCCAGACCGAGCACCACGTCGATCGAGTCGGCACGGGCGGAGAGCATGATCACGGGAACCGTCGACTCGTCCCGGATCCGGCGGCACAGGCTCACCCCGTCCAGTCCGGGCACCATCACGTCGAGCAGCGCGATGTCGGGCCGGTCCGCCCGGAACGCCTCCAGGCCCCGGAGTCCGTCGGGCATCGCGGTGACCACGAAGCCGTCCCGCTCCAGCGCCAGCTGGGTGGCCTCGCGGATGACGTCGTCGTCCTCGACGAACAGGACATGGGTCTCGGCCATCGGAAAGCTCTCAGTTCTTCGTCGGTTCCGTGGGCTCCGGGAAGTCCCCATCCCCGGCGCCGACGGCTCGGTTGAAGTCGTTGTGCACCCGGTCCGTCTCGCTGAACCGGGTGTTCGCCCAGTGGTACGTGATCACTTCCTCGCCCGAGGGATATGCGACCGCGTCCTTCTTCCCGTAGACCTGGGTCGTCACCACCAGATCACCGCGGTCGATGGTCCCGTAGACCGCCGGCTGCTCGGTCGTGAACACGTTCTCGTACGTGCCGTCGGCGCGGGGCCGGTACACATAGGTGCCGACGCCCACCGAATCGCCGCAGGTCATCACGTTCACGACCACGTCGGCGCCGGGGCCGCCGGTCAGCTTCCCGTACGAGGTGTCCACCGGGTACTCGTCACCGGTGCAGGGCTTCAGATCCGTCCGGACCCGTTCGCTCACCTTCGTGTCCGCCTTGAGCAGGGCGACGGCGTCGACCCGCGGGGTCGGCCTCGCCCTGGACGGAGCCGTGACGGTCGGCGTGATCCGCACGACCGGCTGGGTGCCCGCCGGGCCCTCGTCGCGGGTGCCGGTACCACCGGTGGAACAGCTGACGGCGAACAGCCCGAAGACGGCGAGCCCGGCCAGAGCCGTACTGCTCGCCGCCCATCCGGTCAGCCGCCGTCCGCGCCCGCCGCCGGCTCTGCCGCCGCTTCCGCTTTTGTCGCCGCTTCCCCCGTCGGTGACCGCGTCGTCGCTCGCGCCGCCGCCGTCACCGCTGCCTGTCAGGCCGCGCACCGCTCCCGCCCCCGCTCGTCATGACGCCCGATCCCCTGCGCCGCGCTCCGGGTCCGTACCGGAGCGGTGGCCGACGCGGCACGGGCGGCCGGCCGCTGCTCCCGGTCCTCGCGGATCCGGGCCTCCCTGGCCGCCTCTTCCCTGCTCTCCAGCTCCTGGCGCAGCCGCGCCAGGGCACGGTGCAGGGTGCTCTTCACCGTACCGGCCGACATGCCGAGCGCCGCGGCCGTCTCCTCCGTGCTCATCTGCTCCCAGTGTCGCAGGACGACGACGCTGCGCTGCTTGGGAGCCAGCACGCCCAGGACGTCCATCAGCAGGGCGCGGTCGGCGCGCTGCTCGGTGCCGTCCTCGATGCTGGCGTCGGGGAGCTGCTCGGTGGGGACCTCGTCCAGCCGGCGGGCGCGCCACCACTCGGTGCGGGTGTTGATCATGACGCGGCGCAGATAGGCGTCGGCGAGGGACTTGTCGGCGATGCCGTCCCAGCGGCGGTAGGTACGCGCCAGGGCGGTCTGCAGCAGGTCCTGCGCGTCCACGGGGTCGGGGACCAGCCGGCGTGCGCTGCGCAGCAGCGCATCCTGCCGGGTACGCACGTACTCCTCGAATCCGAGCACCTCGCCCTGCGCCATAACAACCGCCTCCATCCCCGTGGATCCCCGTAGTACCGCTGCCAGCCGCTCAGTCGTCGGGCTGACGTCGGTGACGCTACGGAGCGGTTGTCACGAGGCTGTGCGGAGCAGCCATACGCCGACGCACGGCTGCCCATCGGTTGTGTAACAGCACGGGAGGAGTGGGGCGAAGAGACCCCGGTCCGGGCGAGGACGAGCCCCGCCCGGCCGTCAGGTCAGCGGCAGCCGGTACTGGGCGCCGGCCAGCGGTTCCACCAGTCCGTCGGCGACCAGCCCGTCCAGGGCGCGGGCCCGCTGCACCGGTTCGTCCCACACGGCGTCCAGCGCCGACTGCGGTACCGGTGTCACCGCCTCGCGCAGCACGGCGAGGAGCCGGCCGCGCACCTGCCGGTCGGTACCGGCGTACGTCTGGCCGCGGCGCGGCGGCCCCTGGTGCGCGGGCTTCCCGGCCAGCCGCCAGGCGCACTGCTCCGCGATCGGGCAGCGCGTGCAGTCCTCGTTCTTCGCGGTGCAGACGAGGGCGCCGAGCTCCATCGTCGCGGCGGCCCACCGCGCCGCCCGCTCGTCCTCCTCGGGCAGCAGCGCGCGGGCGAGCTTGCGCTCGGCGGCGGTGGTCGCGTTCGGCGGGTACTGGATGCCGGTCGCCGCCCGTGCGAAGACCCGGCGGACGTTCGTGTCGAGGACGGCGTGCCGCTGCCGGTAGGCGAACGAGGCCACGGCCGCCGCCGTGTACTCACCGATCCCGGGCAGCGCGAGCAGCTGGGCGTGCTCGCTCGGTACGTCGCCGCCGTGCCGTTCCGTTATTGCCTGGGCGGCCCCGTGCAGCCGCAGCGCTCGCCGGGGGTAGCCGAGCCGGCCCCAGGCGCGGACCGCCTCGCCGGGAGGGTCGGCGGCGAGGTCGGCGGGGCGCGGCCAGCGGGCCAGCCACTGTTCGTAGACCGGGAGGACCCGGTTGACGGGGGTCTGCTGCAGCATGAACTCGCTCACCATCACACCCCAGGCGCCCGCTTCGGGGCGGCGCCAGGGCAGATCGCGGGCGTGCTGGTCGAACCACCCGATGACGGGGGTGTGGAGGGATGCGGGGGGCGTCTGTGTCGCTGTGGTGGCAGTCATCGCACCTCCGATCCTGGCACGGAAGGGCAGACGACGGACGGGTGCACGGGGGTGTCGCCCCTCATAAGAGCCCTTGGAGTGATAGGGCCACCCGTCTGTCCCCGCGCCGCCTGACCTCCGGTCCGGCAACTGGCCGCACCCCCCGGACCCGGTTGCGGCAAGTGGCCGCACGGCGGGCATCCCGGGTTGCGGATACGTCCTCCCGGGATGATGATCCGCAAAACTTGGGATCGGGGCGGCGGGTGGGGCGGGAGTTGGGGCGGATCTCTCGTACAGTTTGCGCTGTGGGATCTTTGCGTAATCCGATCGGGCCGCTTCCCTCCACCATTTACTGGCGACGGAGGGCAGTCGCGGCGACGCTGATCGCGCTGCTCGCGTTGCTGGTCGTATGGGCCGTCACCTCCCGTGGCGGCAACGGGGACCACGACGACTCCAGGGCCCCCGGCTCCGGTCCCACCGACGCGATCACGCCAGGGCCCTCCGGATCCGGCCCCGCGATCAGCGAACAGCCGGGCGGGCGCGATGAGTCGGGCGGCTCCGGCGGGGACGACGGCGGCGGCAACGGAGGTTCAGGCTCCGGTTCCGGCGGCTCGGGCGGCTCCGACGGCTCCGGCAACGGCGGCTCGGGCAGCGCCGGTTCCGGTTCCGACGGCAGCTCCGGCAGCGGTTCGGATTCCGGCTCCGGCGGCACGACCGCCGGACAGCGGCTACCGGCCGGCTCCGCCGTCCCCGACTGCACCGCCGGCGCACTGCAGTTGACGCTCAAGAGCGACGTGAGTTACGCGCCCGGCGAGAAGCCGAAGTTCCGGCTGATCGCCAAGAACACCTCCGCCACCGACTGCAAGGCCGACCTCGGGCCGAAGAGCACGGTGCTCACCATCACCGAGGCGGGCGGCGACGACAACGAGGTGTGGTCCTCCAAGGACTGCCCGCGCAACGCGACCGCCGTGCTGCTGAAGGTCCCGGCGGGCGCGACCGTCGTCCACACCGTGGAGTGGAACCGCGCCAAGAGCGCCCCGAAGTGCGTGACGCCGCCGCCGGGGAACGCCGGGCCCGGTACGTACCTGGTCGAGGCCAAGGCGCCGGGCGAGCCCGTGCAGCGCGCCTCGTTCGTCCTCGCGAAGGACTGACCCGCCGAAGGACTCACGGATGAGGGGCGGGGGGGGCGTACGCCCCCCCGCCCCTCATCCGTGATGCGTACCGCTACACGTACCGTTCGAGGATCGACGACTCGGCCAGCCGCGACAGGCCCTCGCGCACACTGCGCGCCCGCGCCTCCCCGACCCCGTCCACCGTCTGGAGATCGTCCACGCTCGCCGCGAGCAGCTTCTGCAGACCGCCGAAGTGCTCCACCAGCCGGTCGATGATCGCCCCGGGCAGCCTCGGCACCTTCGCCAGCAGCCGGAAACCGCGCGGCGAGACCGCGGAGTCCAGCGTCTCCGGAGAGCCGCTGTAACCCAGGGCCCGCGCCACGACGGGCAGTTCGAGCAGCTCGGTGTGGGACAGCGCGTCCAGCTCGGTGAGCGCCTCCGCCACCGTGCGCGACCGCTTGGCGGTCGGCTCCGGCACGTAGTCGCGCACGACCAGCTCGCGCTCCGGCTCCACGCCCGCGATCAACTCGTCGAGCTGGAGCGAGAGGAGCCGGCCGTCGGTGCCCAGCTCCACCACGTACTCGGCGATCTCGGTCGCGATCCGGCGCACCATCTCAAGGCGCTGCGCGACGGCCGTCACGTCCCGGACGGTCACCAGGTCCTCGATCTCCAGGGCGGAGAGCGTGCCGGCCACCTCGTCGAGCCGGAGCTTGTAACGCTCCAGGGTGGCGAGGGCCTGGTTGGCGCGCGAGAGGATCGCGGCGGACTCCTCCAGGACCCGGCGCTGCCCGTGCACGTACAGCGCGATGAGGTGCATCGACTGCGAGACCGAGACCACCGGGAAACTGCACTGCCGGGAGACCCGGTCCGCCGTGCGGTGGCGGGTACCGGTCTCCTCCGTGGGGATGGAGGCGTCCGGGACCAGCTGCACGCCGGCGCGCAGGATCTTGGTCATGTCCTTGTCGAGGATCAACGCCCCGTCGAGCTTGGCCAGCTCTCGCAGCCGGGTCGCGGTGAATTCCACGTCCAGCACGAAGCCGCCGGTGCACATCGACTCGACCGTCCTGTCCATGCCGAGCACGATCAGGCCGCCGGTGTTGCCACGGAGAATGCGCTCCAGGCCGTCCCGCAGGGCCATTCCGGGCGCGACGGCACTCAACGAGGCGCGCATCAGCGCCTCGTTACCGGTGCCTTGGCCGGACTTTCCGGGCGATGCTGCCCGGTCGCTGGCTGCCACTGCACTCCTCCGGTCACAGGTTTGCGGTGCCCTCGGGGCCCCTCCTCCGGATCGGGCACGATCCGAACGAAACACCCCACGTCCCTCGTACCGTTCGTACGGACGGGCGAGACCAGGGCAAAGTCTACCGGCGTGCGCCGTCCTCCTGCGGGGCCTGTGTACGAGACCGGCGCGGGAGGACTCTCAGCGCGTCGCCCATGTTGGCGACTTCCGTGACCTTCATACCGGCCGGGACCTTCCCCGGATCGGTCGGCACCAGCGCGTGTGTGAAGCCCAGCCGGTGCGCCTCGGCCAGTCTGCGCTGGACCCCCGTGACCCGTCTGACCTCGCCCGCGAGCCCCACCTCACCGATCGCCACAAGATTCTTGGGCAGCGGTGTGTCACTCGCCGCACTGGCCAGGGCCAGTGCGATCGCGAGGTCCGCGGCGGGCTCGGTGAGCTTCACGCCGCCGACCGTCGCGCTGTAGATGTCCCGCTTGCCGAGCGCGCTGATCCGGCCGCGCTGCTCCAGTACGGCCAGCATCATCGACACCCTGGACGTCTCAAGACCCGAGGTGGTGCGCCGGGGCGAAGGGATCTGCGAGTCCACCGTGAGCGCCTGCACCTCCGCGACCAGGGGGCGCTTGCCTTCGAGCGTGACGGTCAGGCAGGTGCCGGGCACGGGTTCGTCGCGCCGGGTGAGGAAGAGGCCGGACGGATCCGCGAGGCCGGTGATGCCCTCGTCGTGGAGCTCGAAGCAGCCGACCTCGTCGGTCGCCCCGTACCGGTTCTTCACGCCGCGTACGAGCCGGAGCCGGGCATGGCGGTCGCCCTCGAAGGACAGCACCACGTCGACCAGGTGCTCCAGCAGCCGGGGCCCGGCGATGGCCCCGTCCTTGGTGACGTGGCCGACCAGGAGGGTGGCCATGCCGCGCTCCTTGGAGGCCCGGATGAGCGCCCCCGCGACCTCGCGGACCTGTGCCATCCCGCCGGGCGCGCCCTCGATCTCGGGCGAGGCCACGGTCTGCACGGAGTCCAGGACGAGCAGGGACGGCTTGACCGCGTCCAGGTGGCCGAGGACCGCCGAGAGGTCGGTCTCCGCGGCCAGGTACAGATGGTCGTTGATCGCCCGGATCCGGTCGGCCCGCAGCCGGACCTGGCTGGCGGACTCCTCGGCGGTGACGTAGAGCGTGCGGTGCTCGTCGCTCGCGGCCTTGGCCGCCACGTCCAGCAGCAGGGTGGACTTGCCCACACCCGGCTCGCCCGCCAGCAGCACCACGGCACCGGGCACCAGACCGCCGCCCAGCACCCGGTCCAGCTCACCGACGCCGGTCGAGCGGGCGGTGGCCTGCCTGCTGTCCACCTGGCCGATCGGGAGCGCCGCGGTGGAGACGCGGCCGGCCGCGGTGGTCCGTACCGCGGGGGCGCCGCCGAACTCCTCGACCGTGCCCCACGCCTGGCACTCGGGGCAGCGGCCGAGCCACTTGGCGGTCGTCCAGCCGCATTCCGTGCAGCGGTAGGACGGCCGGTCCTTCGCGGATTTCGTACGGGTGGCCATGGCGCCACCGTATAGGTGGCCTCGGACAGTGCCGTCCGGCGCGGTGCGGGAAGGGGTGCACGCGCGGGCGTACGCCCCCTCTCCGCACCGTCCGGGGGCGCCGGGAACCGGGAATCCCGCCCGATCCTGTCCGCTTTTACGCGATACCCTCACCCGAAAGGGTTAAATCTACCCAAGGGGCGCCAGGGTCGGACCCCGTTCTGCCTACGGTCGCAAGGTGACGAGCAGCAGGCTGGAGACACCCGCGAGCACCCCCGGCGCGCACCGGACGCAGCATCGTGCGCCCCACTCCTCACCGAAGAAGCCGCCTGCCCGTTACGAGCCGCATCTCGACGGTCTCTTCACCTACTGCCTCTCCGTGCTCTGCGACCACGACGCCGCCACCGACGCGCTCGGCGGTGTCCTCGCGCTGGCGGAACGGCAGGGCGGACGGTGTCCCTCGGACGAGGAGGAACGTAAAACCTGGCTGTACGCGCTGGCCAGGTGGACGTGCCTGCGCAGGCTCACCGAGCAGAAGCAGGGCCGCCAGGCGCATCGGCAGCACGGCAAGGCCGGGCCCGTGAAGGGGAACCGCCGCGCCCCGGCCGTCCAGGGGGCGCGTGCAGGACGGCGTACGCTCCCCGTGGCCGCCCACACCCCCAAGGCGCCGGCCGCACCGTCCCGGCCCGCGCTGCCACAGCCCGTCCCGACCCCGGCCCACGGCCCCGGCCCGGCCTCCGCCCTGGCCCACGCCCCCGGCCCGGCCCCCGCCCTGGCCTCCGCCCCCGAGAGCCCCGCGGCCGCGGAGGCGCACCGCCGGGAGCTGGCGCAGCTGGCCTGGCCCGAGGCCGCCGGCACCACCCCCGAACAGCGGGAGGCGCTGGAGCTCGCGGTACGGCACCGGCTCACCCCGGTCGCGGTCGCCGCGGTCCTCGGCCTGGAGACCGCCGCCGCCAGGGAACTCCTGGCCGCGGCCGCCTGCGAGGTCGAGCGGACCAGGGCCGCCCTCGCGGTCGTCGAGTCGGGCGGCTGCCCCGCGGCGGGCCGGCTCACCGGCGACCGGCGCGTGCTGCTCTCCGCCACCCTGCGCCGCGAGCTCGTACGTCATGTGGACGACTGCCCCCGCTGCCGTCGCACCGCGGAGCGGGCCGATGCCGAGGGCCCGTGGCCGGGCGCGGCCGTCACCCCGGCCGCCGCGCTCGCGGTCGTCGAGGCGCCGCGACCGTCCGCCTATGTGGCGATGATCCACGCCCAGAAGCACCAGAAGAATCGGTCCGCCACTCCGCGGTTCGACCGGGCGGGCTTCCCGATGGACCCCAAGGACCACGCCGCCCGCCGGGACCGGCTGCGGTCCAGGGTCATGACGACGACGGTGGTCGCCACGGTCGTCGCCGCCCCGGTGATCGCCCTGTGGTCCGCCTACCGGGGCGCACCGCTCACCGGCGAGGGGCACGACGGGGCCTCGGTCACCGCGACCGAGACGGACGGCAGCGGCAGCGGCGATCCGTACGGGCGCTACGAGAACGCCGGCAACGCCACCCCCGAGTCCGGCTCCCGCTTCACCGACGACGAAGGCCGCCCGGACGTCTCGGCCGAGGTCATCAGCGCCGACCCGCGCCCCGGCCATGACGGGGGACGCCACCGCGCGGGCGGGCTCACCGTCGAGGCACGCCCCTACGGCTCCACCACGATGATCACGCTGACCGCGTCGAAGGCCGGCCCGGTCGCCTGGTCGGCCCGCACCGGCGCGTCCTGGCTGCGCCTCAGCAGCTCCTCCGGGAAGCTCGCGGCGGGCGGCAGCGTCACGATCCGCGTCCTCGTCGACCACGGGCGCGAACCGGCCTCGCGGTGGACGGCACGGGTCGCGCTCGCCCCGTCGGGCTCTGTCGTCGCGATCCACGGCGACGGCGGGAGGCGCCCGTCGGGCGTCAGGCCGCACCCCTCGAACCCCCCGCAGCCGAGCCGCTCCGCCCACCCGCGCCCCCCGGTGCCGTCGGACCCGTCACCGTCCTCACCGGATCCCACGGAGCCGACACCGGACCCGACGGATCCGACGCCGGACCCGACGGACCCCACCACGACACCGACGGACCCGGGCGAGCCCAGCCCGTCCCCGGACCCGCCGGACCCGACCGGCCCGGGAGAGAGCCCGAGCGTCCCGCCCCCGGCGAACTGACCGACCACCCGCCAACGCGGCCCCCGGAGGCCGCTAACCGGAAGCCGCGAACCGGAAGCCGCGAACCGCAGGAACTACGCCGGATCGGCCGGGTGCGGTGCCATCGGCAGCAGCGAGGAGAGCCGCTCCTCGCACAGCCCGGCCAGCCGGTCGTACGCCTCCTTGCCCATCAGCTCGGTCAGCTCGGGGCGGTAGGACACGTACACCGGCTCCCCGGCCCCGTGCGCGGAGGTCGCGGACGTGCACCACCAGTGCAGGTCATGGCCGCCGGGACCCCAGCCCCTGCGGTCGTACTCACCGATCGTCACCTGGAGCACCCGGGTGTCGTCGGGCCGGTCGATCCAGTCGTACGTACGCCGGACCGGCAGCTGCCAGCACACGTCCGGCTTCGTCTCCAGGGGCTCCTTGCCCTCCCGCAGCGCCAGGATGTGCAGCGAGCAGCCGGCTCCGGCCGCGAAGCCGGGCCGGTTCTGGAAGATGCACGAACCCTCCCAGCGCCGGGTCTGGCGCTCCCCGTCGTCATCGGTCTGCACCCAGCCCGACTCCGTGCCCACGTCGTGGAACTGCCACAGCTCCGGGGTCAGCCGGGCCACGTTCTCCGCGACCCGCTTCTCGTCGTCCTCGTCCGAGAAGTGGGCGCCCAGCGTGCAGCACCCGTCGTCCGCGCGACCGGCCTGGATGCCCTGGCAGCCGCTGCCGAAGATGCAGGTCCACCTGGACGTCAGCCAGGTCAGGTCGCAGCGGAAGACCTGCTCGTCGTCGGCGGGGTCCGGGAACTCCACCCAGGCCCGCGCGAAGTCGATCCCCGTCTCGTCCGGCCCGCCGGGCCGCTCTGCTTCCGCCTGCCGCATCTCCTGCTTCGTCTTCTGCTTCTTCGTTACTTTGTCCGGCTTCGCCTTTTTCGTCTTTGGCACGCGCCCAGAGTAAGGCGGCGGGCGGCAGTAGCGTTCCGCATATGAGACTCGGAGTCCTCGACGTGGGGTCGAACACGGTTCATCTGCTGGTGGTCGACGCGCACCCCGGCGCCCGCCCGCTGCCCGCGCACTCGCACAAGGCGGAGCTGCGCCTGGCCGAGCTCCTGGACGCGGACGGCGCGATCGGCCCGCTCGGCGTGGACCGGCTGGTGGCGACGGTCACCGACGCGGCCCAGGCGGCGGAGGACAAGGGCTGCGAGGACGTGCTCGCCTTCGCCACCTCTGCGGTACGGGAGGCGAGCAACGCCGACACGGTGCTGGCCCGGGTGCGGGACGAGACCGGCATCGACCTCACCGTCCTGAGCGGCGCGGAGGAGGCCCGGCTCACCTTCCTCGCCGCCCGCCGCTGGTTCGGCTGGTCGGCGGGCAAGCTGCTGGTCCTGGACATCGGCGGGGGCTCGCTGGAGATCGCGTACGGCATCGACGAGGAGCCGGACGCCGCCGTGTCACTGCCGCTCGGCGCCGGCCGGCTCACGGCCGGCTGGCTGCGGGGCGATCCGCCGGACCCGGTGGAGGTGCGGGCGCTGCGCCGGCACGTCCGGGCGAGCATCGCCCGCAGCGTCGGGGAGTTCACCCGCTTCGGCCGCCCCGACCACGTCGTGGCCACCTCCAAGACCTTCAAGCAGCTCGCCAGGATCGCCGGCGCCGCCCGCTCCACCGAGGGGCTCTACGTGCAGCGCACCCTCAGCCGCAAGGCGCTGGAGGAGTGGGTGCCGAAGCTCGCCGCGATGACGGCCGAGGAGCGCGGCAGCCTCCCCGGGGTCTCCGACGGCCGGTCCGCCCAGCTGCTGGCGGGCGCCCTGGTCGCGGAGGGGGCCATGGACCTGCTGGGCGTCGAGGAGCTGGAGATCTGCCCCTGGGCGCTGCGCGAGGGAGTCATCCTGCGCCGCCTGGACCACCTCCCGACGCGGGACGCGGCGGCCCTGGCCTGACGGCTGCGGCGGACGGGTGCGGAACGGCCATGGCCCTTCTCACTTTCAGCCGGGCTCCCTCGGCGCCGCGCACCGGGGCCCGTACGCTGTCTGCGTGGCAGAACCAGTGGTGCGCGTCCCGGATGCGAAGGTCGCCCTGTCGACGGCCTCCGTCTATCCGGAGTCGACGGCGACGGCCTTCGAGATCGCCGCGCGCCTGGGATACGACGGCGTCGAGGTCATGGTCTGGACCGACCCCGTCAGCCAGGACATCGAGGCGCTGCGCCGGCTCTCCGACTACCACCAGGTGCCGATCCTGGCCGTGCACGCCCCCTGCCTGCTGATCACCCAGCGCGTCTGGTCCACCGACCCCTGGGTCAAGCTCCAGCGGGCCCGCGCCGCCGCGGAGAAGCTCGGCGCCTCGGCCGTGGTGGTCCACCCGCCGTTCCGCTGGCAGCGGCAGTACGCGCGTGACTTCGTCACCGGGATCTGGCGGATGGCGGACGAGACGGACGTGCGGTTCGCCGTCGAGAACATGTACCCCTGGCGCTACCGGGACCGCGAGATGCTCGCGTACGCCCCCGACTGGGACGTCACCAACGACGACTACCGGCACTTCACCGTGGACCTCTCGCACACCGCGACCGCCCGCACGGACGGCATGGCCATGGTCGACCGGATGGGCGACCGGCTGGCCCACGTCCACCTCGCGGACGGCAAGGGCTCCGGCAAGGACGAGCACCTGGTGCCCGGCCGGGGTGACCAGCCCTGCGCCGAGCTCCTGGAGCGGCTGGCCCGTACCGGCTTCGGCGGCCATGTCGTCGTCGAGGTCAACACCCGCCGGGCGATGTCCACCGCGGAACGCGAGGCGGACCTGGCGGAGGCACTGGCCTTCACCCGGCTGCACCTCGCCTCCTCCTCCGCCCCGTCGCCGCGCCCGTGACCGAGGGCGACGGGAGCCAGGCCCCGCCCCCCAGACGCCGCGGCCGCCCCTCCCGCACCGAGGCGAAGACCGGCCCCGACGCCCGCACCCGCATCCTGGAGGCGGCCCGCACCGAGTTCTCCGAGCGCGGCTACGACAAGACGTCCGTCCGGGGCATCGCGAAGGCGGCCGGCGTGGACGCGGCCCTGGTCCACCACTACTTCGGTACGAAGGACGAGGTGTTCGCCGCCGCGATCGAGCTCTCCTTCGAACCCGCCCTGGTGATTCCGGACATCCTCGGCAGCAGCACGGAGGGCCTGGGGGAGCGGCTGGCCGGCTACTTCATCGGAGTGTGGGAGAACCCGGCGTCCAGGGCCCCGCTGCTGGCGATCATGCGTTCCGCGATGACCCACGAGGCGGCGGCGAAGGTCCTGCGCGTCTTCGTACTGCGGCACCTGCTGGACCGCATCGCCGACCAGCTGGACGTCCCCGACGCCACCTTCCGCGCGGAGCTGGCCGCGTCGCACATGGTGGGCATCGCGGTACTGCGCTACGTGATCCGGGCGGAACCCCTGGCCTCCGCCGATCCGCAGAAGATCATCGCGATGGTGGGCCCCACGCTGCAGCGCTACCTGACCGAGAGCTGACCGTTCCGGGGGCTCCGCCCCCGTACCCCGGGATCCCGGTCCCGGATTCCGGACACCCCGTCCAGATCCTGGCCCCGCAGGCGTACGCTCGGAAATCAGTCTTTTCTGTCGAAGGAGCGAGAGACGATGCCCCAGCTGAGGTCCCGCACTGTCACCCACGGCCGCAACATGGCGGGCGCGCGCGCCCTTATGCGCGCCTCGGGCGTAGCGAGCGAGGACATCGGCAAGCCGATCATCGCGGTCGCCAACTCCTTCACGGAGTTCGTCCCGGGCCACACCCACCTCGCCCCCGTCGGCCGGATCGTCTCCGAGGCGATCCTGGCCGCGGGCGCCGTCCCCCGCGAGTTCAACACCATCGCGGTCGACGACGGCATCGCGATGGGTCACGCCGGGATGCTCTACAGCCTCCCGTCCCGCGACCTGATCGCCGACTCGGTCGAGTACATGGTCGAGGCGCACTGCGCGGACGCGCTGATCTGCATCTCGAACTGCGACAAGATCACCCCCGGCATGCTGATGGCCGCGATGCGCCTCAACATCCCCACGGTCTTCGTCTCCGGCGGCCCGATGGAGGCCGGCAAGGCGACCCTCGTCGACGGCACGGTCCGCAAGCTCGACCTGGTCAACGCGATCAGCGACGCGGTCGACGAGTCCATCTCCGACGAGGACATGCTCCGCATCGAGGAGAACGCCTGCCCCACCTGCGGCAGCTGTTCCGGCATGTTCACCGCCAACTCGATGAACTGCCTGACCGAGGTCCTCGGCCTCTCCCTCCCCGGCAACGGCTCCGTCCTCGCCACGCACACCGCCCGCAAGGCGCTGTACGAGGAGGCCGGCCGCACGGTCGTCGAGATCACCAGGCGCTACTACGAGCAGGACGACGAGACGGTCCTGCCGCGCGCCATCGGCACCCGCGCCGCGTTCGACAACGCGATGGCGCTCGACATCGCCATGGGCGGCTCGACCAACACGATCCTGCACCTGCTCGCCGCGGCGGAGGAGGCGCACCTGCCCTACGGGCTGGACGACATCAACGAGGTCTCGCGCCGGGTCCCGTGCCTCGCCAAGGTCGCGCCCAACGTGGCGCCCGGCGGCACGTACTACATGGAGGACATCCACCGGGCCGGCGGCATCCCAGCCATCCTCGGTGAGCTGCACCGCGGCGGACTGCTCAACGAGGACGTGCACTCCGTGCACTCCGACACCCTCGCCGAGTGGTTGAAGAACTGGGACATCCGGGGCGGCTCACCGTCGCCGGAGGCCGTCGAGCTGTGGCACGCGGCCCCCGGCTGCGTCCGGTCCGCGACCGCCTTCTCGCAGTCCGAGCGCTGGGACACCCTCGACCTGGACGCGGCGGGCGGCTGCATCCGCGACATGGCGCACGCGTACTCCAAGGACGGCGGCCTCGCGGTCCTCAAGGGGAACCTCGCGGTGGACGGCTGCGTCGTGAAGACGGCCGGCGTCGACGAGTCGATCTGGACCTTCGAGGGCCCGGCGGTCGTCTGCGAGTCGCAGGAGGACGCCGTCGACAAGATCCTCCGCAAGGAGATCGAGCACGGCGACGTCGTCGTCATCCGTTACGAGGGCCCGCGCGGCGGCCCCGGCATGCAGGAGATGCTCTACCCGACCTCCTTCCTCAAGGGCCGGGGCCTGGGCAAGACCTGCGCGCTGGTCACCGACGGCCGCTTCTCCGGCGGCACGTCGGGCCTCTCCATCGGCCACGCCTCTCCGGAGGCGGCGTCCGGCGGCACCATCGCGCTCGTCGAGGACGGCGACCGGATCCGGATCGACATCCCGAACCGCTCGATCGAGCTCCTGGTCCCCGAGGACGAGCTGGCCACCCGCCGGGAGGCGCTGAACGGCGTCTACGCGCCGAAGAACCGCGACCGCAAGGTCTCGGTGGCGCTGCGCGCCTACGCGGCCATGGCGACCAGCGCGGACCGGGGCGCCGTCCGCGACGTCTCCAAGCTCGGCTGACACCCGCACGCACCACCCCGCTCCACCGTCCGGCCCCTCTCGCGAGGGGCCGGACGCGTTTCGGCCCGGACGCGGGTGCGATCCCGTCGCGGGTGCGGCCCCGTCGTGGCCCGAGAACGACTCCGTGTGACCGGTCGATCGCAGTAAGCTCGCCCCCTTGCCATGTATGACCATGATTGGGGGAGTATGCGCACTTCCGTACGCAGCTCAGTAGTCATCGCGTCAGCCGTCACCGCCCTCGCGGCACTGGGTGCTGTCCCGGCCGGTGCGGCGTCGGCCGCACCCACGCCGATCGCACCCGCGCCGGCCGCCGCCACTCCGGCAGGCGTCTGCGGATCGGGGTACACCCAGATCGACTCGCACGTGTTCAAGGACTCGTCGGCCGAACTGGCCCGCGTCTACCTGCTCTACAACGCGAGCACCAAGTTCAACTGCGTGGTCACCTTCCACGCCGCCGCCACCGAGGGCAAGGCGCTGACCACCGGCGCCTGGCTCGACGTCGACGGGGACGGCAAGGAGCAGGTCAAGGACCAGGGAAGGTACTCCTCGTACGCGGGCCCGGTCCGGCTCGCCGCCGGCAGCCACTGCGTGAAGTGGGGCGGCATGATCGAGACGGCCGCCGGTACGTACGCGTACACCAGTCCGTGGAGCCACTGCGGCTGACGTGCGACGGCCGCCGCGCCCGTTCCTTGACCGGAGCGGGCGCGACGCCACCGCCCCGGCCCTGGGACAATCGATCCTGTGAGCGAGAACAGCGAGACCCCCGACGACATCGCGCCCGGCACGACCGAGTCCGCGACGGCGCCCGCCGGTGCCTCCGGGACCGCCCCCGGTCCGCAGCCCGAGCCCATCCGCTTCTTCGGCACGACCTGGGTCGCCCACGACGGCCACTACGGTCTGCGCCGCATCGGGGTCGCCGTCGGTTCGCTCGCCGCGGCCGCCGCGTCCTGCTTCGTGCTGCGGTTCGCCTACCAGGGTCTGGAGATCGCCGACGTCGGCAGCTTCGTCGGCATGCTGGTGGTCCTGATGTTCGCCATTTGCAGTGCGATCGCCTTCCGCAAGACGTGGGAGGGCTTCAGCGGCCGCCCGGCCGACCCCGCGCGCGAGGACAACCTGCGCGGCCTCAAGACCATCGGCTTCATCGGCGGGCTGCTCGCCTACTTCATCCGTACGTTCTCCGAGGCCCCGGGCGAGAAGCTCCGGCGTACGGAGTACGAGGCGGCGCAGGTCCGGTACGCGAAGCGCCGGTCGGCCCGCACCGGGAACCCGGCGGCGCGCAAGACGGCCAAGGCGAAGAAGGCCCGCCGCAAGTAACGTGCCGCGAGTGCCGCGCCGCGAGTAGCGCGCCGCCGCGGGGTCTGTCCAGCGGATCGTGGCCGGGGCCACGATGGGGTACATGACCACTACGGAAACCCCGAACCCCGGCTCCCGCCCGGCACCCCCGCGCGCCCTGTCGTTCGACCGCGCCGCCGCCCAGTACGGTGCCGCCCGCCCCGGCTACCCGGACGCCCTCCTGGACTCCGTCGAGGAGCTCGCCGGCCGGCCGCTGCGAGGAGCCCGCGCCCTCGACGTCGGAGCCGGCACCGGCATCTCGACCCGCCGCCTACGCGACCGGGGCGCCGCCGTCGTCGCCGTCGAACCGGGCCCCGGGATGGCGGCGGAACTACGCAGGACCCTGCCGGACGTCCCGCTGGTACGGGGCGACGGCAACAGCCTCCCCTTCGCCGCGGGCTCGGCGGACCTGATCACGTACGCCCAGTCCTGGCACTGGACGGACTCCGCCCGCGCCGCCCCCGAGGCCATGCGCGTCCTGCGGCCGGGCGGCGCGCTGGCCCTGTGGTGGAACGTGGCCGACCCCGACGTCGGCTGGATCGCGGAGCAGGGCGAGCGACTGCTGAGCTTCTTCGCCGCCGAGCTGCCCGAGCTCGCCGCCCCCGCAACGACGGGCGGCCCCGCAGCGGCCAACACCGGTGCCCACGGCTCGCCCGCATCCGCCCGCGACCTGCCGGCCGAGCTGACGTTCGTACACCGCCGGGTGCCCTGGACCCGGCGCGTCCCCCTGGACACCCACCTCGCCAACCTCGGCAGCCACTCCGCGTTCCTGGTCCTCGGCGACGAGCCCGCCCGGCGCTTCCTCTCCGAGGAGCGCGAACACCTCGCACGGCACTTCCCGGACGGCGTGGTGGAGGAGACGTACGTCGTCGAGCTGAGCGTGACCATCCGCTGAACCGGCGGGCGCGGAGACCGCAGGCCCTTGACGAGAGGACGCCACCGCGACAAAATTCATCACATGATGAATTCTTCGGGTGTCGCCATCGAGGCCCGCGGCCTCACGGTCGTACGGGGCAACCGCACCGTCCTCAAAGGCCTCGGCTTCACCGTCGAAACCGGCAGGATCACCGGACTCCTCGGCCCCTCCGGCTGCGGCAAATCCACCCTGATGCGAGCCGTCGTCGGCACCCAGGCCAAGGTCACCGGCACCCTCGACGTCCTGGGCAGCCCGGCCGGCCACGCCGGTCTGCGGCCACGGATCGGGTACGTCACCCAGGCGCCGTCCGTCTACACCGACCTCACCGTCCGGCAGAACCTCGATTACTTCGCGGCGATCCTGCAGCCGGGCCGCCGGCACCGCGACGCCCGCCGCGAAGCCGTCACCCGGGCCATCACGGAGGTCGACCTGACCAGCCACGCCACCGCCCTCGCCGGCACCCTCTCCGGCGGCCAGCGCACCCGCGTCTCCCTCGCCGTCGCCCTGCTCGGCACCCCCGAACTCCTCGTCCTCGACGAACCCACCGTCGGCCTGGACCCGGTGCTCCGGCGCGATCTGTGGAGCCTCTTCCACCGCCTCGCCGCCGACCGGGGCGCCACCCTCCTCGTCTCCTCCCACGTCATGGACGAGGCCGAGCGCTGCCACCGCCTCCTCCTGATGCGCGAGGGCGAGATCCTCGCCGACGACACCCCGGAGGCGCTGCGCACAGCCGCCCGCACCGAGACCGTCGAAGAGGCCTTCCTCCACCTGGTCGACGCGGCCGCCACCCGTCAGGAGAACGCCCGATGAGCACGACCACCACCTCACCCCTCAGCGCGGCCCGCACCCTGGCCACCGCCGCCCGCGTCCTGCGCCAGCTGGCCCACGACCCCCGCACCATCGGACTGCTCCTGCTGATCCCGGTCGTCATGATCACGCTGCTGCGGTACGTCTTCGACGGCAGCCCGCGCACCTTCGACTCCATCGGCGCCTCGCTGCTCGGCATCTTCCCGCTGATCACAATGTTCCTGGTGACCTCGATCGCCACCCTGCGCGAGCGCACCTCCGGCACCCTGGAGCGCCTCCTCGCGATGCCGCTCGGCAAGGGCGACCTGATCGCCGGCTACGCCCTCGCCTTCGGCGCCGTCGCCGTGGTCCAGTCGCTCCTGGCCACCGGCCTCTCGGTGTGGGTGCTCGGCCTCGACGTCACCGGGTCCCCGTGGCTGCTGCTCCTGGTCGCCGTGCTCGACGCCCTGCTCGGCACGGCGCTGGGCCTGTTCGTCTCGGCCTTCGCGGCCTCCGAGTTCCAGGCCGTCCAGTTCATGCCGGCCGTGATCTTCCCGCAGCTCCTGCTCTGCGGACTGTTCATCGCCAGGGACCGGATGGCACCCGTCCTCGAAGCGATCTCGAACGTGCTGCCCATGTCGTACGCCGTGGACGGCATGAACGAGGTCCTCCACCACCCGGACGTCACCGGCGACTTCGTCCGCGACATCGCGATCGTGGCGGGCTGCGCCCTCCTCGTCCTCGCCCTCGGCGCGGCCACCCTCCGCCGCCGCACCACCTGACGGGCCGGTGCGAGGATGGCGGGCACGAGTACCGAGAACAGCCGGCACGGTCGGCACCGCCCGGAGGGTGAAACCGCATGACCCAGACAGTCGCAGTCCTCGGCACCGGCAAGATCGGCGAGGCCCTGCTCAGCGGCATGATCCGGGCCGGGTGGCGCCCGGCAGACCTGCTCGTCACCACCCGCCGCTCCGAGCGCGCGGAGGAGCTCCGCAACCGTTACGGGGTCGACTCCGTCAGCAACGCGGAGGCCGCCGCACGCGCCGACATCCTGATCCTCGCGGCCAAGCCCCAGGACATGGGCCGCCTCCTCGACGAGCTCGCCGCCCATGTCACCGCGGAGCGCCTGGTCATCAGCGCCGCGGCCGGCATCACGACCGCCTTCATCGAGGACCGCCTCACCGAGGGCACCCCAGTCGTCCGGGTCATGCCGAACACCCCCGTCCTGGTCGACGAGGGCATGTCCGTCATCTCCGCGGGCAGCCACGCCACCGGCGCCCACCTCGCCACCGCCGAGGCGATCTTCGGCGGGGTCGGCAAGACGCTGCGCGTCCCGGAGTCCCAGCAGGACGCGGCCACCGCGCTCTCCGGCTCCGGCCCGGCGTACTTCTACTTCCTCGTCGAGGCGATGACGGACGCCGGAATCCTGCTCGGCCTGCCCCGCGCCCAGGCCGCCGACCTGATCGTCCAGGCCGCCATCGGCGCCGCCGTGATGCTCCGGGACAGCGGCGAGCACCCGGTCAAGCTCCGCGAGGCCGTCACCAGCCCGGCCGGCACCACGATCAGCGCCATCCGCGAGCTGGAGAACCACGGCGTACGCGCCGCCCTCATCGCCGCCCTCGAAGCCGCCCGCGACCGCAGCCGCGAACTCGCCTCCGGCAACGGCTGACCCAAGGCCCTACCCTGCGGCGGCGATCAGCTCCGCACTGCGCACCACCTTCGCGAACCCACCGCCGTGCAGCGTCACGGCGGTGGCCCGCGCCAGTTCCTCGGCGCTCATCGTCCAGCCGAACGGGCCGGTCCCGTCGAAGGTGTACGTCGCGTCGAACGCGAAGAACACCTCGTACCCGAGGTTCCCCGCCATCCGGGCCGTCGTCTCCGCGCACATGTTGGTCTGGATACCGGCCACCACGATCTGCCGCACCCCGCCCTCGCGCAGCCAGTCCGCCAGATCCGGTGTCCCGTAGAACGCCGAGTTCACGCTCTTCGTCAGAAACAGCTCGGGCCCGTCTCCCTTGCCCCGCCGTTCCTCCACGTACGACTTGAAGGCGTTGCCCGGATATCCCACCCGCAACGGCGAATCCGGCTTGGGCGAGTCATGCCGTACGAAGACGACCGGCCGCCCGCTCGCCTGCCAGGCATCGATCAGCCCGGCGATGTTCTCGTCCGCAGCCGGATTGTTCCGCGGCCCCCAGTACGCCTCCTCCTCGAAGCCCTCCTGCACGTCCACCACTACCAGCGCTGCGTTCTCCGCGATCTCCATGGCCCCTATGCTTCCGCGCGCCCTCCCGACGGCCCAGAGGTCACAAAGCCATCGACCGATGCTTTACTGCCAGCATGACCGCCGCCTCCACCCCTGCCGCCGTCACCCGGATCGCCCTCGTCTCCTTCCCGGGCATCCGCGCGTTCGACGCCTCGGTCATCACGGAGGTCTGGGGCGTGGACCGGACGGACCGAGGGGTGCCGCCGTTCGACCTGCGCCGCACCGCGGCCGCCACCACACCCATTCCGCTGCGCGGCGGACTCTCCCTCACCCCCGACCGCACGCTGAGCTGGCTGGCCCGAGCCGACCTGATCGTCGTCCCGGGGCTGGACGACCATGTGACGCCGGCGCCCGAACCGGTCCTCGAAGCCCTGCGCCGCGCCCATACCCGCGGCACACCGATCGCCGCGCTCTGCGGAGGCGCCTTCACCCTCGCCCAAGCCGGCCTGCTCGACGGCCGACGAGCGGTCACCCACTGGAACCTCACAGAGCTCCTGCGCACCCGCCACCCCGGCGTCACCGTCGTACCCGACGCTCTCTTCGTCCACGACGACAACCTCTGGACCTCGGCGGGCACCGCGGCCGGCATCGACCTCTGCCTCCACCTCGTCCGTACGGTCCACGGCGCAGAGACCGCGGCGACGATCGCCCGTTCGATGGTCACCGCCCCGTTCCGCACCGGAACCCAGGCACAGTTCATCGAGCACCCGACCCCGCACACGGACCGCGACGCGGACACCCTCGCGGCCGTACGCGCATTCGCTCTGACCCATCTGGCCGAACCGCACACGGTGGCGGAGCTCGCCGACCGCGCCGGTATGTCCCCGCGCTCCTTCGCCCGTCACTTCCAGGCGACCACCGGCACGACACCGCTGCGCTTGCTGATCACCCAGCGCATCGCGGCAGCTCAGAAGCTGCTGGAGCGCACCGATCTGCCCCTCCCCGAGGTGGCCCGCCGCACGGGCTTCGGCAGCGAGATCACCATGCGCCAGCACTTCGCGACCCACCTGGCCACCAGCCCCCGCGACTACCGGCTCGCCTTCCACCGCACCCCGCCGGGGACCGGGGTTGACACGCCCGCATCGCATCCGTAGTGTGCTCCGAGTTGTCCGACGTGAGCGCCGACCCCGGTCGGTCCCCGGACAGCCATTCCGCAGTAACCACAACGAGCGAGCGACAGCTGTCGCCTGTCTCCGCGTGCGCATTCGCGAAATGAGGAATCCACGTTCGAAGGAACGTGACCCCGATTAGCGTCGAGGCCCCGGATTCCGCTAATGTCTCACTCGTCGGAACGGCCCAACAGCCGGGAAGACAAGCCCCACTGACTGGGAATCAGGCCCGAAAGGATCTGATAGAGTCGGACTCGCCGGAAAGGGAAACGCGAAAGCGAAGAACTGGAAAGCGAAAATGCGAGGCCCGCTTCGACCGGGAA
>NZ_JBVJMU010000025.1:0-95386 GCF_055584045.1 Streptomyces sp. NPDC104307
GGAAGCCGTCTCCGAGGTGAACCGGTCACCCGTGAGCTGCATACCGTCACCGGAGTCACCCGCGAAACGGATGATCACCCGGTCCAGACGGCGGATCTCTTTGTCACCGTTGTCTGTTGCGGACTGGGGGGCACGCTGTCCCCCTACGAGCGCCTCACTGGCCTCATCGGCCTGTTCGGCGGGGCTACTGACCTGGCTGGTCACTTACTGGACCTCCCTCGGCGCGGTGGCTCGGAACCATCCGGCCCGCCGGCGGTCCCAGGCTCCACCCTACGTCTGTAAGGGTCGCCTTCCTCTGGCGGATCATAAGTTGGACGGCATTTTGAGACGCCTGTCCGGCGCCGTCCCGCCATGATTCATCAGCCACCCGGATCCTCGTCGGACCCTCACTGGAGAGTGTGTGGAGCGAGTCGCGCGCGGTCCGGTCCCGGCGGCCGGACGTGGCGTCAGAACCGCCGGGAATTCAGCGGGAACCGTCAGGAATTCAGATACGTCAGCACGGCCAGCACCCGCCGGTGGTCGCCGTCACTGGGGGACAGCCCGAGTTTCTGGAAGATGTTGCTGACGTGCTTCTCCACCGCGCCATCGCTCACGACCAGCTGTTTCGCCACCGCGGAGTTGGTCCGCCCCTCCGCCATCAGGCCGAGGACCTCGCGCTCACGGGGCGTCAGCCCGGCCAGCACGTCCTGCTTACGGCTCCGGCCCAGCAGCTGCGCGACGACCTCCGGGTCCAGCGCCGTACCGCCCTGCGCCACCCGGACCACCGCGTCCACGAACTCCCGCACCTCGGCGACCCGGTCCTTCAGCAGATACCCCACGCCCCGGCTGGATCCGGCCAGCAACTCGGTGGCGTACTGCTCCTCGACGTACTGCGAAAGGACCAGTACCCCTATGCCCGGGTACTCCTTTCGGAGCCGTACGGCGGCCCGCACGCCCTCGTCCGTGTGGGTCGGCGGCATCCGCACGTCCGCGACCACCACATCCGGCAGCGCGTCCTGCCCGGCGAGGTCGCCCACCGTCTTGATCAGCGCCTCGGCGTCCCCGACCCCCGCCACGACGTCATGACCGAGATCGGTCAGCAGCCGGGTGAGTCCCTCCCGGAGCAGTACCGAATCCTCGGCGATGACTACCCGCACCCTGTCCTCCACCACGACGTCTCTTCCCCCACCGCTCGCTGTTCCCGCCCGTATGCCGTTCAGCATCCAGCATCCCAGTATCGGCGGTGACGCCGCGAGCGTTCGGAGGGTTGCGTCGCGCGGGCCGGTGGGGGAGCCCCGGGGCGCCGGGCGAGAGGGCGGCTGCCGGGGGCGCGGTCAGCCGCGCCAGGGGAGTTCGGCCGTGATCTTGGTCGGGCCGCCCACCGGGGACTCGACGACCAGGATCCCGTCCACCGCGTCCAGCCGCTCCGTCAGACCGGCGAGGCCGCTGCCCGACGTCAGGCCGGCGCCGCCGCGTCCGTTGTCGGTGACCTGGAGCAGCAGCCGGTCCGACGTCCGCCACACCTCGACGGATGCCCGGGTGGCGTGGGCGTGTTTGCTGACGTTCTGGAGGAGCTCGGACACGGTGAAGTAGGCGATGCCCTCGATGGCCTGCGCGGGCCGGGACGTCAGGTCGACCTCGACGGTGACCGGGACGGTGCAGCGGGAGGCGATGGCGGAGAGGGCGGCGTCGAGGCCCCGGTCGGTGAGGACGGCGGGGTGGATGCCGCGGGCGAGGTCGCGGAGTTCCTGGAGGGCGACCTTGACCTCGCCGTGTGCCTCGTCGACCATTTTGGCGGCGGCCTCCGGGTCGTCGGTCAGCTTCTCCTTGGCGAGGCCCAGATCCATGGCGAGGGCGACGAGCCGGGCCTGCGCGCCGTCGTGCAGGTCGCGTTCGATGCGGCGCAGGTCGGCGGCGGCGGTGTCGACGACCACCCCCCGGTCCGACTCCAGCTCCGTGACCCGTGTCGCCAGCCGGGACGGGCCCAGCAGCCCGGTCACCATCAGCCGGTCCACCGAGGTCAGACCGCGCACGATCCACGGGGTGACCAGGACGAACAGCAGCCCGACGGCGCTGGTCAGGGCCAGCTCGACGGGCGAGTCCAGATAGACCTGGTGCCCGTCGTCCCCGTACAGCTGGACTCCCTCGACGCCCGTGTACGCCGGGAAGATCCAGTGCCACGCCGGGTAGGTGAAGGCCGCCAGGCCCCAGGACCACAGGGCCGTCGAGACGATGAAGCCGAAGACGGCCCACGGCAGGTGCAGCAGCGAGTAGAGCAGATGCCGCCAGGACACCCCGCTCTTCAGGACCGCCCCGACCCACGACATCAGCCCGCCGGTACGCCCCCGCACCGGCTCCGGGGACGCCACGTCGAGCCCCAGCAGTCCACGGGCCCGCGCCCGCTCCAGCGCGCCGAACCCGCGGCACATGGCCAGGCCCCCGGCCAGCACCGGAATCCCCAGGAAGGTGATGAGCAGCCCGGCGCCCAGCGACGTCATGGTGATGGCGAGGGTGAAGAACACGATGCTGAGGGGCAGGCTGAGCAGCAGGTAAGCGGTCTCGCGCCAGGTCCGGGCCTCGAAGGGGGCGCGCAGTACGGCGGGGACCACGTGCTTCGCGTCGGGGCGGCCGTCCCCGGCCCCGGTTCCTTCCCCGGACCCGGCCCCCGGACCGCTGCCGAAGCCGGGGCCGGGGCCGAAGCCGGGGCCCGAGCGCTGCTGGTCCCGCGTAGCCGGTCCGTATGCCGTGGCCATGGCGTCCATCCGTTTCTTCCGCGTCTGCTGTTCTGGCTCTGGTTGTGGTTCTGGTTCTGGTTCTGGCTTTTGGTTCTGTCTGTGCTCTGTGCTCTGTGCTCTGTGCTCCGTGCTCTGTGCTGTTTCAAGGGTGCTGTCCCGGGCGGCGGCGCACCATGAGGCCGGTCTCCCTCTTCAACGGGGGGTTTTCCCCACCCCGGAGCCCGCCCTGCCCCGCCCTGCCCTGCTCCTGTTCGGACGGGCTCCGGGTGCTTACGCCTTCTCCATCCGGCCGCGTGGGGCGGCCTTCTCGTTCTCCCGGTCGCGCCAGGGCAGCTCCGCCGTGACGGTGGTCGGGCCGCCGGGCGGCGAGTCGAGGACGAACAGCCCGTCCACCGCGCCCAGCCGCTCGGCCAGCCCGGACATCCCCGTACCGCCGCTCATCGAGGCCCCGCCGCGTCCGTCGTCGGTGACCTGGAGCAGCAGCCGGTCCGCCGTCCGCCACACATCGACGGACGCGGTGCGCGCGCCGCTGTGTTTGCTGACGTTCTGGAGGAGCTCGGACACCGTGAAGTACGCGATGCCCTCGATGGCCTGCGCCGGCCGCCCCGGCAGATCCACCCCCACCGTCACCGGGACGGTGCAGCGGGAGGCGATGGCGGAGAGGGCGGCGTCGAGGCCCCGGTCGGTGAGGACGGCGGGGTGGATGCCGCGGGCGAGGTCGCGCAGTTCCTGGAGGGCGACCTTGACCTCGCCGTGTGCCTCGTCGACCATTTTGGCGGCGGCCTCCGGGTTGTCGGTCAGCTTTTCCTTGGCGAGGCCGAGGCCCATGGCGAGGGCGACGAGCCGGGCCTGGGCGCCGTCGTGGAGGTCGCGTTCGATGCGGCGCAGGTCGGCGGCGGCGGTGTCGACGACCACTCCCCGGTCCGACTCCAGCTCCGCGATACGGCGTTCCAGCTCGTCGGAGGGCGAGAGCAGCCCGCGCACCATGCCCCGGTCGGCGTTGGCCATGAACCGCGCCGTATAGGGGAGCACCGGCCACAGGACGAAGAGGCTCACGAGCGTCAACGCGAAGGTGAGCACACCCCACGGCAGCCGGATGAAGGAGTACAGCACCGCGCGCCAGCCCACCGGGTCCTTCAGGCTCGTCCACAGCCAGGCGAAGAACCCCTCCTCGCGGCGGACCGGAGCCATCGGGCTCGGCTCGTCGATCCGCACCCCGAGCAGACCCCGCGCCCGGCCCCGCTCGGCCCGGCCGATCAGCCGCGAACCCTGGAGCCCGAGCGCCAGCAGAGGCAGACCGATGACCGTGACCGCGAGCCCGACGCCGATACCGATCATGAGTACCGAGTAGACGAACCCGAGGATCGCCACCGGGAGGTTGGCGAGGAGATGCGCGATCTCCTTCCACGTGTACGTGTCGAAGGCCAAGCGGACGGGCGGCGGCCGGTCGTTGCCGGTTACCTGGGGGCTCATGGTCATGCACCCAGCCTGCCGGGTGGGGCATCCGGACGCCATGGGGCTCGTGGGTGGCGTGAAGTGGGGTTAACCCCACCCGTTGCGCGACGCGACTGCTTACTGTTCCTTTACAGGGCCTAGACTCCCGTGCGTACAGATCGTCGAACAGGTTTGAGGGAGCGAGGGGGCGGACGTGACGGACGTTGCGGACCTGTCGGGACCGGCCGTTCTCGCGTCGGAGTACTTCCACAGCTACTCGGTCGTCGGACTGCTCGCCGTGGTCGGCGTGCTCTTCGTCGCCGTCGCCTTCGGAGCCGGCCGGCTGATGCGCCCGGTGGTCCCGACGCCGGAGAAACTCCTCACGTACGAGTGCGGCGTGGACCCCGTGGGGGAGGGCTGGGCCCACACCCAGGTCCGTTATTACGTGTACGCCTTCCTGTACGTGATCTTCGCCGTCGACTCGATCTTCCTGTTCCCGTGGGCAACCGTCTTCGCCGCGCCCGGATACGGCGCGACGACGCTGGTGGAAATGTTCATCTTCCTCGGTTTCCTGGCCGTGGGACTGCTCTACGCATGGAAGAAGGGCGTCCTCGAATGGACGTGACGAGCCCGTCGTCAGCCGGTCAGCCGCAGCCGCGGCCGCAGTCGGGACCGGAGTCGGGTCCCGCACCCGTACCCGGGCCCGAACCCGTACCCGAACCCGTACCCACGTTCCTTCCTGAGCCGAAGCGGCTCGGCGTGCTGTCCCGGCTCGCCCCCGAGCCGATGAAGGTGGTCCTCAACTGGGGCCGCCGCTACAGCCTCTGGGTCTTCAACTTCGGACTCGCCTGCTGCGCCATCGAGTTCATCGCCGCCTCCATGGCGCGCCACGACTTCATCCGGCTCGGCGTGATCCCGTTCGCCCCCGGCCCCCGCCAGGCCGACCTCATGATCGTCTCCGGCACGGTGACGGACAAGATGGCCCCGGCGGTGAAGCGGCTGTACGAGCAGATGCCCGAGCCCAAGTACGTCATCTCCTTCGGCGCCTGCTCCAACTGCGGCGGCCCGTACTGGGATTCGTACTCGGTGACCAAGGGGGTCGACCAGATCATCCCGGTCGACGTCTACGTCCCCGGCTGCCCGCCCCGGCCCGAGGCCCTGCTCCAGGGCATCCTCAAGCTTCAGGAGAAGATCGCGCGCGAGTCGCTGAGCGAGCGCTATGGGAACGCCGGCGCGGCCCGCCCCTCCACCGCGGCGCTGCGCAGCGGACTGGTCACCGCACCGTCCGTGCCCGACTCTGCGCCCGACTCCGTGAAGGAGGAGGGGAAGTGACGTCCGCCGAGAACACCGGAAGCACCGGAAGCACCGAGAACACAGCGAGCACCGAGAACACCGGGAGCTACGACCGGCTGCCGGACGCAGTCACCGAGATCTTCGGCGAGGACGCCACGGCGGAGCAGGCGTACGAACTGCTGACCGTCGACGTGCCGCCCGCGTCCTGGATCACCGCGCTCGAAACGGCGCGGGACCGGCTCGGCTGCACCTACTTCGACTGGCTGAGCGCCGTGGACGAACCGGGCACGGGCTTCCGGGTCTGCGCCCACCTCGCCGCGCTGCCCGACCGTACGGCCCCCGGCCCCGCGGTCCGCCGGCTGCTGCTCCGTACGACGGTTCCGCACGAGGCCGCCGTGCTGCCCAGCGCGATCGACGTCTACGCGGGCGCCGGCTGGCACGAGCGCGAGACGCACGAGATGTTCGGCATCGGCTTCGACGGCCACCCGCACCTGGTCCCCCTGCTGCTGCCCGAGGGCTTCGAGGGCCACCCGCTGCGGAAGGACTTCGTCCTGGCGGCCCGCGTGGCGAAGGCCTGGCCGGGCGCCAAGGAGCCCGGCGAGTCGGAGCACGGCGGCCCGAAGCGCCGCACGATGCTGCCGCCCGGCGTCCCCGACCCGAACGAGTGGGGCCCGCTCAAGGGCCAGCTCCCCCCTGCCCCCGCCCGCCCCGCCCGCGCGGCGAGGCCCGCCGGAGACCGCCCGGCCCGCCGCACCCGCAGCGCGAGCGACGGCTCGGCTGGCCAGCGCACAGCCGCGGCGCCCTCAGCCACGCCGGACCCGACACCGGGACCGGTACCCGCGCCGGGCCCGGTCCCGCCCTCGGCCTCAACTCCTGCTCCGGCTGCGGACGCGCCGTGGCACAATGCCCGCCCGGCTTTCGACGACGCAGCGTCGGAGACGACACCGTCGGACGGCACCCCGTCCCCGGCTGACGCCGATGCCGCTGATCCGGCCTCATCCCAGCCCCTCCGGCGTTTGAGGAGCGGGGGTCCGGGGGCGGAGCCCCCGGTTCGGGAAGGGGCGGGCAGGGGAGAGCCCCCGCGCAGCGGCACCGACACCCCCACCCCCGAGCACCCCTCAGACGCAGCAGCCGCAGCAGAGGCACCTGAAACCCCCGACACTCCCGACACCCCCGCCGGAGGCGAAGCGTGAACGACGTACTGGACGTCGCCCTCCGCCTCGTCATCGTGTTCGCGGTGTTCATGGCCGTCCCCCTCATCGTGGGCCAGGCCGAGCACAAGGTGATGGCCCACATGCAGGGCCGCCTGGGCCCCATGTACGCCGGCGGCTTCCACGGCTGGGCCCAGCTCGTCGCGGACGGCGTGAAGTTCGTACAGAAGGAAGACATCGTCCCGGCCGAGGCCGACCGCCGGGTCTTCCAGCTGGCCCCCGCCGTCGCGCTGCTCCCGTACCTCCTCGTACTCGTAGCGGTCCCGATCGGCCCCGGGGAGGGCGCGGTCGGCCAGGTGGTCGACGCGGGAATCTTCTTCGTGCTCGCCGTGATGGGCGTGGGCGTGCTCGGCTCGCTCATGGCGGGCTGGGCCTCGGCCAACAAGTTCTCGCTGCTCGGCGGCATCCGCACCGCCGCGCAGCTGCTCGCGTACGAGCTGCCGATGCTGCTCGCCGCCGCCTCGGTGGCGATGGCGGCCGGTACGGTCTCGCTGCCCGGCATCCTCGACGCCTTCGAGTGGTGGTGGCTGCCCTGGCAGATCGTCGGAGCCCTGGTCTTCTTCGTGGCCGGGCTCGCCGAACTCCAGCGCCCGCCGTTCGACATGCCGGTCGCCGACTCGGAGATCATCTTCGGCGCGTACACCGAGTACACCGGCCTCAGGTTCGCCCTGTTCCTGCTCGCGGAGTACGCGGGCATCGTCGTGCTGTGCGCGCTGACCACCGTCCTCTTCCTGGGCGGCTGGCACGGTCCGCTGGGCGCCGACGGACTGGGCTGGGTCTGGACGCTCCTGAAGGTCGCCGTCCTCGCCTTCGTCGTCATCTGGCTGCGGGTCAGTTATCCGCGACTCCGTGAGGACCAGTTGCAGAAGCTCGCCTGGACCACGCTCATTCCGCTCGCTCTCGCGCAGATCGCGCTCACCGGCATCGTGAAGGTGGCGATCAACCAGTGACCGCACCGCTCCCGCCCTCCCGGCCCCGCATCCCCGGTGCGGGCCTGGCCAAGGGTCTCGCCGTCACCCTGCGGACGATGACGAAGAAGACCGTCACCGCCCAGTACCCGGACACGCAGCCCGAGCTGCCGCCCCGCTCCCGAGGCGTCATCGCGCTGTTCGAGGAGAACTGCACGGTCTGCATGCTCTGCGCCCGTGAGTGCCCCGACTGGTGCATCTACATCGACTCCCACAAGGAGACGGTGCCCGCCGCGGCCCCGGGCGGTCGCGAGCGCAGCCGCAATGTGCTGGACCGCTTCGCCATCGACTTCTCGCTCTGCATGTACTGCGGGATCTGCATCGAGGTGTGCCCCTTCGACGCGCTGTTCTGGTCGCCGGAGTTCGAGTACGCGGAGACGGACATCCTCGAACTCACCCACGAGCGCGACAAGCTCCGCGAGTGGATGTGGACGGTGCCGGAGCCCCCGGCGCTCGATCCGGGGGCCGAGGAACCGAAGGAGATCGCCGCCGCCCGCAAGACGGCGGACAAGCTCCTGGCCAAACGCGAGCAGGAGGAGGCCGCCGCCGAGGCCGCCGCCGAGGCTGCCGCCGCAGAGACTGCCCCACCGGCCCCACCGGCCCCACCGGCCCCACCGGCCCCACCCGCCCCACCGGCCCCACCGGCCCCACCCGCCCCGACGGACCAGGAGGGCCAGGCGTGATGCCCGCGACCGTCCTCGCCGCCGGGAGCCACCCCGGCTTCCTCTCCCCGTCCGGTATCGAGATCGCCTTCGTCCTGGTCGGGATCGCCACCCTCGGCGCGGCCCTCGTCACCGTCACGACCAGGCAGCTGGTGCACGCGGCCCTCTGGCTGATCGTGGCGCTCGGCGGCCTAGCCGTCGAATACCTCCTGCTCACGGCCGAGTTCATCGCCTGGGTGCAGGTACTGATCTACGTAGGGTCCGTAGTCGTCCTCCTCCTCTTCGGCCTGATGCTCACCCGGGCCCCCATCGGCCGTTCCCCGGACGCCGATTCGGAGAACCGCTGGGCCGCCCTCGCGGTGGCCGTCACCGCCGCCGGGACCCTCGTATGGGTCGTCGTGGACGCCTTCCGCACCACCTGGATCGAACTGGACGGACCGGCCCAGGGATCCACCGAGGTCACCGGTGCCTTCCTCTTCCGGCACTGGGTACTCCCCTTCGAAGCGCTCTCCGTTCTCCTGCTCGCGGCCCTCGTCGGCGCGATCGTCCTGTCCCGCAAGGGCCGGGAGAGGACCACCCCGGCCGGCCCGCAGCGAGAGGACAAGAGCTGATGCACCTCGCCTATCCCGCCGTGCTCGCCGTCCTCCTCTTCTGCACCGGCCTCTACGGAGTACTCGCGCGCCGCAACGCGATCCTCGTCCTGATGTCCGTCGAGCTGATGCTCAACGCCGTCAACCTCAACCTGGTCGCCTTCGACGTCTGGCTCCGCGACGCCCTGCACTCCGGCCAGGCCCTCACCCTGTTCACCATCGCCATCGCGGCGGCGGAGATCGGTATCGGGCTGGCCATCGTCCTCGCCGTGTACCGCAACCGGGGCAGCTCCGACATCGACCGCCTCCGCGACACCGCCGAGACCGACGAGGCCGAGACAGTCCCGGCCGGTGACGACGAGAGCGACGCCGAAGCCCAGCAAGCCGCCGAAGACCCAGCCACCGCTCCGGCCGGGAAGGCAAAGAAGGCAGAGGCCACTCCGTGACCACCACGACCCTTGCCGTCCTCGTCCCCCTCCTCCCGTTCCTGGGAGCCGCGGCCGGACTCCTCCTCGGGCGCGGCTCCCCCGGCTTCGTCCGCCCGCTGGCGGTACTGCCCTCCCTCGCCTCCCTCGTCATCGCGGCCGTCGTCGCGGCACGCCAGGGCGGCGGCCGGGCCATCGACGCCGCCACCCAGCTCACCCCCACCGGATCGGTCCCGATCGATCTGGCCCTGCACCTCGACGGCTTCGCGGTCCTCGTGGCCGTCCTGGTCGCCCTGGTCGCGAGCTGCGTGCAGATCTACTCGACCGCGTATCTGCGCGACGACCCCCGTTACCCCTCGTACGCGGCTCTCGTCTCCCTCTTCACCTCCGCGATGCTGCTCGTCGTCTACTCCGGCGACCTGATGGTGCTCCTGGTCGGCTGGGAGGTCATGGGCATCTGCTCGTACTTCCTGGTCGGCCACTACTGGGAGACGCCCGAGGCCCGCGCGGCCTCCCTCAAGGCGTTCCTGGTCACCAAGCTCGGTGACGTCCCCTTCCTCATCGGCCTGTTCGCCCTCGCCGCAGACACGGGTACCTTCCGCATCACCGGCATCCTGGGCTCCGTCGCGCACGGCGGTCTCGACCACCCCACCGTGATCGCCCTGCTGCTCCTGGCCGGCGTCGCGGGCAAGTCCGCGCAGTTCCCGCTGCACACCTGGCTGCCCGACGCGATGGCCGGTCCCACCCCCGTCTCCGCGCTGATCCACGCCGCGACGATGGTCGCGGCCGGCATCTACTTCGTGGCCCGGCTGCTCCCCGTCTTCGCCGCCTCCGGCGCGGCGCTCGTCGTCCTCGCCGTGATGGCGGCGATCACGATGATCGGCTCCGGACTCGCCGCGCTCGCCCAGGACGACATCAAACGCGTCCTCGCCTACTCCACGATCGGGCAGCTCGGCTACATGTCCGGCGCCCTGGCCGTCGGTGACCGAGGGGCAGCTGTCTTCCACCTCCTCTCGCACGGTGCGTTCAAGGCCGTCCTCTTCCTCGCCGCGGGCGTCGTCATCCACGCCGCGGGCACCAACTCACTGGCCGCCATGTCCCGCATGGG
Organism: Streptomyces sp. NPDC104307; assembly: GCF_055584045.1. Lineage (NCBI taxonomy): Bacteria > Bacillati > Actinomycetota > Actinomycetes > Kitasatosporales > Streptomycetaceae > Streptomyces > Streptomyces sp. NPDC104307. The sequence goes on from NZ_JBVJMU010000025.1 coordinate 10,406, forward strand.
CGGCCTGGCCAAGCGCATCCCCGACGCGTACTGGACGATGACCGTCGCGCTCCTCGCGCTGGCCGCCATCCCGCCGTTCGCCGGCTTCTTCTCCAAGGAAGCCGTCCTCGTCGCCGCCGAGCACACCGCCCTCGGTGACCGCCACGTCGCCCCGGCCGCCGCCGGCTGGACCGTCCTGATCGCCGGACTCCTGGCCGCCGTGCTCACCGCCGCGTACGCCACCCGCCTCTGGCTCCTCGCCTTCCGCGGCCGGGGTGCGGAGGCCCCCGACCACGGCAGCCAGCCCGTCGCCATGACCTCGGTCCTCTGGGTACTGGCCGTCCCCACCATCGCCTTCGGACTCACCGTCGGAGTGATCGGCGACTGGTTCGACGGCCACAGCCTCACCCCGTCGCTCACCACCGCCGTCCTGTCCACCGGCGTCGGCCTCGTCGGCGGACTCGTCACCTACGGGGCCTGGCGCCACACCACGGCGCTCGCCGCCCGTACCCCCATGGGCTCCGTCGTCGCCCACCCCGACGCGGAACCCGCCCTCGTCGAGATCGAGGCCATCGAGGCCCGCACCGCCGCCTTCGGGGACACCGGTGACGCCCCCGACCCGGCCGACCCCGGCCGGCTGCTGCTCGGCCCGCTCCACCGCCACGCGGCCACCGGCTTCCACCTGGACGCCGTCTACGCGGCCCTGTTCGTCCGCCCGGTCCAGGCCGCGGCGAGCCTCGTCCGCTTCCTGGACCGCGAGGTCGTCGACACCTACGTACGCGGCTCCGCCACCGGCGCACGCTGGCTCGGCACCGCCGTCCGCCGTGCCCAGACCGGCAACGTGCAGACCTACCTCAGCGCACTGCTCGCCGGTTCCCTGGTCCTGGCGGTCGCCGCCGTCGTCTTCGCCAACGTCAACGCCGGGTCGTGAGCCGTGATCGATATGAGCGAATCCGTGATGCAGTTCCTTCTGGCGTTCATCGTCGTCGCCCCGCTGATCGGAGCCGTCGCGGCCCTGCTCCCGGCCCCGCCCGGACTCAAGGGCCGCAACCCGGACCAGGCCGTGCTCCGCCACGGCGTGACCGTGACCGGCGTGATCCTCCTCGCCGCGATCGCGCTCGCCCTGGGCTTCGACCACGACCACCCGTCGAAGATGCAGGCCACCACCGACATCAGCTGGATCCCGGCGCTCGACGTCCGCATCCATCTCGGCATCGACGGCATCTCGCTCCCCCTTCTCGTACTGACCGCGCTGCTGACCTTCCTCTGCGCGCTCCACAGCTACTTCAAAATGCCGGCGGGCCCCTCCCCGAAGGCCTTCGTCGCACTCATCCTGCTCCTGGAGTCCGGCACCCTCGCGACCTTCGCCGTCCTCGATCTGCTGCTGTTCTTCCTGGCGTTCGAGATGGTGCTCATCCCGATGTACTTCCTCATCGCCCGCTGGGGCGGTGCGCGGAAGCAGGCGGCCGCCTGGAAGTTCATCCTCTACACCCTGCTCGGCTCGGTCGTCATGCTGCTCGGGCTGCTCCTCATCGGACTGGAGAGCGGCACCTTCGACATGGTGGCACTTGCCACTGACAACGGCCGCGGCCTCACCTCGTCCGTGCAGGTCATCGCCGTTCTCGCGATCGGCATCGGACTCGCCGTCAAAACCCCGATGTGGCCGCTGCACAGCTGGCTGCCGGACGCCCACACCGCCGCCCCCACGGTCGGCTCCGTCCTCCTCGCGGGCGTCCTGCTGAAGATGGGCACGTACGGGTTCGTCCGGATCCTGCTCCCGATCGCCCCCGACGGCATGCACACCTTCGCGCCCTACCTCGCGGCCTTCGCGGTCGCCGGCATCATCTACGGGTCACTCGCCTGCCTGGCCCTGGCCCGGCCCGGCGCCAAGGGCGACCTGAAGCGCCTGATCGCGTACTCCTCCGTCGGCCACATGGGCTTCGTCCTCCTCGGCATCGCGAGCATGACCCCCACCGGGGTCAACGGCGCGCTCTTCGCCAACATCGCCCACGGGCTCATCACCGGCCTGCTGTTCTTCCTGGTCGGCGCGGTCAAGGACCGCTACGGCACCGCCGACCTCGACACCCTCTCCGGAGCCACCGGCGCCGCGCTCTACGGCAGCGCGCCCCGCCTCGGCGGCCTCCTCGCGTTCACCGCGATCGCCTCCCTCGGACTGCCCGGACTCGCCGGTTTCTGGGGCGAGATGCTCACCCTGTTCGGCGCCTTCGACCCGGCCGACGGCCTGAGCCGCCCCGCCTTCCTGACGTTCATGTCCATCGCCGCGTTCGGCACCCTGCTCACCGCCGCGTACATGCTCATCCTGGTACGCCGCGTCTGCATGGGCGCCAAGCGTGAGGAACCGCATCGGATCCCCGACATTCAGCACCACGAGTTCGCCGCCTGGACCCCCCTCGCCGCCCTCACCGTCCTGGCCGGGCTGTGGCCCGCCGTCCTCCTCGGCCTCACCGACCCGGCCGTGCAGAAGCTCCTCGCAGGAGGCAAGTCGTGACCACAGCGGCCGAGAGCACCACCGGCCTCGTCCAGACCGCGGCGGGGGACGCCACCGGCCTCGTCCAGTCCGCGGCGGGGGACGCTTCCGGCCTCGTCCAGTCCGCGGCAGGGGACGCCACCGGCCTCGTCCGGACCGCGGCCGGAGGCACGTCCAGCCTCGTCCAGTCCGTCGACTGGCTCGCCATCGCGCCCCCGCTCACCGTCGCGGCCGTCGCCCTCGTCGTCCTGGTCGCCGACCTCTTCGTACCGAAGGAACGCAAACCGCTGCTCGGCTACGGAGCGGTCGCGGGTCTCGTGGCCGCCCTGGCACTGCTCCTCCCGCTGCGCGACGGCGACCGCTCCACCTTCTGCCTCACCACCGGCACCCACGCCTGCAGCTACACCGCCGACCACTTCACCCTGGTCATCCAGCTCCTCGTGCTCGGCGGCGCGCTGCTCACCGCGCTGCTGTCGATCGGGGACACCCGCAAGCTGCCGGCCGGCGAGTTCTGGTTCCTGCTGCTGTCCTCCGCCGCGGGCGCCGCACTGCTGCCCGCCGCCCGCGACCTCGCCACGCTCGTCGTCGCCCTCGAAGTCGCCTCGCTGCCCGCCTTCGCCCTCGTCGGCATCAAGCGCGGCGACCGGCGCTCCTCCGAGGCCGCGCTGAAGTTCTTCCTGTCCTCCGTCGTCGCGACCGCCGTGATGCTCCTCGGCGTCAGCTTCGTCTACGCGGCGACCGGCACCCTCCACCTCACGGAGATCGCCGGCCGCCTCGACGACGTACCCGGACAGCTCGTCACCCTCGCGGAGGCGGGCGTCGCCCTCACCCTCGTCGGCTTCGCCTTCAAGACGGCCGCCGCGCCCTTCCACTTCTGGGTCCCCGACACCTATGTCGGTGCCCCGCTGCCGATCGCCGCCTACCTCTCGGTCGTCGGAAAGGCCGTCGGCTTCTCCGGCCTCATCCTCGTCACCGTGGTCGCGTTCCCCTCCTACGCGGACGTCTGGGGCCCCGCCCTCGCCGTCCTCGCCGCGCTCACCATGACCGTCGGCAACGTCGCAGCGCTGCGCCAGAGCGCCACCCGCGCCCGCAGCGCCGTACGCCTCCTCGCCTGGTCGTCCGTCGCGCAGGCCGGCTACCTCCTGGTGCCGATCGCCGCCGCCGCGTACGCCGGCGACCGGCAGATCGGCTCCACCGTCGCGTACGCCCTCATGTACGCCGTCGTGAACCTCGGCGCCTTCGGGGTGGCCGCCCTGGTCGCCCGTACCCACCCGGGCAACCGCCTGGCCGACTACCGCAACCTCTACGCCACCCGCCCCCTGGCCGCCCTCACCCTGGGCTTCTTCCTGCTCTGCCTGGCCGGACTGCCGCCGGGCATCATCGGCCTCTTCGCGAAGGTCACCGTCTTCTCCTCGGCCGTCGACGCCGGACTCGGCTGGCTCGCCGTCGTCATGGCCGTCAACGTAGTGATCGCGCTGTACTACTACCTCCAGTGGACCGCGGCCCTGTTCCGCGGCCCGGCGGAGGACGAGGCACGGGACGCCGCTCAGGATCCGGCGGACGAGGACAACACCGACCAGCGGCCCGCCGCCCCCCACCGGGCCCCGGCACCGCTCACCGCCGCGATCGTCATCACCGCCGTCGCCGGCATCGCCCTGTCGGGCGCCCCCCAGGCCGTCCTCCGGTTCGCCGGCGTCAACCTGTTCTGACGCGCACCAAGATCGGTTTGCCCGGAGCGGCCCGCGCAGGGCAGGGTCATGCCCGCGCAACGGCGCATACGAACGTCACACAGCGCATACGTCACACAGCACATAGGTCACACAGCGCATACGTCACACAGCGCATACGAACGTCACATCGCGACAGAGGAGCCAGGGGCAGTGCTGAACGGGTTCAAGGAATTCATCCTGCGCGGAAACGTCATCTCCATGGCGATCGGCCTCGCCGTAGGAGCCGCGTTCACCGCGGTCGTCACCGGGTTCAGCAACGCGTTCATCGTGCCGCTGATCGGCCTCATCACCCGGGGCACCGGTGACTTCAGCAAGGCCGAGTTCAAGTTCGACGGTGTGACGTTCCCCTACGGCCTCTTCGTCGCCGCCGCGATCGCCTTCCTCATCACCGCCGCGGTCCTCTACTTCTGCGTCGTCGTCCCCATGGCCAAGGTTCAGGACCGCTTCACCGCCAAGAAGGACCAGGAAGAGGTCGACATCAAGGCCGCGCTGCGCGACTGCCCCCGCTGCTACACCGCGATCCCCGCCGTCGCCTCCCGCTGCGCCCACTGCACCAGCGAGGTCGAGCCCGACCCCGAGGCCCTCGCGCTCGCCAAACTCCCCGTCCAGCGCTGATCCGGCGGTACCCCTCCACCCGCACGGCCTACGGCCCGCTCCGGAGCGAACACCCGGAGCGGCCCGGCCCCGCGGCAGCGAGCACAAGGGAACTAGCTCTCCTCGCCTGGCGTTGACCAGTACGGGAGGCTCCACTGGGGAGTGGAGCACCACCAAGCAAGGGTTCCCCTGCTGCACCATTTGGAGGGCGTACCGTGCACCGCCGGCACAACGGGCTGAGAACCGCCGTACTCCTCGGGGGCCTGTCCGCACTCATCATTCTCATCGGCAGCTTCTTCGGACGTACCGGCCTGATCGTCGCGCTCCTGGTAGCCGTCGGCACCAACGCCTACGCGTACTGGAACAGCGACAAGCTGGCGCTGCGCGCCATGCGCGCCCGTCCGGTGAGCGAGTTCGAGGCGCCCCAGCTGTACCGCATGGTCCGCGAGCTCTCCACGGCCGCCCGGCAGCCCATGCCGCGGCTCTACATCTCCCCGACGCAGGCCCCCAACGCCTTCGCGACCGGCCGCAACCCGCGCAACGCGGCGGTCTGCTGCACCGACGGCATCCTCCAGATCCTGGACGAGCGGGAGCTGCGCGGCGTCCTCGGGCACGAGCTGAGCCACGTCTACAACCGCGACATCCTGATCTCTTCCGTGGCCGGAGCTCTCGCCTCCGTCGTCATGTTCCTGGTCAACTTCGCCTGGCTGATCCCGGTCGGCCGCTCCAACGACGACGAGGGCCCCGGCATCCTCGGCATGCTCCTGATCATGATCCTGGGCCCGCTCGCCGCCTCCGTCATCCAACTGGCCGTCAGCCGCTCCCGGGAGTACGAGGCGGACGCCTCCGGCGCCCAGCTCACCGGAGACCCGCTGGCCCTTGCCGCCGCCCTGCGTAAGCTTGATGCCGGAACCAAACAGCTTCCACTGCCCCCCGAACCGCGGATCGAGACAGCGAGCCACATGATGATCGCCAACCCCTTCCGCCCCGGCCGGGGCATGTCCAGGATGTTCTCGACCCACCCTCCGATGGCGGAGCGCATCGCCCGACTTGAGCAGATGGCAGGTCCTCGCCCATGAAGACAATTCTGAACGTTATCTGGCTGGTGCTGTGCGGCTTCTGGATGTTCCTGGGCTACCTGCTCGCGGGACTCCTGCTGTGCATCACGATCATCGGCATCCCGTTCGGCCTCGCGGCCTTCCGCATCGGCGTCTACGCCCTGTGGCCCTTCGGCCACCGCGTCGTCGACCGCCGGGACGCGGGCGCGCCCTCCTGCGTCGGCAACGTGCTCTGGCTGATCCTCGCCGGGTGGTGGCTGGCGCTCGGTCACATCACCACCGGCATCGCCCTGTGCATCACGATCATCGGCATCCCCCTGGGCATCGCCAACTTCAAGCTGATCCCGGTATCGCTGATGCCCTTCGGCAAGGAGATCGTCAGCACCGACGAGCAGTTCGCCGGCTGGTGACGACTGGCTGTGACGACTGGCCGGTGACGACTGGCTGGTGCCGACTGGCCGGTGACGACCGGCGGCGCGAGTGACCTACGCCGCCGCGAGTGACGTAGGGCCAGCTCACAGGCCATGTCCCGCAACCATCCACCCCGCACTCGCGTCTTGGATTCCAAGACCGAGTGACGGGTAGGTTCGCACGCATGACGATTATTGGCTGGATCATTCTTGGACTTGTCGCGGGCGTCATCGCCAAGATCCTGCTGCCGGGACGCGACCCCGGCGGCCTCGTGGGCACCACGCTCATAGGGATCGTCGGCGCCTTCGTGGGCGGCTGGATATCCGCGCGCTTCCTGGACCGCCCGATCTCCAAGGACGACTTCTTCGACGCGGCGACCTGGATCTCGGCCATCGGCGGCTCGTTGGTCCTGCTGATCGCCTACCGGCTGCTGTTCGGGAACTCCCGCGATCGCCGCTGACGCCCTGCCGTTGCCCGTCCTCGGACGTCCTCAGACGCCCAACCCGGTCTCGCGAAGGGTCAGATTGAGCCGACCACCGCTCATGCCTGTCGCGGGACCGGCCGTCCCCGGGTGGATCCTCGGCACCCCGTGGAACGCGAAACGCGAAGGCCCGCCGAAGACGAACAGATCGCCCGAGGCCAACTCCACGTCGGTGTAGGGCCTTCCCCGCCCCTCCGTGTTCCCGAAGCGGAAGACGCAGCTGTCACCGATGCTCAGTGACACCACGGGGGCACCGGACCGCTCCTCCTTGTCCTGGTGCATGCCCATCCGCGCCGCGTCGTCATAGAAGTTGATCAGCGCGGTGTCCGGCGCGTACGCCCGTACCGGGCTCTCCTGCCCGTACGCCGCCACCAGCGCCTCCCGCCCCAACTCCCCGAGCCACTCCGGGAACGGGGCGACCGGTGCGCCGTTCACGTCGTCCGCCGTGCGGGTGTAGCGGTACGGCTGCCAGTGCCACCCCAGGCACACCGTCCGTACGGACATCACCCCGCCGCCCGGCAGCGCCGTGTGCCGCAACGGCACGGGCCCCCGCGCCCACTCCCGGCAGGCCGCCACCAACTCCCGCTGCCGCTCCTCGGAAAGCCATTCGGGAACGTGCACCGCCCCGGGCGCGACCTCCGCCCTCGGCCGGGGGAAGAGCCCGGCCATCAGCTCACCGCCAGGGCGCCCTCAAGCCCCAGAAGCCGCTCCTTGCGCTCCAGGCCGCCCGCGTAACCGCGCAGCGCCCCGTCGGCGCCGATCACCCGGTGGCACGGCCGTACGACCAGCACGGGATTGCGCCCGATCGCCGTGCCCGCAGCGCGTACCCCCGCCCCGGAGGCACCGACCCGCGCGGCGATCTGCCCGTACGACACTGTCTCCCCGTACGGGATCTCGTCCAGCGCGGCCCACACCCGGCGCTGGAACTCGGTGCCCAGGCCGTCCGCGAGGGTGATGTCGAAGCGGGTCCGCCGCCCCTCGAAGTACTCCCGAAGCTGCCCCGCGATCCCCGCGAAGGCCCCTGGCTCGTGGCTCCAGCCGTCCTGGACGACCGCCGCGCCCTTCTGGCCCGGCAGGGAGAGCGAGAGGAGCGCGACGCCGTCGCCGGTCGGTCCCGCAGCCCCCTCGCCGGCCAGCAGCAGCTCGCCCAGCGGGCTGTCGACCGTCGTGTACATGGTCATGACTCGTCCCTCATCTCGTCCGGCGGACAGCACGGTCATCGGCTGCCACGGACCAGTCTGCGTCGCCCGAACCGCTGGAACCGGCGGTATTCGGACATGACGTCCAGGCGCGGAACCCTGCATTCCGCCCCGCGCCCGGACCGCCGCGTCCTACCGGTAGTTCGCGAACTGCACGTCGAAGTCGAAGTCCTGGCCCTTGATCAGCGCCTGAACGGCCTGCAGGTCGTCCCGGCTCTTCGAGCTGACCCGCAGCTCGTCGCCCTGGACCTGCGCCTTGACGCCCTTGGGGCCCTCGTCGCGAATGATCTTCGCGACCTTCTTGGCGTTCTCCTGGGAGATGCCCTCCTCGATGGTGGCGAAGAGCTTGTACTCCTTGCCGGACAGCTGCGGCTCGCCCACGTCCAGCGACTTCAGCGAGATGCCGCGCTTGATCAGCTTGGACTGGAAGATGTCGAGGATCGCCTTGACCCGCTCCTCGCCGCTCGCCTCCATAAGGATCTTCTCGCCCGACCAGGAGATCGAGGCGCCGGTGCCCTTGAAGTCGTATCGCTGCGAGATTTCCTTTGCGGCCTGGTTGAGGGCGTTGTCGACCTCCTGCCGCTCGACCTTCGAGACGATGTCGAAACTGGAGTCGGCCATGACGTGTGGCTCCTTGTATCGGGGTGCTGGAAACGGAATGTCTACGGGGCGGCCGCGGGGCCCACTGGCACCACGCCGCCCCCAAAGCCTAGCCACCCCGGCCCGCGCGGGCCGCTGATCAATCCAGTGGCGTAGCACCCCTGGGCATCAGGTATCGTTTACGTCGTTGCCACAGAGCGCCGTCGCGAGACGGGCCCGACGGCAGCATCCCTTGGCGGTGTGCCCGAGTGGCCAAAGGGAGCAGACTGTAAATCTGCCGGCTCAGCCTACCCAGGTTCGAACCCTGGCGCCGCCACAAAGCAAGGCCCCCGTCCTCGGACGGGGGCCTTCTCTGTTGTGCCGGTCGCGAAGGGTGTAGCCATGGAAACGGAACCCGTACTGGTCAGTGCCTGCCTGCTGGGCATGCCCTGTCGCTTCGACGGCCGGGGCAAGGCCTCCGCCGAGCTCTCCGCCGCCATCGGTGACCGGCGGGCCGTGTCCTGCTGTCCCGAGGTCGCCGCCGGGCTGCCCACGCCCCGGCGCCCCGCCGAGATCGTCGGCGGTGACGGGCATGACGTCCTGGACGGCCGCGCACGCGTCGTGGACGACTCCGGGCACGATGTGACCGAGGCGTTCCTGGACGGCGCGCGGCGGGCCCTGGAGGCGGCTCGCGGGGCCGGTTGCACCGAGGCGTTGCTGATGGCGCGGAGCCCTTCGTGCGGGCGCGGCAGGGTTTATGACGGGTCGTTCACCGGGGAGCTGCGCGAGGGCGACGGAGTGACGGCGGCCCTGCTGGAGCGGCACGGCATCACCGTACGTCCGGCACCGGGCGGCTGACCGGCGCGGCCGGCGCCCGGCGCCCCGGCTTCAGTTGCCCGCGATGTCCTTCACCGCGACCATCACCGGCACGTTGCCCGAGATGAGCTCCAGCGTCAGGCCCGCCGCCGCCGGGGTGTCCAGCAGCTCCACGATCGCGGCCGCCACGTCGTCGCGCGGGACCGGGCCCCGGCCGGTCGACGCGGCGAGCAGCACCTGGCCGGTGCCGGCGTCGTTGGTCAGCATGCCGGGGCGCAGGATCGTCCAGTCGAGTGCCGTCCTGGAGCGTACGTACGCGTCCGCCGCGCCCTTGGCCCGCAGGTACGCGTCGAACACCTCGTCTCCGGGGTGGTCGGCGTCGGCGCCCATGGACGAGACGACGACGTAGCGCCGTACCCCTGCCCGTTCCGCCGCGTCCGCGAAGAGGACGGCGGCGCCGCGGTCCACCGTGTCCTTGCGGTCCGTTCCGCTGTTGGGGCCCGCACCGGCCGCGAAGACCACCGCGTCGGCCCCGCGCAGCGCCTCCGCGGTCTCCTCCACGGTGGCCGATTCGAGGTCCAGGACCACCGGTTCCGCGCCGACGGCCCGAAGGTCGTCACGCTGTCCGGGATCGCGGATGATCCCCACCGCCTCGTCCCCGCGCGCGGCGAGCAGCCGCTCAAGCCGCAGTGCGATCTGACCATGTCCACCTGCGATGACAATGCGCATGGTCACGACCGTACGCCGCAGCGCGCCGCGGCGCGCTCAAGCCCCGCCGCCGGGACCGGAATCCGCCCGACCCTGGCGGGGGAGCCCGGCACCGCCGCCCGTCTCGGAGTCGCAGTACTCGCGTACCGCGCTGGTCCGGGCCACCACTCGGCCGCGGTGCACCACGATCCGGCTGTACGCCAGTGAGAGCACCCCGCTGAGCTGCTCGCCGCGCACGGCGAGCAGCTCAGCCGGGAAACCCGCCTCGATCCGCACCTCCGGCAGCCCCATCGCCCGTCTGGCCTCCGCGGACACCGCCTCGTAGGCGTGCCCGGCGCTCAGCCCGCTCTGCGAGGCCAGCAGGAAGGCGGCCTCCAGCGGGTCGCCGCGCCCCACCGGGTTGGCGAGGTCCCGCAGCGCCCCGCTGCCCGCCGCGACCCGTACCCCGGCCGCGCGCAGCAGCCGTACCGGGGCGGTACCCCGGCGCTCCGCCCCGCAGCAGCCGCCCTGGGGCAGGCAGATGACCGTCACACGGCCCGCGGCGAGCTGGTCCGCGGCGCGGCCCGCGGCCTCCTCGGGAAGCCGGGAGAGGCCCGCGCAGGGGCCGAGGGCGACCCCTTGCCGCAGTCCGCCGGCCATCGCCGCGAGCCGGGCCAGGCGGGCCGGGTCGTCACTGTCCGTGTGCAGATCGACGGAGCAGCCGTGTTCGGCGGCGATCTCCAGGACGGCCTCCGCGTACCCCGTCGGGTCCGGATCCAGGTCGGGGCGGCCGCCGACCGCACCGGCGCCCATCTTCACCGCGTCGCGGAGCATGGCCAGGCCGTCGGCGCCCGCGATGCCGGTGAGCAGCCGGGGGACGGCGACCGCGGTCAGGTCGGCGAGCCCGCGCAGCGACCGGCGTGCCTGGAGGACGGCTTCGAGGGCGGTGAGGCCCTGTACGTCGCCGATCCGTACGTGCGAGCGCAGCGCGGTCGCGCCGTGCCCGAGTTGCAGCAACGCGGCCTCTGTGGCGCGCCGCTGGACGTCCTCGGGGAGCTGCGAGGCCGGTCCGGGGGTGCCGGTCACGGCGTCGTCGGCGGTGAGCGCGGTGTCGCTGTGGGCGTGCGGCTCGGCGGGCGCCGGCAGCAGGAGGTGGCCGCGCAGGTCGATGCGCGCGCCGGACGCGGCGAGGCTGCCGACGGTGCCGACGGCCTCGATCCGGCTGCCGCCGAGCCGTACGTCCACGACGCGGCCGTCGATGAGACGGGCGCCGCAGAGCGTCAGCGCCGTGCTCTCCGGGCTGTTGCGCGCGTCGGCGGCGTGGTCGTCCGGCGGCCGCGGTCTGCTGTCGGGCATCGCGCTCCAGGGAAGGGGGCAGGATCACGCAGAGTGAGACGAGCCTAGAGGTGTGACGTACCGGGTTCGAGGAGGAGCCGAATAGTCGTACCGGTGCCGTCCGCAGGGGCGCGCGGAGGGGCGTGCGTGACGAGTGCGCGTCTGTGCGGCGGGAGGTGATCCCGGGGCCGCTGAACCGCTGATCAAGTGCCGGACGAGCGGCTGATCAAGGGGCCGGGGCGGCGCCGATCAAGGGCTTTGGATGAGGCTTCGAAACGGATTTGGGCGATCGGCGACCGAGCGTGTAATGTCTTCATCGCTCGCCCCAATAGCTCAGTCGGTAGAGCGTCTCCATGGTAAGGAGAAGGTCTGCGGTTCGATTCCGCATTGGGGCTCTGGTGATCGGGAAACCCCGCTTCGGCGGGGAGACTCATCATCAAAGCGGTGTAGCTCAGTCGGTAGAGCAAGCGGCTCATAATCGCTGTGTCACCGGTTCAAGTCCGGTCACCGCTACTAACAGTAGCCGATTGTGGGGTCGGTCCTCCGATCGGCTACTCTTTTTTTGCGTTCATCCGTCCACCGTCCGTCCAAGGAGCACTCACGTGGCTGCCACCGACGTCCGCCCGAAGATCACGCTGGCCTGCGTGGAGTGCAAGGAGCGGAACTACATCACCAAGAAGAACCGGCGTAACAACCCGGACCGTCTTGAGATGAAGAAGCATTGCCCGCGCTGCAACTCGCACACTGCGCACCGCGAAACGCGCTGAATCAGGCTCGTACACGAGGCCGTCCCCATTGGGGGCGGCCTCGTGTCGTTGTACGAAGCTGTACTCCGAGACTTCGGCCCATTCGTCTTTCATCAGGAGGTTGCGAGCCCATGGCGCTCGATCAGTCCTTCGTGGGGCGGACCTATCCGCCCACCACGCCGTACGAGGTCGGCCGGGAGAAGATCCGGGAGTTCGCCGAAGCGGTCGGCGACGCCAATCCCGCGTACCTGGATCCCGATGCGGCCAGGACGCTCGGTCACAGCGATGTGATCGCGCCGCCCACGTTCGTGTTCTCGATCACCTTCAAGGCCGCGGGGCAGGTCGTGCAGGACCCGCAGCTGGGCCTCGACTACAGCCGCGTGGTCCATGGCGACCAGCGGTTCGTGTACGTCCGCCCGGTGCGGGCGGGGGACCGGCTGACGGTCACGTCGACCATCGAGACGGTCAAGTCCATGGCCGGCAACGACATCCTGGACGTCCGCGGCGAGGTCCACGACGAGTCCGGCGAGCTTGTCGTGACGGCGTGGACGAAGCTGGTGGCGCGCGCCGCCGAGGAGGCGTGATGACGGCGAAGGTGAGTTACGACTCGGTCGAGGTCGGTACGGAGCTGCCGGCGCGCTCCTTCCCGGTCACCCGGGCGACGCTGGTGCAGTACGCGGGCGCCTCCGGCGACTTCAACCCGATCCACTGGAACGAGAAGTTCGCCCGCGAGGTCGGACTGCCGGACGTGATCGCGCACGGCATGTTCACCATGGCCGAGGCGATCCAGGTCGTCACGGACTGGACCGGCGATCCCGGTGCGATCGTCGAGTACGGGGTCCGGTTCACCAAGCCGGTCGTCGTGCCCAACGACGACAAGGGCGCCCTGATCGAGGTCAGCGCCAAGGTGGCCGTCCTGCTGGACGACAAGCGGGTACGGGTCGACCTGACGGTGATGAGCGACGACAAGAAGGTGCTGGGCATGTCCCGCGCCGTGGTCCAGCTCGCCTGACTCCGTGGTAGAGGTGTGGTGTAAGGGGCGTGGTCCACTAGGCCGCGCCCCTTACACGTGGGCCCGGGTAAGGCCGGGCCCGGATAAGGCTGGGGTCCGGGTAGGCCGGGCCCGGGTATCGATTGACCAAGTTAGTGATTGAGTACTAACTTAGCTCCATGGCAAGGATGAGTGCGGACGAGCGGCGCGAAAGCGCTGTCCGCGCGGCGATCACCGAGTTCGCCCGCGGCGGGTACAACGGCACGTCCACCGAGGTGATCGCCAGACGGGTGGGTGTCTCGCAGCCGTATCTCTTCCGCCTCTTCCCCAATAAGCAGGCCATGTTCCTGGCCGCCGCCGAGCGGTGCATCGCGGACACCCGCCAGGTCTTCGCGGACGCCGCCGAGGGGCTCGAAGGCGACGAGGCGCTGCACGCCATGTCCGAGGCCTATCAGCGCCTGATCGTGCACGACCACGACCGACTGCTGATGCAGATGCAGATGTACGCGGCCGTCGCGGCGGCCGAGGCCGCCGGGGACCACGAGTTCGGCGAGTCGCTGCGGGCCGGCTGGCTGCGGATGTTCGACGACATCGCTCTCGCGCTCGGTGCGGACACCGAGAAGGCGACCGCGTTTCTCGCGTACGGCATGCTCATCAACACCCTGACCTCGCTCGGCTATCCGGCGGATCACCGGGTCTGGTCCGGGTTCCGGGACCCGGCCGTACCGGGCGCCTGAACGGGGCGCCTGAACGGGGCGCCCCGGGTGCGGCCCGTTTTTCTGTCCAGAGAAGTTAGTCATCAATAACTAACCCGCAGGGGGAGCAGTGGAACAGCACGTGAAGGGCCGCCGGGGAGCGGTCTGGGCGCTCGTCATCACCAGCGTCGCCGGCTTCATGGCGGCCCTCGACAACCTCGTCGTCACCACCGCCCTGCCGTCCATCCGCGAGAGCCTCGGCGGCGAGCTGGGGGAGCTCGAATGGACGGTGAACGCGTACACCCTCACGTTCGCTGTCCTGCTGATGCTCGGCGCCTCCCTGGGGGACCGGTTCGGCCGGCGCCGGCTCTTCGTCATCGGGCTCACCGTCTTCACCGGCGCCTCCGCCGCAGCCGCCCTCTCGCCCGGGATCAACGAACTGATCGCCTTCCGCGCTGTCCAGGGCGTCGGCGCGGCGATCATGATGCCGCTGACGCTCACCCTGCTCACGGCCGCCGTGCCGCCCGCCCGCCGCGGCGCCGCGCTGGGCATCTTCAGCGCCGTGACCGGGCTGGCCGTGGCCAGCGGGCCCTTGGTCGGCGGCAGCCTCACCGAACACCTCTCCTGGCAGTGGATCTTCTGGCTGAACGTGCCGATCGGCCTGATCCTGCTGCCGCTCGCCCGACTGCGCCTGGCCGAGTCGTACGCCCCGGACTCCCGGCTCGACATCCCCGGCACCCTGCTGGTCAGCGCCGGCCTCTTCGGGATCGTCTACGGACTGGTGAACGCCAACTCCGAGGGCTGGAGCGATCCCGTCGTCCTCACCTCACTCATCGCCGGTACCGCGCTCATGGGCGCGTTCATCCGCCACGGATTCCACGCCGAGAACCCGATGCTGCCGATGCGGCTCTTCCGGAGCCGGGCGTTCTTCGGGATCAACATGGCCGGCCTGCTGATGTTCCTCGGCATGTTCGGTTCGATCTTCCTGCTCAGCCAGTACTTCCAGGGAGTGATGGGCTACTCGCCCGCGGAGGCCGGTCTGCGGATGCTGCCCTGGACCGGCATGCCGATGCTGGTGGCGCCCGTCGCCGGGATACTCGCCGACCGGTTCGGCGGCCGCCCGGTCGTCGCGACCGGACTCGCCGTCCAGGCCGTCGGCCTCGGCCTGTTCGCCATGTCCCTGGCCCCCGACGCCTCCTACGCCGCGCAGCTGCCCGGACTGATCGTCGGCGGCGTCGGCATGGCCCTGTACTTCGCGCCCGCCGCCAGCCTGGTGATGTCCAGCGTCCGCCCGGCCGAACAGGGCATCGCCTCCGGCGCCAGCAACGCGCTGCGCGAGGTCGGCGGAGCCCTCGGGGTCGCCGTGCTCGCCACGGTCTTCTCCTCGCAGGGCGGTTACGACTCCGCGCGGACCTTCACGGACGGGACCGTCCTCGCGGTCTGGCTCGGCGCCGGAGTGGTGGCCCTCGCCGCCATCGTCGCCCTGATGATCCCGGGCCGCCGCGGCACTCCGGCGCCGGAGGCCGGCCAGTCCGGGGAGCGGGTCCCGGCGGCCGTCTGAGGGGCTGCCACGCCGGTGCGGTCCGCGGTCCCGCCCTGGTGGCGGGGGAGCGGACCGTACTCTTGTCCCCGTGCAGGAACTCCACGACGCCCCCCTCGCCCCCCTGACCACCTTCCGGCTCGGCGGCCCCGCCACCCGCCTGATCACCGCGACGACCGACGCCGAAGTGGTCGACGCCGTACGCGCGGCCGACGACAGCGGCACCCCGCTCCTGATCATCGGCGGCGGCAGCAATCTGGTCATCGGTGACAAGGGCTTCGACGGCACCGCCCTGCGCATCGCCACCAAGGGATTCGTGCTGGACGGCGCGAGCCTCGAACTGGCCGCCGGAGAGATCTGGACGAACGCCGTCGCCCGCACTGTGGAAGCCGGTCTCGCGGGCCTCGAATGCCTGGCCGGAATCCCCGGCTCCGCCGGAGCGACACCGATCCAGAACGTCGGGGCGTACGGGCAGGAGGTGTCGTCCACCATCACGGAGGTCGTCGCCTACGACCGGCACAGCCACGAAACGGTCACCATCCCGAACAGCGAGTGCGACTTCTCGTACCGGCACAGCCGCTTCAAGGCCGAGCCCGACCGTTTCGTGGTGCTCCGTGTCCGCTTCGGGCTGGAAGAGGCGGGTGGCCTGTCCGCGCCCCTGAAGTACCCAGAGACGGCCCGCGCCATGGGCGTCGCGGAGGGCGAGCGAGTGCCCGCCGCCGCGGCCCGTGAAACCGTGCTCCGGCTTCGGGCCGGCAAGGGCATGGTGCTCGACCCCGAGGACCACGACACCTGGTCGGCCGGCTCGTTCTTCACCAACCCGATCCTGGACCGGGAGCAGTTCGAGGCGTTCCTCGCCCGGGTGGCGGAGCGGCTCGGACCGGAGGTCTCGCCCCCCGCCTTCCCCGCGGACGAGGGACACACCAAGACCTCGGCCGCCTGGCTCATCGACCGGGCCGGTTTCACCAAGGGATACGGCACCGGCCCCGCCCGGATCTCCACCAAGCACACGCTCGCCCTCACCAACCGGGGCGCCGCGAGCACCGAGGACCTGCTGGCCCTGGCCCGTGAGGTGGTCGCCGGGGTCCACGAGGTCTTCGGCGTCACGCTGGTCAACGAGCCGGTGACCGTGGGCGTGACCCTGTAGCCGAGGTCCGCGCGTGGGCCCCGCACGGACCGCGCACGACCCCCGCACAGGGCGCCACTCAGTACGCCACTCCCACGCCCTGCTTCAATGCCGCCGGCTCGTCGATCAGCGCGAGCATCGCGTGCGCGACGTCGGCCCGGGAGATGGACCGGCCGCTGCGCGGGTTGCTGCCGATCACCGTCCGGTACGTACCCGTCAGCGGGCCGTTGGTGAGCTTCGGGGGCCGTACGGACGTCCAGTCCGTCGCGGAGGCCGCGAGCGCCGCCTCCATCGCGGTGAGGTCCGCGTAGACCTCCTTGAGGATCGCGCCGATCGCCCCGAGCATCATCCGGTCGATCAGCGGGTCGTCCGCCGGCTTCGGCGCGACCGGGGCCGCGCTCACCACGAGCAGCCGCCGCGTCCCCTCGGCCTCCATCGCCGCCAGCACGGCACGGGTCAGCCGCTCCGCGACACCGCCCGCCTTCCGGCCCCGCGAGCCCAGACCGGAGAGGACCGCGTCACGGCCCGCGACCGCCTCGCGCAGCGCCTCCGGGTCGTCGACCCGCGCCACCGTGTGAACCGTCAGGCCGGAGAGCGGCACCGACAGCCGCGCGGGGTCCCGCACCACCGCCGTCACCTCGTGCCTTGCGGCCACCGCCTGACGGACGAGCTCCTGGCCGATACCGCCTGTCGCACCGAACACTGTGAGCCTCATGACGCACCCTCCTTGGGTGGGTAAGTATTCACTCACCTCTAGAGTGAGTGAGTACTTACCCGTCCGTCAAGCTTCGTTGGAGTGCACATGGAGCAGAAGCCGACCCGCGCCCGGATCATCGACGCCGCTCACCGGCTGATGCTCACCATCGGCCTGGCCCGCGCCACCACCAAGGAGATCGCCAAGGCCGCCGGCTGCTCGGAGGCCGCGCTCTACAAGCACTTCCCGAGCAAGGAAGAGCTCTTCGTGGTGGTCCTCAAGGAGCGGCTGCCCAAGGTCGACGGCATCCTGAAGCGGCTGATAGCCGACCCGGGGGAGGGGGAGCGGACGGTCGAGCGGAATCTCACCGAGATCGCCCGCGAGGGCGCCCTCTTCTACGAGCAGAGCTTCCCGATCGCGGCATCCCTGTACGCGGAGCCGAGGCTCAAGGACCGGCACATCGCGGCGATGCGGGAGCTGGGTACCGGCCCCCATGTGCCGATCCGCGGCGTGGACGCGTATCTGCGCGCCGAGCAGTCCGCAGGCCGGATCCGGGCCGACGCCGACACCTACGCGGCCGCTTCCCTGCTGATGGGGGCCTGCGCGCAGCGGGCGTTCGCCTACGACGCCACGGAGACGGGCGGGCCGCCGCAGTCGCTCGACGCCTTCGCCGCCTCGGTCGCCCGGACCCTGCTGAGCGGGCTCACGGACTGACGCGGGCCCACCGCGGGCGTCAGGCGACCGGCCTCGCGAGCCAGTCGTCCACGCCCGCCAGCAGCTCGGCCCGCACCGTCTCCGGCGCCGCGGAACCCCGTACCGACTGACGCGCCAGCTCCGCCAGCTCCTCGTCGGTGAACGCGTGATGGCGGCGCACGAGGTCGTACTGTGCGGCCAGCCGGGAGCCGAAGAGCAGCGGGTCGTCAGCGCCGAGCGCCATCGGCACCCCGGCCTCGAACAGGGTGCGCAGGGGTACGTCGGAGGGCTTCTCGTAGACGCCCAGCGCCACGTTCGACGCCGGGCACACCTCGCAGGTCACCCCGCGCTCCGCCAGCCTGCGCAGCAGCCGCGGGTCCTCGGCGGCCCGCACCCCGTGCCCGACCCGGGACGCGTCGAGGTCGTCCAGGCAGTCGCGGACGCTGGAGGGGCCCGACAGCTCACCGCCGTGCGGGGCCGCCAGCAGGCCGCCCTCCCTGGCGATCGCGAAGGCCCGGTCGAAGTCGCGGGCCATGCCGCGCCGCTCGTCGTTGGAGAGCCCGAACCCGACGACGCCCCGGTCGGCGTAGCGCACCGCGAGCCGGGCCAGGGTCCTGGCGTCCAGCGGATGCTTCATCCGGTTTGCCGCGATGACCACCCGGATCGGCAGCCCGGTCTCCAGTGACGCGCTGTCCACCGCGTCCAGGATGATCTCGATCGCCGGAATGAGCCCGCCGAGCAGGGGCGCGTACGAGGTGGGGTCGACCTGGATCTCCAGCCAGCCGGAGCCGTCCGCCACGTCCTCCTGGGCGGCCTCGCGCACCAGCCGCTGGATGTCCTCGGGCGAGCGCAGGCAGGACCTGGCGATGTCGTAGAGGCGCTGGAAACGGAACCAGCCGCGCTCGTCCGTCGCCCGCAGGCTCGGGGGCTCACCGCCGGTCAGCGCCTCGGGCAGCCGTACGCCGTACTTGTCGGCGAGTTCGAGCAGCGTCGTGGGCCGCATCGACCCGGTGAAATGCAGGTGCAGGTGGGCCTTGGGCAACAGCCGTACGTCACGCTCCATTCAAAGATCTTGCCGCACGGACGGGGTGTCCCGGTACCCGCTTTCCCCATCGAGTTGCCCCTCGAACAAGCAAGCGAACAGAAAAGCGACCCCCGGCCGTGGCCGAGGGTCGCCCGCTGGATGCGTCAGGTGCTCAGGCCTTGGCCTCGCCCAGCAGCTTCTGGAGCCGCGACACGCCCTCGACGAGGTCCTCGTCGCCCAGCGCGTAGGAGAGGCGCAGGTAGCCCGGCGTGCCGAAGGCCTCGCCCGGTACGACCGCGACCTCCGCCTCGTCCAGGATCAGCGCCGCCAGCTCCACGGAGGTGGCCGGGCGCTTGCCGCGGATCTCCTTGCCGAGCAGCTCCTTCACCGAGGGGTACGCGTAGAACGCGCCCTCGGGCTCGGGGCACAGCACGCCGTCGATCTCGTTGAGCATCCGCACGATGGTGTGCCGGCGCCGGTCGAAGGCGGTGCGCATCTCCGCGACCGCGTCCAGGTTCCCGGAGACGGCGGCCAGCGCGGCGATCTGGGCCACGTTGGAGACGTTGGACGTGGCGTGCGACTGCAGGTTGGTCGCGGCCTTCACGACGTCCTTGGGGCCGACGATCCAGCCCACGCGCCAGCCGGTCATCGCGTACGTCTTGGCGACGCCGTTGACCACGATGCACTTGTCGCGCAGCTCGGGCACGATCGCCGGCAGCGAGGTGAACGTCGCGTCGCCGTAGACCAGGTGCTCGTAGATCTCGTCGGTCATCACCCACAGGCCGTGCTCGACGGCCCAGCGGCCGATCGCCTCGGCGTCGGCCTCGCTGTAGACCGCGCCGGTCGGGTTCGACGGGGAGACGAAGAGGACGACCTTCGTACGCTCGGTACGGGCCGCCTCCAGCTGCTCCACGGAGACCCGGTAACCGGTGGTCTCGTCGGCGACGACCTCCACCGGGACACCGCCCGCGAGACGGATCGACTCGGGGTAGGTGGTCCAGTACGGAGCCGGGACGATGACCTCGTCGCCCGGGTCGAGGATCGCGGCGAAGGCCTGGTAGATCGCCTGCTTGCCGCCGTTGGTCACCAGGATCTGGGAGGCGTCGACCTCGTAACCGGAGTCGCGCAGCGTCTTCTCCGCGATGGCGGCCTTGAGCTCGGGGAGCCCGCCGGCCGGGGTGTAGCGGTGGTACTTCGGGTTGCGGCAGGCCTCGACCGCGGCGTCGACGATGTAGCCGGGGGTCGGGAAGTCGGGCTCACCGGCACCGAAGCCGATCACCGGACGGCCGGCGGCCTTGAGGGCCTTGGCCTTGGCGTCGACGGCGAGGGTGGCGGACTCGGAGATGGCACCGACGCGGGCGGAGACCCGGCGCTCGGAGGGAGGAGTAGCAGCGCTCATGCCCCCATGCTCCCAGACCGTATTCCTTGTCGGCACAGGGGTTTCAGTGACCGGACACCACTTGGACAGCATGCGGACGGAGAAGCGGACAGCATCGGACAGGAGCGGTCGGGAGCTATCTGTTCGACGCCGGGCCGCTGAGCACGTACACTCACCTGTCGTTGGCCTTCACCAGCCGCACCGTTCCCGCACCGGGGCATCCCGGAGCATGCGGTAGGTTGGTGGAAACCACAAAGGGTCGTAGCTCAATTGGTAGAGCACTGGTCTCCAAAACCAGCGGTTGGGGGTTCAAGTCCCTCCGGCCCTGCTACACACTCCTTCGCCAGGATGTGTGCGCATGTACGTACTTCAATGCATCGCCGTGCGGCTCCACCGGGCGCGGCACGGCCATGACCCGGAATCAGGTGAGTAGCGTGACGGACGCCGTGGGCTCCATCGACATGCCTGATGCCGAGGATGAAGTCCCCGAGTCGAAGAAGAAGACCCGGAAGGGCGGAAAGCGCGGCAAGAAGGGCCCTCTGGGCCGTCTCGCGCTGTTCTACCGCCAGATCGTCGCCGAGCTCCGCAAGGTTGTCTGGCCGACTCGCAACCAGCTGACGACATACACCACTGTGGTGATTGTGTTCGTCGTCGTCATGATCGGTCTCGTTACCGTGATTGACTTCGGTTTCCAGCGGGTCATCAAGTACGTCTTCGGCTGATCCCGCGGAGGGCGCCTCATGGGCGCCCCTTTCGCATGTTCCACCCATTTGTATCCAGGAAGAAGCAGCCACCGTGTCTGACCCGAACCTGAACGACGCCGTCGAGCCGACGGCGGGCGCCTTCGAGTCCGCCGAGGACGAGCTCGACATCGTCGAGGCGGCGGACGCTGTGGAGCCGGACCAGGCTGAAGCTGCCGACGCCGCCGCGGGCGAGCCCGCCGAGCAGGCCGCAGTGAACCCCGAGCCTGCCGATGAGGCCGCTGAGGACGAGACCGCGGAGGCCGAGGCCGTCGCGGACGTCGAAGGCGCCGAGGCCGCGGAGGAAGCCGCAGAAGAGGCGGAGGCCGAGGAAGCCGCCGACGAGACCGACGAGGAAGAGGCCGAGCCGGCCGCCCCCGTCGACACCGTCACGGCCCTGCGCGAGGAACTGCGCACCCTGCCGGGTGAGTGGTACGTCATTCACACGTACGCCGGTTACGAGAAGCGTGTGAAGGCCAACCTGGAGCAGCGCGCCGTCTCGCTGAACGTGGAGGAGTTCATCTATCAGGCCGAGGTGCCTGAGGAGGAAATCGTCCAGATCAAGAACGGCGAGCGCAAGAACGTCCGTCAGAACAAGCTCCCGGGTTACGTCCTGGTGCGCATGGACCTGACGAACGAGTCCTGGGGCGTCGTCCGCAACACTCCCGGTGTCACCGGCTTCGTGGGCAACGCCTACGACCCGTACCCGCTGACCCTGGACGAGATCGTCAAGATGCTGGCGCCGGAGGCCGAGGAGAAGGCCGCCCGTGAGGCCGCGGAGGCCGAGGGCAAGCCGGCTCCGTCCCGCAAGGTCGAGGTCCAGGTGCTGGACTTCGAGGTCGGCGACTCGGTCACCGTCACCGACGGCCCGTTCGCGACGCTGCAGGCGACGATCAACGAGATCAACGCCGACTCGAAGAAGGTCAAGGGTCTCGTCGAGATCTTCGGCCGCGAGACGCCGGTCGAGCTCAGCTTCGACCAGATCCAGAAGAACTAGCACCACCCGAGCAGGCGACTGCCAGCTTCTGGACACATGCCTACCAAGCAGGTCAGACCGGCTGTCAAAGCCTGTCTGACCTGCTTGGTTTTTGGTCGCGCAGCTATACCCGTTATCGTTGTGCGGTATGCCTGCATCCGGATGACCGGATGACGGCGAAAACTCTCACTAGGACCCGGAGAGAGCACATGCCTCCCAAGAAGAAGAAGGTCACGGGGCTTATCAAGCTCCAGATCAACGCCGGTGCGGCCAACCCGGCCCCGCCGGTCGGCCCCGCACTGGGTCAGCACGGCGTCAACATCATGGAGTTCTGCAAGGCCTACAACGCCGCGACCGAGTCGCAGCGTGGCATGGTCGTGCCGGTGGAGATCACGGTCTACGACGACCGCTCCTTCACCTTCATCACCAAGACTCCGCCGGCCGCCAAGCTGATCCTCAAGGCCGCGGGTGTGGACAAGGGCTCCGGCGAGCCGCACAAGACCAAGGTTGCCAAGCTGACGGCTGCCCAGGTCCGCGAGATCGCCACGACGAAGCTCCCCGACCTGAACGCCAATGACCTCGACGCCGCGTCGAAGATCATCGCCGGCACCGCCCGTTCCATGGGCATCACGGTCGAAGGCTGATTCAGCCCCACCCCCTCAGTGGTAGGACCAAGCGCTGGTCCGCACCACGACTCCACACTCTGAAACCACAGGAGTAGAAGTGAAGCGCAGCAAGAACCTCCGCGCTGCGGACGCCAAGATCGAAGCGGGGCGCAACTACGCCCCCCTCGAAGCCGTCCGTCTCGCCAAGGACACCGCCTCCACGAAGTTCGACAGCACCGTCGAGGTCGCCTTCGCCCTGGGTGTTGACCCTCGCAAGGCCGACCAGATGGTCCGTGGCACCGTGAACCTCCCGCACGGCACCGGCAAGACCGCCCGGGTCCTGGTCTTCGCGACCGGTGACCGTGCTGCGGCCGCGGAAGCCGCGGGCGCCGACATCGTCGGCGCCGACGAGCTCATCGACGAGGTGGCGAAGGGCCGTCTGGACTTCGACGCCGTCGTCGCGACCCCGGACCTCATGGGCAAGGTCGGCCGCCTCGGCCGCGTGCTCGGTCCGCGTGGTCTGATGCCGAACCCGAAGACCGGCACCGTCACCCCCGATGTCGTGAAGGCTGTCAACGACATCAAGGGCGGCAAGATCGAGTTCCGCGTCGACAAGCACTCGAACCTGCACTTCATCATCGGCAAGTCCTCGTTCGACGAGACCAAGCTGGTGGAGAACTACGCAGCGGCGCTGGACGAGATCCTCCGTCTGAAGCCGTCCGCCGCCAAGGGCCGCTACATCAAGAAGGCCACCCTGGCCACCACGATGGGCCCCGGCATCCCGCTGGACGCCAACCGCACCCGTAACCTCCTCGTCGAGGAGGACCCGGCCGCCGTCTGAGCCTCCGCGCTCGTACGACCGCCGTGTCACGTGTGACATTGACGGGCCCCGCAACCTTTCGAGGTGCGGGGCCCGTCCTCGTATGTACGTACCGAAGGCTGTCGGTGCCTGCGTGAGCTGTACGCAACCGGGCTGTCGGTGCCGTGCGTTAGCGTGAGGTGACCGAGAGCCGACAAAGGGGTGGGAGCGGATATGAGGACGAGTACCGTACGACGCGTGGGTCTGTCCGTGGCAGTGGCGGCGGCGCTGACGTCGGTCGCGGCCTGCGGCGGATCGGACGACAAGAGCGGGAGCGACGGCGCCGCGGTGTCGAAGGCCGAGCCGATCGCCGCACTGCTCGCGGTCCAGAAGAAGACCGGCGGGGCGAACTCGGCCAAGGTCGAGGGCACCACCGCGATGGGCAGCACGATGTCCATGAAGCAGACCGGATCCCTCGACTGGTCCGACGGCGTCAGCGGCGTCATAGAGATCAAGTACACCGGCGGCTCCATGGCGGACGCCATGAAGCAGATCGGTGGCGACGGCACGATGCAGGCGCGCTACTTCAAGGACGGCTACGCGGCCAACATGGGCGACGCCTTCGCCCAGCAGACCGGCGGCAAGCACTGGATCAACTACAGCTACGACGACCTCGCGGAGCTCGCCGGGGCCTCGGGCCAGGTGATGAAGGACCAGATGCAGAACACCACCCCCGACCAGGGGGTGAAGGCGCTGCTGGCCTCTGGCGACGTGAAGAAGGTCGGCCAGGAGGATGTCCGGGGCGTCACCGCCACGCACTACTCCGGCACGGTCGACGTCGCCGAGCTGACCGCCAAGAACTCCGAGCTGGACGCCAAGCAGCTCGCCGCGCTCAAGAAGCAGCTGAGCGACGCCGGGGTCTCCACGGAGAAGGTCGACGTCTGGGTCGACAAGGACGACCTGCTGGTGAAGAAGACCGAGCGCGGCCAGATGAAGACGGGCGAAATGAACTCCACGGTGTTCTACAGCGACTACGGCACCAAGGTGTCGGTCGAGCGGCCGCCGGCCTCCGACAGCGTCGACTTCAAGGAGTTCCTGAAGAAGCAGCAGGGCGCGTCCGGCAGCGCGTCCTAAACCTCCCGGAGCACTCGAACCGGGACGGATTTGCTCGGCGCGGCTCCGGTCGCGTACTCTTCTGCAGAAGCCAAAGACCGCTGGTCGTTGCTGCTTTCCCGCAAGGGGGACAGCAACCGAAGGATCCGTTGAGCACGGACGACCTGCGCAGGTGACTGTGGAAAGCTCCCGGACTTCGTGCGGTTGAGCTACGCCCTGGCACCTGTGCCGGGGCGTTTCGTCTTTTCCGGCCCCTTCTGAGCGGTCCTCATCACCCGGAAGGAGGCCGACGCTCATGGCAAGGCCCGACAAGGCTGCCGCGGTAGCCGAGCTCGCGGACCAGTTCCGCAGCTCGAACGCCGCTGTGCTGACCGAGTACCGGGGTCTCACCGTGGCACAGCTCAAGCAGCTGCGCCGTTCGCTCGGTGAGAACGCCCAGTACGCCGTGGTGAAGAACACGCTGACCAAGATTGCGGCCAACGAGGCCGGGATCGACACGCTGGACGACCTGTTCGCAGGTCCGACGGCGGTTGCCTTCGTCACCGGTGACCCGGTGGAGTCGGCGAAGGGTCTTCGTGACTTCGCCAAGGACAACCCCAACCTCGTCATCAAGGGCGGTGTCCTTGATGGCAAGGCGCTGTCCGCCGATGAGTTCAAGAAGCTCGCGGACCTTGAGTCCCGCGAGGTTCTGCTCGCCAAGCTGGCCGGTGCCATGAAGGGCAAGCAGACTCAGGCTGCGCAGCTCTTCCAGGCTCTGCCGTCGAAGTTCGTCCGCACCGCGGAAGCGCTTCGTGCCAAGCGGGAAGAGCAGGGCGGTGCCGGTACTCCGGCTCCCGCCGAGGCCGCCGAGTAATTTCGCTCAGCGGTCCAGCGGGCTCCACGTACGCCCGCCGACATATACATCCGGCACCTGCCGAATAGTGGAAGGACGCCATCATGGCGAAGCTCAGCCAGGAAGACCTGCTCGCCCAGTTCGAGGAGCTCACCCTCATCGAGCTCTCCGAGTTCGTTAAGGCCTTCGAGGAGAAGTTCGACGTCACCGCCGCCGCGGCCGTCGCCGCCGCCCCGGCGCAGGGTGGCCCCGCCGCCGAGGCCGAGGCCGAGCAGGACGAGTTCGACGTCATCCTCACGGGTGCCGGCGAGAAGAAGATCCAGGTCATCAAGGTCGTGCGTGAGCTGACCTCGCTGGGTCTCAAGGAGGCCAAGGACCTCGTGGACGGCGCCCCGAAGCCCGTCCTGGAGAAGGTCGCCAAGGAGGCCGCCGAGAAGGCTGCCGAGTCCCTCAAGGGCGCCGGCGCCTCCGTCGAGGTCAAGTGACCCTGCGGGTCATCTGACCCGTCTGGACCCCCGTGCCGCGAGGCGCGGACGTCACATCGCGAAAGGCGATCACCCGTACGGGTGATCGCCTTTCGGCGTACCCGAGGGAGTGCCTTGCTCTTCGCGCGCTGACGAGTATGGTGATCTTCGCCGTGCGCCTCTCGTAGGGGAGTGCGAACGGCGCGCGGGGGCGGCGTACCCGGGACCCCGGGGCCCGTACGGGCTGGGGGGCCTTGACGAACCGCACGAGGCGCGCAATTCTCAAGGCGCGTCGTCATATCGATCCGGATCCGAGGCATGGATCGAGGGCGAAGAGGGCAGTAAAGAAGAGCGCAGCTCATGCAGGGCTACGCAGGGCTAGACATAGGTGTTGAGAACAAGCTGTTGCGAGCAACGTGGGTCTCTGAGAACCCCGACTGGACATCAGTGTGCCTCTTGGCTACACTGACCCTTTGCGCTGCCTGTTAGCTGCCTCCTGCCCGTCACCAGGGGCATACCCATCTTGTGCACCGTGGATTGATCATCCCTGAAGAGGGACATCTATCCATGTGTCCAGTTTGGGACCGGTACGCGCGTAGTGAGTCCGAGCCCTCGGAAGGACCCCCTCTTGGCCGCCTCGCGCAACGCCTCGACCGCGAATACGAACAACGGCGCCAGCACCGCCCCGCTGCGCATCTCTTTTGCAAAAATCAAGGAGCCCCTCGAGGTTCCGAACCTCCTCGCGCTGCAGACCGAGAGCTTTGACTGGCTCCTCGGCAACGCCGCCTGGAAGGCTCGCGTCGAGGCTGCTCTGGACAGTGGACAAGACGTCCCCACCAAGTCCGGCCTGGAGGAGATCTTCGAGGAGATCTCACCGATCGAGGACTTCTCCGGGTCGATGTCGCTTACGTTCCGCGACCACCGCTTCGAGCCCCCGAAGAACTCGATCGACGAGTGCAAGGAGCGCGACTTCACGTTCGCCGCTCCGCTCTTCGTCACGGCCGAGTTCACCAACAACGAGACCGGCGAGATCAAGTCCCAGACGGTCTTCATGGGCGATTTCCCGCTCATGACCAACAAGGGCACCTTCGTCATCAACGGCACCGAGCGTGTCGTCGTGTCGCAGCTGGTCCGCTCGCCGGGTGTCTACTTCGATTCCTCGATCGACAAGACGTCCGACAAGGACATCTTCTCCGCCAAGATCATCCCCTCCCGGGGTGCCTGGCTGGAGATGGAGATCGACAAGCGCGACATGGTCGGTGTCCGCATCGACCGCAAGCGCAAGCAGTCCGTCACCGTTCTCCTGAAGGCTCTCGGCTGGACCACCGAGCAGATCCTCGAAGAGTTCGGCGAGTACGAGTCGATGCGCGCCACCCTGGAGAAGGACCACACCCAGGGCCAGGACGACGCACTGCTCGACATCTACCGCAAGCTGCGTCCGGGCGAGCCGCCCACCCGCGAAGCTGCTCAGACGCTGCTGGAGAACCTCTACTTCAACCCGAAGCGCTACGACCTCGCGAAGGTCGGCCGCTACAAGGTGAACAAGAAGCTCGGCGCGGATGAGCCGCTCGACGCCGGTGTCCTCACCAGCGACGACATCATCGCGACCATCAAGTACCTGGTGAAGCTGCACGCCGGGGAGACCGAGACGACCGGTGAGTCCGGCCGGGAGATCGTCGTCGAGACCGACGACATCGACCACTTCGGCAACCGTCGTCTGCGCAACGTCGGCGAGCTCATCCAGAACCAGGTCCGTACGGGTCTGGCTCGTATGGAGCGCGTCGTGCGTGAGCGGATGACGACCCAGGACGTCGAGGCGATCACGCCGCAGACCCTGATCAACATCCGGCCGGTCGTCGCCTCCATCAAGGAGTTCTTCGGCACCAGCCAGCTGTCGCAGTTCATGGACCAGAACAACCCGCTGTCGGGTCTCACCCACAAGCGCCGCCTGTCGGCTCTTGGCCCGGGTGGTCTCTCCCGTGAGCGGGCCGGCTTCGAGGTCCGTGACGTGCACCCGTCCCACTACGGACGCATGTGCCCGATCGAGACCCCCGAAGGCCCGAACATCGGCCTGATCGGTTCGCTCGCCTCGTACGGCCGCGTCAACGCGTTCGGCTTCATCGAGACGCCGTACCGCAAGGTCGTCGACGGCCAGGTCACCGACGAGGTCGACTACGTCACGGCCGACGAGGAAGACCGTTACGTCATCGCCCAGGCGAACGCGACGCTCTCCGACGAGCTGCGCTTCACCGAGCCCCGCGTCCTGGTCCGCCGTCGTGGCGGAGAGGTCGACTACGTGCCCGGCACCGAAGTCGACTACATGGACGTCTCGCCGCGCCAGATGGTGTCCGTCGCCACCGCGATGATCCCGTTCCTGGAGCACGACGACGCCAACCGTGCCCTCATGGGCGCGAACATGATGCGTCAGGCGGTGCCGCTCATCAAGTCCGAGGCGCCGCTCGTCGGCACCGGCATGGAGTACCGCTGCGCCACCGACGCCGGTGACGTACTGAAGGCCGAGAAGGACGGTGTGGTCCAGGAGGTCTCCGCGGACTACATCACCGTGACGAACGATGACGGCACGTACACCACGTACCGCATCGCGAAGTTCATGCGCTCCAACCAGGGCACCTCGGTCAACCAGAAGGTCGTCGTCTCCGAGGGCGACCGGGTCATCGAGGGCCAGGTGCTCGCCGACGGTCCGGCCACCGAGAACGGTGAGATGGCCCTGGGCAAGAACCTGCTCGTGGCGTTCATGCCGTGGGAGGGTCACAACTACGAGGACGCGATCATCCTGTCGCAGCGCCTCGTGCAGGACGACGTCCTCTCCTCGATCCACATCGAGGAGCACGAGGTCGACGCCCGTGACACCAAGCTCGGTCCGGAGGAGATCACCCGGGACATCCCGAACGTCTCCGAAGAGGTCCTCGCGGACCTCGACGAGCGCGGCATCATCCGGATCGGTGCCGAGGTCGTCGCCGGTGACATCCTCGTCGGCAAGGTCACGCCCAAGGGCGAGACCGAGCTGACCCCCGAGGAGCGCCTGCTCCGCGCGATCTTCGGTGAGAAGGCGCGCGAAGTGCGCGACACCTCGCTGAAGGTGCCGCACGGTGAGATCGGCAAGGTCATCGGCGTCCGCGTCTTCGACCGCGAAGAGGGCGACGAGCTGCCGCCGGGCGTGAACCAGCTGGTCCGCGTCTACGTCGCGCAGAAGCGCAAGATCACCGATGGTGACAAGCTCGCCGGCCGTCACGGCAACAAGGGCGTCATCTCGAAGATCCTGCCGATCGAGGACATGCCGTTCCTGGAGGACGGCACCCCGGTCGACATCATCCTCAACCCGCTGGGTGTCCCGTCCCGAATGAACCCGGGACAGGTCCTGGAGATCCACCTCGGCTGGCTCGCCAGCCGCGGCTGGGACGTCTCCGGCCTCGGTGACGAGTGGGCCAAGCGCCTGCAGTACATCGGCGCCGACCAGGTCGCCCCCGGCACCAACGTCGCGACCCCGGTCTTCGACGGTGCGCGCGAGGACGAGATCACCGGCCTCTTCCAGGCCACGATCCCGAACCGCGACGGCGACCGGCTGGTTCAGCCCTCGGGCAAGGCCAACCTGTTCGACGGCCGCTCCGGCGAGCCGTTCCCGGAGCCGGTCTCGGTCGGCTTCATGTACATCCTCAAGCTCCACCACCTGGTCGACGACAAGCTCCACGCTCGTTCGACGGGTCCGTACTCCATGATCACCCAGCAGCCGCTGGGTGGTAAGGCCCAGTTCGGTGGGCAGCGCTTCGGTGAAATGGAGGTGTGGGCGCTTGAGGCTTATGGCGCCGCGTACGCCCTCCAGGAGCTGCTGACGATCAAGTCCGACGACGTGACCGGCCGCGTGAAGGTCTACGAGGCCATCGTCAAGGGCGAGAACATCCCCGAGCCCGGCATTCCCGAGTCCTTCAAGGTGCTCATCAAGGAAATGCAGTCGCTCTGCCTCAACGTGGAGGTGCTGTCCTCGGACGGCATGTCCATCGAGATGCGCGACACGGACGAGGACGTCTTCCGCGCGGCGGAGGAGCTCGGAATCGACCTGTCCCGGCGCGAGCCGAGCAGCGTCGAAGAGGTCTGACGGGTTGGCCGGCCGGATCCCCGTGATCCGGCCGGCTCTCCCCGGACCCGTTCAGACCATTGCTGAAGTGCCCCGATTTCTCGCGTTGACGCGAGGGGGCTCGAACCCCCGAAAGAGGGATTGACGACAAGTGCTCGACGTCAACTTCTTCGACGAGCTGCGGATCGGCCTTGCCACCGCGGACGACATCCGGACCTGGTCCCACGGCGAAGTGAAGAAGCCGGAGACCATCAACTACCGCACGCTCAAGCCCGAAAAGGACGGACTCTTCTGCGAGAAGATCTTCGGTCCGACCCGGGACTGGGAGTGCTACTGCGGCAAGTACAAGCGTGTCCGCTTCAAGGGCATCATCTGTGAGCGCTGTGGCGTCGAGGTCACTCGCGCCAAGGTGCGCCGTGAGCGCATGGGCCACATCGAGCTTGCCGCTCCCGTCACCCACATCTGGTACTTCAAGGGCGTCCCGTCGCGACTGGGCTACCTGCTGGACCTCGCGCCGAAGGACCTTGAGAAGGTCATCTACTTCGCCGCGTACATGATCACGTTCGTCGACGAGGAGCGCCGTACCCGCGACCTCCCGTCGCTGGAGGCGCACGTCTCCGTCGAGCGCCAGCAGGTCGAGAACCGTCGCGACTCCGACCTGGAGAACCGCGCGAAGAAGCTTGAGACGGACCTCGGCGAGCTGGAGGCCGAGGGCGCCAAGGCCGACGTGCGCCGCAAGGTGCGCGAAGGCGCCGAGCGCGAGATGAAGCAGCTGCGCGACCGTGCGCAGCGCGAGATCGACCGTCTCGACGAGGTGTGGAGCCGCTTCAAGAACCTCAAGGTCCAGGACCTGGAGGGCGACGAGCTGCTCTACCGCGAGCTGCGTGACCGCTTCGGCACGTACTTCGACGGCTGCATGGGTGCTGCCGCCCTGCAGAAGCGCCTGGAGTCCTTCGACCTCGACGAGGAGGCCGAGCGCCTCCGCGAGATCATCCGCACCGGCAAGGGCCAGAAGAAGACCCGTGCGCTCAAGCGCCTCAAGGTCGTCTCCGCGTTCCTGCAGACCAGCAACAAGCCCAAGGGCATGGTGCTCGACTGCGTACCGGTCATCCCGCCGGACCTGCGTCCGATGGTGCAGCTGGACGGTGGCCGCTTCGCGACCTCCGACCTGAACGACCTGTACCGCCGTGTGATCAACCGCAACAACCGCCTCAAGCGTCTCCTTGACCTCGGTGCCCCCGAGATCATCGTGAACAACGAGAAGCGGATGCTGCAGGAGGCCGTCGACGCGCTGTTCGACAACGGCCGCCGCGGTCGCCCGGTCACCGGTCCCGGTAACCGCCCGCTCAAGTCCCTCAGCGACATGCTGAAGGGCAAGCAGGGCCGATTCCGTCAGAACCTTCTCGGTAAGCGTGTGGACTACTCCGCGCGTTCCGTGATCGTCGTCGGTCCGCAGCTGAAGCTGCACCAGTGCGGTCTGCCGAAGGCCATGGCGCTGGAGCTCTTCAAGCCGTTCGTGATGAAGCGCCTGGTGGACCTGAACCACGCGCAGAACATCAAGTCGGCCAAGCGCATGGTCGAGCGCGGCCGCACGGTCGTGTACGACGTCCTGGAAGAGGTCATCGCGGAGCACCCGGTTCTCCTGAACCGTGCGCCCACGCTGCACCGCCTCGGCATCCAGGCCTTCGAGCCGCAGCTGGTCGAGGGCAAGGCCATCCAGATCCACCCGCTCGTCTGCACCGCGTTCAACGCGGACTTCGACGGTGACCAGATGGCCGTGCACCTGCCGCTCTCCGCGGAGGCGCAGGCCGAGGCCCGCATCCTGATGCTGTCCTCGAACAACATCCTGAAGCCGGCCGACGGTCGTCCCGTCACCATGCCGACCCAGGACATGGTGCTGGGTCTGTTCTTCCTCACCACCGACGGTGAACTCCGTGACACCAAGGGCGAGGGCCGCGCGTTCGGCTCCACGGCCGAGGCGATCATGGCGTTCGACTCCGGTGAGCTGGCGCTCCAGTCGTCCGTCGACATCCGCTTCCCGGTGGGCACCATCCCGCCGCGTGGCTGGGTGCCGCCGGTCGCGGAGGAGGGCGAGCCCGAGTACCAGCCGGGTGACACCTTCCGGCTGCGCACCAGCCTGGGCCGCGCGCTCTTCAACGAGCTGCTGCCCGAGGACTACCCGTTCGTCGACTACTCGGTCGGCAAGAAGCAGCTCTCCGAGATCGTCAACGACCTCGCCGAGCGCTACCCCAAGGTCATCGTGGCGGCGACGCTCGACAACCTGAAGGCGGCGGGCTTCCACTGGGCCACCCGTTCCGGAGTCACCGTCTCCGTCGCGGACATCGTCGTCCCCGAGGCCAAGAAGGCCATCGTCAAGGGCTACGAGGACCAGGACGAGAAGGTCCAGAAGCAGTACGAGCGCGGTCTGATCACCAAGGACGAGCGCACGCAGGAGCTCATCGCGATCTGGACCAAGGCGACCAACGAGGTTGCCGAGGCGATGAACGCGAACTTCCCCAAGACGAACCCCATCTTCATGATGGTTGACTCGGGTGCCCGAGGAAACATGATGCAGATGCGTCAGATCGCCGGTATGCGTGGTCTGGTGTCCAACGCCAAGAACGAGACGATTCCCCGTCCCATCAAGGCGTCCTTCCGTGAGGGCCTCACCGTTCTGGAGTACTTCATCTCCACGCACGGTGCCCGTAAGGGTCTGGCGGACACCGCCCTGCGTACCGCCGACTCGGGTTACCTGACCCGTCGTCTGGTGGACGTCTCGCAGGACGTGATCATCCGCGAGGAGGACTGCGGCACCGACCGCGGCCTCAAGCTGAAGATCGCGGTCAAGGGCGCCGACGGCGTGCTCCGCAAGACGGAGGACGTCGAGACCTCGGTCTACGCCCGCATGCTCGCGGAGGACGTCGTCATCGACGGCAAGGTCATCGCGCCTGCCAACGTCGACCTCGGTGACGTCCTGATCGACGCCCTGGTGGGCGCCGGCGTCGAGGAGGTCAAGACCCGCTCGGTCCTGACCTGTGAGTCCGCGGTCGGCACCTGTGCCTTCTGCTACGGACGCTCGCTCGCCACCGGCAAGCTGGTCGACATCGGTGAGGCGGTCGGCATCATCGCCGCCCAGTCCATCGGTGAGCCCGGCACCCAGCTGACGATGCGTACCTTCCACACCGGTGGTGTGGCCGGTGACGACATCACCCAGGGTCTGCCCCGAGTCGTCGAGCTCTTCGAAGCCCGTACGCCTAAGGGTGTCGCCCCGATCTCGGAGTCCGCGGGCCGGGTCCGGATCGAGGAGACCGAGAAGACGAAGAAGCTCGTCGTCACGCCGGACGACGGCAGCGAGGAGATCCCGTTCCCGATCTCCAAGCGCGCCCGTCTGCTGGTGGGCGAGGGCGACCACGTCGAGGTGGGCCAGAAGCTCACCGTGGGTGCCACCAACCCGCACGACGTGCTCCGCATCCTCGGTCAGCGCGCGGTCCAGGTCCACCTGGTCGGCGAAGTCCAGAAGGTCTACAACTCGCAGGGCGTGTCGATCCACGACAAGCACATCGAGATCATCATCCGGCAGATGCTCCGCCGCGTGACGATCATCGAGTCCGGCGACGCGGAACTCCTGCCGGGCGAGCTCGTCGAGCGCTCGAAGTTCGAGACCGAGAACCGTCGTGTGGTCACCGAGGGCGGTCACCCCGCCTCCGGCCGTCCGCAGCTGATGGGTATCACCAAGGCCTCGCTGGCGACGGAGTCGTGGCTGTCCGCGGCTTCCTTCCAGGAGACGACCAGGGTCCTGACGGACGCGGCGATCAACGCCAAGTCCGACTCCCTGATCGGCCTCAAGGAGAACGTCATCATCGGTAAGCTCATCCCGGCCGGTACGGGTCTGTCCCGCTACCGCAACATCCGGGTCGAGCCGACCGAGGAGGCCAAGGCCGCGATGTACTCGGCCGTCGGCTACGACGACATCGACTACTCGCCGTTCGGCACCGGCTCCGGCCAGGCCGTCCCGCTGGAGGACTACGACTACGGTCCGTACAACCAGTAGGCGAGTCGCCTGATACGACCGGAGGGCGGTCACCCCGTACGCGGGGTGGCCGCCCTCCGGCGTGCTGCGGGAGCCC
This sequence comes from Streptomyces sp. NPDC104307, assembly GCF_055584045.1. Taxonomy (NCBI): domain Bacteria; kingdom Bacillati; phylum Actinomycetota; class Actinomycetes; order Kitasatosporales; family Streptomycetaceae; genus Streptomyces; species Streptomyces sp. NPDC104307. Next base: position 44,399 of record NZ_JBVJMU010000025.1, read on the forward strand.
GCCCGGCCGGCCGCGCAGGGGCCCGGGGGCGCTCCTGAGGAGGGGCTCGCCCGGATGGCGCGTCCGGGTGGACAACACTTGTTTTGACCGGAGTCGATGAGGTAGGTACGATCAGACCTTGTGCCTGGGGTGTGCCTGGGCTCGTGTGCGTGTCCTCAACCGCACGGCGAGTCCGTCTTTGGCCACCGTGATCTGTGTATGAGCCGCCTTCACGGCAGTGACCCGCAGTATTCGACACACCCGACCGCGTGGGTCGGAGTTGTTTCAGGTTAGTTTCACCGACGGCACACAGAAACCGGAGAAGTAGTGCCTACGATTCAGCAGCTGGTCCGGAAGGGCCGGCAGGACAAGGTCGAGAAGAACAAGACGCCCGCGCTTGAGGGTTCTCCCCAGCGCCGCGGCGTCTGCACGCGTGTGTTCACGACCACCCCGAAGAAGCCGAACTCCGCGCTCCGGAAGGTCGCACGTGTGCGTCTGACCTCCGGCATCGAGGTCACGGCCTACATCCCGGGTGAGGGACACAACCTGCAGGAGCACTCCATCGTGCTCGTGCGTGGTGGCCGTGTGAAGGACCTGCCGGGTGTTCGTTACAAGATCATCCGCGGCTCGCTCGACACCCAGGGTGTCAAGAACCGCAAGCAGGCCCGCAGCCGCTACGGCGCCAAGAAGGAGAAGTAAGAATGCCTCGTAAGGGCCCCGCCCCGAAGCGCCCGGTCATCATTGACCCGGTCTACAGCTCTCCTCTTGTCACCTCGCTGATCAACAAGATCCTCCTCGACGGCAAGCGTTCCACCGCCGAGCGGATCGTGTACGGCGCCATGGAAGGCCTCCGCGAGAAGACCGGCGCTGACCCGGTCATCACGCTGAAGCGCGCGCTTGAGAACGTCAAGCCCTCGCTTGAGGTCAAGTCCCGCCGTGTCGGTGGCGCCACCTACCAGGTGCCGATCGAGGTCAAGCCCGGTCGTGCCGCGACCCTCTCGCTGCGCTGGATCGTCGGTTACTCCCGCGCCCGTCGCGAGAAGACGATGACCGAGCGGCTCATGAACGAGCTGCTCGACGCCTCCAACGGTCTTGGCGCTGCCGTCAAGAAGCGCGAGGACACCCACAAGATGGCCGAGTCGAACAAGGCCTTCGCGCACTACCGCTGGTAGTCGCTTACCCCATCGAGACCGAGAGAAGATTGAGCCTTATGGCCACCACTTCGCTTGACCTGGCCAAGGTCCGCAACATCGGGATCATGGCCCACATCGACGCGGGCAAGACGACCACCACCGAGCGGATCCTCTTCTACACCGGCGTCTCGTACAAGATCGGTGAAGTCCACGACGGCGCTGCCACGATGGACTGGATGGAGCAGGAGCAGGAGCGCGGCATCACTATCACGTCTGCCGCGACGACCTGCCACTGGCCGCTCAATGATGTTGACCACACGATCAACATCATCGACACCCCGGGTCACGTCGACTTCACCGTCGAGGTGGAGCGTTCGCTCCGCGTCCTCGACGGCGCTGTCACCGTGTTCGACGGTGTGGCCGGCGTCGAGCCGCAGTCCGAGACCGTCTGGCGTCAGGCGGACCGCTACGGCGTGCCGCGTATCTGCTTCGTCAACAAGCTCGACCGCACGGGTGCCGAGTTCCACCGCTGTGTCGACATGATCGTCGACCGCCTTGGTGCCGTCCCGCTCGTCATGCAGCTCCCCATCGGCGCAGAGGCCGACTTCAAGGGCGTCGTCGACCTCGTGTCGATGAAGGCCTTCGTGTGGCCCGAAGAGGCCGCCAAGGGCGAGATGTACGACACGATCGAGATCCCGGACACCCACAAGGAAGCTGCCGAGGAATGGCGCGGCAAGCTCCTTGAGGCCGTCTCCGAGAACGACGACGAGATGATGGAGCTGTACCTGGAGGGCGTCGAGCCCACCCAGGACCAGCTGCACGAGGCGATCCGCCGGATCACCCTCGCGTCGAAGGGTTCCGCCGACTCCGTCACGGTCACCCCGGTGTTCTGTGGCACCGCGTTCAAGAACAAGGGCGTCCAGCCCCTGCTCGACGCGGTCGTCCGTTACCTGCCTTCCCCCCTGGACGTCGAGGCCATCGAGGGCCACGACGTCAAGGACCCCGAGAAGGTCATCGAGCGCAAGCCTTCGGACGACGAGCCGTTCTCCGGCCTGGCGTTCAAGATCGCGAGCGACCCGCACCTCGGAAAGCTCACCTTCGTCCGGATCTACTCCGGTCGCCTTGAGGCCGGCACCGCGGTGCTGAACTCGGTCAAGGGCAAGAAGGAGCGCATCGGCAAGATCTACCGCATGCACGCGAACAAGCGTGAGGAGATCGCGTCGGTGGGCGCGGGCGACATCATCGCTGTCATGGGCCTCAAGCAGACCACGACCGGTGAGACGCTCTGTGACGACAAGAACCCGGTGATCCTGGAGTCCATGGACTTCCCGGCGCCGGTCATCGAGGTCGCCATCGAGCCGAAGTCCAAGGGCGACCAGGAGAAGCTGGGTGTCGCCATCCAGCGCCTCTCCGAGGAGGACCCCTCCTTCCAGGTGCACTCCGACGAGGAGACCGGCCAGACCATCATCGGTGGTATGGGCGAGCTTCACCTCGAAGTGCTCGTCGACCGCATGAAGCGCGAGTTCCGCGTCGAGGCGAACGTCGGCAAGCCGCAGGTCGCGTACCGCGAGACGATCCGCAAGGCCGTCGACCGTATCGACTTCACGCACAAGAAGCAGACTGGTGGTACCGGCCAGTTCGCGAAGGTGCAGATTGCCATCGAGCCCATCGAGGGCGGCGACGCGTCGTACGAGTTCGTCAACAAGGTCACCGGTGGCCGCATCCCCCGGGAGTACATCCCCTCGGTGGACGCGGGTGCTCAGGAAGCCATGCAGTTCGGCATCCTGGCCGGCTACGAGATGGTGGGCGTCCGCGTCACCCTTCTCGACGGTGGTTACCACGAGGTCGACTCCTCGGAGCTGGCCTTCAAGATCGCCGGTTCGCAGGCGTTCAAGGAGGGTGCCCGCAGGGCGTCCCCCGTGCTCATGGAGCCGATGATGTCCGTGGAGGTCACGACCCCCGAGGACTACATGGGTGACGTGATCGGTGACCTCAACTCCCGCCGTGGCCAGATCCAGGCCATGGAGGAGCGCAGCGGCGCTCGCGTCGTGAAGGGCCTCGTGCCCCTCTCGGAGATGTTCGGCTACGTCGGAGACCTCCGCAGCAAGACCTCGGGTCGCGCAAGCTACTCGATGCAGTTCGACTCCTACGCCGAGGTTCCGCGGAACGTCGCCGAGGAGATCATCGCGAAGGCCAAGGGCGAGTAACTCTCCCGAGCTCACGCTTTAGGCTTGTCACCGGAGCCCGGTGGGGCATTCGGCACAGCGCGCAAGCACTGTGCCGAATGCCCCCGGGTCCCGGCATCCCAGCAAAGATCACCTGGCGCCGATGAAGCAAGGCGTACAGAACCACTCCGCAGGAGGACCCAGTGGCGAAGGCAAAGTTCGAGCGGACTAAGCCGCACGTCAACATCGGCACCATCGGTCACATTGACCACGGTAAGACGACCCTCACGGCCGCCATTACCAAGGTGCTGCACGACGCGTACCCGGACCTGAACGAGGCCTCGGCCTTCGACCAGATCGACAAGGCTCCTGAGGAGCGCCAGCGCGGTATCACCATCTCGATCGCGCACGTCGAGTACCAGACGGAGTCGCGTCACTACGCGCACGTCGACTGCCCGGGTCACGCTGACTACATCAAGAACATGATCACGGGTGCGGCGCAGATGGACGGCGCCATCCTCGTCGTCGCCGCGACCGACGGCCCGATGCCGCAGACCAAGGAGCACGTGCTCCTGGCCCGCCAGGTCGGCGTTCCGTACATCGTCGTCGCCCTGAACAAGGCCGACATGGTGGACGACGAGGAGATCCTGGAGCTCGTTGAGCTCGAGGTCCGTGAGCTCCTCTCCGAGTACGAGTTCCCGGGCGACGACCTTCCGGTCGTCAAGGTCTCGGCGCTCAAGGCTCTTGAGGGTGACAAGGAGTGGGGCCAGACCGTCCTCGACCTGATGAAGGCCGTCGACGAGTCCATCCCGCAGCCCGAGCGTGACGTCGAGAAGCCGTTCCTGATGCCGATCGAGGACGTCTTCACGATCACCGGTCGTGGCACCGTCGTCACCGGTCGTATCGAGCGTGGTGTCCTCAAGGTCAACGAGACCGTCGACATCGTCGGTATCAAGACCGAGAAGACCACCACCACGGTCACCGGCATCGAGATGTTCCGCAAGCTGCTCGACGAGGGCCAGGCCGGTGAGAACGTCGGTCTGCTCCTCCGTGGCATCAAGCGCGAGGACGTCGAGCGCGGCCAGGTCATCATCAAGCCCGGTTCGGTCACGCCGCACACCGAGTTCGAGGCCCAGTCCTACATCCTGTCGAAGGACGAGGGTGGCCGTCACACCCCCTTCTTCAACAACTACCGCCCGCAGTTCTACTTCCGTACCACGGACGTGACGGGCGTTGTGACCCTCCCCGAGGGCACCGAGATGGTCATGCCGGGTGACAACACCCTCATGAACGTCGCGCTGATCCAGCCGGTCGCCATGGAAGAGGGCCTGAAGTTCGCCATCCGTGAGGGTGGCCGGACCGTGGGCGCCGGCCAGGTCACCAAGATCCTCAAGTAAGTCCTTGAGCGTCTGACCTGGTAGCTCCGCACAGAGCACCGAGAAGGGCCCCCTCCCATCGCGCAAGCGGTGGGAGGGGGCCCTTCTTCTTGTCTCAAGCGGTGGGTACGGGCGGCGGCCGGCGCACCATGAACGCGTCGACCGGGTCCTCGCGCTCCAGGACGAACCCGTGCCGCTCGTACAGCCGCCGGGCCGCGCTGCCCTGGAGCACGTCGAGGCGGACCGTGACCCCTTCGGCGTCGGTGCGGGCCAGCAGCTCGCGCAGCACCGCCGAGCCGATGCCCGCGCCCTGGAGTTCCTCGGCGAGGAAGAAGCTCTCCAGGCACAGACCGCCCTCGGCCGGCCGGAGGGTGACACATCCGCCGAAGCGTCCGTCCACGACGATGATCGAGGTGCACTCCGGCAGATAGGAGTCACGCATCCGCTGACGGACCCGGTGCTCGTCGTAGCGCCCCAGGCGGACGAGATCCGGGCGCATCACGACGGCTCGGATCTCGACTATCGCCTCAAGGTCCTCGGGGGTGGCGGGGCGCAGCGCCCAGGCTTGAGTGGTACGTACATGCATGGCGGGATTGTGCCAGAGGCGGGGCCGGGAAGCGCAGGTGGGACGGGGCGGACCGGATTCGAACCGGTGTCCTCCCACATGATGTGAAGGCGCGACAACCACTGCGCTACGCACCCCGTCCCGCCGGGAATCCTATAGGGCACCGGCGCTCCGGTGCTGTCCAATTACGGGGCAACGCTCAGGGCCGGGGTCAGTGGTCCTCGGTGAAGACGTCCTCGGTCGTGGTCGCGGTGGCGGCGCGGGTGAGCCAGCGGTGCAGGAGCTGGGGGTCGGTGCAGGTGCTGATCTTTTCGCGGGTCTCGTCGGTGAGGGCGATGCCGCGTGCCTGGAGGATCAGCAGGAGGCCTTCTGCCTGGCCCTGGGCCCGGCCTTGGGCTCGGCCTTCGTCCCGGATTTCTTCTGACATGAAGGACTTGTAGAAAGAGGTATCCACGGCCACCAGGTTCCTCCACTGTTGTGCGGCCGGGCGGTTGCCCAGGCCCTGTGCGGTGAGTTCGACGATGGGTTCGGCGATGGTTTCCGGTGCTTCGCGCAATGCGGCGGAGAGCCGTTCGGGGTTGAGGGGGATGGGCGTTACGCGGTGGCGCTGTGCGTGGCAGTTGGGTGTTCGGTTCGGCAGTCGCGGCAGGGCCCTGGCTCTGTGGCGCGGAAGGCGCGTTCGCAGGTGTCGCAGTTCTGGAGCGGGATGACGAGGACCTTGCGGCGGGGCGGGGTGAGGGCGGCTGCGTCGGGGAGTGGGGGCGGCAGCAGGGTCGTGATGCGGTGGCGCAGGAGCTTTGCGGGGTGCTTGACCGGGACAGGGAGGTCGGTGGTGAGGGCGTGGCGGATCGTGTCGGGGTGGCTGTCTCGTTCGAGCCAGGTCACGATGCCGGGGGTGAGGGTCGTGATGTCGCCCTCGGTGAGGGTGAGTTGGGGTGCGTGACGGCGCAGGTCGGCCAGGAACGCGGAGGCGGTCCGGTGCAGTTCCCCGGTGGGTGCGTGTGGCTGGGGGAGCGGCTGGGGTGGAGTCCTGGGGGCAGTGGGCGCCGGTACGTGGACGGGCTCGGGGGCCGGAGCGAGTGGGGCGGCCTGGCGTGGTGGCGGGGCGGTGGGTTTCGTCGGCGGTTTACGGGGCCGGGGTCGGGGTTTTGGGGCGGCCGTCGTGGCGGGCTTGGCGCCGGGCTGGTTGTACGAGACGGTGCGCGTGACCATGCGGCCGTTGGGGAGTCGTACGCGGCTGCGGTGCAGGTAGCCCTCGGCTTCCAGCTCGTGCAGGGCGGCTGTGATGCGGGCCTCGCTCTCCGGGAAGCGGTCGGTGAGCACCTTGATGCCGACCTTCGCCCCGGCGGGCAGCGACTGGATGTGCGCGGCGAGCCCGATCGCGACGAGGGAGAGCTCGTGGTGCTGGGCGAGGTGGTTGCCGATGACGGTGAAGCCGGAGACGTGGCGGGTGTTGACGTGGATGACGCCGGATGTCGGCGTGACGTCGGGCCGGGTGCCGGGGGAGCCGGGAGAGCCGGACTGGGTGCACGGGGGCGCGGTAATCTGCTGGGTATCCATCGGGAAGCGCTCTTCTTCCTCGTGGCCAGGCCCCTGGTTGAGATTCGCGTCTCGCCGGGGGCCGTCTCGTTCTGTGGTTGTCGCGGCGAGCATATGCCAGCCAACCCGTGCCAAATCCAGCCCAGTTGCCATATGTCACCCGTGTGAGTGACGCAGGTCAGGCCGGGTCCGAGTGGGGTTTGGGTGGGTTGTTTTCCCGAGTTCTTTAAAAGCCTTTAGGCGTCGTGGTTGGCCGCGTCGTGGCGCACCGGGTCGTGGCCGAGGGGGTCGTGGGCGCCCGCGACCCGGTGGGTTCGGTCACGGTGCGAGGTCGGGTTCAGTGCCCCGGGCGGGAGCGCGCCGCTTTCAGGCGGGCCCGTCCGCGAACGCCGCGTCCCCGCTCGACCGCAGCGCGGGCAGCCCCACCGGCGCCAGCGACGCGTCCCGGATGCCGCGCAGCAGCTCCGCCCCGATCTCCGCGAGCCGGGGCCCGTCCGGCGGGGTCGCGCCCAGGCCGATCGCGTACCCCGCGCGGCCGTCGGCCGTGAGCGGGCGCGGCCATATACAGGTGTCGGGGGCGCCCGCCTCGGCGAGGGCGGCGCGCAGGGCGAGAAGGCGGCCGCGCAGTCGGCCCTCGTCCGGGCCTGGGCGTGCGGAGGCGAGGGCCCAGGAGGCGTGGCTGTCCCGCAGTACGGGCGGGGCGCAGAGCCGGGGACGCGGGTCCGTGGCGTCCGGCGCCGAGTCCAGGATCTCCCAGGCGCGGTACAGCTCGGCGGTGAGGAGGTCGCGGCCGGCCGCCGAGACCTGCGTGGTGCAGGAACGTACCGGGGCCGTCGGCGTCAGCACCGTGACCGGGTGAGCGGTCGCCGCAGTCCTGCCTACCGGGGGAGCGGTTGTCGCAGCCCGGCCCATCGGGTCATCCGCCGCCGCAGCCGAGCCCAGCGGGGGAGCGGTTGTCGCAGCCCCGCTCATCGGGTCACCGGCCGTTGCGGTCCCGCCCACCGCCTCGTCCCAGTCCCACGCCGCCCAGGTCGCGAAGAAGTGCCGGAGCAGTCCGAGGGGCGGCAGGTCGCCCGACTCGTGTGCGGTACGGGCCGCGAGGACGGTCCAGGCCAGGCCCGGAAGCCCGCCGCAGGGCGCGGAGTCCAGGCCCCTGGCCCTCGCCCAGGCCTTGACGTCCCGGGCGAGAGCCGCGAAGGACGCCCCGTGGGGTTCCGTCGCCGCGAGCACCGCCTCCGCGTCGCTCACCGCGCTCAGCGCGATCGCCGCCGCCTCGCCCAGTTCCGTGCGGTGGCCGACCGCGTCGGCCGGGGGGAGGGACCCCGTCGCCACGATGACCAGGTCCACGCTCAGCCCGTCCAGGCGGAAGCGCAGGCCGGGCACCCGGGCGCCCGTCACTTCGCGCATGTCCCGGACCTCGGGGAGCGCGGCGGCTAGCCGTTGCCGCAGCTCCGCCGTACCGGGCGCGCCTGGCAGCGCCGCCACCAGGTCCAGGTCCGCGTCCGGCAGCGCGCAGCCCATGCGCCGGGAGCCGACGACATGGACCCGGGCGCCGGGGAGAGCGGCGGCGATCCGCTCCCTGCCCGTACCGGCGGCGGTCCGTTCTTTCCCTGCATCGGCGGCGGCGGCCCGTTCCGCGAGTCCTTCCGTTGCTGCTGGTACGGGCGGGCCCAGCTCCACCCGTACCCCGTAGTGGTCGGAGATGTAGAGCCCGTCCGGGCCGGATACCTCGCCGGTCAGGGTTGCAGAGCGGGCGCGCAGCCGGTCCGTGCGCAGCAGCACCCTGTCCAGCCGGGAGACGCGGCCGGAGAGGGAGGAGACAGCCGCCAGGGGGTTCACGGCCGGGTCGAAGGTGGGGGTGTGGTCGGCGGGGCCGTGGATCTCGTGCCAGGCGTCCGTCATCGCCAGCCTGGTCTGCGGGCGGTCGCCGCCGTCGTTGAAGTCGCCCACGAGGAGCAGCTCGCCCTCGATGCCCGCCAACCCCGTTGCCAAATCGGCCAGTTCGGTGTCACGGCGGGCGGCCCCTGCGGGGGAGTGGTCGCTGCTGAGGTGGGTCACGGCCACGGTGACCGGGCAGCCTTCGGCCGTCTGCACCACGGCTGCCGCCACGGCCTTGTGCGGGCCCAGGACGTGCAGCCCCGCCTCGCGCACGTGGAGGCGGCTGAGCAGCAGCAGACCGCAGTCCGCCACGTCCCGGCCCGCCGGTTCCGTGGCGAGCGTGTACCCGTCGCGCACCCAGCCGCTCCCCAGCAGCAGTTCCAGCAGCGCGGGCTCCGCCTCCTGGAGCGCGATGACGTCGGCGTCCGCCGCGTGCAGCGCGTCGAGCAGCAGCGGGCGGCGGCGGGCCGTGTCGATCCGGTCGGCGTCGTACCGGTCCCAGAGGGTGTTCCAGGTCAGCACGGTGAGAGAACCGGCTGGGCTCTTCTGCGCGGCCGGTGACGGTGCCGGCTCCCAGGCGTCCGTGGACGGTGACGGTGCCGGCCCCCAGGCGTCCGTGGACGGTGACGGTGCCGGTTCCCAGGCGTCCGTGGAAGGGGAGTACGCGTGCGGGGTGCGGGACGTGAAGTGGGGGGACGGGAGCCTGCGCGGAGTGCGGATCCGGCCCACGTCCGTCGCGTCGATCCGGTCGGTGCCCGTGGACCGGTCCCACACCACCTCGCCGTCCGCCTCGAAGAACAGCACCCGGTGCCAGGGGATGTCCCCGCCCGGGGTGAACCGCTCCAGCGGCACCCGCTTGGGGCCCCGGCCGCGCTGGGCGACGCCCAGGACGAAGCGAGCCGGGTCGAACCGGGGGTCCCAGCGGACCCGGTGGTAGATGTCCTCGCTCGTACGCATCAGGCCCGGTCCTCCACGGTCGTGCTGCTGCCGATGTACCAGGTGCGGTGCGCCTGGCCCGGGTACGGGGGTACGAACCGGCGCAGCTGGGAGGCCAGTACCTCCGGGGGCACCGGATGGGCGCGACGGGCGTTGCGCGCGGTCAGCTCGTCCTCGCCGGTCCAGGCCACGGCGTGGGTGAGCAGCGCGTCCCGGCGGTGGGCGGTCGCGTGCACCGGGTTGCGCTGGTGCGGGTTGAGCGAGGTGGCGTCCCAGACCACGGTGGCGCCGGGGACCAGGGCCGCGTCCAGCCGTCGCATCCCCTCGCGCAGGACGTCCGCGTTGGCGCTCTGGTCGGCGCGTGAGCCGCGGGCGAGGCGCAGTTCGTCGAGGGAGATATAGGTGTCGGTGCCCGGCAGGGCGCGGCCGAAGGTGCTCTTGCCGCTGCCGGACGGGCCCACCAGGTGGATCAGGCGGGGGAAGTCCCCGTCCCGCCACCGCCAGGTCGCCGCCACCGCCTCCTCCGCTGTGCTGATCCGGCCCAGCGCGTACGCCTCCCGGGCCTGCGCCAGGCAGCGTTCCGCAGCATGGGGCTCCAGCTCCGCGAACGCCTCCCGGAGCCCGTCCGGCTCTCCCACCTCCTCGGCGTGCAGCCGCGACCACTCCACCTGCTCGCGGGCCTCCGGGGTCGCGGCCAGGGCGCCGGCCACCGCGTGCAGCACCGGCAGCCGGGCGGCGAGCGACATCCGCGCCAGTCCGCCGCGCCGCTCCTCGTCCGGGTACGGGCGGTGCAGCGAGGGGGCCAGCCCCACCAGGTCCGCGACGCGGCGGGCGAGCGGCATGCCGAGCGGGCCGGCCAGCGCGGGGGCCAGGGCCGCGCGCCGGTTGCGGTGCAGCAGCGCGGCCAGCACCCCGGACAGCCGGTCGTCCCCGGTGAGGCTCAGCGCGTCCAGAGCGTCGGCGGCGGCGAGGGCGGCGGATTCGTCACCGGGTGCGGCACTCACCGCCGTAGCGAGCGCTGCGGGGGCCACCGGGGCGCCCGAGCGCACGTCCCAGAGCGCGGCGGACGGGCCCAGCGCGTTCTCCACCACCGCCGCGTGCATCCAGTGCGTGTCCGTGACGACATGGCCCGGCCGTACCCACTTGGCCACCCGCCGCCCGAACTCGGCGCCCGTAAAGCTCCCGGCGGGGCGGACGACGTAACCCTCCTGGCGTCCGGTGTCCAGGCGCAGCGCGCGCAGCGTCCGTTCCGCGCGGGCGTCGAACACCCCGCGCCACAGCACCGGCGGGGTCGGGATGCCGAGGCCGTGCAGGAACGCCACGGTCCGGTCCCAGCCCAGGCAGGTGTCCCCGTCCCAGACGGAGAAGCCGTAGAAGTGGGCCGCGAGGTCGTCGTACGGGATGGAGTGCCGGGCGAACACGTTCTCGCCGCAGATCCGCCATCCCGCCGGGATGCGCGGGCCGACGCGTCCCTGGAGCGCCTTGACCCGGGCCCGGGAGGGGTGGTGCGCAGAATCGAGCGAGCGGGCGTGCAGCCCGTCGGCGTAGAGCGTGGTGTTCTCGCCGTCCATCTTCTCCGTGACGACGACCTCCGAGCCGGTGAGTCCGGCGAGGTCCGTGCGGCCGGTGAGCCGTACGTCGTCCGAGGAGGCCCCGGGTGACCAGGGCAGATGCGGTGTCCTCGGATAGTGCGTACGCATGGATTCCCGCCCCCGGTGACGTGCCTGGCCCGGCCGGTCACTTTAGGGGCGTCCGCTCACCGCGCTCGACCGAATTTCGTGGTGGCCCGTGGACTCGGCCAGGCACCGGTTGGATCACGGCTTCGACGCGGTTGTGTGTGCTGTGTGCGCGCGACGTGAACAATGCCCCCGAAGGATCTTGTGCGGTCCCGTCCCACCAGGAAAGCGAGCCCGTGAGCACCGTCCCGCCCTCCGAGCACCCTGACGAGAGACCCGGAGACGGGACGTCCTCGATACCCGACGAGCAGTGGGACGCGTTCCTGCGGGGGTTGGAGGAGGGCGGTGCCCGGGTTGAGCCGAAGGAGCCGTCCGCGCGGGCCCGGATGGTGACGCGCCGGCTGCGTGAGCAGGAAGCGGCGGCTGCCGGCGGCCGGCGGCGATGGTGGCGGAAGCGGACGCCGTCGCCTTCGCCGCCGCCCGGCTGGCGCACCGGGCCGGCCTGGCAGGAGATGAACGGACGGCGCAGCCGGCTCCGCACGGTTCGCACGGTGTTCGTGCTGGCGCTGGTGACGGGGGTGACCCTGGTCGTCATACGGCCGTCGTTGCTGCTGGACCGGCTCCCGGGCCACCACGCCGCCGCCGGGCCCGAAGCCTCGCCGCTGCCCGCCGAGACGGTGCGGCCGTCCGCCGCCCCCGTCGACCGGGCCGGACTGCCCACCCGCACGCACCCGTTCCGCGGCTCGCCCGCCGAGCGGTGGGCCTCCGGGGCCGAAGGCATCGTGCCGCCGGAGGCGAAGGCGGTGGGCGGGATGAGCAAGGCGGACGTGGCGCTCGCCCTGCGCGGGACGAAGGAGTTCCTGGTCGGCGCCAATCTGGACCCGGTCGTCCTGCGGGGCGGGCGGCCCACCGCAGCGATGGCCCTGCTCGACCCGAAGCAGCCGGACACGCTGACCGGACTGCGGCGCGCCCTGGGCGACCCGGACGAGAAGCACGACCCGCTGAGCCTGGTGACCCGCTTCGATCCGGCCGACGTGGCCCCGGCCGGTGACGTGGTCAAGGTGCGCGGACGCATGACCTTCGCCGCGGGGGAGCGGGGCGAGCTGCGGGTGCACGCGGACTACACGTTCGTCTACCCGGTGGTGCGGGCGGGCAGGGACGGTGCGGTGACCCGGACGATCATCCGCCGGGACCTGACCACGGCCCTGCTGGACCCGGGCAAGTGGAAGGCGACCCGTGGCAAGCTCAGCCTCAGGACGTACGACAGCGAGGCCGGTAACAGCGAGTGCGGTGTCCATGACGGGTACTACCACCCGATATTCGACGACCGTGCTCCCACCGGCGCCCCTGCCGACGGTCCTGCCAGGGACCCGTACGACCGGCACCGGTCCCTGCGTGAGGACAACGACGGCCGCTGTGGGACGGTGACCCGCACCTGAAGGGGCCCGGTCCAGGGACCCCGGAGCGTGCCCGCGTTTGACCATTCATCCCCGAGGGGTAAGATCCCCGGCCGATTGGCCAGGCTCACACCCCGTGTGGCACACTGACCAGGTTGCTCGGTTGAGTGTCAATGCTGCGCGCCTCCCGCCGGGAGGACCGGAAGCGAGTCCCACAGTACTCGTCGGCCCCATGGGCCGGACGTACGGGAATCTTTCGGGAAGCGTATGTGTGGCACCGGCCAGGCACCCGGTGGGGTTCCTCCCCCGGCATCCGCGGTCTCAGGCCCGCACCCCCTTGGTTGGGATCTTCTTCGGGAGATCTTCGTAGAGGGGATGCGACACGCCCGACCGCGTGGGTCGGAGGCGGAGTAATCAGAACCCCGGGTTCCAGAGCGTTACGAGAGACAGGACTACTAGTAGCCATGGCGGGACAGAAGATCCGCATCCGGCTCAAGGCCTACGACCACGAGGTCATCGACTCCTCGGCGAAGAAGATCGTCGAGACGGTGACCCGCACTGGTGCGTCGGTCGCAGGCCCGGTGCCGCTGCCCACTGAGAAGAACGTGTACTGCGTCATCAAGTCGCCGCACAAGTACAAGGACTCGCGCGAGCACTTCGAGATGCGCACGCACAAGCGCCTCATCGACATTCTCGACCCCACGCCGAAGACGGTTGACTCGCTGATGCGCCTCGACCTGCCGGCGGGCGTCGACATCGAGATCAAGCTCTGAGGGGACGGGCCGAGATGAGCAAGAACATCAAGGGCGTCCTGGGCGAGAAGCTCGGCATGACCCAGGTCTGGGACGAGAACAACCGGGTTGTCCCGGTGACCGTCGTCAAGGCCGGTCCGTGCGTCGTGACGCAGGTCCGTACGAACGACAGCGACGGCTACGAGTCGGTCCAGATCGCCTTCGGCGAGATTGACCCGCGCAAGGTGAACAAGCCCCTCAAGGGTCACTTCGCCAAGGCCGACGTCACCCCGCGCCGCCACCTGGTGGAGCTCCGCACCCCTGACGCCAGCGAGTACACGCTGGGCCAGGAGGTCACTGCCGAGGTGTTCGAGTCCGGCGTCAAGGTTGACGTCACGGGCAAGAGCAAGGGCAAGGGCTTCGCCGGTGTCATGAAGCGTCACAACTTCAAGGGCCTCGGCGCCGGCCACGGCGTCCAGCGCAAGCACCGTTCCCCCGGTTCGATCGGTGGCTGTGCCACCCCTGGGCGTGTCTTCAAGGGCATGCGCATGGCCGGTCGGATGGGTAACGAGCGCGTCACCACCCAGAACCTGACCATCCACGCGGTTGACGCGGAGAAGGGTCTGCTGCTCATCAAGGGCGCGGTCCCCGGTCCGAACGGCGGCCTCGTCCTGGTCCGTACCGCGGCCAAGGGGGCTTGAGGTAATGAGCACCATTGACATCCTTTCGCCGGCAGGCGACAAGGCCGGTACCGTCGAGCTCCCCGCGGAGATCTTCGACGCGAAGACCAGCGTTCCGCTGATCCACCAGGTCGTTGTCGCCCAGCTGGCAGCTGCCCGTCAGGGCACGCACAAGACCAAGCGTCGTGGCGAGGTCCGCGGTGGTGGGCGCAAGCCTTACCGCCAGAAGGGCACCGGCCGCGCGCGCCAGGGTTCGACCCGCGCACCGCAGTTCGTCGGCGGTGGCGTCGTCCACGGCCCGCAGCCGCGTGACTACTCGCAGCGCACCCCGAAGAAGATGAAGGCCGCCGCCCTGCGCGGTGCCCTCTCCGACCGGGCGCGCCACTCCCGCATCCACGTCGTCACCGGCGTGGTCGAGGGTGCCGCGGTCTCCACGAAGGCAGCGAAGTCGCTGTTCGGCAAGATCTCGGAGCGCAAGAACGTGCTCCTGGTCGTCGACCGCAACGACGAGGCCGCGTGGCTCTCCGCACGCAACCTGCCCCAGGTGCACATCCTGGACCCGGGCCAGCTGAACACGTACGACGTGATCGTCTCTGACGACGTGGTCTTCACTCAGGCCGCTTTCGAGTCCTTCGTGTCTGGCCCCCAGACCGCTGAGACCGAAGGGAGCGACGCCTGATGAGCGAGGCGACCGTTACCAGCAAGACCTACTCCGACCCGCGTGACGTTCTCGTCAAGCCGGTTGTTTCGGAGAAGAGCTACGCGCTGCTCGACGAGAACAAGTACACGTTCATCGTCGCGCCCGGCTCCAACAAGACCCAGATCAAGCAGGCCGTCGAAGCGGTCTTCTCGGTCAAGGTCACCGGGGTCAACACGATCAACCGGCAGGGTAAGCGCAAGCGCACCAAGACCGGTTTCGGCAAGCGCGCTGACACCAAGCGCGCCATCGTGACCCTCGCTGAGGGCGACCGAATCGACATCTTCGGCGGCCCGACCTCCTAACGGAGGTCGAGTCGTCCGGAATCGGACGAGGACTGAGAAATGGGTATCCGCAAGTACAAGCCGACGACCCCGGGCCGTCGTGGCTCCAGCGTCGCCGACTTTGTCGAGATCACGCGGTCCACGCCGGAGAAGTCGCTGGTCCGCCCCCTGCACAGCAAGGGCGGCCGTAACAACACCGGTCGTGTGACCGTTCGCCACCAGGGTGGTGGCCACAAGCGCGCCTACCGCGTGATCGACTTCCGTCGTCACGACAAGGACGGCGTGCCGGCCAAGGTCGCGCACATCGAGTACGACCCGAACCGCACCGCGCGCATCGCGCTCCTGCACTACGCCGACGGCGAGAAGCGCTACATCATCGCGCCGCGCGGCCTGGGTCAGGGCGACCGTGTCGAGAACGGCCCGGCCGCCGACATCAAGCCCGGTAACAACCTGGCGCTGCGCAACATCCCGGTCGGTACGACCATCCACGCCATCGAGCTGCGGCCCGGCGGCGGCGCGAAGTTCGCCCGTTCCGCGGGTGCCTCCGTGCAGCTGCTGGCGAAGGAGGGCACCATGGCCCACCTTCGTATGCCGTCGGGTGAGATCCGTCTGGTCGACGCCCGCTGCCGCGCCACGATCGGTGAGGTCGGCAACGCCGAGCAGTCGAACATCAACTGGGGCAAGGCCGGTCGCATGCGCTGGAAGGGCGTTCGCCCGTCCGTCCGCGGTGTTGCGATGAACCCGGTCGACCACCCGCACGGTGGTGGTGAAGGCAAGACCTCCGGTGGACGTCACCCGGTCTCGCCGTGGGGTCAGAAGGAGGGTCGTACTCGCTCGCCGAAGAAGGCATCGAGCAAGTACATCGTCCGCCGCCGCAAGACGAACAAGAAGCGCTAGGAGCGGGTTTAGATGCCGCGCAGTCTCAAGAAGGGGCCCTTCGTCGACGGCCACCTCGTCAAGAAGGTGGACGTACAGAACGAAGCCGGCACCAAGAACGTCATCAAGACCTGGTCCCGTCGCTCGATGATCATCCCGGCCATGCTGGGTCACACCATCGCGGTGCACAACGGCAAGATCCACGTCCCGGTGTTCGTCACCGAGTCGATGGTCGGCCACAAGCTCGGCGAGTTCTCGCCGACTCGCACCTTCCGCGGCCACGTCAAGGACGACCGGAAGTCGAAGCGCCGCTAGCGCGGGGTGGAAACGACTATGACTCACACCGAAGGGACAACCATGGAAGCCAGGGCCCAGGCGCGGTACATCCGCGTCACGCCCATGAAGGCCCGCCGAGTGGTGGACCTCATCCGTGGCATGGATGCCACGGAGGCTCAGGCGGTCCTGCGTTTCGCCCCGCAGGCCGCGAGCGTGCCGGTTGGCAAGGTGCTTGACAGCGCCATCGCCAACGCTGCACACAACTACGACCACCCCGACGCTTCTTCGCTGGTCATCAGCGAGGCGTTTGTGGACGAGGGCCCGACCCTGAAGCGGTTCCGTCCGCGTGCTCAGGGCCGTGCCTACCGGATCCGTAAGCGGACCAGCCACATCACCGTGGTCGTCAGCAGCAAGGAAGGAACCCGGTAATGGGCCAGAAGGTTAACCCGCATGGGTTCCGGCTCGGCATTACCACGGACTTCAAGTCCCGTTGGTACGCCGACAAGCTGTACAAGGACTACGTCAAGGAAGACGTCGCCATTCGTCGCATGATGACGAAGGGCATGGAGCGGGCCGGCATCTCGAAGGTCGAGATCGAGCGCACCCGCGACCGCGTCCGCGTTGACATCCACACCGCACGTCCGGGCATCGTCATCGGCCGCCGCGGCGCCGAGGCCGACCGCATCCGCGGCGAGCTGGAGAAGCTGACCGGCAAGCAGGTCCAGCTGAACATCCTTGAGGTCAAGAACCCCGAGGTGGACGCTCAGCTGGTGGCCCAGGCCGTCGCCGAGCAGCTCTCCTCCCGCGTCTCCTTCCGTCGTGCCATGCGCAAGAGCATGCAGAGCACGATGAAGGCCGGCGCCAAGGGCATCAAGATCCAGTGCGGCGGTCGTCTCGGCGGCGCCGAGATGTCCCGCTCGGAGTTCTACCGCGAGGGCCGCGTGCCCCTGCACACGCTCCGTGCGAACGTCGACTACGGCTTCTTCGAGGCCAAGACGACCTTCGGCCGCATCGGTGTGAAGGTCTGGATCTACAAGGGCGACGTCAAGAACATCGCCGAGGTCCGCGCCGAGAACGCTGCTGCCCGCGCTGGCAACCGCCCGGCCCGTGGCGGCGCTGACCGTCCGGCCGGCCGCGGTGGCCGCGGTGGCGAGCGTGGCGGTCGCGGCCGCAAGCCGCAGCAGTCGGCTCCGGCCGCCGAGGCCCCCAAGGCCGAGGCGTCCGCCGCTGCTCCGGCGGCTGAGAGCACCGGAACGGAGGCCTGACCGAAATGCTGATCCCCCGTAGGGTCAAGCACCGCAAGCAGCACCACCCGAAGCGCAGCGGTATGTCCAAGGGTGGCACGCAGGTTGCGTTCGGCGAGTACGGCATCCAGGCGCTGACCCCGGCGTACGTGACGAACCGTCAGATCGAGTCCGCTCGTATCGCGATGACCCGTCACATCAAGCGTGGCGGCAAGGTCTGGATCAACATCTACCCGGACCGTCCCCTGACGAAGAAGCCTGCCGAGACCCGCATGGGTTCCGGTAAGGGTTCTCCCGAGTGGTGGATCGCGAACGTCAAGCCGGGCCGGGTGATGTTCGAGCTGTCCTACCCGAACGAGAAGATTGCTCGTGAGGCGCTCACCCGCGCTGCTCACAAGCTTCCGATGAAGTGCCGGATTGTTCGGCGCGAGGCAGGTGAGTCGTGATGTCGGCCGGTACCAAGACGTCCGAGCTGCGCGAGCTGGGCAACGAGGAGCTCCTCAACAAGCTCCGCGAGGCCAAGGAAGAGCTGTTCAACCTCCGCTTCCAGGCGGCGACCGGACAGCTCGAAAACCACGGCCGGCTCAAGTCCGTCCGTAAGGACATCGCCCGGATCTACACCCTGATGCGTGAGCGCGAGCTCGGCATCGAGACGGTGGAGAGCGTCTGATGAGCGAGAAGACTGTGACTGAGACGAACACTGACCGCGGTTTCCGTAAGACCCGTGAGGGTCTCGTCGTCAGCGACAAGATGGACAAGACCGTCGTCGTCGCTGTCGAGGACCGCGTCAAGCACGCGCTGTACGGCAAGGTCATCCGCCGTACGAACAAGCTCAAGGCTCACGACGAGCAGAACGCCGCCGGTGTCGGCGACCGTGTCATCCTCATGGAGACCCGGCCGCTGTCCGCCACGAAGCGTTGGCGCGTCGTCGAGATCCTTGAGAAGGCCAAGTAATTCCTGAGAGGCATTCCTCTCAGGCAGGTTCCGCCAGGCTCGGTGGGGGTTCGCTCCGGTAACGGAGCGGCCCCCGCCGGGAACCGGCAGACGATCAGGAGATAGACGTGATCCAGCAGGAGTCGCGACTGCGCGTCGCCGACAACACGGGTGCGAAGGAAATTCTCACCATCCGTGTTCTCGGTGGCTCGGGTCGCCGCTACGCGGGCATCGGTGACGTCATCGTCGCCACCGTCAAGGACGCGATCCCCGGTGGCAACGTGAAGAAGGGTGACGTCGTCAAGGCCGTCATCGTTCGCACCGTCAAGGAGCGTCGTCGTCAGGATGGCTCGTACATCCGCTTCGACGAGAACGCCGCCGTCATTCTGAAGAACGACGGCGACCCCCGCGGCACCCGTATCTTCGGCCCGGTGGGCCGTGAGCTGCGCGAGAAGAAGTTCATGAAGATCATCTCGCTCGCGCCGGAGGTGCTGTAAGCATGAAGATCAAGAAGGGCGACCTGGTTCAGGTCATCACCGGTAAGGACAAGGGCAAGCAGGGCAAGGTCATCGTTGCCTACCCTGCTCAGGACCGCGTCCTCGTCGAGGGTGTCAACCGGGTCAAGAAGCACACGAAGGCCGGTCAGACCGCTCGCGGTTCGCAGACCGGTGGCATTGTGACGACCGAGGCCCCCGTCCACGTCAGCAACGTGCAGCTGGTTGTTGAGAAGGACGGCAACAAGGTCGTTACTCGCGTCGGCTACCGCTTTGACGACGAGGGCAACAAGATCCGCGTTGCCAAGCGCACCGGTGAGGACATCTGATGACTACCACCACAGCGCCGCGTCTCAAGACGCGCTACCGCGAGGAAATCGCCGGCAAGCTGCGTGAGGAGTTCTCCTACGAGAACGTCATGCAGATCCCCGGTCTGGTCAAGATCGTGGTCAACATGGGTGTGGGCGACGCCGCCCGCGACTCCAAGCTGATCGATGGCGCCGTGCGCGACCTCACCACGATCACCGGCCAGAAGCCCGCCGTCACCAAGGCCCGCAAGTCGATCGCGCAGTTCAAGCTGCGCGAGGGGCAGCCGATCGGCTGCCACGTCACCCTCCGCGGTGACCGCATGTGGGAGTTCCTGGACCGTACGCTGTCGCTCGCGCTTCCGCGTATCCGTGACTTCCGTGGCCTGTCGCCGAAGCAGTTCGACGGCCGTGGCAACTACACCTTCGGTCTCACGGAGCAGGTCATGTTCCACGAGATCGACCAGGACAAGATCGACCGGGTCCGGGGCATGGACATCACCGTGGTCACCACGGCGACCAATGACGACGAGGGTCGTGCCCTCCTTCGTCACCTCGGCTTCCCGTTCAAGGAGAACTGACCGTGGCGAAGAAGTCCCTGATCGCTAAGGCCGCCCGCAAGCCGAAGTTCGGCGTCCGCGGGTACACCCGCTGCCAGCGCTGCGGCCGGCCCCACTCCGTCTACCGCAAGTTCGGCCTGTGCCGCGTGTGCCTTCGTGAGATGGCTCACCGTGGCGAGCTGCCGGGCGTGACCAAGAGCTCCTGGTAATCCTCCTTCGCCCTCTGGGCGTTGGGATTATCCGGAAGCTCTCGGTAAGTATCTGGTCGGCAGGAGCCCGGCCCCACATGCCGTAGGCTTGTGTGGTTGGGCGCCTGCCGCCCTAGACCGACTTACTACGCCGTAGGTCCCCGCACCGCACCCGTCCCGCCACTGAGTGGGGAGAGGGATGGCGCATACAGGAAACCCCGGCGAGAGAGGCCGAAGGCCAACTCATGACCATGACTGATCCCATCGCAGACATGCTCACGCGTCTGCGTAACGCGAACTCGGCGTATCACGACGACGTCAAGATGCCGCACAGCAAGATCAAGTCGCACATCGCGGAGATCCTCCAGCAGGAGGGCTTCATCACCGGCTGGAAGGTCGAGGACGCCGAGGTCGGCAAGAGCCTCGTTCTCGACCTGAAGTTCGGTCCGAATCGCGAGCGTTCGATCGCCGGCATCAAGCGTATTTCGAAGCCGGGTCTGCGTGTATACGCAAAGTCCACCAATCTGCCGAAGGTTCTCGGCGGCCTGGGCGTGGCGATCATCTCCACGTCCCACGGTCTCCTGACCGGCCAGCAGGCCAGCAAGAAGGGCGTAGGTGGGGAAGTCCTCGCCTACGTCTGGTAGTCGGGAACGGAGGAAAAGCTCATGTCGCGAATCGGCAAGCTCCCCATCCAGGTTCCCGCCGGTGTGGACGTCACCATCGATGGCCGCACGGTCGCAGTGAAGGGCCCCAAGGGTTCCCTCTCGCACACCGTCGCCGCGCCGATCGAGGTCACCAAGGGTGAGGACGGCGTTCTGAACGTCGTCCGCCCGAACGACGAGCGTCAGAACAAGGCCCTTCACGGCCTGTCCCGCACGCTGGTGGCGAACATGATCACCGGCGTGACCACGGGATACATCAAGGCGCTCGAAATCAGCGGTGTCGGTTACCGCGTCCAGGCGAAGGGCTCCAACCTGGAGTTCGCCCTGGGCTACAGCCACCCGATCCTCATCGAGGCCCCCGAAGGCATCACCTTCAAGG
The DNA here is from genome assembly GCF_055584045.1 of Streptomyces sp. NPDC104307. Lineage (NCBI taxonomy): Bacteria > Bacillati > Actinomycetota > Actinomycetes > Kitasatosporales > Streptomycetaceae > Streptomyces > Streptomyces sp. NPDC104307. Next base: position 65,352 of record NZ_JBVJMU010000025.1, read on the forward strand.
TCGAGTCGCCCACGAAGTTCACTGTCGAGGGCATCGACAAGCAGAAGGTCGGCGAGGTCTCGGCGAAGATCCGCAAGCTGCGGAAGCCTGACCCGTACAAGGCCAAGGGCGTCAAGTACGCCGGCGAGGTTATCCGCCGCAAGGTCGGAAAGGCGGGTAAGTAAGCCATGGCATACGGTGTAAAGATCGCCAAGGGCGACGCCTACAAGCGTGCCGCCCTCAAGCGCCGCCACATCCGCGTCCGGAAGCACATCTCCGGTTCGCCCGAGCGTCCGCGCTTGGTTGTGACGCGTTCGAACCGCCACATGGTCGCTCAGGTCATCGACGACATCGCGGGCCACACGCTCGCGTCGGCGTCGACGCTCGACGCTTCCATCCGCGGCGTCGAGGGTGACAAGAGTGCCCTCGCCAAGCAGGTCGGGGCCCTGGTCGCCGAGCGCGCCAAGGCCGCAGGCGTCGAGGCCGTCGTGTTTGACCGCGGTGGTAACCAGTACGCCGGGCGGATTGCCGCTCTGGCTGACGCCGCCCGTGAAGCCGGGCTGAAGTTCTAAGCCCCGGTTCCTACGCACAGCGGACGTAACAGAGAGAGGTAATTCCAATGGCTGGACCCCAGCGCCGCGGAAGCGGTGCCGGTGGCGGCGAGCGGCGGGACCGGAAGGGCCGTGACGGCGCCAGCGCCGCCGAGAAGACCGCGTACGTCGAGCGTGTCGTCGCGATCAACCGTGTCGCCAAGGTCGTGAAGGGTGGTCGTCGCTTCAGCTTCACCGCGCTGGTCGTGGTGGGCGACGGTGACGGCAGCGTCGGTGTCGGATACGGCAAGGCCAAGGAAGTTCCCGCGGCCATCGCCAAGGGCGTTGAAGAGGCCAAGAAGAGCTTCTTCAAGGTTCCGCGTATCCAGGGCACCATCCCGCACCCGATCCAGGGCGAGAAGGCCGCGGGCGTTGTCCTGCTCAAGCCTGCTTCCCCCGGTACCGGTGTGATCGCGGGTGGCCCCGTGCGCGCCGTGCTCGAATGCGCCGGCGTTCACGACATCCTGTCGAAGTCGCTCGGTTCTTCGAACCCGATCAACATCGTGCACGCGACGGTGGCGGCCCTCCAGGGCCTGCAGCGTCCCGAGGAGATCGCGGCCCGCCGCGGTCTGCCCCTTGAGGACGTGGCCCCGGCCGCTCTGCTCCGTGCCCGAGCGGCGGGTGTGTGATGGCTCGCCTCAAGATCACGCAGACCAAGTCGTACATCGGCAGCAAGCAGAACCACCGCGACACCCTTCGTTCGCTCGGGCTCAAGCGCCTGCACGACGTGGTTGTCAAGGAGGACCGCCCCGAGTTCCGCGGAATGGCTAACACCGTCCGCCACCTCGTGACGGTTGAGGAGGTCGACTGACATGGCGGAGAACCAGCCGCTGAAGGCCCACGACCTCCGGCCTGCCCCGGGCGCCAAGACCGCCAAGACCCGTGTGGGTCGAGGCGAGGCGTCCAAGGGTAAGACCGCCGGACGTGGCACCAAGGGCACCAAGGCCCGCTACCAGGTTCCGGAGCGCTTCGAGGGTGGGCAGATGCCCCTCCACATGCGTCTCCCGAAGCTCAAGGGCTTCAAGAACCCGTTCCGTACCGAGTACCAGGTCGTGAACCTGGACAAGCTCGCGACGCTCTACCCCGAGGGTGGAGAGGTCACGGTGGCCGGTCTGGTCGCCAAGGGTGCGGTGCGCAACAACCACCTCGTCAAGGTCCTCGGACAGGGCGAGATCTCCGTGGCGCTGCAGGTTTCGGTTGACGCCGTCTCCGGCTCCGCCAAGGAGAAGATCGCCGCTGCCGGCGGCACCGTCACCGAGCTGGTCTGAGACAACTCGGACACATAGGTGGCCTGAACATCCGACCGGGGATGCCTCTCATATGGGGCATCCCCGGTTGGTCGTTCCTAGGGGGGCATGTACGCCGGTAAGGTGGCGTCCGTTGCTGTGGTAAGCCCTGGACGCATGTCGCCCGGGGACCTTTGGCTGTTACGTATTCGTCAATCCTCAAGACCGTCACCTCTACGCATCGCGCGGGGGTCGCAGGAGGCACCGTGCTCACCGCGTTCGCCCGGGCGTTCAAGACGCCCGACCTGCGCAAGAAGCTGTTCTTCACGCTCGGCATCATCGTGCTCTACCGGCTCGGGGCGCACATCCCGGTCCCGGGGGTGAGTTACGAGAACGTCCAGACCTGTGTTGATCAGGCAAGCAAGGGCAATAACAGCCTCTTCGGCCTGGTGAACATGTTCAGCGGTGGTGCACTGCTGCAGATCACGATCTTCGCGCTCGGCATCATGCCGTACATCACGGCCAGCATCATTCTTCAGCTGCTGACCGTGGTGATTCCCCGACTAGAGGCGCTCAAGAAGGAGGGGCAGTCCGGCCAGGCCAAGATCACGCAGTACACGCGTTATCTGACGGTCGCGCTCGCCATCCTCCAGGGCACCGGCCTGGTGGCCACCGCACGCAGCGGCGCGCTGTTCAGCGGCTGCCCGGTCGCCGACCAGATCGTCCCGAACCAGTCGCTGTTCACGACCATCACGATGGTCATCACGATGACCGCCGGCACCGCTGCCGTCATGTGGCTCGGTGAGCTGATCACCGACCGCGGCATCGGCAACGGCATGTCGATCCTGATGTTCATCTCGATCGCCGCCAGCTTCCCCGGCGCCCTGTGGGCCATCAAGACGAGCGGCAAGCTCGCGGACGGCTGGATCGAGTTCGGCACCGTCATCCTGATCGGCTTCGTGATGGTGGCCCTCGTGGTCTTCGTCGAGCAGGCCCAGCGCCGCATTCCGGTGCAGTACGCGAAGCGCATGATCGGCCGCAGGTCGTACGGTGGTACGTCCACCTACATCCCGCTGAAGGTGAACCAGGCGGGTGTGATCCCCGTCATCTTCGCTTCTTCGCTGCTCTACATCCCGGCCCTGATCGTCCAGTTCTCCAACTCCCAAGCGGCTTGGGCGACCTGGATCAAGGACCACTTCGTCAAGGGCGACCACCCGTACTACATCACCGCGTACTTCCTGTTGATCGTCTTCTTCGCCTTCTTCTATGTGGCGATTTCGTTCAACCCCGAGGAAGTCGCGGACAACATGAAGAAGTATGGTGGCTTCATCCCGGGTATCCGGGCTGGTCGACCTACTGCCGAGTACCTGAGCTACGTGCTCAACAGGATCACTTGGCCGGGCTCGCTGTACCTGGGTCTGATCGCTCTGGTGCCAACGATGGCGTTGGCAGGCTTCGGTGGCGCTAACCAGAACTTCCCGTTCGGCGGGACGAGCATCCTCATCATCGTGGGTGTGGGTCTGGAAACCGTGAAGCAGATTGAGAGTCAGCTCCAGCAGCGCAATTACGAAGGGTTCCTCCGCTGATGCGAATCGTCCTCGTCGGCCCGCCGGGTGCCGGCAAGGGAACGCAGGCTGCGTACCTTGCCAAGAACCTGTCGATTCCGCACATCTCCACGGGCGACCTCTTCCGCGCCAACATCAGCCAGGGCACTGACCTTGGCAAGCAGGCCCGCGCCTACATGGACGCGGGACAGCTGGTGCCGGACGAGGTCACGATCGGGATGGCCAAGGACCGGATGTCCCAGTCGGACGCGGTCAACGGCTTCCTGCTCGACGGCTTCCCGCGCAACGTGGGCCAGGCCGAGGCCCTGGATGTGATGCTCAAGGACGAGGGCGTAAAGCTGGACGCGGTTCTCGATCTCGAAGTCCCCGAGGACGAGGTCGTGAAGCGGATCGCGGGCCGTCGCATCTGCCGCAACGACAGCGCGCACGTGTTCCACGTGACGTACAACCCGCCGAAGACCGAGGGTGTCTGCGACACCTGCGGCGGCGAGCTGTACCAGCGCGACGACGACAGCGAAGAGACGGTCCGCACCCGGCTGGAGGTCTACCACACGCAGACCGAGCCGATCATCGACTACTACAGGGCCCAGGACCTGGTGGTCACCATCTCCGCGCTCGGCAAGGTCACCGATGTGACCGACCGGGCGATGGAGGCGCTGAAGAAGTCCGACGAGGGCTGACAGCGAACCCGTAGTACCTGTCATTCGGCCGCGGCGTCCATGGGCGCCGCGGCCGACTGCGTGCGGCCGTATCGTTGAGCAGGCCGCCCCGTCCCCGTATCCAGAAAGGCGCCGCGCAATGGTGCAGATCAAGACCCCCGAGCAGATCGCGAAGATGCGTGAGGCGGGGCTGGTGGTCGCTGCCATTCACGCGGCCACCCGAGAGGCCGCCGTTCCCGGTGCCACCACGCTGGACCTGGACCAGGTCGCCCGCAAGGTGATCGACGAGCACGGGGCGAAGTCGAACTTCCTCGGTTACGGCGGATTCCCCGCGACGATCTGCACCTCGGTCAACGAGGTCGTCGTCCACGGCATCCCGGACGAGAAGACCGTCCTCAAGGACGGCGACATCATCTCCATCGACGCCGGCGCGATCATCGACGGCTGGCACGGCGACGCCGCGTACACGGCCTTCGTCGGCACCGGTCACGCTCCGGAGCTCATCGAGCTGTCCCGGGTGACCGAGGAGTCGATGTGGGCCGGCATCGCCGCGATGAAGGTGAACAACCGCCTGGTCGACGTCTCGAAGGCGATCGAGTCCTACATCCGCCGCCAGCCCCGCCCGTCGACCGGCAAGTACGGGATCGTCGAGGACTACGGCGGCCACGGCATCGGCACCGAGATGCACATGGACCCGCACCTGCTGAACTACGTCTCCCGCAAGCGCGGCAAGGGCATCAAGCTGGTCCCGGGTGTCTGCCTGGCCATCGAACCGATGGTCTCCCTCGGCACGGCCCACACCGAGGTGCTGGACGACGAGTGGACCGTCATCACCCCCGACGGCAGCTGGTCCTCCCACTGGGAGCACTCCATCGCCCTGACGGAGCAGGGCCCGCTGGTGCTCACCGCTCCGGACTGCGGCCGCGAGAAGCTCGCGCAGTACGGCATTGAGGCGGCACCGGACCCGCTGGGGTGATTCAGGCCCACCAGGAGGTCTAAGGATCTCCGGTGCTGGGCAAACTTGACGGATTCGTCTTTTGGAGTCCGCTGACGTAGACTGACTCGTCGGCTCTCGTGCATCAGTGTGCCCGTATGTGTGCACACGAAGGTACGGAGCCGATCAAGGTAGCCGATTCGAAAGGCGAAGCGTGGCCAAGAAGCAAGGTGCCATCGAAATTGAGGGCACCGTGATCGAGTCTCTCCCGAACGCCATGTTCAGGGTGGAGCTCCAGAACGGTCACAAGGTCCTCGCGCACATCAGCGGGAAGATGCGGATGCACTACATCCGAATCCTTCCCGATGACCGGGTCGTCGTGGAGCTTTCCCCGTACGACCTGACGCGTGGCCGGATCGTCTACCGCTACAAGTAGATCTTGCCCACATTCCGCTGCGGCGGGGTGCTGGCACTGACCCGGAGAACCTGACATCCCATGAAGGTCAAGCCGAGCGTCAAGAAGATCTGCGACAAGTGCAAGGTGATCCGCCGTCACGGTCGGGTCATGGTCATCTGCGACAACCTGCGCCACAAGCAGCGCCAGGGCTGACGCACGACCCCCTGCATCTCGCAGACTTCGCGCGACGCACGTAAACGTACATACGCAGTGCCCGTCCAAGCCACGGCTGACGACACCTCCGGCGGGGGCCGGAGACCCGGGCGTACCACCTGCTCCGAGTGAGCGGGTCGGCGGTCGGGAGCGGCACTGCGGAAGACCCCCGAAATAACAACTGGAGCCATTGAATGGCACGCGTTTCAGGTGTTGACATCCCGCGCGAAAAGCGCGTGGAGGTTGCCCTCACCTACGTCTTCGGTATCGGGCGCACCCGGTCCCGCGAGATCCTCGCCACCACCGGCGTGAACCCGAACACCCGCGTTCGTGACCTGGCCGAAGAGGACCTGGTCAAGATCCGCGAGTACGTGGACGCCAACCTCCGCACCGAGGGTGACCTCCGCCGCGAGATCCAGGGCGACATCCGCCGCAAGATCGAGATCGGCTGCTACCAGGGCATTCGTCACCGCCGTGGTCTGCCGGTGCACGGTCAGCGCACCAGCACGAACGCGCGTACCCGCAAGGGCCCGCGTCGCGCCATCGCCGGTAAGAAGAAGCCGGGCAAGAAGTAGTCCTCAGCGGACGCACTGCGAACGTCCGGGTCCCCGGGCATCCGCAGCATCCAGCGGTCTTCGCTGTAGGACCGATCACCTCCCCTCTCCATCTGGAGTAAAGACATGCCCCCCAAGGGTCGTCAGGGCGCAGCCAAGAAGGTGCGTCGCAAGGAAAAGAAGAACGTCGCTCACGGCCACGCGCACATCAAGAGCACGTTCAACAACACCATCGTCTCGATCACGGACCCCTCGGGCAACGTGATCTCCTGGGCCTCCGCCGGCCACGTCGGCTTCAAGGGCTCGCGCAAGTCCACCCCCTTCGCCGCGCAGATGGCCGCCGAGTCGGCCGCCCGCCGCGCGCAGGAGCACGGCATGCGCAAGGTCGACGTCTTCGTGAAGGGTCCGGGCTCCGGCCGCGAGACCGCGATCCGCTCCCTCCAGGCCACCGGCCTTGAGGTCGGTTCGATCCAGGACGTCACCCCGACGCCGCACAACGGCTGCCGTCCGCCGAAGCGTCGCCGCGTCTGATTCGCCACGGCCGGTGACGGCCGTGGTGAAGTAGCGTGGGTACGGGCGGTATGCCCCCTACGGGGGTGTGCCGCCCGTATCCTTGTTTCATCTGTCGGGCGTCAAATAGTGGTCGCCCACGACTGAAGGATTCACACATGCTTATCGCTCAGCGTCCGTCGCTGACCGAAGAGGTCGTTGACGAGTTCCGTTCGCGGTTCGTCATCGAGCCGCTGGAGCCGGGTTTCGGCTACACGCTCGGTAACTCTCTTCGTCGTACGCTCCTCTCCTCGATCCCGGGCGCCGCTGTCACCAGCATCCGGATCGACGGCGTTCTGCACGAGTTCACCACCGTGCCGGGTGTCAAGGAGGACGTCACCGACCTCATCCTCAACATCAAGCAGCTGGTCGTCTCCTCGGAGCACGACGAGCCGGTCGTGATGTACCTGCGCAAGCAGGGCCCCGGCCTGGTCACCGCTGCCGACATCGCCCCGCCGGCCGGTGTCGAGGTCCACAACCCGGACCTCGTCATGGCCACCCTGAACGGCAAGGGCAAGCTGGAGATGGAGCTGACCGTCGAGCGCGGTCGCGGCTACGTCTCCGCCGTCCAGAACAAGCAGGTGGGCCAGGAGATCGGCCGGATTCCGGTCGACTCCATCTACTCCCCGGTGCTCAAGGTCACGTACAAGGTCGAGGCGACCCGTGTCGAGCAGCGCACCGACTTCGACAAGCTGATCGTCGACGTCGAGACCAAGCAGGCCATGCGTCCCCGTGACGCCATGGCGTCGGCCGGTAAGACCCTGGTCGAGCTGTTCGGCCTGGCGCGCGAGCTCAACATCGACGCCGAGGGCATCGACATGGGCCCGTCCCCGACGGACGCCGCGCTCGCTGCCGATCTGGCGCTGCCGATCGAGGAGCTGGAGCTCACGGTCCGCTCGTACAACTGCCTCAAGCGCGAGGGCATCCACTCGGTGGGCGAGCTCGTGGCCCGCTCCGAGGCGGACCTGCTCGACATCCGCAACTTCGGTGCGAAGTCGATCGACGAGGTCAAGGCGAAGCTGGCCGGTATGGGCCTGGCGCTGAAGGACTCGCCTCCCGGCTTCGACCCGACCGCCGCGGCGGACGCGTTCGGCGCGGACGACGACGCGGATGCGGGTTTCGTGGAGACCGAGCAGTACTGAGTCGCCTCCGGCTGGGGTGCGTGTCCTTGACGCGTGCCCCGGACCGGGCGAGGGCTTTGTCCTCAATCGCCGGACGGGCTTGATTTTGGCTCGGGCGCGAGGGGGTGTCCTCAATCGCCGGACGGGCTTGGATTTGGCTCGGGCGGTGGGGATGTCCTCAAGCGCCGGACGGGCTGGATTTTCGGGCTGATGTCCGGCGGCAGCCGTAAGGCTCGTAAGACTTCCGTGTGGCGACCGCCGCGCGGGAACTGACACCGGTACCTGATACGGCCGGTGCAGCACACAAGGAGAAATACCATGCCTCAGCCCGCCAAGGGCGCCCGTCTGGGCGGCAGCGCTGCGCACGAGAAGCTTCTTCTCAACAACCTCGCGAAGTCGCTGTTCGAGCACGGCCGCATCACCACGACCGAGGCCAAGGCCCGCCGCCTGCGTCCGGTCGCCGAGCGTTTCATCACCAAGGCGAAGAAGGGCGACATCCACAACCGTCGCCTGGTGCTGCAGTCGATCACGGACAAGGGCGTCGTCCACACGCTCTTCACCGAGATCGCCCCGCGGTACGAGAACCGCCCCGGTGGTTACACCCGTATCACCAAGATCGGCAACCGTCGTGGCGACAACGCCCCGATGGCCGTCATCGAGCTGGTCGAGGCCCTGACCGTGGCGCAGGCTGCCACCGGTGAGGCCGAGGCCGCCACGAAGCGTGCGGTCAAGGAAGACGCGGCCAAGAAGGACGAGACCCCGGTCGAGTCCGTCGAGGACGCCAAGCCGGCCGCCGCCGACGAGGAGTCCAAGGACGCCTGAGCGTTCTGAGACCTCTGGACGGGCTCGCATCACCCTTCGGGGCGGTGCGGGCCCGTTCCGCTGTGTACGGATCTTGAAAGGACCGCTGGTGTGAGTGACGTGGTGGAGCCCGGTTTCGTACGGGTGCGGCTGGACCTGGCCTACGACGGCAAGGACTTCTCCGGCTGGGCGAAGCAGACGAGCCGGCGCACCGTGCAGGGGGAGATCGAGGATGCCCTGCGCACCGTGACCCGCTCCTCGCGGACGTACGACCTGACCGTGGCCGGGCGCACCGACGCCGGGGTCCACGCCCGCGGCCAGGTCGCGCACGTGGACCTGCCGGCCGGGGTATGGGCCGAGCACGCGGACAAGCTGCTGCGGCGGATGGCCGGGCGGATGGCGCCCGATGTGCGGATCATGCGGATCGAGGAGGCCCCGGCGGGCTTCAACGCGCGCTTCTCGGCGCTGTGGCGCAGGTACGCGTACCGGGTCGCGGACCGCCCCGGCGGGGTCGACCCGCTGATCCGGGGTCATGTCCTGTGGCACGACCGGCCGTTGGGCATCGACGCGATGAACGAGGCGGCGGCGCTGATGACCGGCGAGCACGACTTCGCCGCGTACTGCAAGAAGCGCGAGGGCGCGACGACCATCCGCACCCTCCAGAAGCTGAGTTGGGTGCGGGACGAGGCGTCGGGCGTGATGACGGCGACGGTGCAGGCCGACGCGTTCTGCCACAACATGGTGCGGGCGCTGATCGGGGCGGCCCTGTTCGTGGGGGACGGGCGGCGCCCGGCCGCCTGGCCCGCCGAGGTGCTCGCTGCCCGCGTACGCGACCCCGGGGTCCACGTGGTGCGGCCGCACGGGCTGACGCTGGAGGAAGTGGCCTACCCGGCCGATGAGTTGCTGGCCGCGCGGGCTGTCGAGGCCCGCAACGTGCGGACCCTGCCGGGGGCCGGCTGCTGCTGAGCGGCCGGCCCCGTGCGGCGTTGCGGGGCGGCGGGGTCAGGTGGTGGGGGCGGTGGCCGCGGCAGAGGCCTGGACCTCGCCGCGGTGGCGGATCTGGCGGAATGTGAAGTCCGTCAGGTCGTTCCCGACGGTGAACGCGTTCTTGTCGGCCTTGGTGACGCTCTTGCCGTTGGTGAAGCCGCTGACCGCGAAGTAGGTGTACCGGCCGTAGGAGTTGGCCGTGCGGCGGCAGACCGAGCCGGGGTTGCAGAAGGCCGGTACGCCCGAGCCGCTCAGGGGTGCGATGGAGCCGGAGGACTGCTCGGCGGCCTTCTTGGCCTGGGCCTCGGTCTCGAAGACCGCCAGGCCGATCGTCACCGCCACGCCACTGCGGCTGTACGTGGCCCGGATGACCTGGTCGCAGCCGTTGTTGACGAGGATCGAGCCGAGTGCGCCCTTGGTGGTGGCGGCGCACTTCGTCGTCCGGTTCGTGGCGCCCTTGGCGTAGACGCGGTCGCCCATCTTGAGCTGCTTGCCGGGGAAGAAGGCATCGGCGCTGATGGGCGCCCGGTCCTTCTTCACGTCGGATATGTAGTCCTTCGGGTCCGGCGGTGGCGGCGGCTGCACCGCGGAGAAGGACGGCTCCGGCTCGGCCGTCTGGCTCGGCAGGTCCGTCGCCGACGGCAGCTGGCTCGCGTTCTTCCCCCCGGAAGCGCCGGTGTCGTCCTTGTTGGTCTTGATGACCGCCGTCGCCACGATCGCCGCGACGGCGGCGGTGGCCAGCGCGCCCCCGCCGATCATCAGCCACCTCTTGCGCCTGGTCCGCGCCGCGGACTGGTCGGCCATGGCCGACCAGTCCGGAGTACCGCTCTCCCCTGGCCCCCAGGAGGGCCCCCCTTGCCCAAAGCTCATGCCGCGAATCCTAGACGGAACACAAACCGGTTGGGCCAGAGCTTCGCGGGCCGTGACAATGCTGTGTATGGGACATCTTGAAGCAGGCCATCTGGAGTACTACCTACCGGACGGACGGGTGCTGCTCGGCGATGCTTCGTTCCGTGTGGCGGACGGCGCGGTGGTCGCCCTCGTCGGGGCGAACGGCGCCGGGAAGACCACGCTGCTGCGGCTGCTCGCCGGTGAGCTCCAGCCGCACGGCGGCTCGGTCTCGGTGAGCGGCGGGCTCGGCGTGATGCAGCAGTTCGTGGGCTCGGTACGCGACGAGCGCACCGTGCGCGACCTGCTGGTCTCCGTCGCCCAGCCCCGTATCCGGGAGGCCGCGCAGGCCGTCGACCGGGCCGAGGAGAAGATCCTCACCGTGGACGACGAGGCCGCGCAGATGGCGTACGCGCAGGCGCTCAGCGACTGGGCGGAGGCGCGCGGGTACGAGGCCGAGACCATCTGGGACATGTGCACGACGGCGGCGCTCGGCGTCCCGTACGAGAAGGCGCAGTGGCGCGAGGTGCGCACGCTCTCCGGCGGTGAGCAGAAGCGGCTGGTCCTGGAGGCGCTGCTGCGCGGGCCCGACGAGGTGCTGCTCCTCGACGAGCCGGACAACTACCTCGACGTCCCCGGAAAGCGCTGGCTGGAGGAGAAGCTGAAGGAGACCCGTAAGACGGTCCTCTTCGTCTCCCACGACCGGGAGCTGCTGTCCCGGGCCGCGGAGAAGATCGTCAGCGTGGAGCCCAGCGCGGCCGGCAGCGACGTATGGGTGCACGGTGGCGGCTTCGCCACGTACCACCAGGCCCGTAAGGAACGGTTCGCGCGCTTCGAGGAGCTGCTGCGACGCTGGGAGGAGGAGCACGCCCGGCTCAAGGCGCTCGTCCTGCGGATGCGGCAGCAGGCGGCGAACAGCCCCGACATGGCGAACCGCTACCACGCGATGCAGACCCGGTTCAAGAAGTTCGAGGACGCGGGCCCGCCGCCGGAGCCGCCCCGCGAGCAGGACATCCGGATGCGGCTGCGCGGCGGCCGGACCGGGATGCGGGCGGTGACCTGCAAGAACCTGGAGCTGACCGGACTGATGAAGCCGTTCGACCTGGAGATCTTCTACGGGGAGCGGGTCGCCGTCCTCGGCTCCAACGGCTCGGGCAAGTCGCACTTCCTGCGGCTCCTGGCCGGTGAGCCGGTGGCGCACACGGGGGAGTGGAAGCTCGGGGCGAGGGTGGTGGCCGGGCACTTCGCGCAGACCCACGCCCACCCTGAGCTGCTCGGCAAGACGCTCGTCGAGATCCTGTGGACGGAGCAGGCCAAGGACCGGGGCGGCGCGATGTCGGTGCTGCGGCGGTACGAGCTGGAGCGGCAGGGGGACCAGCCCTTCGAGAAGCTGTCCGGCGGGCAGCAGGCCCGGTTCCAGATCCTGCTGCTCGAACTGGCCGGTACGACGGCGCTGCTCCTGGACGAGCCGACGGACAACCTGGACCTGGAGTCGGCCGAGGCCCTCCAGGACGGCCTTGAGGTGTACGACGGCACGGTGATGGCCGTCACGCACGACCGCTGGTTCGCGAAGTCCTTCGACCGGTATCTGGTCTTCGGCTCCGACGGGGTCGTACGGGAGACGGCGGAGCCGGTCTGGGACGAGCGAAGGGTGTCCCGGGTCCGTTAGGTGCGGGGTTCCGTCCTCAATCGCCGGACGGGCTTGTTTGTGCGGGTGCGGCTTGTTCGTGAGGGTGCGCCTTGTCCGGTGGGTGGTGGGGTGGTGCCCCTCCGGGGCGTCTCCTCAAAAATGGCGTGTTCACCCGGGTACGTGAGGGACTCGGGTCGTACGCCATTTTCTGCGGGGACTCCCCTGCACGTCCCCACCCCAGGCCCAGTCGCGTCTGCACACCGGCGAAACTGCTGCCGCAGACGCGCGACGGGCCGGGTTCGGGGGCGTGCAGGGGAGTCCCCGCAGAACGACGAACACAGACCCGGGTACGCAATGCGTACCCGCCGCACGTTCGTCGTTTGAGGAGACGCCCCGGAGGGACCCCGGACCCCCACCCACCGGGGCAGGCGCCCAGCGGGGGACCCGCACTCAAGCCTGTCCGGCGATTGAGGACGGAACCCCGAACCACAGCACCCCGCACCGAGGAGACCGGCACCGTTTTGACCCGTCCGGGGCGTGGCGGGTACTCTCAGGCGTTGTTATACGTATTGGCTTCGTCGTTCTCACGCGAAGGGCCCTTACGTAGGTTCTCTGGAGCAGTTACCAGTGGCTCGCATACGGGCAGCGTCCCCGGCATTGTCAGCCCCAGCTGCATGATCGCTTCAGAGGTGCCGTGTGTCTGGACCCCATCCACTGAAGAAGCGAAGGCTACGAAGTGCGTACGTACAGCCCCAAGCCCGGCGATGTCACTCGCCAGTGGCACATCATTGACGCCGAGGACATCGTCCTGGGCCGTCTGGCCACCACGGCTGCGAACCTCCTCCGAGGCAAGCACAAGGCGATCTACGCCCCCCACATGGACATGGGCGACTTCGTCATCATCATCAACGCCGAGAAGGTTCACCTCTCCGGCAACAAGAAGACCCAGAAGATGGCGTACCGCCACTCCGGGTTCCCGGGCGGTCTGCGCTCCGTGCGCTACGACGAGCTTCTCGCGAAGAACCCCGAGAAGGCTGTCGAGAAGGCCATCAAGGGCATGATCCCCAAGAACACTCTGGGTCGCCAGATGATCTCGAAGCTCAAGGTCTACGCGGGTGACCAGCACCCGCACGCTGCCCAGCAGCCGGTCCCGTTCGAGATCACCCAGGTCGCGCAGTAGTTCCGGCCTCCCCCTAAGACGTACAGAAAGATCTGAGGAGAATCGTGGCCGAGACCACTGCAGAGACGCCCGTCGAGGGCACCGAGGTCACCGAGGGCGAAGAGACCTTCGCCGAGGTGACCACCTTCGAGTCCGAGGTGCCCGTCGAGGGCGAGTACACCTCGGAGTCGCTCGTGGGCCGCTTCGGCGACCCGCAGCCGGCGGCCGGCCTTGGCCGTCGCAAGAACGCCATCGCCCGCGTCCGGATCATCCCGGGCACCGGCAAGTGGAAGATCAACGGTCGCACCCTTGAGGACTACTTCCCCAACAAGGTGCACCAGCAGGAAGTCAACGAGCCCTTCAAGGTGCTTGAGCTCGACGGTCGCTACGACGTCGTCGCCCGCATCTCGGGTGGCGGTGTCTCCGGTCAGGCCGGTGCCCTGCGCCTCGGTGTGGCCCGTTCGCTGAACGAGGCGGACGAGGACAACAACCGCGCCACGCTGAAGAAGGCCGGCTTCCTCTCCCGCGACGACCGTGCGGTCGAGCGCAAGAAGGCCGGTCTCAAGAAGGCCCGTAAGGCCCCGCAGTACAGCAAGCGCTAAACCGCCTGCTCATCCGCGTTACACGTTCGCCCCGGCGGCACACCTCGTGCTGCCGGGGCGTTCGTTTATTGACAGCCTCGGGCATATAACGGCATAAGACGTTCATACGCCCATGACTGCCTGGTCTGTTTGTTTTGCGTTTCGGAGCACCTTCGGAGGACACCAGTGGGACGACTCTTCGGCACGGACGGCGTGCGCGGTGTCGCCAATGCGGACCTGACGGCTGAGCTCGCGCTCGGCCTGTCGGTCGCTGCGGCGCACGTACTGGGCGAGGTGGGCACCTTCGAGGGCCACCGGCCGACGGCCGTCGTCGGCAGAGATCCCCGTGCATCCGGAGAGTTCCTGGAGGCCGCCGTGGTGGCGGGCCTCGCCAGCGCGGGCGTCGACGTCCTGCGCGTAGGTGTGCTGCCGACCCCCGCCGTGGCGTACCTCACCGGTGCGCTGGGCGCCGACATCGGCGTGATGCTCTCCGCCAGCCACAACGCCATGCCGGACAACGGCATCAAGTTCTTCGCCCGAGGCGGCCACAAGCTCGCGGACGAGCTGGAGGACCGCATCGAGACGGTCTACGAGCAGCACCGCACGGGCGAGCCGTGGGCCCGTCCCACCGGCGCCGGAGTGGGCCGCATCAGCGACTATGCGGAGGGCTTCGACCGGTACGTCGCTCACCTGATCGGCGTACTGCCCAACCGGCTCGACGGTCTGAAGGTCGTACTCGACGAGGCGCACGGTGCCGCGGCCCGTGTCTCGCCGGAGGCGTTTGCCCGCGCCGGGGCCGAGATCGTCACGATCGGCGCGGAGCCGGACGGACTGAACATCAACGACGGCTGCGGCTCCACGCACCTGGAGCTGCTGCGCGCCGCCGTCGTCGAGCACGGCGCGGACCTCGGCATCGCGCACGACGGCGACGCCGACCGCTGCCTGGCCGTGGACGCGGCGGGCGAGGAGATCGACGGCGACCAGATCCTGGCGGTCCTCGCCCTCGCCATGCGCGACGCCGGGCAGCTCCGCAAGGGCACCGTGGTCGGCACCGTGATGTCGAACCTCGGCTTCAAGATCGCCATGGAGCGGGAGGGCATCGAGCTCGTCCAGACCGCGGTGGGCGACCGCTATGTGCTGGAGTCGATGAAGGACCAGGGCTACGCGCTGGGCGGCGAGCAGTCCGGCCACGTCATCGTCCTGGACCACGCCACGACCGGCGACGGCACGCTGACCGGCCTGATGCTGGCGGCCAGGGTCGCCGCCACCGGCCGTACGCTCGCCGAGCTGGCGGGTGTGATGGAGCGCCTGCCGCAGGTCCTCATCAACGTGCCGGACGTCGACAAGTCCCGGGTGTCCACCTCCCCGGAGCTGGCCGTGGCCGTGGCCGAGGCCGAACGCGAGCTGGGCGCCACCGGACGCGTGCTGCTGCGCAAGTCGGGCACGGAGCCGCTGGTACGGGTCATGGTCGAGGCTGCCGACATCGAGCAGGCGCGCGCGGTGGCCGGCCGGCTGGCCGACGTGGTGAAGTCCGCGCTGGGATAAGCGGCGGGTGCGGGGGCCGGGTGCGCGGGACTCCGCGTACCCGGCCCCCGCCTCAGCTCCCGCCCGTCGCTGTGGGCTTCCGCGCCGGGGGCCGGACGTTCGCACCCCGGTTGCGGGCCGCCCGCCACAGGGCCTTCTGCGCCAGCAGGGTCAGCGTCCCCGCCAGCACGATCCCGCCGAGGTTCGCCAGCAGCTGCCGCACGGAGCCGGTCATCTGGCCGTAGTCGCTGTAGCTGAACGCCACCGCCGCGTTGGCCGCGGCCGGCACGGTCGTCACCGAGATCGCGACCCCGATCAGCGCGCCGGACTTGGCCGAGGTGAGGGAGAGCGTCCCGGCGATGCCCGCGAGGAACGCGACCACGAACGACATCCAGTCGGGCTGCCAGACGAACGCCGTGTTGGGCCGGTCCGCCTCGATCATCCCCATGTCGAACAGCCCGAGGACGTCCATCAGCCAGGCGAAACCGGCCGTCAGCACCATCGCGACGGCGAAGCCGCCGATCAGCGCCAGCAGCGAGCGCCAGACCAGCCGGGGAGCCCGCTGCACCAGGGCCGTGGAGATCCCGGCCAGCGGACCGAACTCCGGTCCCACCGCCATGGCGCCCACGATCAGGATCGCGTTGTCGAGCATCACACCGCAGGCGGCGAGCATCGTCGCGACCGCGAGGAACGCCACGTAGGTGACGCTGAACGTCGACTCCTCGTGGGTCGCCTCCGTCAGCTCCTCCCACAGCACCGCGTCCGCGCCCTCGCCCGGTGCGTCCGCCTCGGCCCGGTCGGCGCGGGCGGAGAGCGTCAGGTCCATGTCCTCGACGGAGATCGAGCCGTACTCGTCGACGCCGAGCGTCCGCAGTGCCCCGATCAGCTCGTCGCCCGCCTCCCGCGCCACGTCGCACAGCACGACGTCGCCCACCGGGTCGCGGGCCACGCCCGGCAGGACGACAAGATGGGCGGTGCCGACGGTCCGCTCCAGCAGGTCCGTCACCTCGTCCGTGCGGCCGGTGGGCACGATCAGACGCAGATGCAGCAACGGTTCTCCTCCGGGGATGGGTCCTGCGGCTCAGAGCTTGCGCAGGGACAGCCGCTGGACCTTGTGGTCGGGTCCCTTGCGGAGCACCAGGGTGGCACGGCCCCGGGTCGGCGCGACGTTCTCCACCAGATTCGGCTTGTTGATGGTCCGCCACATCGTCGCCGCGTACTCCAGCGCCTCCGCCTCGGAGACCTGCGTGTACTTGCGGAAGTACGAGGACGGGTCCTGGAACGCCGTCTCGCGCAGCTTGCGGAAGCGGTTGAGGTACCAGGTCTCGACGTCCTCGGGCCGGGCGTCCACGTACACGCTGAAGTCGAAGTAGTCCGCCAGCCCGACCCTGGTGCGGCCGTCCTTGCCGGGGAGGGCGGGCTGGAGCACGTTCAGCCCCTCCACGATGAGGATGTCGGGGCGCCGGACGGTGAGCCGCTCACCGGGCACGATGTCGTAGATCAGGTGCGAGTAGACGGGGGCGGTCACCTCGTCCTTGCCCGCCTTGATGTCCGCGACGAAGCGGGTCAGGGCGCGCCGGTCGTAGGACTCCGGGAACCCCTTGCGCGACATCAGCCCGCGCGCGTGGAGCTCCTTCATCGGCAGCAGGAACCCGTCGGTGGTCACCCGCTCCACCCGGGGGTGCTCCGGCCAGCGGGCCAGCAGCGCCTGGAGGAGACGGGCGCTGGTGGACTTGCCCACCGCGACGCTGCCCGCGACGCCTATGACGAACGGGGTGCCGCGCTGCGCCCCCTGCCCGTTGCCCGCGTCCCCGAGGAAGGTGTTCAGCGCGCCGCGCAGCCCGGACGTGGCCTGCACGTAGAGGTTGAGGAGCCGGGAGAGCGGCAGGTAGACGTCCCGTACCTCGTCCAGGTCGATGACGTCCCCGAGCCCGCGCAGCCGTTCCACCTCCTCGGCGGTCAGCGGCAGCGGAGTCTTGTCGCGCAGCGCGCTCCACTCCGCTCGGGAGAGGTCGACGTACGGCGTCGAGGCATGCTCGGCGCGTCGGTTCGTGCTCCGTGTCGGCGAAGTGATCACGGGTTCATTGTCGCGGGAGTTCGACAGGAGTTCGAACGGGGCGGGGGGTGGGGTCGGTCACGTGGGGCCCGGAGTCGCGTTGCGGCGACAAAGTCGAACGTGCCGCTGACATGCTGGCGGCCCGGCCGACCACGCTCTCAGAGCCGTACGCCCGCCACCTCGGTGGCAAGGTGCGGGAGCTGCGCTTCAGCATGGACGGCAACGCCGTACGCATCACGTACTGGCTCGCGCCCGCACGACGCATCGTGCTGCTCGCCGTGTTCCCGAAGACCAAGCAGCGTGAGGCCGCCGAGATCGAGCGGGCGCAGCTCGCTCAGAAGGTGTGCGAGTCGGACCACGGTCCTGCTCGGCACGACTACGACAGGACGGAGGAGAGCTCGTGAACCACGCGCAGTGGAAGACTCGCCGGACCAGGAAGCTCCTGGGGGAGACGGCAGAAGAGTCCCTCGCCTACGTGGAAGCCGGCTACGCGTTCGCGCTGGGACAGGCCGTCTACGACCGACGCGCTGTCCTTGGCATCTCGCAGGCGGAGCTGGCGAGGAACGCGGAGATGACCCAGTCTCAGATCTCTCACATCGAGAGCGGGGATTCCGTACCGACCCTGCCTCTGCTCACCCGCCTGGCCAAGGCCCTCGACGCTGCGCTGACCATCGACCTGGACGGCGACACATCGGCCTCCGTCTTCACCCCGCACGATCGCCACCAGCCGGAGGACGGTACGGGAAGGGGGCGGCCGGCGGCCTGAGGCAGCCGTGCCACGGAAATCCGTGTGCCGGGTGCGTCAGGCCGAGCGGGCCAGCAGCATGGCGCCCATCGTGAGCATCGTGGCCGCGACGAGCGCGTCCAGGACCCGCCAGGCGGTGGGGCGGTTCAGGACGCCGCTGAGCAGCCGGGCACCGTAGGCGAGGCCGGCGAACCAGACCAGGCTGGCCAGGATCGCTCCGAGGCCGAAGGCCCAGCGCAGCGGGCCGCGTTCGGCGGCGACCGAGCCGAGCAGCAGCACGGTGTCGAGGTACACGTGCGGGTTGAGCCAGGTCAGAGCCAGGCAGGTGAGCACCGCCGTACGGATGGAGCCCGTCGAGGCGCCCTCCGTCGCCAGCGCCTGCCCGGCGGCGGGTCGCAGGGCGCGGCGGGCGGCCAGGGCGCCGTAACAGAGCAGGTAGCCGCCACCGGCCAGGCCGACGGCGGTCAGCGCGGCGGGCCAGGCGGCCACCACCGTTCCCAGCCCGGCCACTCCCAGGGCGATGAGGGCGGCGTCGGACGCGGCGCAGATGCCCACCACCGCGAGCACGGCCTGCCTGCGCACGCCCTGGCGCAGGACGAAGGCGTTCTGTGCGCCGATGGCGACGATGAGGGAGAGGCCCGTGCTGAATCCGGCGATGGCCACCGGGAGGATGTCGCTGTTCACGCCGTCGACGCTAGGGAGCGCGGGATCATCAGTACAGCTAAAGTTTCTTAAGTAAGATTAGCGATTGTGATGATCGAGCTTCCGTCCGACCACATGCGCACGCTGCTCGCCGTCGTTGCCGAGGGCACCTTCGATGCCGCCGCCGCGGTTCTGCATGTGACGCCGTCCGCGGTCAGCCAGCGGGTCAAGGCGCTGGAGCAGCGCACCGGCCGCGTGCTGCTGATGCGCACGAAGCCGGTCAGGCTGACGGAGTCCGGCCGGGTGGTGGTGCGGTACGCGCGCCAACTGGCCGCCCTGGAGCGGGAAGCGCACCTGGAGCTGGGCATCGCGGACGCTTCCGGCCCGGCGCGGCTGCCCATAGCGGTGAACGCGGACTCCCTGGCCACCTGGTTCCTCACCGCGCTGACCCGGGTGCCGCAGGACGTGCCGGTCTGCTTCGAGCTGCACCGCGAGGACGAGACGCACACCGCGACGCTGTTGCGCGAGGGTCAGGTGATGGCGGCGGTGACGTCGTCGGCGGAGCCCGTCGCCGGCTGCGTCGTGCGCCCGCTCGGGCTGGCCCGGTATCTGCCGGTGGCGAGCCCCCGGTTCGTGGAACGCCACCTGGGAACGGCGCCTCTTGAGCGCTCGCTGTCCGAGGCTCCGGTGATCGTCTTCGACCGCCGGGACGAACTGCAGGACCGCTTCGTCCGGTCCCTGTCGCCCAGCGCCCCCGGCGCCGGCCGGATGCGTCACCACGTGCCCACCTCGGAGGGGTTCTGCGAGGCGGTGGCCGCCGGTCTCGGCTGGGGCCTGGTCCCGGAGACGCAGGCGGACCCGCTGCTCCGGTCGGGCGCCCTCGTGGACCTGGCCCCTGGGCGGCGGCTGGACGTGCCCCTGTACTGGCAGCACTGGAAGCTGGACGTTCCGGCGCTCGCGGTCGTGACGGGGGTCATCGCCGCGACGGCGGCGGAGTTCCTGTACGCGCGAGAGCCCGCTCGGGAGTAGGTCCAGGGGTCCGTTCAGGGATATCCGCGTCTGTTCTCACCCGACCGTCAGCACCGCGTTCCCCCGCACCCGCCGCCCCCGGATGTCCTCGATGACCTCTGCGGTGCGGGACCAGTCGCGGACCGTGCCGATCTCCGGGTGGAGGCGGCCGCCGGCGACCAGGCGTACCAGGGTGGCGAGTTCGGCGGCGTACGTCGTATCGGCGAGGGTGTAGTCGAAGTGGGCGATACGGGCCTGGGCCGGGCCCTTGAAGAAGTCGAAGAAGTCCAGCGTGACCGGGGTGCGGCTCGCCTGGCCGAACCAGACCAGCAGACCGCCCGGGGCGAGCCGGGCCAGGGCGGCGGGGAGCGAGGCGCCGCCCACCGATTCCAGCACGACGTCGTACGGGCCCCCGGCGTCCGCCGGTGACGTCACGACATCGGCCGCGCCCAGCTCCAGCAGCCGGGCGCCGCGCTCCGGCGTCGAGCTGACCGCTGTCACGGCCGCGCCGGAGGATGCCGCCAGCTCGGTGACGTAGTGGCCGACGCCCCCGCTCGCCCCGGTGATCAGCAGCCGCCGGCCCGCGACCGGACCGGCCGCCCGGAGCAGCCGGAGCGCGGTGATTCCTGCCAGCGGCAGCGCGGCGGCCGTCACCGCGTCGATGCTGTCGGGGAGTTCGGAGACGCTGTGCACCGGGACGGCGACGCGCTCGGCCCAGCCGGACGCGGGCGGATGGGCGACCACCCGGGTTCCGGCCGCCGGGCCGGTGCCGTCGGCGGCGGGACGTACGACCGTGCCGGCCACGTCCTTGCCGGGGCGCCAGCCGGGCCGGCGCCGGTCGAGCCGGCCGTCGAGCTGGAACGTCTCGCCCCGGTTCACGGAGTACGCCTCGACCGCTATCAGCACCTCGTCGGCGGCGGGTTCGGGTTCGGGAGCCTCGCCGGTCAGGACCGATCCACCGGCGTCGGGAAGCATGGCTCGCATCGGATGTCTCCAACTCATCGTGGAATGACGGGAAATGAAGGGGTAAATGAACGGGTAGATGAAGGAGTAGGAGTGGAGCGGGGTCAGGCGAAGACGACGGTGTGGGCGTGGAGCGTGTCGAAGTGCTCGCGGACGGTGGCGATCCGGCCGTCCCGCACGGTGAACACGGCCAGGCAGTGCTGGTCGTAGCGCCCACCCGCTCGGCTCTGTGCCCGGGTCTTCCACTCCGCCAGGACGCGCTCGCCCTCCGCGATCACCCCGACGAACTCGAACTCCATGGATTCCGGCACCAGTCGCTCCACCATCCGGGCCACGAACGAGCCGAAGATCTCGTCCGGCCCGGTCCAGGTGCCCGACAGGGGCAGGTCACCGGCGAGCGTCCAGGTGGCCTCGGGGTCGAAGAAGGCGCGCAGCCGGTCCAGGTCGCCTCCGGCGAGCGCGTCCATGTAGTCGAGGACGAGGGCCTTGGGAGTGGGCTGGGTCTTCACGGTGTCGCTCATGGTTTCTTATGGCCTTTCCTGTGGTTTCTCAACGGTGTTGCTCCGACCCCTGAAGGCTATGAAGAGGCCGTGCCCGGAGGGAAAGACCTGTCTCCGATCAGCTCAGAACAGTTCGGCATCACCGCAGCTCAGAGCCGCTCGTATGCTGGTCCGCATGTCAGATCTCCGGCGCCTTCGCTACTTCCTGGCCGTGGCCGAGGAACGTAACTTCACCCGTGCCGCCGAGCGGCTGCACATCGCCCAGCCGGCGTTGAGCAGGCAGATACGCGAACTGGAGAAGGAGCTGGGTGTCCGGCTCCTCGACCGGAACACCCATTCCGTCGAACCCACAGAAGCGGGAAGGGTGTTGTCCGAACGGGGCGCCGCGCTCTGCGAGGACGCCGACCGGCTCTGGCGCGACGTGCGCGGGTTCGCCGGGGGCGAGCACGGCACGCTGGCCCTCGGGTACAGCATGAGTACGAGTTACGAGACGGCTCCCGCACTCCTCTCCGCGCTGGCCGAACGACTGCCGGGTCTCACGGCCACCACGCGCCTGCTGTCCACCGCCGAGATCCTGGCCGGGGTCGCCGACGGCACGCTGGACGCGGGCCTGGTGCGCTGCCCGCCGCCCACCCCGGAACTCGTCCGCACCCTCCTGCGGCTGGAGCCGCAGGGCGTCCTGATGGCGGCGGACCACCGGCTCGCGTCCGCCCCCGCCGTCGACACCGCCGAACTGGCGGCCGAGACGCTTCTCATCCACCCGCGCGAGGCCAACCCGGGCCACTACGACGCGATCACCGCGCTCCTCTCCCGTGCGGGCGTCAGCCCGACGCTGATGCTGCGCCCGTTGTCGTTCGACGCCGGCCACACCCCGGTGGTCCGGGGCGAGGCGGTCTCGGTGGTCGGCCGGTCGGTCGCGGCGGGTCTGCCGGCCGGCCTGGTCTGGCGGCCGTTGGCCCCAGGAGCGGCGATCGAGCTGCACCTGCTGACGAGGGGCCGGACCGCACGCCCGGTCGTCGCGCAACTGCTCCGCACCGCCACGGAGACGGCCCGCGGCGCCGGGTGGCTGCGGTCCCCGGACCGCGCCCGCGGCTGAGCGGGGCCGGGCGTGGTGTGATGGCGGGGTGAGCCGCGCCGCAGAGGAGTCGAACCGCCGGATGCTCCGGGCCCGGGACGCGATGGACCGGTCCTACGCGCAGCCGCTGGACGTACCCGCCCTGGCCCGTATCGCGCACGTCTCCCCGGCGCACTTCTCGCGCACCTTCCGGGACACGTTCGGTGAGACGCCGCACCGCTACCTCCAGCGTCGCCGGGTGGAGCGCGCGATGTTCCTGCTGCGGGAGACCCGGCGCAGCGTGACGGACATCTGCTTCGAGGTCGGCTTCGGCAGTACCGGCACTTTCAGCCGTACGTTCAGTGGGATCGTCGGCCGCTCACCGAGGGCGTACCGCAAGGAATCCGTGCCGACGGGCGTACCCACGTGCTTCACGATGGCCTGGACGAGGCCCCGCGACTGAGCAGTTCCGGATAAGTTTTCCGGGCCCGGCGCCCGTAGCGTTGAGCACATGTTCAACGCGATCACGCACTCACAGATCTACGTCCTCGACCAGGACCAGGCCCTCGACTTCTACGTCGGCAAGCTCGGTCTGGAGGTCGCCGCCGATGTCGACATGGGCTTCATGCGCTGGCTCGCCGTCAGCGTCCCCGGCCACCCTGAGCGCCAGATCCTGCTGGAGCGGCCGGGCGCTCCAGCGATGTCCGAGGAAACCGCGGAGCAGGTACGCGAGCTGGTGACCAAGGGCGCCATGGGTGGCTGGCTCATCCTCACCACGGACGACTGCCGCAAGACGTACGAGGCGCTGCTGGCCAAGGGCGTCGAGTTCACGGAGGAGCCCACAGAGCGCGACTACGGAATCGACTGCGGCCTGCGCGACCCGTTCGGCAACCGTCTCCGCTTCACCCAGCTCAAGACCGCGTGAAGACCGTCTGACGGCGGCTGTCGGAGCGGGTCAGGCCAGGATCGGGATGAGCCCCAGCCCGAAGACGGCGTAGAAGAGCGCCGTCACGGCCAGCCGCCCGGGGGTGAGCCGGTGGGCGCGCATCGTCAGCAGCAGGTAGACGATCGCGGCCATGGTGATCAGTCCGGACCAGAGCAGGGCGCCGTCGAACTCCCAGCTGGTGAACAGCAGGCCGAGGCCGCTGGGGACGGTCGCCTGGATCATCATGGCGCCGGAGATGTTCGCAAGCGCCAGCTGGGTCTTGCCCTGCCGGACCCAGATGATCGCGTTCATGACCTCGGGCAGCTCCGTCGCGACCGGCGACAGGAGCAGCGCGGTGACGGCGGAGGAGAGCCCGAGCATCGGGCCGATCGCGTCGAGCTGCCTCACGAACAGCTGGGACGCGAAGAAGATGACGGCGAGGGTGGCGAGGGTCTGGACCACGACGGCCCAGGTCTCCGGGACGGCGGACCGGGGGCGGAGCTTCAGCGGCTCCAGCTCCTCGTCCTCCTCGCCGTCGTCGCCGCTGCGGATCTCGCGCCAGAAGTAGACGGCGTACGCGGCGAAGAACAGCACGCCGAGGACCGGTTTGAAGGCGAACGCCACCAGGCCGAGGGCGACCTTGACCACGAAGATCGGCAGGAACCAGGTCTGGTCCTTGGCCAGCCGCCTCATGTCCTTCTCGTTCCCGAGCGGGGCCCGTACCCCGTCCCGGCCTGCCGGGGCGGGGCCGCGTTCCCTGCGCCGCTTGAGGAACAGCATCGCGCCGGTCACGCCGTAGGCGATGGTGGACAGCGCGAGCGGGCCGCCCATCGCCGCGCCCACGCCGATGTTCTTGGCCTCCTCGTCGGCGCCCGTGGTGACCGCGACCAGCGTGACGACCGACTCCGGCAGTGCGGTGCCGAACGCGGCCAGGATCGTCCCGACCGCCATCTTCCCGACGTCGAGGCGCTGCCCCAGCCACTCCACCGCGTTGACGAACCACTCGCACGAGAGGTAGATCGCCACCGCGCAGACGATGAGCAGAACGAAATGGATCACACCGACCGCCCGGCCTTCCCGCACCACGGGTTCCCGGGCTCCTGGGTCCGCGAAGCCCACCTGCCAGATTCTGCACGGGCCCGGCCGCCGGGAGCCGCAGTGACTCCGGCAAGTCGCTGACCGTCCGGATTCACTCGAATGGCGTCTTGTGGGCGGGTGAATGTCGCCGGGCCAGTCGGCGTGGGCGGTGGCGGCATCATGCGACAGCGTGCGGCATCCGGCAGGGCCGCCGGGGCGGGCCCGGTTGCGGGAGGAACCGGACGCCGGATTCTGAGAAGTGGCCCGGCCGTCCTGTCGCGCCTGAGCGGACGCCGCGCCATTCCCCTGTCCCTCGGCCCATCCGGGGCCACGGAACGCCGGAGCGATGATGACTGATCTTCCCCCGCCGATCACTCCCTACCTGGAGCCCGCTGCCCGCGAGCTCGCGGAAGCCACGGACCCGCATCCGCGGATCTACGAAGTCCCGCCGGAGAAGGGCCGTGAGATCCTCGCCGGTCTGCAGAGCGACACCAGCGTGCCGCGCCCGGACGTCGACGAGGAGTGGGTCGACGTCGACGCCGGTGAGTGGGGCACCGTGCGCACCCGGATCATCAAGCCCAAGGGCGCCTCCGGCCCCCTGCCCGTGGTGTTCTACATCCACGGCGCCGGCTGGGTCTTCGGGGACGAGAAGACGCATGACCGGCTGTTCAGGGAACTGGCCGTCGGAGCGGGCGCCGCAGGTGTCTTCCCCGTCTACGACCGGGCCCCAGAGGCGCAGTACCCCACGCAGGTCGAGCAGAACTACGCCGTCGGCAAGTGGGTGCTGGAACACGGTGCGGAGCACGGCCTGGACACCTCCCGCGTGGCGGTGACCGGCGAGTCGGTCGGCGGCTGCATGGCGACCGTCTTCGCGCTGATGAACAAGGAGCGCGGCGGCCTCGACCTCAAGGCCCAGGTGCTGCTCTACCCGGTGGCCGACGCCGACTTCGACACCCCGTCCTACCACCAGTTCGCCGACGGCTACTACCTCACCCGCGACGGCATGAAGTGGTTCTGGGACGCTTACACCACCGATGAGGCCAAGCGGCGCGAACCGCACGCGTCCCCCCTCCGGGCCTCCCTGGACGACCTCAAGGGCCTGCCCACCACGCTGGTCATCACCGACGAGGCGGACGTCCTGCGTGACGAGGGCGAGAAGTACGCGGCCAAGCTCCGCGAGGCCGGAGTCGACGTCACCGCCGTCCGGGTCGCCGGAATGGTGCACGACTTCCTGCTGCTCGACAGCCTGCGCGACACCCGGGCGGCCAACGTCGCCCGCCACCTCGCGATCGAAGCGCTCAGGACGGCTCTGCAAGGCAGCTGACGACGCCTTCACTCCGGGCGCCGAGGGCCTTGTCACGGCACAGCGTGTGCCGTGGCAAGGCCCTCGACGCGTGTTTTGGGCCTGACCATGGGCCCGTGGACCCTTCGGGCTGGGCCTCCGCGTACCTAACGTGACGCATACGCGTCACGGCTGGATCGGGAGGCCGGACGTCTTCAGCAGTCGGTGAAGGGTTTGCCCGTTGTCGGACTCACAAGGCCTGGTGCTTCGCGGGGAGCTTCCCCGGTCGCTCGCCGTGACGCGGGTGCTCCTGTATCTGATGTTCGGCCTCACGCTGCTGGGCGGCGTCGATGTGCTCAACTCGCTGCTGGAACTGGGCAGTCACATCACCCCGATGCTCTCCCTGATGGCGCTGTACGCGGTCCTGCCGGGTATCGCCGCCGTCGTTCTGGCGCGGCTCGTGTGGACCGGCGGCAAAGCGGTCCGGATCGGGCTGATCGCTCTCCAGGTCTGGTTGCTGGCCGGCGGCATCGTCAACCTGTACGAGGGCTCGACGCGCGGGCTCAGCCAGCTGCTGCTGCCGGGTGCGCTGCTGGCCCTGTCCGGTGTGGGTGCCAGCCGGTCCTGGTTCGAACTGCCGCAGCAGCAGCGGGCGGTGCGGCCGCGATGGACGCGCGAACGGTTCCGCCGGGAGGCGTTCCCGTCGATCCCGCACCTGATCACGTGGCGCCGGAACCGTGGCCAGACGTCGGTCGAGTACCTCGGCCTGATCACCCTGGTCGCCGTCATCATCGGCACGCTCCTGCTCAGCGGCACGGGGGCCCAGATCACGGGCCGCATCCAGGAAGCGGTGTGCAGCCTCGTCGGGGAGGACTGCTCCGGCGACACGGTTGCCGGGGATGACGGCGGGCAGGGCGGTACCGCCTCCGGCGGTGGCAGTGGTGGCGCCAGCGGTGGCAGCAGTAGCGGTGGCTCGGCGGGCGGGAGCTCGGGTGACGACGGCGGTGGTGCCTCGGGTGGCGCCAGCGCCGGCGGAAGTGGAACCGGCAGTGACGGTGGAGACGACTCCGGTGGTGGGGTCAGCGGCGGCGTCTCCGGCGGTAGCAGTGGTGGGGAGTCCGGTGGCGACAACTCCGACGGCAGCAGCGGCAGCAATTCCGGTGGGGACAGCTCCGGGGGAGACGACTCCAGCTCCAGCGGTGGTGCCAGCGGCGGCCATTCCGGCGGGGACAACGGAAGTCAGACCGGTGGCAGCAGCTCCGTTGGTGACAGCGGTGGAGGAAGCGACGGCGGCAGCAGCAGCTCCGGTGATGGGGACAGCGGCGGTGGTGTGTCCGGCGGCAGCAGTGGTGGGAAGACCGGTGGCAACGACTCCGGTGGCAACGACTCCGGCGGTAGTGACTCCACTGGTGGTGACTCCGGTGGCGGCGACTCCAGCAGTGGTGGAAGCGACTCCAGTGGTGGGGAAAGCGGCGGTAGTGATTCCGGCGGTAGTGACTCCAGCAGCGGGGGAAGCGACTCCGGTGGTGATGATTCCGGCAGCGGTGGCAGCGACTCCGGGGGAAGCGACTCCAGCGGTGGGGACAGCGGTGGTGGTGATTTCGGCGGTAGTGATTCCAGCAGCGGGGGAAGCCACTCCGGTGGCAGCGACTCCGGTGGCGGAGACAGCGGCAGCGGTGGTGACTCCGGTGGGGGTGTCTCCGGAGGGAACTCCATCGGCGGTCTGATCAGTGGCGGCCTGATCAGCGGTGGGCTCATCACTGGCGGTCTGATCGGCGGCGGTTCGTCCGGCGGCAGCAGCAGTGGCGGTTCGTCCGGCAGCAGCGGTTCGTCCGGTGGCAGCGACAGCGGTGGGAAGTCCGGCGGGACCAACTCCACTGGCGGCGACTCCACCGGCGGCGA
Source organism: Streptomyces sp. NPDC104307 (assembly GCF_055584045.1). Taxonomy (NCBI): domain Bacteria; kingdom Bacillati; phylum Actinomycetota; class Actinomycetes; order Kitasatosporales; family Streptomycetaceae; genus Streptomyces; species Streptomyces sp. NPDC104307. Next base: position 92,863 of record NZ_JBVJMU010000025.1, read on the forward strand.
CTCCGGTGGCGATGAAGACGACTGCGACGACGGCGGATCGTCGTCCGGTGGTTCGAAGGACACCGGTGGCCCAGCGAGCGCCGGTGGCGCAGCGAGTATCGGTGGGGGAAGGAGCATCGGTGGGGCAGGACCCCGTCTCATCTCGCTCTGTGACGACGACAGCGACGACGATGACGACGACGATGACGACTGCCGGGACGACAACGCCGCCTACCGCAGCGGCCTGACCACCGTCGCCCCTGGCAACGGGCGCTACACGCTCGCCTCGGCCGCCGCTCCGCACCGGGCCTTCACCAGCGGCAGCCTCGCAGCCGGATCGAGGGGCCGTTCTCCGCTGGACGTGATGGCGACGGTGTCCGGGTTCACTCTCCCCGGTGTCGACAGCTATCAGGAGGTGGAGAGAAGGGTCTCCGTCGCGATCGGGCTCACGGACCCGCCGCCCCCGCCGATCCCGGACGACCCGGAGCCCGAGCCCTCGGACGACTGCTCCTCCGACGACTCGGACGACTCCGACGACCCGGACGACGACGACAAGTGCCCGGTGGTCGCGGTTCCCGGCCGCGAGGCCGAGCGGGGTGGCGTCCTGCGCGTGTCCGCCGAGGCAGGCGGCGGTATCCGGAACGCGGCTGACGACGATTGCGACGACACTCCGCCACCCAATAAGAAGTTCGGCGACGACCAGAGCAAGGAGCAGAACCGCGCCTCGATCGACGATCTGAATCCGGGCGAAGGGTTCACCGGCGTCTGGCAGCCGGGCGGCAAGATGAGGGGAAGGCTGAGCGGTGACGCCGAAGGGGCCCTGGTCAACCGTCGCGGCGGACACGCCAAGATCAACCGGGAGGACTTCGGCAGCGCCGATGACACCGTGGGCTTCGCGGCCATCAAGCTGCCGGACGGCAACCTGGAGGTGACCTTCATCTCCGGCCTCAACCTGGCGCACTTCGGGGGCCGCACCACTGTGCCGGAGAAGTACAAGAAGGAGATCATCGAGGAGCTGGCGGACATCACCGGACTGAAAGTGGAAGAGAAGAAGTGAGCACGAACGGAAGTGGCGACGGGGTACGGGCCGACGGTGAGGCGTTCGTCGTCGGCGGCCTCCCCGTCCCTCCCGAGCTGGCCGGACTCATCAGGGCGGGAAAGTGGGTGCCGCCCGCTGCGGAGGTCCTGCGCCGGATCTTCGATGACGAGCCCGTGCAGCCGTGCTTCTACAGCGAGAGCGTGCTCGTACGGGAGAACCGTGACTGGCACACCGAGACGGACCCCGTCTGGCTGGGGGACCCGGCCGACGAGAGGAACGAGGGGATCGTCCCGGAACGGTCGCTCTCGATCGCGGACCTCGGCCCGGACATGCCGGTCATGCTCGACTACCGGGAGTCGAGCACCGACCCGCGTGTGCTGTACATGAACGACATCGGGTGGGTGCAAGTGGCAGCGAATGTAAGGCAGTTGCTCGCGCTCCTGTACGGGGACGAAAGCAGCTGAGGGGCCTGGCTACGCGCTGACGGGCAACTCCGCGATGCACTCGCCGCACCGGCCGGGCTCGGGGGCTCTGAACGCGCGGTCGCAGTCGTCGCAGTTCTGGAGCGGCACCGGGGGCGGGGTGAACGGTGCGGGCGGGACGGCGGCCGGGAGCAGTGCGCTCAGCCGGTGCGCCAGCAGCTTGGCCGGGTACTTCAAGGGCACGGGCAGGTCCGTCGTCAGGGCCAGGGTGATCGAGGCGGGGGCGGCGTCGCGTTCCAGCCAGGCCGCTACGGCGGGCGCGAGGCTGCGGATGTCGTTCTCGGAGAGGACGAGTACGGGAGCCTCGCGCCGCAGTCCGAGCAGGATGGCCGACGCGCGTCGGTGCAGGTCCGGATCCGGGGTGGGTTCCTGCCGCCGGGGGGCGGGTACGGGAGCGAGCGCGGGAGCCGGTGCGGCAACCAGGACCGGAGCCGCAGCCTCAACCGAGGCCGCCGCCGGGGCCGCCGCCGGAACAGGAACAGGCACAGGAACGGGCGGCGGGTCCGCCGCCACTTCGCACGGCTGGTTGTACGACGTCGAGCTCGTGATCACGCGGCCGCTGGCCAGACGCTCGCGGGTGCGCTTGAGGTAGCCCTTGGCTTCGAGTTCGCGCAAGGCCTCGGCGATGCGGTACTCGCTCTCCGGGAAGCGCTCGACCAGGAACTTGATGCCGATCTTGGCCCCGTCGGGCAGCGACTGGATGTGTACGGCGAGCCCGATCGCGACCAGTGAGAGTTCCTGGTGCTGGGCGAGGTGGTTGCCCACGACCGTGAAGTGACTGGTGTGGCGCACGTTGACGTGGAGGACACCACCGGACCGGGCGCTGGACCGGGTGCCTGAAGAGACGCGCGAGGGCGCGATATTCTGCGGGTTATCCATCGGGAAGTGGTCTCTTCCTCGTTGGTCAGGCCCTCGCTCGGGATTACTGTCCTTGGGTTCTAACGGTCCTCGCAACACCCATGATCTGTGGGAGTTGCGAGGACCGTGGGCGTTGAGCGTGGTGATCTTGCGGGTTTGCGGGAGT
>NZ_JBVJMU010000026.1:0-91043 GCF_055584045.1 Streptomyces sp. NPDC104307
TAAACGGGGCTATCCAGAACGACTCGCAAGCCGTGATCACACCTGACACGGGCGAGATCATCGCAGAGCAAGATTACTTACGGGACAGCCCTTAGTGACAGGTGGGGCGATGGCGGTAGTCCGATGGCGGAAAGCAGTCGAACGTTGACGCGATTGCGCTGAGCCGCTGGACGCGGACATGCGGCGGCCGCGACGGCTCCCCCTCCGCGCCGCCGCGGCCGTTCCCCCGTGCCCCCGTGCGGGTTTGGTCTACTTGGGCTTCGGCGCCGAGGCGTGGGCGTCGAGAGTGGTGATCTTCTCGTCCGAGGCATGCGCGTCAGCCGGCTTGAGGGGCTCGCTCGAAGCGTGAGCGTCCTGCGTGGTGATTTCCTCGTCCGAGGCATGCGCGTCGGTCGGCTTGATGATGCCGCTGTTGTCGGCCATGAAGGTCAACTCCTGAAAGCGTGGACGTAATGGATGGGGCGCCCGTCCGGCGGTTCCCCCGTGGATCGCCGGACGGGCATTCCAGGGCCGTTCACCCTAACGGTGAGGCCACACCACGATCCGCCTGCCCCCCGACGCGACGGATCGATGAGTAAGAGAGTGGCCCGGGGCGATAAACGAATGATGAACGCGGCTACCCGAACCTCAGACCACGGAAGCCGGGTGGAGAAGGGCACGCACATCGTCTGCTTCGGACGACCCCAACTCCTCGAAGACTGTGAGTGCTTCCAGCCAACAGGCCTGCGCGCGGTCGGTCTGGCCGAGCGGTGTGAGGCTGAGGCCGAGTACGGTCAGGATGTTCGCCCGTCGCCACTCCCCGCCGATCCCGTGCAGGACGGCGAGGGCCTGTTCCGCCTGTGAGGCAGCCTGTGCGTGCTGACGGTCGGCCAGGTCCACTTCCGCCAGCCGGAACAGCGTCATGCCGTGCCAGAACCGTTGGCGGCTCTCGCGGAAGACAGTCAGCGCCTCGGTGAGCACCTGACGTGCCTCGGAGGTCTGGCCCGCTCCGGTGAGGGCCAGACCGAGAGCGTACTTCCCATTGGCCAGCCGGAGCGCCTGTTCCCGTCCGCCCGACTCGTAGAGGGAGATGCCCTGTCGGGCCAGCACCACCGCACTGGTCTTACGGTCTGTGGCCAGGTGGACCCTGGACATGTTGCACAGCGCCGACGCTTCGCCCGACGTGTTCTGGTCGGCCCGGAAGGCGCCCAGGGCCTGGGCGAAGTGGGCCTCGGCCTCGGGGTGCCGGTTCTCGTACAGGGCGATGATCCCGAGCTGGTTGGGCGCTTGGCTGGAGGAGACCGGGTCTCCGGCGGCGAGTCCCAGTTCCAGGGCGCGTCGCGCATCGCTCTCCGCGTCGGCGAACCGCCCCGAAATGCTGTGGACATGCGTCAGCATGGTGCGGGCACGGCCTTCCGCCTGGACGTCCCCAGCCGCCTGCGCGGACTCGGAGACCGCCTTCGCGGCTTGGGCGAACTCATGCGAATTCGCCCCTGACTCGCCCAGGTCCACGGCAGCCATGAGGAGATCGGCGGCTTTGCGGAGCATGCCATGTGTCGCGGACTGCCGGGCGCACGCGAGCACCCCGCTGGACTCGCTGAACAGCCAGTCCAGCGCTTGTGCCGGAGTCGAGAACGGCAGGCCGGGCCGGCCCGTGGGCTCGAAGTGGTCGAGCACCCGTTCTCCCGGCCGCTCCAGCGCGTACACCCCCGCAGCCGTAGCCAGATAGAAGTCCAGCAGCCGCGACAACGCCGACTCCCGCTCCTGCGGAGCCTCCTCGTCCCGCTCCGCGCAGGAACGCGCGTAGAGGCGGACCAGGTCGTGGTAGCGGTAGCGGCCGGGGGCCGCCGACTCCACCAGGGACGTGTCGACCAGGGCCTCCAGGAGGTCCTCCGCCGCGTGCGGCTCCAGGTTCAGCAGGGCGGCCGCGGCGGCGAGGGAGATGTCGGGGCCGTCCGCCAGGCCCAGCAGGCGGAAGGCGCGGGCCTGGGCGGGCTCCAGCTGGCCGTAGCCGAGTTCGAAGGTGGCCTTCACCGCGAGGTCGCCCGCCTGGAGTTCGTCCAGCCGGCGGCGTTCGTCCGCGAGCTTGGCGGCCAGGACCGAGACCGTCCAGGTGCGGCGGGCGGCCAGCCGGGAGGCGGCGATGCGGATGGCGAGCGGGAGGAATCCGCAGGCGGCGACCACGTCCAGGGCGGCCTCGCGCTCGGAGTTGATGCGCTCCTCGCCCACGATGCGGGTGAAGAGCTGGAGCGCCTCCTCGGGCGACATCACGTCCAGGTCGACCAGGTGCGCGCCCGCCAGGTCCACCATCCGCACCCGGCTGGTGACCAGCGCCGCGCAGCCCGCCGTTCCGGGCAGCAGCGGCCGGATCTGGGCCGCGTCGTGGGCGTTGTCCAGGAGGATCAGGATGCGGCGGCCGTCCAGCGTGGAGCGGTAGAGCGCGGCGCGTTCGTCGAGGGAGTCGGGGATCGCGGAGTCGGCCGTGCCCAGGGCGCGCAGGAACGCGCCGAGCACCGTCTCCGGCTCTGCGGTGCGGGAGCCCGCGCCCTGCAGGTCGACGTACAGCTGGCCGTCCGGGAAGTGCGGGCGGGCCTGGTGGGCGACGTGCACGGCCAGGGTCGTCTTGCCGACGCCGCCGATGCCCGCGAGGGCGGAGACGGCCATCACGGAGCCCTCCGCGGTGGCGAGCCGGTCGCCCAGCTCGCGGACGAAGGAGGAGCGGCCGGTGAAGTCGGGGACGGTGGCCGGGAGCTGGGCGGGCCGGACCGGGGCGGCGGCCTGGACCGGCTCGTCGACCGGGCGGGCCAGCTCCTCGTCGGCCCGGAGGATGCGCTGCTGGAGCTGGGCCAGCTCGGGGCGCGGGTCCACGCCCAGTTCCTCGGCGAGCAGCCGCCGGGTGTCGGCGTACACCGCGAGGGCCTCGGCCTGCCGGCCGCTGCGGTACAGGGCCACCATCAGCAGCTCGCGCAGCCGTTCGCGCAGCGGGTGCGCGGCGGTGAGCGCGGTCAGTTCGGAGACCGCCTCCGCGTGGCAGCCGACCTCCAGGTCCAGGTCGAGCCGGGTCTCGGTCAGCTGGAGGCGCCACTCCTCAAGCCGGGTGCGCTGGTTCTCCGCGTACGGTCCGGGCACAGAGGCCAGCGCCTCGCCGTCCCACAGGGCGAGCGCCTTGTTCAGCAGCTCCCGGGCGCGGCAGCGGTCACCCGCGGCGCGGGCCTTCTCCGCGTCGGCGGCCAGTTCCTCCGCCACGGTCACATCGAGCGCGCCGGGCCCGGTGCGCATCGCGTACCCGCCGGAATCGCTCGCCAGGGTCTGCGGGCCCAGGACCTTGCGGAGCCGGGAGGCGTACGTGCGTACCGCGGCCAGCGCCTGGGAGGGCGGCTCGTCGCCCCAGATGGCGTCGATGAGTTCATTGGCCGTCGCGGTGTGGCCGCCCCGCAGCAGCAGGGCCGACAGCAGGGCGCGCTGCTGCGGCGAACCGGACGGCAGCGTCTCGTCGCCCCGCCTGGCCCGTACCGGTCCGAGCACGGAGAAGCGCAGCTCTGTACCGTCCGCCGGCTGCCGCTCCGGAGCTCGTTGATCCGGAACACGCACCCGTGACCCGTCGTCACGGCCCATTGCCGCCTCCTGTCCTGGTCTCTGCGCACTGCCCAGTGCCGCACCGAACATGTCGGGACACCGCCGAGGAGATCCGGATTGCTCCATACCGTTCGTATCGCCGTCAACAGTCTGCCTTGTGAAGGGCGGACACGTCAGCAGTGGGTGGCTGTCTGCACGAGCCCTCGACAACGATTGTGGAACGGAGCCTCGCACAGATAGCTGACGGTTCGTCAGATCAGCGCTACCGTGGTACGCATGGAGACCTTCCCGAAGATCATCTCGGTGGACGACCACACGGTGGAGCCCCCTCATGTCTGGCGGGACCGGCTCCCGTCCAAGTACGCGGACTCCGGTCCGCGCATCGTCCGGGCGCCGCTCAAGGAAATGACGTTCATGGGTGGAAAGTTCGCGCCCGTGATGGGCGCGAAGGGCGACGAGGGCCCGATCGGTGACTGGTGGGTGTACGAGGACCTGCACCGCCCGCTCACCCGCCTCGACACCTCCGTCGGCTACGACAGGGACGAGATCAAGCTCGAAGTCATCACGTACGAGCAGATGCGCCCCGGTTCGTTCTCGGTGCCCGAGCGGCTCGCCGACATGGACATCAACCACGTGCAGTCCGCACTCTGCTTCCCGACCTTCCCCCGCTTCTGCGGGCAGACCTTCACCGAAGCGAAGGACCGTGAACTCGGCCTGCTCGGCGTGCGCGCGTACAACGACTGGATGGTCGACGAGTGGTGCGGACCGGACGCGCACGGCCGGCTCATCCCGCTCACCCTGGTCCCGCTCTGGGACGCGCGGCTGGCCGCGGAGGAGGTCAGGCGCAACGCGGCGCGCGGGGTGCGTGCGGTGGCGTTCTCCGAAATACCTCCACATCTCGGACTGCCGTCCATTCATACGGACGAGTGGGATCCGTTCCTCCGGGCCTGCGACGAGACCGGGACGGTGATCGCCATGCACATCGGCTCGTCCTCGAAGATGCCGTCCACCTCGGCCGACGCCCCGCCCGCCGTCGGTTCCACCATCACCTTCGCCAACTGCTGCTTCTCGATGGTCGACTGGCTGATGAGCGGCAAGTTCGAGCGCTTCCCGAACCTGCGGATCATGTACGCGGAGGGGCAGATCGGCTGGATTCCGTACATCCTGGAACGCGCCGACGTGGTCTGGGAGGAGAACCGGGGCTGGGGCGGGGTCGCGGACAAGGTCCACCGGCCGCCGTCCGAGCTGTTCACCGAGCACGTCTACGGCTGCTTCTTCGACGACGCCTTCGGGCTGAAGAACCTGGACGCGATCGGCGTCGCCAACGTCCTGTACGAGACGGACTACCCGCACTCCGACTCGACCTGGCCCAAGTCCCGCGAGGTCGGGGAGGAGCAGATGGGGCACCTGGACGCGGACGTGGTGGACCGCATCGTGCGCCGCAACGCGATCGATCTGCTCGGGCTCACCGACGATGGGCTGTGGGCGGGCCCCGGCGCGTAGAGGTGGTGGGGCCGCCCGTATGACGGTCGGCCCCACTCTCAGGTCGGGCCGCCCGTACGAGGGGCCCCCGGGGTCGGGCCGCCCGTACGCGGGGCGGCCCGACCCCCAGGCCGTCAGGCTCCCCTGACCACCGGCTCCTGGAGCTCCGTCACCCACCGCGACTCGTCCTCCGGGCACTCCAGGGTGACCTCGCGGGCGTACCCGGCCGACCGGTAGCCGGAGCCGTCGATCCAGCGGGCCAGGGTCTGGGACGTCGGCAGTACGCCGTCCATCGCGCCCCGGTGGATGACCGTCGCCGCCTCGACCGGGGGCAGTTCGACCACCGTGATCCCGGTGTCACCCAGCGGTCCCGGCGGCGCGGAGACCGTCACCCCGGCGTGGACGACGACCGCGCCGCCGCCCTCCGGGGCGTCCTCGTAGCGCGCGATCCCGGGGCCCGCCGGGGAGACCCCGGCCCGGTCCAGCAGCGGGAACAGCTGCTCGTACAGGGGGCGGATCACCGGAGTGATGTCCTGCGGTCCGTAGCCCGCGGCCACCCCGGTCAGCTCCGCGACCCGTACCGCCGCGACGTTCCTGACCACTACATCGTCCACTGGCATGTGTCCCTCACTCTCGATCGACCGGAGCCTCGCCTCGACCTGGGCCAGCCGGGCCGCCGCCGCGGCCACCGCCTCCGCCAGCTCCGAGCGCCGCAGCCGGAGCATCCCGCGCAGCTCCTCCGGACCCACCTCCTCGTCGAGGACGGCCCGCACCTGCTGGAGCGTGAAGCCGAGATCCTTGAGGGCGATGATCCGGTTGAGCCGGGCGAGCTGACCGCCGCCGTAGTGGCGGTAGCCGGTTTCGGGGTCGGTACTGTCGGGGGGCAGCAGCCCGATCGCGTCGTAATGACGCAGCATCCGGGCCGACACCCGCCCGTGGCGGGCGAAGTCTCCGATGGTGAACATGATGTCTCCCAGTGCACGGCCTCACACGGTGTCAAGGTCAAGCATCGCGTGGCCCCGGCGCGGGTGTGACGCAGGCCACTGGAACCTGCCGCCCGCCGGGGACAGGACATGACGTGGAGCATTCTCTGAGAGCCCGGATACGGGCAGGCGACCCGGACGCGTTCGGCGGCCTCTTCGACGACCACGCGCAGACGGTGTTCCGGTACGCGGTCCGCTCGACCGGCGACTGGGCCGGCGCGGAGGACATCGTGTCGCTCACCTTCCTGGAGGCGTGGCGGCTGCGCGCGACCCTGCGGGAGTCGGACGAGGAGCTGAGGCCCTGGCTGCTCGGCATCGCGACCAACGTCCTGCGCAACACCCGCCGCGCCGCCCGCAGACATGACGCCGCGCTGACCCGGATGCCGGTGCGACCCGCCGTGCCGGACTTCGCGGACGAGCTGGTGGGCCGCATCCATGACGCGGAACAGCTCGCCGCCGCACAGGCCGCGCTGCGACGGCTCAGACCCAAGGAGCGGGAGGTGTTCCTGCTCTGTGTCTGGGACGGCCTGGACTACCGGGACACGGCGCGGGCGCTCGGAGTACCCGTCGGAACCGTCCGCTCCAGGCTCTCCCGGGCCCGGAAGCGGCTGAGGGAACTCACCGAGGACGAGAAAAAGAAAATCACAGAAACCGCAAGAAACACGGAACTACCCGGATCAGCCGGACAGTACCCGAGTGACCGCGCCACCGCGGTCCGGTCGAACGAGAAGGAGGGAAACCGATGAGTGCCGACGCGGAGAAGGTTGCGGGGGAGCTCAGGGCGCAGCTGCCCGAGCCGCACGGACCGGTCCTGCCGGGCGACCGTCACCGGCTGCTCAGGGAGCATTTGATGAACGAGATCCACCAGGCACAGGCGCAGGCGCAGGACAAGGCCCGGGGCGAGAAGGCCCCGGCGGCGATACGGCCGCGCCGCAACCGCGCCTGGTACGCCGTACCCGTGGGCATGGTCGCGGCCGGTGCGCTCGCCTTCACCTTCCTGGCGGGCCCCGGCGGGACCGGCGGCGACACCGGGTACCACCTCAGCGCGGCCCCGGTGGTCAAGGTCGAGGTCGGCTCGGCGAACGGCGTCGGCGCGCTGATGGAGAACGTCGCGGAGCGCGCCTCGCAGGGCCCCGCGGCCCGCGTCGGCGTGAACCAGTTCGTCTACGTGCGCTCGCACTACTCCAACATGCAGGCCGAGGGTGACGGCCCCTTCAAGCTGAAGACGTACTACCGGGAGGCGTGGACGTCCCAGAACCCCGACAAGGTGCGGAGCCGCCTCAAGCAGCCGGGCGACGACATCATCTGGTCGGCGCCGCGCGACGGTGACGAAGGACTGGCCGAGTGGAACCGCAACCACACCTACGCCGCGCTGGAGAAGCTGCCCACCGAGCCCGGCGCGCTGCTGAAGAAGCTCCGTGCGGACGCCGCGTACTCCGGCTCGTCGGATCAGAACCTCTTCGAGTACGTGGCCGGCCTGATCGACGAGAACATCCTGCCGCCCGAGACCGGCGCCGCGATCTACCGCGCGGCGGCGAAGATCCCCGGCGTCGTCGCGCTGGACAGGGCCCAGGACGGCGACGGCCGCCCCGGTGTGGCACTCGCCCGCACGGACGAGAGGGACCACGAGCGCAAGGAACTGGTCTTCGACGCCAACAGCTACGACTACCTGGGCATGCGCGCCTACCTGGTCCGGAACACCGAGCTGGGCAAGAAGGGCACGGTGACCGAGATGCAGGCGGTACTCGACCGAGGGGTCGTCGACAGCCGCGACGAGACGCCCAAGAAGTAGGGCACACAGGCAGGAGCCCCGCTCCTCCGCCGAGGCGGGGGAGCGGGGCTCCTTGGGTACTGCGTTACCGGCCGCGATCGGCCGACCCGGGCAACTAGGCCGGGGTGACGTTCTCAGCCTGCGGACCCTTGGGTCCCTGAGTGACGTCGAAGTTCACGACCTGGTTCTCCTCAAGGGAGCGGAACCCGGACGCGTTGATCGCGGAGTAATGGACGAAGACATCCGGGCCGCCGCCGTCCTGGGCGATGAAGCCGAAGCCCTTTTCAGCGTTGAACCACTTGACGGTTCCGGTAGCCATAAGCCCTCCTTGGGCCAAAGGGTTGCCCTGCTCCAGAACCTGCAAAGAAGTCTGAAAACTACAAAAGCCTGCGGGTTACATGCTCCGCAGGCTCTGTACTGCAAGGGAAACCAAACTGCAACTTGGCGTTGAGCCTAGCACGCAGGATGTGCGGAAGGGTAGAGGGAAAGATCACGCGACGCGAATGTTTGATTGCCGTGTGCGCGAGCGGTCCTGGACCCCTTCGAGCAGGGCCGGGAGCCCTTGGGAGAGCCCCCTCCGGCGGGGCTGCGAGGACGGGTCGGAGACCATTCCGGCGCCCCCCGGAAGAGGGGCGGGTGACCCGCCGGGAGAGGGATCGCGCGGCGCCGCGCGCCCCCGGTGGGGCTGTCGGGGGCCGACAGGTCTAGCCTCGCGATGTGGACAATTCAACCGTCTCAACCGTCGCAGGCGACGACCGTCGCAACCGGCCGCGCGTCGGCCACATCCAGTTCCTCAACTGCCTTCCCCTCTACTGGGGGCTGGCACGGACCGGGACCCTGCTCGACCTGGAGCTCTCGAAGGACACCCCGGAGAAGCTCAGCGAGCAGCTGATCAGGGGCGATCTGGACATCGGCCCCATCACTCTCGTGGAGTTCCTGCGCAACGCCGACGACCTGGTCGCCTTCCCCGACATCGCGGTCGGCTGCGACGGGCCCGTCATGTCGTGCGTGATCGTGTCGCAGCGCCCCCTGGAGGACCTCGACCGGGCCCGGGTGGCGCTCGGCTCGACCTCCCGCACCTCCGTCCGGCTGGCGCAGCTGCTGCTCGCCGAGCGGTACGGGGTGACCCCGGACTACTACACCTGCCCGCCCGACCTCGGCGTGATGATGCAGGAGGCGGACGCCGCCGTCCTCATCGGTGACGCCGCGCTGCGCGCCAACCTGCACGACGCCCCCCGCCTCGGCCTCCAGGTCCACGACCTGGGCGCGATGTGGAAGGAGTGGACGGGGCTGCCGTTCGTCTTCGCCGTCTGGGCTGCCCGCAAGGACTACCTGGCGGCCGAGCCCACCGCGGTCCAGAAGGTCCACGAGGCGTTCCTGGCCTCGCGGGACGTCTCCCTGGAGGAGGTCACCAAGGTCGCGGAGCAGGCCGCACGCTGGGAGGCCTTCGACGCGGAGGTCCTGGAGCGCTACTTCACGACCCTCGACTTCCGCTTCGGCCCGGCGCAGCTGGCCGGCGTCCAGGAGTTCGCCCGCCGGACCGGCCCGACGACCGGCTTCGCCGCAGACGTGAACGTGGAACTGCTCGGCGGCTGAGCGCACGCCCCGGACCCGTCGCGCGCACGCCCCGCCCGGACCCGCTGCCCGAATTCGGGCAGCGGGTCCCGTGATGTGGTTCCCGGGGTGCGTCCATGCGGAATTGGGCCGGATCGAATACCGACCCGCCGGGAGTCGGCCGGGTATCTATTTCAATTGCCCCGGAATATCGCTTCCATCGCAAAGGCGGCTGTCGTCCGGATTAGGAAGGGCGATCGCGGTAACCGGGAGCGAACCGGAATAAACTCCTCCGCGGCGGCACACTCATGCGTGGGAGTCCGGAGCCCTGCCCATTCGGCTATTCGCGCACCGATCGATTGCACCGGGCCGTGACGGAGCCCGGAAAGTCGCTGTTCGCATGGATGCCGGAATCGCCCTGTTCGAGATCGTGAGCCGGAACGGGGCATCGCTGAGCCGGACGGCGCGTCCGCCGTGTCACCCCGTCCGGCGCAGTCAGCACCTGGTCATTGCCCGGCGGTCCTAGGCCGTGTCTGCCACATACCGCCTGGCTCACGACGCCTGGCACTTCCCCGAGCTCTCGGCTTCGCTTGAGCAGGGGAGACCCCACTGCTCGCGGCGTTGTCGGAGTCGCCCGAGTACGGTCCAGCCCACGGGCGATCCTCCGCCTTGCGATCGCACGCACCAGGCGCCGCGAGCCCCGCCCTGTGGGCGGACGGCGCTATGTGGCAGACACGGCCCAGCGCTGACCTGAACGCTTCCGGCCATCGCGTGGTCTTCGCCTTCGACGAGACGGGCCGCGAGATGTCACGCCGGATCGGTGACTCGCTGACCGTCGAGTGCACCCACGACCCGGCGGGCCGCCTGACCGACCAGCACGTCCGCGCCCCGGGCGACCGGATCCTCCGGCGCCGCACGTACGAGTACCGTGCCGACGGCCACCTCACCTCGGTCGATGAACTGCCTGGCGGACACAAGCGGCTGGAGATGACCCGCGAGGGCCGGGTCACGGGCGTCACCGCCGACAACTGGTCCGAGCGGTACGCATACGACGAGGCCGGCAACCTCACCACCGCGACCTGGCCCGGTGGTGACAGTGCCTCCGGACCGCGCGAGTACACCGGGACCCGCATCACCCGCGCGGGCCGCGTCCGATACGAACACGACGCTCAAGGGCGTGTGGTCCTGCGGCAGAAGGCCCGCCTCTCCCGCAAGCCCGACACCTGGCGCTACGTCTACGACGCATTGGGGCGTCGCACCGCCAAGCAGCGGCTGTCGGTGGACGGTGCGACGGTTACCGAGGAGGTGACCTTCACCTGGGACAGCGACACCCTGTGCGAACAGGTCAGCTCCACAGCGGGCTCCTCGGACTCCGTCGCCCTCACCTGGGACCACGATGGCATGAAGCCCGTCACCCAGGTGGAGCGCAGGTTTCTGGACCAGTCGGAAGTCGACCACCGCTTCATGGCGATCATTACCGACCTGGTCGGAACGCCCCGTGAACTCATCGACGAACAGGGCGAGGTGGCGTGGCACACCCGCGCCACGCTGTGGCCCTGTGTGGATGACGAACGTGATGGGCGCCGTCGGAGATCGCGACACCACCCTGTCGATCACCCTCGACGGGATGCCGAACAGCCGGGGCGAGATAGGCAACTGGAACACCCCGCAAGACATCACGGACGCATTCCAGAGAGCAGCCCAGCACGGGGCGCAGTTCAATACCTCGCATGAAGCCAACTACCCTCGCTGCGGTGACGGAACTGCATGGGAGATGAGCGAAGTGGCCTACGCAGTCCGCAACTACGAAGGGGCTGCCGCGTGGCGGGACCCTGAGGACAAGCGCCCTGGAATGCTGAAGTGTCGCAGAACGCACAAGACATCGTGGCCGCAGAATGGGCGGCCGTTCTGGCTTACGGCCAGGACCGCATCGACCCGGTTGTGCCCCGCACGGCCTATGGTCACCCGTCGTTGCGCACCCTCTTTCCCATGGTCAGCCATGGGGTTCTGTACTTGAGCCGGTGCACCGGATACCCCTGGACGCACGACGTCGGAACCGCCTTTCCGCAGGTCGCCGGCGGATACCGAGTGCGTCGGGAATCCAACCACACCCTCATCGGGGAGGCGGCAACCGTTGAGGAGGCGTATGAACTGATCGCAGCCAGCCTTCCCGAAGGGTGTGGGCCGGCTATCGACGGTACGCCGGGAGATCTATGACTCAGGCCGTCCGACGCGGCTGAGGTGTGCGGTGTGCCGCACAGCTATCGTGTGGCACCGAGCGGCGGCACGCGCCGCGTGGGCGGGGGCGGGGCCGATGAGCGGGCACAGCACGACAGCGGATCCGCCGGGCACACCCGAGGCCGCGGTGAGCGGGCCGGGGCGGCCGGTTTCGGGCCTGCGGAAGCTGTTCGGCTCGCTGATGTGGGCCGTGCTCCTTCCCGCCCTCATGGTTCTCGGAGCCGCGCTCGCCAACTGGGTGATGTGGGCCGGTGTGGTCGTCATGCTCGCGGTCGTCGCGTTCGCCGCCTGCCTGATCGGTGGCGTCTGGAGCCGCGCGGGCGCCGCGACGCTGGTCTGCGTCAGCGGCTTCGCGCTGATGCTCTTCGCGGGCCCCGCGCTGTACGACGTCTACATGAAGACCGCGGGTGATCCGGTCGCGGCGGTGGTGACGGACGTGACCGAAGACAACGACGGCGAGGGCTCCGACTGGCACTGCAGCGTGGCGGAGGACGGCGGCGACCACGAGGAACACGAACTGTCCCAGCAGCAGAACTGCTTCGGCGGGGTCAAGACGGGCGAGCACGTCGAGATCCGCAAGGATCCGCTCGGCCTGTTCGAACCCCGGATGCCCGACGGCCCGGGGCACTCCGACGCGAAGATCTCGGCGGAGATCGCCGCGGGCCTCCTCCTGCTGACCTCGGGCACCGTGTTCTACGGAAGCCGGCGCCGACGGCCCTGACGCACGCGCCCTCAGGAAGGCGAAAGACTTTAGGCTTCGGTCGGAGGTCAGGGCCGGTGTCCACAGGGGGAGTCCGCATATGCAGCCGCTGGAAGCCGGCGAACCACTGAGCATCGGTGCCTACCGGCTGATCGGCAGACTCGGTGCCGGCGGCATGGGGCGCGTCTACCTGGGACGCAGCGCCGGCGGCCGCACCGTCGCGGTCAAGGTGGTCCATCCGCACTTCGCGCTCGACGAGCAGTTCCGCGCCCGGTTCCGCCGCGAGGTGGACGCGGCGCGGCGGATCGGCGCCCAGTGGACCGCGCCCGTCCTGGACGCCGATCCCGACGCCCCCGTCCCGTGGGTGGCGACCGGCTACGTGGCCGGGCCACCGCTCTCCGCCGCGGTCACCGAGCACGGCCCGCTGCCCGAACAGGCGGTACGCACCCTGGGCGCGGGGCTGGCCGAGGCACTCGGCGCGGTCCATGAACAGGGACTGATCCACCGGGACGTCAAGCCCTCCAACGTGCTGCTCGCCCTCGACGGCCCCCGGCTGATCGACTTCGGGATCGCCAGGGCCATCGACGCCACCGCCTCGCTCACCTCCACCGGCGTCTCCGTCGGCTCGCCCGGCTACATGGCGCCGGAACAGATCCGGGGCCAGGAGATCTCGGGCGCGGCCGACGTCTTCTCGCTGGGCGCGGTGCTCGCGTACGCGGCCACCGGTGCCGCGCCCTTCCTCGGGGACTCGTCCGCCGTACTGCTCTACAAGGTGGTGCACGAGGAGCCGGAGCTGGGCGGTCTGGAGGGCGAGCTGCGCGAGGTCGTCGCCTCCTGTCTGGCGAAGGACCCGGCGCACCGGCCCAGCCCCGCCCGGCTCGCGGACCGGCTGGCCCCCGGCGGCGCGGCGGCCCGGGTGGCGGCGGGCTGGCTGCCCGGACCCCTGGTGCGCGAGGTCAGCCGCGCCGCGGTCGCGCTGCTGGACCTGGAACCGCAGGACGCCCCGGTGCGGTCGGGGCCGGTGCCGTTCACCAACGCCTCGCACGGGTTCAACGGGGGCCCCGCCCTCGGGGTGTTCGGCCCGCCGGTCGAACCGGCGGCCCACCTGACCGGACCGGGTACGAGCCCGCCGCCGTACCCGCCCGGCTCCGGGACGGACGGGGTGCCGGGGCAGCGCGCGTCCGATTCCCGGTTCTCCGTGAGTGTCAGCGCCGACTCCCGGCCGGGCGAGCAGCACCGGGGGCGCAGGCTGAGCTGCACCGTCGCCCTCGCGGTGGCCGGTGCGCTCGCCGCGGTGACCGTGGGCAGCGCCTACGTCTTCGACCTGATGCCGGGCGGTGGCGGCAGCGACACCGCAGACCACGGAGGCACCGACCGCACCCCGGGCGCCACCGCCTCGCCCAGGCCGACCAGTCCGGGTGACAGCGCCGCCACCCCGGGCGGCCAGGTCAGCGAGGTGCCGAAGA
The DNA here is from genome assembly GCF_055584045.1 of Streptomyces sp. NPDC104307. Classification (NCBI taxonomy): domain Bacteria; kingdom Bacillati; phylum Actinomycetota; class Actinomycetes; order Kitasatosporales; family Streptomycetaceae; genus Streptomyces; species Streptomyces sp. NPDC104307. Next base: position 13,750 of record NZ_JBVJMU010000026.1, read on the forward strand.
GCTTCATCGGCACCTGGAAGGGGCCGCTCACCGAGAAGACGACCGGCCAGCCGCACGGCACGCTCAGCGTGGTGATCAGGAAGGGGAAGAAGGGCGCCGACGTGGTCCGTACGAGCACGACGATCTCCGCCCTCGGCGTAGAGGTCAGCTGCCACAGCGTCGCGTCTCTCGCCTCTGCCACCGACAAGGAGCTGACGCTGCGGGAGCGCGCCGACCCGGAACGCCCCGGCACCGCGGGCCTGTGCACGACCACCACCACGGACATCCACTTCACCCGCGTCGACGACGACACCCTCCGCTTCCGGTCCGACGAGCGGGGCGCCGGGCTCCCCTACGGCACGCTCAACCGGTCCGGCGGCTGACCTGCGGCAGGGCTGGCGTACGCTGAACCGGTCCGTAGATCCGTTGAAAAACCGCCGAAAGGTGACAGCCCGGTGACCGAGAAGGCCGACCTCCAGCCCATCCTCGACCGAGCCGCCGAAGGCGGGCGGATCACTCCGGCGGAGGCGCTCGACCTCTACCGCTCCGCCCCGCTGCACGCGCTGGGCGCGGCCGCCGACGCCGTACGCCGGCGCCGTTACGCCGGTACGGAGCACATCGCGACGTACATCATCGAGCGCAACATCAACTACACGAACGTGTGCGTGACGGCGTGCAAGTTCTGCGCGTTCTACGCCGCGCCCAAGGACACCGCCAAGGGCTGGTCCCGCGATCTCGACGACATCCTGCGCCGCTGCGCGGAGACCGTCGAGCTGGGCGGCACCCAGATCATGTTCCAGGGCGGCCACCACCCGGACTACGGCGTGGAGTACTACGAGGAGCACTTCTCCGCGATCAAGAAGGCGTTCCCGCAGCTGGTCATCCACTCGCTCGGCGCCTCCGAGATCGAGCACATGGCCCGGATCTCGAAGGTCTCCGCGGAGGAGGCCATCAGCCGCATCCACGCCGCCGGTCTCGACTCCTTCGCGGGCGCGGGCGCCGAGCTGCTGCCGGCCCGGCCGCGTACCGCGATCGCCCCGCTCAAGGAGTCCGGCGAGCGCTGGCTGGAGATCATGGAGATCGCCCACGGCCTCGGTGTCGAGTCGACCTCCACCATGCTGATGGGCACGGGCGAGACCAACGCCGAGCGCATCGAGCACCTGAGCATGATCCGCGACGTACAGGACCGCACGGGCGGCTTCCGCGCCTTCATCCCGTACACGTACCAGCCGGAGAACAACAAGCTGAAGGGCCAGACGCAGGCCACGCTCTTCGAGTACCTGCGGATCATCGCCATCGCCCGGCTCTTCCTGGACAACGTCGCGCACATCCAGGGTTCCTGGCTGACCACCGGCAAGGAGGTCGGCCAGCTGTCGCTGCACTACGGCGCGGACGACCTCGGCTCGATCATGCTGGAGGAGAACGTCGTCTCCTCCGCCGGAGCCAAGCACCGCTCCAACCGGCTGGAGATCATCGACCTGATCCGCAAGGCGGACCGGGTCCCGGCCCAGCGCGCCACCACGTACGAGCACCTCGTCGTCCACGACGACCCGGCGAACGACCCGGTCGACGAGCGCGTCGTCTCGCACATCTCGTCCACCGCGATCGAGGGCGGCACCGCCCACCCGGAGCTCAAGCTCCTGAACGCCAACTGACGCCGTCGTGCTGACCGTCCACGCCGCGCCGCTGGTCCTCCCGGTCGGCGCGGGCCCCGTCGAGCGGGGCGCGGTGGCGGTGGACGGGGACCGGATCGTCGCCCTCGGTCCGTACGAGGCGGTCGCCGCCGCTCATCCGGCGGCGCGCGTACGGCAGTGGCCGGGCGTCATCGCCCCGGGGCTCCGGCAGCGGCACGCGGAGTGGCTGCTGACCCGTTGCTACCACCCCGACCCGCGCGAGGCGGACGAACTCGGCGTCGAACCGCTGTCGGGCGAGGCGTTCGCACGGCTGGCACGGGAGCTGGACGCGACCCGGTGGGCGGGCAGCGTACGCCGGGGTCTCCAGCAGATGCTGCGGCACGGGACGACGCACCTCACCGGCCCGTTCCACGACCCGGCCGTGCGGACCGCGGTGTCCCGGTCCGGCCTGGTGGAGGTGCTGCCCGTCGCCGGGGCTCCCGAGGGTGAGGTCCTGGACCTCGATCCGCTCGCCGGGGGCCGTGACCTGGCGGGCTCCGTGCACGCCCCGCTCGTCACCGGCGCCCGCGCCGACTTCGCCGTGTTCGACGTACCGGACGAAGCCGCGCTCGTCGCGGTGGGGGCGGCGTCCTGCGTGGTCACCGTCCTGGCCGGGCGGCTGGTGTACCGGCGGCGCTGAGCGCGTCGGGCGCCTCAGGAGCCTCGGGTGCGTCAGAAGTCTCAGGGTACGGAGGGTCCGCCCAGGTAGTGGCCCTTGGCGTCGTAGGGCCAGGCGTTGGCGACGCATCCCTTGAGTCCGTCGATCTGCTGCATCATGGCGGGGGCCGGGCGTCCCTTGCCGGGGCAGGTTTCGTGGCCGTGGCCGAGCCAGTGGCCGACTTCGTGGTTGATGATGAGGGCGCGGTATTCGGCCAGGGGTCCGTTGAACTCGGGTGAACCGGTCTGCCAGCGCTTGAGGTTGACCATGACGTCTACGCCGACGCGGCAGTTGACCTCGCCGTGCGTGTCCAGGCCGCTCTTCCCGCAGATCCGGTCCGTGGTCCGGGGCGAGGCTATGCGTATGACCAGTCCCGCAGGGCCCTCTGCGACCTGGCGGAAGGTGTTCTCGCCGTGGTGCGACCAGCCCCGGGGCGCGGCCAGGATGCGGGCGACCTCGGCCGCCTCCTTGTCCGGGTCCAGGCCCGAACCGTCCTCCACCTCGACCCGGTAGGCGTGGCCCTTGCCGGTGTCCGACGCGGCCGCGCGGGCGACGGTGAAGGAGGCGGTGGAGCCGGAGCCGGCCGCGCGCTCGTGCTTCCACCGGAGCCCTGCCACGGTGGCCGCCACCAGCACGACCGGGACGACGGCCATGACGAACAGCCGTTTCCGGCCACGTCTCCGCTGACCCCGCTGACGCACGTCCGATCCGGACATCCGCGCCCCTCCTCAGTGCTCAGGTGTTCGTACTTCTCCCTGTAATGACTGTTGCCGGATCGGATTGGTTCAGTCCACTCACTTATGAAGCGGGCAGGGCGGGTGCCTCAGGAGTCACAGGAGCCTCATGGCACGGAGGGTCCGCCCAGGTACTGGCCCTTCGCGTCGTAGGGCCAGGCGTTGGCGACGCATCCCTTGAGTCCGTAGATCTGCTGCATCATGGCGGGGGCGGACCGGCCCCTGCCGGGGCAGGTTTCGTGGCCGTGGCCGAGCCAGTGGCCGACTTCGTGGTTGATGATGAGGGCGCGGTATTCGGCCAAGGGTCCGTTGAACTCGGGTGAACCGGTCTGCCAGCGCTTGAGGTTGACCATGACATCGACGCCGACGCGGCAGTTGACCTCGCCATGGGTGTTGAGGCCGCTGCTCCCGCAGATCCTGTCGACGGTCGCCGCCGTGGCGATCCGGACGACCAGCCCCGCAGGGCCCTTCCTGACCTGGTGGAACGTGTGCTCCCCGCCGTGCGCCCAGCCGCGCGGGGCGGCGAGGAACCCGGCGATCTGGGTGGCGGCCGCGTCCGGGTCGACGCCGGTGCCGTCCTCGACCTCGACCCGGTAGGCGTTGCCACCGCCCGAGGTCGCGCCCGCCCGCGCGACCGTGAAGGTGCCGGGGCCGTGGGAGGGAATGGCGGGATGGCCGCCGCCCTTGGAGCCGGAGCCCGGTTTGGTCTTCGCGCTGACCTTGGGCTTGGCGCGCGCCTTCGGCTTCGTACTCGCCCCGGCCTTCGAACCGGAAACGGAGGCGGAATCCTCTGCGAGCGACTCATCACCGGAAACGGAAGGGGAGTTGGCCGATCCGGACGCTGCTGCGGCGCTCGAAGGATCGTCCCCGCCGGTCCACAGCGGCGAGGCGGCCACCGCGACGCAGATCACGGCCGTCGGCACGAGGACCGCGACCAGCAGCCGTATCCGGCCGCGACGGCGACGTTCCTGCCGTGGGCGCCGCCGGGCCCCCCGGCCGCCCCGTCGCTGCCCCTGCTGTCTCCGTACCTCAGCCGACACGATCCGCGTACTCCTTCGATTCCATGGGGTGTGCCGCCGCGTACTTCACGAGATCCATGAACCCGGAGTCCCCCGCGACGGCGAGCAGTTGATCGGCGGTGACGGGTGACGGCCCCCCTGTGCCGTCGTCACCGCCGACCGAGAGGACGACCGCGCTGTCGCCGTACGTGAAGCGGACGAGGGTGCTCGTGGCGGCCGGTGACCCGTCCGGGCCGGCGACCGACGTCACGGCCTGGGCCTCGGTCCCGTCGGGAAGCACCGCCCGCTCGCAGCGCAGCAGGCCGTCCGGGTACTGGCGGCAGGGCGCTTCCTGCGGAGCGACACTCCGGTCGCTCTCGGGGCGCACCGAGAGGACGACCGGGTAGATCTCGCCGCCGACCCCGGCCCGGTACTGGCTGACGGCGAGGTCCACCGGGTGGACCGGGCCCACCTTCCGTGGCAGCAGCTTCCCGAGCACCAGCGCGACAAGCCGCTGGAACTTCTCCTGCCGCTTCCGTTCCGCGGCCGGCAGATCGGCCATGGTCGCCTGTCCGGGGGACGGCTCGATGTGCACGGTGGACGGTTCCGGCGCATCCGTGGGAACCGGTGACGTCGGGGCCGACGACGCCCCCGAGGGCGCGTCCGACGACACGGGTGACGGCACGTTCGTCGGGGCGTCCTCCGGGCCCGGCGTCGGCGCGATGCTCGTGGGCCGCGCGGCGGCGGACCACGTCCGGGCGGGTTCCGTACCGCCGCCCCCGCCCCACAGGGGCAGCACCGCGCCGAGTGCGCCGAGCGCCACCACCCCCGTCACCACCGCCCCTATGGTCGCGCGGGCCCGGGTGCGGCGCCGGTGGCCCTGGACCAGGGCGGCGGGCACCAGGTCCGGCAGGGTCGGCGCGCCGTCGGTCGCCTGCTCCATGGCCGCCCGGATCAGCAGGGTCTCGGCCACCTCCACTTCGGCGGCGGCCTCGGCCCCGTCGTCCGCGGCCCGGCCGGGAAAGCGGTCAGAAGACATGTCCACGACGGTTCTCCTCAGCTTCGGGTGGTGTAGAGGTGTGCGTCGCCCAGCCGCGTACGCAGGGTGGCGAGCGCGCGCGAACACTGGCTCTTCACGGTGGACGGGCTGCACCGCAGCAGTTCGGCCACGGTCTCCACGCTCAGGTCCTCCCAGTAGCGCAGTACGACCATCGCCCGTGCGCGGGGCGGCAGTTCGGCCAGCGCGGCCAGCAGGGTGACCGTCAGTTCGGGTCCGACCGCCGGTGCGTGCGCGGCGATCGGCGTATGGGCACGGACGTCGCGCAGCCGCCGGCGGCGCTCGGCGATGTAGGTGCGGGTCAGCACGGTCCTGGCGTAGGCGTCCGGGTGGTCGGCGGCGCTCACCCGGTGCCAGTGCTGGAACAGCTTGGCCAGCGTCGTCTGGGTCAGATCGCGGGCCGCCTCCGCGTCGCCGCACAGCAGGTACGCGGTCCGGTACAGCCGTCGCTGGCCCGCCCGCGCGAACTCCTCGAAGCTGTTGCCGGCGTCCCGGCCGGTCCCCGCGCTCATCCGGCCCCCTTCACGGTCCGTCGTGGTCTCTCCTCCTGTTACTGAGAGCGCACGGGCCGGAAAGGTTGAAGCCGAATTCAAACCCGTGTCCGAATCCCGGACAGGACGGTGCGAAGCGGGGCGGGGCCTCGGCGGCCGGGTGAGCAGGGCGGGGGAAACGGCCGGGTCCGGATGGCGGGGTCAGGACTGTTCGGGCCCCGGCACCGCAGGAGTCGCACAGGCCGAGGAGACGGCCGCAGGCTCCGGGAACACCGGCGCGCAGGCGCTGCACAGAGACGGCAGGCCCCTGCGGTGCAGCGCGGACAGCAGGCAGAGCCTGAGCCTCGGTATCCCGTCGAGTTTCGACCGGATATTGGTGAGGTGGAACTTCACCGTCCGCGGAGAAATATGCAGACGGGCCGCGATCTCCTCATTCGACGGCGCGCTGTGCAAGGTGGCGAAAAGCTGCTCTTCCGTGGCGGTGAGCGGACGGAGAGGCGGTGGTACGAGACGGGTCGCGGACGGGCTTTCATGCGGGTCGTCAAAAGCCCGGTCGTCCATGACCGGGCCGGTACAGACAAGGCATTGAACCGTCATGATCCCCCCAGGGTGCTGGTTCAAGAGCGGCAGGAACGTAGCACGGAGGGCGCACGGATTCTGGGCGCGGACCACGATGCGGGCGCCGCGAGAGGGGGGTTCGGGGCGATTTTTCAGGGCGACGCAATGAGTGAAGCGGCGAGTTTGAGTCGATTCTTGAGCTGCTTCTTTGCCAGGTCGAGCGTTTCTGCATTCTTGTCGATCTGCCGCTTCTGGTAAGCGGACTGGACCGCGAAGTACACGCCGACCAGGCCGACTTCCTTTTTGCAGGCGACATCAGCCCTGGCGGCGGTGATGGCGGCGGGGGTGCCGAGAGCGTCGTCGGTGATGCCCAGCTCTGTGGTGGCGTTCATCGGATCGCTCGCTGTGTGTCCCTTCCGCGCCATGCAGCCGGACCAGCGCTTGTTGACCTTCTTGGTACGGGAGTCCTCGCGCGAGCGTGACTCCGCCTGGGACTTGAGGTTGAAGACGTACAACGCGTCCACGGCGTTCGGCTCGGGGGCGTACAGCTTCAGGAACGCCTCACGTCCACAGCCGCCGACGGGCACCGCCCTGCCGTTGATCCGCTGCTTGCCGCCGCCCTTCTTCTCGGCCTCCGCCTGGCTCCTCGGCATGTCGCCGGGGGTCAGATCGGGTGCGCCGTGCAGCGCGATCTCCTCGGACGGGGTGAGGCTCTGCGGAGTCCGCCGGGGCGCTTGTGCTTCTCCTGGGTTGCCGTAGCCGTACTGGGCCGCCTCGCTCGCGTCCACCACTCCGAAGACCCGTGCGTTCGACCGGCCGGATTCGGCGGAGGCGGGTCGCGACGGGAGGCTGTAGCGGAAGCCGAAGCGTTCCATGCAACGGGAGATGAGAACGCCCTGGCCTTCCTGTAGCGCGGCGGCCTCCTCCTGCGTCGCGTCGTAGGCGTCCAGGGGGAACCGTGCCCCCACGGTGCTGAGCATCGTGGGAGTGGCCGAGATCTCGGGTTCCGACGCCCCGTCGGTCTGCCCCTTGTCGGTGGGGGAGGAGCAGGCGGCGAGAAAGGCGGCGGCGCAGATCGCGACGGCGGAGCGGTGGAGGTGGCGGCGGCCGGGGAGCGGGTGCATGCGGATCCTTCGCGGGTGGCCTGGTCGTACGATGTGGCAGCCGCTGTTCTGCCCGGCGCTTACGGGCAGAACAGCGGTGCGTATCAGCGGGTGGTGGTGTACGTCTGCGGGCCGGTCAGAAGTAGTACGCCGACGAGATCTCGTTCTTGAACGTGGCGGACGCGTTGCCGTAGTAGTCGAGCGGCAGGGAGCCGTGGATACCGCCTCGGAGCGGATTGGTGTACACGTCCCAGGTGGTCACGTCGCGATTCCAGTACGACGCGGTGTTGTCATCGGGGGTCTGGTTCTGACCGGGGCAGGTCTGCGAGGTGGTCGACGAGACGAAGCGGTCGTCGGAGAATCTCTCGTCCGAGTAGAGCAGGTCGAAGACGCAGCCGACGTAGTTCGAGTTGTAGTAGAGCCCGAACTCTCCGCTGTCGACGTTCCCGTTCTTGTGTCCGGCAGCGGTTGCCGTGCCGGCGGTCGTGAGTATCAGCCCGGTGACCGCGGTCGCGGCCAGGGTGATACCGGTCAGCCGCCGCATAGCGGTTGAACGAGTCATTTGGTCTCTCCTCCATGTGCTGACGGGTCGTGCTGGGGCTGATGAGTCGTGAGCGCCAGCAATTCAATGCGGCGTGCATGGAGATGGGTACTGCCCTCAAGGACAGTTGTTGTCCGCGAACGGGCTCGGTATCTTGGCTGTCCGATACTTCGTCACCGGCCGCCAAGTCGCCTGTCGAGAGCGTCTGTTGGATGCGTGATGAGCGGCGTCCGCCTCATGCGCGGTGACTGTTTCCCCCACGCCGCTGTTTCTCTCCCGGGAGTCCTGTATGCGCCCCGTTCCTGCTGTCGCCAGATGCGCCGCGGCGCTGGTGCTGCTCTCCCTCGTGACCGCCGGATGCTCCGGCTCGACGGCCACCGGGCAGGCGAAGCCCACCCGGGAAGCGACGGACACCGCGTATTACCGATGCCTGGAGGACCAGGGGATCCCGTTGGACACGACCGGCGACGGCGGGCTGCGGGTCAAGAAGGGGCAGAACAACGACACGGCCATTCTGGCGGCGGAGAAGGAGTGCGTAGGTCTCCAGCCCTCACCGACCACGGTGCCCGCGTCCGAGGAGGACATGGAGCGGGCCAGGAAGCTGAGCGCCTGTCTTCGGGAGCACGGGGTCAAGGGCTATCCGGAACCCGGTCCGGACGGGGCTGCCCCACTCAGCGGTGAGATGGCCCACGCGATGAAGACGAACCCCGACTACCGCAAGGCGAACCGAGTGTGTGACCCCCGGCCTGCGGGCGACACAGTAGTCGGCGGCTGACCTGTCCGGGGGAGAGGTCTTCGATGAGCAGCGAGCCTGTTGAGCCTGACGACAGCACCCAGAACGAAGAGGGTGGCGGCATCGACGGGCAGGCGCCGGACAGCGGGCTGGCCCGGCGCCGTCGTTGGGTGGTTGCGGTCGCCGTCGCCGCCGCGGTGCTCGGCGCCGCCGGGGTCGGTGCGTCGATGGTCATCAAGTCCCCCGCCCAGGCAGCGGCGGAAGCCCGTGCTCCGAAGGAGGATGTGCTGACCGCGGTGGTGGAGCGCCGGGTCCTGGTGTCCTCGGTGATCACCCGGGGCCAGGTGCGGGCGGGGCAGACCGTGAACGTCTCCCCGCAGGTGTCCGGCGGCGGCGAGGGAGCCACCGGCGCGGTCATCACCAAGCTGCCGGTCAAGGCGCAGGACGTCCTGAGCAGTGGTCGCCTGCTGATGGAGGTCTCCGGCCGCCCCGTGTTCGTGCTGCGGGGGAGGGTTCCGGTCTACCGGGACCTGCGCCCCGGCAGTGAGGGCGATGACGTCGGGCAGCTCCAGAAGGCGCTGCGGGACCTCGGACACCCCACCGAACCTGACGCGGACGGCACCTTCGGCGCGGGGACCAAGACGGCGCTCAACTCCTTCTACGCGTCCATCGGCTACGAACCGCTGCCGGCCCAGGATGACGACGGCGAAGGGGTCGGGGCGGCCGCGGAGGCGGTGCGGTCGGCCGAGCGGGCGCTGGAGGATGCCAAGGACTCCGGCCCCGCGGCGAAGGGCGATGCCGGCACCCCTGCCGATCCGCACAAGGCCGTGGAACGGGCCGAGGAGGACCTGGCCGACGCACGCGCCGACTATGCGGAGATACAGGCGAAGTCGGGCCCGATGCTGCCTGCGGGCGAGACGGTGTTCCTGGACAGCTTCCCGGCCCGGGTGAGCGCGGTGCAGGGCGTCGTGGGCGGCAAGGTGTCCGGAACGGTCATGACGCTGTCCTCGGGCAGGCTGGCCGTCCGGGCGTACGTCCCCGAGTACCAGAAGGGGCTGTTGCGTGCCGGCCAGCACGTGGAGATCTACTCGGAGGCCACCGGGGTGTCGGCGCGCGCCGAGGTCACCCGTGTCGCCGATACGCAGACGGCGCCGGACCGGAGTGACGCCGAGCCCGGGGCGGGCGGAGGCGAGGGTGGTGGCACTCCGGCAGCCGGACCCGTGGGCTATCTGGTGCAGATCACTCCGGACAAGTCGCTTGATGCCCAACTGTCGGGTCAAGACGTGCGGTTGACGATCGAGGCGGCTTCGACCGGCGGTCGGGCACTGGTGGTTCCGATCACCGCGATCACGGCGGGCGCGGACGGCAGGACGGTAGTGACCGTGGCCACCGGGTCCGGAGACCAGAAGCGAGTGGAGGTACGTCCCGGCACATCCGGCGACGGCTACGTGTCCGTCCAGCCTGTGGCGAAGGCCGCCCTGCGCGCGGGCGACAGAGTGGTCACCGGGGTGCGGAAGTGACTGAGCCCGAGCCCGAGCCCGCACCCGTACCCGTACCCGTACGCGTCCCCGTACCCGTCATCGAGTTCCGCCAGGTCGCCCTGACGTATCCCGGCCCACCGCCGGTCGCCGCCTTCCGGCCCTGCGATCTGGTGATCGAACGGGGCGAGTTCGTGACCGTCGTCGGTCCTTCCGGCTCCGGTAAGTCCACGTTCCTCAACATCGCAGGTCTGCTGGACGCCCCGACCGGCGGCAGCTACCTCCTCGACGGCCTGGACACCGGAGCGATGAAGGACGGCGACCGCACCGCGCTACGCGGCCGCCGGATCGGCTTCGTCTTCCAGTCGTTCCACCTCCTGCCCCACCGCAGCGCCCTGGAGAACGTGACGCTGGCCATGGTCTACAGCGGCGTCGCCCGCAAGGAGCGCCGCCGACGGGCGAACGAGGCCCTGGTACGGGTCGGGCTCGGGCACCGTGTCGACTCCCTGCCCACCCGGCTGTCCGGCGGAGAGCGGCAGCGGGTGGCGATCGCGCGGGCGCTGGTGGCCAGGCCCTCCCTGTTGCTCTGCGACGAACCGACCGGCAACCTCGACACGGCCAACGCACGCTCTGTGCTGACCCTGCTCGCGGACCTGCACGCCGATGGCATGACTGTGCTGGTGATCACACACGACCCGGAGGTGGCGGGACGCGGCGCGCGTACGGTCACGATCCGCGACGGCGTGCTGCACGAGCGCGAGGGGGCGGCCACGTGATCCGAGGGAGGCTGCGAAGGCGCCGGAGCCGCCTGGTGGAGTCCTCGGTGTTCTCCTCCGGCGACCTGCTGGCCGAATCACTCGCCGGCATGCTCCAACGTCCCGCCCGGTCGGCTCTGACCGCGCTCGGAACGGTCCTCGGTGTGGGGACGTTCGTCGCGATCCTGGGGCTGACCGCCACGGCCTCCTCGCAGATCGACGCGCGCTTCGACTCGCTGAGTGCCACGGAGGTGTCGGTCGAGGACAAGGCCTCGGAACGATACGAGTTCGCGGAGCCCGCGTTTCCGCCGGACGCCGACGTGCGGGTGGAGAGGCTGAACGGGGTGCGCAGCGCCGGGGTGTACTGGCCGGTGCGTCTGGCCGCCGACGTCACCGTGCGCTCCGCCCCGGTGGGCGGTACGGCCGGTGGCGGGCGGACGCAGGTGATCGCCGCTTCCCCCGGCGTACTGGAGGCGGCCGAGCCCTCGCTGGCCCAGGGCCGGATCTACGACGATCTGATGTCCGACGACGGTGCGTTCGTCGCGGTGATCGGGTCGGGTGTCGCGGCCCGGCTCGGAATCACCACTCTGGAGACCCGGCCGGCCGTCTTCGTCGGGGACCAGCCGTTCACCGTCACCGGGATCATCGAGAACACCGAACGCAAGGCGGACCTGCTGCTGTCGGTGGTCGTCCCGCGCACCACGGCCGAGAAGGTCTGGGGGCCGCCCGAGGGTGGCAGTGCGACGATGCTGGTCTCGACGGAACTGGGCGCCGCCCAGCAGATCGCCAGGCTGGCCCCGACCGCGCTGCGACCCGACCACCCCGAATACCTCAAGGCGCTCCCGCCGCCCGATCCCCGGATGCTCCGTTCCGGAGTCAGCGGCGACCTGAGCCAGCTGTTCCTGCTGCTGGCGGGCATCTGCCTGGTCATCGGGGCGGTCGGCATCGCCAACACCACCCTGGTGTCGGTCCTGGAACGCACCGGCGAGATCGGGCTGCGGCGCGCCCTCGGCGCACGGGCCAGACACATCACCCTCCAGTTCCTCGCCGAGTCCGGTGTGCTGGGAGCGCTGGGCGGCCTTGTCGGGACCTCGCTGGGTGTGGTGACCGTGGTGGGGGTGGCGGTAGCCCGCGACTGGACCCCGGTCGTGCACCCGGCCACCGCCGCGGCGGCCCCCGCGATCGGTCTGGTCACCGGCGTACTGGCGGGGCTGTATCCGGCATGGCGGGCATCCCGTACCCAGCCCGCCGAGGCGCTGCGTCGCTGACCCCACACCCCCGGCCCCCGACGGCGGCCCCGCCCCGGCCCCCGACGGCGGGCCCGCCCGGTCGCTCCACCGGCGGACTGCTTGAATGGGAGGCGTGACCCGAGCCTCTCTGGACAAGCAGCCGCACGAAGTCGCCTCGATGTTCGACGACGTGGCGGCGAACTACGACCTGACCAACGACGTGCTCTCGCTCGGCCAGGCCCGGCTGTGGCGCAAGGAGGTCGCCAAGGCGGTCCACGCCCGGCCTGCGGAGAAGGTCCTCGACCTCGCCGCCGGGACCGCGACGTCCTCGCTGCCGTTCGCCGCGACCGGGGCGTACGTCGTGCCGTGCGACTTCTCCATCGGGATGCTCCAGGAGGGCAAGAAGCGCAACTCCTGGCTGCCGTTCACGGCGGGCGACGCGACGCGGCTGCCGTTCCGGGACGAGACGTTCGACGCGGTCACCATCTCCTTCGGGCTGCGCAACGTCCAGGACACGGACGCGGCTCTGAGCGAGCTGTACCGGGTGACGAAGCCGGGCGGCCGGGTCGTCATCTGCGAGTTCTCCCAGCCGGTCTGGACGCCGTTCCGGACCGTCTACACCGAGTACCTGATGCGGGCGCTGCCGCCGGTCGCGCGCGCGGTGTCGTCCAACCCCGACGCGTACGTCTACCTCGCCGAGTCGATCCGCGCCTGGCCCGACCAGGCCGGGCTCGCGGCGAAGCTCCAGCGGGCCGGCTGGTCGGACGTCGCCTGGCGCAACCTCACCGGCGGCGTGGTCGCGCTGCACCGGGGCGTCCGGGCCTGACGGCCCCCGGCGCCGGGGCGCGGGCGCGGTCGACATGGGGGAGCCCTTCGGGAGCTTGATCAGCGGGCCCCCATAGACTGCACGGGCCATGTGCCGCGCGGCACGCGATTTCGAGTCTTCGGGAGATCCGACCGTGACCGAGCCCCTGTCCGAACACAGCGCGGATGTGATCGTCGTCGGGGCAGGCCCAGCCGGCTCCACGACCGCGTACTACCTCGCCAAGGCGGGCCTGGACGTCCTCCTCCTGGAGAAGACGGCCTTCCCCCGCGAGAAGGTCTGCGGCGACGGCCTCACCCCGCGCGCCACCAAGCAGCTCGTCTCCATGGGCATCGACATCTCCGAAGAGGCGGGCTGGCTCCGTAACAAGGGCCTGCGCATCATCGGCGGCGGCGTCCGGCTCCAGCTGGACTGGCCGGATCTCGCCTCCTACCCGGACTACGGGCTGGTCCGCAAGCGCGACGACTTCGACGAGCAGCTGGCCCGTCAGGCGCAGAAGGGCGGCGCGCGGCTGTACGAGCGCTGCAACGTCGGCGCCCCGATCACCGACCCCCGCACCGGCCGGATCACCGGCGTGCACGCGAAGCTCGGCGAGGAGAAGACCCCGGTCACCTTCCACGCCCCGCTCGTCGTCGCCGCCGACGGCAACTCCACCCGGCTCTCCCTCGCGATGGGCCTGCACCGCCGCGAGGACCGCCCGATGGGCGTCGCGGTCCGTACGTACTTCACCTCGCCCCGCCACGACGACGACTACCTGGAGTCCTGGCTGGAACTCTGGGACCGCCGGGGAACGGAGGACCGCCTGCTGCCCGGCTACGGCTGGATCTTCGGCATGGGCGACGGCACGTCCAACGTCGGCCTCGGCATCCTCAACTCCTCGGCCGCGTTCAAGGAGCTGGACTGGCGCGAGGTCCTCAAGGCGTGGTGCGCCTCGATGCCGGAGGACTGGGGCTACACCCCGGACAACATGACGATGCCGATCCGCGGCGCCGCCCTCCCGATGGCGTTCAACCGCCAGCCGCACTACACCAAGGGCCTGCTGCTGGTCGGTGACGCGGGCGGCATGGTCAACCCGTTCAACGGCGAGGGCATCGCGTACGCCATGGAGTCGGGCCAGATCGCGGCGGACGTCATCGTCCAGGCCCACGCCCGTGCGACCCCCGCCCAGCGCGAACTGGCCCTGAACAACTACCCGAAGGTCCTCAAGGAGACCTACGGCGGCTACTACACGATGGGCCGCGCCTTCGTGAAGCTGATCGGCAACCCGAAGGTCATGAAGGTCGCCACCCAGCGCGGTCTGACGCACCCGCTGCTGATGAAGTTCACCCTCAAGATGCTCGCCAACCTCACCGACCCGACGGGCGGCGACGCGATGGACCGCATCATCAACGGCCTCTCGAAGGTCGCGCCGAAGGCGTGACCGGGGGCCTCAGGCGGACTTCGTAGCCGAGCTGCGTGAGCGCGAGGCGTCGGAGGAGACCTGCGGGCCGTACCTCGAAGGCGGCCCTGGCCGTTCTCCTCAACCTCAGAGCCCCGGGCCAACGCCCGGGGCTCTGAGGCGTCCGGCCCACATCCGGCCCACATCCGGCCCGCATCCGGCCTGGACCGGCTTGGAAAGGTCTTGGTAGAGCAGTCCAGGAATGAGATTCTCTTCGCATCTGCATTCAGTGAACGCAGCTTGGTTCGGGGGGACTTCGTACTGTGTCCGTAACTGTGCCCGATTGGGCCGATACTCTGCTTGACGTCATCGGAGTCAATTGGCCGAACGTCGACGAAGACGCGTACCGAGACATGGCCGACGCTCTCCGGGAGTTCGCCGAGGACGTAGAGGACGACGGTCACCTTGCCAACCAATACGTGCAACGTTTGCTCTCGTCCGGTCATGGTGAAGCCCTGGACGCGCTGGGCAGCCACTGGGGCAAGATCAAGAACAGGCATGTAAAGGACCTGGCCGACGGCGCTCGCACGATTGCCGGAGCCCTGGACAACGCGGCCACGGCGATCGAGGCCATGAAGTACGCGGCGCTTGTCCATCTGAGCGTGCTGGCGGGCAAGGCGGGCATCTCCATGGCCCTGATACCGGTGACCGGCGGGCTGTCCATGCTCATCGGCGGAGGAGCGATCGCGGTCGCCCAGCAGGCCATCCGCCGGGTCATCAAGGAGTGCCTGGAGGAGGTGGTCAGTTACATCGTCTCCGCTCTGACCGAACCGGCCGTCTCCGCGCTGGAGAACATGGCCGCGGATCTGGCGATACAGGTCGGCGCCAGCATGCTCGGGCTGCAGGACGGCGTCGACATGAACCAGGTCGGGCAGTCGGGCAAGGAGGGCTTCAACGAAGGGGTGGCGGGGGCCAAGGAGTCCTTCCAGCTCGCTTCGGCGAACGGTCCGGGGGGCGCACCCGGCAAGGGCGTGCACATCGAACACGGGGAGCACGACCGGGCCGGCACCAGCCTGAAACTGGTAAGCGTCGACATCCACGGCAAGACTGCGGGCAGGCTGGCCAAGGCCGGTACGCACCACAGCCGGACCCGGGGCAAGGACGATATCGCCGGCGCCCTTGATCCCGTGCTCGACAAAGCCATGAAGGCGCTGGGCAAAGCCAACAAGGCGATGGGTAACCACCTCGGTGAGGACCTGCCGAAGGCGGTCAAGGAGATATCCGAAGCCCAGAAGAAGATCGACCTGGATATCAAGGACCGGTTGTCCAAGGTGCGCAAGGACGACGGAGAACCCCTGCCGCGCACCCGAACACGTCAGGGCTCCGCTCGCACCAAGGCGGACGTTCTGAAGAACGCCAAGGACGAGCCGCGCCGGCACAGCATCTCTCTGGACAAGAAGATTTGCGAGAACGACCCGGTGGACGTCGCCACCGGTGAGATGACCCTGCCGCAGACCGATGTAGCCCTGCCTGGAGTACTTCCACTCGTCCTCCGCCGGACACATCTCTCCGGATACCGATACGGCCAGTGGTTCGGCCGCAGCTGGGCATCCACGCTGGACGAGCGCATCGAGCTCGACCCGCTCGGCGTCGGCGCGGTGTGGTCGCGGGAGGACGGTTCGCTCCTCGTCTACCCACGGCTGCCGCTACCCGGTGACGACGACGGCGTCCTGCCCCTTGAGGGTGCCCGTCTCCCGCTGGTGCACGGCGGACAGGACAACGCGGAGACCACCTATCGCGTCACCGACCCGCACACGGGCCTGACCCGTTCCTTCCGTGGAGGCCCGTACAACACGTCGTCGGCCTACTGGCTCGGAGAGATCGAGGACCGCAACCTCAACCGGATCTCCTTCGTCCGCCTCGGTGACGGCAGTCCGTCAACGGTCGCCCACTCCGGCGGCTACCGGATCGATCTGGCCGTCGAAGACGCGCGAATACGAGAGATGTCGCTGCGTACGCCGGACGGCCCGGTCACCGTCACGCGCTACGACTACGACCACCTCGGAAACCTCGGCAGCGTCGTCAACTCATCAGGGCTGCCGCTTCGTTTCACCTACGACGCGGACGCCCGGATCACGTCCTGGACCGACCGTAACGACTCCACTTTCCGCTACGTGTACGACGATGCCGGTCGCGTCGTCCGCACGATCGGCCCGGCCGGCTACCTGTCGTCCACGTTCGCATACGACGTCCACCCGGAGACCGGCGACCGTGTCACCCGGTACACGGACTCTCTCGGCGCGACCAAGGTCCATCACTTCAACAACCGGCTCCAGGCCGTCGCGGAGACCGATCCGCTGGGCGGCATCACCCGCAGTTCCTTCGACCGCTACGACCGGCTCCTCTCCCGAACGGATCCGCTCGGCCGGACCACCGCTTACGCGTACGACGATCACGGAAACCTGACCCGGATCGAGCACCCTGACGGCAGCTCCGCCGACATCGAGTACAACGACCTGAACCAGCTCACCTCCGTCACCGGCCCCGACGGCGCGACCTCGCGGCAGGAGTACGACGACCGGGGCAACCCGACGCTCTTCACCCGGCCGAACGGCACGACAACCCGCCTCACCCATGGAGCGGATGGCCAGCTCACCGGTGTCGACGACTCCCTCGGCGCGCTGGACCGGCTGCGCTGCGACAGGGCCGGTCTTCCGCTGGCGGTGCGCGGGCCGCTCGGGACGGTCACCCACTACACCCGCGACTCGTTCGGGCGGGCGGTGAGGATCACCGACCCGCAGGGCCGCACCACCGAGCTGGAATGGACCGTCGAGGGCAGACCCGCCCGGCGTACGGACCCCGACGGCTCGCAGCAGTCGTGGACGTACGACGGCGAGGGCAACTGCCTCGTCCACACCGATGCGGCGGGCGGCGAGACCCGTTTCGAATACACGCACTTCGATCTCGTCTCCGCACGCATCACACCCGACGGTGCGCGCCAGGAGTTCACACACGACTCCGAACTGCGCATGTCCCGTGTCACCAATCCCCAGGGGCTGACCTGGGACTACATCTACGATGCGGCGGGACGCCTCACCTCGGAGACCGACTTCGACGGCCGCTCTCTCAGCTATGCACACGACGCCTGCGGGCACCTCACCTCCCGCACGAACGCTCTGGGCCAGACGGTCCGCTACACCCGCGACACGGCGGGCCGAATCACCGCCAAGGACGTCGGCGGCACGGTCACGCACTTCGACTACGACATTCACGGCCGCCTTGCCTCTGCGACAAGCCCCGGCACCGAGCTGTCCTACGTCCGCGACAGTTCGGGCAGGGCCCTCCGCGAGATCTGCGACGGCCGCGAACTGAGCAACACCTACGACGAGGCCGGCCGCCGTACTCGCCGGGTCACACCGTCCGGTGCTGTCAGCAGCTGGTCCTTCCCCAGCGGGCTGCGAGCCGAACTGAACGCTTCGGGGCGACACGTGGTCTTCGCCTTCGACGAGGCGGGGCGCGAGACGACCCGCCGGATCGGTGACGCGCTGACCGTGGAACACGCCTACGACCCCGCAGGCCGCCTGACCGACCAGAGTGTCCGCACGCCCGGCGACCGGATACTCCAGCGCCGCTCGTACACGTACCGCGCCGATGGCCACCTCACCTCGGTCGATGAACTGACCAGCGGGCACAAGCGGCTGGAGGTCACTGGTGACGGCCGGGTCACCGGTGTCACCGCGGAGAACTGGTCGGAGCGGTACGCGTACGACGAGGCCGGTAACCAGACCACTGCCTCCTGGCCCGGTACGGACCCCGCCACCGGCCCGCGCGAGTACACCGGCACCCGCATCACCCGGGCCGGCCGCTGCCGCTATGAACACGACGCCCAAGGCCGGGTGGTCCTGCGGCAGAAGGCCCGACTCTCCCGCAAGCCCGACACCTGGCGTTACGGCTGGGACGCCGAGGACCGCCTGATCTCGGTCACCACACCGGACGGCACGCGCTGGCGCTACCTCTACGACGCCCTGGGGCGCCGCGCCGCCAAACAGCGACTGTCCGGGGACGGAGCGACAGTCTCCGAGGAGGTGACCTTCACGTGGGACGGCGACACCCTGTGCGAACAGACCACCTCCACACCGGGCACCCCGGACTCCGTCACCCTCACCTGGGATCACGACGGTGTGAAGCCGGTAAGCCAGGTGGAACGACGGCTCGTGGACGAATCTGAAGTCGACCAGCGCTTCTTCGCGATCATCACCGATCTCGTCGGCACACCGCGTGAACTCATCGACGAGCACGGCGAAGTGGCATGGCACACCCGCGCCACCCTGTGGGGCACAACCTCGTGGAACCGCGCCGCCGACGCCTACACCCCGCTGCGCTTCCCGGGCCAGTACTTCGACCCCGAATCGGGACTCCACTACAACCGCCACCGCCACTACGACCCCGAAACCGGCCGCTACCTCTCCCCCGACCCTCTCGGCCTTACCCCCGCCCCGAACGCGATCGCCTACGTCGACAACCCCACACGGTGGATCGACCCGCTCGGGCTGGCGGGGTGCCCGCACCGGAGCGGGCAGGACCGTCACAGCGTGGTGCTGGGGGTGAACCAGGATCCCACGAACGCCTCAAACTCGCTGGCCGCGCACCTCCGCGCCAACGGCGAACCAGGAGCACACACTTACAACGGGGGCGACTACGCCCAGATCGAGCCGTCCGGGCCTGTGTGGATGACGAACGTCATGGCCGCTGTGGGCGATCGAGACACCACCTTGTTCATCACTCTCGACGGGATGCCGAACAGCAGGGGGGAGTATGGCAACTGGAACACCCCGGAGACCATCGTGGACGCCTTCCAGACTGCCGTTCGGAGCGGCCAACCATTCAGTACCACCCCCGGGAACTATCCGGGCCCAGGCTTGGGGACGGCTTGGGAGATGAGCGTCGTCGCACGCAATGTGCGTATGTACGAATCTGATGTGATGTTCAACGAGCCTGATCCACTCGGACGCCCCTGGGAGGAAATAAAATGGTACTCAGGCAATGAGGAAGTCGAAAATGTTCCGAAGCCGGACATTCCCGAGGTGCAACCTCCTAAACCCAGAAAGGGATGAATCGTCAAATGGTAGATGATGAGGACCGCCTGCGAGCGGCAGAAATCGTCGCAGCGAAATGGAAGACGGTCCTCGACTCCAGCGACGGATTGATCGACCCGGCTATGCCCCGAGCGGCGTACGCGGACCCTCGCCTGCGAGAACTATTTCCCGTGGTGAGCCACGGTGCCCTTTACTTCAGCCGGTGCATCCGATCCCCGTGGACCCAGGATGTGGGCGCCCTGTTCCCCCGCGGTGGCGGCGGGTTCGTGGTGATCCGCAACTCCGACGGCGCCACCCTCGGCGAGCCCGAGACAGTGGAGGGGGCAGTCGATCTGATCGTCGCCAACCTTCCCGAAGGATGCGGCCCCGTCATCGACGGAACGGCTGACGACCTGTAATCAAAGGATCTTGGTGGCCGGACTTACGATCGTCGCACTCGTAGCCTTCTCGGTGGCCTCTTCGACGGAACCTACGAGCGGCGCACGCTGACGGTGGACGGCATGGAACTTGCCAACCTCACCGACCCGACGGGCGGCGACGTGATGGACCGCATCATCAACGGCCTCTCGAGGTGGCGGGCCGGACGTCCGGCAAGGGCGCCGGGTGTCAGAGGCAGTGGCTGCGGATCGCCGCTGACCGCTGTGCGGTGGTGGCGCTTCCCTCCGTGGCGCGGTGCCGGCCGAGGCGGGCGCGGATCGTCTTCCCCTGCCCCGGGCCGGGGATCGTGGTCACGTCGTCGGCGAGATGGCGGACCATGTGCCAGCCGAAGCCGCCCGTGCCGCCGCTCAGGTCAGGGGTCCGTTCGTGCGGGGGTACGGAGCTGGGGTCGCTGACCGCCACGTGCACCGCGTCGGCGGTGGCGCAGAGGCGGAGGGTGTAACGGCCACCCCCGTGGCGCACCGCGTTGGTGGCGAGTTCGGACACCACCAGGGCGAGAGTGTCCGCCGCTTCGGCTTCCAGTGCCGGGTCAAGACTGTGCGCGAAGGTACGGGCGGCATCGCGGGCGCGAGCCACGCCCGCCGTGCTGTCGTCCTCGATGACCAGGGGCGCGGGCTCTGCCGCACTGGTCGTCGCTGTGCTGTTCATGTGCGATCACCCCACTGCGTCGGTTTTTGCCGCTGAGTGGGTGCTAGTGCCCGGCCCACCGGACTTCACACGCACAGTGGAGCAATTTCCCTCACATGGGTACAGCAGGAAGCCCCTGACTACGCAACGAAGAAAAACTGTCATGGCGGGAGTAGACATCCGGCTTTCGGCGTGAGTAGTGTTTTCCTCGTAGCCAGGACGGAAAAGACGGCACGGCAGACACGAACTGCCGTGCGTGCAGGACCAGAACAGGATGCGGAACGGCGGTGGAGTGGCGGAGCCGGAAACGGTGGGTTCCCTCACTGACAGCCGGGCCGAGCGGCCCCAGGGGCCGCACGCAGTACCGCAGGACCCGCAGTAACGACCGATGTTTCGAACGAGGTAAGGAGCAGACGCCATCAGGATCGCCCGGGTGGGAAGAAGCGCCACTCGGGTACCGCAGGCCCCAGAACGGAAGGTGGTCCCCGGTCACGCATATGCGATCCCCGCACCTCTGCCCTCCCAGGCGGACAAGCGGAACAAGATGGCCGGCGCAGTCAGCCGGTAGATGGTGTTGAAAGCTCGGGGCCCGAATGCCGCAAGGCACTCGGGCCCCTCGGACATGTCCCCGAAAGAAGAGGTGCTATGCCCCCTCACAGTCCCCGCCCCGCCGACACCCTCGACGATGACGACTACCCCGCCTACACCATGGGCCGGGCCGCCGACATGCTCGGCACCACCGCCGCCTTCCTCCGCGCCCTCGGCGAGAACCGGCTGATCACCCCGCTGCGCTCGGACGGCGGCCACCGCCGTTTCTCCCGCTACCAGCTGCGCATCGCCGCCCGAGCCCGTGAGCTCGTCGACCGTGGCACGAAGATCGAGGACGCCTGCCGCATCGTCATCCTCGAAGACCAGCTCGAAGAAGCCCAGCGCATCAACGCCGAATACCGCCGCGCGGCCGAATCGGGAAACCCGCAGGCAGCGGCCTCCCGCTGAGGGGCGCGGCTGAAGTCTGTGGTGGTCGGTACGTCTCCGGTGCGGGCGGGGTCTGCGGGACGGCCCTTAGACGGGCAGCGTCCAGCCGGGGCCGTCCGGAGACCCCAGCCACACCCGCTGGGCGCGCGGGGTGATCGTCATACCGAACTCGGACAGGTGAGGCGAGCCATGGGCCTGCCAAAGGGCAACCGCGTCCTCGACGGCGTCCCACAGCCCGAGCGGGCCGCGCTGGATCACCGTCCATCCGTCGCCGTCCTCGGCCACCATGGTCCGCGCCTGCGAGCCCGTGGCGATGTCGAGCAGGATCTGCTCGTGCCCGGTGCCGAGCCGTTCGGCCGACGGCGCGGCGAGCTGTGCGACGAAGCAGCCGGTCCAGTCGTCGAGGAGGGCGGGGTCGATCCTGCTCCGCCGCTGTCCGCCCGGCAGCAGCTCGACGAGGCCGTGCGGGGGACGGTCGTGCGTGCGGGCCATCATGAACGAGGTGCACCCGGGCAGGAACCCGCCGGTCGCTCCGCCTTCGCCGTCGACAGTGAGCAGCACCAGACCTTGACCGCCGCCCCACCCGCCCAGCGTGACGAGCAGAGTGCCCCCTTCCTCGACCTGCCGGAGCAGGCCGTACGGGACATGGCGCATGGAACAGAACGCGAGGACGACGTCGTACGGGGCCCGGTCGGGATGTCCGCGCAGCCCGTCACCCGTGACCAGGGTCGGTGTGTGCCCGGCCGCGGCGAGGGCCTTGCGGGCGCGCTCGGCCACGCCGGGGTCGGTCTCGATCGCGGTGGTCCGGCCCTCGCCCGCGATCTCGCACACGTAGGCGGTCGACAGCCCCGTACCGGCGCCGATGATCAGGACCCGCGTGCCGGCGGCGAGCCGGGCCTGCTCGATCATCCAGAGGATCAGCCCGGGGAGGGTCGAGGACGACGTCGGCGTGCCGCCGGTGACCGGCCCGGTGGCGTCCTCCGCGAGTACACCGTCGATCTGCGTCACCCACGTCGTGTTCCGGTAGGTGAGGCGCATCCACTCCTCGGCAGGGACATCGGCGCGCCGGGTAGGCGTCCACACGGTGACATCCGGCGGATCGCTCGGCACGTAGACCGCGCTGCCGAGGAACGTCTCGCGCGGGACGATCCGGGCCGCGCGGAGCACGTCCGAGTCGTGCAGCAGGTCCTCGTTGACGAGCTGTTCGACGAGGCGACGGCGCAGAGTCGCGGAGTTCTCAGGGGTCATGTGTGGGCGCCCTTCTGGAGGATGTCAGCGAGCGCGCTCGCGATGGCTCGGATCGTAGGCTCGTTGACGCATGCCCACTGCCCGTTCGGATTGCATTCGAGGAACCACCACCGGCCGCCCCCGCTCCCGCTGGGGAGCGGGCCCGCTCGACCCGGCCACCCTCGGCACCTCCGTCGCCGTCAGCCTGCTGCGTCAGGGCGCGCGTGAACTGATCGACGGCATCGCGCACTGAGCGCCGGGGGCGTGAGGGTCAGGTGGAGCAGGGGGCGCACGTGCCACTCGATATGGCGCCCCTTGCGGAGCAACAGCGTGAACCCGCACGGCTCGCCGCGATGCAGCGCCCCGAGCGCCTGGACCCAGCCGCCCTGGTCCGCCCAGTAGAGCGCCCGCGCCGCCTCGCGCGGGGTCAGCCCGAGTACGTGGCTGGCGCGGAGCTGGACGCGGATGATGCGGATCGCCTCGCGCGGGCCGGGCAGGACGCGGAGGTCGACCAGTTCCGGTACGAAGCCGGTCGCGGGTCCGTACCGGAGTACTTCGAACCGGAAGCCGCGCTGGACGCGGGCCTCCACGGAGGTGGGGCGGGGTGACGTACGCATGGTCGACCGTCCGATCACAGCGTGTGGGCGCGCGGAAGTTGCGGGTGGCCCTCAATGGGCCTGTACGCAGGGGGAGTTACTGCGTCGCCCGGTGCGGGGGAGCGGTGCGCTCGGCCGGGGTGGCGACGTACGGTGACGGTAGCGTCACATGACCACACGGCGCAACCATGCCCCGGGGCATGTATGTAGTTGGAAACGCGCGAGAGCCCCCGGCCGCTGGCCGGGGGCTCTCGCGCGGGCGATGTGGCTGAAGGGTCCTACTGGGCGAAGTGGTCGAACTCGCCTGCCTTGACGCCCTTGATGAACGCGGCGAACTTGGCCCGGCTCGTGGTGGTCACCGCGCTGGGATCGTCGCTCTCGCGCATCAGGATCTGCTCGGCGTGCTGGGCAACCTCGACGCACTGCTCTCCGCCGCCCCCGGAAAAGGACGACTTCTGCCACTCGATCTCTGTGTTCATGCTGCGGATTATCACAGGTCCCGTGCGATGTGGTGAATGAAGCTGCGCGACTCCTCGGGTGCCAACGAGACCTGCCGCGCGAAGTCGAGCTGCATCCGGTATCGGTGGAGATCGGCTGTCGCGTCCAACTGGACGCCCCCGAAGGGTGCGTCGATGTGCACGGTGTCCAGCTGGGGCACCACCCCGCCCGCGTAGAGCACGGTCTGTGTGACCTCGACGAACTGGTCGCTCGCGAAGGGGATCACTCGCACCGTTACGGCCGGCCGGTCCGTCGCATCGAGCAGACGCTCAAGCTGACCGCGCGCTACCTTGCGGCCGCCGACCCGCACCCGCAGGCTTGCCTCGTGCACGATGGCCTCGAACTCGGGTGGAGCGTCGCGATCGAGCACCGATGCTCTGCGCATGCGGTGTTCGACCCGCGCCGCCACCTCGTCTTCGGGAAGCCTGGGGAGCACCCCCTCGAACAGGGCCCGGGAATACTCCGGAGTCTGCAGCAGTCCTGGCAGCGTCATGGCCTGGAGGCACCGCAGGTGGTCCGCGTGGTGCTCAAGCTCAGCGATGTTCAGGAATCCGGGTGCGAGGGTGCCCCGGTATTCGTCCCACCAGAACTGGCCCCGGTGCTCTCGGGATATGGCGCACAACGCCTCGATCAGTGATTCGTCGTCGCAGGTGTAGAAACTCGCGAGCCGACGGATCCGCTCCTCGCCGATGCCGCTGCGACCTGCCTCGATGTGGCTGATCCTGGCCTGGTCGGTGTTGATGCGCCCGGCTGCCTCGCGGGCAGTTCTGCCCGCGCGTTCGCGGAGCCTGCGCAGTTCGCTGCCCAAGCGGGCCTGGCGTGCGGTCGGGTTATCCCTTGGCGGCATGTCACCTTCTCCTGTTCGCGTGTGCAGTCTCGCAGGGCCCTTGCTGCTGTGCGACGGGGTCACCCCTGGGTATGAAACGAGAGGGACAGTCTTGCACCGGTACATGTATGGCCCCTAACGTTTCCAGATGTCGACCGGAAACGGATCGGTGCTCCGAAGTGCAGCCACCCTTACGCGAGTTCACCTTGCCCGGGGCCCGGCCGATGCCACGGTGCGCCGGAACGGCCCGGCCACGTACCGGAGACCCGCACCCGTAGGGAGACCGCGTCATGACCCCCGTAACCGTCCCGCCCCCGCCCGCCCCGTACCTCCCGCAGCGCGGCGAGCGATACCGGCTGATCGCACCGAACAGCCCCACCGCACCCCGCGTCGCCCGGGATTTCGTGGGGACGCTGCTGCACACCACAGAGCACCCCGGACTGGTCGACGACGCCCGGTTGTGCGTCAGCGAGGTGGTGTCCAACGCGCACTGCCATACGCGGTCGGCGCGCATCCGGGTCGACGTGACGGTGAACCGGCGTCAGGTCATGGTCTACGTGACCGACGACGACCCCGGCCGGCTGCCGAAACCGAGTGCCGCGCCCCACGGGGAGAACGGGCGCGGGCTCGTCATCGTCGAGAGCCTGACCGACCGGTGGGGCACCACGACGCGCGGCGGGCGGGTGCGGAACGCCAAGACGGTCTGGTTCGTCCTCGTCGAACCGGCTGAGGCCCCGACACGGTGATTCGCCGGCTGACCGAGCCGGTCACACGGCAGGCTGTTGAAGCGGCTCCCGCTGGGAATGTTCGCAGTGGTGGGCCAGGAACGGCAACGGCAGGGGCAACCCGCGATGGCGTGGGGTGGGGCTATGACGAGTGGGACAGCGGGAGCGAGGTCGGCGCTGCGGCGTGCTCGCTTAGCTCGCAATCTGACGTTGGAAGAGGCTGCGGAGCAGCTCAATGCGGTCACAGGTGGTGCAACCGATGCGAGTCTGCTCAGTGCCTGGGAGTCGGGCCGAAGGCGCACCGGGATCAAGAACCGTGCGGGATTGTGCGAGTTGTACGGCCAGCCGTCGGGGGTTCTCTTCACTCACCAGGACGGGCTCGGCAGCATCAGTGTTCTGGAGGCGTCGGGTACCGATGTCGTTGTCCGGGTGCTGACCAGGTACACCGATCTCATCGCGGCCATGGTCGACGTGGTGGCTGGAGCGCGGGAGAGGCTCGTGGTGACGGGCAGCCGCAGCCGGGAGGGGGTCTATTTGGCGGCTATCGAGAGGGCGGTGGCCGAGCAGGCCGATCTGGTGCATTACCGGGTGCTCTACGGTCCGCCGCATCATCGGGCTCTTTCCGAGCACTTGGTGCGGTTGTTGGAGCTGCGTGATCCGTTGGAGCGCCGTAACGGAGTCAAGACGCTGCATATCGGGCTGGTGGAGCCGCTGTCGGCGATGGAACGCTTTTTCGTGGCCTCCGAGAGCGAGGCCGTAGTGCCGCTGCCGAGCTTCCATGGTGCTGAAGGCTTCGACTGTGGGGTCCTGCTGGGCCGCGAGGCGGCGGTGGGGTTGGTCCAGCATGGTCGAGAGGCCTGTGCGTCCGCCCGGCTGGTGGAGACGGTGGAGGCTGTGCGAGCACTGCCTTTGCGGCAGGCCGAATGCTGAGGCGAGGAGAAGCATGAGGAACAACTTGGGCGCCGAAGCTGCTGAACAGGCTTCTTCGGTAGTCGACTTGGCCCAGGAGTTGATCCGGCGGCCGAGCCGTGGCGGCATCGACGATTACGCTCCCGTCCTGGCCGTTCTGGAGTCCTGGCTAACGGGGCGTTCACTGCCGCATCGGCGCTTGTACGACGATCAGGGGCAGCTCGTCGGACTGCTCGTGGAGATCGCCGGTGGCCGGCCCGGCCGGTGGTGGGCCCTGGACGCATGCGTCGACACTGCGCCGTTCGGAGACGAGAGCGCGTGGTCGTTCCCGCCCACGATCGGTGACGTATCCGGTCAGTGGTTGAGGGGCAGAGGGGCGGCCGACTCGAAGCTGGCTGCCTCCGTGTTCTGTCACATCGCAGCCGACCTGCATCGCAATGCCAGCAGGCTGAAGGGGGGCCTGGCGGTGCTGCTCGATGTCGATGAGCACACCGGTGGCTTCGGCGGTGCTCGCGCATACCTGGCCGACCCCAGTGCTGAGCGCCCGGCCGGGGTGATGATCGGCTATCCCGGCTTGGACGAGGTCGTCGTCGGCGGGCGCGGGCTATGGCGGGCCGTGATCGCAGTGCACGCCCCCGCCGGGCACTCCGGGTCCAGACGCACGGTGGTCAGCGCGATCTCCCGTGCCGCCCGCCTGGTTCAGCTGCTGGAGGAGGCCGACCTGCCGGCCACCCCGGGCGACGGGTCGGGATTTCCGTTGTCGGCCAAGCTGAGCGTGACCGCTATCCGGGGCGGTGAGGGCTTTTCCGTCACCGCGGATCGGTGTGAGCTGAACGTGGACGTGCGTACGACTCCCGGGTTTGATGCCGAGGCCGCTGAGACACTGGTCCGCAAGGCCGCAGCCGGACTTGATGCCGAGTTCCCCGAGCCGACGCCCACAGCGGTAACGCCGATGGCATGCTGGCCTGCCTTTCAGCTGCAGCCCGACGAGCAGCCCGTTGCCGCGTTGATGGCTGCGGCGAACGCCATGGGACTGCCGGTGCGGGCGAAGGTCGCAGGCCCCTCGAACATTGGCAACCTGCTGGCCGGACATGGTGACGGAATTCCGGCCACCGCCGGTTTCGGCGTGCCCTACGAGGGCCTGCATGGCATCGACGAACGAGCCAGCCTTGCCGAACTGCCCCAGGTGTACGCGGTCTACCGCCAAGCCATCCTCGATCTCCTGGCTGCCCCCTGAGCTGCCTGAATACCAGCAGAGTCCCAGTCCGGTCCCACCCTTGAGTTCTACGAAGTCCCCAACTGCAGATCTGTCGGACCGTGCAGGCGGGCGGTGTCATAGAAGTAGTCCAGCAGCCGCCCAGGCGTCAGTGCCCAGGTGGCAGAGACACCTGCCGAGAAGGGGAATCCGATGGACGAACTGTCCAGCACCGACCAGGCCACAACCGAGGAACCGCTGCTCGTGGAGATCGGCGACGCCGCGACCCTGACCGAGGGACAGGGCCAGGGCAGCAGCGAGGACAAGCGTCGCGCCTACAACTGATGAGCCGCGCGGGGGCGGTGAGCCCGGTCGCGGGTGCCGCCGCCCCCTGTTCCCGTCCTCGTCTGCCCACTTCGCACGGAGGATGCCGTGATCTTCGGAGGATTCAGCACACCGATTGGCACCGGCCCGCGGCCGACCGGGTCCCAGCCCGTATCCGCCGACGTGAGGACCTGGTGCGTACAGGGTCTCGGTGTCTCCGCCCGCGTGGTCAGAGCCAGGACAGGGCGCCGACGCATCATCGTCCTCGGCCTTTGCGGCGCCTCGCGCGCTGACCTGGACGACCTCCTCGACCATCCCCTGCCTGACGATGTGGCCTGGCGCTGGCCCGGGGCCTACGCGGTCGTCGAAGAACGTGAGGACGCCATCCTGATCCACACTGACCCGGCCTCCGCGTATCCCGTTTACGCCATGCGTTTTCGCGAGGGCTGGGCGTGGTGTACCTCAAGCCGCCTCCTCGCAGCATTGCAAGGAGCAGGTGTCGACCCGGGGCGGCTGGTGTCCTCGATCCTGCTGCCCTCCGTGCCCGCCCTGGCCGGGGATCACACCTTCTTCAGCGGCGTGAAGCAGTTGCCGCCGGGCAGCCGGATCGTACTGCCCCCTGATATGCGGCCGTTCGGTTGCACCATGACCTGGCATCCAGCTCCGGTGTCCGGTCTGCCCGCACCGCGTCGACTGCGTGAGGTCCTGGCTGCAGCCGTGTCGCTGCGGGTAACCGCTGACCCGGCTCTGTCCTGCGATCTGTCCGGCGGGCTCGACTCCACCTCGATCGCCGTCCTGGCGGCGCAGGCCCTGCCGGTCGGCAAGCAGCTTCCCGCTGTCACTGTCCATCCGGACGGCGACCTTGAGGGTGCCGATCTGCGCTATGCGCGTCTGACTGCCGTGGCCAACGAGAACCGTATGGTTCACCTTCAACTACCGCTGGGGACCGAGCATCTTCCCTACACCGCGATCACCACGGTGCCGGCCACCGACGAGCCGGTGCCGTCCACTCTGACCAGGGCCCGGCTCATCGGCCAGATGCGGTGGATGCGTACGCATCTGGGCACGCGTACGCACCTGACCGGTGACGGCGGCGACAGCGTCCTGTTCCAGCCGCCACTCCACCTTGCCGACCTGATCCGCCACCGCCGCTGGCGGCAGGCGGCCGGCGAGGCCCTCGGCTGGGCGCGGCTGAGGCACGGCACTCCGCTCTCGCTGCTGCGTGATGCCCACCGGGCGGCCCGTCTCCCCCGGCATGAAGCCCTGCGGCAGCTGGCCCGGGATGTTGGAGCACCTGACCGGCACGACCAAGGTCGAGTGTGCTGGTTCCCGCTTGTGCCGTTTCCCTCCTGGGCCACCTCCGCCGCACGACATCTCCTGGCCGACGCAGCCGACGAGGCGGCCCGAGCAGAGGACCTGCTGCCGGGACTGGACGGCTCCATCCGTGCCCTGGCGGACGAGGTCCGTGAGATTGCTCGTAGTGCTACAGCTGACGCTGCCCTGGCCGCATCCTGCGGCGTCGGTCTGCATAACCCCTTCCTCGACCCGCAGGTGGTGACAGCGATGCTGACGGTGCCGCTGGAACAGCGTCCCGCCATCTATTCCTACAAGCCGGTACTTCGCGCCGCGATGACGGACCTGCTTCCCGACACTGTTGCGGCACGCGACACCAAGGGCAGCTTCGAAGCCGACCACTTCACCGGGATGCGCGCCAACCTCCTTGACCTCCTGGACCTGGCGGACGGCCACCTCGCCGAGCTAGGTCTCATCGACCCAGGCCGCTTCCGCACCAGACTCCGAGAGGCTGCCGCCGGCATCCCGGCACCGCTGGCATCGATCGAGCAGGCCCTGTCTGCCGAGGCATGGCTCCGCGCACACCACCGGACCCCCCTCTCCGCCTGGGGCCGCTCCGCCAAGGCGCACCATGGCTGACATCCCGCTGTTCGCCGCAGCCCGAAGCACGGTCCGGTCCGTCGACTTCGGGCACGTCATGGTCCTCATCGACTACTGCGACGGACAGGTTCGGTGCCTGCTGCCCTCCGCAGCAGCCCACTGGGTAGACGCCGCGCGGACCGGGCGGCTCGACACGATGCCCGTGGCCCTGTCCCGTGCCTTGATCACCGGCGGGCTGCTGACTCCCGCAACGGTCCCCGTGCCCTGGAGGAAGGTGGTTGCGGCCAGTACGCCCGGAGCGAGCTGGGGCGGCATCGAGCACCAGGCCGGTCTGCAGCGCCCGCAGCGCACCTCGCTGCCCGCGAAACTTGCCGCAGGTGCTGCCCTGGCTCTCGTGTTCGCGGTCAAGCATGCCGGAGCAGCCGGCAAGGCCATGCTCCGTATCGTCCGGCTCGTCGCCGTCGTGGCGTCAACCTCTCGCCGCCCCGCCACACCCTCGGCAGCTCTCGCCGCAGTCAACGCAGTCCGGGCAGCGGCATGGTGGTCACCGGGGCGAACGGCCTGCCTGGAGGAGTCCGCTGCCGTCGTTGTGCTGCTGGCGGCACGCCGACTCCATGTCACCTGGTGCCACGGCGTCGCCGCTGACCCGGTCCGGCTGCACGCCTGGGTGCAGACTGTCGACGAACGCCCCGTTGCCGAACCGTCGTCCACCCGGGCATACACACCCGTCCTCACCCTCGGAGCCCGCCATCAGCGCCCCTGAGCCGATCCTGTGGATCACCACCGAGACCTGCGCCCTCGGCCCCTACCGGCCTGACCTCTTGGAGACCTACTGGCGCTGGGAACAGGACCCCGGGCTCCTGGTCGGCTACGGGCGCCAGAGCCCCCAGTCCCTGCAAGCGCGAACCGAGGGCATGGCGGCCCAGCTCAGCGGCAGCAACATCCGCTTCACGGTCTACGACACCGCCGAGGAGACCCCTGTCCCGGTCGGCGTCACCACCCTGCTGCCCGACGACTCCGTGCGTACCGCCGAGTACCTCGTCATGCTCGGCCCCGAGGCGCGCGGCCGTGGCCTGGGCACCCAGGCCACCAGACTGACCCTCGACTACGCCTTTCACATCACCAACCTGCGCATGGTCTGGCTCAAAGTCCTCGCCCCCAACGCCGCCGGCATCCATGCCTACGAACGAGCCGGATTCCAGCGCGCCGGCACCCTGAGACAGGCCGGGTACTGGCTCGGTGAAGTGTGCGACGAGGTACTCATGGACGCACTCGCCACCGGCTTCACCGGCCCATCAGCGGTCAAGAACCTGCTACGCGGATAGGCCGAGGTCGGCGCCTTCCGGCGGTGGTGTTGCGTCGCCGCCCATGTGTGCGAGTAGCAGCGGTGGGAGGCGAGGCCGCCGGTGTTGCCCTTCCGAATATGTGGCCATGACGGCCCGGTCGCCGTCGCCATCCGTGGTCATTGAGCCCGTGCACGGAAGCGGCGGCCCGCGTCCGTGCCGGGGAGTTCGTCCTGCGGGGCCGCCGCCGTTACGGCTACCACCACCCCCGCCACCCCCGCCCCGCACCACATGACCGTCCCGAGTGAGGTGTGGTCGACGACCGCGCCGCCCGTCAGCGCGCCGGCGGCGAGGGTTGCCTGGAAGGACGCGGTGAACAGGACCGTGGCGGCCTCGGGTGCCTGGGGGGCCGCGCGGGCGAACCAGGTCTGGGAGCAGACCGGGACCGCGCCGTAGCCGAGTCCCCAGACGACGAGCAGCGCGAGGGCGCCCGCGTCGGTGCGGCCCAGGACGGGGAGCAGGGCGGTCGCGGCGGCGATCGTCGCGGCGGCCGCGCCGAAGGCGAGGCGGGGCGCGCGGGTGACCAGTGCGCCTCCGATGAAGTTGCCGGCCACCCCGGCGGCGCCGTAGATCAGCAAGTACCCGGTGATCCGGGCCGGATCGGTGCCGGTGACCTGGTGGAGAAAGGGGGTTACGTAGGTGTACGTGGCGAAATGCGCCATGACGATGAGGAACGTCATCAGCAGCGCGTACCGGGTGCCCGTGGTGCGCAGCAGGGCGCGGAGCACCGAGGGGCGGGTGATCTCGGCCGGGGGCAGGGCGGGGAGCGTCAGGAGCAGCAGGGCCAGTGCGCCGGTGCTCAGCAGCCCCAGCGCGGCGAACGCGGTGCGCCAGCCCGCCAGATCGCCGACGAGTGTGCCGGCGGGGACGCCGAGGACCGAACCGAGGGGGACGGCCGCGAAGACGACCGCCGTCGCCCGTCCGGCCGACGCGGGGCCGACCAGGCGGCCTGCCAGCCCGACGCCGATCGACCAGAAGCCGCCGATGGTGATGCCGACGAGCACCCGGGCGACCAGCACCAGCCAGTAGGCCGTCGCGGCGGCGGTGAGGAAGTTGGCCACCGCGAGCAGCAGGACCAGGGCGCAGAGCATCAGCCTGCGGTCGACGCGGGCCGTCGCGAGGGTCACCGTCGGGGCGGCGACGGCGGCGAGGAGGCCGGGCATCGTCATCATCAGGCCCGCCGTGCCGTCCGCGACGCCGAACTCGGCCCCGATCGGGGTGAGGAGGCCGATCGGCAGGATCTCGGTGGTGACGATGGCGAAGAGGGCCAGCGTCATCGCGGACACGGCCCACCGGCCGCGTAAGGGCGTGCGGGGCGGGGTGTCGGTGGTGGCGGTGGCTGTGCCGGGCATGGTGGGCCGTCCTGTGCTCGCGGGCTGGGCTGTTCGCTCCAGTTCACAAGCGCGTGCGGCCGGTGTCCGGCAGGTTCCCGACGTCAGCGTCGCCCAGCGGCGGTGACGTCGGGTTCCCGCCGGAGACGGCCCCCGGAAACGCCGAACGGCCGTGCTCCCGAGCGGGGGAGCGACGGCCATTCGAGGTGCGCCGAGGCGCTTGTGAATCCGTGAACTCAGGTGATCCGAATCAGAGGACGCGGACCGCGCCCGTCGGCATGTCGTAGTCCAGCGGGCGCTGCACCACGCCGGTCGAGGAGTTCTGCGCGCCGACGAACTGGCCGCCGCCCACGTAGACCCCGACGTGGTACGCGCTGCCCGCGCCGCCCCAGTACAGGATGTCGCCCGGCTGGAGGTTGCCGAGCCCGACCTGGGTGCCCGCGGTCGACTGGCTCTGCGAGACGCGCGGCAGGTCGACGCCCACCGTGCGGAACGCGGCCTGGACGAGGCCGGAGCAGTCCCAGGAGTTGGGGCCGGTGCCGCCGGACACGTACGCGTCGCCCACCTGCATCTGCACGAACGAGACGACCGAGGCCGCGGAGCCCGATGCGGAGGAGGAGGCCGGTGCGGAGGCGGTCGACACCGAGGAGCCGGAAGAGGAGGAGCCCGAGGGGGCGCTGAGCGTCGTGCGCTCGGTGGAGCGGGAGGCGCGCTCGGCGGCCTCCGCCTTGGCCTCTGCCTCTGCCTTCGCGGCGGCCTCGGCCTTCTTCTTGGCCTCTGCCTTGCGGACGGCCTCTGCCTTGGCCTTCTTGGCGGCCTTGGCAGCGGTAGCGGCTGCCGCGTCCTCGCTGGCCTGCGTCTCCAGGTCGAGGGCGACCTGCTGCGTGGCCTCCGCGGACGCCGCGACGGTGGTGGAGAGGCCGGCCGTGATGGTGGGCATCTCGATGGTCTGGGTCACCGGCTCGGCCTGGGCCGGACCGGCAGCGCCTGCGACCGCGATGGTGCTGAGGACGCCACCGGCAACTCCGGCCCGCAGCGCCGTCTTCGAGGCGCTCTGGCGGGGCTTCCGGTGGCTGGGTATGAGAGCGGTGTGGGACATGGGTACTAGCGCTATCAGGGCCCCAGGGGTCCCATCAAGAAACGTGTGTTGCGACACAGTTACGTCCGGAATCTGTGAATCCGCTTTCCGGCGGCCTTTATTGACGCCCTAACGGGCAAATCGGGCAGACGTGATCACGGCTGTGATCACGGGTTTTCGGCAATACGCCCGAATTGCCCGTCACTTACCATCCGTTCACACCGTTGGCCAAGCCCGCTTGTGTGGCGGCGATGGTTGAGTGACGCAGGTCACAGCATGGTCTCGGCGTGATGGGCATACGAGCGCCTCGCGCGAGAGGTGTGGAGCGGGTGCTGAACTGGGCGTGCGCGATGACCCATTCGCCCGAAAGTGGCCGGTAGTGGATTGATGTCCGGATGCTTGCGTTTCGTTCATCGCGTCATCTCGGGGCGACCCCCGGCCCTCTCCCCGGCGGCCCTCTGGCCGCCCTCCGGCGACCTCGGTGGCCCGCCCCCGTACCCAGAGTGGGGCAGATCCCTATATCACCGCATCGCGTCCATCGCCAATTTTGCTGTAGCCACCATCTCTTGATAGGGCAACACCTCTTTGACCAGCCATGACGGCACCGGATGTCACGTCTCGTGATCACTCGGCCGCTTCGTGTATGAAGATCACCGCTCATCCGACTTCATGATCGTTCGTCAGGTGGTGGAGATCACAAAGGCGTTGTCGTACCCCGTGTCGCAGATCACAGGACGGCGGGCATAGGATGCGGGGCAGTCGGGCTTGTGAACTGCCTCACATGTGCACGATCTTGGTGAGGTGGCGAGCCAGATCGCCCGATGCGGTCCAACGGTCAAGGACGACTGGAAGGAGCGAGGAGCGTGAATGCCTACGCGCCCATCCTCGTGCTCGGCGCCCTCGGGGCGGGGTTTGCGATCTTCTCCGTGGTCAGCGCCACGCTTATCGGCCCCAAGCGCTACAACCGGGCGAAGCAGGAAGCGTACGAGTGCGGTATCGAACCCACCCCCACTCCAGCCGGAGGCGGCCGTTTCCCGATCAAGTACTACCTGACGGCGATGCTCTTCATCGTCTTCGACATCGAGATCGTCTTCCTCTATCCCTGGGCGGTCACCTTCGACGCCCTGGGGATCTTCGGGCTCGTCGAGATGCTGCTCTTCGTGCTCACCGTCTTCGTCGCCTACGCGTATGTGTGGCGTCGGGGCGGCCTGGAATGGGACTGAGGGGCTGAGGGGCACTTATGGGACTCGAAGAGAAGCTGCCCAGCGGCTTCGTGCTGACCACTGTCGAGCAGGCCGCCGGCTGGGTACGGAAGTCCTCCGTCTTCCCGGCCACCTTCGGCCTCGCCTGCTGCGCCATCGAGATGATGACGACCGGGGCAGGTCGCTACGACCTGGCCCGGTTCGGGATGGAGGTCTTCCGCGGATCGCCGCGGCAGGCGGACCTGATGATCGTGGCGGGACGGGTCAGCCAGAAGATGGCGCCCGTCCTGCGGCAGGTCTACGACCAGATGCCGAACCCCAAGTGGGTCATCTCCATGGGGGTTTGCGCGTCATCGGGCGGGATGTTCAATAATTACGCCATTGTTCAGGGTGTTGATCATATTGTGCCGGTTGATATCTATTTGCCGGGTTGCCCGCCGCGTCCCGAGATGCTGATCGACGCGATCCTCAAGCTCCACCAGAAGATCCAGGGCTCCAAGCTCGGGGTCAACGCGGAGGAGGCCGCCCGCGAGGCGGAGGAAGCGGCGCTCAACGCACTGCCCCTGATCGAGATGAAGGGGCTGCTTCGATGAGCGAGCAGGAGCCCGGCGCCAACGGCGTCCCCTCCCCGCGCGACGAGACCGGCGAGGTCATCGGCGTACGCAAGGGCATGTTCGGCGCCAACAACGGCGGCGACACCTCCGGCTACGGCGGGCTCGTCCGTACCGTCACGCTGCCGGGCGCCACCTCGCGCCCGTACGGCGGCTGGTTCGACGAGGTGGCCGACGAGCTCGAAGGGGCCCTGGAGGAACAGGGTCTCCTCCCGGACAACGCCATCGAGAAGACCGTCGTGGACCGCGACGAGCTCACCTTCCACATCGCCCGCGAGCACCTGCCCACCGTCGCGAAGACCCTGCGCGACGACCCGGCACTGCGCTTCGAGCTCTGTACGGGGGTGAGCGGCGTCCACTTCCTCGGTGACAAGGGGCGCGAGCTGCACGCCGTCTACCACCTGCGCTCGCTCACCCACGGCCGGCTCATCCGGCTGGAGGTGTCCGCGCCGGACAGCGATCCGCACATCCCGTCGCTCGTCGCGGTCTACCCGACCAACGACTGGCACGAGCGCGAGACGTACGACTTCTTCGGGCTCGTCTTCGACGGGCATCCCGCCCTCACCCGGATCATGATGCCGGACGACTGGCAGGGCTTCCCGCAGCGCAAGGACTACCCGCTCGGCGGCATCGCCGTCGAGTACAAGGGCGCCCAGATCCCGGCTCCGGACCAGCGGAGGTCGTACTCCTGATGACCACTCCCCACGCAACGCCCAGGGCCACGACCGAGGGGACTGTATATACAGTCACCGGCGGCGACTGGGACGAGGTCGTCGAATCGGCGGCCAAGTCCGACGACGAGCGCATCATCGTCAACATGGGCCCCCAGCACCCGTCCACGCACGGGGTGCTCCGGCTGATCCTGGAGATCGACGGCGAGACCGTCACCGAGGCCCGCTGCGGCATCGGCTACCTCCACACCGGCATCGAGAAGAACCTCGAATTCCGGAACTGGACGCAGGGCACCACCTTCGTCACGCGCATGGACTACCTCACGCCGTTCTTCAACGAGACGGCGTACTGCCTGGGGGTGGAGAAGCTCCTCGGCATCGAGGACCAGATCCCCGACCGGGCGACCGTCCTGCGCGTGCTGCTGATGGAGCTCAACCGGCTCTCCTCGCACCTGGTGTGCATCGCCACCGGCGGCATGGAGCTCGGCGCCACGACGATCATGATCTACGGCTTCCGCGATCGTGAACTCGTTCTCGACCTCTTCGAGCTGATCACCGGACTCCGGATGAACCACGCGTTCGTCCGGCCCGGCGGGCTCGCCCAGGACCTGCCGCCGGGCACGGTCGACCACCTGCGCGAATTCGTGAAGACCATGAAGAAGAACCTGCCGGAGTACGACAAGCTCGCCACCGGCAACCCCATCTTCAAGGCCCGCATGCAGGACGTCGGCTACCTCGACCTGACCGGCTGCATGGCGCTCGGCGCCACCGGTCCCGTCCTGCGCTCCGCCGGACTCCCGCACGACCTGCGCAAGACCGATCCCTACTGCGGGTACGAGGACTACGAGTTCGACGTCCCCACGGCCGACAGCTGCGACTCCTACGGCCGCTTCCTCGTCCGTCTTGAGGAGATGCGGCAGTCGCTGCGGATCATCGAGCAGTGCATCGACCGGCTGGAGCCGGGACCGGTCATGGTCGCCGACAAGAAGATCGCCTGGCCCGCGCAGCTCGCGCTCGGACCGGACGGACTCGGCAACTCGCTCGACCACATCAGGAAGATCATGGGCACCTCCATGGAGGCCCTGATCCACCACTTCAAGCTGGTGACCGAGGGATTCCGGGTCCCCGCCGGGCAGGCGTACACCGCCGTCGAATCGCCCAAGGGCGAACTCGGCGTGCACGTCGTCTCCGACGGTGGCACCCGCCCCTACCGGGTCCACTTCCGCGACCCGTCCTTCACCAACCTCCAGGCCATGGCGGCGATGTGCGAGGGCGGCCAGGTCGCTGACGTCATCGTCGCCGTCGCGTCCATCGACCCCGTGATGGGAGGCGTCGACCGGTGACCGAAGCACGCAGCGAAGTCAGTCTGGGGATGCCGCAGCTCCCCGCCCCCGCCTACCCGGCCGAGGTGCGCGCCAGGCTCGAAGCGGACGCGAAGGAGGTGATCGCCCGCTACCCCGGCAGCCGCTCCGCGCTGCTCCCGCTGCTGCACCTGGTGCAGTCGGAGGAGGGGTTCGTCTCCCGTACGGGCATGGCGTTCTGCGCCGAGCAGCTCGGCCTCACCACCGCAGAGGTCACCGCGGTCGCCACCTTCTACTCGATGTACCGGCGCAGGCCCAGCGGCGACTACCAGGTCGGCGTCTGCACCAACACGCTCTGCGCGGTGATGGGCGGCGACGCGATCTTCGACCGGCTCAAGGAGCACCTCGGCGTCGGCAACGACGAGACGACGGAGGACGGCAAGGTCACCCTCGAACACATCGAGTGCAACGCGGCCTGCGACTTCGCGCCCGTCGTGATGGTGAACTGGGAGTTCTTCGACAACCAGACGCCCGAGAGCGCGACGCGGCTCGTCGACGACCTGATCGCCGGACGCACCGTCGAGCCGACCCGCGGCGCCCCGCTGTGCTCGTACAAGGACACCGCCCGGATACTGGCCGGTTTCCCCGACGAGCGCCCCGGCGCGGTCGAGGCGACCGGCGGCGCCGGACCCGCCTCGCTGATCGGTTTGAAGCTGGCCAAGGGTGAGGCCACGCCGCAGCCCCGCGTGGTCAGCCCGCGCGGCGAAGCCCCGCGTGACGCGGCCCCGCGCGACGAACCGCAGAAGGGTGCCGAACACCTCAGCTCCCACGACGCACCACAAGAGACCTCGGCATCCGACCCGGACCACCCGGCCGGTCCCGCAGCCGAGGAGGGGGAGTGATGACGTTGGCCGCCGAAATCGACAAGAACGGGACCAGCCCCGAGAAGCTTCTGGCACCGGTCCTGTCCGCCTTCTGGGACGAGCCCGAGTCCTGGACCCTGGAGACCTACCGCCGCCACGAGGGGTACGAGGGACTGCGCAAGGCCCTCGCCATGCCCCCGGACGACCTCATCGCCTACGTCAAGGACTCCGGTCTGCGCGGCCGGGGCGGCGCGGGCTTCCCCACCGGGATGAAGTGGCAGTTCATCCCGCAGGGCGACGGCAAACCGCACTACCTGGTGGTCAACGCCGACGAGTCGGAGCCGGGGACCTGCAAGGACATCCCGCTCCTCTTCGCCAACCCGCACAGCCTCATCGAAGGCATCGTGATCGCCTGCTACGCGATCCGCTCCTCGCACGCCTTCATCTACCTGCGCGGCGAGGTCGTCCCCGTACTGCGGCGGCTGCACGAGGCCGTGCGCGAGGCGTACGAGGCGGGCTATCTCGGCAAGGACATCCTGGGCTCCGGTCTCGATCTGGAACTCACCGTGCACGCGGGTGCCGGCGCCTACATCTGCGGTGAGGAGACGGCGCTGCTCGACTCCCTCGAAGGACGGCGCGGCCAGCCCCGGCTGCGGCCGCCCTTCCCCGCGGTCGCCGGTCTGTACGCCTGCCCCACTGTGGTGAACAACGTCGAGTCCATCGCCTCGGTTCCCGCGATCCTGAACAAGGGCAAGGACTGGTTCAAGTCGATGGGCAGCGAGAAGTCCCCGGGCTTCACGCTCTACTCGCTCAGCGGACACGTCGCGGGACCCGGCCAGTACGAGGCCCCGCTCGGCGTCACCCTGCGCCAGCTCCTCGACATCAGCGGCGGCATGCGCCCCGGCCACCGGCTCAAGTTCTGGACCCCGGGCGGCTCCTCCACCCCGATGTTCACCGAAGAACACCTCGACGTGCCCCTCGACTACGAGGGCGTCGGCGCCGCCGGTTCCATGCTCGGCACCAAGGCGCTCCAGTGCTTCGACGAGACGACCTGCGTGGTGCGGGCCGTCACCCGGTGGACCGAGTTCTACGCCCACGAGTCCTGCGGCAAGTGCACGCCCTGTCGCGAAGGCACCTACTGGCTCGTCCAGTTGCTCCGCGACATCGAGGCCGGCAAGGGGCAGATGTCCGACCTGGACAAGCTGAACGACATCGCCGACAACATCAACGGCAAGTCGTTCTGCGCCCTCGGTGACGGCGCCGCCTCACCGATCTTCTCCTCGCTCAAGTACTTCCGCGAGGAGTACGAGCAGCACATCACGGGCCAGGGCTGCCCCTTCGATCCCGCCAAGTCGACCGTCTGGGCCGACGACAAAGACGACAAGAACGCTCACCGGGGGGTGAACGCATGACAGTCACCACGAGTGCGCCCTCCGGGGGCGGCGAGGCGGCTCTCCCGCCCGAGGACCTCGTCACGCTGACCATCGACGGCATCGAGATCAGCGTGCCCAAGGGCACCCTGGTCATCCGGGCCGCCGAACTCCTCGGCATCGAGATCCCGCGCTTCTGCGACCACCCGCTCCTCGACCCGGCCGGCGCCTGCCGCCAGTGCATCGTCGAGGTCGAGGGCCAGCGCAAGCCGATGGCGTCCTGCACCATCACCTGCACCGACGGCATGGTCGTCAAGTCGCAGATCACCTCGCCCGTCGCGGAGAAGGCCCAGAAGGGGGTGATGGAGCTCCTGCTCATCAACCACCCGCTGGACTGCCCGGTCTGCGACAAGGGCGGCGAGTGCCCCCTGCAGAACCAGGCGATGTCGCACGGCGGCGCCGACTCCCGCTTCGACGGGAAGAAGCGCACCTTCGAGAAGCCCGTCCCGATCTCCGCCCAGGTGCTGCTGGACCGTGAGCGGTGCGTGCTCTGCGCGCGCTGCACCCGGTTCTCCAACCAGGTGGCGGGCGACCCGATGATCGAGCTGATCGAGCGCGGCGCACTCCAGCAGGTCGGCACCGGCGAGGGCGACCCGTTCGAGTCCTACTTCTCCGGCAACACCATCCAGATCTGCCCGGTCGGGGCGCTGACCTCGGCGGCGTACCGGTTCCGCTCCCGCCCCTTCGACCTGGTGTCCTCGCCCTCGGTGTGCGAGCACTGTGCCGGCGGCTGCGCGACGCGGACCGACCACCGGCGCGGCAAGGTCATGCGGCGGCTCGCCTCCAACGACCCGGAGGTCAACGAGGAGTGGCTCTGCGACAAGGGCCGCTTCGGCTTCCGCTACGCCCAGCAGCGCGACCGGCTCACCACCCCGCTGGTACGGGGCGAGTCCGGTGAGCTGGAGCCGGCGAGCTGGCCGGAGGCGCTGGAAGCGGCGGCCGCCGGGCTCGCCGCCGCCCGCGGCAGGGCCGGGGTCCTCACGGGCGGCCGGCTGACCGTCGAGGACGCCTACGCGTACAGCAAGTTCGCCCGGATCGCCCTGGACACCAACGACATCGACTTCCGGGCCCGGGTGCACAGCAGCGAGGAGGGCGACTTCCTGGCCGCCCGCGTCGCCGGGCGCGGCCGCGACCTGGACGGCGTCGGGGTCACGTACACCTCGCTGGAGAAGGCCCCGGCCGTGCTGCTGGTCGGCTTCGAGTCGGAGGAGGAGGCGCCCGGCGTCTTCCTGCGGCTGCGCAAGGCCAGCCGCAAGAGCGGTCAGCGGACCTTCGGGATCGCCTCGCACGCCACCCGAGGGCTCACCAAGGCGGGCGGCACCCTGCTGCCGGCCGCCCCCGGTACCGAGACGGAGTGGCTGGACGCGATCGCGGGCGGCGTCGGCCTGGACGGTGACGGAGCCGCCGCGGCCGAGGCGCTGCGCGGCGAAGGCGCCCTGATCGTGGTGGGGGAGCGGCTGGCCGGAGTACCGGGCGGGCTGAGCGCCGCGGTACGGGCCGCCACCGCCACCGGCGCCACCCTGGTGTGGATTCCGCGCCGGGCCGGCGAGCGCGGCGCGGTGGAGGCGGGCGCGCTCCCGTCGCTGCTGCCCGGCGGCCGCCCGGCCACAGACCCGAGGGCCAGGGACGAGGTGGCGGCCCTGTGGCGCGTCGCCGAACTCCCGTCCCGGTTCGGCCGCGACACCGGCCAGATCATCGAGGCCGCGGCCTCCGGTGAACTGGGCGCGTTGCTCGTCGCCGGGGTCGAGACCGCGGACCTGCCCGATCCCGCCGTGGCCCTGGAGGCCCTGGACCGGGTCGGCTTCCTGGTCTCGCTGGAGCTGCGCCCCAGCGAGGTCACGGACCGCGCCGACGTGGTGTTCCCGGTGGCCGCGGTCGCGGAGAAGTCCGGCACCTTCCTCAACTGGGAGGGCAGGGCGCGGATGTTCGAGGCCGCGCTCAAGCCGGAGCAGATGACCCGGACCCTCGCGCCGGGCGACGCC
This sequence comes from Streptomyces sp. NPDC104307, assembly GCF_055584045.1. NCBI lineage: Bacteria > Bacillati > Actinomycetota > Actinomycetes > Kitasatosporales > Streptomycetaceae > Streptomyces > Streptomyces sp. NPDC104307. The sequence continues at coordinate 55,079 of NZ_JBVJMU010000026.1, forward strand.
CGGGTGCTGCACATGCTGGCCGACGCCATGGACGTCCACTTCGCGCTGCCGGACCTCAAGTCGGTCCGCCGCGAGCTGGACCGGCTCGGCGGGTGGCAGGGCGCGCACGCGGACGACCCGCGTGCGGCGTCCCAGCCGCTGCCCAGGCCCGGCGACGGCGAGGCGGTCCTCGCGGGCCACCGGATGCTGCTCGACCTGGGCCGGCTCCAGGAGGGTGACACGGCGCTGGCCGGGACGCGGCACGCCGCCGTCGCCCGGCTCTCCGCCGTCACCGCCGCCGAGACCGGCGTCAAGGACGGCGACCTGCTGGCCGTCAGCGGACCGGCCGGGAGCGTCGAACTCCCGCTCCAGGTCACCGACATGCCGGACCGGGTGGTCTGGGTGCCGCTGAACTCCACCGGACGGGGCGTGCCGGCCACCACCGGCGCCCAGCCCGGCGGTCTGGTGCGGATCGGTCCCGCCGCACCGGGTACTCCCGACGAGACACCGGAGGTGCGAGCGTGACTGCCCTCGCTCAACTGGCCGCGGCCCCGCACGGCGCGGTGCTCGCCGCCGAGGACCTGTCGATGTTCGGCACCGACCCCTGGTGGCTCGTCGTCGTCAAGGCGGTCTTCTGCTTCGCGTTCCTGATGGTGACCGTGCTCTTCTCCATCGTGTGGGAGCGCAAGGTCGTCGCCTGGATGCAGCTGCGCATCGGTCCCAACCGGCACGGCCCCTGGGGCATGCTCCAGTCGCTGGCCGACGGCATCAAGCTGATGCTCAAGGAGGACCTGGTCGTCAAGCGGGCGGACAAGGTCGTCTACATCCTCGCCCCGATCGTCGCCGCCGTACCGGCGTTCATGGCGATCGCGGTGATCCCGTTCGGCCCGTCCGGCAACGAGGTCTCGATCTTCGGCCACCGTACGGCGATGCAGCTCACCGACCTGCCGATCGCGATGCTCTACGTCCTCGCGGTCGCCTCGGTCGGGATCTACGGCATCGTGCTGGCGGGCTGGTCCTCCGGATCGACGTACCCACTGCTCGGCGGTCTGCGCTCGTGCGCGCAGATGATCAGCTACGAGATCGCGATGGGCGCCGCGTTCGCCTCGGTGTTCCTCTACTCCGGGTCGATGTCGACCTCGAAGATCGTGGAGGCGCAGCAGGACCGCTGGTTCATCCTGCTGCTGCCGGTCTCGTTCATCATCTACATCATCACGATGGTCGGTGAGACCAACCGCGCCCCGTTCGACATGCCCGAGTCAGAGGGCGACCTGGTCGGCGGCTTCAACACCGAGTACTCGTCCATCAAGTTCGCGATGTTCATGCTCGCCGAGTACGTCAACATGGTCACCGTCTCCGCGGTCTCCATCACCCTGTTCCTGGGCGGCTGGCGGGCCCCGTGGCCGATCAGCACCTTCTGGGAGGGCGCGAACCACGGCTGGTGGCCGATGCTCTGGTTCGTCCTCAAGGTCCAGCTGCTGCTGTTCTTCTTCATCTGGCTGCGCGGCACGCTGCCCCGCGTCCGCTACGACCAGCTGATGAAGCTGGGCTGGAAGGTCCTGATCCCGGTCTCCGTGGTCTGGCTGATGCTGGTCGCCACGGTGCGGGCGCTGCGCAACGAGGGCTACGACTACTCGAAGATCCTGCTCTACGTGGCCGGGGCCGTGATCGCGATCCTGCTGATCTCCTTCGTCGTCGACATGTTCCGCGACAAGAAGGGCCGGGCCGCCGAGGCGGAACGGGAACCGGAGCCCGCGTTCGACCCAATGGCGGGCGGATTCCCGGTGCCGCCACTGCCCGGACAGAGCCTGCCGCCGGTGCCGAGGCGAGTGCCGCGCCGTGAGCGCGAGCTCGTTGTCAGTGGCGGGGTGGATACTCAGAGTGACGGAAATCCGAGTGACGGAAAGGAGGCCGACCATGTCTGAACTGCCTGAGTCGCGGGGGTCCGAGAGGCCCCCGAAGGCCGCCGGGCCGACGGGGTCGAGCGTGGCTTCCGGGGGTTCGGGGGCCGGCGGGTCCGCCCAGTCCCCGCAGTCCTCGGAGGACAAGTTCCAGAATCCGGTGGCCGGCTTCGGCGTGACCTTCAAGGCCATGTTCAAGAAGCGGCTGACCGAGCAGTATCCGGAGACGCCGAAGGTGACGGCGCCGCGCTTCCACGGCCGGCACCAGCTCAACCGCCATCCGGACGGCCTGGAGAAGTGCATCGGCTGCGAGCTGTGCGCCTGGGCCTGTCCGGCGGACGCGATCTACGTAGAGGGCGCGGACAACACCGAGGAGGAGCGCTACTCCCCGGGGGAGCGCTACGGCCGCGTCTACCAGATCAACTACGCGCGCTGCATCCTGTGCGGACTGTGCATCGAGGCCTGCCCGACCCGGGCGCTGACGATGACCAACGAGTTCGAGCTCGCCAACACCACCCGCGAGAGCCTCATCTACACCAAGGACGAGCTGCTCGCGGGCCTGGAGGAAGGCATGGTCGACAGCCCGCACGCGATCTTCCCCGGCACGGACGAACAGGACTACTACCGGGGCCTGGTGACCGAGGTCGCCCCCGGTACGGAGCGTCAGGTCGCCGTCTCCAAGGGCGAGAAGCCCGCAGAGGACGCGCACGAGAGCAACGGCTCGGAGGTGGACGCATGACCGGCCTGGCCGCAGCGGCCTCCCAGACGTCCACGGGCGAGGCCGTCCAGTTCTGGGTGCTCGGCACCGTCGCCGTGATCGGCGCCTTGTCCACCGTCCTGATGAGGAGGGCCGTGCACAGTGCGCTCAGCCTCGCCGGAACCATGATCATCCTGGCGGTCTTCTACCTCGCCAACGGGGCGTACTTCCTGGGCATCGTCCAGGTCGTCGTCTACACCGGCGCGATCATGATGCTGTTCCTCTTCGTGGTCATGCTCGTCGGCGTCACGGCGGCGGACTCCCTCAAGGAGACCCTCAAGGGCCAGCGCTGGCTGGCCATCGGCTGCGGCCTCGGCTTCGGCGTCCTCCTGATCGCCGGCATCGGCAACGCCTCGCTGAACAGCTTCAACGGGCTCGGCACCGCCAACGCCGAGCACGGCGGAAACGTGGAGGGGCTCGCCAGCCTCATCTTCACCAAGTACGTCTTCGCCTTCGAGATCACCGGCGCCCTGCTGATCACCGCGACCGTCGGCGCGATGGTGCTCACGCACCGCGAGCGCACCGAACGGGCCAAGACCCAGCGGGAGATGTCCGAGGACCGCGTACGCGGCAGCCACCTGCCGCCGCTGCCCGCCCCCGGCGTCTACGCCCGGCACAACGCCGTGGACATCGCCGGTCTGCTCCCCGACGGCACCCCGTCCGAACTCACCGTGATGCAGACGCTGCGCAAGCGCGGCCAGATGCGCGATGTGTCCAACGAGTCGCTGGCCGAGCTCAAGGCGCTGGAGCAGCGCTCCGGCGAACGGCTCGGCCGGGACACCGCAGAAGAAGAGGAGGAGGTCGCCAAGTGAACCCGGTCAACTACCTCTATCTCGCCGCACTGCTGTTCACCATCGGCGCGTCCGGAGTGCTGATCAGGCGGAACGCGATCGTGGTGTTCATGTGCGTGGAGCTGATGCTCAACGCCTGCAACCTCGCGTTCGTCACCTTCTCCCGCATGCACGGCAACCTCGACGGCCAGATCATCGCCTTCTTCACGATGGTCGTCGCCGCCGCGGAGGTCGTCGTCGGGCTCGCGATCATCGTGTCGCTGTTCCGTTCCCGCCACTCGGCCTCGGTCGACGACGCCAGCCTGATGAAGCTGTAAGGGGAGCTAGGAACCGTGGAGAACCTGATTGCGCTGCTTGTCGCGGCGCCCCTGCTCGGAGCGGCGGTGCTGCTCTGCGGCGGCCGGCGCCTTGACCGCGTGGGCCACTATCTCGGCACCCTGCTCGCCGGCGCCTCCTTCGTCATCGGCGTGGTGCTCTTCCTCGACATGCTGGGGAAGGGTGCGGACGACCGGGCCCTGCACCAGAAGCTGTTCAGCTGGATTCCGGTCGAGGGCTTCCAGGCCGATGTGGCCTTCCAGCTCGACCAGCTGTCGATGACGTTCGTGCTGCTGATCACCGGTGTGGGCACGCTGATCCACATCTACTCGATCGGCTACATGGCGCACGACGAGCGCCGGCGCCGCTTCTTCGGCTATCTGAACCTCTTCCTCGCGGCGATGCTGATCCTGGTCATCGCCGACAACTACCTGCTGCTGTACGTCGGGTGGGAGGGCGTCGGTCTGGCGTCGTACCTGCTCATCGGCTTCTGGCAGCACAAGCCCAGCGCGGCCACCGCCGCGAAGAAGGCCTTCCTGGTCAACCGGGTCGGTGACATGGGCCTGTCGATCGCGATCATGCTGATGTTCACCACCTTCGGCACCTTCGCCTTCGGCCCCGTCCTGGAGGCGACCGGCGGCGCGACCGAGGGCAAGCTGACGGCGATCGGCCTGATGCTGCTCCTCGCCGCCTGCGGCAAGTCCGCCCAGGTGCCGCTGCAGTCCTGGCTGGGTGACGCGATGGAGGGCCCGACCCCGGTCTCGGCCCTGATCCACGCCGCCACCATGGTGACCGCGGGCGTCTACCTCATCGTCCGGTCCGGCGCGATCTTCAACGCCGCCCCGGACGCACAGCTGGTCGTCGTGGTCGTCGGCGCGGTCACCCTGATCTTCGGGGCGATCGTCGGTTGCGCGAAGGACGACATCAAGAAGGCCCTCGCCGGCTCGACGATGTCGCAGATCGGCTACATGATCCTGGCCGCCGGGCTCGGCCCGATCGGCTACGTCTTCGCGATCATGCACCTGGTGACGCACGGCTTCTTCAAGGCCGGGCTCTTCCTCGGCGCCGGTTCGGTCATGCACGGCATGAACGACGAGGTCGACATGAGGAAGTTCGGCGGACTGCGGAAGTACATGCCGGTCACCTTCGTCACCTTCGGCCTCGGCTACCTCGCGATCATCGGCTTCCCCGGACTGTCCGGCTTCTTCTCCAAGGACAAGATCATCGAAGCCGCCTTCGCCAAGGGCGGCACCGAGGGCTGGATCCTCGGCGCGGTCACCCTGCTGGGCGCCGCGATCACCGCGTTCTACATGACGCGCGTGATGCTGCTGACGTTCTTCGGCGAGAAGCGCTGGGTCCCCGACGCGGAGGGCCACGAGCCGCATCCGCACGAGTCCCCGAAGTCCATGACGATCCCCATGATCGTGCTGGCCTTCGGTTCGGTCTTCGCCGGTGGCTTCTTCTCCATCGGTGACCGCTTCCTGCACTGGCTGGAGCCGGTCACCGGTCACTCCCACGGAGACGCCCCGGTCAGCGCGACCACCGTCACCGCCGCCACCATGGTGGTGCTGGTCATCGGAGTCGGCATCGCCTGGCTGATGTACGGGCGCAAGCCCGTGCCTGCGGTCGCCCCGCGCGGCTCGCTGCTCACCCGGGCCGCCCGCCGCGATCTCCTCCAGGACGACTTCAACCACGTGGTCCTGGTCCGCGGCGGCGAGCACCTCACCCGCTCCCTGGTCTACGTGGACCACACCCTGGTCGACGGGGTCGTCAACGGCACGGCCGCCTCCATGGGCGGGCTCTCCGGCCGGCTGCGCAAACTGCAGAACGGCTACGCCCGCTCCTACGCGGTCTCGATGTTCGGCGGTACGGCGGTTCTCATCGCCGCGACCCTGCTGATGAGGGCGGTCTGATCACATGTCCTTTCCCCTCCTGACAGCGACGGCGGTGCTCCCGGCGATCGGCGCGATCGCCACCGCCGCCGTCCCGGCCGCACGGCGCACCGCCGCCAAATGGCTGGCACTGCTCTTCTCACTGGGCACCCTGGTGCTCGCGGGCATCGTGCTCGCCCGCTTCGAACCCGGCGGCAGCCGCTTCCAGCTCACCGAATCGCACGCCTGGATCAAGGACTTCGGCGTCCGGTACGAACTCGGGGTGGACGGCATCGGGGTGGCGCTCATGGCGCTCACCGCCCTGCTCATGCCCTTCATCATCCTGGCGGGCTGGCACGACGCCGATCCCCTGGAGAACCAGAGCCGACGCTGGCGGCCCACCCAGGGCTTCTTCGCCCTGATGCTGATGACCGAAGCGATGGTGATCCTCTCCTTCGAGGCCACCGACGTCTTCGTCTTCTACATCCTCTTCGAAGCCATGCTCATCCCGATGTACTTCCTCATCGGCGGCTTCGGTGACCGCGCCACCTCCTCCGCGGCAGCCGCCGCGGCCGGTGGCGGCGACGAGAACGCCTCTGCGCAACGCTCGTACGCGGCCGTGAAGTTCCTCCTCTACAACCTGGTCGGCGGCCTCATCATGCTGGCCGCGGTGATCGGGCTCTACACGGTCGCGGGGACGTTCTCGCTCTCCGAGATCGCGGAGGCCCGCGCCAACGGCACGTTCTCCATGGCGACCAGCACCGAGCGCTGGCTCTTCCTCGGGTTCTTCTTCGCCTTCGCGGTGAAGGCCCCGCTGTGGCCGCTGCACACCTGGCTGCCCAACGCCATGGGCGAGGCGACCTCCCCGGTCGCCGTGCTGCTCACCGCGGTCGTCGACAAGGTCGGCACCTTCGCGATGCTGCGCTTCTGCCTCCAGCTCTTCCCGGAGGCCAGCAAGTGGGCCACCCCGGTGATCCTGGTCCTGGCGCTGATCAGCATCGTGTACGGGGCGCTGCTCGCCGTCGGCCAGCGCGACATCAAGCGGCTGATCGCCTACGCGTCGATCTCGCACTTCGGCTTCATCGTCCTCGGCATCTTCGCGATGACGAGCCAGGGCCAGTCGGGCGCGACGCTCTACATGATCAACCACGGCATCTCGACGGCCGCGCTGATGCTGGTGGCGGGCTTCCTGATCACCCGGCGCGGCTCGCGGCTCATCTCCGACTACGGCGGAGTCCAGAAGGTGGCGCCGATCCTGGCCGGCACCTTCCTGATCGGCGGTCTGGCCACCCTGTCGCTGCCGGGGCTCGCCCCGTTCGTCAGTGAGTTCCTGGTCCTGGTCGGCGTGTTCTCCGCCTATCCGGTGGCCGGCATCATCGCCACCACCGGGATCGTGCTCGCCGCGATCTACGTCCTGGTGCTCTACCAGCGGACGATGACGGGACCGGTCAAGGCCGAGGTCCAGGGCATGGCGGACCTCAAGGTCCGTGAGCTGGTGGTGGTCCTCCCGCTGATCGCGCTGCTGATCTTCCTGGGCGTCTACCCGAAGCCGCTCACCGAGATCGTCAACCCCGCGGTGAAACACACCATGTCGGACGTACAGAAGAAGGACCCGCAGCCCGAGGTGGAGGCCGTCAAGTGAGCGCAACAGCTGTCCACAGCCTGTGGACGATGGCGGGCGGGGTGACATCGGCCGCGCCGGACGAGAAGTTCAAGGCACCGGTCATCGAGTACACCCAGCTGACCCCGGTCCTGATCGTGATCGGAGTCGCCGTACTGGGCGTGCTCGTCGAGGCCTTCGTGCCGCGCCGGGCCCGCTACCACACGCAGATCTTCCTGACCGTCGTCGCGCTGGTCGCCGCGTTCGCCGCGGTGATCGGCCTGGCGGCCGACGGGTACGGCACGACGAAGGCGCACATCGCCGCGATGGGGGCGGTCGCCATCGACGGGCCCGCCCTGTTCCTCCAGGGCACCATCCTGCTGACGTCGCTGGTCGCCGTGTTCACCTTCGCGGAGCGGCGGCTCGACCCCGCCTCGCACGGGAACAGGGTCGACTCCTTCGCCGCGCAGGCGGCCTCCGTGCCCGGCAGCGACAGCGAGAAGGCCGCGGTCAAGGCCGGCTTCACCACCACAGAGGTCTTCCCGCTGATCCTCTTCTCGGTCGCGGGCATGCTGGTCTTCCCGGCGGCCAACGATCTGCTGACGCTCTTCGTGGCCCTGGAAGTCTTCTCGCTCCCGCTCTACCTCCTGTGCGCCGTCGCCCGCCGCAAGCGGCTGATGTCACAGGAGGCCGCGGTGAAGTACTTCCTGCTCGGCGCCTTCTCCTCGGCGTTCCTGCTCTTCGGGATCGCCCTGCTCTACGGGTACGCGGGCTCCGTCTCGTACGCCAAGATCGCCTCGGTCGTGGACGGCTCCATCCAGAAGATCGACCCGGCGCTCGCGGACACCATGGGCAACGACGCGCTGCTGCTCATCGGCGGCGCGATGATCCTGACCGGGCTGCTCTTCAAGGTCGGCGCCGTCCCGTTCCACATGTGGACCCCGGACGTCTACCAGGGCGCGCCGACCCCGGTCACCGGCTTCATGGCCGCGGCCACGAAGATCGCCGCGTTCGGCGCGCTGCTGCGCCTGCTGTACGTGGTGCTGCCGGGCCTCACCTGGGACCTGCGCCCGGTCATGTGGGGCGTCGCGATCGTCACGATGCTGGGCGGTGCGATCGTCGCCATCACCCAGACCGACATCAAGCGGCTGCTGGCCTACTCTTCGATCGCGCACGCCGGATTCATCCTGGCCGGTGTCATCGCGGCCACGCCCGAGGGCGTCTCCTCTGTCCTCTTCTACCTGGTCACGTACTCCTTCGTGACGGTCGGCGCCTTCGCCGTCGTCACCCTGGTGCGCGACGCGGGCGGCGAGGCGACGCACCTGTCGAAGTGGGCCGGGCTCGGCCGCCGCTCCCCGCTGGTCGCCGCGGTCTTCGCGGTGTTCCTGCTGGCCTTCGCCGGTATCCCGCTCACCTCGGGCTTCTCCGGGAAGTTCGCGGTGTTCAAGGCCGCGGCCGACGGCGGTGCGGGCGGACTGGTCGTCGTCGGTGTGATCTCCTCGGCGATCGCCGCGTTCTTCTACATCCGGGTCATCGTGCTGATGTTCTTCAGCGAGCCGAAGGCGGACGGCCCCACGGTCGCCGTCCCGTCCCCGCTGACGATGACCACGATCGCGGTCGGTGTCGCGGTCACGCTGGTGCTGGGCCTGGCCCCGCAGTACTTCCTGGACCTGGCGAGCCAGGCGGGAGTCTTCGTGCGGTAGGGCGGTAGAGCGAGGTGTACCGCCGCCGGTACAGCGCCGGACGGGCTTGGAAGTCAAGCCCGTCCGGCGCTGTCGTATGCGGCGCCTATCGTGGCAGGAGAGCGCGATGACAGAACGGGCCGGATGCCGGGGGAACAGTGCGATGAGCGGGACGGGCAGGGCAGGCGTGACAGGCGTGACAGACGTGACAGACGTGACAGACGTGACCGTGGATGTGACCGAGAGCGACGCACGGCAGACGCTCCACCGGGTCTTCGGGTACGAGGCGTTCCGGGGCGAGCAGGAAGCGGTCGTCGACCATGTGGTGGCCGGCGGAGACGCCGTCGTGCTCATGCCGACCGGTGGCGGCAAGTCGCTCTGCTACCAGATCCCGTCCCTGGTCAGATCCGGTACGGGCATCGTCATCTCGCCGCTGATCGCCCTGATGCAGGACCAGGTGGACGCGCTGCGGGCGCTGGGCGTGCGGGCCGGGTTCATCAACTCCACGCAGGACTTCGACGAGCGGCGCTCGATGGAGGCCCAGTTCGTCGCGGGCGAGCTGGACCTGCTGTACCTCGCGCCCGAGCGGCTCCGGCTGGACTCCACGCTCGGCCTGCTCTCGCGCGGTGAGATCTCCGTCTTCGCCATCGACGAGGCGCACTGCGTCGCCCAGTGGGGCCACGACTTCCGGCCCGACTACCTGGCCCTGTCCGTCCTGGGCGAGCGCTGGCCCGACGTACCGAGGATCGCGCTGACGGCGACCGCGACCGCGGCCACGCACCAGGAGATCACCCAGCGCCTCGGCATGCCAGACGCCAAGCACTTCGTGGCGGGCTTCGACCGGCCCAACATCCAGTACCGCATCGTGCCCAAGGCCGACCCGAAGAAGCAGCTGCTGTCCTTCCTCAAGGAGGAGCACGCCGGGGACGCGGGCATCGTCTACTGCCTCTCGCGCAACTCCACCGAGAAGACCGCCGAGTACCTCTGCCGCAACGGCATCGAGGCGGTTCCGTACCACGCGGGTCTGGACGCCGGGATCCGAGCGCGCCACCAGTCCCGCTTCCTGCGCGAGGAGGGCCTGGTCGTCGTCGCGACGATCGCCTTCGGCATGGGCATCGACAAGCCGGACGTCCGCTTCGTCGCCCACCTCGACCTGCCGAAGTCCGTCGAGGGCTACTACCAGGAGACCGGCCGAGCCGGCCGTGACGGCGCCCCCTCCACGGCCTGGATGGCCTACGGACTCCAGGACGTCGTCCAGCAGCGCAAGCTCATCCAGGGCGGCGAGGGCGACGAGGCCTTCCGCCGCCGGGCCGCCTCGCACCTGGACTCCATGCTGGCGCTGTGCGAGACCGTGCGGTGCCGCCGGGCCCAGCTGCTGACGTACTTCGGCCAGGAACCCGCCACCGCCTCCTGCGGCAACTGCGACACCTGCCTGGCCCCGCCCGAGACCTGGGACGGCACGGTGGTCGCCCAGAAGCTGCTGTCCACGGTCGTACGGCTGAAGCGGGAGCGCGGGCAGAAGTTCGGCGCGGGCCAGATCATCGACATCCTGCTGGGCCGCAAGACGGCCAAGATCATCCAGTTCGACCACGACCAGCTCTCGGTGTTCGGCATCGGGGAGGAGCTGGCGGAGGCGGAGTGGCGCGGTGTGGTCCGCCAGCTGCTGGCTCAGGGCCTGCTCGCGGTCGAGGGCGAGTACGGCACGCTGGTGCTCACGGAGGAGAGCGGTTCCGTGCTCGGCCGGGAGCGCGAGGTGCAGCTGCGCAAGGAGCCGAAGAAGGTCGCCCCGGCCCGCTCCTCGTCGAAGAGCGGCAAGGGCAAGGCGGCCGCCGTCGCCGACCTCCCGGAGTCGGCGGTCCCGGTCTTCGAGGCACTGCGCGCCTGGCGCGGCGCCCAGGCGAAGGAGCTGGGCCTCCCGGCGTACGTGATCTTCCACGACGCGACGCTGCGGGAGATCGCCACGCTCCGGCCGGGTTCGCTCGCGGAGCTGGGCGGCATCAGCGGCCTGGGCGAGAAGAAGCTGGCGACGTACGGGGAGGGCGTGCTGGAGGTGCTGGCGGGGCTCCCGGCCGCCGACGCGGAACCCGCCGCCCCGGCGCCCGTACCTGCCCCGGCAGCGGCTGCCCGCCCCGCGGCTCAGGCCCAGGTGCCCGCACCGGCACCCGCCGCTGCCCCCGGCGCCGACCCGGAGTTCGGCTGGGACGAGGAGCCGCCGGAGTACGAGTGAGCGGTGCCGGGCGCGGTCCGCTGCCGTGCCGTTGCCCGCGCCTGCCGCCGGGGCTCCGCCCCGGACCCCGCGCCTCAAACGCCGGCGGGGCTGGATTTGGCGGGGCTGGGTTCAGCGCGCGTCGGACGTTGGCGGCGCTGGGTTCAGCGGGGCAGGACTCGGCGGGCCTACTGCGGGTCCGCCGTCCGGCGCCTGGAGACGATCGCGGTCAGGTCGAGATCGACAGTGAAGGGCGCGGACACCTTCATCCGGTCGTGAAAGATCCCGGTGGAGGTGTACGCCCCGGTCGCCGGCTCCAGCTCGAAGACGTACACAACCGCGCGGCCGTCCTGGTTCTCCACCCGCCAGTAGTGCGGGATCTTCGCCCGCGCGTACTTCACGGGCTTGGTCTCCCGGTCACGCGTGATGGACTCGTCGGACACCACCTCGATCGCCAGTACCACACTGCTCGCGGGGAACCGCGTCTGCCGCAGACTCTCGACCGCGTCGGCGCGGACGACGACCACATCGGGCTCGGGCCGGTTCTGGAAGTCGACGTCGATGGTGAATTCCCGCACGACCTCCAGGTCGGGCGGGGCCAGTGACTGCAACTGCCAATTGAAGAAGTCGACCGCCCGCGAATGAAAAAGCGTCTGCGGACTCACGAAAACCAGGCTCCCGTCGATCAGCTCCGTGTGCGGAGGCAGATGGGGGAGTGTGTCCAGGTCATCGGCGGTCCAGCCGCCCACGGGCGGGACCGCCCACCGCGGCTCGGAGGCCTCGGGTTCGATGCTCATCAGTGCTCCCATGGGCTGGAGTCTGCCGGGTGCGCCCAGCGTATCCGCCGGGAACCGGCTACGGCCTGCCTGAACGTGTGAACGAGTCACGCGTCGTTGACCGCCGTCCCCGGGCGTCCCCACCGTCACCTGCCCCTACCCCCCGCCCCCCGACTGGTTCGCCCTGTCCTGGCGGATGTTGCGGAGCACCGCGTGGGCCGGCCAGTGGTCGTGGACCAGGTGGCGCATCGCGCTGCGGCTGCCGCGGCCGGTGCCGATGGCGCGGGACAGGCCCGACGCGGAGACGAGGGCGGCCAGGGACCGGCTCCGGGGGTCGGGGAAGCCCGCGCGCTCGGCGGCGTCGAAGCGGGTACGGGCCAGGGCGGCCAGGTCCTTCGCCACCACCGGGTGGCGGTGGTACGGGAGCAGGCCGAGGAAGCGGCGGGTCTCGCGGCGCAGGACACCGCGCTCCACCAGGGCGTCCAGATACAGGCCCTCGACCCGCCGCCCGGCGTGCCGCACCCATCTCTTGGCCGACGCCCCGGAGCCCCCTCCGCCCTTGCCGGGGGCCGGCAGGCTCCGCAGCACCCCGGCGAGCACCGGGTCCGGCGGCTCCAGCGGGTTGACCAGCTGGAAGCGGCCGCCCTGTCCGGCGACCCGGCCCTGGAGCTCCAGTTCGGCCAGGGCCGCCCCGGCCATCGCGTACTCCAGGAAGCGGTTGCGGCAGAGGGGTTTGCCGCGCACCGGGTCCAGGGCCAGCAGCAGCAGTTCCTCCGGCAGCGTCGGCGTGGGCGGTGTCGGTCCGGGAGCGGGGGTCATGGCGCGGACACGATCCGTCCGGTCACGTCTCCGAGGCCGACCCGGGTGCCGTCCGGGCCGGGTGCCCACGCCGTCAGCGTCACGGTGTCCCCGTCCTCCAGGAACGTCCGCTTGCCCTCGGGCAGCTCCAGCGGATCGCGGCCGTTCCAGGTGAGTTCGAGCAGGGAGCCGCGCTGGGCGGGCTCGGCGCCGCTGATGGTGCCGGAGCCGTACAGGTCGCCGGTGCGCAGCGAGGCGCCGTTCACCGTCATCTGGGCCAGCTGCTGGGCGGCCGTCCAGTACATGGTGGAGAACGGCGGCTCCGCGACGACATGGCCGTTGACGGCGACGGAGAGCCGGAGGTCGTAGCCGCCGGGCTCGTCCTCCTCCGCGTCGTCGAGGTAGGGCAGCAGCGGGAAGTCGCGGGCGGGCGGGGCGGTGCGGGCGGCGTCCAGGGCCTCCAGCGGGGTCACCCAGGCGGAGACCGAGGTGGCGAAGGACTTGCCGAGGAAGGGGCCCAGCGGGACGTACTCCCAGGCCTGGATGTCGCGCGCCGACCAGTCGTTGAGCAGCGAGAGGCCGAAGACGTGCTCGCGGAAGTCGGTGAGCGCGACCGGGTGCCCCTGCTCGGAGGAGGTGCCGACGACGAAGCCGACCTCGGCCTCGATGTCCAGCTTCACGGACGGTCCGAAGACCGGGGCCGGGTCCGCGGGGGTCTTGCGCTGGCCCGACGGGCGCGCCACATCCGTACCGGAGACCACGACCGTGCCCGCCCTTCCGTGGTAACCGATCGGCAGGTGCTTCCAGTTGGGCGTGAGCGCGTCGCCGTCCGGGCGGAAGATCCGGCCGACGTTGGTGGCGTGGTGCTCGCTGGCGTAGAAGTCGACGTAATCCGCCACCCGGTAGGGCAGGTGGAGCGTCACGGACTCCACCGGGTGCAGCAGCGGCTCTATGTCCGGCCGGTGGGCCGGGACCGTCACCCACGCGGTCAGGGCGCGGCGCACATCGCTCCAGGCGGTGCGGCCGGCCGCGAGCAGCGGCATCAGGTCGGGCTGGGCCAGCAGTTGCGCGTAGGGCGAGCCGAGGGCGAGCGCGGCCGCCCCGGCGTCGAGTACGTGGCTGCCGATGCGGACGCCGACGCGTCGCTCTCCGGGCCGGTCGGGGGCGGAGAACACGCCGTACGGAAGGTTGTGCGGACCGAAGGGATCGCCCTCGGCCAGTTCGAGCGGGCTGCTCTGCTCGGGCATCTGTTGCTGCCTCGCTTTCCGGTTCGCTTGGGGGACACGTTACGTCGGGGGTGTCACCCGGCGGCAGAGACCCAACTACCCCCCAATGCCCGGAAAGTCCCGCCGTATCCCCGCGCGCCCGCAAGTGCGCGGGGACCGGCGGTGTGATTCACCCGGCCGTGCGCGGAATGCGCTTCTCCCAGGTCCGGTGGAAGACGACCTCGCCGCTGTCCTTGCAGACCACCTCGTTGGAGGTGATGAAGTGGGTCGCGTCGGCGCTGATCTCGGAACGTGTCTCGATCAGCGCGTCCCAGCCCGCCTCCGGCCGGTGCAGGCGGACCGTCCAGTCGGAACGGGTGTGCGCGGAGAGCGGGTCGCGCTCCTGGATCGTGTACGTCTCGACCGCGTCCTCGGTGAATTCGAGGCCGTCGGGGTAGATCCGGGTGCCGCCGTAGCGCGGGTCGACCTCCATCCGCCACTCGCCCTTGGCGACGTCGCGGATCACCAGCCGCTCGGGGCGCTGCTCGTCGAGGGTGGCCGGGTAGACGACACCGAGCGGCTCCGACTGCTCGGGCTCCTCGAAGTGGATCGCGGGGTCCTCGGTGTGCCGGCGCACCGGCAGTTCGACGAGGCTGCCCCCGGCGTCCAGCGTGAAGCCCTTCGAGCCGGCCTGCGGCCAGATCCACGGCCAGTACGAGGAGGAGACCGCGATCCGGATGCGGTGGCCGGGCGGGAAGGTGTGCCCGATGCCGTTCAGTTCGAACGTCACGTCCTCTGTGGACCCGGCGGGCCAGTCCTCCGCGCGGTCCCGGCCGTGCCGGGCGGCGAGGTTGAGGACGCCCCGGGTGACGAGCGTGGAGGAGCCGTCAGGGGCGACGTCGCAGAGCCGGGCGATGGCCTGGCCCCGGGGGACGTCCATCCGGATGCGCAGCCGCACCCGGGGGCGGCCCAGGATCTCGATCGGGGCGTCCTCGACCGGGAATTCGAAGGACACCGACTTGGCGTCCTCGTCGCGCTGGTCGGGCGGCAGGTCGGCGTCGTTGCCGAACGGGAAGAACCGGCCCGCGTCCACCCCGGTCTGCTGCGGTGAGTCGACGGTCTGCGGGCCGCCCTTGAGGGCGTACGCGACCGGCGAGACGTTCTCCGAGGGCCAACTGGTCTCCCCGACCCAGCGGCCGGGCAGCGTCTCGTACACGGTGGCGGGCCGGTGCGACTCGCTGATCCAGGACCTCAGCAGCGGCTCCGACATGACGCCGGTGTCCTTGTCCTTGAGGTGCTGGTCCCACCAGCGCAGCGTCTCCTGGAGGAAGCCGATGCCGGGCCCCGGCGGCAGACCCCGGTCGGGGTACTGGTGCGACCACGGCCCGATCAGGCCGCGGACCTTCGCCGGGTCCAGGTGCTCGACGAGCCGGAGCACGGTGTCGCGGTAGGGGTCGTGCCAGCCGCCGACCGCGAGGACGTTCGCCTGGATGGCGGAGTAGTCCTCGCAGACGCTGCCGTGCTTCCAGTAGTCGTCGCGGGTCTGGTGGTCCAGCCAGGTGTGGATGAACGGGTCGACGGCTTCGAGCCGCTCCAGCCACATGTCCTTCCACGCGTCGCCCACCTGCGCCGGGTCGGGCGGGCGGCAGACGAAGGCGAGCATCGTCGCGGCCCAGGCGTGCATGTCCACGGCGAGGACGGAGCCGCCCATGTAGTGGACGTCGTTGTCGTAGCGGTCGTCCGCAGAGCAGACGGTGACGATCGCCTTGAGCGGCTCGGGGGCGAGCGCGGCGATCTGGAGGGAGTTGAAGCCGCCCCAGGAGATGCCGAACATGCCGACGCGCCCCGAGCACCACTCCTGCCGGGCCAGCCAGTGGATGACGGCGACGCCGTCGGCCAGCTCCTGCGCGTCGTACTCGTCGCCCGGCAGCCCCTCGCTGTTGCCGTGGCCGCGTACGTCGACGCGCACCGAGGCGTAGCCGTGGCCCGCGTACCAGGGGTGGCGCTGCCAGTCGCGCGGCGCGGTCCAGTCGCTCAGCCGGTAGGGCAGGTACTCCAGCAGGGCGGGCACCGGTTCGTCGGTGACCGGCCGCCAGATCCGGGCGTACAGCCGGGTGCCGTCCGGCAGCGGGATGTAGAGGTCCTCGCGGGTCGTCTCGTACGGGAACGCGGTCTCGATGTGCATGGGGCCACCTCAGTGGACGGGGTGCATGGTGCGCTTCAGCCAGGGGGCGGCGGCGACGACGGCCAGACCGGCCACCACCGCGATAGCGCCATTGACACCGAAGTAGGCGGGGTTGGAGACCTCGCCGTACAGCTTCACGATCTGTGCCTGGATGCCGTTGGCGAGGGCCAGTGAGAGGAACCAGAGCGCCATGGTCTGGCTGGCGAACGCCTTGGGGGCGAGCTTGGTGGTGGCGGACATGCCGGAGGTCTCCAGCAGGATGTCGCCGAGTCCGAGCAGCAGGTACGAGCCGACGATCCACCAGGCGGCCATCTTGTAGCTGTCGTCGGCGTGCCCGGAGGTCGGCAGGACCATCAGCAGGAACGAGAGACCGCCGAGGATCACGCCCATCGCGATCTTGTTGGACGCGTGCGGCTGGCGCGGCCCCATCTTCGCCCAGACGGCCGCGACCACCGGGGCGAGCGCGACCTCGAAGGCGCCGAGCGCGGAGGCGTACCAGCTGGCCGGGAAGTGGAAGCCGAAGATCTCCGTGCGGGCGTTGGTCGACGCCAGCAGCATCATCGTCGAGTACGCCTGGAAGAGGATGAAGTTGAAGACCACGGAGGCCAGGAACAGCACCACGTACGGGCGCAGCCTGCCGCGCTCCTCCGGGGAGACCTGCGGACTGCGGAACATCACCACGAAGTAGACGACCGGCGCGATCACCGAGATGACCGTCAGTACGTCGACGAAGCGGTCCATGGTCAGCCAGCCCACCAGGGCCAGTACGGTCGCGACGACCGCGACCACGACGACGCCCAGGACGATCCGCCAGACGACCGTGCGCTTCGCCTCCGGGGCCAGCGGGAATTCGGCGGAGTGCTTACGCCCGGCCAGGTGACGGCGGCCCAGTACGTACTGGATCAGGCCGAGCGTCATACCGAAGGCGGCGGCCGAGAAGCCCCAGTGCCAGCTCGCGTGGTCACCCAGCCAGCCGGTGATCAGCGGGCCGAGGAACGCCCCGATGTTGATGCCCATGTAGTAGAGGGCGAAGCCGGCGTCGCGGCGCTCGTCGTCGGTGCGGTAGAGCTTGCCGACCATGGTGGCCACGTTGGGCTTGAGCAGCCCCGTACCGGCGCTGATCAGGCCGAGCCCGACCCAGGTCATGGTCGCGGTCGGCACCGCCATGGCGTAATGGCCGCAGGCGATGAGGATGCCGCCGTACAGGACGGCCCGGTAGGAGCCGAGGATGCGGTCGGCCAGCCAGCCGCCCGCCACGGAGACCAGGTAGACCAGGGTTCCGTACGCCGCGGAGACGGAGGCGGCGGTGCCGGGCTCCATGTCCAGGCCGCCGTGGGCGACCGTGTCGGCGAAGTACAGGACGAGGATGGCCTGCATGCCGAGGAACGAGAACCGCTCCCAGACCTCCAGGCCGGACAGGGTCATCAGACCCCGTGGCTGGCCGAAGAAGGCGTGGTCGTCGCCCGGCGCCGGCTGGGTCGGATCGGTGTCGTGAGCGGTGTGGGACAAAGGGACTACTCCTGATCGTATGAGCTGATCCCGAACATACCGGCGGTGGCGGGAAGGCGCCCACGGTGATCCAAAGGGGACCGGATACGCTGACTTGAGTGATGGCAGCGACACATCGACATTCCGTGTGATCGTCAGCAGACAGGAGATCCCCTCGTGACCGTCGTCGGGCCGTTCGGACTGAGCGTGCGGGACCAGGCTCTTGAGGCCGGTGTCCAGGCCGGTTTGGCTGCTGTCGAGTCGGGGCTGCTCGATGCGACCAAGAGCGAGGTGCCCTTCATCACCGAGGCCGCCCAGCACCTGGTGCACGCGGGGGGCAAGCGTTTCCGGCCGCTGCTCGCGATGCTGGCGGCCCAGTTCGGTGACGCCGACGCCCCGGGCGTGGTGCCCGCCGCCGTGGTCGTCGAGCTGACGCACCTCGCGACGCTGTACCACGACGACGTGATGGACGAGGCGGACGTGCGGCGCGGGGTGGACAGCGCCAATTCCCGCTGGGGCAACTCGGTGGCGGTGCTGACCGGCGACTTCCTCTTCGCGCGCGCGTCGCACATCCTGGCCGACCTCGGCCCGGAGGCCGTGCGCATCCAGGCGGAGGCGTTCGAGCGCCTGGTCACCGGCCAGATCCTGGAGACCGCAGGTCCGCGCGACGGGCGTGACCCGATCGACCACTACCTGGAGGTCATGCGCGGCAAGACCGGCTCGCTGGTCGCCGTGGCCTGCCGCTTCGGCGCGATGATGGCCGGTGCCGACGACGCCACGACCGACACGCTCACCCAGTACGGTGAACGGCTCGGCGTCGCCTTCCAGCTCGCCGACGACGTCCTGGACATCGCCTCCGACTCGCACGAGTCCGGCAAGACCCCCGGCACCGACCTCCTCGAAGGCATCCCGACCCTGCCCGTCCTCCACCTGAGGGCGCAGGCCGAGGCCGACGGCAAGCCGGAGGACCTGGAGCTCGTCGCGCTGCTGGACGGCGACCTCACGCAGGACGGCCGGCTGGCGGAGGCGCTGCGCCTGCTGCGCGCCCACCCGGCGCTCGAACAGGCCCGCCGCGACACCGTCCGGTACGCGGAGGAGGCGCGGGCCACGCTGGCACCGCTGCCCGGCTGCTACGCCAAGTCCGCGCTGGAAGAGATGTGCGACGCCGTGGTGCACCGCGCGGGCTGAGCGGTCTGCTCGCCGACCCCTACGGGACGGTGGAGCAACTGCCTCCCGGTGTCATACCGAAGAGGTATGAGGAGTTGCACCCCCGGGCTGACGCTTCGGGCTCCCCGATTTGGTCAGATGGAGAACAACCACTCCTGACCAAAACGGGTGAGAATGGCGGCACGGAGTGGACGAGTGCATCCCGACGGAAGCCGCCGACCACGGAGGTAGGGCACACATGGCACCGAACGACAGCGCAGACACCAACGGCACGGCCCCGCACGGCCCCGCGCGAGCCGTAGCGGGCCGCCGCAAGGCGGTGCGCTACATCGTCCCGGTCGCGGTGGCGGGCGTCGCGGCCGCGACGATCGGGCTGGTCCCGGCGCTCGCGAGCTCGGGCGATCCCGATCTGCCGGAGATCACCGCGCAGGAACTCATCGAGAAGATCGCCGCCTCGGACACGGAGCAGCTGTCCGGCACGGTGAAGATCAGCACCGACCTCGGCATCCCGTCCCTGGGCGGACTGGCCGGTTCCTTCGTGCCGGACGGCGCGGGGGACAAGGGCGGCGCGAGCGCGGACCCGCAGTCGAAGCTGACCGAGCTGGCGTCCGGCACGCACACCCTCCGGGTGGCCGCCGACGGCCCCGACCGGCAGCGGGTGTCCATCCTGGACAACGCGTCCGAGTACAGCATCGTCCACAACGGCGACGAGGTCTGGGCGTACGACAGCAAGTCCAACGCCGTCTACCACGCCGAGGAGAAGGCCGGGGAGCACGCGAAGCGCGGCGAGCAGCCGGTCCCCGACGGCGTACCGACCACCCCGAAGGCCTTCGCCGAACAGGCCCTCAAGGCGGCCGACGGCACCACGTCCGTGAAGGTCGGCGGCACCGCGCAGGTCGCGGGGCGCGACGCCTACCGGCTGGTCGTCAAGCCCGAGCAGAGCGGCTCGACGATCGGCTCGATCACCGTCGCGGTGGACGCGAAGACCGGCGTGCCGCTCAAGTTCACCCTCCAGCCCAGCAGCGGCGGCAAGGCGGCGATCGACGCGGGGTTCACCTCCGTCGACTTCGGCAAGCCCGCCGCGTCCTCGTTCTCCTTCACCCCGCCCAAGGGCGCGGAGGTCACCGAGGCGGACAGCGCCGCGAACCACGAGAAGGCGCACAAGGCCGAGGGCGGGCTCGGCCCGTTCGAGGGCCTGAACGCCAAGGGCGAGGGCGTGAAGGTGACCGGCAAGGGCTGGAGCGCGATCGCCGAGATCAAGGCCCCCGGCGGCAGCGGCCTGCCCTCGAAGTCCCCGGGCGACAAGGCCTCGGACGGCATGCCGGCCGAGGCGCGGGGGCTCCTGGACTCGATGGGCGACAAGGTCACCGGCACGTTCGGCTCCGGCACGGTCTTCAAGACCCGCCTGGTCAACGCGCTGATGACCGATGACGGCCGGGTGTACGTCGGCGCGGTCACGAAGGACGCGCTGGTGAAGGCTGCGGACAACGCGAGCTGAGCCACGCCGGTACGCCATCGCGTGACGTATCCGCCCGCCTCGCCGTAGCCTCCGTACGGCGGGGCGGGCGCGATTGTGGGGAGCAGAGATGACAAGGGCGGACACCGTGCCCGTGCGCGGCCCCGTTCCGGTGGGCGGGCCCGTGCCCGTGATCGAGACCCGGGGGCTGACCAAGCGGTACCGGGGCGGCCAGCTCGCCGTCGACGGGCTCGACCTCACCGTCCCCGGCGGCAGCGTCTTCGGCTTCCTCGGCCCCAACGGCTCCGGGAAGACCACCACCATCCGGATGCTGATGGGGCTGATCGACCCCACGTCCGGCACCGCGAGCGTCCTGGGCCGCCCCATGCCCGGCGCCGCCCGCACGGTCCTCCCGCACGTCGGGGCGCTGATCGAGGGGCCCGCCCTGTACGGGTTCCTGAGCGGCCGGGACAACCTGGTGCGCTACGACCGGGCCGACCCGACCGCGGACCCGCGCACCCGGACCGCCCGTGTCGGCGACGCCCTGGACCGGGTCGGCCTGGCCGCCGCGGGCGGCAAGAAGGCGCGGGCGTACTCGCTGGGCATGAAGCAGCGCCTCGGCCTGGCCGCCGCGCTGCTCAGGCCCCGCAGGCTGCTCGTGCTGGACGAGCCGACCAACGGCCTTGACCCGCAGGGCATGCGGGAGATCCGCACCCTGGTACGGGAGCTGGCCGCGGAGGGCACCACGGTGTTCCTCTCCTCCCACCTCCTGGACGAGATCGAGCAGGTCTGCACCCACGCGGCGGTCATGGCACGCGGCCGGCTGCTCACCCAGGGACCGGTCACCGAGCTCGCGGCGGGCACCCGCGGCCGGCTCGCCGTCACGACCCCGGACCCGGCCGACGCCGCCCGCGTCCTGACGGAGCACGGAGTCACCGGAATCACCCTCGACGGCGACCGGGTACGGGCCGACGCCCCGCCGGGCTCCGTCGAACTGTCGGACCTGAACGCGGCCCTGGTGAACTCCGGCGTCCGGGTACGGTCCTTCGGCGTCGAACGGGCCTCCCTGGAGGACGCCTTCGTCGCGCTCACCGGAGAGGGATTCGATGTCGCGGGCTGAACAGGTACGCGAGGAGGCCCGGCCGCTGCCACGCAACCCGCTGTGGACGCTCGGCATCCTGCGCTCCGAACTGACCACCACCCTGCGCCGCTGGCGCACCCTGGCCCTGCTCGGGGTACTGGCCGCCGTGCCCGTACTGATCGGGATCGCGGTGCGGATCGAGACGGCGAACGGCTCACCGGGCGGACCCGGCGAGGGCGGGGCCGGGCCCGCGTTCCTCTCCCAGGTGACCAACAACGGCCTCTTCCTGGTGTTCGCCTCGCTCGCCGCCACGCTCCCGGTCTTCCTCCCGATGGCGGTCGGCGTCATCGCGGGCGACTCCGTAGCGGGCGAGGCCAACGCGGGAACGCTGCGCTACCTGCTGGTCGCGCCCGCAGGCCGGACCCGGCTGCTGCTCGCCAAGTACGCCACCACGCTGGCCTTCTGCCTGCTCGCGACCCTGGTCGTGGCGGCGTCCGCGCTGGCGGTGGGCGCGCTGCTGTTCCCCGTCGGCGACGTCACGACGATCTCCGGCACCCGGATCGGTTTCGGTGAGGGCCTGGTGCGGGCGGCGGTCGTCGCGGTCGCGGTCGCGGTGTCACTGATCGGCTTCGCGGCGCTCGGGCTGTTCGTCTCGACCCTCACCAACAGCGGCATCGCGGCCATGGCGGCGACGGTCGGAGTGCTGATCACGGTGCAGATCCTGGACACCATCCCGCAGTTGCACGGGATGCACCCGTACCTCTTCCCGCACTACTGGCTGTCCTTCGCGGACCTGCTGCGCGCCCCGGTCTACTGGGACGACCTGGTGAAGAACCTGGAGCTCCAGGGGCTGTACGCGGCGGTGTTCGGCTCGGCGGCCTGGGCGCGTTTCACCGCGAAGGACATCACGGCGTGACCGTGGAAGGGGGCCTCACCCGTACCGTCGGCCGGGCGAGCCGTCCCCCGATCGGCTCGTCGCGGCACGAACGGCACGAACGGTGCGAAGAGTGAGAACGAGCCGACACGCTACGTTCCGTTTCCGCTTGAGCATTGTTCGACTTCTGGCGACGGACTGTCAATAAGGATTGGCTCGAACAGCCCTATGCTCACCGAATGATCACATCGCCGAGTTCGCTGCGCCGCAGCGAGAGCTCACGCAGGGCGACGCTGGAGGCGGCCCTCGAACTCTGCACGGAGAGGGGTTACGGCCGCGTCACCGTCGAGGCCATCGCGGCGCGGGCGGGTGTCAGCAAGAAGACGATCTACCGCTGGTGGCCGTCGAAGAGCGCGGTGCTGCTGGAGGCGTTCACGGAGGCGCTGGTTCAGGGCGCCCCGGCCGCCGACACCGATGACATCGCGGCGGATCTGCGGACCCACGTGACCGGAGCGGTCGGCGTGCTCTCCGTACCGCCCTTCGGCCCCGCGTACGCCGGAATACTCTCCGAGCTCCACCACGACGACGAATTGGCCGAAACGGTTCGCACGCAGCTGATCGAGCCCCGCTTCGAAGAGGTGGTCGTCCGGCTGCGCGTGGCCCAGGAGAGGGGGCAGATCCCGCCGGGCGCCGATCTGCGGCTGGCGGTGGAGATGCTGTACGGCCCGGTCTACTACCGCCACGTCCTGCGCAAGCCGATGCAGGACCCGGAGGATGTGGCGGTGCTGGTCGATCACGTGCTGCGCGCGCTCGGGGTGACGGTGGGCTGACGCCCGCGACGGCTCGCCTTATGGCTCACGGCTGCTGCGAGGCCTGCCAGCCGTGGGTCAGCAGATCGAACACCGTCTCCACGGCGGCGCGGGGATCGTGCCCGGAGGCGGCCAGGGCCGGGACTTCCAGCACGAACCGTGCGAGCGCCGCACACGCGAGGTCATCGGCCTCCCGGCCGAGCTCCCGCGCGATCACGGCGCCGAGGGCGCTCGCGTGCCGCATCCACATGCGTTCCCAGTACTCGCGCAGCGCGGGCGTCCCGTCCACCAGCTCGGTGAACCGGTCCCGGCGCGGGTCCGACGCCATCCGCGTCCAGGACGTCAGCGCGTGGGCGCGGAGCGCCTCGACCACGTCCTGACCCGGGGGCCGTTCGCGGACGGCGGCGGTCAGTGAGGCCTCGACCTCCGCCTCGCGGTCGAAGACCAGCGCCTCCTTGCCCGGGAAGTGGGCGAACAGGGTCGTCGTCGACACGTCAGCCTTCTCCGCGACGTCGCGCACGCTCACCCGCTCGTATCCGTGCTCCAGGAAGAGCTCCAGGGCGGCATCGGCGATGGCCTGCCTGGTCGCGGCCTTCTTGCGCTCGCGGCGGCCGAGGGCCGGAGTGTCTGGCATGGCGCCCACCCTACCGCATAACCGGAATGAAGCAGAAACTTGAACGGTTGCACTTTCTGACTCGTTCCTGCTTTGCTGGGGTCGGCAGGGGCTGCCGCCCATCGGGGCGTGACGTCACAGGGACCCCGCCGACGGAAGGAATCCGCCATGAACACCGCCATGAACACCGCCATGAACAGTCCGACACCCGCCCGAGCCCGCATCGCCGTCATCGGCGCCGGACCCGGCGGCCTTACCTGCGCCCGGATCCTCCAGCGGCACGGCATCCCCGTGACCGTCTACGACCGTGACCCGGACGAGAACTCCCGGAACCAGGGAGGCTCGCTCGACCTGCACGACGACAACGGCCAGATCGCACTCCGTGAAGCGGGCCTGCTGGAGGAGTTCTTCGCACTCGCCAGGTCCGAGGGGCAGGAGATGCGCCGGCTGGACCCGGCGGGAAGCGTCCAGTCCCACCACCTGCCGGACGAGGACGAAACAGCCCGGCC
This sequence comes from Streptomyces sp. NPDC104307, assembly GCF_055584045.1. NCBI lineage: Bacteria > Bacillati > Actinomycetota > Actinomycetes > Kitasatosporales > Streptomycetaceae > Streptomyces > Streptomyces sp. NPDC104307. The sequence continues at coordinate 79,142 of NZ_JBVJMU010000026.1, forward strand.
CGAGATCGACCGGGGACAGCTGCGCGATCTCCTGCTGCGCTCGCTCACCGGGGGGACGGTCCAGTGGGGGCGGGCCCTCGACTCGGTGAGCGAGGCGGCCGACGGGGCGCGCACGCTGAGGTTCACCGACGGGACGACCGCCGAGGCCGATCTCGTGATCGGCGCGGACGGCGCCTTCTCCCGCGTCCGCCCCGCACTCTCACCCGCGACACCGCACTACACGGGGGTCGGCTTCCTCGAAGCACGGTTCGACGCCGTGGAGACCGCGCACCCCGAGCTCGCGGAGCTGGTCGGAGGGGGCAGCGCCCATGCCGCCGACGGGGACCGAGGCCTCTTCGCGCAGCGCAACAGCGGCGGCCACCTGCGCGTCTACATCATGCGGCGCGTCCCGCTGGACTGGATCGCGGCGACGGGGCTCCGCCCGGAGGACACCGAGGGCATCCGCGCACAGCTGCTCCGCGAGTACGCGGACTGGTCACCGCGGATGCTCCGGATGATCACGGAGAACGACGGCCCCTACGTCGACCGGCCGATCCTCGCCCTGCCGGTGCCGCACACCTGGGAGAGCGCACCCGGAGTGACGCTCCTCGGAGACGCGGCACACCTCATGCCGCCGCTGGGCGTCGGCGTCAACCTCGCCATGCTCGACGCCTGCGAGCTCGCCCTGTCGCTCGTCCGGTCCGCCACCGTCGACGACGCGGTGCGCGGTTACGAGAAGACGATGCTCCCGCGCTCGGCCGACGTGGTGCGGAAGCTCGAAGGCGGCGCCGAATTCCTGCTGGCCGCGCCCGGCCCCGACGACGAGGAGGACGGCCCGGACCGGGACCGGCTCTGACACCCGCGCGGGGGAGCCGTTCAGCCGAAGACCCGCTCCAGGACTACCGCGACCCCGTCGTCCTGGTGGGACAGGGTCACCTCGTCCGCCGCCGCCCGCAGGAGCGGATGGGCGTTGGCCATCGCCACCCCGTACCCGCAACTACGGAACATCGGCAGGTCGTTCGGCATGTCACCGAAGGCGATCGCGGTGGCCGGGTCCAGCCCCAGGTGCTCGGCGGCGAACGCGATACCGGCCCCCTTGTCGATGCCGTACGGCTGGAGCTCGACCGTGCCGGGCCCGGACAGCGTGACGGTCGCCAGATCCCCGACGGCCGCGTGTGCCGCTGCGGCCAGGGCGTCGTCGTCCAGCTCCGGGTGGCGGATCAGCACCTTGATGACGGGGGCGGCCCACAACTCGTCACGGTGGGACGTCCGGTGGGCGGGCAGCGCCGGGTGCGGCATCAGGTAGCCCGGCTCGATCAGCGTCCGGCCGTCGGGCCCGTCCTGGTCCACCGCGGCGAAGACCTGCCCCACCTGGGCCTCTATCTTGCCGAGCGCAACGGCTGCCGCCTCCCGGTCCAGGCAGAGCGTCCGGATCACGCGCCCCGCCCCGGCGTCGTACACCTGGGTGCCCTGCCCGCAGACGGCGAGCCCCCGGTACCCCAGCGCGGCGAACAACTTCCGTACGCCGGGCACCGGACGGCCGGTGGCGACGAGGTGGCGGGCCCCGGCGGCGGCGGCGAGACCGAGCGCGGCGCGGGTGCGGGGGCTCACCGTGTCGTCGTGGCGCAGCAGGGTGCCGTCCAGGTCGGTGGCGACGAGGGCGTATGCGGGTGGGAGAGGCATGGGGCGAGGGTATGCGGTCCGCGTCCGGCGTCCGGGGGCGCTGCCCGGGGGTGCGCTGAGGGGGCATCGAACCATCAGGAGCACGGGGGAGCGGGCCGATGAAGAGCTGCTGGCCCCGCTCTCGGCGGCCGAGCGGGACCAGTTCCCCGACATGCTCCGTAGGGTCGGCGGGGTGGGGTTACCCGGCAGGCCGCAAACCTTCGCGTGTCCGGCACTGGGCTCCGGGTGCCGGGGGCGATCAGGTGCCTGCTCGTCCCGTCGTCCGTCATGAAGACGCCCGCGCCCTCGGCGACGGCGTCCGGTGGCATGTATCCGCCGGTGATCGGATGGCCGCCCACGGCACCGATGATCCGGCTCTCCGGCCGCTTCCCGGAATCGGCCGTACCTGACGGTCAGTGCGCTGCCGGCTCGGTGCGGATCTGAGGGAGGACCTTGGTGCCGAGAAGCTCGATGGCGTGGAGGAAGTCGCGTTGGGGCATGCCGCCGACGTCCATCTGGAGGATCTGGCGGGTGTGGCCGAGCAGGCTGCGCAGATGGAGGATGCGGTCGGCGATCTCGTCGGGGCTGCCGGCGAAGACCATGCCGCCGGGGCCGCAGGCCGCGGCGCGGTCGGCCCGCTGTGGGGCGGGGCGGCCGAGTTCGGCCATGGCCTCGGCCATCATGCGGTGCTCGTGTGCCAGGAAGGCGGCGCGGGCCTGCTCGCCGGTGTCGGCGACGAATCCGTGGACGGCGACGGCGATGTCGGCCTGTTCGGCGGGGCGGCCGGCCTGTGCCCAGGCGGCGCGGTAGGCGTGGCCGTACTGGGCCCAGTGCTCGGGGGTGCCGCCGAGGATGCCGAGGAACATCGGCAGTCCGAGCTCGACCGCGCGGTAGACGGACTCGGGGCTGCCGCCGGTGCCCAGCCAGATTTTCAGCGGCTCCTCTGGGCGTGGGAAGACGGTCGCGTCGCGAAGGGCGCGCTTGCGGTGCGGGCCGTCGAAGGAGACGCGCTCGCCGGCGTTGACGGCCATGAGGAGTTCGAGCTTGGAGGCGTAGAGCATGTCGTAGTCGTGCTCGTCGTGGTCGAAGAGCGGGAAGGTGATGGTGGAGGAGCCGCGTCCAGCGACCGTCTCGATGCGGCCGGGCGCGAGGGCCGCAGCCGTGGAGAGCTGCTGGAAGACGCGGATGGGATCGTCGGTCGACAAGACGCTGACGGCGGTGCTGAGCTTGATCCGGTTCGTGGACGCGGCGGCAGCGTTGATGACGGAGGTGGGTGAGGACAGGGGCATCGCGTGCATGTGGTGCTCGCCGACCCCGAAGTAATCCAGTCCGACCTCGTCGGCGAGCTTGATGGCCTCCAGTACGTCCCGGACGGCCTGGGCGGTGGGGCCGCGGCTGCCGTCGGCCGTGCGGGGGGTATTGCCGAAGGAGTAGACGCCGAGTTCGAAGGACATGGCCGGTCTTCCTGCGCTTTCGTTGCCGGAGGTCGGGTGGGGTGCCGGCACCGGGGAAGCGCCTGCGGCGCGTCCCGGTGCGTGGGGAGCGGTCAGAAGCCGTAGGGGCCGAAGCGGCCCCAGGCCACGAGGACGGCCAGGGCGAGCAGGACGGTGTTGAAGGCGATCGCGGTGGGTTCCTTGCGGCGAGCGTGGGTGATCGCGGCCAGGAGCATGGTCACGGCGAGTCCGGTGGCGGCCAGCGGGGTCAGGACCGGGGCTACGCCGGTGACGGCGGGCAGGATCAGGCCGAGGGCGGCGGCCAGTTCCGCGATGCCGATGAAGCGGACGGTGGCCGGGGAGAAGTCGGCCACCCAGGGGAGCTTCTCGGCGAGTTCGGGCTTGGGCCGGGTCGACTTCATTGCTCCGGCCATCGCGAACATGGCGGCGAGGACGGCCTGCACGATCCACAGGAAGACATTCACGGGGAGAGATCCTTCAGGAGAGGGGAGAGGGGAGAGGGGGCACGGGCTGCGGAGGAGGCGGGCGTGTCGTTCGCCGTGCCTCCACGGGCCGTCGGGCCCAGGTCTTGAGGTGGCAGGCGACCGCCGGGACGGGAAGGCCTCATTCGGTGTGAGCGCACTGTGACCGCACGTGCCATTAAGTGGAACGGCCTTCCCGTTTCTCTCTGCCCAGCTTAACAACAGAAGTGGGCACCCTGTTCCGCTTGGATAGGATCAGTGCATGACGTCCTCAGCAGACCCTCCCGCCACCCCGGACGACCAGCCCGGAACGGGGCTGCGTATCGACGCCGAGCGCAACCGCGACCGCATCCTGGCCGCTGCACGCCGCCTCTACGCCAGCGAGGGGCTCGGCGTCTCCATGGCCGCCGTCGCCCGCGAAGCCGGCGTCGGCAAGGCAACACTCTCCCGCCGCTTCACTACCCGCGAAGAACTCGTCAACGCCGTCTTCGCCGACCGCATGGACGCCTACGCCGCCGCCGTCTCCACCGCACTGAAAGACCCCGACCCCTGGCACGGCTTCACCGGGTACGTCCGGACCGTGTGTGCCATGCAGGCCGCCGACCGAGGCTTCGCGGACGTACTGACCATGACCTTCCCCGCGGCCCTGGCCCTCGAAGAACGCCGCGCCGAGGCGTACTACGGCTTCCTCGACCTCATCGCCCGCGCCAAGGAGACCGGCCATCTGCGCGAGGATTTCACCGACCGCGACATGCCGATCCTCCTCATGGCCAACGCCGGCGTCATCAGCGCCGCCGGCGATGCCGCCCCCGACGCCTGGCAGCGCCTCGTCGCCCACATGCTCCGCTCGTACGCCGCCCCCGGCGCGCCGCTGGCACCGATGCCCGGCGCCCCCGCGTCCGCCGCCCTCTATCGCGCCATGGTCCGCCTGGCCCGACCTGGCGGCTACCACGGCGGCGAAAGCCGCTGAACGGCGCGCATGCGCATGTCGTAAGGCCTGGAGAGAGGCGGGCTGCGCCCACGTCCCGGACCTCGCGCCCCGCCGTGCGCAGCCGCCGGGCCGGGGCGTCCTGCTCGGCCTGCGGCCCCGGTCCGACCCGGGGTGAACGACCCCTGCGCGGAAGTCCGTTGAGGAAGCCGTTGCCCGGGGAGTGGCAGTCGCGAGCGTGAGTTGCGGGTCCGCTGCCCCGGGCAACGGCTACTGCACGCAGAACTCGTTCTCCTCAGGGTCCGTCATGACGGTCCACGTCCCGCCCGGCTCCGCGACCTGGCGCACCACCTTCGCGCCCAGCCGCTCCAGCCGGGCCACCTCCGCTTCACGGCGGCCGGGCCCGGCGTGCACGTCCAGGTGGAGGCGGTTCTTCACCGTCTTGGGCTCGGGGACGCGCTGGAAGAGCAGGCGGCGTCCGCGGCCCGTACCGCTCTCCGGCTCGAAGGGGTCGTCCGGGTGCCGGGCCGCCGCCAGGTCGAGCCAGGCCTTGCGGCCGTGCGCGGTCGTCGTGATCGCCTCCGGTACGGCGCCGAGGCCCAGGAGGCGTTCCACCAAGGGGCTGTTGTCCTCGATCTCGTAGCCGAGGGCGGCGGCCCAGAAACCGGCCTGGGCGTGCGGGTCCGCGGCGTCGATGACGATTTTCCAGTCAAGGGGCATGGCGCCATTCTGGTCCGGGCGGCCCGGCTCCGTGGGCCGATTCGGCATTCGGGCGTGGCGGCTGTCAGCCCGGCCGGACCGGTCGCCGCGCCGGTCGCCGTGCCGGTGCCGGAGAGGCTGTCGGAGCGGGAGCCGGTCGGGGCTGTGGAGCCGTCACCCGCGTCGGCCGGGCCGCCGCGACGCGCTCAAGCTCGCTCCAATGCCCCACACTTCAGGTACGCGGCGACGGCGAGGTGGTCCCCGGCCGGGGCGATCAGCCCGACGTGGTTGTCCGGGCGGATCAGTACCAGGACGTCCTCGTCCGGCCCGATGCCGTACGCCGAGCGGGCCCGGCCGTCGTCGTCGGCCAGCCCCTCGGCGCCGCCCGCGGCCACTCCGTACGCCCGCAGTTCACCGGCGTGCGCGGCGGCCGCCTCGCGCAGGGCCGGGGCCGTTCCCGTACCGAAGCCGAGCAGGGTGAAGTGCGGTCCGGCGAAGGCCTCGAACAGCCGGCGGGGGGCTCCGGTGGCCGCGTCGGCGCAGGGCGCGTCCGGCGCGCGGTCGCCCGCGCGCAGCCGGGCGGTGGAGCCCCCGGGCGCCAGGGAACTCCAGCGGTAGCCATCACCCAGGCCGTAGGTCTGCGGGGTGATCGCCGAGTCCAGGCCGCCGCCCGGCTCCTTGATCGCCTCCAGCGTGGCCCGCAGCCGCTCCGCGGTGATGTCCAGGGTCCTGGCCGCGATCGGCAGCCGCTCCTCCTCGTAGCTGTCGAGCAGCTCGGGCGGCGCCTGCCCGGTGGCGGTCCTGGCGAGCTTCCAGCCCAGGTTGTACGCGTCCTGGATGCCGGTGTTCATGCCCAGGCCGCCCGCGATGGAGTGCACGTGCGCGGCGTCCCCGGCCAGGAACACCCGGCCCACCCGGTAGCGGTCCGCCAGGCGTTCGTTGACCCGGTAGGAGGAGAGGAGCGTGGCCCGCGTGAGGAGTTCGCCGGGCAGCCGGGCGTGCTTGGCGAAGAGCCGCCGGAAGCCGTCCAGTGACGGGGGCAGGGGGCGACCTGCGGCGTCCGTCTCGGGGGAGGCCTGGAACCACCAGCCGGAGCGGGTGCCGGGGATCGGGCAGAGCATCACGCCGCCGTCCTCGTCGAACCACTGGTGCCAGAGGCCCCGGTCGGGTCCCACCGCCTCGACGTCGCCGCAGACCATCGCCTGTTCCTCGTCGGTGCTGCCCTCGAACGGGACGCCGAGCAGCTTGCGGACCGCGCTGTGGCCGCCGTCGCAGCCCACCACGTACCGGGCCGCGATCTCCCGGCCGCCGGTCAGGGACGCCGTCACGGAGTCGTCGTCCTGGGCCAGCCCCACGAGTTCGGCGCCGAGTTCGACCCGTACGCCGTACTCCGCGAGGCGGGCGCGCAGGATCTCCTCCAGCCGCCACTGGGCGATCAGCCAGGGCCGCTCGAAGGGGGTGTCCGGCGTCGGGCGGGCCGCCGCGTACGGGTCGGTGTCCGCGATCACCTCTCCGGCGCGGTACTTGCGCATCGGCAGCGGCGCCGATCCGGCGGCCAGCACCTGATCGATGACGCCGAGGTCCTCAAGGACCTCCAGTGAGCGCGGGTTGGGGCCCTTGGCCCGCGAACTGCGTGGGAATTCCGGGGACTTGTCGATGATCCGGACGCCGATGTCCCGCCGGGCCAGATCGATGGCCAGGGTCAGGCCGGTCGGTCCGGATCCCACGATCAGCACGGTGCTCGTGGACTTGGGCATGCGCACTCCTCGGTTGCCGTTTCCGTCGGGACCAATAGAAACGTAACCGAGTTAAAAAAGCAACCAGGTAACTATTGTGGGGCGGGGGTCATGGCGTCGGGGTCGTCACCATGGACGAGGGCAGACGGGGGCGGGGCGGAACCGGAATCGTCCGGGGCGGGCCTCGCCTGCTTCGCCGCCGCCTCCCGCGCGGCCAGCGCACGCATCCTGGTACGCCGTGACGTCCGCAGCGCGTCCCAGGTCAGCAGGGTGAGCGCCAGCCAGACCAGGCCGAAACCCGCCCACCGCTCGGGCGGCATCGCCTCGTGGAAGTAGACGATCCCCAGGATGAACTGGAAGACCGGCGCCAGGTACTGCAACAGGCCGAGCGTGGAGAGGGGCACCCGGATCGCCGCCGCCCCGAACAGGATCAGCGGACCGGCCGTCACCACCCCCGTCGACGCGAGCAGCGCGCCATGGCCGATGCCTCCCGAGAGGAACGTCGACTCGCCCCGAGCGCCCAGCCACAGCAGGTAGCCGAGCGCGGGCACGAACACCACCGCCGTCTCGGCCGCGAGCGACTCCAGGCCGCCCATGTTCACCTTCTTCTTCATCAGGCCGTACGTCGCGAAGGAGAAGGCCAGGACCAGCGAGATCCACGGCGGCTGCCCGTACCCGATCGCCAGGACGAGCACAGAGGCCACGCCCGTGCCGACCGCCACCCACTGCACGGGGCGCAGCCGTTCGCCCAGGAGCAGGACGCCCATGGCGATGGTGACCAGCGGGTTGATGAAGTAGCCGAGCGAGGCCTCGACGACGTGGCCGTGGTTCACGGACCAGATGTAGAGGCCCCAGTTGACGCTTATCACGACCGCGGCGACGGTGATCAGCGCCAGCTTCCGGGGCTGCCGCAGCAGCTCCCCGATCCAGGACCAGCGGCGCAGCGCGAGGAGCGCGACGCCGACGACGCCGAGGGACCAGACCATGCGGTGGGCGAGGATCTCGACCGCGCCGGACGGCTTCAGCAGCGGCCAGAAGAGCGGGACCAGGCCCCACAGTCCGTATGCGGCGAATCCGGACAACAGCCCGGCCCGCTGGTCGTTCGTCCCCTTCACGGGCCCTCCCGGCAGATGTGCGTCGACGCTTCGTCAGCCAGACGAAGGTAGCGCCGACCGGGCCCGGTGTCATTGCCGTATCGCCAGACGGTCATGACACGGGCCCCCGGGCCGCCGGGCTAGCGCTGAGCGGCGACCGCCTCCGCGACGGTGTCCGCGAGCGGGGTGGTCGGGCGGCCGATCAGCCGGGCCAGTTCGCCGCTGGTACCGGCGAGGCGCCCACGCCGTACCGCCTCGTCCACGTCCACCAGGATCGCGGCGAAGTCGGCCGGCAGACCGGCGCCGACCAGGATCTCCTGGTGCGCGGCGGCCGGGACGTCGTTGTGGACGATCTCCTGGCCGGACGCCCTGGACACCTCTGCGGCGTACTCGTCGAACGACCAGGCGACATCGCCGCTCAGCTCGTAGGCCTTGTTCAGGTGGCCCTCGCCGGTCAGTACGGCGACGGCCGCCGCAGCGTAGTCCGCACGGGTGGCGGAGGCGATCCTGCCGTCGCCCGCGTTGGCGACGACGGCGCCGTGGGCCAGGACGGGGGCCAGGTTCGCCGTGTAGTTCTCGGTGTACCAGCCGTTGCGCAGGAAGGTGTACGGCAGGCCGGAGTCCAGGATCAGCTGCTCGGTCACCTTGTGCTCGTCGGCCAGCAGGAAGTCCGCGTCCGGGCCGCCCTGGATGCCGGTGTACGCGAGCTGCGCGACGCCCGCCGCCTTGGTCGCGTCGATGACGGCGCCGTGCTGTGCGACCCGGCTGCCGACCTCGCTGCCGGAGATCAGCAGGACCCGGTCACCGGCCCGGAAGGCGCCGTCCAGGGTCTCCGGGCGGCTGTAGTCCGCGATCCGGAGCTCGACGCCGAGGGCGGCGATCCCGGCGGCCTTCTCCTTGTTCCGGACGACGGCGGCGATCCCGGCGGCCGGCGTGGTGGCCAGCAGCTGGTCGATGACGAGGCGGCCGAGCTCTCCGGTGGCTCCGGTGACGACGATGCTCATGGGTTCTGCTCCTCTTTGGGTGCTCATGCTCTGTTCGTTCTGTTCGTTCGTTCTATTACTCACCATAGAGGCAGCGCTAACCAAAAGAAAGTACGCACTTTGAAGTAAGGTACTGGTATGAGCGTAAGCAGCGTGAGCGATGCGGGCAGTGCGAGGGGCGTGGTTCCCGCGGCACGGCGGCCGGGTGCGCGGGCGGTCGATGTACGGGAGCCGCTGTGCCCGTCCCGGGTGGTGCTCGAACACGTCACCAGCCGCTGGGGGGTCCTGGTGCTCGCCGCCCTGCTGGAGCGCTCGTACCGCTTCAGCGAGCTGCGCCGCGAGGTCGGCGGGGTCAGCGAGAAGATGCTTTCGCAGACGCTCCGGACGCTGGAGCGGGACGGTTTCGTGGACCGGGACGCCAAGCCGGTCATCCCGCCCCGGGTGGACTACACGCTCACCGCGATGGGCCGGGAGGCCGCCGAGCAGGTGTGGGGCCTGGCCCGCTGGTCGGAGCGGCAGCTGGACGCGGTGGATGCGGCGCGCAGGACGTACGACGCGAGCGGCCGGGGTTCCGGCGGCTGACCCGTGCGCCGGGCGGTCAGCCCGCACGGCGCCGGTGCCGCTCCTCCATCGCCCGCAGCGCCCGTGAGACGTCGAACGGCAGGATCGTCACCACCACGTGCGGAAGCCGCGTCAGCGCCTTGCCCAGCTTCTCGCCGGTGCCCCGGTGCAGCAGCTTGCCGAGCGCGTTGCTGTACGTCCGCCGGGGCACCAGGACCGTCAGCCAGGTCTCCCCGTCCTCCGTGCTGCGGTACGCGAGCTCCTTCATCGCGTGGCGCAGCCGCCGGTCCGGGCACGCCACCAGCTCCAGCGGGACGGCGGTGGCGGAGGTCGCCTCCCAGCGGGCGGCCAGCCGCCCGGCGTACGCCTCGTCGATCGCGAAGTGCACCGCCCGGATCTCGTCGGGCCGCAGCTCATGGGCGTACCGCAGGGCCGTCAGCGACGCAAGGTCGAGCGTTTCGACCAGTACCAGGACCAGATGGCGCGCGTACACCGCCCGGTCCGCGCCCGGGGCCTGGATGCCCTGGAGCGCGGCGGCCTCGCGCCGGTACTCGCGGTTGATCCGGGTCAGCGTCCACACCCCCAGCGGGAAGATCACCACGACCAGCCAGGCGCCCTCGGTGAACTTGGTGACCGCGAAGATCAGCACGACGGCGGCGGAGGTGACCGCCGCGAGCGCGTTGAGCGTGATCTTGGCCCTGCGGTACCGGTCCCGGCGCCGCAGGTGGTAGACGGTGAGCCCGGCCCCCGCCATGGTGAACGCGGTGAACACGCCGATCGCGTACAGCGCCACCAGCTTGTCCACACTGGCCCCGGTCACCAGGAGCAGCGCCAGCGAGACGACGGTCAGCGCGATGATGCCGTTGGAGAACGCGAGGCGGTGCCCGCGCCGGGTCAGCACCCTCGGCAGGAACCGGTCCTCGGCGACGAAGCTGGCCAGGTAGGGGAAGCCGGTGAACGGGGTGTTGGCGCCCGTGTAGAGGACCAGCGCGGTCGCCAGCTGCACGAACACCAGCCCGGCCGTGCCGAGGAGCCCGTCACCGAAGGCGAGATGGGCCTCCTGCGCGATGACGGTCGGCGTGCCGTCCGTGTACGGGACCGCATGGGTGAAGTGGGCCAGCGTCGAGACCCCGAGTACGAGGACACCCAGGATCACGCTCATCGCGATGAGGGTGCGCCGCGCGTTGCGGCCCTGGGGCTCACGGAACGCGGAGATGCCGTTGGAGATCGCCTCCAGCCCGGTGAGCGAAGAGCCGCCGTTGGCGAACGAGCGCAGCACGATGAAGAGCGAGGCCCCGTACAGCCAGCCGTCGCCCGGGGTGCCGAGCGGTACGACCCCGGCGGCGTGCAGATCCGCGTGCGGCAGCCCGCCGGTGAGTCCGCGCAGCGCGGCGGCCAGCAGGACCAGCCCGACGGCGGCCATGAACAGGTAGGCGGGCAGCGCGAAGAGCCGGCCCGCCTCCCGGACCCCGCGCAGGTTCCCGTACGCGAGGAGCACGATCACCGCGACGGAGACCGGCAGCTGGAGATGGTCCAGGCCGGTGAACTCGTCGCCCGCCAGATGGGCCAGCGAGATGAGGGCGTTGGTCCCGGCCGAGACCTGTACGGCGACGGTGACGATGTAGTCGACGAGCAGCGCCACGGCGGCGATCTGCGCGACGTTCGGCCCGAAGTTCTCCCGGGCGACCACGTACGAGCCGCCCGCGCGGGTGTAGATCGTCACCACATCGCTGTAACAGAGCGTCAGCAGCAGCAGGACCAGCAGGATCGCGAACGTCACCGGCATGAGCAGGGTGAACGCGGCGGCTCCGACGACCGGCACCAGGACCCGGAGCATCTCCTCCGAGCCGTACGCGGACGAACTGATGCAGTCGGAGGCCAGCACCCCGAGCGCCGTCCGGTTGCCCAGCTTCTCCTCGCTGATGTGCTCCGTGGTCAGCGGCTTGCCGAGCAGTCGTGTCTTGACGCGGTACACCGGACGGTCCAGGGTCATGGCCCCATCGTGCGCGGACGGCGGCTGGGACCCCGTCCGCCACCGCCGCGCGCCCCGGAAAGTCAGCCCGTTCGGCAACGCGACGCGACGCGGCCCCCGGGAGGAGTTCCTCCGAAAAGCCGCGTCGCGTCGCGTCGCCTTGCCGAACGGGTGGTGGACACCCCCTAGCCGACCACGGTCCAGTTGTCGTTGCCCGCCAGCAGCGCGCCCAGGTCGCCCTTGCCGCTCTGCTCGACGGCGGTGTCCAGCTGTTCGGTCATCAGCGTGTCGTAGACCGGCCGTTCGACGCTGCGCAGGACTCCGATGGGGGTGTGGTGGAGGGTGTCGGCGTCGGCCAGTCGGGACAGTGCGA
>NZ_JBVJMU010000027.1:0-89545 GCF_055584045.1 Streptomyces sp. NPDC104307
GCATCGCCCGGATGCACAACCTCGCCCTCGCCGGATAAGCAAGGCGGCCGCCATGCCCGAGGCGGCTTCAAGATCTTTGCGGGACAGCCCTTAGGCAACCATCGAGATCTTGAGGCACACCGGCATTCGCGTCGAGGAACTGCTGGAACTCGGACATCACAGCATCATCAGTTACAACCTGTCCACGACAGGTGATGCTGTTCCGCTGCTGCAGATTGCTCCGTCCATGACGGATCCAGAGCAGCTTCTGCTGATCAACCCGGAACTGGCGGACTTTCTCGGCGCGGTGATTCAGCGAATCCGCGGTTCCGAAGGCGCCATCCCGTGCGTGGGAACCTACGACAGCAACGAGCGGATCTGGAACCCTCCCCCGGCGCCCCTGACCGACGTCGAGCGCTCCGCCGCCGAGGCCCGCACCCCGTTCACTCTCACCACCGCCAAGCCCCCGCCAGAACCGGAGACCGTCCCCGTTTACCTCGCCGACGCCGGCAACCACGACGCCCTCCTCAACGACTTCCTCAACACACACGGACAGTTCGAGAAGTGGAGAACCTGGTCCGACGACACGACCCACGCCATCCACGAGTCCCAGACCCTGCGCATCGAGCTCATCCACGAAACCCAGGCCCGCGAGACCGCCTGGACCATCGCCGCCTACGAGACCCCCGTCTCCGACCGCATGTGGGTCCTCACCGCGACCAGCACCACCCCCGCCCCGGTGCTACAGGAACTACTACTGAACCACCTCGCCGACGGCGACGGCCGGGACACCGCAATCAGAGCCGCGATCGACGAGAAGACGGTCGCCACGGCCACGCAGCCGCTCTCCGACGCCGGCTGGAAGCACACGCTGGACGGGCACGGGATCCGCTGGACGCCCCCAGCAGGGATGCGGGCCTCCGCTTCGCCCCCTAACCACACAACACCCCCAGAACCTGGACACCTGGACCGTCTGGGCCGGCCCCAACCCGAACCGACCCACCTGGGCCATCGCCGCGTCCCCGCACACCCCGAGTTCCCTGCTGGCCCACCTTTCCGAGACCCTCGCCCACGGCGTCACTCTCGGCCATCTCCGGCCCGCGGCCCCTATGTACCCGGTGCACCTGGCCACCAAGCAGGCGACGGCCCCTGCGCCTCCGGCCGGGCCCACCGCCCAGCGCACACGCTGATCACCGTCCGGCTCAGAGCGCAACCACGCAGCGGGGCGGAACAGTTCAACCGCAATGCACGTGACCTCACTGGGGATTCATGCCCTGCGAGGCACCAGCCACCACGCCTCCCCGTGACCGGCACCGTACGGCGGCTCCGGACCCCCCGACATGGGCTCCGCACCGCGGACGCAGCACGATCCCACAGCAACGCAGGCGATGCGTTGGCAGCGCTTAAGGAACGTACAGCCAGACGAACTCCGCAGGCCAACACGGCGGTCCCGTCACACCGGGGGCGGCTGCGTCGGTAGCCCCACTCGCCCACTTCCTGGCGGGTACCGGTTTGATGGACAGTCTCAGTTCGCTCCTCGAAGGCGAGTCTCAGGCAATCGCGCACGTCAAGAGGCGAGACAGTGCCGAAGCGTGGGCCGCGCGATGGCTCTCCGGCGCTTCTGCAAGCGAGCCGTTCCAAGCAGAGTGACGAGCAGCTCGCGGGTCACCAGGTAGACCCACTCCAGACAGTGGTGATGGAGCACCGTGGGCAGCGACCACTCCGGCCAGTTCAGCGGGCCGATGTCGCAGGACCGCCTCATTGCCGGCATCCAAACAATGGCAAATCGGCATACGGGTTGAAGGAGGAACGGATATCAGATCATCCTTAACGCCATGAGTCTCGCCTTCGCCTCCTTCGATGGGCCCGCCATGGGCGACCACCCTTACGACTGGGCCTTGGTTGATGTGGAGACCTCGGGCCTCGTAGCCCGGCGAGATCGCGTGCTGTCCGTCGCGGTGATCACGATCGGTCCGGACGGCCAGCAGACCGGGGAGTTCTCGACCCTGCTCAATCCGGGCTGCGATCCGGGACCGGTGGAGGTGCACGGGCTGACCATCGAGCGACTGCAGGGTGCGCCGACATTTGACCAGGTTGCCGGGCAGATCGGAGCGATGCTTCAGGACCGGATCCTGGTCGCCCACAACGCCCAGTTCGACTACGACTTCCTGGCCTACGAGTTCGCCCGTGCGCGGATGTGGCTGCCGGTGTCGCAGCGGCTGTGCACCCTGGCTCTGAATCGCCAGGTGGATCCGCCGACGGACGACATGAAGCTCGGAACCCTCGCCGCCCATTATGGCGTCCCCCAGCAGCGTGCGCACGATGCGCTGGACGACGCCCGTGTTCTGGCCGGGATCCTGCGGGCATCACTGCACCAGGCAGCGCGGCTCGATCTTCCCTTGCCGTTGGTGACCTGCCCACCCCGTGCAGAATCGCAGTTCACGCCGAAGCCGCCGAAGACTCCCTGCGCCTACCGCAATCCCGGACGGCTGACTCCCGGCGGGCCGCTCCAGCAGGGGATGAAGGTCGCGATCACCGGTGAGACCGCCCATGCCCGGGCGGAGCTGGTCGGTCGGGCGGTCGCCGCCGGCCTGAACATGATGACCTCCGTCAGCCGACACACCAGCGTGCTGGTCACCAATGAACCGACGTCAGATTCGGCAAAAGCCCGACGCGCACTCGCCGAAGGCGTGCCGGTCATCGATGAGTACGCCTTCCTACGGTTGCTGGCAGACTCCCGGCCGGGGACAGCCCATGAGGCGACGGCCGTCATTGTCGCCCCCGCGGCTGGGCCGGAAGCAGAACCAGGCGTCGGACGCATGGAGTTGGCGTCCACCACAGCCTCTGCCGCACCCGTCCCGGAAGCAGCAGATCTCCCCACGGCCGCCTCGGGTACGCCGGTACCCGCTCCGCGCCGACCAAAGCCCTCAATCGGCACCTTGGACAAGCCTCTAGCCGGGCGTCGCGTGCTGGTGCTCGGTGGCGCACATGCCGATGCCACGGCGGCTCGTACCCGCATCGTCGAACTGGGCGGGTCTGCGGCGGTCAACCTGTCCGCCAGCGTCACCGACGTCGTGCTCCTAGAGGGAGGAGAAGGCGACCGGCGCATAAGCCGCATCACCACCCTCGGACTCCCCACGCACGACCTCCACTGGCTCTCCGCTCCAACCGCCACCCCACCGGCTGTGGCGGCGCTCCGTCCTCAAGAGCCGTATGTGATGCCGAGAGGGGGCGTCATCGACCTGCCCATGCCGCACGGCAGACCCGCGCCAGAGTGGTACGTCACCGCCAGCTGGGCTCCGCAGTCCGGCTACGAGATCGACGTCGTCGCCTTCCTTCTCGACGAGGACGAGCAGGTCACCTTCGACGGGGACTTCGTCTTCTACGGGGCCCCGGAGAGCCCGGCTGGAACTGTGCGGTTGCTGACCGGCGGTCCTGCCGAACAGACCATCACCCTCAACCTGGCCTCGCTGCCGCCCGCGACGCGCAAGGTCGTGGTCGCTGCCGCCATCGACGGCGCCGCGACCTTCGGAACGGTCGGTGCGATCCAGATCGGCGCGGCCCCCGGCAGCAGCGGGTCGCCGCTCGCCCGCGCCACCCTGGACGCCGCCACCACCGAACGCACCATACTGCTCGCGGAGATCTACCGCAGAGGCACTATCTGGCGCCTACGCGCCGTCGGCCAGGGCTACGACCACGGCCTCGACGCTCTCGCACGCGGATACGGCGTCGATATCGCTGAGTGAACGCCAGCGCCGGAAGCAAAGATCTGAGCGTCCCGGCGTCCGGGTCAGGCTCGGCGACGTGGTGCGAGCGTGGACCCAGCCTTGGGCACCGGCATGCTCAGCGCCGGCCCGGCGTGCAGTCGCTGGCGGCCTTCGATGCGCTGCTGGAGCTCGGCAAAGCCGGCCCGTGATGCAGCGGGCGTAGGTGGCGAGCAGGGCGGGGACGCTGCGCTGTTGCCGGCCAAGAGGGAGGGTTCAAGCTCAACCGCCCAGCCCGTACTGCCGTCCAGAGTCGAAAGGCATCACCCCCGCGTCGGCGGGGAGGATGCGGCTCGGCCCCTGAACGCTGGCGAATCGCTCGTCTTCCCCGACCGCTGAGCTCCGGGCCGTCCTGCACAGCCCGCACGACCTGGCAAGAACACCCGGCCTTCTTGGGAGCCCTCTGGGACTTTCCTGGGACTTTCGGCCGCATCAAGGGGCACAACACCTCAACATGCCATCTGCCTGAAGTTCCCCGGGGAACTGCACCTCGCAGGTCCGCTCAGGGGGTGGCAGCCGGTCGTTCCGTCAGCTGAGTGAGTGGGCTCTTCCCGCGGCGTCCGACAGAAGGAAGCCGGCGGCGGTACCGGACGGTCACCGGCTCCGTTCCCTCACTCCGGGAGCGCCGCGCTTCCGGGCAATAGGGTGCGGTGGTGCCGGTAGAGGGAGCCGGTGCCGCCGAAGTCCTTGAGCACCGGTGCCCAGACGGCCTCGATGTGCTCGACGGCCGGGCCCTCGTCGACCCACTCGGAGAGGCTGAGCACCTGGCCGCCGTCGACGGCGATGTGTAGATGCGCGGCAATGGCTCCGGGGTAGGCGCGGTCCTCGCCCTCGGTACGCTCCTCCCCCGCCAGCAGTCCGTCGAGCCACGCACGGGCGGCCTGATCGCTCTCGGCGGGGAAGAACGCGGCCGGGAACGACTGAGGGACGGGCGCCGGTTCCTCGACCGCGGTGCCGCGGACCGCCCGGTAGTGGCGGAACACCCGGGAAACGGCTCCCGCTCCGGGCGGTGCGCCGGGGGACGGCAGCCGGTCCTCGGCGGACCACTGGGCATAGGTGAGGACGGAGTCGTCGTCACCGCTGGTGTAGACGGTCAGGGAGAGGAGTCCTTCGGGCCAGGGTCCGCGAAGCGCGTCGGCGACTGCCTGTTCGGCGGTCCGCCGGGTGTCGTCCGGTCCGCGGGTGGCGAGGGTGGTGACGAGGACGGCCGCGCTGCGCGGATCGTCGAGGGCTACCCGTACGGGGTCGGCGGAGACGTAGGACATGGTGCGGCTCCTGGGGGTCTGTCGGGGCGGGGAGGCCGAGGAGGCGGGTGCCTCCTCAGTCTCCTTCCCGGCTGATCCGTTTCCCAGAGACGCCGTTGCAGGTCTTCGTCAGGAGTGTCAACTCCGCGCAAGGAGACGGTCGGTGAGGTCGCGCAGCCGGCGTGCGGCCGCCGGGTCGAAGGCGCTGGTGCCGACCGGAATGCGACGGCCCTCGACGAGCGCGCTGAGCGCCTCCGCGGGCGGTTTGTCGATGACGGCGACGATCGGCGGCAGTGCGGCCTCGACGGGCTTGGCCTGCTGTTGCATCGACCGGATGTGGGGCAGCGTCTGCGCGTCGTACTCCCCGGAGAAGCCGGTGGCGGTGACGCCGGGGTGGATCAGTACGTAGCGGATCCCGGCCGGCCCGTGCTGCTCGGCATAGCTGACGCCGAGCAGGTCGTTGAGCTTTCCGCCCTGGCCGAGCGCCGCGCCGCCGTGGTAATTGCGGCTGAGCTGGAGGTCGTCCCACCGGACGACGTCGAGTCCGGCTCCCGGACCGGCCACGTTCACGACGACGGGGTGCTGTGCCCGGGAGAGCGGTTCGGCGAGCGCCTGGCCCAACAGGTGCCGGCTCAGGTAGAAGAGCGCGAAGTTCTCCTCGTACCCCTCGGTGGTCTCCGTGCGGCGGGACCGGTAGTGACGGGCGCAGAACACCAGCGCGTCGATCACGGGGAAGGCGGCACTGATCTCCTCGGCGGCCCGGGTGGTCTCCACGAGCAGGCTGAGGTCGGCCGTGACGAAGACGGCCCGTTCGGCGGCGCCGGCCGCGCGCGCTTCGTCGAGGAACCGCCGGCCCTTTCCGGGGTTCCGGCCGATGACGACGACCGTGTCGCCCCGGTGGAGGTACAGCTCGGCGAGTGCCCGGCCGATGCCGTCGGTGCCGCCGGCGATGACAAGGGTGTTCACTTGCCGTCTCCCGCCGTGCGGGCGGATGCGGGAATCCCGGCGGGCGAGGCCTCGTCACCCGGGGGCTCCGGGTGAGCGGCCTCACCGGCCGGTGCGGGACGGCCGGGGAGCAGGGTCGCCGCGGCCAGTACGAGGACGAGCACCACGGACACGGTCCAGTAGGCGGCGTGGAATCCGCGGACCGGGTCCCCGTCGCCCGCGGTCTGCATCACGAGCGCGACGAGCGCGATGCCGATCGACGCCCCGAGCTGGTTGAGCATGTAGAGCACCGAGCTTCCCTGCGGGACCAGGTGCGGGGGCAGGGTGCGGTAGAGCGAGGCGATCGTGGGCGCGCCCACCGCGCCGAGGCCCACACCGATGGTGAACGCGGCGACCGCCGGCCACACCTCGGACGTGTCCGCCCCGATACGGGTGAAGGCGAAGGCGCTCAGCAGCGCGAGCGCGCCGCCCGCCAGGACGAGGCTCCGTGAACCGACCCGGTCGGAAAGGCGGCCGGCCACCGGCATGGACAGGGCGGATCCGATGCCGAGCGGGGCGAGCAGCAGGGCAGCCGCGAAGCTGCCGTGCCCTTGGACCTGCTGGTGGTAGAGGGGCAGCGCGAAGAGGCTGGCGAACGTCGCGAGGCCGACGAGCGAGCCGACCGTGACGCTGGCGGCGAAGCTGCCGCGCCTGAACAGGCGCAGGTCGATGAGGGGTGCGGCCCTGCCGTCGCCTCGCGGGCGCAGGGCGTGGAAGGCGTATCCGCCCAGCAGCAGGACGGACAGGGCGAGCGGTACCAGGACGGACGGGACGGCGAACGCCGCCTGCTCGGCTGCCTGCGAGAGCGCGAGGACCCCGGCCGCGACGCCGGGTCCGACGAGGGCGAGCCCGAGGACGTCGAGCTTGCCTGCGGACGGCTTCTCCGAGGAGGTGTCCGCGGGCAGGTGCTTGAGGGCGAGTACCAGGGCGACGAGGCCGATGGGCACGTTGACCAGGAACATCCAGCGCCAGTCGGCGCCTTGGAGGATGATTCCGCCGACGACCGGACCGAACACGGGGCCGCTGGAGCCGACGACACCCATCAGGCCCATCACGCGTCCGGCACGGGCGGGTCCGGAGGCACGGGCGAGCAGCGTGAGCATCAGCGGGTCGAGCAGTCCGGCACCGAGCCCCTGCACGATGCGGAAGACGATGAGGCTGGGGGCGTTCCAGGCGAGGCCGGACGCGACCGAGCCGATCAGGAAGACGACCAGGCCGAGCAGCCACAGCCTGCGTCCGCCGAACCGGTCGACGGCCCACGTGGTGACGGGGATCGAGACGGTCAGCGCGAGCAGATAGCTGGTGGACACCCAGCTGATGGTGGACAGCGACGTGTCGAATTCGTGGGCGAGGGTGTCGGCCGCGACGGCGATCATCGAGCCGTCGAGGATCCCCATGATCCCGCCTAACAGGATCACGCCGATCAGCCGCCGCAGAGCGGGATCCAGACGTTCGTCCTGTGCTTGCGCCATGGCTGTCTCCGGTGAGGTCGGGCGAGAATTGCACTGGCTGGTGCAGCGTAGGACACCGAGACGAGCATTATCAACGAGTCGGCCTACTTAATTGCACTCACAAGTGCAATTCTCGGGCCGGCCCGGTACGATGGCCCGGTGAGCGGAACGAGCAGCCCCAAATCCCCGTCGCGAGGCCGCATCGACAAGCGGCAGGCCATCCTCGGCGCCGCCTTCACCGTGTTCGCGCAACGGGGTTACGCCCGCGCCTGCATGGAGGAGATCGCCGAGGTCGCGGGAGTCGCCAAGCACACCGTGTACAACCACCTCGGCGACAAGCAGAACGTGTTCCGCAGCGCGATGGAGGCGGCGGCCGACGACGTCATGGCGCAGAACCTCGCCGTCATCGACCTGTTCCCCGCCGGGAGCGGGACGGGTGAGGACACCGGCGCCTCGGACGACGACGCGCTCGGGCGGCTCGAAGTCCTGGCGCACCGACTGCTGTTGCGATGTTGCAACGAGCAGTCCTGGGCGCTGCGGCGCCTGCTCTACGCGGAAATCACTCAATTCCCCGATCTGCTGGAGATCGTCTGGGGCCGAGGTGCGAGCCGGCTCAAGGAAGCACTGGCCGACCGACTGGCCCGGCTGGCCCTGTCCGGCCTGCTGAGGCCCTGCGATCCGGCGGAAGCGGCCGAACACTTCCTCGCCCTGCTGACCGGTCCGATGGAGGCCCGGTCCCAGCTCGGCACCCGAGCCGTGCCAGAGGCGGAGATCCGCCAGGTGGCACAGTCGGCGGTCCGGACCTTCCTTCAGGCATACGGTGCGTCAACTTCACCTCTATCAAGGTGAGTTGACGTACAACGGCAACAGCGGACAGTCCTACGCGAAGCGCTCATGAACCTCCGTGAACGCTTCTTTAAGACCGTCGGCACGTGCCATCGGATCCGGGGCTCCGCAGAGAACATCGACTGCGTGCGCGTACTCGATCGGATCAAGGGAGACATCGTGCAGATTCTCGTGGTGGAGGACTCACACACCAGCAGCGGCGAACTGGCCCGGGCGCTCGAACGCCACGGGTACGACGTGACCTCCGTCGGCAACGGCGCGACGGCGCTGGACGCACACCGTGGTGCGGACATCGTCCTGCTGGACCTCGACCTGCCCGACATCGACGGCCTGGAAGTCTGCCGGCGTATCCGCGAGGACGCGGACACACCGATCATCACGTTCACCGACAACGGCAGCGAACTCGACCGGGTCCTCGGGCTCCGGGCCGGCTCCGACGACTGCCTCGACAAGCCTTACGAATTCCGCGAACTGGTCGCACGCATCGAGGCCGTGACCCGGCGTCGGCACGCCCGCCCGAGACGGCGGGAGCCCCTGACGGTGCTCTCCATCGGCACCCTGCGCATCGATGCCGCATCCCGCGAGGTCCTGCTGCGCGGGAGCCCCGTCGATCTCACCCGCAAGGAATTCGATCTGCTCTACTACCTCGCCCGGCACTCGGAGAGCGTCGTGAGCCGGCAGCGGCTGATGACGGAGATCTGGGAGGACCCGATGCCGCATCTGCTCGGGCCCCGGGCGACCCGCACCGTGGACACCCATGTCAGCTCCCTGCGGAGCAAGTTGGGCCGGAGCAGCTGGATACGGACGGTCAGGGGGGTGGGGTTCAGAGTCGGGCACGAGTGAGAGGAGACAGTGGGCCCGGGGACCGTCACCGCCCTCCGGCCCGCTGCTCCCCACCGGTTTTCCTTTCCCTGACAACGAATTGTCGAGATGCGGTGAATCAGCTGACCGAGACGGAAAAGGGCCGAATCTAGAGTCGGCAGGGTCCGCGTGCTGGTTCACCTCACAGACGGAGACCGTCCGATGACGACGACCGATTCCGAGCAGTCGAATGCACCGTCCGCCTGCCCTTACCACGCCTCCGGCTTCACCTCCGAACGCCTCGACCTCGATCCGGCCTACGCCGCTCTGCGCCGGGACGAGCCCGTGGCCCGGGTCACGATGCCGCACGGCGGGGACGCCTGGCTGGTGACCCGGTACGCGGATGTACGCTCCGCGCTCGCCGACCCCCGGCTGAGCCGGGCCGCCGCCGTCGGCAAGGACGTCCCGC
The DNA here is from genome assembly GCF_055584045.1 of Streptomyces sp. NPDC104307. Classification (NCBI taxonomy): domain Bacteria; kingdom Bacillati; phylum Actinomycetota; class Actinomycetes; order Kitasatosporales; family Streptomycetaceae; genus Streptomyces; species Streptomyces sp. NPDC104307. Next base: position 9,539 of record NZ_JBVJMU010000027.1, read on the forward strand.
GCTCCAGCCCTCTGATCCAGCAGGCCGACTCCCTCCTCAGCATGGATCCGCCGGACCACACGCGTCTTCGCCGGCTCGCGGCGAAGGCGTTCACCGCACGTCAGGTGGCCGCGGTCCAGCCGCGGGTGCAGGCGACCATCGACGCGCTCGTGGACGGTCTGCAGGAGTCGGGGTCCCCGGCCGACCTGGCCACCCGGCTGGCCTGGCCCATGGGCATCACGGTGATCTGCGAGACCTTCGGCGTACCGGTCGAGGACCGCGGCCGGTTTCGCGAGTGGACCGACGCGATGATGGCGCTGAGCGTCGCCGATCCCGCCACCATCCAGGACGCGCGGGACAGCCTCGACGCCTATCTGCGGGAGCTGATCGCACGGCGGATCGCCGACCCCGGCGACGACCTGCTGAGCCGGCTCGTCACCTCGCGCGAAGGTGACGACCGGCTGACCGAGAGCGAACTCGCGGTGTTCGCCGTGGATCTGCTCACCGCGGGACACGAGACGACCGCCAACCAGACCGGCAACTTCCTCTACACCCTGCTTTCCCGGCCACCGCTGTGGGAGTCCCTGGTCAAGGACCCCGCACTGGTGCCCTCCGCGGTCGAGGAACTGCTGCGCCACACCCCGCTCGCCACCAGCGTGGCACCGTTCTCCCGGATCGCCGTGGAGGACTTCCGGCTCGCCGGGCAGTTGATCCGTGCCGGGGACGCGGTGGTCGCCCAGAACGACGCGGCCAACCGGGACGAGACCGTCTTCGAGCACCCGGAGGAGCTGGACTTCAACCGGACGGTCAACCCGCACGTGGCCTTCGGGCACGGGGCGCACCACTGCCCCGCCGCGCCGCTCGCCCGGCTCGAACTCCGGTCGGTCATCGCGACGTTGGTGCGCAGGCTGCCAGGTCTGCGGCTCGCGGTGCCGGCCGAAGAGGTCGAGTGGAACACCAACCGGGTGATGCGGGGTGTCAGGCGCCTGCCCGTCGAGTGGTAGGGCCGGAGCAGCGCGTGAGCGGCGCCCCCACGGTGGGGGCGCCGCTCACGTGTGGGGCCTGTCAGCGGAAGGCTGCGGCGTTGTCCTTCGCCCACTGCGCGAAGGACAACGCCGACCGGCCGAGGACGGTCCGCACATCGTCGCTCGTCGCCTGAGGCCGGCCGTCCCGCGCCGCCTGGTGGTCCAGGAGTGTGTCGACGACCGGTGCGGGCAGGAAGGCGGCGAGCTGCTCCCGGTACTCCGCGGGCGAGACGAGACGCACCCGGACGTCCCGGCCGGCCACCGCCGCGATGAGCTCCGCCTGGCGCCGTGCCGACAGGGACTCGGGTCCGGTGATCCGCAGCGTGGCACCCCGGTGGGCCTCGTCCAGCAGCGCGCGGACCGCGACGCCGGCGACATCGGACTCATGGACCGGTTCGCTGTAGGTCTCGGGGTAGGCGAGGCGCACCGGGCGCCCGGCCCGTATGTCCTGCGCCCATTGGAGCGCGTTGGTGGAGAAGCCGCCGGGCCGGACGAAGGTCCACCCGAGCCCCGAGGCCCTCAGCACGTCCTCCACCAGCACATGCTGCTGGGCGATCGGGCTGGTGCCCGCCCCGTGGGTGTCGATGGCCAGGGAGGAGAGCAGCACGATGTGCCCGACCCCGGCAGCCGCCGCGGCCTCGGCCAGGCGGGCGGCGCCGGCCGGCTGTGCGTACAGGAAGATCTTCTGTACGCCGTGCAGGGCCTCGCGCAGTCCGTGCGGTGCGGACAGGTCGAGCCGTGTCCGCTCCACCTCCTCGGGCAGCGTCGTCAGGGAGGCGGGGTCGGCGCTCGCGGCCCGCACCTTCTCCCCGGCTTCGAGCAGTCCGCGTACGACGGAGGCGCCGACCCGCCCGCGTGCTCCGGTCACCAGAATGGTCATGTTCCGCTCCTGTCGGGGGTGATGCCGTGATGGAGGTGGAAGCGGCGGAACCCGACGGGGCGCACCCCGGGGGTCGCGCCGGTGGCCCGGAGGGTGGCCCGCCGGGCTGCCCCGTCGAGGAACGCCAGATGCGCGTCGTCGCTGGTCCACTCGGCGTAGTTGAGCACCCGGCTGCCGTCCGTGGCCGCGTGGAAGTGGGCGCTGAGCATGCCGTCGCGCTGTGCGGGCGGTGCCTCGGTGACGGCCCGCGCGACGGATTCGACGATCCGGTCCTGACGCTCGGCACCGTCCACGTCGAAGGTGGCGATGACGACGGCGCCGGGCGGTGTTCCTGAGCGGTCCAGGACGACGCTGGTGTGCAGCCGGTAGGCGACGGCCCCGGCGGCTGCCGCGCCGCGCAGGGTCCGGATGAGGTCACGATGGGCCGTGGGGCGGGTGGCCTGGACGTAGGTGAGGACCGTGTCGCCGTCCGTGCTCAGGTACGCGTGGAAGGACAGCAGGCCCTCGGGCCAAGCGGCGCCGGCCCACTGGCCGGACACCTCGTCCAGCAGGGCGAGTCCGGCGGAGCGGTCGGGGGCGTACCAATGGGTGATGTGGATCGAGGAGGCGTCCGGGCGGGCGATGTCGGGGCCGCGGCGGGTGGCGGCCCGGGGTTCAGCTCCCATAGGGATTCTCCGCCCGGGCGTTGCGCAACGCGCTTCCCCACCAGTGGAGCTGGTCGAGCAGGAGGTCTGCGGCGCCTTCGCTGCTCCTGGTGTCGAGCGGCTCTCCCTCGCCGTCGAAGGCCTCCCATGCCGTGTGGAAGCTGACGGTCTCGCGGACGGTGACGGCGTGCAGTTCGGCGAAGACAGGACGCAGGTGCTCGACGGCCCGCAGGCCTCCGGCCAGTCCGCCGTACGAGACGAATCCGACGGGCTTCGCGGCCCATTCGGTCAGGAACCAGTCCAGGGCGTTCTTGAGGGCGGCGGGGAAGCTGTGGTTGTACTCGGGGGTCACGACGACGAAGGCATCGGACCGGGCGAGTGCCGCGCGCAGCGCGTCGCGGTGCGCAACCGCCTCGGCGGGTGGTTCCTGGCCCGGTGCGGGCAGCACCAGGGGAAGGGGGTGGGCGAGCAGGTCCACGGTGTGTACGTCGAATTCGGCGCGGGCGCGGGCCCGTCGTGCGAACCACCCGGCCGGGGTGGGGCCGAGGCGCCCGTCACGGACGCTGGCCGTGATGACGGCGAGGGAGAGCGGTGGTGCGGAGCGGGTCATGCGGCTTCCTTCTGCGGGAGTGGGTGAGGGCGCCGGTTCCGGCGGAGTCCGGGAAGGGCTGCTGCCAGGCCCACGGCCGCCGCTGCGCACAGCAGGGCGAGGGCCGGGCGCCGGTCGTCGAAGGACGTCAGGAGCAGGGCGGTGAGCGGGATGAGCAGGACCGCGCCGAGTTGCACGGCTGTCTGGTAGAGCGGGATGGCGGTGGTGCGGCGGGACGCCGGAACGGCTTCGGCGGCCCGCATGTTGAGCGCGGCGAAGGACAGCACGAACCCCGCGCCGACGAGGAGCAGGACGGGCAGTGTTCCGGTGAGGTACGAGCCCGAGGGGGGCCGCCACAGGGCGAGCAGGTATCCGAGCAGGGGCGCCGCGGCGCCCAGCGCGACGAGGCGTCCCGTTCCGTGGCGCCGGACCAGGGACCCGGCGAACGGCACGGTCACCGCCAGCGGCACGCAGGCGGGCAGCAGCGCGAGCGCACCGAGCCAGGGCGGGAGTCCGAGTTCGGTCTGCGCCTGGAAGGTGAGCAGGAGCAGCAGACCGTGGTAGGTGCCGTTCAGCGTGGCCGCGCCCACACAGGTGCGCAGCAGTACGCGGTCGTGCCCGGGCGATCCGGTCGGGAGGGGCCCGGCACGGTCCGTGGCGGGGGGCGGTGCTGCGGTCTCCTCGTCGGGGACCACCCGCAGCCCCCACAGCAGCAGGGCGAGGGCGACGGGAGCGGGCACGAGGAAGATCCAGCGCCAGCCGGCCTCCAGGAGGGCCCCGGACAGCAGGAGTCCGGCCGTGAATCCCGCGGCCCCGAAGAGCGAGTAGACGGAGACGGCCCGCCGCCGCTCCGGGCCCTCGGGGAAGGCGGTGCCGATGATGGCGAGCCCCATGGGCGCCGTGAGCGCGGCGCACGCGCCCTTGGCCACCCGGGTCGCGATGAGCAGGACGGGGCCGTCGGCCAGGCCGCCCGCCACCGATGCCAGGGCGAAGCCGAGCATCGCGGCGAAGTAGACGCGACGTCTGCCGAACCGGGCGGCGAGCCGGGGCCCGGTGGTCAGCAGGGCCGCGAACCCGAGGGCGAAGCCGCTCATGAGCCCTTGGACGGTGAACAGCGACAGACCCTGGTCGTCCGCGATCACCGGCAGGGCGACGAGGACGATCGAGACCTCGATCGCGTCCAGGACCATGTTCCCGGACAGGACGAGCAGCAGCGCCCACGCCGGTCCGGCGGGAGCCCGGTCCGTGTCCGTCATGGCAGGAGGCGCGGCAGCTGCTCGGTGACCAGCTCCAGGTTCTCGGCGACCAGGTCGTCCGGCATCCCGGCGATGCTCGCCCAGAAGATGAGGTGCTTCACGGGGAGCCCCGCGGTCAGTTCCTTGATGCGCACGGCGGCGTCCTCGGGGGTGAGGATGTCGAGCAGTCCGCGCCGGTCCTTGGCGTCCGGGTCGCGGAGGTCCTCGATGGTGAGGGGCGGCGGGCCGTCGAAGGCGGTGCCCTGGAGGGCTCCTTGCCGGTAGGAGTTCACCTGGTGGACCAGGTGGGGGCCGATGCGGTGCCAGGCGGCTTCCGGGTCGCGGGAGAGCAGGAGGGGAATCAGGTCGCTCACGCGTGCGGTCTGCGGGTCGTGGCCGCCTTCGGCCAGGCCCTCGCGGTACTGCGCGAAGCGTTCGTGCGAGATGTGCAGCAGCCCGATGCCCAGCCGGCCCGCGAGCCGGGCACCGCGCGGCCCGTAGAAACCGCCCCAGACCGGCGGCGGGTCCTGGATCGGCAGGGGCGTGATGTCCCGCTCGCGCCACAGCCGCAGGATCTCGGCGATGCGTTCCTCGGTGCGTGCGAAGCGGTGCCCGAAGTCGGCGTCGAAGAGCGCGTACTCGGGGACGCGGTAGCCGGCGCCGAGGCCGAGTTCGAGCCGGCCGTCGCTGAGGATGTCGACGATCGCAGCCTGTTCGGCGATGTCGACGGGGTGGTGCAGGGCCGGCAGGACGACGGAGGTGCCGATGCGCGCGCGGCGGGTGCGGGCGGCGACGGCCGCCGCGAAGGTCAGTGGCTGGGGCAGGTAGCCGTCCTCGAAGCGGTGGTGCTCGGTGAACCACAGTCCGCCCGCACCGCGGCGGTCCGCTTCCTCGCAGAACTCCAGGGTCCGCGCGTAGTGGTCGGCCCAGGGTCGCTGCCACTGACCGGGGTTGCGCAGGTCGAAGAGGAGTCCGACGTCCATGACAGATGCCTTTCGAAGGGGGGTGGCGGACATGTCCGGGGCGGGGCGGAGGCACTCAGCCGAGGAGGGTGCCGCCGGTGGCGTCGACGAAGGAACCGGTGATCCAGCGCGCTTCGTCGGTGGCGAGGAAGGTGACGACGTCGGCGACGTCCCCCGCCTCCCCCACGCGCTGGAAGGCGGACAGCTTGGCCATCTCCGCCACCGCTTCGGGGATGCCGAAGACGGGGCTCCCGTTGTCGGTGATCCCCGGCGCGACGCTGTTGATCGTGATGCCGCGGGGGGCGAGCTGCCGGGCCAGGTGCAGCGTGAGCTGTTCGATGGCGCCCTTGGTCATGGCGTACGCCACCTGGCCGGGGTTGGCGACCCGGGTCAGTCCGGAGGAGATGTTGATGATCCTGCCTCCCTCGGGGACGGACGGCAGGGCCCGCTGGATCAGGAAGTAGGGGGCCCTGGCGTTGACGGCGAAGAAGCGGTCGAACTGCTCGGGGGTGACGTCCTCGGGGGCGACGCCGTCCTGGGTGGTCTCGCCCGCGTTGTTGACGAGGATGTCGAGGGTGGTCTCGCCGGTCCGCTCCTTCAGCCCGCGTTCCAGGCCGAGGAAGAGTTCATGGACGTCGCCCGGGACGCCCAGTTCGGCGCGCACGGTGAAGCCGCGGCCGCCCTCCTGCTCGATGGTTTCCAGCGTCGCGTCGGCGGACTTCTCGTCGTTCGCGTAGTGGATGGCGACGAGGGCGCCCTCGCGGGCGAGCCTGATCGCGATGGCGCGGCCGATGCCCCGGCTGGACCCGGTGACGAGTGCGGTCCTGCCTTCGAGCCTGTTACTCATGGTCAGCTCCCTGAGGATGTGGGTGGTGGAGGGGTGTCGAGTCCGGTGACGGTCCGGGCGAGATGGCGGCGGACGGTGCCCAGCCGCAGGAGTCCGGCGAAGGTGTCACGCACGCCGTCCACTTCGGGGCCGCCGAGCAGCAGCCGTGCCTGGGCCCGGATTCCGTTGAGGGCGCGGACCGTTGCCGGGTGGCGTTCGCGCTGGTAGGCGTCGAGTTCGGCGTCGTCGGAGCGGCCGGTGACGCGGGCGGCGAGCCGGGGTCCGAGGGCGGCGGCGTCCTGGAGGCCCAGGTTGAGTGCCTGGCCGCCGACCGGCATCTGTACGTGGGCGGCGTCCCCGGCGAGCAGGACCCGCCCGCGCCGGTAGGCCGTGGCCTGCCGGCTGGTGTTGTCGAGCGCGTTCAGCCACAGCGGTGTGCCGTGGGCGATGTCCTCGCCGGTGACCTTCGCCCAGGTGGCAGCCACCTCCGTGAACGAGGGCGGTCCGGCGCGCCGGCCGGGCGGTGTGCCGAAGAGATGCACCATCACCCGGGTGGAACCATCGGGCCAGCGGTGTGCGGTGGCCAGTCCGTGCGGGTGCCGCTCGAACCGCCGGTCGGGTACGTCGAGGCCGGCCACGTCGGCGCGCAGCATCTCCAGCGTTCCGTCCTCGCCGGCGAACTCGAAGCCTCCTAGGTGCCGCACCGTGCTGCGTTCGCCGTCGCAGCCGACGACGAAGGCGGCCGCGGAGTGGTGCCCGGTGCCGTCGGTCGCGGTGTGCTCGACGTCCACCCGGTAGGGGCGGGGTGTGAGACCGGTGACGCGGTGCCCGCGCCGGATCCGGGCCCCGAGGCCGGTGGCCCACTGGGTCAGGACGGCTTCGAGCCGGGCCTGGGGGCACTTCCACTGTCCGGCGTACGGGTGGCCGGGCTCCGCCTCGGCGAGGTCGAGACGGAGCCCTCCGAAGTGGCCGGGACCCCCGTCGGGCAGGGCGCCCAGACGGCGCAGTACGCCGCGGTCCTCAAGGATCTCCAGGGTGCGGGCGTGCAGGGTGGACGCCCGGGATTCCGTGGTGGGTTCGACGAGTTGCTCCAGCACGGTCACCCGTGCTCCGCCGAGGCGCAGTTCGCCGGCGAGGAGCAGCCCGACGGGTCCCGCCCCGACGATGATCACGTCGGACGCGGGGGTCCCGGGCTCCGGCCCGGTCAACGCCGGGCTTCCGCGTACTGCCTGGCGTGGCCCAGGGTGGCGCGGCTGTTGCCGCCGAGGGCGTCGCGGATGTAGGCGCGGGCCTCGGGGGCCCCGGCGCCGGCTCCGAGGATCGCGGTGATCTTCTCCGCGTCCAGGACGACGGTGTGCTGGGAGGTGGCGGTGGTCACGCCGTCGGCGTCCTCGTCGATCTGCCAGTAGCCGGTGTGCAGGGTGAGCAGTCCGGGCAGAGTGGTCTGCTTGTAGGCGATCCTGCGGTGCGGGAAGCAGACCCGGACGGATTCGGTGGTGTGCGTCGATCCGTCCTGCGTGCGGGTGTCCAGGCGCAGGATCTGCAGGCCGGGGGTGTCCTCGGTGAGCCGGACGCCGGCGACGTGCGGAAGCCGCTCGGACCAGTGCGTGGCCTCGTTGAGGAAGTCGTACACGTCCTTGGCGGAGCCGTCGATGCGTACGGAGTCCTCGAACGAGAGGAACAGTTCGGCGTCCTGGGAGCCGAGTTCGAGGTTCTGCCGGAGAGCGGGCAGCTCGGCCCGGCTGTTGCGGTCGACCGCCTCGTCGATCCAGATCAGCTTCTCCGGATCGTCGTCGACGGCCCGGTACTCGTGGAGGAGGCGGACCCGGGTCTCCTCCTCGGCGAAGGGCTCGATGATCCAGGTTCCGGTCATCTCGGCGACGGGGTGGGCGGGTATCTCCTGCCAGAAGCGGATCCGCAGCTTCTCCGGGTCCAGGATGCGGATGGAGGTCCAGCTCTTGGCCTCGCCGTTGGCCGTGGCCCAGATCCTGATGCGCTCCTGGTCCCCGTCGGCCTCCAGCTGTTCGACGTGCACGGAGGGCGGGAAGAGGCGGGGCCAGTTCTCGACCTCGGCGAGCAGGCGGTAGACGTCCGAGGCAGCGGCCCGGACGGTGATCTCGTGCTCGACCTCGCGGGTTGTCATGATGAAGTCTCCTTTCAGTATGGCTCTTTGATGTCTCGTCAGAAGTTTCCGAGGCCGCCGCAGACGTTCAGGGCCTGCGCGGTGATGGAGGCGGCGGTGTCGGACGCGAGGTATCCGACGAGACCGGCGACCTCCTCGGGTGTGGAGTAGCGCCCCAGCGGGATCTTGGCCGTGAACTTCTCCAGGACCGCTTCCTCTGTGGTCGCGTAGGCGGCCGCGTAGCCCTCGCGCACGCGCTGGGCCATCGGTGTCTCCACATAGCCGGGGCAGACGGCGTTGACGGTGATTCCGGTGGGGGCCAGTTCGTTGCCGAGCGCCTTGGTGAAGCCGACCACGCCGTGCTTGGAGGCCGAGTAGGGGGCGCCCAGGACGACGCCCTGTTTACCCGCGGTGGAGGCGATGTTGATGATCCGGCCCCGTTCCTTGGCGCGCAGGCCCCCGGCGTTCAGTACCTCCCGGGTGACGCGGAAGACGCTGTTGAGATTGGTGTCGATGACGTCGTCCCACAGGTCGTCGGCGATGTCGGCGGTCACGCCTCCCCCGCTGCGGCCTGCGTTGTTGACGAGGACGTCGACCGTGCCGTAGCGGTCCACCGCGGCCCGGACGAAGGCACGGACGTCGTCGGCGGACCGGACGTCCAGAGTGGTTCCGTCGACGTCGAGTCCCTCCGCCCGCAGCTCCTTGACGGTGGCGGTGACGTTGTCGTGGCTGCGGGCTCCGACGAAGACCCTGTGCCCCTGGCCGGCGAGCAGCCGGGCGACGGCGAGGCCGATACCGCTGGTGGCACCGGTGACGAGGGCGACGGGGCCGGTGTGCTGGGACATGCGGACTCCTCAGGCGGTGCGGGCGTTGGTCAGCTGGGTGTTGACCACGTCGATCAGCGCCCGGGGCGTTTCGGCGTCGGTCAGGGTGTCGTCGTCGAGGGCGATGCCGTACTCGCGCTCGATCCGGCCGCCCGTCTCCAGCAGGGCGAGCGACTCGTAGCCGAGGGCGTCGAACGTGGTGTCGAGGATGTCGGCGTCAAGATCGACCCCCTCCTCGGCTCCGGCGGCCTCCCGGAGGATGCGGCGCAGATCGTCGAGGGCGAAGGCGGTGTGGGTGTCGGGCGAGGACATGGCGGGACCCTTCGTGGCGAGGATGCGTTGCGGACGGTGGTGGGCGCCGGCTGACGGTGGCGGCCGGGGAGCGTGAGCGGTCTCCGGGTCGCGGAGGCGTCACGCCCGGTCGCCGGGGGCGCGCACGACGAGGGCGGAGTTGAAGCCGCCCTGTCCGCGGGCGAGGACCAGCGCGGTGCGCAGTGCGGCGGGGCGGGGCCGGGCACCGACGAGGTCGATCTCGTAGGTCTCGGCGAGCGTGGAGCCGATCGTCGGCGGGATGACGCCGTCCCGCAGGGACAGCAGGGCGGCGGCGACGTCGAGCGGCGCCGCGCCGGAGTACAGGCGCCCGGTCATGGTCTTGGGCGCGGTGACCGGCACACCGCGCGGTCCGAAGACCTTGGTCAGCGCCTCGGCCTCCGCGCGGTCGAGTTCGGGAACGGCGGCGGCGTCGGCGAACACGACATCGACGTCGCCCGGTTCGCTCCCGGCGTCGGCCAGGGCCAGCTCGATCGCCCGCTGGAGTCCGGGGGCGCGCCCGCTGCCCGGCCGCGGGTCCATCGTGGAGGCGTGGCCGGCGATCGCGCCGTACACGCGGGGGGCCTCGCGGCGGCGGGCGTGCTCGGCGTCCTCGACGACGAGGAGGGCGCCGCCCTCCCCCGGTACGTGCCCGGAGGCGTCGGTGTCGAAGGGGAGGTAGGCGCGCTCGGGGTCCTGGGACGTGGTGAGCCGGCCTCCGGCGATCTGCGCCACCCATCCCCAGGAGCACAGGGAGGCGTCGATGGCGCCGCCGATGACGACGGGGGTGCCCCTTTGGACCTGGCGTCGCGCCTGGGCGAGGGCGTCGAGGCCACCTGCCTGGTCACTCACGACGACGCTGCTCGGCCCCCGGGCCCCGGTGCGGATGGAGATCTGTCCGCTGTTGACCGCGTAGAACCAGGCGAAGGACTGGTACGCGGACACGTAGGGGCCGCCCTTGCTCCACAGCGCCTTGAGCTCGTTCTGGCCGAACTCGAAGCCGCCGGAGTGACTTGCGGTGATCACGCCGACGTCGTAGTCGGGCAGTTCCCCGGGGCTGACGTCCGCGTCGGCGAGGGCCCAGTCGGCACCGACGAGCGACAGCCGCGTCATCCGGTCGGTCTGCGGCAGGAGCCGGCCCGGCAGCAGTTCGCGGGCCTCGAAGCCGGCGATCTCGCCGGCCAGCCGGGAGGGGTAGGGCGTCGGGTCGAAGCGGGTCAGCGGGGCGATGGCCCGCCGCCCGGCCAGCGTGGCCTGCCAGTACGTCTCCAGGCCGAGGCCGTTGGGGGCGGCGACGCCGATCCCGGTGACCACCGTCTCCGCGCTCATCGGGTGCTCCGATCGGGTCGGGCGAGGACGACGGCGCTCTGGAACCCGCCGAAGCCGCTGCCGACGGACAGCACCGCGTCGGTGTGCCGTTCGCGGGCGGTCAGCGGCACGTAGTCGAGGTCGCACTCGGGGTCGGGATGGTGGAGGTTGGCCGTGGGTGGGACGACGTGGTGCTCCATCGCCAGGACGGACGCGGCGACCTCGATGGACCCGATGGCGCCGAGCGAGTGGCCGACCATCGACTTGATCGAGGAGACCGGGGTCCGGTAGGCGTGGTCGCCGAGGCTCCGCTTGAACGCCGCGGTCTCGTGGCGGTCGTTCTGCTTCGTGCCGGAGCCATGGGCGTTGACGTAGTCGATGTCCTCGGCGTCGAGCCTCGCCTCGTCCAGGGCCACCCGGATCGCCTCGGCCATCTCCTTTCCGTCGGGCCGCAGTCCGGTCATGTGGAAGGCATTGGACCGGGTGGCGTATCCGGCGATCTCGGCATAGATGTGGGCTCCCCGCCGGCGGGCGCTGTCGAGCTCCTCCAGGACGAAGACGGCGGCGCCCTCGCCGAGGACGAATCCGTTGCGGCTGGAGTCGAACGGGCGGGAGGCGTGTTCGGGATCGTCGTTGCGGGGGGTGGTGGCCTTGATGGCGTCGAAGCAGGCCACCGTGATCGGGGAGATCGGGGCGTCGGTGGCGCCGGCCACCATCACGTCGGCGAGTCCGTCCCTGATGACTCCGGCGGCGTGCCCGACGGCGTCCAGTCCGGAGGTGCAGCCGGTGGAGACGACAGTGCCGGGGCCCTCGGCGCCGACGGCCCAGGCGACCTCCGTGGCGAAGGAGCTGGGGACCAGGAAGTTGTAGAGGTGCGGAACGGCGTAGCGGTGATCGACCAGGTCGAGCCTGCCGCCGTCGCTGACGGTGCGGTACTCCTGGTCGAGGCCGGTGGTGGCACCGACGGCGCTGCCGATGGTGACTCCGGTGCGCACCGGGTCGAGGGCCGTGAGGTCGAGGCCGCTGTCGTGGACGGCCTCGCGGGCGGTGACCACGGCGAACTGGGCCGCCCGGTCCATGCGCCTGACCTCCTGCGGGCCGAGGCCCGCGAGTTCGGGGTCGAAGTCGACTTCCGCAGCGATCTGGGAACGGAAGGGCGAGGGGTCGAAGAGGGAGATCCGGCGCGTCGCGGTGCGGCCGTCGGAGATCAGCTGCCAGAAGTCCTTGGTGCCGAGGGCGCCGGGGGCGGTGACCCCCACGCCGGTGATGACGACGCGGCGTGCCGGTCCGGGCGGTGCGGCGGTCACTTGGCGCTCCAGTGGTAGAAACGCCGGGCGAGGGCGTCGGACGGTGACCGCCAGGTGGCGGGGTCGTAGGCCGCGATGTGCGGCTTGAGGTCGTCGCTGATACCGATGAACCGGCTGTCCGACTTCGCGGCCTCTATGCGCTCGCCGCCGTCCTCGCCGTCGAAGTCCTGAAGGTGGAAGTACAGCCCGCGGTACGCGAACAGCTGGCGGCGGCGGGTGCCCATCCGGTGGGGCATGTCGGTGGTGTCGAACTCGCCGAAGAGGCGGGCGACTTCGTCGGCGCTGCCGAGTTCCATCCGGGCAACGATGAGGTTGCTGTGCATGGTGGCCTCTCTGAGTGCGGTCGGGGGGTCAGGCGGGTCCGAACCAGCGGTCCAGCGCACTGGGCAGATCGTGGTGGCTGCCGGGGGCCGCCCAGGCGACATAGCCGTCGGGGCGCACCAGGACCGCGGTGGTGCGGGTGAGGTCTTCGGGGGCGGGGCCGTGCGGGGCCGCGGTGACCACGTCGATCCGGTCCCGCCAGCGGGCGGCCCGGCGGCGCAGCCAGGAGTTGTCGGTGAGGTCGAGCAGGACGCCGCGGCCGGGGCGCAGCAGGGCGGTGGAGCTGGTGCGGGTGGCTCCGGCGGTCAGCTCCAGGTGGGGCAGGCGGGCACCGAGCAGCGGGTGGGTGCCCGTGCCGGTGTCGTACCGGATGTCGGTCCCGCTGACCTTGGCGGCGAGGTGGCGGGCCACCTCTTCGTACGGGAGGAGTTCGGCCAGGACGTCGCGCAGCGGTTGCACGTCGTCGCCGCCGAGGATGAGCAGGCTCTGGGCGCGGGTGTTGGCGAGCAGGTGCCGCCCCACCCGGTGGCGTTCGGAGTGGTAGGTGTCGAGCAGGGTGGCGGGCGCCGTGCCGTGCAGGACGGCGGCGAGTTTCCAGCCGAGGTTGAACGAGTCCTGGATGGAGGTGTTCATGCCCTGTCCGCCGGCCGGCAGATGGATGTGGGCGGCGTCGCCGGTGAGCAGGACGCGGCCCCGGCGGTACTCGGAGGCCTGCCGGGTGGCGTCGGTGAAGGCTGATACCCACACCGCCTCTGCGCCCGAGATGTCGTTGCCGGTGAGGCGTTTCCACACGTCGGCGACCTCGTCGAAGGAGGGCGGCCCGGTGCGCCGGCCGGGCAGGGCGCCTCGTTCGCCGACGATGACGCGGTGCAGGCCGTCGCCGAGCGGTGCGGCCATGACCATGCCGCCCGCGAGGCTCTGTCCGGTCGCCCTGGGATTCACGTCCACGCCCCGGATGTCGGCGAGGAGCAGTTCCGTGGTGGCCTCGGTGCCGGGGAAGTCGAAGCCTGCGGCCTTGCGGACCGTGCTGCGTCCGCCGTCCGCAGCGACGAGGTAGCGCGCGGTGAGGGTGGTTTCCCGGTCGCCGTCGCTGATGCGGGCGATGACGCTCGCGCCCGTGTCCTGGAGCGACAGGAACTCCTGTCCGCGCCGGATTTCGGCGCCCAGTTCACGCGCCCAGCCCTCCAGAACCGTCTCCGTCACGGACTGCGGCACGCCCCGGGCAGCGGGGTGACCCGCGCCGAGGACGGCCAGATCGAGCGGGATGCCGCCGAAGTGGCCCTGCGTACTGGTCTCCACCTCCCCGAAGCGTGCCAGCAGGCCGCGCTGGTCGAGGCTTTCCGTCGTACGAATGGTGAAACCCAGTCCGCGTGATTCGCCGGTGCGCCGGGAAAGGCGTTCGACGACGATGACGTCTATTCCGGCCAGACGTAGTTCACCGGCGAGTACGAGCCCGGCCGGTCCCGCTCCGACGATGATGACCGACGCATCCATGGAGTCTCCCGACTGGGGGTCCGTTCGATTCCTGCTGACGTGAAATATCTTCGGCCGCCGCATTCTTCGTTTTCAAGGCAGAAATTCAAGGTCCTGCGCAAGGAGCTGTCAGGCGATCGTCAAGCCGGTGGGGCGAATCCCTGACGTTCACGGATCCGGACCGCTTGCGTGCCATGTCCGACTGCCCGGCCACTCACAGGGGAATGTCAGGGAAAGTACAAATCCGTTGCCCGGAAGGCACAGGAACCCCGAATCGGATCGCTGCTGTGACACCGCTCACAGTCAGTTGCGCGGGCCCGTGCCTAGCCTGGGGCCGTCACTTCGGGTGCCGCGCCTGCGCCTTGGAACGGGGGAAACCGATGCGCGTCCTGGTCGTTGATTCCGACAGGTCGAACGGAAACAGATTGAGCACCCAACTGAAACTTCACGGGCATGACGTGGAGGTCTGCACGACGGGCACCGACGCCCTGGAAAGGCACGAGAAATTCGATCTCTTTCTGATCGATCTCCTCCTTCCGGACATCGACGGACTCGAAGTCTGCCGAACCGTCCGGGCGAAGAGCGATATTCCCGTCATCGCGTTCACGGATGCCGGTATGAAACTCGACCGGATTCTGTGCCTGCAGGCGGGCTGCGACGACTGCATGGCGAAGCCGTACGGATTTCGCGAACTGCTCGCCCGGATCGACGCGGTGCTCCGCCGCTCCCGCCCGGAACCCGCGCGCAGTGCGCGGGCGACGGCGATCGCGCACGGTTCGCTGTGCATCGACCCGGAGACCCGCGAGGTGCGGCTCAACGGCCGGCTCGTCGATCTCACCCTCAAGGAGTTCGACCTGCTGCACCGGCTCGCCTCGGAGCCGCACACCGTCCACTCCCGAGCCTCGTTGATGGCCGGTGTGTGGGGGTTCCCGGGACGTCATATTCCCGGCACCCGGACGAGCCGGACGATCGACACGCATGTGAGCGCCGTCCGGGCGAAGCTCGGCTCGCCCGACTGGATCATCACCGTCCGCGGTGTCGGCTTCAGGATGGGCCGTGTCTGAGCGCGTACCGCTGACAACCCGTCGCCACATCGATCTGCAGCGCATCGCCGGCACCCTCTGTCCGGCTCACTGACGCCCCTGCCAACCGTTTTCCACGGACAGCCGTCCGTCACCGGCGTGCCCGGGACAGCCGCGCAATGAGCCGGTCCGCCGCCCTGCGCCGGGCCGGCACGCCGGCTCCGCCCGTGGGCACGGTCGGCCCCCTGCCGCCCCGCCACCTGTGCGGGGCCGGTCCGGTACACCCCTCTTCCGCTCTCGTACATCCGGAGACGTTCCCTCATGTCCACACGCCCCGCGCCCTCGCGCCTCTCCGCGAGATCCCCGTTGGCCGCCGTCACCGCCGCGCTCGTCCTGTCGCTCACCGCGAGCGCCTGCTCCGGAGCATCCGGGTCCTCCGCCGAGGCAGGAACCGCGCCGCGGTCCGGCGGCCACCTCCGGTTCGCACTGTCCTCGGATCCCGGTTGCATGGATCCGCACCAGGCCACGACCACCGACGCCCTCTACGCCGCCCGTACCTACGTCGACTCGCTCACCGACCAGGACCCGAAGACAGGGCAGATCGTGCCGTGGATCGCGCGGTCGTGGGAGGTCTCGCCGGACGCCTCGCAGTACACGTTCACCCTGCGCGAGGGCGTCACCTTCGCCGACGGCACACCGCTCGACGCCAAGGCGGTCAAGGCCAATCTGGACGCGGTCGCGGCCCTGGGCGCCAAGTCGATGCTGGGCGCCGGGTTCCTCCAGGGCTACCGCAGCACCGAGGTGGTCGACCTGGACACGGCCAAGGTCACGTTCAAGGGCCCCAACGCCCAATTCCTGCAGGCGACTTCGACGGCCACACTGGGCCTTCTCTCCCCGGCGAGCCTGAGGCTTCCCGCCGACCGGCGCTGCACCGCCGAACTGATCGGGTCCGGGCCGTTCACCCTGGACCGCTACACGCCGAACACCTCGGTGGAACTGACCCGGCGCGCCGGCTACACCTGGGGTTCTCCGCTCTGGAAGCGCCCCGGGTCTTCCGCCTATCTGGACAAGCTCACCTTCAAGGTCGTCCCCGAGGCAGGCGTGCGCAGCGGGAGCCTGACCTCGGGTCAGGTCGACGCCATCGGCGGAGTCGCTCCGCAGGACCAGACCACCCTGCCGTCCCAGCGGTTCACCGTGCTCGACCGGCCCAACCCGGGAGTGCCCGTCGCGCTGAGCGCCAACACCGCGCGGCCGCTCACCAAGGACCCGGCCGTGCGCCGAGCGCTCCTGACGGCCGTGGACCGCGACGAAGTCGTGCGGACCGTGCTCAGTCCCAGCTATCCCCCCGCGACCAGCGCCCTGTCCAGCTCCACCGGCGGGTACGCCGACAACTCGAAGCTGCTCGCGCACGATCCCGCGCAGGCCAGGAGCACGCTCGACGCCGCAGGCTGGCTGCCCGGCCCGGACGGGATCCGGGTGAAGGGCGGGAAGAAGCTCAGGCTGAAGGTCATCCTGGGTGCCAACTTCGGTCCCAACCAGACCGTGCTGGAGCTGATCCAGCAACAGCTGCGCAAGAGCGGCATCGGCCTCGACCTGACGCTGCTCTCGCTGCCCGACTACCAGCAGGCGCGCGGCGCGGGTGACTACGACCTCGCCTGGGGCAACGGCACCCGCAACGACCCGGACGTCCTGCGCACCGCGTTCTCCGGCAAGCTGCTCAACCTCGGCCGGATCACCGACGCGGAACTGGAGCGGACACTGGACGCACAGGCAGCCGCGAGCGACCCGGGCAAGCGGGCCGCGCTGGTCGCCGCCGCTCAGCGCCGCGTGCTCGAACAGGGTTATCAGATCCCGGTGTTCGAGATGGCGAGTGTGTACGGCCTCAGCAAGAAGGTGCACGGCCTGACGCTGGACTCGACGTCCTACCCGCAGTTCCACGACGCGTGGCTGTCCTGAACATGGCCGCTTATGCCGTACGCCGCCTCGCGCAGGCCGTGTTCGTTCTCTGGGCCGCGTACACCCTGTCGTTCGGGGTGCTCTACCTGCTGCCCGGCGACCCCGTGACCATCATGGCGGCCGGTGGTGGCGACAGCACCTCCGTCGCCCCGGAGCAACTCGCCTCGCTGCGCGAGCGGTACGGACTCGACCGGCCGGTGGCCGAGCAGTACGCGACGGGGCTCGGCCACGCCGTTCGCGGGGACTTCGGAGCCTCCGTCCACAGCGGCGAGCCCGTCTCGCGGATGATCGCGGACGCGTGGCCGGCGACGCTGGAGCTCA
Organism: Streptomyces sp. NPDC104307; assembly: GCF_055584045.1. Lineage (NCBI taxonomy): Bacteria > Bacillati > Actinomycetota > Actinomycetes > Kitasatosporales > Streptomycetaceae > Streptomyces > Streptomyces sp. NPDC104307. Next base: position 26,642 of record NZ_JBVJMU010000027.1, read on the forward strand.
CGACGGCCACGCTCGCCCTGGCCCTGCCCCTGGGAGCCCTGGTCGCCCTGTCCGGCACGTACACCCGCCGACGGTGGCTGCGGCAGTTGCTGCTCTCGCTGCCATCGGCGGGGGTGGCCGCACCCACCTTCTGGGTCGGCCTCGTGCTCATCCAGCTCGTCTCCTTCCGCTGGGGCCTGGTGCCGGCCTTCGGAGACGAGGGCCTCGCCTCGCTGGTGCTGCCCGCGGTGACCCTCTCGCTGCCGGCGGCCGCCCTGGTCGCCCAGGTCTTCGCGAAGAGCCTGCGCACCGCACTCGCCGAGCCGTACATCGAGACGGCGGCCGCCAAGGGGGCGAGCCGGCTCCGGGTCCACCTCTCCCACGCGGCCCGCAACGCCGCCCTCGCACCGCTGACCGTCGCCGGGGTCCTGGTCGGCCATGTGCTGGCGGGGTCCGTGGTGGTGGAGACCGTCTTCGCCCGCCCGGGTATCGGCCGGCTGACGGCGACCGCCGTGACGTCGCAGGACATTCCCGTCGTCCAGGGGCTCGTGGTGTTCGGGGCGTGCGCGTTCGTCCTGGCGAACCTGGCCGTGGACCTGCTGCACCCGGTGCTCGACCCGCGGATCACGGCAACGGGCCCGACGGCGGTGAACCCGTGACCGCGCTCGGCACGTCCCTGGCCGGACGGGCCCCGGAGCGGAGGGCGTGGCTGCGCCGGACCGTCCGGTTCTGGCTCGCCCGGCCCGGTCTCGTCCTGTCCGTCCTGTTCATCGCCCTGGTCCTCCTCGCCGCGCTGCACCCTGCCGCGCTGGCGGGAGGCGATCCGCTGACCGGAGTTCCCGAGGACCGGCTGCGGCCGCCGGACGCGGAGCACCTCCTGGGCACCGACCAGCTCGGCCGCGATCTGTTCACCCGGCTGGTGCACGGCAGCTCCCTCACCCTGCGGGCGGCCGCTCTCGCCGTGCTCGTGGGCCTGGTGACGGGGTCACTGACCGGTCTGGTCTCCGGCGCGGCCGGCGGGTGGGTCGACGGCGTGCTGATGCGGCTCACCGACGTGCTGCTCGCCGTGCCCGGACTGCTGCTGTCGCTCGCGCTGGTGACCGCACTCGGCTTCGGGACGATCGAGGTCGCCGTGGCCGTCGGGGTGACGAGCGTGGCCATGTTCGCCCGGATCATGCGGGCCGAGGTCCTGCGGGTCGCCCGCACCACGTACGTGGAGGCCGCCCGCGCCAGTGGCACACGGTGGTACGGCGTGCTGCTGCGACACGTGCTGCCGAACGCGGCCGGGCCCGTCCTGGTGTACGCGGCGGTGGACTTCGGCGCAGTCGTGCTCCAGGTGTCCTCGTTGTCGTTCCTCGGCTACGGGGCGCGCCCGCCGGCCCCGGAGTGGGGGTCGCTGGTCGCCGGTGGCCGCGACTACCTCGCCACCGCCTGGTGGCTGACCACCTTGCCCGGTCTGGCCCTGGCGGCGACGGTCCTGGCCGCCAATCGCATCGCGCGCGCCCTCGACGGCGAGGCGAAGGAGAGCACCTGATGAAGAAGCCGACGACACCCCCGGGCGGGCCGGTCGCCCGGCCGGCGGGCCGGTCCGCGCCCGAGTCCGAAGGAGCAGGGGCGGCCGGGGCGCCACCCCCCGTCCTGCTCGGCATCGAGGACCTGCGGATCTCCTACCGCTCGGGAACCGGCAGGGTGGACGCGGTGCGCGGAGTGAGCCTGGCCGTCGCACCCGGCGAAGTCCTCGCGCTGGTGGGTGCTTCGGGATCGGGCAAGTCCACGACGGCCCATGCCGTCGTGGGCCTGTTGCCGCCCGGCGCGGCGCTCACGGCGGGCCGGATCGGCTTCGGCGCGACCGATCTCGCCACGGCCGGGGAAGCGGCGATGCGCCGGCACCGCGGCCGGGACATCGGGTTCATCCCGCAGGACCCCATGGTGTCGCTGAACCCCGTCCGCCGCATCGGCCCGCAGGTCGGTGAAGTCCTCCTGATCCACAAGCTGGTGGACAGCAGGCGGCGGGCGGCGCAGCGGGCTGTCGAGCTCCTCGCCGAGGCGGGCCTGCCGCAACCGGAGCTGCGGGCCCGGCAGTACCCGCACGAACTCTCCGGCGGGATGCGGCAACGGGTACTCATCGCGATCGCTCTCGCCGCCCGGCCCAGGCTGCTGATCGCCGACGAGCCGACCAGCGCGCTCGACGTCACCGTGCAGCGGGCTCTCCTCGACCACCTGGACGAACTCGTCGCCCGGACCGGGACGGCGGTCCTGCTCATCACCCACGATCTGGGTGTCGCCGCCGACCGGGCGCAGCGTGTGGCGGTGATGTCGGACGGCGAGATCGTCGAGTCCGGGCCCGTCGAGGAGGTGCTGGGCGCCCCCGGGCACTCGGTCACCCGCGAGCTGTTGAGGTCCGCGCCGAGCCTGACGTCGGTACGGCAGAGGACCCCGCCGGTCCGGTCCGCCGGACCGGACCGGGATCTGGTCGTGGCCCGGGGGCTCGTGAAGGAGTTCGCCGGGGCCGGTCGCGGGGCGGCGCCCGTCCGTGCCGTCGACGACGTGGACCTGAGGATCGGGCGCGGGGAGACCTTCGCCCTGGTCGGGGAGTCGGGATCGGGAAAGTCGACCACCGCCCGGCTGCTGGTCCGCCTCGCCGATCCGACGTCCGGCACGGTCCACTTCGACGGCGAGGACATCACCCGTTTGCGCGGGGAGGCGCTGCGCCGGCTGCGGCGCCGCATGCAGATCGTCCATCAGAGCCCCTACGCCTCTCTCGACCCGCGCCTGACGGTGGGGGACATCGTCACGGAGCCGCTGCGCGCCCACCGGGTGGGCAGCCGGGCCTGGCGTACCCAGGAGGCGGTCGCTCTCCTGGACCGGGTGCGGCTCCCGGCCGGCGCACTGCGGCGGCGCCCGCGCGAGCTGTCGGGCGGGCAGCGGCAGCGGGTGGCGATCGCCCGGGCGCTGGCGCTGCGCCCCGATCTGGTGGTGTGCGACGAACCGGTGTCGGCGCTCGACGTGTCGGTGCAGGCGCGCATCCTGGATCTGCTCGCCGAGCTCCAGGACGAGTCGGGGCTGAGCTGCCTGTTCATCTCGCACGACCTTGCCGTGGTGCGGGACATCGCCCACCGCGTCGGGGTGATGCGGGGCGGCCGGCTCGTCGAGTCCGGCACGGTGGCGCGGGTGTTCGCGGAGCCCGCCCATCCGTACACCAGCGAACTGCTCGCCTCGGTGGCCGGTTCGCGCCGTGCGGGTACGGCTGCCGAGGCGTAGGGGTCCTTCACGGCTTCGGGGATACCGGGTGCCGGGCGGAGGTCGCCGCCGCGTACCCGGAAGGTACGGGGACGTCGCGTACGTACCAGCCGGCCGGCGGTGGCGTCCGCGCCCCTTCCAGGAGGCAGTCGGTGGCCGTCCCCCGCGTGAGCCCGGTACCGAGACCCTTGAGGTAGGCCTCCTTGCGCGTCCACAGCCGGGTGAAGGCGACGGTGCGCCCGGCCGGGGGGACACCCAGGAGTCCCTCGCTCTCGTCCGGGTGCAGCCGGGGCAGCAGCGCGTCGACAGTGCCGGGCGGTGGCACGCGCTGCACATCGAGGCCGACGGGCACGTCGGCGACGGCGATCATGATCAGGTCATGACTGTGCGAGAGGGAGAAGTGCGGCCCGGCCGGGAGGCCCAGCAGGACCGGCCGGCCGCGCGGGCGTCCCTCCATGTGGCCGCTGATCCGCTCGCGCCCGAACCGCAGCAGCGCCGGTTCCGTGCCGGTGTACTCGGCGAGGACGTGGCGCAGCGCGACATGGGCGGTGACATAGCGAAGGCGGGCCCGCGTGCCGACGAAGCCGGCGGCACGGGCCCGTTCCCCGTCGTCGAGGCAGCTGTGGGCCAGGGGCGCGGAGGCCTCGCCCGGTGCCGGCAGTGACAGGGTCCTGAGCAGGACATGCGGAGGGGCGTTCACGGCTGCGCGTTCCCGGTCCGCACGTCGTCGGCGGTGGGTCCGACGGCACCCGGGGTCTTCCCGGCGGGCGCGGGTCCGGCGCGGCCCGCCCGCAGGCAGAGGGCGGCGAGGCCTGTGCCGAGCGAGGCCAGCCCGCCCACGACGAACGCGCTTCGAGCGCCGTGCGCCTCGGCGACGTACCCCACCATCAGGGCGCCGAGTGGGGTGGAGCCCTGAAGGATGAGGGCGTACAGGGCGAGGGTGCGGCCTCGGTAAAGGGGTGCGCAGCCGAGCTGGATGCGGTGGTTGGCGGCCTGGGCGAAGTAGAGGGAGGCACCACCGGTGAGGAAGAGAAGGACCACGACGGCCGGGTAGCCCGGCACTCGGCCGACGGCGGCCTCCAGCGCCCCGAAGACGAGGGCCGACACGGTGACCAGACGAGCGGAGGGCCGTGTGGTGCGCGCCGTGGTGAAGAACGCGGCGGTCAGGGAGCCCGCGGCGAAGACGGTGGTGAGCAGGCCGAACGACGAGGCGTCGGCGTGGAAGACGGTCTTGGCGAGCAGTGGCAGCGTGAGCTGGAAGTTGAGTCCGAACAGGCCTACTCCGGCGACCAGGGCGAACGGGACCATCAGATCGGGGCGCCCGCGCACGTACCGCAGTCCGTCGACGACGCGCGTACGGCCTGCGGCGCGGGCTGTGCGAAGCAGCTCGGCGGGGCGTATCCGGCGCAGCGCGATGACGGTCGCGAGATAGCTGAGGGCGTTGACGAGCATGACCCAGCCGGTCCCGAGGAGGGTGAGGAGCAGGCCGGCCGCGGCGGGGCCCGCGACACGGGCGACATTGAAGTAGGCGGCGCTCAGGGCCGATGCGTTGGGCAGCAGGTGGGGAGGCACCAGCTCGCCGACGAACGCCATCCGGGTGGGGACCTCGACGGCGTTGACCAGGCCGAGGCAGAACGCGAAGACATGGACGTCCGTCAGCCCGGCCGTACCGGTGAGGACGAGCACCGCCAGGAGAATCGAGAGCAGGCCCGACACGAGGTTGGCGGCCAGCAGCAGCACCCGCTTGTCGTACCGGTCGGCCAGCCTTCCGCCGTGGAGCGTGAAGAGCAGCATCGGGGTGAACTGGAGAGCCGTGACGGTGCCGAGGGCCGTCGCCGAGTCCCCGGTCAGTTCCAGGACGAGCCAGTCCTGGGCGACGACCATCATCCAGGTGCCCGCGACCGAGACCACCTGGCCCGCGGCGAACTGCCGGAAGTTGTGGATCCCGAGGGCCCGGAAGGGGTGGGCACGGGCGTCGGCGGTCACCGTGCGGCGGACCGCGGGCCCGCTGCGAGGCACTCGTCGAGGAAGGCCAGGGCACGCAGGTGGTACGCCCTGGCCGCGCAGCCGAGGCTGATGTTGTGCCCGGCCCCGGTGAGCCGGTCGACGAGGACGCGGGGGGCTGCCGAGAACTGCTCGGCGAGGTCGGTGAGGTCTGCTTCGCTCTGGCGCCACCAGGCCTCGTGCTCGGCGAAGGTGAAGCGCACCGGCACCCGCACGCGCGGCAGCAGACGCGGGGCCAGTGTGTCCCACTCCTGCGCCGATTCGATCTCCCGCTCCGGCATGGGAGCGACGACTGCGCCGATCTCGCGGAAGGTTCCGTCCGGATAGAGCCGCAGGGGGCCCCAGTTGAGCCGACGCAGGCTGGTCCGTGCCCGGTGGCCCAGGAGCGCCGCGGAGGCGGCCGGCCGGTGACCGCAGCCGGAGATGTCCAGGCCGAGGAAGGAGCCGGGCGGGGCGTCGGCGGCCAGGGCGAGAGCGAGCTTGCCGCCGAAGGAGTGGGCGAGCAGGAACAGCGGGCCGGACACCAGACGGGCCCGCGCGTCCGCGAGCGCCGCGCGGACCGCCTCCGCCTGATCCATCAGACCCTGTCCGGTGGGCAGGTGCGGAGCCGAGGCGCCGTACCCGGGCCGGTCGAGCGCCAGAACGGCGCAGCCCAGGCGCGCCCCCAGGGTGAGTAGGGAGACGTCCGGATGCGCCTGTCCGTCGAAGTAGCCGGCACTCATCCCGCCGCCGTGCAGGGCGACGACGGTGGCGCGTGGCGGGCGTCCTTCTGCGGGTTCGCTCAGCAGTGCGGACAGGGGGATCCCGGCCGCGTCGAGGGTGACCCTGCGGACCCCCGGGGACAGGCCGGCGGATGCGGAGACCTCCCGCGAAGGGTGTGCCGTCGTCGTCAGCATCATGCGTCCCGTTCCCTTCCGCCCGCCGCGGGTACCGTCTTCCCAGGATCCGGTGCGGCCCGGGACGGGACAAGGCATCCCGGTTCAGGGCTCCATCAGAACTCCGTCTCCCCGCCGTCGGGGAACGGACAGGCAGCGGTCAGGAGACAGTCAGGGATTGGCCGCCGGAGGTACGGCGGTCCCGGCCGGCAGCGGCTTCCTGCCCGTGCAGGCGCATCGGGCGGCTTCCCCCGCTCGGGTGATCCGGACGTCCCTCCCGGCGCGGACGCGGTGTGCACCGGATCGCGGGAGTCCTGTTGCGAGATCCGCATCGCGGTCCGGAGCGCCCGCGTGACTCCTGCACCGTTCGGCTTGCGCAACGACCGCGCAAGCCGAACGGGTTCGTGTGCGCGGGTACGACGGGACTCTGCGGACGCGCCCTCGGGCCCGGGGCAGTTTTCATTTCTGGAAACTTCCGGCCGGCGGGGGGCCGTTCCCGCAGCTCCGCCCCTTCCGCACTGGTCTGGACCATAGCTGGAACCCGTACCCCCTTTACATCGCGGGCTCACCCATGCGTCACTCATGACACGTTCACATCAAGAACACTCTGTGCATCGCACTCCCCGTACCTCCCCCACCGCACCCCACGCGCACATGCGACGAACCGCCGGCTACGCGGGTAGACCCGCACGGCTTGCGGCACCTCTGGACACCGTCCCATCCCCCTCGACGCGCCAGGAGGCACCCGTTGTTATCCCGAATCCGCACTCCCCGTTCCGTCCGTCACAGACTCGTGGCGGCCGCCGCGCTCGCCATGGGCCTGGCCCTCGCCCCGATGATGTCGGCGGTCCCGGCCGCGGCCCGGCCGGCGCCCGCCGACGGCACCATCCCGCTCGGTGACGGCTATATGGGCGTCGGCTACACCGAGGACGGCAGGACCTTCCAGCCGGACACCGGGCACCTCCGGCTGGATGCCGAGGGAGCCTCCCCGCAGCTGAACGCCACGGTGCCGGGGATCGACGTCTCGCACTACCAGGGAACGATCAACTGGGCGTCGGTGAAGTCCGCCGGGATCCAGTTCGCCTACATCAAGGCCACCGAGTCGACCACTTACCAGGACACCGCCTTCAACGCCAACTACACGAACGCCTACAACGCCAAGGTGATCCGGGGCGCGTACCACTTCGCGCGGCCGAACCTCTCCACCGGCGCGGCGCAGGCCAACTACTTCGTGGCCCACGGCGGGGGCTGGTCCAAGGACAACCTGACGCTGCCCGGCATGCTCGACCTCGAAGGCGGCTGCTACAGCAAGTCCACCGCGTCGATGCGTACCTGGATCCTCGACTTCTACAACACCTACAAGGCGAAGACCGGCCGGGACGCCGTCATCTACACCAGCGCGAGCTGGTGGAACACCTGCACCGGCAGCTGGACCGGCATGTCCGCCAAGAGCCCGCTCTTCGTGGCCCACTGGACCAGCGCCTCCAGCCCTTCCATCCCGGCGGGCTTCCCGTACTGGACGTTCTGGCAGTACACCGACTCCGGCTCGGTGGGCGGCATCTCCGGCGCCGTGGACCGCGACCGCTTCAGCGGCACCAGCGCGAGGCTGCTGGCACTGGCCAACAACACTCCCTGAGCACGCGCCCGGTGACCGGGAGAACGCCGGCGGCGCGGAACGGGGGGCCGCGCCGCCGGTGAGCGCCGCGGCCGGGCGTCACCCGCCCGGACCGCGGTTCACATCCCCGGGCGTTCGGCCGCCCTACGGCGTGTAGAGGGCGTCACTGCCGTACAGCTCTCTGGTGAACGCGGAGACGTCGGCACTGCGGTCGGCGCCGTCGAGGTTGTACGTCAGGTAGACGCCGTACCCCTCGCTGACGGTACGGCGGGCGAGATCGGTGACCGTGCTCTGCGAGGTGCCGCCGATCTCGACCGCCGCCGGGGACAGCTTCGACTTGGGCAGCGCGATGCCGGGGACCTGCCAGCTGCCGTAGTAGGGGTTCCAGGCGTAGTCGAACTTCGACGAGACGTCCACACCGTCGTAGGAGAGCCGCGAGGCGGCCGGGCCGATGTTGTAGAGGCTGATGATCTTGTCCGGCATGTTCGAGCGCAGCGCCGTCACCAGCTGTACGAACGAGCTGTCGTTGGGCTGGCCGGTGCCGTTGTTGCCGTAGTCGGCGTACTCGTCGTCGAAATCGATCCCGTCGAGGCCGTACTCGGCCACGGTGTCCGAGAGTTCTTTCGCGAACGCCGAAGCCGCTTGCTGGTTCGGGAAGTTCGCGAAGCCCGCGCCCTCGTGGTTGCCGAGCACCGAGAGGACGACCTTGATGCCCTTCTCCTGCAACGGCCGTATCTCCGTGGCAACGTTGTCGAGGACGCGTTGCACGTTCTCGTTGAAGTGCAGATACGCCGCCTTCGTGCCCGTGTCGTAGTTGATGTTCGCCGCGAAGACCACGGCGACGTCGAAGACGTTGCCGCCGTCGGCGAGGGTGTACTTGCCGACATTGAGCATGCTGTTGTTGTTCACCTCGACGTACGCCACCGAGGTCGGCCCCTGCTTCGTGGGAGCCGGGGCGGGAAGGGGCGCCGCTGCCGCGCCGGTCGTGGCGGTCGTGCCGAAGGCGAGGGCGGCGACGGCCGAGAGCGCGAGCGCGGCCGTCCGTACTCTGCTGCGTAGCGGAGTGAGCATCGTTGATCGGTCTCCCATCGCATAGGCCGGCGCCACGGACCCGTTCGGGAGCGCCGGACGAACCCTCCGAGCCTTCCGCCCCCGTCACCGGATCCCGGGAACCTTGCGCGAACCCTCACGACTCCCACCCACGCTCCACAGCAAATCCGGCACCTGAACCGGGTGCCGACGTGAGGACACGGGGCCCGCCCGGCTGTCCCCGTCAGCTCTCCTCCGTCAGTTGCTCGTCCAGTTCGTCGAAGAGCAGCTCACCGTGGTCGACCTGGCCGGTCCGGTACGCGGAGCGCGCGACCAGGTGTGCGGCGACCGGGCCGGTCATCAGCTGGAAGAAGCCGATCAGCGCCAGGGTCGCCAGGTCCATGCCGCTGCGCAGCCGCAGCGCGACCCCGGCCAGCACGATCAGCATGCCGAGGGACTGCGGTTTGGTCGCCGCGTGGCTGCGGGACAGGACGTCCGGCAGCTTCAGCATGCCGATCACGCCCAGCAGGCAGATGGCCGCGCCGAGGAGGACCAGGACCGCGCCGGCCGTGTCGGTGATCTGGAGCCAGACGCTCAAGGTGCCTCCTTGTCCGGCTTCTCGGGACCGTCGGCGTGTGCTCGGCCCGGCGGCCGGTCGCGTGCGGCGATGAAGCGCGCGATGCCGACCGAGCCGGTGAAGCCGAGGAAGGCCAGCACCAGCATGATCGGGAAGTAGAACGGGTCCCGGGCGAAGGCCGACTTGGCGCCGAGCCCGGCGATGATGAGGGCCGCGCAGACGTCCAGTGAGATCGCCCGGTCCAGCATGGAGGGGCCCCGCCAGATACGGGTCAGCAGACCCGCACCCGCGATGACGATCACGACGACGGCCGCGATGAGCAGCCCCCGGTCCACGGCCTCCGGAACGCTCATGCGCCCTCCCCCCGGTCTTCCGGCCGCTGACCGGTGTGCGGCGCCGTCGGTGGTGGAGCGGCGACTCGGGCGATCTCGTCGCGGGTGCCGAAGGCCCGGACCGTCAGCTCCTCCATGCGCCATACCGAGCGGCGGGCCGCGTCCAGTTCCGCGGGCCGGTCCGCGTCCAGGACGTGCAGGAAGACGGTGGCCGTGGCGCGGCGCACCTCGACGACGGAGCCGCCGGGCACGTTGGACATCGCGACGGCGGTCGCCGTGAGCATCAGGTCCGAGCGGCAGCGCAGTGGTACGGCGATCACGGCTGCCCGGTGCGGACGGTCGGCGAAGATCTGCCGGGTGACCTTCACGCCGGAGGTGTACATGTCGTAGAGCAGGAAGCCGGCCAGCCGCAGGATGCCCCAGGGGTGCAGTCGGAGCCCGAGGTCGACCTGCGGGAGCGGGAACGCCAGGCAGACCGCGACCGCGACCACCACTCCGGTCAGCACGTTGGCCCAGTGCAGGCTGGACCAGAGCAGGACCCAGATGACGGTGAGCCAGGCGATCAGCGGCAGGTCGAGCACGCGTCGGCGGCGGCCGCGGAACTCGCAGCTGAACGGCGGCAGGTCCTTGTTCCGGTAGGAGAACCTGATCAGTCGTCTCACCGTCCGAGCACCGCCTCGATGTAGGGGGAGCGGGCGAGGAGTTCGGCGGCCGAGCGGTCGGTGTACGAGGTCAGCGGGCCGGCGAACACGGTGTAGGCGAGTCCGAGCGCGACCGTCGCGGCGGTGGCCCAGGTCATCGGCCTCGGCAGCTTCGTCGTGGTGGTGACGGCGTGGCCGTGCAGGGTGGCCGCCACGGCGCGCCCGGCCGGCTGGTGGCGGATCCGTACCCCTTCGTCGCCGGTGCCGGGCATCCGGTCCGGGCCCTCGTCGGCGTCGCTGTCGTCCTCCTCGTCGGACTCCAGGACCGTGCCGTCCAGTGCCTGCCCGGGGGGCGCGGCCCGCCAGAACGCCAGGTTCCACACCTTGGCCATCACGTACAGCGTGAGCAGGCTGGTCGCCGTGGAGCCGATGACGAGGATCCAGGCCCAGACACCACCGTCGGCGACACCGGCACGCATGAGTCCGAGCTTGCCGATGAATCCGGACAGCGGCGGGATCCCGGCCAGGTTCATCGCGGGTACGAAGAAGAGGACGGCGAGCAGCGGGGCGGCCTTGGCGATGCCGCCGAGCCGGGTGAGTTCGGTGGTGCCGCCGCGCCGTTCGATCAGCCCCGCCACCAGGAACAGCGTGGTCTGCACGGTGATGTGGTGGACGACGTAGACGATCGCGCCGCCGTACGCCTGCCGGGTGGCGAGGCCGATACCGAAGATCATGTAGCCGATGTGGCTGATGAGGGTGAAGGAGAGCAGCCGCTTGAGGTCGGTCTGGGCGACGGCCCCCAGGATGCCGACGGCCATCGAGGCGAGGGCCGCCGCCATCAGCAGGTCTCCGAGCCGGTTGCCGGGGAAGAGCAGGGTCTCGGTGCGCAGCATGCAGTAGACGCCGACCTTGGTGAGCAGTCCGGCGAAGACCGCGGTGACCGGGGCGGGCGCGGTCGGGTAGGAGTCGGGGAGCCAGGCGGCGAGCGGGAAGACGGCGGCCTTGATGGCGAAGACGGTCAGCAGCATCGCCTGGATCAGGGTCTGGACACCCAGCGGGAGTGCGGTCAGGCGCCCGGCCAGCTGGGCGAAGTTGGCGGTTCCGGTGGCCGCGTACGTCATCGCGATGGCGGTGAGGAAGAGCATCGAGGAGAACAGCGAGATGATCACGTAGGTGGAGCCCGCGCGGACCCGGGGGCCGGTGCCGCCGAGTGTGAGCAGCACGAAGCTGGCGACCAGCATGATCTCGAAGCCGACGTAGAGGTTGACCAGGTCTCCGGCGAGGAAGGTGCAGGAGACCCCGGCGACCAGGATCAGGTAGGCGGGGTGGAAGACCGCCACGGGTGTCTCCTCGTCCCGGTCGGCCATGCCCTGGCCGAGGGAGTAGACGAGGACGCAGAGGGTGACGGCGGAGGAGACCGTCAGCATCAGCCCGGAGAGCCGGTCCGCGACCAGCGTGATGCCGAGCGGCGGCGCGAAGTCGCCCAGGTGCACGGTGAGCGGCCCTTCGATGTCCGCGTCGATCATCAGGGTGACCGAGAGGCCCAGTACGGCGGTGAGCACGGCGACGCTGATGAAGCGCTGGAACTGTTTGAGCCGGGTGCCGAAGGCGAGGCTCAGGCCGGTGGCGCAGAGCGGCAGCAGCACCGGCAGCGGGACGAGTGCGTTCACCCGGTGTCTCCTCGGTTCGGGTCGTCGGGTCGGGTCTCTTCTTCGGGGGCGGTCGGATGGTCGGGGGTGGTCGGCTCGTTGGGGGTGGTGGTCGGGTTGTCGGGGGCGGTCGAATCGGGGGCGGTCGGGTTGTCGGGGCCGGTCCGGTCGTCGGGGGCGGGGGCGGCGTCGGAGCCGAAGCCGGTGCCGGGTCCCGGTGCGGCGTCGGGGCCCGGCGCGGGGCCTTCGCCGTCGGCCGTCGCCGCGTAGTGCTCCGGGTCCGCGCCCAGGACGTCGTGCCACAGGTCGCCGGACGCGTCCCGGCCGCGGGCCTGGAGGGCGCGGTCGGCGCGCAGTCTGGCTCTCAGTCGGCGGCGCTCCGCGCGATAGCGGCGGCGTTCCTCCTCGGTGCGGTCGGACTCGGACCGGTACCGCTCGCGCAGTTCGTCGCGCTCCCCCAGTACCTCGGCACGCAGCACGATGCGCCGGTCCTCCAGGTCGTCGTGGACCTCGTCGGTACCGGTCAGCTGGTGGCTGCGGTAGGCCATGGCCAGGAGGAACGCGGTGGTGGCGAGGGTGATGACGATGGCGGTGAGGGCGATGGCCTGGGGCAGCGGATCGGTGACCTTGCTCAGCGCGACGCCGTAGAGCAGGGGTTCGCGGCCGGCCGTCCCGGTGGCGGACAGGACGAGCAGGTTGATGCCGTTGCCCGCGATCACCGCGCCCAGCAGGATCCGGGTGAGCGGCCGGGTGAGCATGAGGGCGCCGCCGACCGCGCACAGGACCGCGGCGGTCGCGAGGAGGGAGGCGCTGACGGTCATCCCGCGCCTCCCGTCCCGGGCGCCGGTCCGCGTCCGGCCGCCAGGTCTGCGGCCTCCTGCGCGGCGGCCCGCTCGATCTGCCGGTCGACCTTCGCACCGAGGGCCCGCACGATGTCCAACACCACGCCCAGCACCAGGAGATAGACACCGAAGTCGAAGACGACCGGCGTACCGAAGTGGTACGCGCCGATCAGCGGCAGGTGTCCGTCATACGTCCAGGCGTGCAGGACCGTGCCGTCGGCGAGGCCCAGCAGGGCGACCCCGGTGGAGAGGAAGAGCCCGAGGCCGGTGAAGAGTCCGGGCTGCAGCGGGGCGGCCTCGGCCAGTTCGAAGCGGCCGCCCGCCAAGTAACGGACGATCAGGGCGACTCCGGCGACCAGTCCGGCGACGAAGCCGCCGCCCGGCATGTTCTCCGCGCAGAACAGCAGATACACCGAGAGCACCAGGATCGGGTGGAACAGCAGCCTGGCCACCACCTCGAAGACGACGGAACGGTGCTCGGGCGCGAGCGTCGCGCCGGCCGCCAGCCAGCCGCGTTCCGGCGCCCCCTCGTCGCCGTGCGGCAGCCCCGGCAGCCGGCCCGTGGTCAACGACCAGGCGGTGTGCCCCTCCCGCTCCGGGGGCGCCGCGGCCCCCTCGGCCCGGCGGTGCAGATAGATCAGGCTCGTCACACCGATCGCGGCGGCGGCCAGCACGGCGGACTCCCCCATCGTGTCCCAGGCCCGCAGGTCGACCAGGATGGTGGCCACCACGTCCTTGAGGCCGTGGTGCGCGGTCTCCTCGACCATGGCGGCGCCCGCCGGACTCGCGGTGCGCGCGGCCGCCGCGACCCAGACGGCCACGCTCAGGGTGGCGGCGGCGGCCAGTGCCACCGGGATGCGCACGGCACGGCGCCAGCTGCTGACCGACTCCTGGAAGTGCACCGGCATCCTTCGCAGCACCAGCACGAACACGATCATCGACACGGTCTCCACGCAGAACTGCGTGAGCGCCAGGTCGGGCGCGCCCTGGACGACGAAGAGCAACGCGGTCCCGTACCCGGTGAGTCCGGCGAGCACCACGGCCTTCATGCGGCGTCTGACGGTGAGGCAGAGCAGGGCCGCCGCGCAGGTCAGCACGGCGATGGCCCCTTGCAGCGGTGCGTCCCAGAGCCGGGGCGCGGCGGCCCCGCGCCAGGGCCGGTCCGTGGCGAGCACGGCCAGCTGTCCGCCGAGCATCGCGAGCAGCGTGGTGGCGAGGTAGACGGAGAGCGAGCCGCGCTGGACGAAGCCGGTGATCTGGAGGGAGAGCCGCTCCAGTCCGAGCAGCAGATGCCCGAAGACGTTGTCGGCGGTCGGCCAGGCGATCCGCCGGGAGAGCCGGGTGACCCCGCCGCGCCACGCGAAGAGCGCGGCGCCGCCCGCCACGGCGACGGCCGAGAGCAGCAGCGCGGTGCCGAATCCGTGCCAGAGCGCGAGGTGGTAGGGGTGCGCGGGGGCGGGGAAGGTGTCCGCGTAGGCGCTCAGCAGGTGGTCGGTCCACCCGACGCCGGGGCCGAGGACCAGTCCGCAGGCGGCGAGCAGCGCGGGCGGGGCGAGGAAGGCCGGGCCGACCCGGTGGACCGGGGTGTCGGTGACGCCGGGCTTGCGCAGGAAGGCGCCCCAGACGAACCGGACGGTGTAGGCGACGGTCAGCATCGATCCCGCGACCGCGATGCCCAGCGCCCAGCGGTCCGCGGTGTCGCCGTGCAGCAGCGCCTCGAAGGCCGCCTCCTTCGCGGCGAAGCCCAGCAGCGGGGGGAGCGCGGCCATGGACGCGGCGGCGATCACGGCGACGGCGCAGACGTGCGGCAGGGCCCGTCCTACGCCGGAGAGTCTGCGCAGGTCCCGGGTGCCCGTCGCGTGGTCGATGATGCCGGTGACGAGGAACAGCGGCGCCTTGAACAGGGCGTGGCCGAGGATCATGACGGCGGCGGCCAGCGCCGCGTCACGATTGCCGATTCCGGCGAGCAGGGTGAGGAAGCCGAGCTGGCTGACGGTGCCGTAGGCGAGGACGAGCTTGAGGTCGTTGAGCCGCAGCGCCCGCCAGCCGCCGAGCAGCATGGTCGCGGCGCCGAGGACCATCACGACGGGCCGCCACACGGGGACATCGGCGAATCCGGGTGCCAGTCGGGCGACCAGGTAGACGCCGGCCTTGACCATGGCGGCGGCGTGCAGGTACGCGCTGACCGGGGTGGGCGCGGCCATGGCGTTCGGGAGCCAGAGGCTGAACGGCCAGATCGCGGACTTGGACAGCGCTCCGCACAGGATCAGCACCACGGCGACCGAGACGGCGACGCTCGTGCGGGGCGGGTCCGCGAGGATCGCGGAGATCCGGTAGGTGCCCGTCGACTGACCGAGGATCAGGAAGCCGACCAGCATGGCGAGGCCGCCGAAGGTGGTGACGGTGAGCGCCTGGAGGGCGGATCTGCGGCTGTGCCGGTGCTCGCTGTTGTAGCCGATCAGCAGGTAGGAGAAGACCGTGGTCAGCTCCCAGAACACATAGAGCGAGATCAGGTCGTCGGCCAGGACGAGCGCGAGCATCGCCCCGGCGAAGGCGAGCAGGTTCCCGGCGAATCCGGCCAGTTGCGGAGTCTCTTCGGTGAAGTACGAGGCGCAGTAGAGCAGGACGAGTGTGCCGACACCGGCCGCGAGCAGCACCATCAGTTCGGCCAGCGCGTCCAGGCGCAGGCCGAGGGCGACGTCGTAGTCCGGGATCCAGTGCCACGACCAGGTGACAGAGGCGCCGGAGGCGGCGGTGTCCCACTGGGTGAAGGCCCAGCAGGTGGTGGCGGCCGGCGGCAGGGCCAGTACGACGAACGCGCGCGTGCCCAGTCGCCGGACCAGCGGGTGGGCGCACGCGGCCAGGACGAAGTGGCAGACGATGAGCGCGGTCATACGGCTCCGCGGGTCGGTCCGCCGCACGATGTTGCAGAACGGGCAAAGGGCACTAAATACAGATATATCCCTTAACCGGCTTCACCCGTACGGCGCGCCGCGCCCACCCGTGCGCACTCAGATCGGTCGCGACTGCTCCGCGCGTAGATGGCGAGTCCGTGATTGTCCGGTGTTGGACATGTGAGGCCACTTACTTTTCATTTTTACAGTGTGGCTAATATCTATCTGTCGAAGTTCTAAACGGATTTGACCAGTCGTGAGGCTGGCATCATCGCCAAGGAGCATGCCCTGCGCACGCGCGCGTCTCGGCGGAGCGACTCGACCACCATGTCGCTGCGGACAGCCCTGCTCGTACTGGCCGTCGTCCCCGGTGTCGCACTGGCAGCCCTCTGGGCCGTCACCAGTGGTCAGACTCTGCTCGACTTCCAGACCCAGGCAGCCCAGGGGCAGTTGGCCCAGAAGGCCGGCCAGCCGTCCAACATCGTGTACTACAACCTGCAGGAGGAGCGTCGGCTGAGTGCCGAGGCGCTGGCCCGCGGCGGAGGAGCCACCGACGCGCTGAGCAAGCAGCGCAAGCTGACCGACGAGGCGATCACCAGCTTCCAGACCCTCTCCGACATCGACACCGGCGACGCACCCGGCGAGGTGCGCGACGCGGTCGCCCAGGCCCGCCAGGCGATCACCCAACTCCCCGCCCAGCGGACCCTGGTCGACGAGGGCGACGGCGATCAGCAGAAGGCCGTGTACCGCTACTACACGGATCTGATCACGGTCGATCTGCAGCTGTTCACCGCGCTCAGCCATGTGGACAACGGCAAGATCACCACGCTCTCGCAGCCGCTGGTCGACCTGTTCTGGGGCAAGGAGATGATCTCCCGGACGGATGCCCTGCTGGCCCGTGGCTGGCCCGACGGCAAGATCAGCACGGCGGACCTCCAGGAGGTCCGGCAGGCCGTCGCCGCCCAGCCGTTCCAGTACTCCTCCAAGGTCGCCCCCTACCTTCCGCCGGACGAGAAGGCGATGTGGGACGAGATCGCCGCCGGTCCCGCCTGGAAGACCAAGACCCAGGTGGAGACGGAGGTGCTGCGTCCCGCCGATCCGGACAGTGCCGGATTCGTCAGCCTCAGCGCCAAGGAGAAGACCTGGCGCGGCGCGATGGACGATCTGACTCCCCAGCTGAAGAAGCTGATGGAACACCGCACCGCGATGGTGGTCGAGAACGGCAAGGACAGCGTCATCTCGTTGCTGATCAGGGTCGTCCTGACCACCGTGGTCGGTCTCCTCGCGGTCATCGCGGTCATCTGGTTCACCTGGCGCCTCTCCCGTAACCTGCGCCGCCGTATCGGCGGGCTCCAGGAACGCGCAGAGGAGCTGGAGAGGACGCTGCCCGATGTGGTCGACCGCCTCGCCAAGGGCGAGCGCATCGACGTCGAGGCCGAGGCCCGTGCCATTACGCCGGACAGCGGGAGCGGCAAGTCCGACGAGCTGACGCAGCTGGGCAACGCGCTCAACCTGGCCCGCACCGGTGCCGTGGAGGCGGCCGTCAGACAGGCCGACCAGCACCGCGGCTTCGAGCGGCTGCTGCAGCGCATCGCCCGCCGCACCCAGCAGTTGATCGGTCAGCAGCTGAAGAAGCTGGACGAGCTGGAGCGCAAGCACGAGGACCCCGAGGTGCTGGACGGCCTCTTCGACCTCGACCACCTCACCGCCCGGCTCCGCCGCTACGAGGAGAACCTGGTGATCCTCGCCGGCGGCTCCCCGCACCGGCGCTGGCGCAAGCCCGTTCCGCTGCTGGACGTCATGCGCTCCGCCCAGGGCGAGGTGCAGGACTACCAGCGCGTGGTGCTGGACCTGGACGGCGCCCCGTGGCTCTCGGAGCGGGCCGTCGGTCCGGTCTCCCATGTGCTCGCCGAGCTGATCGAGAACGCCCTCAGCTTCTCCAGGCCCCCGAGCCCCGTCGAGGTCAGGGCGGCCCGGGTGAGCCGGGGACTGGCCATCGAGGTCGAGGACCGCGGCCTCGGCATGGACGAGCAACAGCTGGCGGACGCCAATGAACTGATGAGCCGGCCACCCAGGATGGACGTGCTGGCGCACTCCGACGACATCCGGCTGGGCCTGTACGTGATCGCGCGCCTCGCCGACCAGCACGGCCTGCGGGTGGAGTTCCGCCCCTCGGCCTTCGGCGGCACCCGCGTCGTCGTGCTCGTCCCGGACGCGCTCACGGTCACCGAGCCGCGCACCGGCCCGGTGGGCGTCCCCTCCCCCGAGGCCGCCCGGCCCGCCGCGCCCCCGGTGCCCGCCGCGACCGGCGACGCGGAGGCGCTGCCCAGCCGGGGCCGCGGCCAGGCCCTCGCCGGGGTCACCGCGCTGCACACCTCCGGCGCGCCGTTCGACGCGGCGGCCCCGTACAGCGTGGCGGCCCAGCCCTTCCCGGACGGGCAGCAGCCGCCCGCCCCGGCGGATGCCACTGCCGAAGGCACCGCGGAAGCCACTTCGGGCGCCACCGCGGGCGCCCCGGCGGACGACCCGTTCGGCGGCTCCTTCAACGCCGCGTCCGACGGGCGCGAGCACCCGTACCCGCCGTACACCGCACCGGTACCCGCGCCCGTTCCCGCTCCCGCTCCCGCCCCCGTGGCGTCTCCGTACGGTTCCGCCGGGCCGGTGTCCCCGTACGGCGGGTCCCACCAGGACCCGTACGACCGGGGCGAGCAGCCGTACATGAAGGCCGAGGGCCAGTACCCAGTACCGCACCAGCCGTACCCGACGCCGGAGGAGCCGTACATGACTCCGCAGCAGCCGTACCCGGGCCCGTATCCGGCGGGCGCCGCAGGTGACCGGAGCGGGTTCCCCGGCGCCCGGCTGCCGGAACCGCCCACCGGGCACCCCGGGCGGCTGCCGGTGGCCGAGCCCGACCATCCGGCACCGCCGTCGTCCGCCACGGCCGCCGGCGGCGGGGCCGGCCGGCCCGCGCTGCCCGTCGCACCGGCCTCGGAGCCCCCGTTGCCGCGCCGGGTACGGCAGGCCAGCCTCGCGGACGAGCTGCGGATCGACCCGGCCGCCGGGCCCGCCGCGCCGCGGCCGCAGAGCCGGGACGAGACCCCGCTCCGGCGGCCGGCCCCCCGAAGGGCCGGAGCCGCGATCGGAGCCTTCCAGCGCCGGTCCCGCGCCGCCCGCGCGACCGACGAACCGCCGACGGATCCCGGCCCGCCCGCCCAC
This sequence comes from Streptomyces sp. NPDC104307, assembly GCF_055584045.1. Taxonomy (NCBI): domain Bacteria; kingdom Bacillati; phylum Actinomycetota; class Actinomycetes; order Kitasatosporales; family Streptomycetaceae; genus Streptomyces; species Streptomyces sp. NPDC104307. The sequence continues at coordinate 45,535 of NZ_JBVJMU010000027.1, forward strand.
CTCCCCACGAGAGAAGAACGGTCATGACACGCACAACCGCCACTCATCAGGACCTCGACTGGCTGCTCGACGGCCTCGTGGACTCGGTGGCCGAGACGCTGAACGCCGTGCTGCTGTCCGACGACGGCCTGGTGGTGAGCCATTCGCGCACGGTCGAGCGCGCGGACGCGGAGCGGCTGGCCGCCATCTGCACCGGCCAGCAGAGTCTGGCCCGGGGAGTCGGGCAGCTCTTCAACGGCGGCGGCGTACACCAGGTGATCGTCGAACTCTCCGACCTGTGGCTCTTCATCATCTCGGCCGCCCAGGGCACGCACCTGGCCGTCGTCGCCTCCCAGGAGGTGGACGCCGAGATCATGTCGCTCGCCATGCACAACCTCGTCCAGCAGGTCGGCCAGAAGCTCAGCACTCCGGTGCGCGGTGAGTTCAACGCCTTCGGCGGCGGGGACGGGCCGCACGCGTGACCCCGCACTGGGAGGAAGAGGAGGAGGACGGGGCGGGCACCATGGTGCGCCCGTACACCATCACCCGTGGCCGGACCGCTCCCGAGCGGGACGACTTCACCCTCATCACCGTGCTGACGACCGCCCACGACCCGCGGGACGAACACGGCGCGGCGGCCAGGCCCGGCCGGCTCCAGCCGGAACACCGGATGATCCTGGAGCGCTGCCTGCGTCCCGCGGCGGTGGCCGAGGTCTCTGCCGACCTCAACCTTCCGGTCTCGGTGACCAAGATCCTGCTGGCGGACCTGGTGTCGCACGGCCTGTTGCTCGCCCGCGCCCCGCTCTCGGTGGCACGGGCGGCCGGTGGTGCGGACATGGGCGTGCTGGCCGCTGTTCGCGACGGACTCCGGAGACTCTGAGTAAAGATGACAAGCAGTCAGGCGGCCCCGGCCGCCGTCAAGATACTGATCGCCGGCGGCTTCGGCGTCGGCAAGACCACCCTGGTGGGCGCGGTCAGCGAGGTCGCACCCCTGCGTACCGAGGAGTTCCTGACCAAGGCCAGCGTCGGCGTCGACGATCTGGCCGGTGTCGGCCAGAAGGACACGACCACCGTGGCACTGGACTTCGGCCGGATCACGGTCAGTCCCGAGCTGGTCGTGTACCTCTTCGGCACACCGGGCCAGGAGCGTTTCTGGTTCATGTGGAACGACCTGGTGAACGGCGCGCTCGGCGGCGTCGTGATCGCCGACACCCGCCGCCTTGAGACCAGTTTCGCCTCGATCGACTTCTTCGAGAGCCGCGACATCCCGTTCGTGGTGGCGATCAACTGCTTCCACGGCCACAACACCCGTACCGCGGAAGAGGTGCGGGCGGCGCTCGACCTCGATCCCCATGTCCCGCTGCTCGTCGGTGACGTGCGTGAACGGACGTTCGGCCGGGACGTGCTGCTGGCCCTGGTCGAACACCTGATGAGCCTGCCGGTCGCGGCCGGCTGACGTTCCCGTCCGGCTCCGGCCGGTAACGCTGATTCCCGTTGACTCCCTCTCTGGAGAGACCCGATATGGCAACACCCCTGCGCGTCCTCATACACGGCGGCGGCATCGGCGGGCTGACGCTCGCCACCGCCCTGGCCCGGCGCGGCCACACCGTCGAGGTCGTCGAGCTCCGCGACGAGCTCGACGCACTCGGCGTCGGCATCATCCAGCCGTCCAACGCGCTCCACGTCATGCGGGAGATCGGGGTGCTCGACGACTGCCTGAAGGCGGGCTTCGAGTGGGAGGTCCTGACCATCGCGGACCCGGCCGGGAACACCCTGGCGGAGATTCCGCAGCCCCGGATGGACGACGCCCCCTCCAACAACGGCATACCCCGCCCCGCGCTGGCCCAGGTGCTCGGCAACGCCGCCCAGGCGGCCGGCGCCACGATCCGCTTCGGCGCCACCATCGCGGAGCTCACGGACGACGGCCAGGGCGTGGACGTCACCCTGTCCGACGGCGCGGCCGGCCGCTGGGACCTGGTCGTCGGCTTCGACGGCATCGGCTCGCCGCTGCGCACCCGGCTGTACGGCGACCGTTACGCCCCGCAGTACACGGGATTCGCCAACTGGCGCGTCACCATGCCCCGCCAGGAGCGGGTGAAGGGCGTCGTGATGAGCACCGCGGGACAGGCGGCCAAGGCGCTGCTCACCCCGATCACGGACGAACTGATGTACCTGGGCACGGTGTTCCCGGAGTCCGAGGACTTCCGGCCCGACCCGGAAAAGGCCCACGAGCAGCTCAAGGAGCGGCTGCCGATGTTCTCCGGCCCGGTCGCGGAGGCGCTCGCCTCGGTCACCGGCCCCGAGGACGTGGTGTACTCGCGGATCTCCCAGGTGACCGTCGAGGAGCCGTGGCACGTCGGCCGGGTGGTGCTGGCCGGTGACGCCGCGCACGCGAGCACCCCGCACATCGCGCAGGGTGCGGCGATGGCCGTGGAGGACGCGCTGGTGCTCGCCCAGTCGCTTGACGCCACGCCGGACGTCGCGGCCGCGCTCGCCGCCTGGGAGGAGCGCCGCCGCCCCCGTGCCATGTGGGTGCAGGCGATGTCGCGCGCCGTGCTCAAGCAGGAGACCGGCGGCGAGACGACGCCCGAGGAGGACGAGCTGCTGAAGGTCGGCATTCCGGGCGCAGCGCACGTGCTGGTGAAGCCGTACTGATCCGTCGGGCGGGCCGCGCGGTACTGGCCGCGCGGCCCGGTCAGGGCAGTACCGCCGTGCCGTCGATCTCGACGAGTGCCTGTTCGTCCCAGAGCCGGACCGCTCCGATCACCGCCATCGCGGGGTAGTCGCGGCCGGCCAGCCGCCGCCAGATCCGGCCCAGTTCCGCCGCGTTCGCCCGGTAGTCGGCCACGTCGGTGGCGTACACCGTGACCCGGGCCAGGTCCGCCGGGGCGCCGCCCGCCGCGCGCAGGGCGGCGAGCAGATTGGTGAGCGCGGTGGCGAACTGCTCGGGCAGGGTGGTCCCGACGATGTCGCCGCGCTGGTCGAGCGCGGTCTGCCCGGCCAGGAAGACCAGCTGGCTCCCGGTGACGGTGACCGCGTGCGAGAAGCCGGCGGGCGGCGAGAGTTCGGCGGGGTTGATGCGGTGGATCGGGCTCATGCGGACGGCTCCCGGTTCGCGTACAGCTCCTTGGCGATGATCGTGCGCTGCACCTCGCTGGCGCCCTCGTAGATCCGCGGGGCGCGGACCTCCCGGTAGAGGTGTTCGAGCAGGTGGCCCCGGCGCAGGGCGCGGGCGCCGTGCAGCTGGACGGCCGTGTCCACGACGAACTGCGCGGTCTCGGTCGCGAACAGCTTCGCCATGGCGGCACGGCGCGGGACACCCGGCTCCCCCGCGTCGTACGCGGCGGCGGCCGCGTGGACCAGCAGTCGGGCGGCCTCTGTGCGGGTGGCCATCTCGGCGACCTGGTGGGAGACGGCCTGGAGATCCGCGAGCGGGCCGCCGAACGCGGTGCGGGTCGCGGTGTGTTCCACGGTGGCGTCGAGCGCCGCCGCGGCCATGCCGACGGCGAAGGCTCCGACGCTCGGCCGGAACAGATTGAGGGTGTTCATGGCGACCCGGAAGCCCCGGTCCGGCTCGCCCAGCACGTCGTCCCGGTTGACCGGCACACCGTCGAAGGCGAGGGCCCCGATCGGGTGCGGCGAGAGCATGTCGAGGGGGCTGCCGGTCAGCCCCGGACGGTCGGCCGGGACCAGGAACGCGGTGACGCCCCGGGCTCCGGCGCCCTGCGTCGTACGGGCGAACACGGTGTAGAAGTCGGCCTCGGGGGCGTTGGAGATCCAGCACTTCTCGCCGGTCAGCCGCCAGCCGTCCGCTGCGGGCGCGGCGTCGAGCGCCAGGGCCGCCGCGTCGGACCCCGCCCCCGGCTCGCTGAGCGCGAACGCGGCGACGGCGCGGCCCGCCCGGACCTCCGGCAGCCAGCGTTCCCGCTGGGCCGCCGTGCCCGCCTGGACCACGGGGCAGCTGCCGAGGCCCTGGAGCGCGAGCGCGGTCTCGGCCTCCGTGCAGCCCCGGGCCAGTGACTCACGCAGCAGGCAGAGGTCCAGGGCGCCGGAGCCCAGCAGCCGGTCCAGCAGCCCCAGCTCACCGAGGGCGGCGACCAGCGGACGGTTCACCCGGCCGGGCTCGCCCTTCTCCGCGAGGGGGCGCAGCCGCTGCTCCGCGAGGGTGCGCAGTTCCTCGCACCAGGCGGTCTGGGCCGGATCGAGCGAGAATGCCGTCATACCGGCGCCTCTCTTGTCGGAGTCCCGTCGGAAGCTGTACGCGGTGCCGTTCACTTCGCGGTGCCGTTCTTACGCGCCTTGCCTCGTACTTACGCGCCTTGCCTCGTAGCCAGTTTTATCGCGGACCGTTGACTACCGTCACCCAAACGATACGCTCCAGAGGCGACAAGGGGGCGAATCCGTCATGGACCCGAAGACCTCAGCGCACATCGACACTTTTGCCAGGGACCACCTGCCACCCGAGGACCAGTGGCCGGAGCTGGTCTTCGACCTGCCCGAGCTGCGCTATCCGGACCGGCTGAACTGCGCCGCCGAACTCCTGGACCGTACGACCGAACGCTTCGGACCCGACCGCGCGGCCTTCCGTACGCCGGACGGCGCGGTGCTGAGTTACGGGGAGCTGCGCGAACTGGTCGACCGGATCGCCCATGTCCTCACCTCTGACCTCGGAGTCGTGCCCGGCAACCGGGTACTGCTGCGCGGACCGACCACGCCCCGACTCGCCGCCTGCTGGCTGGCGGTCCTGAAGGCCGGCGCGATCGCCGTCACCGTACTGGCCCAGCAGCGGGCCTCCGAGCTCGCCACGATCTGCTCGATCGCCCGGATCACCCACGCCCTGTGCGACGCCCGCTCGGTCGACGACCTGGCGAGGGCCCGGGTACCCGGGCTGCGGATCACCGCGTACGGCGGCGACGCGCCGGACGACCTGCTACGGCTGGCCGCCGCGAGACCGGGCCGATACCCGGCCGTGGACACCGCGTCCGACGATGTCGCGCTGATCGCGTTCACCTCGGGCACCACCGGCCGCCCCAAGGGGTGCATGCACCTGCACCGCGATGTGCTGGCCATCGCGGACACCTTCTCCCGGCACGTCCTGCGGCCGGTGCCGGAGGACGTGTTCGCCGGCTCCCCGCCGCTCGGCTTCACCTTCGGGCTCGGCGGTCTTGTGGTCTTCCCGCTGCGGGCCGGCGCCTGTGCGCTGCTGCTGGAACAGTCCGGCCCCAAGCTGCTGCTGCCCGCCCTCGCCGCCCACCACGTCTCGGTGCTGTTCACCGCGCCCACCGCCTACCGGGTGATGCTCGACGGGCTCGACGGACACGACCTCTCCGCGCTGCGCCGCTGTGTCTCCGCAGGTGAGAACCTGCCCGAAGACACCTGGCGGGCCTGGCACGAGCGGACCGGTCTGCGCATCATCAACGGCATCGGCGCCACCGAGCTGCTGCACATCTTCGTCTCCGCGGCCGATGACGCGATCCGCCCCGGCACCACCGGCGTCCCGGTGCCCGGCTGGCAGGCCCGGGTGGTGGACCGGGACGGCACGCAGGTCCCGGACGGCGAGCCGGGGCTGCTGGCCGTACGCGGACCGGTCGGCTGCCGCTACCTCGCCGACGAACGGCAGCGGGAGTACGTACGGCACGGCTGGAACCTCACCGGCGACACCTATGTGCGCGACGCGGACGGCTACTTCCGCTACGTGGCCCGCGCCGACGACATGATCATCTCCTCCGGCTACAACATCGCGGGCCCGGAGGTCGAGGACGCCCTGCTGCGCCACCCGGAGGTGGCGGAGGCCGCGGTGGTGGGCCGTGAGGACGAGCTGCGTGGCCGGATCGTGGCGGCGTACGTGGTGCTGCGGGAGGGCTCCGCGCTCTCGGCCGACGCGCTGCGCGCCTTCATGAAGACGGAGCTGGCCCCGCACAAATGCCCCCGCCTCATCACGTTCCTGCCCGCACTCCCCCGTACCGCGACGGGCAAACTGCAGCGGTTCCGGCTGCGTACGGACGACCCGGGTACCGGCCCCGCCACGCCCGGCCGAGAATGATCGCATGGCCGAACCGCACGCACCCCGCTCGCTGATCGTCACCCTCTACGGTGCCTACGGCCGGACCCCCGACGAGGCCCCGCTGCCGGTCGCCGGGATCGTCCGGCTGCTCGGTGCCGTCGGCGTGGAGGCCCCGGCCGTACGGTCCTCCGTCTCCCGGCTGAAGCGGCGCGGGCTGCTCGTCGCCGCCCGGACGGCGGACGGGGCCGCCGGGTACGCGCTCTCCGCCGACGCCCGCCAGCTGCTCGACGACGGCGACCGGCGCATCTACCGGCACCCGGCCCCCCGGCTCGACGACGGCTGGGTGCTCGCGGTGTTCTCCGTACCGGAGGCCGAGCGCGACAAGCGGCACCTGCTGCGCTCGCGGCTCTCCCGGCTGGGTTTCGGCACCGCCGCCCCCGGTGTCTGGATCGCCCCGGCGGGGCTGTACGACGAGACCCGGCACACCCTGGAGCGGCTCGGACTCGCCCCGTACGTCGACCTGTTCCGCGGTGACCACCTGGGTTTCGCCGCCACCGGCGAGTCGGTGGCGCGCTGGTGGGACCTGGAGGCGGTGGCCCGGCTCCACCACGGCTTCCTGGAGCGCCACGAACCCGTGCTGCGGGCCTGGGACTCCCGGCCGGACGAGGTACCGGATCCGGAGGCGGCCTACCGGGACTACCTGCTGGCGCTGGACTCCTGGCGGCAGGTGCCGTACGCGGACCCGGGGCTGCCGCCGGAACTGCTGCCGCGGGGGTGGCCGGGCACCAGATCCGCGGAGGTGTTCGGGCGGTTGCACGAGCGGTTGCGGGACGCCGGGGCGGCGTTCGTCCGCGGATAAACCGGCTGCGCCCCCGGTGCCGCGCCCGGCAGAATGCGCGTGCATGACATGGACCTTCGCCGACGACGTCGACGTCTTCCTCGACGCGGCCGGCGCCTCGCTCGCGGCCCGGCCGGCCGAGAACACCCTCGTGCTGACCATCACCGCGGCCCTTCGCCGCCACGGTCCGCACGCCTTTGGTGAACACCCCCCGCTCCTGGGCTGGTGGCGCGGTCCCGGTGGCGAGGTCGCGGGGACCCTGATCCACACACCGCCCTATCCGGTCTCGCTGAACACGCTCGCTCCGCAGGCGGTCGGCCCGCTGATGGCCGCCCGCCCGCTCACCCGCGTCAACGCGGACCGGGCCATCGCCGAGGCGGTGGCGGCCCACTGGCCGGCGCACCGGGTCGACGAGGAGGAGCGGCTCTACCGGCTGGGCGAACTGGTGCCCCCCTCGCCCGCGCCCACCGGCAGGGCCAGGCCCGCGACCCCAGCCGACCGGGAGCCGCTGCTGCGCTGGTTCGCGGCGTTCAGCGCCGAGATCGGCGGGCCGGACCGCGGTGTGGGCCATCACGAGCGGGCGGTGGACGAGCGGACGGCGGAGGGCAGGCTGACGCTCTGGGAGGACGGCGGTGTCCCCGTGTCGATGGCGGGCGTCTCGCTCCGGCTCTCCGGCACGGTCCGCGTCGCTCCGGTCTACACCCCGCCCGAGCACCGCGGCCACGGGTACGCGGCGGCGGTGACCGCCGAGGTCAGCCGCGTGTCCCGGGAGGCGGGCGCGGCCGAGGTGCTGCTCTTCACCGACCTGTCGAACCCGACCAGCAACGGCGTGTACACACGGATCGGCTACCGGGCGGTCTCGGACCGGATGCTGGTCAGCGTGGCGTCCGACGATGGCTGAGGCCGCCGAGCCTCGCCGGCTGATCGCGGCGGTACGGGGAGCTGGGGCAGGAGTCGCGCGCGGGCACGAAGGCGTTCCGGGGCGGGGCGAAGGTCGATGGTCATCGACATCTGCCCAGGCACGGGCAACGAGCAGCTGACCGCCGCTCAGCCCAGGGTGAGCCGCGGTTTCGGTGCGTCGGTGCGGCCGGCCGGCGGGGTGCGGCTGCCCGCGCGGTACGGGAGCGGCCAGGGCGCGCCCGGTCCCGGGTAGCCCTGCTCTGCCGCCGCGTGCAGCGTCCAGTGCGGGTCGTAGAGGTGGGGCCTGGCCAGGGCGCAGAGGTCGGCGCGGCCCGCGAGCAGCAGGGAGTTGACGTCGTCCCAGGAGGAGATGGCGCCGACCGCGATGACGGGCACGCACAGGGTGTTGCGGATCCGGTCGGCGTACGGGGTCTGGTAGGAGCGGCCGAACTCGGGCTGCTCGCCGGGGACGACCTGCCCGGTGGAGACGTCGATGGCGTCGGCGCCGTGCGCGACGAACGCGCGGGCGATCCCGACGGCGTCCTCGGCCGTGGTGCCGCCCTCGGCCCAGTCCGTGGCGGAGATCCGGACGGTCATCGGGCGGTCGTCCGGCCACAGCTCCCGGACCGTGTCGAAGACCTCCAGCGGGAAGCGGAGCCGGTTCTCCAGTGATCCGCCGTAGCGGTCGGTGCGCCGGTTGGTGAGGGGCGAGAGGAAGCCGGAGAGCAGGTAGCCGTGGGCGCAGTGCAGTTCCAGGAGGTCGAATCCGCAGGCGTCGGCGCGGCGGGCGGCGTCCGCGAACTGCCCGCGCACGGCGTCGAGTCCGGCCCGGTCCAGGGCGTGCGGGAGCTGGCTGACCCCTGGTGCGTACGGGATCGGGGAGGCGGCCATCAGGGCCCAGTTGCCCGCGTCGAGCGGCTGGTCGATGCCGTCCCACATGAGCTTGGTGGAGCCCTTGCGGCCGGAGTGGCCGAGCTGGACGCCGATGGCGGTGCCGGGCGATCCGGTGTGCACGAAGTCGGTGATCCGGCTCCAGGCAGCGGCCTGTCGCTCGTCGTAGAGACCGGTGCAGCCTGGGGTGATGCGCCCCTCGGGGCTGACGCAGACCATCTCCGTCATGACCAGCCCGGCGCCGCCGAGCGCCCGCGCGCCCAGGTGGACGAGGTGGAAGTCGCCGGGGACGCCGTCGGTTGCCGAGTACATGTCCATGGGTGACACGACGACGCGGTTGCGCAGTTCGAGTCCGCGCAGCCGCAGCGGGGTGAACATCGGCGGGGTGCCGGGCGGGCAGCCGAACTCCTCCTCGACGGCGGCGGTGAAGGAGGAGTCGCGCAGCCGCAGGTTGTCGTGGGTGACGCGGCGGCTGCGGGTGAGGAGGTTGAACGCGAACTGGCGGGGCGGCTGGTCGACGTACGTCCCCAGCTCCTCGAACCAGCGCAGGCTGGCCGCGGCGGCGCGCTGGGTCGATTCGACGACGGGGCGGCGCTCGTTCTCGTACGCGGCGAGTGCCTCTGACAGTCCGGGCTGCTCCTCGACGCAGGCGGCGAGCGCGAGGGCGTCCTCCACGGCGAGTTTGGTGCCGGAGCCGATGGAGAAGTGCGCGGTGTGGGCCGCGTCACCGATGAGGACCGTGTTGCCGTGCGACCAGTGGGCGTTGACGACGGTGCTGAAGGTGAGCCAGGAGGAGTTGTTGGAGCGCAGCGGCCGGCCGCCGAGCGCGGCGTCGAAGATCGTGGCGCAGTGCCGGATCGACTCGGCCACTTCGCAGGTGTCGAATCCGGCGGCCCGCCAGACCTCTTCGCGCATCTCGACGATGACGGTGGAGGCGTCCGGGGAGAACGGGTAGCCGTGCAGCTGCATGACGCCGTACGCGGTCTCGGCCGTCTCGAAGCGGAAGGCGTCCAGGGCGAAGTCGGCGGCGAGCCAGATGTAGCGGCAGCGGTGGTCGCTGACGCGGGGGCCGAAGCTGTCGGCGTGGGCCTCGCGGGTGGCGCTGTGCACCCCGTCGGCGGCGATGACCAGGTCGTGGGAGGCGGCGAGTTCGGCGGCGGGCGGGGCCTGGGTGCGGAAGCGGAGCCGCACCCCGAGGGAGGCGCAGCGTTCGTGCAGGATTTCCAGGAGGCGGCGGCGGCCGAGCGCGGCGAATCCGTGGCCGCCGGAGGTCTGGGTGTGGCCCCGGTGGACGATGTCGATGTCGTCCCACCGGACGAACTCCTTCTGGAGCGCGCGGTGGACCGTGGGGTCGGCGTGTTCGATGCCACCGAGCGTCTCGTCGGAGAGGACGACGCCGAAGCCGAAGGTGTCGTCGGGGGCGTTGCGCTCCCAGAGGGTGATCTCGCGCTCCGGGCCGAGCCGCTTGAGCAGCGCCGCGGCGTAGAGCCCGCCGGGGCCGCCGCCGATGACGGCGATACGGTGCGGGCCCTTCGGGTCCCCGGTGCCGGAGACGGTCACCGGCCTTGCCACTTCGGCGGCCGCTTCTCGGTGAAGGCGGCGTGGAACTCGGCGTAGTCCTCGCCGTGCATCAGCAGGGCCTGGGTGGCGGCGTCCATCTCGACGGCGGCGGCGAGTGGCATGTCGAGTTCGGCGGTGAGCAGCGCCTTCGTCTGGGCGAGGGCGAGCGCGGGGCCGTCCGCGAGGCGGCGCGCCAGCTCCCCGGCCCGCTCGTCTGCGCGGCCCTCCTCGGTCAGTTCGCTGATCAGCCCGATGCGTTCCGCCTCGGATGCGCGGACGGGGTCGCCGAGCATCAGGAGTCTGGTGGCGTGGCCGAGGCCGACCACCCGGGGCAGCAGATAGGCGGCGCCCATGTCGCCGCCGGAGAGCCCGACGCGGGTGAAGAGGAAGGCGAACTTGGCCGTCGGGTCCGCGATCCGGAAGTCGGCGGCCAGCGCGAGGACGGCGCCCGCGCCCGCGGCAACTCCGTGCAGGGCCGCGACGACGGGGAAGGGACATTCGCGCAGGGCCCGTACCACCTGGCCGGTCATCCGGTTGAAGTCCAGGAGCTGGGCGGTGTCCATCGCGAGGGTGGCCCCGATGATCTCGTCCACGTCGCCGCCGGAGCAGAAGCCGCGCCCCTCACCGGCCAGCACCAGGGCCCGCACGGAACGCTCCCTGGACAGCTCGGCCAGCAGGTCCCGCAGGTCCGCGTAGGCGCCGAAGGTCAGCGCGTTGAGCTTCTCTGGGCGGGCCAGAGTGACGGTGGCGACCCCGTCGCGCGTCGTGACCCGGAGGTGGCGCCAGTTCTCCGTACGTGGTGCGGAGCTGGGAAACGGGCTCATGGAGGGTGGTCCCCTTCAGCCGTCGGGCTGCTGCTTGCCCCGAATTTATCACTCGTACGTGACTTCCGTCACGAGTACGCGATAGCTGACGCGGAGTGTGAGGCCTCGGACACGTGGAGCGGGGAACGCAGTGACGAAAGTCCCCCTTCGTACCGGTCGACAGCCCCTTGTCCGAGCCGCGATGCTTCGTACGGTTGAACCAGGAAGCAATGCGTTCCAGGAACGTTTCGACTCCGAATGGAACCCCCCGCCGTGCCGCCCGATGTCCCCGCCCCCGCCTCCTGGCGGATCGCGCTGCCGCACACAGCCGCGGCCGTGCCGATCGCGCGCGCCCTGATCCGTACGGCGCTGGCGGACATCGAGGCCTCGGCGGACAGCGACACCGCCGAACTCCTCACCGCCGAACTGGTCGCGAACGCGGTGGAGCACACCCCGGGCGACGAGCCGGTCGAGCTGGTGGTGGAGCTGCTGCCGACCGGCTGCCAGGTGGAAGTGCACGACCGCGATCCCGCGCCGCCGGGCGATCTCTCCCGCCCCGGCCCCGGCAGCGAGCCGGACCTCTGGCAGGAGCACGGCCGGGGGCTGCTGCTGATCCGGACCCTCAGCTCGTCCTGCGGTCACCGCACGACGGAAGGGGGCAAGGCGGTGTGGTTCACCCTGCCGTCCCAGGCCGGCCCGGTGGACTGACGGACGTACGGACCGACGCGCGCCTCGTACGGATCAGGCTGAGGCGCCTCGTACGGATCGGGCTGACGCGTCTCGTACGGATCAGGTCCCGGTCCGGCCCGCCAGCCGTGACCGGCTTCGGCCGTAGCAGGCGTACAGCACAGCGCCGGCCGCGAGGAACACCGCGAACTGCGCCCAGGTCGTCCAGCCGGTCCCGTACATCAGGTAGACGCAGAAGCCGACACCGAGGAGCGGACCGACCGGGTGGAGCGGGATCCGGAAGGCGCCCCGCACCTCGGGATTGCGGCGGCGCAGCACGATCACCGCGATGTTGACCGCGACCATGGTGGCGAGCGTGCCGATGGTCGTCAGGTTCACCACCACGTCGAGTGAGGAGAAGGCGGCGGGGACGGCGAAGACGGTGGCCACGATCCAGGTGTTGGCGACCGGCGTCGAGGTGCGCGGCGAGACCCGTTCGAAGACCCTCGGGACCAGGCCGTCGCGCGACATCGACATGAGGATGCGGGTCTGCCCGTACATCACCGCGAGGACGACCGAGGCGATGGCGACGATCGCCCCGAAGGCGATGATCCCGCCGCCGACCGTCGAGCCGGTGACCCGGTCGACGATCAGCGAGAGCGCGGCCGGCTTGTCGGAGACGGCGTCCGGGCCGAGGGCGCCGATGGCGGCGAGGGCGACCGCGCAGTAGAGCAGCGTGACCAGGCCGATGCAGATCATGATCGCGACCGGGATGTTGCGCCGGGGGTTCTTGACCTCCTCGCCCGCGGTGGTGATGGCGTCGAACCCGATGTACGAGAAGAACGCCAGCGACGCCCCGGCGGTGACCCCGCCCGCGCCGTGCGCCGCGAACGGGGTGAGGTTGCCGTGCTCGAAGGCGGTGAAGGCGATGGCGCAGAACATCACCAGGACGGTGATCTTGAGGACCGCCATCGCGGCGGTGGCTCCGGCGCTTTCCCGGATGCCCCGCACCAGCAGGGTGGCGGCCATCATGACGACGATGACCGCGGGCAGGTTGATCACGCCGCCGTCACCGGGTCCGGAGGAGAGCGCGGCGGGCAGCTGCCGTCCGAAGAGGCTGTCGAGCAGCTCGTTGACGTACTGGCTCCAGCCCACCGCTACGGCGGAGACGGATACCCCGTACTCCAGGAGCAGGCACCAGCCGACGAGGAAGGCGACGCGTTCGCCGAGGGTGGCGTAGGCGAAGGAGTACGAGCTGCCGGACACCGGGATGGCGCTGCCCAGCTCGGCGAAGGAGAAGGCGGTGAAGATGCAGGTGATCGCGGCGAGGACGAAGGACAGCACGACGGCCGGGCCCGCCTCGGCCACGCTGTCGGAGAGGCCGACGAAGATGCCGGTGCCGACGACGGCGCCGACTCCGAAGCACACCAGCTGGAAGAGCCCCATGGTGCGTTTGAGGCCGTGCCCCTCCAGGTCGGCTCCCGACTCCGCGATCAGCTGGTGGGGGTCCTTGACGCGGTACGGCGGTCCGGGCAGACGCAGGGGGCTCACGGGGCTGTTCTCATCTCTGGTGGTGCATGCGGGGGGGAGGTGCGCCGGGGCCGTGGGGGGCCGGTGGGGCGCACGAAAATGGGGTTCGAGCGTGCGAGCTCGAACCCCACCAATGGGACCATGATAGGCACCCATGCGCATATTCACCCAATTGAGCGCATGAACATGCGGTCTGTACCGATCAGCGCCCGGCCAGCGTCGCGACCAGCACCGCCTTGATCGTGTGCATCCGGTTCTCCGCCTCGTCGAAGACGACCGAGTGCGCCGACTCGAAGACCTCGTCGCTGACCTCCAGCTCGGTCAGACCGTGCCGGGCGTGGATCTCCCGCCCCACCTTGGTGCCCAGGTCGTGGTAGGCCGGGAGGCAGTGCAGGAACTTCACGTCGGTGTTTCCGCTGGCCCGCAGGACGTCCATGGTGACGGCGTACGGCGCGAGGGCGGTGATGCGCTCGTCCCAGACCTCCTTGGGCTCCCCCATCGAGACCCAGACGTCGGTAGCGATGAAGTCGGCGCCGCGCACACCCTCGGCGATGTCCTCGGTGAGCGTGACGGTCGCCCCGCTTGCCTCGGCGAGCCTGCGGGCCTCCGCGACGATCCCGTCGGCGGGCCAGTAGGCCTTCGGCGCGACGATCCGCACGTCCATGCCCAGCAGGGCGCCGGTGACCAGGTAGGAGTTACCCATGTTGAACCGGGCGTCACCGAGGTAGGCGAAGGCGATCCGCTCCAGCGGCTTCGTGCTGTGCTCGGTCATGGTGAGGTAGTCGGCGAGCATCTGGGTGGGGTGCCAGTCGTCGGAGAGTCCGTTGAAGACCGGCACCCCGCCGTGCTCCGCCAGCTCCTCGATGGCCGCCTGGCTGTCGCCCCGGTACTCGATCCCGTCGAACATCCGGCCCAGGACGCGCGCGGTGTCCTTCACCGATTCCTTGTGCCCCATCTGGGAGCCGGACGGGTCGAGGTACGTGGTGGCCGCACCCTGGTCGGCGGCGGCCACCTCGAACGCACACCGGGTACGGGTCGAGGTCTTCTCAAAGATCAGCGCGATGTTCCGGCCGCGCAGCCGCTGTACCTCGGTCCCCGCCTTCTTCGCGGCCTTCAGCTCGGCGGCCAGGTCGATCAGGCCGCGGAACTCCTCGGCCGTGAAGTCCAGCTCCTTGACGAAGTGGCGGCCTGCGAGGTCTATGGCCATGGTGACTGCTCCTGGGTCGGGCGGGGGACGCATACGGTAACCCTGGAAGTCTATACGATGCAATGCATCGCTATACAGGGCGTTCGGGGCGCCTCCCGTCGGCCCCGCGCTACACCGGATCGCGCACCACGGGGCAGCTCATGCAGCGGGGCCCGCCCCGGCCCCGGCCCAGTTCGCTGCCTCGGATCTCGATGACCTCGATCCCCTCCTTGCGCAGGTGGGCGTTGGTGGTGGCGTTGCGCTCGTAGGCGACGACGACGCCCGGTTCGACGGCCAGCACGTTGCAGCCGTCGTCCCACTGCTCGCGCTCGGCGGCGTGTACGTCCTGGGTGGCGGTGAGGACCCGGATCGAGTCCAGCCCCAGCGCCTCCGCGATCGCGCGGTGCATGTGCTCGGGCGGATGGTCGGTGACCTTGAGATCACGCGGGCCGTCTCCCGGTTCGATGGTGTACGAGCGGAGCATGCCCAGGCCCGCGTACTTGGTGAAGGTGTCCCCGTCGACCATCGTCATCACCGTGTCGAGGTGCATGAAGGCCCGGCTCTTGGGCATGTCGAGCGCCACGATCGTCCGGGCGGAACCGGCGTCGAAGAGCCCGCGGGCCAGCATCTCCACCGCCTGCGGAGTGGTGCGCTCGCTCATCCCGATGAGGACGGCGCCCCGGCCGATGACCAGGACGTCGCCGCCCTCGATGGTGGAGGGGTAGTCGTCCTGCCCCTGCGACCAGTGGTGGAAGGCGCCCGCGTCGGGGCCGGTGAAGAGCGGATGGTGACCGTAGACCGCCTCGAAGTGGACGGTCTCGCGCTGCCGGGCCGGCCAGCGCATGGCGTTGATGGACACCCCGTCGTAGATCCAGGCCGAGGTGTCACGGGTGAAGAGGTGGTTCGGCAGCGGCCCGAGCAGGAAGTCGTCCAGGTCCATGACGTGGAAGCGGACCGAGGTCGGTTCGCGGTGCCGCTCCAGGAACTCCCTTTTGGTCATCCCGCCGACCAGCGCCTCGCAGAGCTCGGCGGCGGTCAGCTCCTCGAAGGCGGCCCGCAGGTGTTCGGTGGCGAGCGGGCCGTACTCCTTCTCCTCGAAGACCCGGTCCAGGACGAGGCGCCGGGCCACCGGGATCTCCAGCGACTCCTGGAGCAGGTCGCCGAAGAGATGCACCTCCACTCCGCGGTCGCGCAGCACGTCCGCGAACCCGTCGTGCTCCTGGCGGGCCCGGCGCACCCAGAGCACGTCGTCGAAGAGCAGCGCGTCCTTGTTGCTCGGGGTGAGCCGTTTCAGTTCCAGACCGGGGCGGTGCAGGATGACGCGGCGCAGCCGCCCGGCCTCGGAGTCGACGTGGAATCCCATACCCACATCCTCACCGCGCGGAGCGCCGTTCACCCGGCGAATCGCCTGCCGGTTCCCGCCCGGACCGTCACCAACGGCGGGGAACCACCGGCACTACAGGCGAAGGCTCAGCGGCACTACAGGCGGGGGTCCACCGGCTCCGACTCCAGCGCCAGCACCGCGAACACCGCCTCGTGCACCCGCCACAGCGGCTCGCCACCGGCCAGCCGGTCCAGGGCTTCGAGCCCCAGGGCGTACTCGCGCAGGGCGAGCGAGCGCTTGTGGCCGAGGAACCGGCCGCGCAGCCGCTCCAGGTTCTCCGGGCGGGTGTACTCCGGTCCGTAGATGATCCGCAGGTACTCCCGGCCGCGCACCTTGATGCCCGGCTGGACCAGGCGCCCCTTGTCGTCCCTGGCGAACGCGCCGAGCGGCTTGACCACCATGCCCTCGCCGCCCCGGCCCGTCATCTCCCGCCACCAGTCGATGCCGGAGCGCACCGACGCCTCGTCCGCGGTGTCGACGACGAGCCGCCGGGTCACCTGGAGCAGCCCCGTGGGGTCGTGCTCCACCAGCCGGTCCAGCCAGCCCAGCTGCTCGTCGTGGGGAACGGTGGCGAGCGAGCGGCCCCGCACCGCGAGGACCTGGAACGGTGCCAGCCGCACTCCGTCCAGCCCCTCGGTGCTCCAGCAGTAACGGCGGTAGGCCTCGGTGAACGCGGCCGCGTCCTCGGCCCGGCCGCGCTGCCGGTCCGCGAGCGCGCCGACGTCGATGCCGCGCTCCGCCGCTGCCGCGAGGGCGGCCTGTGCCGCGGGGAAGACGGCACCGGACGCGGCGCCGACCGCCGCGTACTGCGAGCGGAGCAGTCCGGCCGCCTTGAGGGACCAGGGCATCAGCTCGGCGTCCAGCAGCACCCAGTCGGTGTCCCACTCCTCCCACAGCCCGGCGGCGGTGACGGCGGCGCGCAGCCGGCCGAGGACCACCTCGGTCACCGCGGCGTCGTCCAGGAACGGGCGTCCGGTGCGGGTGTGCAGGGCGCCCGTCGGGCCGCCCTCTCCCGCGGCGGCGGAGGCGGCGCCCCCCGTCCCGAAGCGTTCCCGCGCCACGTCGGCGTCCCGGCAGACCAGGGCCACCGCCCGCGAGCCCATGTGCTTCTCCTCGCACACGACCCTGGTCACCCCGTCCGCCCGGTACTGCGCGAACGCCTCGGCCGGGTGCTCCAGATAGCCCTCCTCCTTCGAGGTGGCCGTCGGCGCCATGGTCGGCGGCAGGTAGGCGAGCAACCGGGGGTCGACGGCGAACCGGCTCATGACCTCCAGCGCGGCTGCCGCGTTCTCCTCGCGCACCGCGATCCGGCCCATGTGCCGGGTCTCCACGATCCGCCGGCCCCGCACGTCGCCGAGGTCCAGCGGACGGCCCTCGTGGCCGCCCGGCGCCTCGGTGGCCAGCGGCTTCGCCGGCTCGTACCAGACCCGCTCGGCCGGTACGTCGACCAGTTCACGCTCCGGCCAGCGCAGCGCCGTCATCTTCCCGCCGAAGACGGCGCCGGTGTCCAGGCAGATGGTGTTGTTGACCCAGGAGGTGGTGGGCACGGGGGTGTGGCCGTAGACGACCGTGGCCCGGCCCCGGTAGTCCTCCGCCCACGGGTAGCGCACCGGCAGACCGAACGTGTCGGTCTCACCCGTGGTGTCGCCGTACAGCGCGTGCGAGCGGACCCTTCCGGAGGTACGCCCGTGGTACTTCTCCGGCAGCCCGGCGTGGCAGACGACCAGCTTGCCGCCGTCCAGCACGTAGTGGCTGACGAGCCCGTCGATGAACTCACCGACCCGCTTGCGGAATTCCGGGTCCTTGCTGTCCTCCCGCTCCAGCTGCTCGATGGTCTCCGCGAGTCCGTGGGTCTGCTGGACCTTGCGGCCCTTGAGGTAGCGGCCGAGCTTGTTCTCGTGGTTGCCGGGCACGCAGAGCGCGTTGCCGTCCGACACCATCGACATCACGCGGCGCAGCACACCCGGGCTGTCGGGTCCGCGGTCGACGAGGTCTCCGACGAAGACCGCGGTGCGCCCCTCGGGGTGCGCCCCGTCCGCGTAGCCGAGTTCGCCGAGCAGCGTCTCCAGCTCGGAGCTGCAGCCGTGGATGTCACCGATGATGTCGAACGGGCCTGTGAGGTGGCGGAGGTCGTTGTAGCGGCGCTCCCGCACCACTTCGGCGTGGGCGGCCTCCTCCTCCGTGCGCAGGATGTGGACCTTGCGGAAGCCCTCGCGCTCCAGCCCGCGCAGCGAGCGGCGCAGCTCGCGGCGGTGGCGCTGGACGACATGGCGGCCCATGCCCGCCCGGTCGGGGCGGGCGGCGTTGCGTGCCTGGCAGACCTCCTCCGGCAGGTCAAGGACGATCGCGATGGGCAGCACGTCGTGTTCCCGGGCCAGCTTCACCAGCTGCCGGCGGCTCTCGGGCTGGACGTTCGTGGCGTCGACGACGGTCAGCCTCCCGGCGGCCAGCCGCTTGCCCGCGATGTAGTGCAGGACGTCGAAGGCGTCCCCGCTGGCGCTCTGGTCGTTCTCGTCGTCGGCGACCAGGCCCCGGCAGAAGTCCGAGGAGATGATCTCGGTCGGCCTGAAGTGCCGGTGGGCGAAGGTGGACTTGCCCGAGCCGCTCGCCCCGATGAGGACCACGAGGGAGAGGTCGGTCACCGGCAGGACGCGCGGGGCGCTCCGGCTGGTGCTGTCACTGGTGTTGTCACCGGTGCTGTCGTTGGTCCCGCTCATGCGGCTTTCGCCTCCTTCTCCTTCTCGTCGGCCGTGGTCATGGTGAACACGGCCATCTGGGTGGGCGGCCCCACCTCCGGGTCATCGGGTCCGACGGGCACGAACTCCACCCCGTACCCGTGCCGGCGGGCCACCTCGCCCGCCCAGTCCCGGAATTCGGCCCGGGTCCATTCGAAGCGGTGGTCGCCGTGCCGGACGTGCCCGGCCGGGAGCGTCTCCCAGCGGACGTTGTACTCGACGTTCGGCGTGGTCACCAGGACGGTGCGGGGCCGGGCCGAGCCGAACACCGCGTACTCCAGCGCGGGCAGCCGAGGCAGGTCGAGATGCTCGATGACCTCGCTGAGCACCGCCGCGTCGTACCCCTTGAGCCGCTTGTCCGTGTACGTGAGCGAGCCCTGCTGGAGCGTCACGCGAGCGGCCTGCCGCTCCCCCATCCGGTCCAGCTTCAGCCGCCGGGAGGCGACGGTGAGGGCGCGCATCGAGACGTCGACCCCGACGATCTCCGTGAAACGCACGTCCTTCAGCAGCGCCTGCACCAACTGGCCCTGTCCGCAGCCCAGGTCGAGCACCCGGCTCGCTCCGGCACCGTTCAACGCGGCCAGGATCGCGGTCCGCCGCTGCTCCGCGAGCGGCACCGGCCGCTCCTCCGTGTCGGTCGTCTCGTCGACCGCGTTGTCGACGCTCTCGACGTCGAGGTCGTCCGACTCCGCGAGCCGGACCAGCTCCAGCCGCTCCATCGCCTGCCTCGTCAGCCCCCAGCGCCGGGCCAGATAACGGCTGGTGATCAGCTTCTGCTCGGGGTGGTCCGCCAGCCAGCCCTCACCGGCGCGCAGCAGCTTGTCCACCTCGTCCGGCGACACCCAGTAGTGCTTCGCGTCGTCGAGCACCGGCAGCAGGACGTACAACTGCCGCAGCGCGTCCGCCAGCCGCAACTCGCCCTCCAGCACGAGCCGTACGTACCGCGAGTCCCCCCACTCGGGGAACCGCTCGTCCAGCGGTACGGCCACCGCGTCCACCCGCGACCAGCCGAGCGGGCCGAAGAGCGCCCGCACCAGCTCGGCACCACCACGGGCCGGCAGTGCGGGCACCTCGATCCGCAGCGGCATCGTCTCCTCCGCCCGCTCGGGCATCGCCCGGCAGGTACCGCTCAGCGCGGACTTGAAGACGGTGCTCATCGCGACGGACAGCAGCGAGGACGCCGCGTACGGGCGGTCGTTGACGTACTGGGCGAGTGCCGCGTCGGGGGCACCGCCCCGGCCCTTGCCCTTGCCCTTGCGCACCAGCGCCACGGGGTCCACCTCCAGCAGCAGCGCCGCCGTGCAGCGCTCCGCGGACGCCTCGGGATAGAAGACGTGCGCGGTGCCGTGGGAGGTGGAATACGTCTGCGCCTTCTCGGGATGCTTGTGCAGCAGGAATCCGAGATCGGTGGCGGGACGCTCCGGGTTGCCGGTTGTGCTGATCGTCAGGAACACGCGTCCGAGTATGGTCCGGATCGTCCCCTCCCACCAGGCAATTTCAGCCCGGCTCCGGTTCTTCCCGCCCTCCTTCCCGGTGGTTCGCCGACGGTGCGGCGAGCTGCGCGGCCAGCTCCCCGATGGTGTCCGGGCCGACCCGGCAGCAGCCTCCGACCAGCCGGGCACCCGCCGCCTGCCAGGCCCGGACCCGGCTGGGATCGAACGTGGCGCCTCCGGTCCATCCCCGTCTTCCGGCATCCCAGTGCTCCCCGCTGTTCGGGTAGACCACGACCGGCTTCCCGGTCACCGCCGCGGCCGTCCGCACCGCGAGGTCCGCCTCGGCCGGATCGCAGCAGTTCACCCCGGCCGCCACCACCCGTCCGTACCCCGCCGCGAGACCGAACGCCTCCTCCAGCGACTGTCCCGCCCTGGTCTCCCCGCGCGCCACGGTGTAGGAGAGCCAGACCGGCAGCCCGGTCCCCTCCGCGACCCGCAGGAGCGCCTCCGCCTCATCGGTGTCCGGCACCGTCTCCAGTGCCAGCGCGTCGGGCCCTGCGGCGGCCAGCGCCTCGATCCGGGGGCGGTGGAAGCGCTCCAGCTCCCGGACCGAGAGCCCGTACCGGCCCCGGTACTCGGCGCCGTCCGCCGTCACCGCCCCGTACGGGCCGACCGAGGCGGCGACCCACACATCCCGCGCCACCGAAGCGGCCGCCCGCCGCGCCAGCTCCACACTGCGGGCGAACAGCGCGGCGGCCTCCGCCCGCCCGGTCCCGCGCCGCCCGAACCCCTCGAAACTCGCCTGATAACTGGCGGTGATCAGGACCTGCGCACCCGCCCGCACATACGCCGTGTGCGCCTGTTCGATCTGCTCGGGCCCATCGGCGAGCAGCCGGGCGGACCACAGCGCGTCGGACAGATCGCAGCCCTGCGACTCCAGCTGGTTGGAGAGGCCGCCGTCGAGCAGGACCGTCCCCGCCGCGAGGGCGGCCGCGAGGGGCCGGGACGGCGTCCCGGCGAACGGCCGGCCGAAGGCGCCGGATGCGTAGGCGTCACGGCCGGGATCGCGGGCGTCGCGGGCGGGCTGCACAGGTGCTCCTCCGGTCTCAGGTCAGCTGGGACTGGACCTGCGACGAGATCAGCTCCAGGTGGTCCAGGTCGTCGAGGTCCAGCACCTGGAGGTAGATCCTCGAAGCTCCGATCGCCTCGAACCGGCCGATCTTTTCGACCACTTCGGCGGGCGAGCCCGCCAGGCCGTTCGCCTTCAGCTCCGACACGTCCCGCCCGATGACGGCGGCACGGCGCGCGACCTCGGCATCGTCCTTGCCGACACAGACGACCAGGGCGTTGGAGTACACCAGGTCGTCCGGTCCCCGGCCCGCCGCCGCGGCCGCTTCCCTGACCCGGCCGAACTGCTGCTCGCTGTCCTCCAGACCGGCGAAGGGGATATTGAACTCATCGGCGTACTGGGCGGCGAGCCTCGGCGTGCGCTTCGCGCCGTGCCCGCCGATCAGTACCGGCACCTTGGCCTGGGCCGGCTTGGGCAGTGCGGGCGAGTCGGTGAGCTGGTAGTAGGTGCCGTCGTAACTGAACGTCTTGCCGACCTCTGTCGACCACAGCCCGGTGATGATCGCCAGCTGCTCCTCCAGCCGGCCGAACTTCTCCTGCGGGAACGGAATGCCGTACGCCTTGTGCTCATCCTCGAACCAGCCGGCTCCCAGGCCCAGTTCGACCCGGCCGCCGGACATCTGGTCGACCTGTGCCACCTGGATGGCGAGCACGCCGGGCAGCCGGAACGTCCCCGCCGTCATCAGCGTGCCGAGGCGGATCCGCTTGGTCTCGCGCGCCAGCCCGGCGAGGGTGATCCAGGCGTCCGTCGGGCCGGGGAGACCGTCGCCCCCTCCCATGCGCAGATAGTGGTCGGAGCGGTAGAAGGCGTCGAAGCCGAGGTCCTCCGTCGCCTTGGCGACGGTGAGCAGGGTGTCGTAGCTCGCCCCTTGCTGGGGCTCGGTGAAGATTCGAAGATCCATGGATCCATCCTGCACCCCCGGGCTCCGCCCGCCCCTCTCCCGCCTCCATTCGCCGCCGCGGTGTCCGGATCGTCCCCGACACGGGGGCGGATCAGGGCCGGCCGGCAGCCGGACCCGCCGGTCCGTGCAGCACTCCATGGGGGCCGTCCCGCTCCCTGCTGCGCTCCAGATCCTCCCGCCGCTCACGGTCCCGTTCATCGAGGAGCCGGAGCATTCCATGGACCCGGTCCGTCGACTCGTCGGCGGCGTCGATCGCCTCCATGCACTGCCAGTACAGGCCCTGTTCATCCGTCTCGCACGCCACCCCGACCAGGGCGATCCCCACCTCCCCCAGCAGCGCGCCCAGCCCCGTCAGCGCGGAGCGCGGGTCAGCCACCTCGGAGAGCTGGGCCGCCCTGGCCACCCCGGCCCGCGCCGCCGGGTGGTCCAGTGCCCCGTTGCTTCTTCCGCCGATCTCGCTGAGGCCTCCCGCCTCGCCCCGTAACTCCTTGGGGCCGCTCGCCGCCAGTCTGCTTCCGACCGCCTGCGCCAGAGCCTGGGCCTGCCAGGCCTCGGCGATGATGTCCGGCGTGCCCCTGCTCCGGGCCAGCGCCTGCCTGATGACCGCTACCAACCGCTCCGCTTCCATGTGTTGCCCCCGTTCGGTACGAAAACCCGCTCACCTCTTTCATTACCCACAGTGAGGGTGGTGGTACCGGAAAGCCAGAGGATTTCGGAAATCTGTGGACACCTTGTCGACTGTGAATAAGTCGATCACTCCGAAGAGTGACGATCGGCTGTATCCGGGCCCTTCGTGACCGGGAACCGCGCCTCATTCCGCTCGATCTTGGCCGCCAGCGCCGCGAGCGGGTCGATGTCCAGTACCGCGCAGAACTGCAGCAGATAGGCGAGGACATCAGCGACCTCGTCCGAGACCCGGTGCGCGGAAGCGGGATCCTCCATCACGCGGGCCGACTGGTCCGGCGTCAGCCACTGGAAGATCTCCATGAGTTCGGATGCCTCGACGCTGAGCGCCGACGCCAGGTTCTTCGGGGTGTGGTACTGCTCCCAGTCGCGTGCGGCCGCGAAGGCGGCGAGTCGTCGTTGCAGGGCGGGTACGTCGAGTTCTGTCACGGTTCCAGGTCTACCACCGTCGCTCCCGCCGTCCCCCGGGCCCGTGCGGCACCCGCCTCCGTCACCGTGCCGAGCAGCCGGACCCGGCCGCCGGCCACCGCGGAGGCCGCCTCGGTCAGCAGCTCCCGGCTCTGCCGCCCGTCCAGGTCGCGGTCGAACCCGTCGGCCAGCACCGTGCGGGTCTGCAGGGCCGCCGGCACCTCGGAGCCGGCATCCGCCGGGTCCGCCCCGGGGCCCATGAGCAGGGCCACGCCCAGTGCCAGGTACCGCAGTTCGCCGTCACCGAGCCGTTCCAGCGGTGTGCCGGGTCCGTCGCCCCTGGCCAGGACCGCGCGGACCTGCCCGTCCCCGAACCGCTCGACGCGGAGCCCGGTCACCGGACGGGCGCACCCGGCATCCGCCAGCGCGACCAGCCGGGCATGACGTCGCCCGTACACGTACCCGTTTCCGGCCCCGTACCCGCTCCCGGCCCCGTACCCGTACCCGTACCCGTACCCGGCCCCGGGCCCGCCCCCATCGCCGCGCTCACGTCCACGCGCGGCCCCTCGCCCGTTGTACTCGGCGTGCAGAACCGCCGCGAGGTTTCCGCAGTCGCGGCGGAGCCGGCCCTCGCCCGGCGGCACCGGTGTCCGCATCCGATGAGGCCTCGGTTCGCAGGCGAAGGCCGGGCGCAGAGCGACCACCAATTGTTCGGCGGCGGCCAGCACCTGCAGCTGGCCCGGCGTCCGGCCCGCGACCCGCAAGGGCAGCAGGGCCGTGCCGAGCCGGTCGTCCGGCAGCCGTTCCCGCGTCACCGGAAGCTCGTCGTCGGTGTGCCAGGCCGCCTGGAGCGTCGGCTGATCCGGATCGCGAAGCGCGGTGCTGAGCAGGGTCACCCCGGCCAGGGTCAGCCGCTCCCCGACGATCCGCAAGGTGGGCTCGGCCTGGACGGCGAGTTCGAGCCGGACGGGGCCGGCCGGCCCGTCCGCCGTGCACCCGATCCGGAAGCCGCGCCGTCCCTGCCGGTCGGCCTCGGCCCCTTCGGGCACGCACCCCGCCGGATCGGGGAAGACCTCGTCGAGCGGCGCCCCCTCGGCCAGTCGGGACAGCGCCTCGTAGGCCCGCAGCACACTCGACGTACCGCTGCCTGAGGGACCCGCGAGGAGGGTGAGCGGGGCCAGCGGCACGACCGTGCCCCGGTGCGCCGCGAAGGCGGAGAGCCGCAGCTCGGTCACGACCGGGCCGGCACAACGCTTCGACCACCGGGCGGAGTCGGAGCCGACTGGCTGCGGAGGATCGGCGCGGGGCGGATCAGCGCAAGGCGGATCGCCGCGGGGCGGATCAGCGCAAGGTGCATCAGCGCACGGTGCATCGGAACGGGGAGGATCAGCGCGGAGGCTGGGTGCGGTCATGCCAAAGACCGTATGCACCCGCCTCCCCGCCGAACCGTTCCTCCGGATCGCTCGTCCTTCAATCGAAGGAACGGCCTCCCCCGCCCGCATGGCACGCCGCCCGGCGGGGTAGACCGCGACCCGGTTCAGGCCCCCGGCACACCCGCCGCCGTCACGCCCTCGACCTCCATGCCGATGGGCGACAGGAGGAAGACGTTCCGGTCCACCCGGTGCATCCCGCTGCCGAGACCGAAGACGACACCGCTGGTGAAGTCCAGGATCCGCTTCGCCACATCGGGTTCGGCGCCGGTCAGATCGAGCAGCACCGGAACCTGTCCGACCAGGTACTCGGCCACCTCGCGCGCGTCCGCGAAGACCTGGACCCGCAGCACCACCATGCGCCGCTGCTCGGCGCTCTCCCGCTCCTCCGGGACCGTCCGGTGGTCCACCCGGGAGGGCCACTCGTTGCGGCTGCGCAGTGGTACGACCTGGGCCAGTCCCTCCCACTGCTCGTCGGTGACGTCATACCTGTCGTACCTGCTCACCGGACCACTCCGTCTGTGCATCGTTCGGCGTTGCGCCGGCTGCGCTCACTGTTCATCGGGCAATTCTCTCGCCCCTCACCCGTTCGGCCTACCAGCGACACGGTTCAGGACCCGATCGACACCTTCGGAAGTCTGCCGGAGGCGGTCGCGGAGACCTTGTCCGGGCCGGTGGCGGGGGTCGTGTCGAGCGGTGTGAAGCGAACCGGGAGGTGTGCCAGGGCCCGGTGGAACGGGCCGGGCCGCCACAGCAGTTCGCTGACCGGCACGGTGAGTTCCGCATCGCACAGCTGGCTGGTGAACTGTTCGATCGCGGTCATCGCGATGAGCAGCGCGGGCTGCTTCGCGGGGCACCGGTGCGGCCCCGCCGACCAGGCGAGGTGGGCGCTGGCCCCGGAGCGGACCCCTTCTTGCGGGGTGTCCGCCGCGGACTGGGTGTTGGCGGCGCCGAAGGAGACCAGGATCAGCTGTCCGGCGTGCAGCCGTACCCCGTGGAACTCGGTGTCGTGGCGCGGGTAGTGCGCGGCGAGGTTGGCGATCGGCGGTTCCTGCCACAGGACCTCGTTGATCGCCTCGTGCGCCGTCATCGCTCCGCCGTGCAGCGAGCCCGCGTACCGCTCGTCGGTGAGCATGTGCAGGATGGAGTTGCCGATCAGGTTGGTCGTGGGGTCGTGGCCCGCGCTCATCACCAGCGCGATCTGACTCACCGTCTCGTCGTTGTCGAGACGGGCCGGATGTGCGAGCAGGTAAGAGGTCAGATCGCGGCGCGGCCGGGCGCGCCGGTCGGCGACGAGCCGGGTGACGACGTCGACGAGGTCGGCGTACGCCTCGGTGGCGCCCCGGGCCGAGTTCATCATGCCGCCGATGCCGTCGACGATCCGTTCGCCCTCGGCGGGGGCGACGCCGAACCAGGTGACGAAGACGTGCAGCGGAAGCCGTGCGGCGTACTGGGCGATGAGGTCGCCGGTGCCGGTGGCGGCGAACTCCCCGATGAGCTGCTGGGCGGCCCTGGCCACCTCCGCCCGCAGGATGTGCGGTTCGATCAGCGCGAGGCTGTCGTTGATGGCTTCGCGGTAGCGGGTGTGCTCGTCGCCGTCGCTGAACAGCGCGGTGGGGCGGTGGCCGAGCACGGGCAGCACCGGCGAGTCCGGCGGGGCGGTCGCCTGCCAGTCGCGGGGGTCCTTGCTGAAGGTGTGGGTGTCGCGGAGCAGGTCGACGGCCGCCTGGTAGTCCGTGACCAGCATCGCCTCCACGCCGGGCGCGATCCGGACCGGTGTCAGCGGGCCTTCTTCGCGCAGCCTGCGGTAGTGGCCGTGCGGGTCGGCCGCGAAGTCGGGGCCGTACAGCGCGACGGGCTGCGGCGGCTGTACGAACAGGGTCATGACGGGTCCTCGGGTCGCGGCAGTCGGGTCAGCACGTGTTCGGCCAGCGCGATCAGGGCGTCGATGCTGCCGCGCCGTTCCCGGGCGTCGCACTGGATCAGCGGGGTCCCGGGAGCGAGGTCGAGGTGTTTGCGCAGCACCTCGTCGCTGTGGGCGGGCGCGTCGGGGAAGCGGTTGACGGCGACGGCGTACGGCAGCCCCTGCTCCTCCACCATGTCCATGACCGCGAAGGAGTCACCGAGCCGCCGGGTGTCCACCAGGACGAGCGCGCCGAGCGCGCCCCGCGCGATGTCCTCCCACAGCGGCAGGAACCGCTGCTGGCCGGGTGTGCCGAACAGGTAGAGCACCAGGTCGTCCAGGACGGTGAGACGTCCGAAGTCGATGGCGACCGTGGTGGTGGTCTTGTCGGGGAGCCCGGCGGTGTCGTCGAGCAGGGTGCTGGACTGGGTCATCGCCTCCTCCGTATGGAGGGTGGCTATTTCGGAGAGCGTACGGATCAGGGTCGTCTTGCCCACGCCGAAGGGACCCGTGACGACGATCTTCATCAGGGTCCGGGCGGCCGTCGGCAGATAGCCGACGCCGGTCCGGTCAGTGGAGGGAGCGGAGTCCAACGAGCAGCCTCTCGACGAGCGACCGGTCGATCTCCCCGGCACTGGGTATCGGCGGTCGGGTGAGCAGAAGTCCGGCGGCCGCGAGGTCCGTGGCCAGGAATACGGTGGCGCTGACCGGCAGGTCCAGATGGGCCGCGCACTCGACGACGGTGAGGGCGCCCGGTGCCAGCAGTTCGCACAGCCTGCGCTGTTCCGAGCCGGTGTCCGGGGGCAGGGCCGTATCGGTGCGTACGAGCACGGCGAGCCGGTCGAGCGCGGGGCCGACGGGCCGGGACCGGCCGCCGGTGACCAGATAGGCGGGGATCAGACGGCGTCCCGGTCCGGAGCTCATGGCCGGGCGGTGGTGTCCGGTTGGCGGGCGGGCGCGTGCATCGCCCGGGTCAGCGCGGTGACCTGCACCTGCATCTGATAGGCGATGTCACCGAGCTTGGCGCCGGGTTCGGCGAAGAGGGCGAGCGTGGTGTTGTTCCCCGCCGGTACGACGACGGCGAAGCCCAGATCGGATTCGACGACCGTCTGGGCCAGTTTCGGCCCCTCGGCGTCGGTGAACGCCGTGGTGAAGGCGCGCGCCGCGGCGTGCAGCGTGGCCGTCATCGCGGCGACCCGCTCGCCGGAAGCCCGGTCGAGGCCGGGTGAGGCGCCCTCGATGAGGCCGTCACCGGTGGCGACCACGGCATGCTGGACTCCGGGCAGCTCCAGCAGCGGGGTCAGCACCCATGCGAGGTCGCCGGTGGTGGGGCTGGGGGCGCTCACGTCTCGTCGTCTCCTTGGTCGTCCTGGTCGCCCAGGTGGTCGTGGCCGTCCGGTTCCGGTGCGGGGGCCCGCCCGGCGACACTCCTGCCGTTGAGGGTGCCCTGTTGGAGGGCCGCCCAGGAAGACTCCGCCTGCTCCGGTGTACGGGGCACCTGTCCGGCGGCCGGGACGGCTGCGGGGGCCGGGGCCGCGGCCGGCCGGGGTGCGCGCCGCCGTCTGCTGGGCAGTCCGGCCGGTTCCGCGACGGGATTCGCCCTCGGCGGTTCCTGCGCGGGCGCGGCTGGGGCGGCGGGGGCGGCCTCCTCGGCCGGGGCGGCCTGTGCCGATACGGGCGCCGGGGCCAGGGCGGAGAGGGTCCGGTCCTCCTTCAGCACGGTCAGCAGATGTGCGGGGACGCGCAGGATGGTCCGCATGCCGCCGAACGGCGAGGCCTCGATGTGGCAGTGGAAGCCGTACTGCGTCACGAGCCGGCCGACGACCGCGAAGCCGGTCTGCGGCGGGTCGCCCAGCTCGGTCAGGAGCACCTCGGAGGGGCCTGCCAGCAGTGCGCGGGCCCGGTCGAGCGCGTCCTCGTCCATGCCGATGCCCGCGTCGTCGACGACCAGGAACGCGCCCCGGCCGCCGCTCTGCTGGAGCGTCACCGTCACGTCGGTGTCGGGGTGGGAGTACGCGGTGGCATTGGCGAGCAGTTCCGCGAGGGCGATCGCGAGGGGTTCCGCAGCCCTGGCGGCGAGCGCGATCCGTTCCTCGCGCAGGTGGTTGGCCACCTTGATGCGCTCGTAGCCGGCGACGCGGGACTGGGCCCCGAGCACGATCTCGATGAGCGGGGAGTTCTGCCGGGCCAGTCCGGGCCAGGCGTCGCAGAGCACGGCGGTGGACTGGGTCCGGCGCAGGGCCAGTTCGTTGCGGAAGTCCAGTTGCAGGATGCGCGGGTCGTCGTACTCGTGCTGGAGCTCGTGCAGCAGTTGCTGGGACTGGTTGAGCAGCGACTGGATCTTGGCCGAGGTGCCGCGCATCGCCGCGCGGGCTGCCGCGTCGACGCGCTGCCGCTCCTCGATGACGGCGGTCCTGGCCGCCTGCACGGCCTCGGTGAGCAGCCGGGCGGCCTCGCCGTCCACCTCGGCCGCCTCCCGCAGTCCGGGGACCTGGGCGCTGGCGTGCGAGAGTGCGACCGCGGCGGCCGGGATGCGTCGGTGGGCCAGCTGCCGGATCTCTTCGACGAGCGCGGCGGTACGGGCCTCCGCGGCCTTCATCTGCCGTTCGGTCAGCTCGGCGTGGGCCACGGCGAGCTGTTCCGAGCGGCCGGACCCGTACGAGCGCGCCGTCGCCGCCACGGCGGCCACGACGGCGATCACCGCCACGATCCATCCCATGCCGTTACCGCGTTTCTGTCGTCGGGCCGGTCCTCCGGCCGGGGCGGCGGCGGAGGACCGGACGGTCGGCCCGGCCCGGGGGCCGGGCGGGTGGCCCGGCCTGTGCGGCGGGCCGGGCGCTCACTCCAGCGCACCCGCGGGCTCACGGGCCTGCTCTGCTCGCTGCCCGGCTTCCCGCTCCGCTCCCTGCTCGACTTCCCGCTCCACTTCCTGGGCGAGCACGGCCACGTCGGTCATCACCTGGAGCACGCCCGGCATTTCCGAGCCGTCGAGCTGCCGGTACTCGCTGCCGATGGTCACGAGCAGCCGCTCGGGGAGACCGAGTTCGGGGTGGCGGCCCTCGCCGATCACCCGGCGGGCCGCCTCCGGTGCGGGCACCCCGGCGGCGTGGAGGGCGTGCGCCCGCTCCCGTACGTACTCCAGATAGGCGATGTGGTCGCGTACCCCGGCCCGGTCGAGGACCGGCCCGTGGCCCGGCACGATCGTCTCGGCTCCGGTGGCCAGCACCTGTTCGCAGGCGGCGATCACGTTGCTCAGCGGGCCCGCCCAGTGGATCGGGTGGTCGCCCGGCTGCCCGGGTGTCGAGGAGAAGATGATGTCGCCGCTGAACACGGCGCTCTGGGCCGGCAGGTGGACCATCAGGTCGCCGGTGGTGTGCGCGGGCGGCAGGGCGGTGATCCGGACCGGGTACTCCCCCAGGGTCAGTTCGAGCTCGCCGGTGAAGTAGGTGGTCGGCTGGACCGGTTCGGTCCGCGACCAGTCGAACAAGCCGAAGTGGCGGCCGAGGTAGGCGCCGAGCGGCCCAGCCGGGTCGTCGCCGTTGACCAGGGCGTGCTGCTGCTTCGGGGTGGGCTCGTAGTGGATGTGGTCCCGGGCCTCGCGGGTCGCGATGATCTCCGCGTCGGGGAGCACGCCCGCGCCCCAGAAGTGGTCGCCGTTGGCGTGCGTGACGATCACCCGGTCGACGGTGACGCCCGCGGGCAGCAGTTTCGTGCTCTCGGCCAGGAACTGTCCCGCCAGTACCGGGTCGTAGGGGGTGTCGATCCAGAGCGCGCCCCGGGGCGAGACGAGGAGGCCGCAGTTGGCCAGCCCCCAGCCCCGCTTCGGCGGGAGCCATGCGTGCAGGCCTCGGCCCAGGTCTACGACGTGCCCACCCGTGATCGACATGCACGCGATTATGCCGACCGGTTTCCGGTCGCGCGTTCGAAATCGGACACAGCAACCACTTACTGGCTTGAAATCAACGTTTCGTTCCACCCGGAACGGCTGATCGGTGACCGTACGAGAGCGACTGAGCTGCCCGCCTTACGGGATTATCGGGATGAACGGGTGGATACAGCCCGGCCGATGATTCCCACTTCGCCATGACGCAGTGAGCGGCCGTCAAACCGGAAGAGGCCGATTACCCACCGAGCATGGCTGAAAACAGATGCCATGGTCCCCGGTGCACCGCATCGAAGCGGTGCGCCGGGGACCATGGCCCGGACGTGCCCAGAATTTAGTAGGTGGCGGGAACGCTCCACCGCTGTTCCGCGCCCGCCGCGCAGTTCTGGAGCTTCAGTTCCTTGCCGCTGCCGGTGGCGGCCAGACAACGGCCGGACCCCTTGTTGACGAGGGCGTACGTGGACTCGTCGTACGTCCACTGCCGCGCGGTGTCGGTGACCGCTCCGCCCGTGCCCGTACCGGCGCAGTCGCGCACCCGTACAGCCGCGCCGTTGCCCTTGCCCTCGGGGGTCAGGCAGTAGTCGGACGGCAGCCGCAGCGAGCCGTCGGCGGCGCGCACCCAGGACTGGGTCTTTCGGTCCTTGCAGGCGCGCAGCCCGGCGAGCGCGCCGTCGGCGACACCGCCCTCGGCGGTGAGGCACTTGCCGCCGGGCCCGGTCACCGAGCCCCGTACCGAGTTGCCGACCGCCAGGTTCTGGACGGAGGCACGCTTCGCGGTGTCCGTGCGCGTCATGGACGCACAGGCGTTGCCGTTGTTGGTCGTGGACGCGACCGCGCCGGTGACCGTGCCGCCATTACCGGTCGGCACGCCGAAGCGGGCGTCACTGAACGGCTGGTCGTAGCAGGTGGCGCGGGAGTCGTTCCACTCGAAGTACTCGGTCCAGTCGACCATCCCGGTCGGCGAGATGACCGTGGCGGGCGTCTTGATGCTGCCGAGCTTGTACGAGGCACCCGTGGCGGTGTCCGCGACGGTGGCGCCGAACCAGCCGTCGCCCTCCGCCGCGATCCGGAACGTGTAGCGGTGACCGGCGGTCCAGTCGAGGTGCAGTCGGCAGCTCATCCCCTCGCCCTCGCCGCCGAAGCCCTGGCACCAGCTTCCGGCGGAGCCCGCCTTCGCCTCGGAGACGTCCCAGACCGAGAAGAGGAGCGTGCGCTTCGAGCCCCCGTTGGACTGCATCCCGACGTAGGCGCCGTTGCCCTGGTCGAAACCGAACTGGTGGCTCCAGAACACGTTGGCCCGGTACCCGGGGTCGTGCAGGACGGTGGTGGACCAGCTGACCTCGGTCAGCTCCGGCTCACCGGAGAAGGAGTAGCGCGTGTAGGTGCCGGGGGTCGTCCCGATGTCGTCCGCGGCGTGCGCGGGCGCGGCCGTGCCGACCAGGGCGAGGGCGGCCGCCGCGGCTGTGGTGGCGAGAGCGTGGAACATGTGGCGCAGGGTCACGCGTGGTACCTGCCTCTGATGGAGAGAGTGGGGATCGGTGCTCGTGCGTGCACCACGGGCCTGCCCGGCAAGGAGTGCCGGGCAGGCCCGTGGTGCATGTGGTGCGGTGAAACCCGCCGGACAGGGCCGCCGTGGCACGGCCCTGTCCGGCCTTTCCCGGTCAGATCCTCAGGAGCGGACCTGACCGCGTTCGAAGTACTCGATCAGCTCGGGGTCGAGGGCGGGCACGTCGTACGGCGCACCGCCCTCACGCAGCGAGCGGGTCGCGAGCACACCGGCGGCGACGCTCATCCGGGCGGCGACCGGCGAGGTGTCGGTGACGCCCCCGTCGCGCACGAACCGGCAGAACTCCTCCATGACCCGGACGTCCCCACCGCCGTGCGATCCCTTGGCCTCCGGCACCCGGTAGGTGATGTCGGCGTCCGCGCGGTAGCCGCTGGGGCCGGAGTTCCAGACCTTGACCTCGTCGCCGGGGCTGTCACCGAAGTTCTCCAGCCGTCCCTCGGTGCCGATGACGGTGTAGTTGCGCCAGTAGTCAGGGGTGAAGTGGCACTGCTGGTAGGCGGCGACCACGCCGTTGTCGAGCTGCATGTTCATCACGGAGACGTCCTCGACGTCCACGATGTGGTGCAGGTCCTTGCGGGCGGTCGGCGGCCAGTCGAACTCGCGCAGCCAGTTGTCCGGGCGCGGGGTGTCCGGCTCGCGCCGCGGCAGGTCGCCGTAGACCAGCAGGTCGCCCAGCGCGTTGACGCGCCGGGTGTAGCCGCCGGCCAGCCAGTGCAGCACGTCGATGTCGTGCGCGGCCTTCTGGAGCAGCAGACCGGTGGTCCGGGTCCGGTCGGCGTGCCAGTCCTTGAAGTAGTAGTCGCCGCCGTAGCCCACGAAGTGGCGTACCCAGACGGCCTTGGGCTCACCGATGTCGCCGCGGGCGATGATGTCGCGCATCAGCCGCACGACACCCATGTGCCGCATGTTGTGGCCGACGTAGAGCCGGGACCCGGTCTCGTACGCGGCGCGCAGGACGTTGTCACAGCTCTCGACGGTGATGCCGAGCGGCTTCTCGACGAAGACCGCCTTGCCCGCCCGCAGGGCGTCGATGGCGATGACCTCGTGGGTGTCGTCCGGGGTGGCGACGATGACCGCGTCGATGTCGTCCCGGCCGAGGAGCAGCTTGTAGTCCTCGACCGCGACATCCGTACCGAAGCGCTCGGCCTCGCGGCTGCGCACCTCGGGGTCGAGGTCGCAGACGGCGGTGATCGCCGAACCCTGTCCGGGGTGGTGGGCGGACATCGCGATGGAACGGCGCAGGCCGAGTCCGATGACGCCGAGTCGCAGGTCTGACACGGGGGTCCCTTCTCTGTCTGTACGGGTGGTGCGGGTGGTGCGGACGAGGACCGGCTTCCCGGTCCCTGGACTACTTGCCGGCGAGTGAGGCCTCGAACTCGGCACGCATCTTGTCACCGCCGCCGGAGCGCCACTTGCGCAGCTGCTCCTTGTAGGCGGAGATCGGCTTGCGCCCGGCGATGATGTCCAGCTGGACGTCGGCCATGGCGGTGGTGAGCGAGGGGCTCTTGCTCGTCGACGTGTCCGAGAAGTGCCCGCTCGTCGGGTTGGACTGGCCGATCTTGAGGAGTTCCTGCTGCCAGCCGTGGATCTTTCCGGCCAGCTCCGGCTGTCCGGGCAGGTAGATGTACTCGGGGCCCGCGGCGAGGAAGGCCAGCGGCATCGCCGTGGTCACCGCCTCGGAGTTCCCCTTGGCGGTGAGCTTGACGTCGCCCTTGGCCGTACGGGTGAAGTGCTTGCCCTCGATGCCGTTGTCGAGGAAGAGGCGCTCCTCCGTACCGAAGGGGGCGGCCAGGTAGTCCAGGACGCCCAGCAGCATCTTGACGCGCTTCTCGTCGGCCTTCTTGTTGATGGCGGTGTAGCCGACCGAGCCGTAGCCCATGCTGTATCGCGGTTTGACTCCGGCCCTGGCGGCGAAGGGCGCGATGATGCCGAACGGGAAGTCGTACGTCCTGGCGTCCACCAGGAAGCTGGGGAAGGACTGCACATAGGCGCCGAGCGTGCCCTGCGCCACCTTCTCCATCGTGGTGCTGAGGTTGGGGTCCGGCCAGAAGAGCTTGGCCTTGGCGCACTTGACGGCGAACTCCAGGGCCTCCTGGTATTCGTCCGTCTCGTACATGTGGGTCAGCTTTCCGCCGTCCAGCCGCCAGCCGGTGGTCACCCCGAACCACTGGGCGAAAATGCCGACGTGGTTCACGTACGAAGGTTCCAGGCAGTACTTGTTCCGCTTGGGGTCGATGAGCTCTTTGCCCTTGGCCAGAAAGTCCTCGGCGCTGGTGAACTCCGCGCCGCCGACCGGCTTCCAGTAGTCCTGGTTGACGACGTGCACCTGGCCCATCGAGCCGTAGGCGACGGTGACGCCTCGGATCTTGCCGTTGACGACGGCGGTCTTCCAGGCGGTGGTCGGCAGGTTCGCCAGGTTCGGGTAGTCCTTCACCGCGTCGCCCGAGAGGTACGGGGTCAGGTCGTGGAACTTGGCGTCCAGCAGCTCGGGCACCCGCTGGATGCCCTGGTTCGGCGGGAACCAGACCAGGTCGGGTATGTCGCCGCCGGCCATCATCGCGTTGAACTTCTGGAGATAGGCGTCGACGCCCTGGTCCACCACGATCGTCATGTCGAACCGCGCGCCGAGGCGCTTGTTCAGCTCCTGCCAGTAGGCGTTCTTGGCCTGCGGCGGCGCGGGGGTGGTGAAGGTCTCGGTGAGGGCCGTGATGCGGCTGCCGTCACCGGGCGCCTTGGCCACCGACTTGGTGAGGGCCTTGGGGTAGCGGAGATACGCGGCGTCGAGACCGGCCGCGTTGCCCGCCAGGTCCGCGGGAGCGGTTTTCGCGGGCACGTACGACGGCAGCTTGATCTTGGCCGACGCCTTGGAACCGCCCTTGCTGACCGAGGCACCGCTGCCGCAGGCGCTCAGGGTGGACAGCCCGGCCACGGTCAGGCCGGCGATTCCGGCGGCGCCCATGAATCCGCGCCGGGACAAGTTGGTGGACATGGGGCTCCTTGAAGGGTGTGAAGCGCGTGGCGGCGAAGTAGGCGGTGGGCGGATCAGCCCTTGATCGCCCCGGTGAGGACGCCCTTGACGAAGAACTTCTGCAGGAAGGGGTAGACGCACAGGATGGGCACGATGGCGATGATCAGCACGGCCATCTGCAAGGAGGTGGCCGGCGGTATCGCGTGGACGCCCATGGCCGACGCGTTGATGCTCTGCCCGTTGAGCACGTAACTGCGCAGGATCACCTGGATGGGGAACTTGCTGGAGTCGTTGAGGTAGAGCACCGCGTTGAAGAAGCTGTTCCAGTACCCGACCGCGTAGAACAGGCCGACGACGGCGAGGACCGCCTTGGACAGCGGGAGGACGATCCGGAAGAGGACCTTGATCTCACCGGCGCCGTCGATCCGTGCCGCGTCGTACAGCTCCTCGGGGATGCTCTGGAAGAAGGAGCGGACGACCACGATGTTGAACGCGTTGAGCAGTACGGGGAGGATCAGCGCCGCGTAGGTGTCCAGCATCTTGAACTGCTGGACCGCCAGGTACGTCGGGATGATGCCGGGCGCGAAGAGGAACGTGCCCAGCACCAGCAGCAGGATCGGCTTGGCGAGGACCGTGCCGGGGCGCGAGGTCCCGT
This sequence comes from Streptomyces sp. NPDC104307, assembly GCF_055584045.1. Classification (NCBI taxonomy): domain Bacteria; kingdom Bacillati; phylum Actinomycetota; class Actinomycetes; order Kitasatosporales; family Streptomycetaceae; genus Streptomyces; species Streptomyces sp. NPDC104307. The sequence goes on from NZ_JBVJMU010000027.1 coordinate 80,972, forward strand.
AGGCGATCATCACCGTGCACGCCAGGCTGAGCGCGGTACCGATCACCGTGATGAAGATGGAGACCAGCGCGGCCTGCGTGACGATCCCGCCGGAGAGGATGACCCGGTAGGCCTCCAGGGTCGGGTGATGCGGCAGCAGTACGTAACCGCCGTTGGCGTTCAGCTCCTCGCGGCCCGCCAGGCTGGTGCCGATGGCGAGGAGGAACGGGTAGAGCACGATCACGGTCAGGACGATCAGGGCCAGACCCTTGGCGCCCTGTCCGTACCAGTGGGGGCGCTCCATCCACGGCGGCCTGCCGTTGGAGGCGCGCATGCCCCCACCGGTCTTCGGGCCGAACCTGGCACTGCGCAGCCGGGTCGCGACGGACTGCTGACTCATCGGTAGACTCCCTGCTCGCCGAAGCGGTGGGCCAGCTTGTTGGCGGCGAGGATGAGGGCGAATCCGATGACGCCCTTCATCAGACCGGCGGCGGTGCTCATGCCCCAGTCGCCGTCCACGACTCCGTGGAAGTAGACATAGGTGTCCATGACCTCGGAGGCGTCCGGGCCGACGGCGTCACGCTGCAGGATGATCTGCTCGAAGCCGACCGAGAGGATGTCGCCGAGCCGCAGGATCAGCAGCATCAGGATCACCGGCCGGATGCCCGGCAGGGTGATGTGCCAGATCCGGCGGGCCCAGCCGGCGCCGTCCATCGCGGCGGACTCGTACTGGGCCATGTCGATCGAGGCGATGGACGCCAGGAAGATGATCGTGCCCCAGCCGGTGTCCTTCCAGATGGCCTGGGCGGTGATGAGCAGCTTGAAGGTGCCGGGGTCCGTCATCACGTTGCCGATGCTGACGCCGTGCTCCATCAGCAGCGTGGTGACCGAACCCGCGCCGCCCAGCACCTGCTTGAACATGGCCACCACGACGACCCAGGACAGGAAGTGCGGGAGGTACACCACGGTCTGGATGAACCGCTTGATCTTCTCGCTGATCAGCGAGTTGAGCAGCAGTGCCAGGGCGATCGGTGCGGGGAAGTACAGGACCAGCTGGATCGCGGTGATCTGGAGCGTGTTGGAGACCGCGCTCCAGAAGTCCGGTTCGGCGACCAGTGCGGTGAAGTTCGCGAGGCCGACGAACGGACTCTCCTTGAAGCCCAGGAACGGCTGGTAGTCCTGGAAGGCGATGACGTTGCCCGCGAGCGGCAGGTAGAAGAAGAGCGCGAAGAACAGAACACCCGGCAGGCAGAGCAGCAGGAGCGCCCTGTCTCGTTTCAGCCGGTGCCGGAGCGGCTGCCGTATTCGGTTCTTCTTGGGCTTCTTCCCGGCGGGCAGGTCGGCGCCGTCCGGGTCGCGGGGCTGGGGCACGGACTGCCGCGCTGCTGTGACCGGCACATCTGCCATCGTCACAGGCACCTCCAGGGCTGATGGAGCGAGAGAACGTCCCGCATACGTGGAGGCGGGCCGCGTCCCGGAGGGGGCGGCCGCTGCTCCTTCACGGCGACAGGCACATAGTTCACGACAGCGCACCCGGATGGCAAGAGTTGTCCATTTCACAGAGGTAACGAACATCTATCGACATCCAAAAACCACGACACGCAGCACGTCGGCACGCCCCCGTGGATCGAAATATGCACAGAAGAGGCGCAAGACGGCCGCGAAGCGACCGCAACCGACGCTGTCAACCCATCAAATCCGGCCTGCGCATGCTTGGTTGTGATCGATCATGCACATGTAAGTGCATGATCGATCACTCCCGGAGGCGGTCCAGGGCACGCAAAACGGCGGGCCGCCCGCACCCTTCGGGTGGGACGGCCCGGACTGATTCAGACGGATTCAGACGGTTTCAGGCGGGTTCAGACGGCGATCACGGTGACGCCGGCCTCGGTGAAACGGGCCGTTGCCTCGGCCGGGATCCCCTTGTCGGTGACCAGGAAGTCGATCAGCCCGAGGTCGAAGACCCGGGCGAAGGCCCGCTTGCCGATCTTCGAGGAGTCGGCCGCCACCACCACCCGCTGGGCCTGCTGGGCGAGCAGCCGGTTGATGCTGGCCTCGCCCTCGTGGTGGACGTACGCACCACGTTCGGTGTCGATGGCGTTGACACCCAGCACGGCGACATCCAGCGTGATCTCACCGAGTACGCCACTGGCCAGCGGGCCCGTCAGCTCGTACGACTGCGGCCTGGCCACCCCGCCGGTCACCACGATCTTTATCTGCGGCCGGATCACCAGCTCGTTGGCGATGTTGAGGGCGTTGGTGACCACGGTCAGGGTCGGCTGCCCCGACGCCCCCGCGGCGGCGTCCCCCACCAGGTCGGAGCGCACGGCGAGCGCGCGGGCCACCTCGGTGATGGTGGTGCCGCCGGTCAGCCCCACCACTTCGCCGACCGCCACCAGTTCGGCCACGGCGCGGCCGATGGCCTGCTTCTCCGGGGCGTTGCGTCCCGTCTTGTAACGCAGCGCCAGCTCGTAGCTGACACCGTGCGCGACCGCGCCGCCGCGCGTACGGGTGAGCAGTTGCTGCTCAGCGAGCTGGTCCAGATCTCGACGGATGGTCGCCGCCGAGACATCCAGCACCTTCGCGGCGTCCTCGACGTCCACCCGGCCATGCTTGCCTACGAGCTCCAGCAGTGAGTTCCACCGGGTATCCCTGGACACGTGCACTCTCCTCACAGGTCCGGCCGCGTGCACCCATCCCCTTGGGCGCCATCACCGGACTCGCGCAAGCGTCGCACAAGGCCCTCGCGAGTCAAGCCACCTGCAAGGAAAATGCTTGATAATGCTTGCACGTCCCGTATATCGTGCGTTTACGAGCATCCCATCACCAGTACGGAGTGCAAAAGTGTCATTTGTCGAGATCGAGACAGCCAGTCAGCCGGACTGCTGGCGTCGCGCCGCGGATCTGGCGCAGAGCCAGGCTGCCGTACTGCCCGCGTCCGGTGAGCGCATCGCCGTGGTGGGCTGCGGCACCTCGTTCTACATGGCTCAGGCGTACGCCTCGCTCCGTGAGGACTCCGGCCAGGGCGAGACCGATGCCTTCGCCGCCTCGGAGTTCCCGTTCGGCCGCCGCTACGACCGGGTCGTGGCCCTCAGCCGTTCCGGCACCACGACCGAGGTGCTCGAACTCCTCGACCGGCTGCGCGGTGTCACCCCGACGGTGGCCATCACCGGCGACCCGCAGACCCCGGTGATGACGTCCGCGGACGCGGTCGTGGTGCTCGACTTCGCCGACGAGCAGTCCGTCGTGCAGACCCGCTTCGCGACCACGCTGCTGACCCTGCTCCGCGCCCACCTCGGTCTGCACACCGACGCCGTGGTCCGCGACGCGGAGACCGCGCTGGCCGAACCGCTGCCCGAAGGGCTCCTGGACTGCACCCAGTTCACCTTCCTCGGCCGAGGCTGGACGGCCGGTCTCGCCAACGAGGCCGCGCTGAAGATGAAGGAGGCCTCGCTGTCCTGGACGGAGTCGTACGCCGCGATGGAGTACCGCCACGGCCCCATCAGCATCGCCACAGAGGGCACCGCGACCTGGATGTTCGGCACCGCGCCCGAGGGCCTGCGCGAGCAGGTCGAGGGGACCGGCGCCCGCTGGGTGGAGAGCGGTCTGGACCCGCTGGCCGAGCTGGTCCGCGTCCAGCGCCTGGCCATCGCCCGCGCCGCCGCCCGCGGCCTGGACCCGGACAGCCCGCGCCACCTCACCCGTTCCGTGGTGCTGGCCGACGCCTGAGTCTGTGCCGGACATCGTCGAGAGCAGTGTGCGCGCTTCGGGCGGGCGCGGCGCGGATCCCTGGACAGGTTTCCGCGCCGCGCCCGCCCGAGGCAGTGACGCCGGGGTGCTCGTGCTCTCGGGGTCCAGCGGGCGGGTCGAGGAGGAGCGGTGCCGACTGCTGGCCCGGGAGGGCTTGGCCGCCCTCTCGATCCGCTGGTTCGGCGGCCCCGGACAGCCGCCGGGCATCTGTGAAGTCCCGCTGGAGACCTTCGTGTCGGCGCTCGACCGGCTCCGCGCGGAGGGGGCCCGGCGCATCAGCGTCCTGGGGGTCTCCAAGGGCGCGGAGGCCGCACTGCACCTGTCCGTGCTCCAGCCCGGCATCGACGCCGTGGTGGCGCTCTCCCCCACCTCGCTGACCTGGGCCAACATCGGCCCCGGCCGGGACGGTTCGGCGACGCCCCACCGGTCCTCCTGGACCTGGCGGGGGCAGCCGCTGCCGTTCGTTCCCTACGACACCGGCTGGACGGCCGCCGAGCCGGCGGGCGCCCCGGTCTCGGTCCTCGGCTGGTACGAACAGAGCGTGCGGGCCCACCCCGACCTGGTCGCCGCCGCGGCCATCCCGGTGGAGAGGTCGGCGGCCGAACTCGTGCTGGTCGCGGGCGGGGACGACCTGATGTGGCCCTCGCTCCGGTACGCGCGGGAGCTGGCCGCCCGGCGGCGGGCAGCAGGGCTCCCCGTCCGGCTGGTCAGCCGGGCGGACGCGGGACACCGGCCGCGGCTGCCCGGCGAGGGGGCCGTGCCCGCCTCCGGCACCTTCCGGCATGGCGGCTCACCGGCGGCCGACGCGTCGCTCGGAGCAGCCGCCTGGCCGCACATCCGCCGCGCGCTCCTCGGCCCGCGGCGTCCCGGGACGGGCCCGGCCGCGCGGTCCGCCACCGGTCAGGACCGCGCGCCGGCCGCCGGTCAGGACCCCTGGTCGTCCGCCGCCGGTCAGGACCCCGCGTCGGCCGCCGGTCAGGACTCCTCGAAGTAGGCGTCCAGGACCGCGTCGAAGCCTTCCGTCCACTCCTTGAGGCTGCTCCTGGCCGCCGCCTCGACCTCGGCGTTGAACCACCGCATGCTCGACATGTGGACCGTGACCGTGAACCGGCGACCGAACCGGGCCGGCTTCAGCTCCACCGCGCCGATCTCGTCCCAGCGGAAGTCGGCCTCCTGGTCGTCCAGCGTGAACCGGACGCCCGCACGGTCCGCGGTGATCGAGCCGCGGCGGTCGCTCACCTCGAACGCGGGACCGTCCCCGCCCGTGTTCGCCTTCTCGTCCTCGTCCTCCTCGTCGTCCGCCGCCTCCGCGACGGCCTCGCCGTCGGATTCCGCTTCCCCGGACGCGGCCTCCGCCTCGGCGGGCGCGGCGTCCTCGGGTACGGCGTCCTCGGGTACGGGCTCCTCGGTCCGCTCCGGCTCCTCGTCCGCCTTTCCGGTGGCTCGGGGGGCCGTGAGACCAGGGATGTACGCCGGGTCTGTCCCTGCGGCGTACGCGGGCTGAGTGTTGGGATCTATGCGCTGCTCCACGGCGGGCAGTATGGCCGACGAACCTGTACGGGGCCAGTAAGACCGTGTTCACCCGCCCGGTTCGGGGCTCTGCGCGGGCGGACGAGCGGGCCGGGCGCTGTCACGGGCCGGGCGGAAGCCGGTGCACGCGGTTCAGTTCCAGCGGGGCGGGCGGCGGGAGCGGTGCGGCGTGTTCGGCCCGGAAGGACTGGAGCAGGTAGCCGGTGAGCCGCCGGGACGCGGCCGCCGAGACCTCCGGGGAGTCTCCGGCGACGCCGTTGTTCGCCAGCAGCAGGAGCGTGACGTCCCTGGGGTCGAAGTCGGCGCGGAGCTGCCCCGACTCCTGCGCGCGCCGCACCAGTCGGGCGATGTCCTCCGCTGCGCGGACGTGCTGTCCATCGAGGTCCACGGCGTCGGGGAACCGGGAGAGGAACGCGGCGGTGAAGCCCCGGTCGGTGGCCTGCATCGCGCACACCTTCTCGATGAGCGAGCAGAAGCCGCGCCAGGGGTCGGGGTCCCGCAGCGCCGCGTCGAGTGCCGCGACGCACGAATCGAGCTGCTCGGAGAACGCCTCCGTGATGAGCGCGGCGCGCGTGGGGAAGCGCCGGTAGAGCGTGGCGACCCCGACACCGGCCCGGCGGGCGATCGTCGTGACGGGCACGTCGATGCCGTGGGCCGCGTAGGCCTCCCTGGCCGCTTCGAGGATGCGCTCACGGTTGTGCCGGGCGTCGGCCCGCAGTCCGGCCGGGGCGGCGGACGCGGAGGTTTCACCGGCCGTGGTGGGGCGCTTCCGAGAGGGCTGAGCAGGCATGTCTCTCACTTTGCGGTAAGTGGAAGGTGTCATCCACTTAGCCTGTTAGCTTGAGGAGAAGGAAGCGGAAACTTCATTCCGCTTGCGGTTCCCGAGGCAGAGCAGGACAGACACGTGGACGAGATGCGCGCGGCCCTCTTCGACCGGTACGGCCCTCCGGAGGTGCTGTATGTGGGCAAGGTGCCCGTGCCGGACGTCAGGCCCGGCGAGGTACTGGTCCGCGTCCGGGCGGTCGGGCTCAACGGCGGTGAGCTGTACGGCCGGGCCGGAAAGGTACGCCTGGTGACGGGGCGCCGTTTCCCCCAGCGCACCGGGATCGACTTCGCGGGCGAGATCGCCGCGCTGGGCCCGTCCGTGACCGGCGTGCGGGTGGGCGAGCAGGTGTGGGGTGTGCTGCCGAGGCGGATGGGCAGCGCGGCGGAGTACGTCGCCGTCACCGCGCGGAACATCTCGCCCGCCCCGGCGAACCTGACGCCAGAACAGGCCGTGTCCCTGCTGGCCGGCGGCACGACGAGCCTGACCGCGCTGACCGACAAGGCCGCGCTCAGGCCCGGTGAACGGCTTCTGGTGCGCGGGGGCAGCGGTGGGGTCGGCAGCATCGGGGTCCAGGTCGGCAAGATGCTCGGCGCCCGTGTCACCGCTCTCGCGGGGGCGAAGAACCTCGACTTCGTCCGCGGCCTGGGAGCCGAAGAGGCCTTCGACTACCGGACGACCGGCCCCGCCGAACTGGGCGCCTTCGACGTCGTCCTGGACACGGTCGGCACCCGGCACCGCGACTTCCGGAAGCTGTTGGCCCCCGGCGGGCGCATGGTGGCCGTGTCCTTCGACATCGAGCACACCTTCCGCTCCCTCTCCTACCTCCTCGCCTCGGCCCGCCACGGCTCCGGGCGCGTGCGGTTCTTCAGCGGCAACCCGGACACCGAACTGCTCACCCGGCTGGCCCGGTACGCGGAGGACGGCGGCATCCGCCCTGTCGTGGACACCGTCCGCCCCCTCGCGGAGATCGCCGACGCCCACCGCGCCCTCGAAGCGGGCGGCGTACGCGGCAAGCACGTCCTGCGGGTCGGGTGAACCGCCGTCGGCCGGACCGCCTCCGCGTCAGTACCAGCCGGCCGTGAGGGGCGGGTCGCACAGTTCGAGGACCACCTCGCCCGCCTCTGAGGTCGCGCCGCCCACGGGCCGGACCCGGTCACCGACGCTCACCAGGTGGGGCGCCGCGCCCACGATCCGGCACCGGTACACAAAACCCTCCGGGAACCGGACCAGCGACTCGTTCCGCATCACCCGCGAATAGCGGTTCACGACGCTGGACCGTACGACGACGCCGTGACCGTCGCTGCGTTCCGGTTCGAGATCGCTCGACGCGCAGACGGGGCACAGCAGTTTGCGGAACGAAGCGGTGCCGCACCATCGGCACAGCTGGTAGACCAGCCCCTCCACGGTATGCGGATCCGCCGTGTCGCAGGCCGTCCGCCCCCCATCGGTTCCGGTACTGAACACGTCTCGGCCTCCCGCGCTCGACTGGGTGCGCCGCACCGCCGGCGACGGCACACCGGCACCGTATGGCACTTAGTGCCAGCACGTAAAGGTACTGAGTGCCGAAAGTTACCGAAGCCCCTCCGCCGGCCCCTCAGTCCTGGCCGAGAGCGGACTCGATGCGCTGCACCACCCGCCACATGGGGGCGCCCTTCGACGCGACCATCACGATCACCTCGTCCTCCGCAGCGGTCACGGCGGGCCGCGCGGACGCCCGCCCCCACACCGTGCGGACGAGTTCGAGCGCCCGGTCCACCTCGGCGCCCGCATCGCCCTGGCCGCCCGAACGCAGCCAGGACCGGAGGCCGTTGTTGTGCGCCGCGACCACGGAGGCGGCGATCACCTCGGCGCGCAGCGCGGCCTCCCTGCCGCCGTCGCCGCGCCGCTCCAGATATCCGGCGAGGGTCCTTTCGTAGCGGCGCACGACGGAGAGTTCATAGGTGCGCAGTCCGGGCACCTCCCGGGTGAGCCGGTAGCGCTGCACGGAGAACTCCGGGTTCACGGCGTACATCCGCAGGACGAGCCGGGCCGCGTCACACACCGTGTCCACCGGATCTCCGTCACCGGCGGCGTCCAGGAACGCGGTCATGTCCGCGAGACACCGCTCGTGATCGGGGAAGACCGCGTCCTCCTTCGACGGGAAGTAGCGGAAGAAGGAACGCCGCCCCACCCCCGCCCTGGCGACGATGTCGTCCACCGTGGTCCGCTCGAACCCGCGCTCCATGAAGAGCCCGAAGGCAGCCTCCGCGAGCACGTCACGCATGGGCGGCTTCTTGGCCGGTCCGCGGTCATCGGTCATGGCGGAAACGTAGCACCAGAAGCAGCCTTCCGGCACTGCGTACCTTTACTCAGGGTACTGAGTGCCATAGAGTCGGATCACGAACCGCATCAGTGAGGAGAGCCGGCGTGAGCTTGAGGATCGTTGTCTGTGTGAAGTACGTGCCCGACGCGACCGGTGACCGGCATTTCGCCGATGACCTGACGTTGGA
>NZ_JBVJMU010000028.1:0-41312 GCF_055584045.1 Streptomyces sp. NPDC104307
CTGGTGGGCGCGGGCAGTTTCGAACTGCCGACATCTGCTTTGTAAGAACGGATCTAATATCTCTCTGACCTGCAACGCACCGCAGATTGGAGATCATTTAGGAGATATTTGGGGGACGGGGTCTACTCCCACACTCTCGTCCACCCCAGCGCCGACATCGCGCCCTCGTAGATCTCCTGCAACCCGTCCAGTCTATCGCGCCGCATGTCCGGAGTCGGGTGCTGGTACACGGCTTTGATGCCCGGCCGCCGATGCCCGGCCTGCTCGAAGGCGAGGGCAGGCTTCACGCCGATCTGCTCCTGGTACGTATCGTGCGTGTGTCGCAGCGCCCGCATCGTCAGCCCCTTCATGATGGGTTCGACAGCGGGCTGCTCCGCTCGCCCGCGCACCTTCGTCACGGCCTTCCGCCCGTCCGCGCAGGGGCGCATCACCTGCCGGCCGAAGTTCCCGCGGCGCCAGTGCCCGCCCCCACGTGGTGCGAACAGGAACTCGCCCTTCCTGCCGGCAGCGTGCTCTGTCAGCAGCTTGGCGAGGAAGGGCGGCAGGTCGATGCGACGCTTCGACTCCTTCGTCTTGACCGGCTCCAGGTCCAGCACCATGCCCAGCCGCTCCCCCGCCGGGCCGCGCTTCGCGTACTCGGCGACCTCTTCCACGACGAACAGGGTGGGACAGGCGAAGTCGCCCTCGCTGCGCTTGCCGAGCGATGAGGGGCGGAGTGCCAGGCTCTCACCCCAGCGGACGCCGGTGAAGGCGGTCGTGAGGATGTGCAGTCCGTCGAGCGGCCCGGCCCGGCGCGCGATGCGGAGCACCACATCGGCCGAGGCCCACAGCTTGTCCTCTTCGCGCGCGGCCTGGTCTTCCTTCGCGGCGGCGGTGCGGGAGCGACGGCGGCCGAAGAGCGGGTTCGCGGGGATCATTCCCTTGTCGACTGCGCCCGTGAGGATCTGCGACATCAGCGTCAGGCAGTGCGTTGCCGTGACGTCGTCGCAGGTCAGGCCGTTCGCCCACTGCTCGGCGTCGAACCAGGTGATCCCGCGAATCGGGGTGTGCTCCCACTTCGGCAGGACGTGCGCCTCCAGGCGGGCCCACCGCGTTGTGACTGTGCGGCCGCGCGGCGACTTGGCCGCCATCCACTCACGCGCCCACGCGCCGAACGCGGTCTGCGCCAGGGCCGGGTCTGTCCACCGTCCGGCCCGGACGGCGGCCTCTTGCTGCTCGCCGTACTCCTCGGCCAGCCGCTTGGTGGGAAAGCCGGGCTCGCTCGGCCAGGAGCCGTCTGGCGCCTTGAACCGCGCTCGCCACGTGAACATCTTCGTGGTCTTCCCGTTCCGGACCTTGTAGACCTTCTCGGCGTATGCCATGCCGGGCCTCAGCTCGCGAGGCGGAGCTGGCAGGGTGTAGCGGCGGCGGCGAGCGTCTGACCGCAGACGGCGGCGAGCGCCTCATCCACAGCAGCCCTGCCCGCAGCGGTCAGGCGACCGCTGCGGGCGAGGGTGGCGTCCGCGTACACCAGCGTGTGCGCCGGCTGCAGGATGACCCAGGTGAGTACGCCGGCCGGGAGCCCGGTGGCGAGGTGTACGTGGACGCACATGTTCAGCTCATTTCCCCGTTGGTGTGCTGTTGTGCAGCTGGTGTTCAGCCCCAGCCGAGGTCTCCGGCAACCTGCGCTGTGGGTGTGGGCGCAGGCGTGGAGGGTGCGGTGCGGCCCCATCCGAGGTCGTCGGGGGCGGTGGGTGTGGGGGTGAGTGTGGGGGTGCTGGGGTCGTCGGCTGAGGCGGGGATGGCGGGGATGAAGAGTGCTGCTGCAAGGGCGATGCCAGCGGCGGTGAGGCGAATCCTCATGATGCTCCTTCACGCAGATATGACTCGAACATGTGAGCGAGTCACGTGCTGTGAGGACATCGTTACATGTGATTGAGGAGTGAACCAAGGGACCCGACATGCCAGAATGGGCAAGTGCGTGAAGAGGCATTACAACTCGCGGAGGGTGTAAGGATGTTGGGCAAAACATTGAGCGCGGCAGAGGTCTCCGCATACCGGGCGATAGCCGCGGGCGACCACCCGGATCCCGGTCCTTCCACCGACCGACTGACCTCCCTCGGCCTGGTCGAGCGGCGCCACCACGATGGAGCGTGGATCGCACACGACCCGCGCGCCGTAGCCCACGGACTCATGGGAACCGCCCTCACAGAGCTCCGCGACCTCGTCACCCGCATACACGAGATCCCCACCCTCGAAGCTCTCGCCGCCGACTACGACCCGCACCGGATGTACGGCGGACCGGCCAGCGAATACCTGCCGACCCGGGCCGCAATGAACGGGCGCATAGGCGACGTGTCCAGCACCGCCTCGACATCCGTACTCACCGCCCAGCCCGGAGCGCCAGCAGACCGGGACCCGCGCGTCGTGGCCCTCGGAGCGCAGCGCGTGATCGAAACGCTGGACGCCGGGGCCGACGTCCGCAGCCTCTACACCAGCGCCGCCGTGAGTCACACTCAGACCGCGACGTACGTGCGGCAGATCATCGACGGCGGGGCCCAGGTCCGCACGCTGTCCGGTGGATTTCCGCGCATGATGATCGTGGACCGTCGGCACCTGTTCGTGGAGAACCACATCATCGCGGGCGCCGACACCGACGCGGGCTGGCATGTCACCGATCGCGGGTGCGTGGCCTGGGCCACGAGCGTGTTCGACGCGCTGTGGGATCGGGCCGCCCGCTGGACGGTGGTCGCCTCCGAGGTGACCACCATGACGACCGGGCGGCAGCGACAGATCCTCATGGAGTTGGAGGCGGGGTACACCAAGACCCAGTCCGCGCGCCGGCTGGAGGTCAGCGAGCGCACGGTGACCGGAGAGCTGTCTGCGCTGCGGGCCGCACTGGGGATGCGGACGCTGTACCAGGTGATGGTGTGGTGGGCGACCAGCCGGGATCGGGACCTGCCGTAGCACCAGCCCCTCCCCTCTGCGCGAATGTCCGGGATCAGCCGCGCCGTACAAGATCCAAAAAAGCGTCTAGTTAGCCACTGACACCAGGGTATGCAGGTCGCACCGTTTGTCGAGTGCCCCACCATGATCATCCGCCGTGGCTGCTCGATGAGCGTCGCCGCATCGGCGACCGCGTGCGAGAGAGACGGCTGTGGTGCAACCTCAGCCAGGAGGCGCTGGCCGAGGACGCGGGCATCTCTCGCGAGACGGTTCAGCGCATCGAGCGCGCAACCAACAACCCCCGCCTCAGCGACCTGCTACGGATCGCGCGGGCCCTAGACATCCACCTCGCCGACCTCGTACGGGAGTGAGCCCCGGCCACGCGAGGCCGGGGCTCGGGCCCGCCCGCACCCCGGCCGCCGACGGCCTCGGGTTCGGGCGGGAGTATGGGGAGCCCCGGCCAAGCCACGTAATGGCCGGGGCTCCTGTCCCGTCCGCGTGGATGATCACGCGGACGGAGTCCGCCTGGCGGGTGCAGTGGATGACACCCGCCCGCGGAAGATCAGCGGCGGGCCCGGCGCTCCGGGTACGACACCGGATGTGCCCGCGACCGGGTACACAACACCCTGTGGACGTAGATCGTGGTCCCGGGGCCGGTGGCCGCGTGGATGTCGATCGGCTTGGCCTCGTCCGGGCGCATCAGCTGGTTGCAGCGGTCGCAGATCACCGGGCCTCCTTCGGTGTGGCGACGAGGCGGCAGCGCGCCACCTCTTCGTACTCGGTGTGATGGGTCCGGCCGGCGTGCTTCAGTGCCCACAGGTCCGGGTCGATGTGCGAGGCGCTCGGCTCGGACTCCTCGGTGCACCCGGGGGCGAGGCAGCGGATCAGGATGACCGGCTTCGGCGCCTCGCCGCGGGGAGCGCCGATCGTCCACTCCACGAACCGCATCACCGACCGGGTCATCGGCGGACCTCCCGCCAGGCCCGGCCGAGGCGTGCGGCCGTGGAGCAAGGTGCTCCGGCGCGGCAGGTGGCGCACTGAGCGGTGTGCCCAAGGAAGACGCGGTACGCGGCGTCGGTGCCGGCCGGGCGGTGGCGTGGGCACTCACAGTCCGGGAATGCGGCCGTGGGATCCACGACCGTGACCGGGACGACCTCGGCCTCCGGCCGTAAGACGCGGGTGATCCCCGCCCGGTTCACCTCGTACACCTTGATCGTCATCATGGGATCGCCCCTGGTCATCACGCCGTCACTGGCTGGTGATGCCATGGTGCGGGTACGGCAAGGCCCCGACTATCACGAAATGGTGATAGCCGGGGCCAGAGGGTGACCGTGTGTCAGGCGCCCAGCCAGGAGCCGTACGACAGGAAGCTGTCGGGTAGTTGCCGCTTCGCCGCCTCCAGCCCGGCGTACGTCTCCCGGACGGTCTGGTGGTACCGGGCCTGCTGCGGCGCCGCCTTCCGCGCCCGCAGCAGGTTGGCGAACGCGTCGTCCAGACTCCCGTCCCACATCTGCGCCCGCGCAAGCTCGGCGTAGTGATGGCTCTTCCGCGACGCCGGCCACGCCTGCGGCACGGTGATCGTGGCACCGACCTGCGCGGCCTGCCCGTACTCGTCCAGCTCGGCCAGCACCGACACCCGGTGCACGGAAACGTTCGTCGGGCCGAAGGACAGCCAGTGGACATCCGAGGCATCCCCGGTCGTGCGGGCGATGCGCTCGGCCTCGTCGAGGTGCCCGTCGGCCGCGTCCCCGTTCCGTGCGCGTCCCGCCATGACCGCAGCTCCGAGGTGGAGCTGCCCGGTGAGCACGTCCCGCTCCCGGCCCGGGTCGGCCTGCTCCAGGATCCCCAGGCCCATGCGGATCAGCCGGTCGCCAGTGCGGTACTGCCCGGCCCGGAGGTACGTGAGGGCGCGCATGTACCGGTACATGCCGCCGACGACCGCGCTCGACCCGCGTTCAGCCGCCCACTCCATACGCGACAGGGCGATCGTCGCCAGGTCGGGGTACCCCAGTTTCGACGCGACGTCGTACGCGGTCCGGTAGTACGACGCGAGGAGCAGCCACCCCTCCGAGGTGGCGGCCAGGTGCGCGGCGGTTGTCGCCTCGACGATGAGCCCCGGCAGTTGGGTGGCGGTCTGCTTGATCTCGGCGGCGCGGACCGCGACGAGCAGCGTCTCGGCGTCGTCGAGGAGAAGCTGCTGCGGGCGGGGTGTGATGTCCGGATCGGAGCCGAGGTCGTAGACGTCGAGGGCTTCGCGGATCGGCTGGATCAGTATGTCCAGCTCATCCGCGCGCAGCTCGGTGGCGTACGGCTGGCCGGTCACTGTGGCGACATCGACCCGCATTGCGCGGGCCACCGCTGCGATGAGGTGCGGTGACGCGGGGAGGATGCCCTGCTCGGTCTTCGTGAGGGTGCTGTACGCGACCTGCGACAGGTCGCACAGGGCTCGTTGGGTGAGGTGGCGTTCGAGGCGCAGCCGCTTGATGCGTGCGCCGGTGTGGTCATGGGGTAGAGCGTGCATACTGGTCTCCGTTCCTGACTCGACATCTGGAACGGTACCCGCCATGCGCTTGGTCGGTACCTTCGAAGGCCCCATCACCCCTGCGGCGATGGGGCCTTCGCGCACCCTGGACACGACGAAGCGCCCCCCGCCACCGGCCGAAGCCGGGGCAGGGGGCGTTGTTCAGTGGCGGCGCCGGTCGAGCAGCGCATACGCAGCCGGAGACGTCGTCGGTTCCGGTACGGCAGGTGCCCCGTCGCGCCGGCACACCAGCGCATCCGGGTCGCCGGGCGGCGGCTGGAGACTGTACCCGCTGGGGCAGGTCTGGCCGGACGCGCCGTCATGCCCGTCCTTCCCGGCGGCGCCGTCCTTCCCCGCAGGCCCGGGAGCCCCGGCCGGTCCCTGCTCGCCAGCCGGACCGGCCGGACCAGCGGGGCCTGGGATGGTGGAGTCCGTGCCCGCGCGCCCGGCCGCACCGGCAGCACCGGACGGGCCCGGTGACGGAGTACCCGCCGCACCGGTCGCGCCTCGGGTGCCGCGGGCGCCCTTCTCGCCGCGTGGTCCCGGCGGCCCCGGGATCGGCACCGGCACCTCGGCCCGCGCCGGCAGATCCTCGACCGCCTGCTCCGGGTCGGGTGCCGCCGGGGTCCCGCCGCGCGCCTGGACCTGCGCGCGCAAGGTCCGCACATCCGTCGCCAGGGTGGTGACCGCAGTACCCCGCCGGTCCGCCTCCGCCGCCAGCTGATCCCCGCGCGACTCGGCACGGCCGATCAACAGGAACGCCACGGCCAGCCCCCCGCCCAGGAACAGCAGCGCCGCCGTGACCCAGAGGCCGCGGCGGCGCCGGTACAGAATGCGCTCCGTCCGCGTCACGGCGACCCCCCGAGCTGCGTCACGAGCAGCCGCAGCCGCGCGGACTCTGCCTTCTCAGCCGCCAGTTCCGCGCGCAGGGTCGCGACGTCGGAGCGCAGCTCGGTCCGCTCCTCCTGCAACTGGTCGGTCAGACTGTTGTATCCGGTCAACGCTCCGCCCTCCCGGGCCGCTCTCGTGGCGCCCCGGGACCCGTAGGCGGCCGCTGCCGCGGCGAATAGCGAGGCCAGCACAGCGGCCAGCGCCCCGACCATGGCAGCGTCCATACGTACTCCCGTGGTGCTCGGTGGGCAGCTCAGACGCCCTTGGCGAGCGGGTCAGCGACATCGCGCGGCGTGTGCTTCGCCTTCCACCCGGCAAGGAACGCCAGCCCCGCCGGAACGAGGGAGAGGAGCGGGGCTTGCAGCCACGCGGGCAGCGGGCCGAGCAGCGAACTGTCCGCCTGCACGGCGTTGAGAACAGCGGCGGCCAGGCCGACGACGAACGTCATGACGGTTGCGGCCGTCACCTTGGACTCGATCGGTGCAGCCATGATCACGCCTCCGGGTTGGTGTTGATGTTGACCTCGATGACGGCGTTTTCGATGGCCTTCTCCACCGCGGCGACGATCGCCTTGGTGTCCGCGCCGCCGCCGGCCAGCTTCGCCAGCGCGGTGATGGCTGCGGTCTGTGCGGCGAGGCGCTTGTCCATCGAGCGGATGCGCCCCTGGAGATCGCGAAGGATGCTCTGCGGCTGCCAGTTCTTGTTGGTCTTGATGTCGGCGGCGTCCGTCGGTGCCGCGATGGCGTCCGTCTTCCACACCGCGTCGAACACGTCCTGCTTGGTCATGCCCGCCATGGGGTCCTCCTCGATGGTGGTCGGGTTCTTCCAGTCGGGGTCGGCGGACTTGATGCCGCCGGGGTACGAGGGGTAGCCGTAGCCGTACACGTAGGCGTCACGGCGCTGCCGCACCTTGCGGTACACCCCGTCGCCCTCGGCCGAGCCGCTGGTGTTGGTGTTGCCCTCGATGGTGGTGATCGTCGTCGCGTCGTAGCCGATGACGATCCCGGTGTGCGACCCGCCGCCGGGCCCGAACATCACCTGCGCCCCGATCGCCGGGTACTCGCTCCAGCGCCCGGCCTGCTTCCACCACGTCGTCGCCATCGCGCACGACGCCGTCACCGGATACGAGCCCTTCGCGATCCCAGCCTGCTGAAACGCCCAGGAGGTGAAGGTGCAGCACCACGCCTGATAGTCCGACCACTCCAGGCCCGGGACGGCACCGGAGTACTTCTGCTTGTTGTTCCAGTGCCCGTTCGCGAAGCCCTCGCGGTAGCCGACCTCGGCCTTCGCGATACGGGCAACGTCGGCTGCGGTTCCGGCCATCAGACACGCTCCGGCCAGTGCCAGGTGCCGCCCCGGTGAACGTCCTCGTCCTGCTGGCACTCGTTGAAGAACACGCCGGTCGGGTTGAGCACGGCCAGGTGGACGAACCTAGGGTCCTGATCGTCCACGGCTGTGACGATGGCGGCCCGGCACTCTGACCCGTACTCATCTCCGGGGGTGCCGTAGCTGCGGTAGTGAACGATCCGTCCGACGGACGGCTGTTGCTCGGCCATGGGTTCTCCAGACATGACGAAGCCCCGGGCCGGTCGGCACGGGGCGGGTGAGGGGAAAGGGCAGTCAGCTGGCGGTCTGGTAGGTGCCGTAGCCCCGCAGCGAGTACCCGGCCGCAGGGGTGACCGGCGATGACTCGGTCACCGCGTTCCAGTCACCAACGAGAGACTGGTTCGGCATCCAGATGTTCTCGTTGCCCGTCGACGAGTTACTCAGCGGCTCGGCGCCCATCATGAAGTTGCTGGCGGCGGTCGTGTTGTACACCCAGTTGAGGACGCCAGGGGTGCCGGACGGAATGGACGCGGCCTGGAACGGCAGGGACAGCCG
Organism: Streptomyces sp. NPDC104307; assembly: GCF_055584045.1. Classification (NCBI taxonomy): domain Bacteria; kingdom Bacillati; phylum Actinomycetota; class Actinomycetes; order Kitasatosporales; family Streptomycetaceae; genus Streptomyces; species Streptomyces sp. NPDC104307. The sequence continues at coordinate 8,219 of NZ_JBVJMU010000028.1, forward strand.
CCAGCTGCCCGTGCCGTAGGTCGTGGTGCTGCCGTACGACAGCAGAATCACGACCGTGCACATGCGGCCGACCTTCATGTACTGGCCGCCCAGGGTTCCGTTGCCGATGGACGGGTTGGTGCCGGTCGCCGTCCACACCGGGGTGTACGGCGTCCACCCCCCGAACATGCTGTTGAACTGGTCGCGGATCTGCTCGTTGAGCAGGGCGGCCGTCACGGTCTCCCCGACCACCCAGGTCTTCGGTCCGAATGTCACGGCTGCTCCTCCGGGTCGGGCTCGGCCGGAGGCTCGGGCTCCTCGATGGGCGGCGACGGGTTGCGGGGATCATCGGGGTGAAACCAGAACCGATGCTCCAGGGCCAGGGCCTCGGCCTCAGCGGCGGCGATGTCGTCGGGCACGATCAGCGGTACCCAGTCGCGCCGACACTGCGCGCACCCGAACCTGGCGTCGATGACCGACACGACCCAGGCGGCGCCGCACCCGCACTCGGCGACCCACCGGCCGTCGTCGATCCGCGCGTACAGGCCAGGGTCGTCGGGGATGAACTCGGTGGGCAGCGACACCCGCCACCCGAACCGGCTCTCCACCCACCGGTAGAGCAGTTCGGCACCAGGGACCTGCGACCAGTCCTGTGCGGGCTGTCCCCGGCGCGGGGCCGGTGGCAGGTAGTACGTCTCGGCCTGCACGATCGCGTCAGCGGGCAGGGCGGTTGCAGCCATGGGTTCTCCGTCAGTAGGCGAGGCGGGTTGTCTGGTTGAGCTGCGAGTAGTCCGGGTCGTCGAGAATCCAGACCGAGTCACGGGCGCTGGCGCTCGTACGGAAGGTGATCAGATGCGACTGCTCTTTGATCGTCTCGGTGTAGCCCTCGACGGTGACGCGCATCTCCGACGCCGAAGCCTGGGCGGGCAGGTCGTACACCGTGAAGTAGCTGGAGATGTCGGCGTCGAGGATGTTCAGGAAGGCGCCGCCCATGGTGGCTGCCTCAATCGGTACCTCGCGCAGCTCGGGGGCGGGGTCGGCGTACCGGGACACCAGCCACGACGCGGCATCCGTGACCGAGGCATCCGAGGTTTTCAGCACGGTGATCTGCTGCTCGTACACGCCGAACTCGTCGACGGACACCGCGTCGGTGACGATCTGCGTCGCCCCGTTCGGGCGGGACGCCTCGACCCGATTGCACAGCTTCTGATCGTCGTCAGCGAGTTGGATGCCGGGCTCGACATCTGCGTACGAGATCGCGAAGACCTCGGCCGAGGAGCTCGGGTTGTACCGCAGGTCACGGGACTGATACGCCAACCCGTAGTAGTCCCGCTCGGCGTAGAGCTTGCCGCTCTCCGTGGTCTCAACTTCCCGCAGCCGGGCCACAACCCCTGACCCGGCCGGGCCCTGCGACGCGACGGGGTCGAACGTGGACCCGAGGACGGTCACCGAGTCCAGGCCCGCGTACCGGGCCAGGCGCTCGACCCGCCAGTCCGACGACTCCCCGCTGAAACCGGTCCGGGCGTCAGACGTCACGGCGTAGACCGAGCCGACCGGTCCGTTCGCAAGGTGGAGGGACAGGTGCGCGATCTGCCCGGAGAACAGGCGGCCAGCGCGGTAGCCGCCTACGTTGATGGTCCGCAGGTCCGGTGACGACGTCGCAAGCAGCACACCACTGACCAGCGCGCCGTCGACGTAGACGCGCTTCCCAGACCCGTCGTACACGATGTGATGCCAGGCTCCATCGGCAAGGTTGCCGCTGCTGCTGGTGCCGACGACCAGCGCGGAGCCGTCCTGCGTGGACTCCACGGTCAGGACACCGCTGCCATTCAGGGAGAGCACCAGCTGCGAGACCAGCAGCGGGTCGCGCAGGCCGAGGATCGCCCGGCCCGGCGTCGATGTCTTGATCCACACCTGAATGTTGATCGCCCACGTCGTTGCGTCCGCTGCCATCTGCGGGCCGAGATCCCCGACCAGGTACCGACCGGCCGTCGCTGACGCGGGCGTGAACGTGGGCGCGGCTTCGTCGGTTTCGGGGACACCATCCCCGCCGAACACCACGCTTCCGCCTGACCCGACCTGGGTTGAGGCCAGGGCGCCGATCCCGGACCCGACGACCGATCCGGCGGCCGACGAGTTGACTGGCTCGGACAGCGGGAAGTACGCGGCGGGAAAGCTGAATCTCCCGGTCACGGTGTCGCAGGTCAGCACCTCCATGCCCAGCATCGACCGCAACTCCGGCTGCCGGTTGAGGCGCTTGAACAGATCCGTCGCGGAGATGGAGACGGACGACAAGAGCCCCTCCCACTGGACCGGCCACTCATTCACCATGCCGTAGAAGCGCGGCCGGACCCGGGCACCGAGCAGGTCCCACTCCACGTAGTCCGCGGCCCCACCCGTCCGGCTGGCGGGCAGGTCAACCACAACCTGCCCGGTCGTCACCCACGCCGGGGTGGCCAGCGTGCGCCGCACCGTCCAGTCCCACCCGTCCGGCGATGTCTCCCACACGAGCACCCCGGAGAACTCGCGGAGCCGCAGCCACAGGTGATCGATGCTGTTGTAAGTGAGGGTGACCCCGGCCCCGTCGGAGAACGCCGTCTCGGACACGCACCGCAGGGTCCCGGTGATCGCGTTGTACGTGAACCCGACGCGGGTCCCGCTCGTCGGGGCGTTGACCATGAACCGGGCTGCGGCCGCCGAAGACCCGCCCGCAGCCGGGAGCTTCGCGACCTTGACCGCAATGTGGCTCCCGGCGAGCACCCATGTCCGGGCGGACTGGTAGCTCGCGGACGAACCTGGCACCAGCGGGATGCGGGCCCGCCCGCCGACCTCGGTCACGCCCCCGTAGGAGGCGGGCCACAGGGCGGCGTCCACCGTCCCATCGTCGAAGGCGTCACCGAGCATGGCCAGCGGGTACGGCGCCGCCCCGCCACGGACCGGCATCACGGCCTGACTGACCCTGACCGGGGCGTTGCGCCGCACGTGCGGGTAGAACGGCGAGTCCGGATTGCCGGGGGTCAGTGCCCCGTCCGCGTTGTCCAGGGTCATGGTGCAGCTGCCCGGTTGCGTCTCCGACAGCTCGTCGGAGGCGCCCCGGTCAATCCGCACCCCCTGCATCATGTCGACCCGGGGCGTGATGTCCGTCCACAGGATCTCGTCCGGTGTCTGGATCTGGCCGCCCCACCCCATCTCTACGAGGATCGGCATCAGCGGCTCACCGCCACTGCCAGACCCTGCGACCGACCGAACCGGACCATGATCTTCTCCACCTCCCGGCCGACCGCGACAGGGTCCATCGCCCCGCGCGCATCGATGTTGATGGTGATCCCCGCACCGGCCCCGCCGCCCACAACAGCGGGCCTGCCGAGCACCGGGCTCGCGGACGCAATCCGGCCGGTCACCACGCCGAGCGCACGGTCGACCGCGGGCAGACCCTCGACCAGACCAACGGCCAGCCCTTCCGTGCTGTGTCGGCCGGGAACCGCCATGACCCGGCTCGGGCTGTTGATGCCCAACGCCTTCTTGATGGCCTTCTGCATGCCCTTCGCGATCGTCGTCATCTGCTTCTCGATCGCGTCCTGCTGTGACGTCAGCCCTCTCAGGAACCCCTTCCCTGCCTGTGTCCCCGAGTCGTACATGGCGTCAGCCCCTGCAAGACCCAACGACGTCGTGGCCGAGTTGAGAGCGGTCTGCGTGGAGTTGATGGACTTCAGCGTGGACGACGACGCACCAGCCAGAGCCGACGCGTACGCGTACCCCTGCTCCGGGCCCATGTCGAGAATCTGCCGGATGAGGGTCTTCGACAGGCCCCGCTTGGCGAGGGTGCCGATGTAGGACGTGAAGGTCTTGATCTGCGCGAGCTTGTCCGTCAGCCCGCCCTGGATGCTGCCCGCCGTGACCTTGCCGTCCTCGATGCCGAGCTGCCCCAGCGTCGACTCCTGACGCGCCGACGCGGTGACGGTGCTCGCGTACTTCTTCGCCGTCGCGATCGTCGCGGCAATGTCGTCCCGCTTCTTGGCCAGGACTTGCAGACGCTTCGTGTCGCGGGTGACCATCGCGACCAGCCGAGAGTCCTTCGTCGTGCGCGAGCCCCTCCACGCAGCCCAGATATCCCGGACCAAGTCCTTCGAGACGGCGGAGATCTTGCCCTTGGACCCGGTCAGCCCGATGATCAGGCCCTTGCCCGCGTCGGCCGCAAGCGCCTTCGTCTTCTTCGACGGAGACCGGATCTCCAGCTCATCCCGGATACCGGTCAGGATCGCGGCACCCATCGCCGAGCCACCAGCCTGCACCGCACCGGTCGACATGAACATGCCCGATCGCAGCCCCAGCCCAGCATCCCGGCCGGCCGATGCCGCATCCGACACCATCGCCATGCTGTCGTTGTGGGAGTAGACCTCCGTCCCACCGCCGCCGAACCGCATCAGCTCGGGGCCCTGCTCACCAACCCAGGCGAGCTCACCCGGGCGCGGCTTGCCGCCCGAGGCGTACCCGCCGATGCTCGCGGCGAACGACGACGGGTTCTTGTTGCTGCGGTACTGCACCATGACGCTGACGGTCTTGGAGTGGACCGAGTCCAGGGCGTACTTGGCCTGCGAGATCTTCGCCCGCAGGTCGGAGATCTCGCCCCGGATCTTCGCCGTCTTCGACGACGGCGCAGCGGCCAGGCGCTTCTTCGCGTCCGCCAGCTTCGCCTGGAGATCCTCCAGGTTCCCCTTGAGCTTGGCGGTCTTGTCTGGGGTCTTCAGGATCTGGGCTGCGAGCTTCTGCGCCTCGGACTTCGTCAGCCCCATTGCCTGCGCCGACGCGAGCAGCTTCTCCCGGCCCCGAGAGTAGATCCCGTTGACCGTGTTCCAAGACGCACCTGACTCCCGCGCGGACGCGGTCGCCTCGTCGGTCTTGCTGGCCAAGTCGTTGAGCGCGGTGGCTGCGTTTCTCGCATTCTCCGAGTTGAGGTTGAGCTTTCCGTTGCTCATGTCGAGCGATCCGGCGTTGTCCCGGGCCGCCTTCGCTGCGGCGTCGATGGCCGCCTCGAACCCGATCATCCCGCCGAGCCCGGCCCTGTTCACATCGTTGAGGGCCTGGATCGACTGCCGCAGCCCGTCCGCGCTGGCCTTCTGAGCGTCGAGCTTCTGCTGCACCTGCTGCGACTGCGCACCGAACAGCCCCAGCGACTGAGCGGCAAGCTGCTCCTCGAACGCCTTGTCCGCCAGAGCTTCCTTGTACTCCGTGAGCTTCGTCTGTAGTCCGGACGTGGCGTACCCCGCCTCGCCCATCTGCTTCTTGATCCGGGCCAGGGCCGCCGCCGCCAAGTCGGCCTTGCCGCCCGTCACGAGCCCGGCGAGACTCTCGTCGAGCGCCTCGACTTCCTTCTTCGCATCCTTCAGCGAGACGGGGTTGTCGCGGAACCGCTTGAAGAATGTATCCGGGTCCTTCGTCGACATCAGGTTGAGGCTGGCCATGAGGCCGCTCAGGTCCTTGCCGAAGACCCGGGCTGCCTCGCCCGCCGCCTTCCCGCTGTCCGCGAATTGCCCCATGCTGGACGTCAGCTTGTCGATGTCCGGCGGCGCCGCCTTGCCCATCTTCTGTAGCTCAGTCAGACCGATGATGAGGAGGCCAATACCGGCCCCGGCCAGGGCGATTTTCGCCCCCCGCGACATGGCCCCGATCGCCGCGGTCACGGCGGTCAGACGGCCAGGAGCCGCAGCAGCAGCCGTCTGCATTGCCACGAGCTGTGTACCGAATGCGGCCACCGCAGTCCGGGCCGCGCCCATCCCGACGGCCGCGGCCTTCGCGAGCTTGAGCGCGGCGTACAGCTGCAAGAGCGTACTGATCGCATCGGGCGGCACAGCAGCCACGATGCCGCTGAGCCCGTTGACGACGTCGAGCATCGACACGCCAACCTCGGACGCGCCCATGACGATGTTGCCGAGCGCCTCGCCCACGTTGCCGAGGGTGTCCGCGACGACCGGCCCCTGCGCACGGGCGTAGTCCATGAACTCCGACAGCCCGCCGCCGATCTGCCCACCATCAGCAACACGCATCAGGTGAATCAGCTCGTCGTTGACCTTGCGCAAGGTGGTGTTCGCAAAGCCGGTGAACTTCTGGTTCAGGCGGTCCAGGCCCGGCGACTCCATGCCGCCGCCGACGACCGTCATCATCCGGTCCAGCTCGGCGCTGGCGCCCTTGACCAGCCCGGTCGTCTTCGGCAGCAGGGTATTCGCAATGGCCAGGCCCTTGGTGAACACCGGCATCGTGTCGCCTGACAGGCTGTCGGACCAGGCCTTCGCCGAGTCCTTCAACAGCCCCAGCGCCACCGCGGCCTTGCGCGTCTCCGGCGGCAGAGCCGCCATCGCCTGCTGGTGCTCCCGCTGCGCGGTCACCGCCTCCGCAGAGGTCTTGCCGGACTTCTTGACCGCGTCGTCGTACTTCTTCTCAGCCTCCGACGCCTCCGACAGCGCAGAGATCTGCGGGATCAGGGCGCCCGTAAACGCCAGCGTGGCAACCGCAACCGCACCAGCCCCGGCCGCGATCGGCGCCAGCGACGCAGCAGCCGGGATCGCGGCCGGGGCCAGGGACAGCAGCGAGCCGGTCAGCGCTTCGGCCGCCTTCGCGCCGATGTCGGTGTCCCGCTGCATCGACGCCATCGACGTCGTCGTGTTGTTGGCCATCCGACGCACTGCGGCGTCGCCGTTGATGGACGCGGCCAGCAGGCGCCGTCCGAGCCGGTCAGCGTTGTCCCCGGCCCGGTCCAGGACCCGTGACAGCAGGTCCCGCCCGTCGAGGATGAAGTTCATCCGACTGGCCACGGTCACTCACCTCCGGATTGCTGTGCCTGCTGGTGGGCGTCGATCCACACGGTGAGCCCGTAGAAGTCCTCGACCAGCTGCCGGTCGACGACGTCGGGTGGCATGTTCAGGAGGTGGGCGAAGAGTCCGATGTACTCGGCTCGGAGATCGCAGACGTCGCGGTCGAAGATGTCGTCAGCTCGGCTACGGCCTCCGCTGCTTCCTCGGCCGGGGCGCGGCCTTTTCCCTCGGCCTCGGCGGTGACCTTCGCGATGTACGCGCGGGCGTGCTCGGGATCGACGGATGCCTCGGGCGCCTTCCGCAGCGCGTGCGCGATCCGCTCGGGAGTCATCTCCGGTTCGGCGGCCAGCACCTCGAAAGCGTTGTCGACCCAGCTCTCCAGCTCGGTCTTGTCGTGGCGGGTGACCATCTCGTCGACACCGGGATCGAAGTCCCCGAACCGCAACGTCGGCGCATGCCGCTTCTTCAGGACCCAGACGACAGCGCGCATTGCCTCCAGGTCCTCGTCCGCCAACCCCTCTTTGACCTGCGGCCACTTCAGGTCGATGGTCCGGGCGACGATGCTCGCCTCCGACGACAGCAGCGTGCGGGCGTCGTACCGCTCTGGCGCGCCACCAGCAGGGGTGAAGACGATGATCACGGTTGCTCCTATTCGAGTCGGCGCCGCACGTCATCCACGACGCGCGCCACCTCGGATTCCATACGGGACTTGTGCCGCTGCACGGTCTTGTCCCACCACAACGGGGTGGTGGTCTGCGTCGCCCACCGACGCCGGTTCCCGTACACCGGATGCCGGATCCGGCCTACGTTGATGGTCTGCGGCATGTTCTTCAGGTCGCGCGGCAACAGGCCCTTGTCGACCCACACACGGGCCCCCGGCGTGCCCGAGGTACGGACGCTGATCCGGATCGCTGAAGCGATCGTCTCCCTGAGCGGCCGAGTCGTCGGCGACGTCCCACCGCGCTTCCCAGAGCCGCGGCCGGCCGACTGAATCGACAGGCCGCGCATGGTGTCCTGCAAGTCGTTGCGCAGGGGCTCAGCTGCGCGCCGGATACGCCGCTGCATCGACGACCTGATGTTCTCGTGACCGGCCGCCCGAAGCTTCCGTTGGAGCTCCAGGAGCTGGCCGGTCCCGAGAATCCTGACCGAGCCGACAGCCATCGTCAGAGGGTGGCGTCGGTGGACATGTACTCGATCGCGATCGGGTTCGCCCCGTCGTCCAACCCGGTGAAGTTGAACGTGGGCTTGATGACGTCGAACCCCTCAACGGTGGGCGGCGCCTCGTCCAAGCGGATCGCCGGAACCTTGAACGTGATGCGCTCGTTGTTCGAGCCCTCGATGACCGGCCCGGTGAAATCCCAAACGAAGCTGGTCGCTGCGTCCGAGGTGTGCAGGTCGTCCAGGGCGGTGCTGACATAGTCGCCCTCCAGCGACCCGGTGATCTTCACCTGGTCGTTGCTGATGGGCTCCGCCTTCAGGCCTGCTGCCCCGGCGTAGAACCGCTCGGTGGCCTGGGGGCGCTCGATCTTGAGGGACACCTTGCGGATGCCGTCGAGCGCGGTTTCGCTGCTGTAGGTGCCGGTCTTCACCGACATCTGCATGAAGTGGAAGGGGCTCATGGCCGGGTACGTGGCGACGGCCAGCGTCTGGTTCTCGACGCAGTCCTTCGCGTCGAGCTCAAACGTCGCCATCAGCATGCCGCCGACCTCGCACGAGAACTCTGCGCTGACAACCTTGCACCCGAGGAACGTCTTGTCCGTCACGACGCCGGTCGTGAGCGGCACGCCCTTCTGGACAGTGAGGGACTTCCCGGCGGTGTCCGCGAGGATGTGCGTCTGGAGATACGCCTCCGTCTCCGCCTGCTGCTCCGGTGTCACCGTGGTGCCCATGAGGCTCTGGAGCAGAACGCCCATCGCCCGGTTGGTGACCTCCATGTCCAGGCTGCCGGACCCCTGCCGCTGCGTCAGCACACGCCGATCGGAGCGAGCGACCAGACGGCCAGCCGCGATCCCGGCGGACTGAGCGGTGGTCTTCTTGAGCTGAAGGGATTCCTTCGTGAACTCGATGAACTTGGTGGGCGTGGCGAACGTCCCGTAGGACGACTCTGCCGCGATCCCCATCTGGGCGCCCAGGCCCGAGCCGATCGCCATGGGTCAGCCCTCCTTCGAGGTGGTCGCGGGCTTCGCCGCAGGGGTGGACTTCTTCGGGCCGGCCGCAGCCGTCTTCGGCTCCTCGGCCGCCTCCCACGTACCGGGCTGGCACACGTAGCCGTCGAACCGGTTGTCGGGTACTTCGACCAGCTCGTCCGGCTGGACGGTCCTGCCGAGCTCCGGCACGGTGACCGGCTCGGCGCCGATGTAGCGCACTCGCGCCATGGCGTACTCCTCGGGTGAGATGGGGTGATCAGATGCGGGCGCGCAGGCGCACCGTGAAGGCGAGGCCGGCCAGCGACCCGTCAGGGTTCTGCTCCTGCACCAGAGCGCCAGCGGACAGTTGCGACCACAGCACCGTCCCGTTCAAGGTCGGCGCGTCTGGGGCCGCATCGGTCGCACGGAGCGCGTCCTCCACGGCCGCCAGCAGCGCGAACACCCGGGCCCGGCGGAGAGACATGTCCGTGTCGCCCGCCCGCGATTCTGCGTAGCAGGACACCGAGGCCTCCTCGTCGCGGCGTCGGGCGCCGGCATACGCAAAGTCCTGCTCGATGTCGACGGCCTGCTCGGACCCGGGGGACCAGCCGACGTAGATGCGGTGCCGCTCGGTGAGGTTCGTGGACGGCGGGGGCCCGTCCACGATCCGCACGTCGGCCAGGGCGGGGGCGGCGCGCAGGATCGCGAGCAGGGCGTCGACCGCGGCGGGTACCGCAGAGGTGCCCATCACGCGATCCCAGGCGGTTGCTTGAACGACTCCAGGAGTTGAAGCACGCGGTTCGGTACCGCGTACCCGAAGCCGACCACGGGCTCTGTGACGTCGAAGTCATCGGCTCGGGCTCCGCCGCGGGCCCCCCCGTTCTGCGTCCGCCACAGGTGTTGCAGCAGGATGCGGGCGGCGAGGTTGATGGTGGGCGCGACGGTGCCGCGGCCGGCCGTGTAGACGACGGTCCACGGGCCGCCGGAGAATGATCCGCCATCGAGGCGCCGCACCGTTCCGGACGGGCCGTCGATGTGCAGACGGGTCACATCCACGGGCTGCCCGCCGTCGAGGACCGGTGTCATCGACGTCATGGACACGATGGGCGGGTGCAGGAGGGCAAGCAGGGTGCCGCGGCCGTCAACGGTCTCGGCCACCTCCCGGTCCTCCACCGGCCCGATGTACCCCTCGATGACCGCGGTCAGCGAATCGATGTACGCCTGCAGCTCGGTGTCGTCGGCCGTGGTCTCGATGTCGAGCTGGGCTTTCGCCTCGGTCAGGGTCAGCAGCGCCACGGCCAACTCCTCACGTGCTGCGGGTCTCGGCCCGGGAACCGCGCCCGCCGCCGCGCGACCGCGGCGTCGCCTTCTCCGGTGCGGCCTTCTCGGTGACGAGTTCGGCCCGTTCTCCGTCGGCCCACGCGGACGCCGCCGCCCCGTCGACCTCGATCACGTCACCGGGCGCCCACGAGAAGTCGGCTCCGGCGATCGACTGCAGAACTCGGATGCGCGGCATCCCGCGCCCCCTTTCCGATGAGGGCGGCCCCCAGCAGAAGCCGGGGGCCGCACAGGTGGATCAGGTCGCCGGGTGCGCGTACACGCGGAACGCGGACGCGTCGTCGGGCTTCGCGTCGAGGCGCATGAACCCGAAGAATCCGACCTGCAGGTAGTCCGCGTATCGCTCCTCCAGCCGCATCATCTGGCCGCCCGCGACCTGCCGGACGACGTAGGCGGCATTGATGTCGCCGTACCCGATCGACTTGGCGGACGCGGCCGGAACCGGAATGCCGTTGTCGATGAGCACCGCCGCTCCGAGCAGCGACGACGGAACACCGATCTGCACCGACGGCTCCCACAGCGGGCGACCGTCGCCGTCCTTCAGCTTCCGCACGGTCTTCAGCGCGCTGTCGGACATGGCCCACTGAGCCGACGCCCGGTACGCCGGATCGATGCTGTGCTGCAGGTCGATCAGGTCGTCGTACGTGACCGCGGTGACCTGCCCGGCCGCACCGGTCTTGCCAGCGGTGGCGTTGGTGAACAGGCCCTCGGGTTGGCTGCTGCCGGTGCCGGTCGCGAGGTGCGCGGCCACGGCCCGGCCGATGCGCTCACCCAGCTTCTGGACCAGCCACGAGTCCATGTTGAACGCGTTGTCCTGCAGCAGCTGCAGGGACAAGCGCACCAGCTTGGAGGTGTAGGTGTATGCCCCGAGGGTCTTCTGCCCCAGGGTGACGTCCTGCTCGGTGATCTGCGCGTTCTCGGCGAGGATCGCGCCGACGTTCGCGGTGTCGTCGTTCGTCGGCCAGTTCAGCGGGTTCCCGGACGCCGTGGTGATGACGTTCGCCGCACCGAGCAGACCGCCGTACGCCTTCATCGTCTCGGTGATCCGCGCGAGCGTGTCCGTCGGGATGAAGTACCCGCCGGCCGAGCCGGGCGACGTGGCACCGGCGCGGACCTCGGCCTGGTTCGACATGAGCAGCTGGCGCTGCTCGTTGGTCAGGCCGCTCATGCCGCGGCGGGTGAACGCGCTGAACGCGTCCCGGTACGCGACCTCGGCCGAGGCCTGCCGGTCCTCGGCGGTCTCGGCCGGCCGTTCGGCCCCGGCGACGACGACAGCGTCGCGCTGAACGGTGTCGAGGCGGGCCTGCCGCTCGAACCGCTCCACGTCCTGCGACGCGGCGGTCAGGTCCGTCTCGGCCGCGTCCCACGATGCCCGCTCCTCGGCGGTCAGGTCGCGGCTCTCGCCCTCGGCTCGGGCCTGGATCTCCTGCATCTGGGACCAGGTGGACGCACGCCTGTCGATGGCGCGCTGAAGAAGAGTGGTCATGGCGTTGGTGTCCTTTCACGGCACGCCAAACAGCCCCGGCCGATGCCAGGGCTGCAGGGGATGAGTGGGTCAGCGCGGGAGCCCGTAGCGGGCAGCCAGCGCCTTCATGCGCACATCGAGCGGGATGCCTGTCGGCTGAGTGGACACGGCCGGCTCAGCAGGATCCGTCTCGCGAGTGGACCCACCCGGCTCGCGGTCGATGTGTACGAGGTCAAGCAGCTCGGGCCGGAAGTGCGCCCGTGCTTCGAGGGCGGCGAGGTCGCCGCGGTGGTCGAGGGCACGGGCTACGGCCTTCACCTCGGCCTCGGTGTCGGGGTAGGCAGGGAACGTCACCGCGGACACCTCGATAAGGCGGACCTCGCGGATGACCCGAACGTCGACCTGCACCGGGTCGGCGCCCTCGATCTCTACGTCCTCCTGATTCCACTCGTCCTTGATGACGTAGAACCCGAAGCTCATCCCCGACACGTTGCCGTTGCGGAGATTCGCCGTCAGGTCCCGCACGTACGACAGCTCCGGGTCGAGGGCCGAGTCGACCGCGAGACCACGCTCATCCTCGGACAGGGCCAGCGTGCCGGCCGACGAGCGGCTGACGACGTAGTACGAATCGTGGTCGATGAGCATCCGGGCGTCGCCCTCGGACAGGGTTTTGGTGAACGCGCCGGGGGCGATCTCCTCGTAGAACCCCCAGCGCAGCGGGTTCCCAATCGCGGTCCTGCTGTTGAACACGGAGGCATACCCGGAGAACCGGGCCGTCCCGTCGTCGGCGCGGACCTGCACCCCGGCGTCCGCCAGGGCCAGGCGCCGCGTCTCAGCTCCGGTCAGTGTCGTGGGCATCCTCGCCTCCTTCATCAGCATGCTGGGCCAGCAGGCGCCGCGCCTCGGCCATCAGAGCGGCCGCGCGGGCGGGGACTGCCCCACCGTCGTTGGCCAGTGGGTTGGACCCCAGCGGGGCCATGTACGTCGGCTGCAGGTACGTGTCGCCTTCGGGCCCGGGGATCGGGGGTAGCTCTTCGAGATAGCGGATGTCGTTTGCCGACATGACGCCGGTGTCGCGCATCGCCCGGTAGAACGTCGCCCGGCTGGACGAGTCGCCGCGGAGCAGCCCCTGCAGCGCGTAGTGCGCGTACTCGCCCTTGGGCAGCAATTCCTTCGTGATGCGCTGCTCCGTCGGCCCCAACCACGTCGGACCGAGGTCGAACGTCACCCAGCCCTGCGCCTGCTGCTCCAGACCCGTACCCCACGACGTGCTCTTCGAGGACTCCATCAGGAGGAAGAGGGGCACCCCGAACATGCGGGCAATCTCAGTGATCTGAAACTCGCGGGACTCCAGGAACTGGGAGTCCTTCAGCGGCATCGTTACCGGCTGAAACGATGCCCCGGAGTCGAGCACGGCAACCTGCTGCGCGTTCTCGATCCCGCCGACCTTCGCCTGCCAGTTGGACTTGAGCGCCTTCGCCTGCTCGGCCGTCAGCCGCTGCTCGGTCTGCAGCACACCCGACACGAGGTTGCCCGACCCGAACAGCTTGGCCGCACCCTTCTCCGCCGCCTGCGCCAGGCCGATGCCCTGCGACGCCGCACGCACCGGCGAGCACCCCGTCAGCCCGTCGTACCCCAGCCCCGGAATGTGCAGGACATCACGGCTGGTCAGAGCGTGGAACTGGTCGAAGTCGTCCGTGATGTAGAAGACCTTGCCCGCCGGGTTGTCCGCCGTCGGCCGCACCCGCTCCACCTGCACACGCGACGGGCTGATCGGCCACAGCTCCTTGACCGCCCCGGTCGGCGCGCGCAGCTTCTGCAGGTACGCATTCCCCCACAGAACCCGGTGCACGTACGCCAGACGCCACAGCTCCAGCGGAGTCAACTCCGGGTGCGGATCGTCAAGCAGAGGCGAGTCCGTCCGGTCCTTCGTACCGGCCTTGTACGTATGGAGCGGCAGCGCCGCCGACACCCCGGCGATGACCGCCACCGACCGCCACACCGCGGGCATGTGCAGAGCCGACGTCTCGGACACCGGCACCCCAGAGTCCGTCTGGGGCCCGCCCATCCACTCAGCCAGCGACTGATCCGTCAGCGGCACCGCCGGATTCTCCAGCGACGCCCGCCCCTCGAACAGCCCGAAGAGGCTCATGCCGTCCCCTTCCGTTGGGCCTGCGCCCGCTCAACCGCCAGCACACCCAGCACTCCGCCCAGCACCAGCGCGGCCGGCACCGACCACAACGCCACACCGACGAGAGCGACCAGCAGGAACAGCACCTCCACCATCAGAATCACCACAGGTTCGGCGCCCCTTCCGGCTCTGCATCCGCCCGCTCTGCGTGGCCCCACGCGGCGAGCGTGCAGCCCACCAACGGGCTGATGTCCACCGACAAGCCGCGCCGGGCCCAGCCCCACCCATCACCGATCGGGCGCTTGTCCGCGCCCGCTAGGGCGGTGGACAGTGGCGCCTGGTCCAGGTGCACGATGGTCTGCTCGGCCACCCCGTCGAAGAACTGGCCCGCCGCCGCAGCGACCTGCCGCGTCTTCGGGATGAGCAGCAGGACGTCGACCTCGTCCTCGGTCAGCCCGACGTCCCGCAACGCCTTGCGTACAGCGGGGACCAGGGACCCAGCGGGGCCGCCCTCATCGATGACGACAGCGCACGGCTTCCACCTCACGACCAGCTCGGCCAGGCGCTCCGGCGCCCACCCAGTACCGGGTCGATGGTCGATGACCTCCACATGCCGGGCGTCGCCGTTCGCCCCGGCCCCGCAGATCGCCGTATGCGAGCGCTCCGGCGTCGTGTCGAGGGCGAACGCCACCGGGTCCGACATCGACGAAGTGCCGTCTGCCAGGGCCCGCCACACGTCCTCGTCGATGACCCGCCACGTGTCCTCGCCGTCGGACGGGTAGTCGCCGACGCCGAGCCGCTCGCGGGCGAAGATCTCATCGGACATGGTCAGCCGCTCCCGCTCCGTGTGCTCCAACGTCAGCCGGTAGCCCAGCGCCGGGTTGGCTTTCGCCACCGACAGTGGCGACCGCGGGTCGTCGTGATCGGTGCACCCGGTCGGACACTCCTTCAGGTGAGGGTCAATCGACCACTCCATGTACGCCAACGACGGGTCAGGCTCGCCCCGCTCCAGCGCCAGGAGCGCACGGCGCCGCAACCGGGCCAGCTGCTGCGACGGCGAACCGATCCCAGCGCTGCCGAAATACCAGACCTGCGGATCCTTCACCGCGGCCATGGTCGGCATCAGCGCGCCCATGGCGTCATCGCCCAGGATCATGTCCTCGTCGAAGATGTTCGTGTTGCCGGTGAACCCGCGACCGCTGCCACCGGAGCGGGCCAGGAACCGCAGCCGCTGCCCGGTGAGCAGCTCGATGGCTTCCTCGCCGGTCGTCCGACGGACCGCCTTGACGCGCTTCCGCAGGCTGTCACAGTTCGTGACCAACGCAACGATCCGCCGGAACGCCTCGATCGACGTCTTGAACTCGTGCGCCGAGTGCAGGATCAGGCGCTCGCCACCGATGAACAGGCCCCACAGCTCCCGGGCCTCGATGATCCCGCCCTTGCCATTCTGGCGAGGGACGTTCACTGCGACCTCGAACGCCGCCCACGAGCCGTCCGACCGCTCGGCAAGGCCCACGTGCATCGCGTGCTGCTGCCAGTCGTCAAGCACCAGCCCGGCATGCGCGGCCAGTTCAACAGCTTCCTGCCCCGCTGACGACGTGTAAGGAGGAGCGGTGAACACCCTCGGCCGCTGCACACCGTACTGACCTGGGGTTTCTTCAGGCGCCACGGCGCTTGGCCCGTCGATCAGTGAGGTCATCGACAGCGTCTCCCGTCACAGCCGGTGGTGCAAGGGCGCGGAGCTTGGTCATGACCGTGGCCAACTTGTCCGCGACGACGGCTTGAGCTGTCGGAGCGTCACCAGAATCGATGGCGTCGAGAGCGGCAGCGAGCTTGATTGCGACGGCCGACATGCCCGGAGACACCGAGGTCACACCGAGTTTGTCAAGCTCATCTCGAATCTCATCTTCGATCATGATCACGCACTCCCATCACGCAGGGTTACATCACGGAGGGTGATGGTGATCTTGGGGTCAGTGTTGGGATTCGAGTCAAGATCGGCTTTGAGAATGGCCGCGCAAAAATCACGGCGACAGGGGCGTTTGGGTCGCCGCCCCTTGCGCTCGACTTTTGACTCACTCTCCCCCGGCACGGCCCATCGGCGCTCGGATGAGCGAGCCGTTGAGTGCCCCGGGGCGGTCACCAGGTGCGTGATGCCTGGGTGGTGACGGGGCGTGATCCGCCCTTGCGTCGGTCGCGATACCACCTGGTCACGACGGCTTCCATGGCTGGTTGCCGCATGTCCTTGACGCGCTGCCTGACGATGGCCTCGCCTGGATCAATGGTGATGATCTGTGCTCCGAGGCGCTTGTACCGTGCGCGAGCCTTCGCCTGCGGCATCGTGTGGATGAGGTAGACGTCGACCCTGTTGGCCAGCTGCTCGGCCTCGAACACGGCTGCGCTGCGGGCCCGGTGGACCACGCGGAGCAGCTCGGGGCTGTGGTTGTGGTGGTCCGCGCCGGGTCCGGCCATGGCGAGCGCGATGAGGTCGAGGTCGATGACGATGTCGGTGGCCTTGGCGTGTGCCCGAATGTAGCTGGACTTGCCGGCGCCTGGCGGTCCCGTGATCACGTAGAGCACGGACTCACCACCTTCGCGAGGCGCGCCGCTGCTTGACCGAGGTGCGGTTGCCGCGAGCCGAGTTGCAGCGTCGGTGTGCTGATCGGGCGTTCGCGGGGTCCAGGAGCGAGCCGCCCTTGCTGAGCGGCACGAGGTGGTCGAGGGTGAACGCATCGGGGTCTTTGCCAGCGTCGGGGCCGCGGATGTCGTACCGGATGTCGTGGCCGCAGAGCCAGCACGGGAGCCCGAGGGCGCGTTGCCGGACGCAGAGCGAGCGGTAGCGGCTGCCGTTGCGGGGGTTGCCGGCCACGGGCGCCACCTCCGTCAACTCCCGGTGCGTGACTGCTTGATGATGTACGCCGTGATCAGCAGCTCGTAGTCCTCGTCGGAGGTGTCGGCGCATTCGGCGGGCCGGTCCGTCTTGGTCGACGTGGCGGTGATGGCGGCGGCGCAGTCGTCGGCGGTGTAGTGGGTGCTGTCGCTGCTGCAACCGGTGAGGGCGAGCAGGAGGCCGGCGGCGAGTGCGGTGGCGGTACGGATGCGCATGATTCCCCCCAGGGATGCTGTGTGGGGGGATCGTGTCATGGGGGTGTGTGCCGCGTGAAGGAAATGCGAAGGCCCGCCACGTCGGGCGGGCTGTCTGTTTCCGGGCACGCCGGATCTGCCGCCCACTATGGGGCATGGCCTGGGGGTTGTGCAACTACAGCTGTAGTTCACGACGAAGCCCCGACCGTGATGGTCGGGGCTTCGAGTCCTCCGTCGGGTGTGGCAGCCAGCTCACAGTCCAGCGGATGTTGTGGTCTCCACGGTACGGACCGCGACTGACAGATGTCTGGTGTCAGCCCTGTACGGGGATGACGACGAGCTGCGTGTAGATCTGTGGGCGGCCGTCTTCGGTGCGGGTGTAAGCGGTCTCGACCCGGTCCACAATGACGGGCTGGTCGTGGAGCACGATGGTCTCTCCCTGTTCCGGAATCGGGAGCATGCCGATGCTGTCGAGCTGGACGAGGTGGGTGCCCTCCGGTGTCTCGAAGGACAGGCAGTGGGCGGCGGGGACGGCGCCGGGGTGGGCTCGGCATTCGTCGGACTGGTCGCGGTTGATGATGGCGGCGAAGGTGCCGTCCAGGGTCTCCATGGGCGCCATCATCCCTTCTTGGCGGTGTCGGTGGAGGCCTTCTCCTCGGCCCGCTTCGCCTGTGACCGCTCGTTCTTCTGTGCGAGATCCTTGATGCTGATCGTCTTCGTGAGTGCCATGATCGGGGCCTGTCTCTGTGATGGGGACGGACCCGGGGCGGCCGGTCGCCTGGCAGTGAGTCGGCCGCTCCGGGGTTGGTCTTGGGGTCAGCGCTCCTCGCCGTCGGCGAGGCCTTCCCACGGCTCGTCGTCGCCGGGCTGCGCCGTCTCGGCCGCGGCCGCTTCCTCGGCGGCCCACCGCTCCTCGTCCTGCGCGTCGAGCAGGGCTTCGGCGGCTTGCTCGTACTCGCGCATCTCTTCGTCGCTCATCACGTCGGCGGTGGTCATCTCGTCGTATTCGGCGCTCATCGGGTCCTCTCGGGGGCGGGTAGACCGGCGGCAGATCTGCCGGGAGACGTGGGTAGATGCCGGTAGACGGCGTGGTAGACGTGCAGGTCAGACGGTGGGAGACGGGACGGGAGACGGCTCGGTCTCCTCGGGCTGGGAGAGGGGCGGAAGAGCGGCCTTGACGATGCCTCTGGTCGGCCCCTTCCGACCCACCTTCACCTTCAGCTCGACGGGGATGCCGAGGGCCTCCAGCCGGGCCCGGAGGTCGGCCACCGTCCAGCCCTTCGCCTGGCCCTTGGACTGGAGGTGGGTGAGGACCTCGGAGAGGTGTACGGCGGGGCGGTCTCCGAGGACCTCGTGAAGGAGCAGGATCACTGCGTCGCGGGAAGGCAGCGCGGGGGGCTCCTCGGGTGCCTGCTCGTCGTCGGTGCCGAGGGCGCGGATCGCGGCCCAGCACCAGAGCGGTACGACGGCCCAGAGGATGACGGGCCAGCGCCGGATCAGCCACCACACCGCGTAGGCCCCGGCGGCGAGCAGGATCAGGCGGAGGATGCAGCCGAGGATCGCCGCGACCCCGTCGAGATCGGTACGGCGGCCGGCGCGCACCCAGGCGGCGGCGCGGGCGGTGAGGTGCCGGGCGAGGATGCGCTGCCCGGCGGTGAGGGTGCGGGCGCGACGCTGCATGGCCGTGGTCTTGGTGCCGCTCATCAGACGTCGCCCCCGAGGATGTTCTTCCCGCTGAGACCGAGCCCGTTGACGAGCTCGGGAAGGCCGTGGAGCATCCCGGCGACCCCCGCCGTGGCGCAGAGGATGAATCCGGCGACCATGGCGCCGAGGAGCTTGCCCTTCTCGTCCTTGCCGACGGCCTTGTACGTGGCGAAGAGGATGACCGCGATCAGGAAGACGACGACACCGCCCTCTTCGCTGAGTTGACCGATGGAGCCGGTGGCAATGGGGGCGCTGGAGTCGGTGCCGGTGACCCCGGTGACGGCCTTCCCGCCACCGCCGTTGGCGACCTGTCGGGTGCATCCGGCGAGCCAGCCGAGGAGACCACCAGCGCACGCGGTACCCAGCGCGCCGGTGATGAAGCCCTGGACGGTGTGCAGCAGGTCTTTCCAGGCGCGCCCGCCGATCCACCACTTGCGGAGCTGGAGGCCGAGGATGGCGATGGCGATGGCGCACGCGGCGAGGGTGGCGCCGGTCTGGGTGGTGATCATGACGGGTGCACTCCGGTGATCCAGGTGACGGGGTCGTAGAGGTGGATGGCCCCGGTGACGCCGACGAGGGAGATGGTGAGGAGCAGGAGGCGGCGGAGGGTGCCGCCGCTGGTGACGATGCGGGTCACGGCGATGGTGAGCGGGGCGAGCGCGAGGGCGTATCCGGCGCTCTGGCCCCAGGTGTCGCGGGTCTCGGTGACGGCGCTGGCCCAGGTGGTGGCGGCGCTGTAGCCGGTGCCGGGGATGGGGAGCACGGCCAGGAGCAGGGCGCCGCTGATCTGCCAGGGCCGGCCGATGGTCCGCACCCAGGCCCAGAGGCGTTCCCGCCGGGTCGGCTCGGGCTCGGGCTCCCAGGGCATGACGACGTGGACATGCACCTGCGGGGCGGGAAGCGGGGGGGGCTCGGGTGCGGGCGACGGGGGCACGACCGGGGGCTGAGCGGGCGGCGCGGGCGGTGCGGTCTTCTCCCACCACGGAGGCAGCTCACCGGGCAGCGGCGGGCGTCCTGGGAGCGGGGCCCCGGCCGGGATGATGCGGGTCGGGGTGGTGATCGGGCGATCGGTCACGAGGGGTCCTC
Organism: Streptomyces sp. NPDC104307; assembly: GCF_055584045.1. NCBI lineage: Bacteria > Bacillati > Actinomycetota > Actinomycetes > Kitasatosporales > Streptomycetaceae > Streptomyces > Streptomyces sp. NPDC104307. The sequence goes on from NZ_JBVJMU010000028.1 coordinate 27,941, forward strand.
AGTGGAGGATGGCCAGCCCGAGGGCGGCGAGGGTGAGCACGAGGGCGACGGTCCCGGTGATGGGTGGGACGTCGTGCGCGGCGAGGACGCAGAGGACGAGCAGGGCGCCCGCGGCGGCGATCGGGAAGAACCAGCAGAGGGCAGTCATCCGTAGCCGCCTGCCATGCCGTCGGCAGTGCGGCGAGCACGGCGAACAGCTGCTGCGACGGAGGGCCGGTCGGCGTCAGGTCGGCGGGCGAGGATCGCGTCGACGGCGTCGGAGTTGTTCGGGGTGATCGCGACGTGTTCGCGGGCGAGATCGGCAATGCTCGCGCTGGTCGGGGCCGGTGCGGGTGGCGGGGCGATCGGGGGCATGCTCGCGGCGCTCGGGGGCTGCTCGGGGGTGATCGGGCTGATCGCGATCCGTGCTCGGCGGGCGAGTTCGCGGCCCTTGTCCTGGCGGCTGATCTCGATGCGGAAGTCGACGTCGACCTCGGCGAGCGCGCGTTCGGCGGCCATCTCGCGGCGCCGCATCTCGATCCGGTGCTGCTCCTCCTCGAACGCCATGCCGCGCTCCATGGAGGCGATCACGGCTTGCTCGTCGTCGGTGAGCGCGGCGGGGTCGCGGCCGTCGACGAGGGCGAGGAGCCATACGACCTTCGCGCCGAGGGGCAGGAGCGGCCCGGCTGCGGCCATGGGGACGCTGCCGTCGAGCAGGCCGTGCCAGACGAGGAGTCCAGCGACGGCGAGGAGCGCGGCCCAGCCGATGCCGGGCACGATGTTCCGGCCCTTGACGTCGACGTGGAGGCCGCGGGCCTCGGCGACGATGACGGACGCCCACACGACGTCCGCGCCGGCGGCGACGGTCAGGCCGATCGCGCCGGTGCCGAGGAGGTCGACGAGGGACCAGGTGGTCCAGGCGAGGGATGCGGCGGAGAGCGTGGCGGCCGGGTAGACGAGCGGGGAGACGTGGGGCCAGCGCGGCATCAGGCCACCGCCGTACGGCAGGTGCGGAGGTCGAGCTGCTGACGGTTGCGGCGGGCCATCGAGGCGCCGTTCGCAGCGGCACGGGCGTCGGCGTCGGCGGTGAGGGTGCGGCACCGGGTGCAGTGCTGCTCATGGACGCGTTGCCGCAGCGCCGTGGGCGTGTCCGGGGTGAGGGGTTCGCGCACGGGGGCGGGCGTGAAAAGATCGGCCATGGCCGAGCCTCCTGGGTAGATCAGGATGGTTCCGGTCTGGGGTCGGGCGGCGCGCGCGCCTCGGGTGTTCCACCACCCGGGAGCTGCCGTCCGGCCCTGCTCTATGTGGTTGTCGGGCCTGGCCCGTTCTTCTTGATCGCCGCGTCGACGGCGTTCCAGCTCTTCCCGAGATCGCGAGCCACGTTGGCCACGGTTCCGAGTTCGGCTACACCGTCGAGCAGGGCGAGCGCTCTTCGTTTGGCGGATTCGGAGACGAGGAGTTGGAGCTGTTCCACCAGCTGGTCCTCCCCGTGGACCCGGTCCCGCCATGGGATCGCGTTCACGGGGAGAACTGTATCTAACCCAGGGTTCTATGTCAACGGTCAGGCGGCTGCCCCGAGTTCGGTCCACACCCCGCCGCAGGACGAGCAGTTGGCGAGGGGGCTCGCGCCGGCCCCGCCGTACACGGTGATGGTGCCGCCGCAGGGGAACACCTGGTGAATCATCCGCGGGCAGGGCACGGACAGCGTCGCTTCCTCGGCCCCGGTGTCGAGGACCTGCTCGATGCGGTGCCGGGCCTCAGCGGCCACGTGGGTGATGTGCTGCTGCTGGCCAGCCTCCAGCGGCCGGAAGGGCCCGGGGCTGCCGGTGACCCGTCCGAGGAGCCACAGGGCCGTGTACGGGGCGCTGGGCTGTGCTCCGGTCCACTTCCATCGGCGGGGGTCTGCGGCATCGTCCTGGACGGCTTGGACGCGGCGTGCATGGTCCTCCCACACGAGGCGCTCGGCGCGCGTCTTGGCGTGGGCTGCGCGGCGCGGGGCTGGCATGGGGATCGGGGGGCGCTGAACGTGCTCGGCGACCGCCCCGGCGCAGCCGAGGAGTGCGGCTTCGACGGTGCGCATGACGCCGTACACCTGGAGCCGGATCGGGATGGGGCGGGCGCCGAGCTGCGCCGGGTCCCGTTCCAGGGCACGGAGTTCGGCGGCGGTGGTGGGGTCGGTGTCCTCGATGGCGGCGAGGTAGCCGCGTAGGCCGCGCCCGAATCCGGCGATGACGGGGGGTGCCCCGAGGGCGTCGTTGAGGTCGGCCCACGTTGTGGCGATCTGTCGGAGGTCAGCAGCGGCGTTCACGGTGGCTCCTTGCGGGCGTGCGGTGGTCATGGGGTGCGGGGGTGGCCGCCCGGGTGGGGTCCGGGCGGCCGACGGGGTCAGGTGTTGGGCTGCTGCTGGTCGAGGGCTCGGTTGGTGGGGCAGGGCCAGGTGCCGCAGCCTGCGGTGCAGCTGCGTCCGGGGTGGTCGGGGTAGGCGTCGCGGTGTAGGGCCCGCACGCGTTCGATGGCGGCCTCGGCCCGATCGGCGCGCTGTGCCAGTTCCTCGATCGCGGGCACGAGCCGGGGCCAGGAGTCACCGCCGTGGGCCTCGGTGATCCCGGCTGTCTCCAGTGCGTCGCGGGCTTCTTCGAGGAGGGCGGACCGCTCGATGGCGCCACGCTGAAGGAGGTTCAGGCGCTCGGCCATGGCGGTGATTCCGGCGCCCAGCGCGTCGTGTTCGGCGGGAAGTGCGACGCCGCGTCGGGCCCGGTCGGCGAGGTGGAGCAGCTGTTCGCGGTCGCTCATCGGGTCGGCTCCTCTGAGAACGGCAGGCCTAGGTAGCGGGCATTGAGGTAGCGGGCGGCCTGCTCCGGATCGTCTGGGAGGTCACCGCCAGGCGGAGTTTCGCCGGGGAATTGGGCGGGTCGGATGGCGGGTCGTTGCGCAAGGGAGCGGAGGGCGGCGGTCCGACGACCGTTCAGCCCGGTGTCGCTCATCGGGTCGGCTCCTCGGTGTCGACCGTGTCGGGCTGCTGCGCCTCGTCGGCCAGGCGGCGGAGCTCGGCGGCAGCGCGGTGAACGGCGCGGTGCTCGGCCTCGTCATCGGGCTCCAGCGCGCCGTACTGCTCGGCCGCTTCGTCGTCGCGCTGGTGCTGCGTGGTCTCGATCGCGTCGGCGGCCTCCCGGAGCACGGTGGCCCGGTCGGCGTCTGCGGGGTGCGACAGGGCGGTATGTGCCTGCCGCTTCCACCACTCCCGGTTGGCGCGCAGCCGCTCCACCTCGGCCCGCAGCTGCTCGACCTCGGCGTCCTGCTCCCGCACGTGGGTCTCCATGTCCCGCATGTCTCCCTGGAGGCAGGTCAGACGGCGGTTGAGCTCGGTGCGCTCGGCGCGCAGACGCGCGATGGTGGTCTGCGCCTTGACGGCCTGCGCTCCGTCTTCCTTGTGCCAGCGGATCAGCTTGTCCACCTCGGCGCTCAGGTCGGACACCTCGGCCGCCCGGTCGCGGGTGTCGGCCGGGGTGCCGAGGACCAGCCGGGCCGGGGACCGCTCGGCCTCGAACGCCAGGACCGAATCCAGGAACTCCCGGACGAACGGGGTCTCCTCCTCGGCAGTCAGGTCGGCGGCGTGGTCACGGAGAGCCAGTGCGGCAGCGACCTCCCAGGCTCCCGGCCCGGGGGCGACGGCGTACCAGCGGGCGGCGAGGACGTCGGCGTGGTGGGCGAGCAGCGCGGCGAGGCCGTTGCGGTCGGCGGCGGGCTGGTCGGTCATGGTTGCTCCTGGGTGTGGGTGGGGTGGTGCCGGATGCGATGCTGGGAGGGCGCCCGCCGGGGTCGAGCCGGCGGGCGCAGCCGTGTTCATGCGGGGTGCGGGGTGGTGATGCCGGCCCGTGCGGCGAGCAGCCGCAGCGCGGCCTCGGCCTGCTGGGGTACAACCCCGTTGCCGAGGGCGTGGAGCTGCTGGGTGCGGGTGAGTCCGGGGACGGCGGTGACGTGACCGGAGGGCAGGCCCATGAGCCACTCGACGAAGTCGGGGCTTAGGCGGTTTCGATCGTCAGTTGCCCATGGGGCGGGTCGTCCGAGGACGGCTTCCCACCGTCGGATGGCGGGGGTGTAGGCGCCCCAGTCAGAGATGCTGTGACCACGTCCAGCGAGGCGCCCGACTGGTGCCCGTTGCCCTTCCGCCCGCCCCGCCGTCCATGCCCGTTGGGGCTCGTTCCGGTGTCCGGAGTGGGAAGCAGCTTCATCGGCAGCAGTGTCCGTGCCGCATCGAGGAGCGTCGGTCCGTACCCCTCGCCGTAGGGCGTCCCGTCCGGCCGGAAGTTCGCCGTGTTCGCCGAGTCGGCCACGACCGGTGTCGGCAGCAGCGACGGCGCGAGAGAGTTCAGCGACGGTCGTACTGCGGCGCCGGGGCTCGGCGACTGGTTGTTGCCGTACGGCGTCGCGGTCGGCGTGGGTAGCAGGTGCTCCACCTCGTCGGCCAGCGTCGGTCCGTGCCCGCCCGACTTCCGCTTCTCCGGGTGCTGACTCCCACCGTTCACCGCGAGGTTGGCGGTCGGCGTCTTGAGCAGTGGCGAGGATGATGAGCCGGCGGCGGGGGTGGGGAGCGCCGACCTCCGACGCGCGTACAACGTCCCACTCAACATCGAACCCGAGCTCGGCAAGGTCACGGAGGACGATGTCGAATCCGAGTCGAAGGTGTCCGCCGACGTTCTCAAAGACTGCGACTCGGGGTCGTAGAACCCCAAGGGCACGGGCAATGTCGGGCCAGATGTGGCGGTCATCGTTGGTTCCTTTCCGCTTGCCGGCGTTGCTGAAGGGCTGGCAGGGGTAGCCGCCGCACACGATGTCGACGGGCTCGACAGTGGACCAATCGGTGGTAGTGAGGTCGCCGAGGTTCGGGACGTCCGGCCAGTGGTGGGCGAGGATCCGCGAGGCCCCGGGGTCGATGTCCGACACCCACGCCGGCGACCCGCCGAACACTGTCTCGACGGCCATGTCGAGGCCGCCGTAGCCGGTGCAGAACGAGCCGATGCGGGGCCCGTGAGGCGCAGCAAGCTGTCCGGGGATCACATCGGGCGGGGGCTGGTCGAGGAGTGCGCGGGTGCGGTCCAGAGCGGTCGTCACGCCGCCTCCCGCACGTCGGGCCGGACCGCGTACCCGGAGCTGAGCAGGTACTGGCCGATCCGGTCGGTCAGCCCGGCCGGGGTCTGCTCCTCGGGCGGGACGATCAGCCGGTAGTCGTCGATGGCGGCGGCGACAATCGCCGCGGCGGCCGGCGGGAACGGGTTCATGCGGCGGCCCGCCCTTCCTGCTCGCGGCGCTCGGCCTCGGCCACCAGCGCCAGCAGCGCGGCCCGGCACGGCGTGGTGTTGAGCGCGCCCGTGCAGTCGGTGGCCGGCGGGATGTACCCGGTCCAGTCCTGCGGGGTGGTGTGCCGGTGTGGGGGCTTCTTCAGCTGCTCGGCCAGGTCGGGGTACCGGAGGACGAGGGTGCGGCGGCGCCGATTCTCCGCGTGCGCGTCCGATTGGACCTGCTTGAGGAACTCCTTGAGGTCGCCCTGCTTGCGGATGGCGGCCATGTCCTGCTCGCTGATGCTCATGCGGCTCTCCTGCGGTCGGTGCCGGTGATGACGGAGCGGTCGCACATCTCGGTGAGGCGGGATGCGACGCGGTCGCCGAGCCGGTCGGCGAGCTGCTTGGGCAGCACGTTCGAGGTGAGGAGGGTGGGGAGCTGGTTCTCGTACCGGTGGTTGACCAGCCGGAAGTTGATCTCTTCGGTCCACTCGGAAGACTTCGCGGCGCCGAGGTCATCGACGAGGAGGAGTCGGGCGTGGGCGTAGCGGCGGAACTCGGTCTCGGAGTCGACGCCGTTGCGCGGGCGGAGTGCGGCGTACAGGTCCGCTGAGGAGGTGGCGACCCACGTCATCGACACCCCGGACACGGCAAGCGCCCGGACCGCGCCGTACGCCTGGTGGGTTTTGCCGACGCCGGTCGGGCCGAGGAGGAGCAGGGACCGGCCGCGGCCGATGGTCGGGATGATCGCGTCGCGGCGTTCCTGATCGGTGCGGGCGGTGGTGCACAGCTCGGCCGTCCAGCCGAGGGCTTCGGGGAGTTCGGCGATGGCGTTGCGGTAGATGTGCGGGACGGTGGTGCGGGCCTGAGCGATGCCGCGGCGAATGAGGTTCATCTCGCTGTACGGGTTGCCGTCGCGGACGTTGACCTGTTCGGCGGTGAGGTTTCGGCCGGCGAGGAGGTGGGCGAAGTTGTCGCGGGTGAAGTCGACCGCGGGCGCGAGGTCCATGGGTGCGCCTTTCACAGGGAGTCGTAGTAGGCGGACTGGTCTTCGGGGTTGGTCCACGGCTGGTAGTCGCCGACGGCGCGCAGCTGGGGGCGGCCGGTGGGCTCGAGCTCGTCGTCGTAGCAGCCCTTGTTCAGCCAGGTGGCGGGGTACTTCGTGTACTTGGGGTCCTGCTGGGCGCGTTCGCGGGCGTAGGCCTGGGCTGCGGTGGTGATGTGCTCGGGGGTGGCGCCGCGTTCGAGGGCGGCGGTCCAGGCCTTGCGTGCTTCTTCGCGGGCTTTCTTCTTCGGGTAGATCAGCCAGAAGGCGCCGAAGGCTTCGAGATGCTGCTCGGCCGGAGAAGAGTCTTTAACTACATGAGGTGGCTGAGGGGGTGAGGAGAAGGGGGGAGCCCCGGCACCTTCTGAAGGAGCCCCGGCACCTTCTGAAGGTGCCCCCGCTCCCCCTTGTGGGGGTGAAGGGGTAGCCCCCGCTCCTTCTGAAGGTGCCCCCGCTCCCCCTTGAGTCCCCAAAGGGGTAGCCGTGGCTCCCCCTTGGAGGGGCGGAACGAGGAACGTCATCCGGGTACCAGGCACCGCGTACAGGACCCGTCCGTCCTTGCCCTTACCGATTGGAACCCGGAACTCCCAGCCCGCTGCGGACAACCGCTTGAGGGCGTTCCGTACGACGCTGGCATCCTTGGCCGCGGTCCACCGGGCGAGCGCTTCGAGGGTGGCCCAGCTTTCACGGGTCGTCTCGTTCGCGTCGTCGGCGATCTCCAGGGCGACCGCACGCTGAAGACCAGTGATGTCCGGTCCCAGTTCTTCGCGCATCTGCCGGCGGAGCTCGTAGCCCATGGTCCTTCTTCCGTACGGTCGTGGTGGCCCGGGGCGCACGGCCCCGGGCCGGGCGGGTCAGGCGGCGGTGCGTGACTTCGCGGTGCCGGTGTTGCGGAGGAGCCAGTCCGCGTGGGCGTTCGCTTCGCGGCACGGGGTGCACACGGTCTTGCCCGCCTTGCGGTGGGCCTGGTAGCCGGACCGGGTCCCGCACTCGGGCACCTTCGTCTTGCGGCGCGGCTGCTCAGCCCGGTTCGCGGCCAGGCACTCATCGCACGCCTTCTCACCCCGGCGGCGATGCGCCAGGTACCCGGCCCGGGACCCGTGCAGCGCCTTCCGGCCGGCCGCATCGAGACGGTGCTCGGGCGTGATGCATCCGCGCTGGGAGCACGAGCGGGTGAGGTGCCCTGCGGGGCGCTCGCCGTACGCGACGAACCAAGCCAACTGCGGGGCCGTGTACTCCTCGCCGTGGACGATGACGGGGCTGCTGCCGGTCCAGGTGACGTGTCCGCCGGGTAGCGGGGCGGACTTGTCGGCGAGGACGCTGGCAGGGGTACGGACCGGCTTCGGGGTGGCGTCGCCGGTCTTCGGCTTGCGCTTGTGGATGCGGCGCCGCTCCCGCTCGTCGAGCCCGCCCCAGATCCCGACGTCCTGCCGCTCGTCGATCGCCCAACGCAGGCACGTGTCCATGACGGGGCAGGTGTGGCAGATCCGCTTGGCGTCGGCGGTCTGCTGCTGAGCGGCCGGCCCTTCACCGACAGGGAAGAAGACCTCCGGGTCGGTGGCCGCCTTGCACGCGGCCGCGGTGCGCCAGTTGTCGCCGGGCTGTAGGCCGTCGGGGGTCTGCGGGGTCAGGTTGCTGAGGATTCCGAGACGCTTCACTGGTCCCCCTTCAGGGTGTGGCATTCGGTGCAGGTCCAGCCGGGGTGTGCGGGCTGGTGGCGGGTGGTGAGGTGGGCGCACGTGGTGGTTTCGCAGACCAGCCAGCGGGCGCCGTCGAGGACGCCGTGCGGGGTGAACGTCGCGGTGGCCGGGGCGCGGTGCTGGCCGCGCGGGCGCAGGAACGCGGGGAGCTTCACGACTCCACCGCCTTCGGGACGGGCCGGTCACTGCGACGCTGCTGCCAGTGCCTGCCCTCGTCCAGGGCCGGGTTGTCGAGGCCGGTCGCGCTGTCGTACCCGGCCTGCAACCGGGCCACGGTGCGGACCAGTCGGGCGTTCTCGGCCCGGAGGCGGACGACCGCCCGCAGCAGGCGGTCGATGCGGTCGCCGTACCGAACCGCGTCCATGAGCCGGGCCATACGCACCCGGGCCAGGATCGTGTCGGCGCTGGTGTACTGGCCGGCCGTGGTGCGGGTGGTGGTGAGCGCGGTGCGGGCCTCGCGGCGGGCGGCGTCGCGCTGCTCCACCACCCGCTCGTACTGGGCCTGGAGCGCGGCGTGCGTGCTGCGGAGGATGAACATGGTCACGCCTCCTCGTCGACGAACTCGGCGTCGATCGCCTCGTCCTCGTCGCCGCGGTCGAGCGGCTGAGGCAGCGGGGCGAGCACGGCCGGCGCCTGCTCGGCTGCGACATCGGCGTGTGCGCGCAGCTGCTCGCGGATGTACTCGGCCGACGTGGGCACCCACTTCGTCAGCCGGTGCGCGGCCGTCTTCAACCACATCGCCTCGGTGTCCGTGTTCCACGGCGACCAGTCCTTGTCCGCGGCGTCGGACTTGGCGCGGGCCTTCGCGATGTGGCCCTTGTTCAGTACGACGACCTTCGACGTGGCGCCGTCCTTCATCACGGCGTACGCGTAGGCCAGTCGGAGTTCGCCGCGGTCGTCGGCATCCCAGTCGATCTCGTGCAGCGGGCGTTCGTCGTGGCCCGGCCGGTACGTGAACTGGTCGTTGCTGTAGACCACTTCGACGATCACGGAGGAGACGGCACCGGCCCGGTACATGAGCTCGATCTCGCCCTGGTAGCCCCGGACTCCGGTGACCTCGGTGCACCGCTTGGCCTTGCTCCAGCGGGGGACGAGGTAGTACTGCTCGGTGCCCGGCTCCAGGCCGAGACGCGCGGCGTCAAGGAGGACGGACATGAACTGGCCGACGTCGTTTTGTGCTGCCTTCAGCAGCTTCGGGTCCCGGCGGAGCAGGCCCTGCGTGGTGCGGATCCAGGCACCGACGCGCTTCTGCATGTGCGACGGCATGACGAGCTCGATGTCACCGCGGCACTGGGCGACGAGGGCGCCGGGCCCGGACTCCTGTACGGCGACAGCGGTGGACACGGTGGTGTTGGTCATGAGGTGCTCCGGTTCCGGGCGGGCTGAAGGGAGTAGGTGCGGCCGTCGCGAACGGTGCGGGTCGCGATCGTGCGGCGCTCGCACACCGCGCGCCGGCCGGTCCCGATCTCGTCGAGGAGGAGACCGGCCGCGGCGCGCTTCTCCTCGTCCGCCTGCTTGGCGGCCGCGAGCGCGGCGAAGTACCGGTCGCGACGCTCGGCGCTGACCTCGATGTCGATGTCGTCCTGGCCCTCGGGCAGGGCCTTGATCGCCGCATAGGTGGCGGTGTGGCCGTCGATGTCGGGGCGCTCGTGCTGCCGGACCGTGCGCATGAACTCGGCGCCGGCCTCGCGCATCAGCAGCGCCTCGGCCTTGTCGTGCTCGACGGTGTACTCGCGGTACTCGGACCCGGCGATCAGCACCGCGACGTGGCAGGTGGTGAGTCCGAGGACGTCGAGGTACCAGAGGCACTGCGCTCGGTAGTGGACAGGGATCTCGTCCGTGCCGGGTTTGCCCCAGCCGTGCTCATCACGGGCGGTCTTCGCCTCGATGATCGCGGTGGGCAGGGCGGTGGCCAGGTCGGTGACGATCAGCCGGTCCGGATTTGCGATCTGCCACGGCCGGGCCGAGTGCGAGTACGTCGGCGACGAGTCGATGACCAGCTCGGGGTGCAGCTGCTCGAACCGGGCGCAGATGCCGGGTTCGTGGACCTTCCCCCAGTACATCTCCTCGGACTCCTCGACGGGGGCGAGGAGCCCCTGCTTGCGGTGCCAGAGGGAGAACCGGGACTCGTACGGGCTGATCCCGAGGACGGCGGCGATCTCGGACCCGCCGATGCCGGCCGCGCGGGCGGTGTGCCAGTCGGTGCTGCCGGGCTCGAACCATCCGAGGACGGTGGGTCCGGCGGCCGGGGCCTGAGCCCCGGCCAGCGCGGTGTCGGTCATCGGCGGGTCAGCTCCCGAACGAGTTCCTGCGCCAGGTGTTCGGCGTCGGCGATCTTCTCGGTCAGCGCTTCGTTCTCTCGGGTCAGGTCGTCGGCCTCTTCCTTGAGGCCCTTCACCTGGTCCGTGAGCGCATCCCGCTCTTCTTCCAGCTCGGCCACGCGGGCCTCAAGGTCGATGACGTCGGTCATGCGATGGCTCCGATCAGGGCGGTGCCGCCCTCGTACAGGGCCCACCACAGACCACCGGAGGCGGCGAGTGCGATGGGGAGGGTGATGGCGCAGGACACGCCGGACGCGGGCTCCTGGTCGAAGCTGCGGCGGTCCTGGATCTCGCGGAGGGAGTGGCCCATGCCGTCCTGCCGGGGGCGCCGCCATGTACCTGCGAACGTGCTGTCGCGGTCAGCCACGGGGTGCCCCCGTCGTGGCGCGGCCGTCGAACTTGGCCAGGTCCCAGTCGTCCTCGCCGTAAGCGATGGCGTCCCACTCGCCCCGGAAGCGCCGCCAGCCCAGCGCGGTGCGCTCGCCGTCCTCGGGGTGAGTGGTGACCGTGTCGCAGCGGAACCGCCACTCGGGGTCCGTGTCCGTGTACGTGTAGCCGGGCTGGTAGAAGTCGGCCGCCGGGGTCGCCTGCTCCTGTTCCCCGGTGAGGCGGCGCAGGGTCTCCAGCGCGGCATCGTCGTCGGCGTCGAACTCGTCGCCGTGCTCGGCCATCCGGTCAGCGGCCAGCTCCAGCGCGAACCGCAGGAACTGCTGCTCGGCCTCGCTCAGCTCGATGACCGGGTCAGGCCCCTTCGACAGCGGCGGCCGGACCGCGATGACCGCGAGATGGTACGCGTCGGCAGCAGCATCGAAGCGGTCGCGGCTGTCGCTCAGGAAGCAGTCGCGCAGTTCGTGGCGAGCGGTCTGGTCAGCGGACACGGGTGCCTCCGAGGAGCATCAGCAGCGCGGCGAGGGTGAGGGGCAGGGTGCGGACGACGTGCGGCAGCAGGTGCTCCGGCATGTCCGCATCGACCAGCGCAAGGAACGGGACCAGCGACGCCGCGTAGATGCCCACGGCCAGGCACGTCATGGCCAGGGCGCTCACAGCTGCACCGCCGGACGCTCATCCGCGAGGTGCTCCAGCACGTGGTCCAACGCGTCCATCAGGTGCCGCTGCTCGGCCAACTCACCCGGGGCCGGGACACCGATCGGCATCGGCAGGGCGCCCAGCAGGGCCACCGCGTCGGACAAGGTCACCACCTGCACCGGGGCGGCGCTCTTCGGCATGAGCGTCCACGCCACCACCCGCACGCCGCGAACCTCACGGGCCGCCTCGATGTACACCGACCCGTCGCTCCGCGTCTCCATGGACTCGGTCAGCATCTGGTCATCACGGAACTGGCGCAGCCCCGGAATGTCGTCGTGGAAGTAGAAGGAAAGCCTGGGCTCTGCCGGCGACCACGGCTGCGCCGTGACCGTGAACTCGGTCGGCAGCGTCTGCGACTCGCTGATCATTTGCTCGGCCAGGGAGAGTGCGGCCATGAAGCTGTTCCGCTGGGTAGAGTTGTCGTTCACGGTGTCCTCGATTTCTGAAGGGATTGAGGGTGCCGAGGGGTCGTCCGGACCTGATCCGTCCGGGGCGGCCCCGTTGTGCGTGATGGGTCAGGCGGCGGGGTTCTGGAAGGGCTCGATCGCGCCGAGGGCCGACGTGCGCCGGATGTCCTCGCGGGTGAGCGTGATTCGGCCACCGTCGCGGTGGGCGTAGATCTCGCGGGCGTACGCCAGTTCCTTGATCTTGCGGGCGGACCAGGGCAGCCAGCCGAGTGCGTAGACCTGCTCGGGGGTGTAGCGCTTGAGCTCGTCGTCGAGGTCGATGACGGGTGCCTCGATGGCCTCGGCGGTCACGGTGTCTCCTTCATCAGCGATGGCTTCGGTCGGCACCCCGAGGGCGCCGGCGAGCGCGTCGGCCCGCTCCGCCTCGACGTCGTCGACCTCCGCTGTCTCCAGGTGGGAGAGGTAGCGGCGGTCAATTCCGGTGGCGGCCTGAAGGGTGCGGAGGCTCATCCCTTGAGCCTTCCGCAGGGCCTTGAGTGCGGGTCCGTGCAGTCTCACAGCTCAAACAGTAGGCCTCAAGGCATACCCACGCAACCCCTGATGCCTACTTTTTGAGCCCCGCTTCACATCGATGTAGGCACTCGGTAGCCAAGGGGGCGCACAGATGAGCCACTTCGTGCGCCGGTGTGAGCCGCATATGCTCACTTTCGTGCAGGTCAAAGACTCAAAGCTGGGCTGTCGCTAGGCCTACCGATGGGGCATGATGAGGGACCATGGGAGACTGGGTACGTCTAGGCGAGGCCTTCAAGACGGCACGCACCACGCATTCGCCGCGGCTAACGCAGTACGACGTGCAGCGCGCCCTCGACATCTCGCGCGCCACCGTGCAGAACATCGAGCGCGGCAAGGAGTTCGGGAAGGTCACGCCGTCACACCAGGCGTACGCCCGCCTCGTCGGCTGGACCGAGGACAGCGTCGACACCGTGCTGGCCGGCGGCGAACCGTCCCTGGCCACACCCTCTGACGCGGCCCCGCCTGAACAGTCCGCGCCCGTACCCGACGGCCTGCCGCTCCTCGTCGCGGAGGAGCTGACGACCGGCCAGCTTCTCGCCACCATGGTCATCAAACTGCCCGGCGGTGGCCAAGCCGTAGTTGTCGCCCGTGGCAAGGAGGGCGGCACGCCCGAGGAGATCCAAGCCGCGCTGGAAGCGTGGAAGCGGGCGGCGCCGAAGCTGGAGGAGATCGATGTCCGGACCGACGAGCCTCCGGAGTCGGCTGCCTGACCCAGGACGCACGGAAGCGGCCCGCCCCCAATCAGGGGCGGGCCGCTTCGTCGTACGGGGGAATCCGGCGCCTGGCCTGCGAGTTCTCCCCCGTCCCGTAGGAGAAATTTAGGGGACGGCACTGCGTACTGGCCGCGTAGGCAGTACGTACTCAGGAGGGGGTTAGGAAGTGGGCATAAAGAAACCCCAGGTCAGACGGTCCTGAACCTGGGGTTTCTCTCTGTGCTGGTGGGCGCGGGCAGTTTCGAACTGCCGACATCTGCTTTGTAAGA
>NZ_JBVJMU010000029.1:0-37215 GCF_055584045.1 Streptomyces sp. NPDC104307
GCCTGGCCCTCCTCGTCGATGGTCAGCGCGATCAGCGCCGCACCATGCTCAGCGGCCAACTGAGTGACCTTCACGAAGCGCGACTCGGGCCCGTCCCCGTCCTCGTAGTTCACCGAGTTCAGCACGGCCCGCCCGCCGAGCTTCTCCAGCCCCGCCCGCAGCACCGGCAACTCCGTGGAGTCCAGCACGATCGGCAGGGTCGAGGCGGTCGCGAACCGGCCCGCCAGCTCCTCCATGTCCGCGACCCCGTCACGGCCCACGTAGTCGACACAGAGGTCGAGCATGTGCGCGCCCTCACGGATCTGGTCGCGCGCCATCTCCACACAGTCGTCCCAGCGCGCCTCCAGCATCGCCTCACGGAACTTCTTCGACCCGTTGGCGTTCGTCCGCTCACCGATCGCGAGGTACGAGGTGTCCTGCCGGAAGGGAACGGTCTGGTAGAGCGACGCGGCACCCGGCTCGGGACGCGGCTCCCGGACGGCCGGGGCGAGGTCACGGGCCCGGTCGACGACCTGGCGCAGGTGCTCCGGAGTCGTACCGCAGCACCCACCCACCAACGACAGCCCGTACTCCTGGACGAACGTCTCCTGCGCGTCCGCCAGACCCTCGGGACCGAGCGGGAAATGCGCGCCGTCCTTGGTCAGCACCGGCAGACCCGCGTTCGGCATACAGAGCAGCGGAATGCGGGAGTGCCGGGTGAGATAGCGCAGATGTTCATTCATCTCCGCCGGGCCCGTGGAGCAGTTCAGGCCGATCATGTCGATACCGAGCGGCTCCAGGGCCGTCAGGGCGGCCCCGATCTCGGAGCCGAGCAGCATCGTGCCGGTGGTCTCGAAGGCCAGCGACACCAGCAGCGGCAGATCGCTGCCCAGAGCCTCCAGCGCACGCCGCGCGCCCAGGATGCCGGCCTTCGTCTGCAGCAGGTCCTGCGTCGTCTCGACGATCAGCGCGTCCGCACCGCCCGCGATCAGCCCCTCGGCGTTCTGCTGGAACCCGTCGCGGAGCTTCACGTACGGGGCGTGGCCCAGCGTCGGCAACTTCGTGCCGGGGCCCATGGAGCCCAGGACCCAGCGCTGCTGCCCGGTCGAGGCCGTGAACTCGTCCGCGACCTCACGGGCGATGCGCGCACCCGACTCCGAAAGCTCGTACACCCGCTCGGGAATGTCGTACTCGCCCAGCGCCGCAGTGTTGGCGCCGAAGGTGTTCGTCTCCACGCAGTCCACGCCGACCGCGAAGTACTCCTCGTGCACTGAACGCACGATGTCCGGCCGGGTGAGATTCAGGATCTCGTTGCAGCCCTCAAGATTCTCGAAGTCCTCAAGCGTCGGGTCCTGGGCCTGCAACATGGTGCCCATGGCACCGTCGGCCACCACCACCCGGGTGGCCAGTGCCTCACGGAGTGCTGCGGATCGGGTGCCCGTCATGACCGGTGGTCCAGGGCAGGTGCGAACAGTCCGGCCGCGTCTGCGGCGACGGAACCGGTGACAACGATGCGCACGTCGGGCTCTCCTCGAAAGTACGGAGCACGAAGGACGAAGGACGAAGGACGAAGGAGCCGGCCGGTCAGAGACCGGCCGCGGCCTTCAGCTGCTGGGCGCGGTCGGTCCGCTCCCAGGTGAACTCGGGCAGTTCGCGTCCGAAGTGGCCGTAGGCGGCGGTCCGGAAGTAGATCGGCCGCAGCAGGTCGAGGTCACGGATGATCGCGGCCGGGCGGAGGTCGAAGACATCTTTGATCGCCTGCTCGATGCGGTTCTGGGCGACGGCGCCGGTGCCGAAGGTCTCGACGAACAGGCCGACCGGCTCGGCCTTGCCGATGGCGTACGCGACCTGGACCTCGCACCGGTCCGCGAGGCCCGCCGCGACGACGTTCTTGGCGACCCAGCGCATCGCGTAGGCGGCCGAACGGTCCACCTTGGACGGGTCCTTGCCCGAGAAGGCGCCGCCACCGTGGCGGGCCATGCCGCCGTAGGTGTCGATGATGATCTTCCGGCCGGTCAGACCGGCGTCGCCCATCGGGCCGCCGATCTCGAAGCGGCCGGTCGGGTTGACCAGCAGCCGGTAGTCGTCGGACTCCAGCTTGATGCCGTCCTCGGCCAGTTCGGTCAGTACGTGCTCGACGACGTGGTCGCGGATGTCCGGGCCCAGCAGGTTGTCGAGGTCGATGTCGGAGGCGTGCTGCGAGGAGACGACGACGGTATCGAGACGGACCGGGCGGCTGCCGCTGTACTCGATGGTGACCTGCGTCTTCCCGTCGGGACGGAGGTAGGGGACGGTGCCGTCCTTGCGGACCTCGGTCAGCCGGCGTGAGAGCCGGTGGGCCAGGTCGATCGGCAGCGGCATCAGAGACGGGGTCTCGTTCGTCGCGTAGCCGAACATCAGGCCCTGGTCGCCGGCGCCCTGCTGGTCGAGCTCGTCGATCTCCCCGTCCCCGACCCGCTTCTCGTACGCGGTGTCGACGCCCTGCGCGATGTCCGGGGACTGGGCGCCGATGGAGACCGAGACTCCGCAGGTGGCGCCGTCGAATCCCTTGGCGGACGAGTCGTAGCCGATGCCCAGGATCGTCTCGCGGACGAGACCGGGGATGTCGGCGTACGCCTTGGTCGTCACCTCACCGGCGATGTGCACCTGGCCGGTGGCGATCAGCGTCTCGACGGCGACCCGGGAGGACGGGTCCTGGCTCAGCAGGGCGTCGAGGATCGCGTCGCTGATCTGGTCGGCGATCTTGTCGGGGTGGCCCTCGGTCACGGATTCCGAGGTGAACAGGCGGCGGGACATGGCTCTCCAGAGGTGTGAGGTCCGTTGAACGGTCGAGCGTCGGCGCGGCCGGCCGGGTGGTCGTCCGACGTATGCGTCATCCGGCGCGTTCGGCGGCGGATTCGAGCAGCCGGGCGAGATCGCCGGCGGACGTCGCGGTGCCGGTGAGCACGATGAGCGGCGGCCGGCCGCCGCTCGCCGCGATGAGCCGGGTGATCCGGTACGCGGCGACTCCGCAGCCGGAGAATCCGCCGAGCACGAGGTGCCCGCCCGCTTCGACGATCGGCCTGAGCGCGTCGTACCCGGCTCCGTCGTCGAGCGCGGCGCCCAGCAGTACGAGGGCTTCGGGGCCCTGATACGAGCGCGCGAGCAGTTCGTAGCTGAAGCGGGGGGTGCCGTGCGACGGTACGAGGCAGACGGTGCCCGCACCGGGGTTCCGGGCCGGTCGCAGGGTGATGAGCGCGGGCGCGTCGGCGTCGGCGTCGGCGTCGGCGTCGGCGTCGGCCGGATGGTCCACCGATGTGGTCGGGGGCGTACCGGCCTCCGTGCTCGCGTCCGCGTCAACGTCCGCGTCTGCGTCCGTGTCAACCAGCAGCGCCAGCACCTCGGAGATGGTGGTGGACTCGCCCGCCATACGGGGGAGTTCGTCCAGCAGGAATGCGGCGTGTGCCAGGACACCACCGATTCCGGCGGGCTGGGTGTGGTCGTAGGAGACGGTCACGATGAGCCCGCCGTCACCGTCGTGGTGGGCGACGAGCGTGAGCGGGAAGGCTGTCCGGGCGCCGAGCGTCTCCGGTGGTTCCACCCGGACCCCCTGCGCGGCGAGGTCCCGGACGAGACCGTCCGGGCCGTCCGGCCCGCCCTCGAACGCGACCAGGCTGCCCACCGCGTCGGGCGTCCCGTCCCGGTCCTCGGTCCAGGTACGGATCTGGCCCGCAGAGACCCATTCGTACGCGGCCATGTCCAGGGCCCGGTCACGCAGCAGGCCGAGCAGCTCCGGCACGCTCCCGCGCGGGTCGACGACGACGGACATCGGCAGTGGGTTGCGCAGGGCACCCGGCAGGCGCTCCACTCCGTCGAACAGGATCCCGCGTCCGGACACCGTCACGCTGAAGCGGACCGGCTCCGCGTCGGCGGTTCCGGCGGCCCGGTAGAGCAGCAGGGCCCACACGGCTTGCAGCGCACCGCTCTCGGTGCTGCCCCAGCCGGCCGCCCAGGCGCCGAGCCGTGCCGTCTGCACGGCGGTCAGCCGCAGCCGGGTGCGCCCGGCCCCGGACGGGATCCCGCCGGGTACGGGAGCGGGGGCGGCGGCCACGGGCAGGGGCGAGTGCGTGACGCCGGGCGGTGGTGTGGCATCCGTCCAGAACGTGCGTGCCGGTTCGGTGTCCTGATCTGCGAGCCACTGCGCGTAGTCGCCCATGTCGGGGCGGCGTTCACCGCCCGGCAGGCAGCCGCCGGCCAGGTAGGCGCGGTAGAACTCCCGCAGCAGCAGGCGCGCGCTCCAGCCGTCGAGCAGCGCGTGGTGGTAGGTGAGCAGTACCCGGGTGGGCAGGGACGTGGCCGATACGACGGGGTCGCCGCCCAGCACGGTCACGCGCAGCGGTCCGGGGCGGCGCGGGTCGAGGCCGCGGCACCGGTCGTATTCGGCCACCGCTGCCCAGTCCCCGGCGCTGTGCGGCAGCCGTACCACTTCGGCCTTGACCCGGTCGTGGACCACGATCCGCGGCTCGGGGCCGTCGGCGAAGGCGGAACGCAGCACGCTCTCCCGGTCGAAGAGTGACTGCCAGGCGGCGGTGAAGCGTTCGGGGTCCAGCGGCCCGTGCCAGACCCAGCCGAGCTGTTCGACCTGGCGGCCGGTGCCCGGGTGGGCGTCGGCGTCGGCGAGCAGTTCGTGCTGGAGCGGGCTCGGCGGGACGGCGCATACCGATCGGCCGGCCGGCGGCGGGTCCGTGAGCAGGTCGGCCAGGAGTCCGGCCGGGAACTCCCCGGGGGCGCTCATGGTGAGGATCAAGGTGTGCAGGCCGGGCCCGTGGGGCCGGAGCCGGTGCTGCCAGGCCGGGCCGTCCGTCCGGCCGGCGGCGATCCGGTCCAGCGCGGATTCGAGGCGCCGGGTGTCCAGGGGACCCCGGAGCTCCAGGAACGGCGGAGCCTCATAGGGAGGTTCTCCGGGATCGACGACGACGGTGATCGGGCCGTCCGGTGACATACGTGAGAGATGATCGGCGGTCATGGTGTGTTCGGGGCGCGCACCCCCTCCCTCCCCTCTCTGCGAGCACGGAACGAGTATGCGAGGCCCGACCGTACGGGCCTGATACGACGCTCGGAACCGTCATCCGGCACGTTAGCCGCGCAGCGGAGCAAGGCCGGATTTCTCCACCGGCTCTGGACGGATCCGCGAACGCGGCGGCGGTGTCATCCGTGGTCGAGGAGTCCCGCGACGGCCCCCATGAACCCTCCGTCGAGCATGGTGCGGGCCGCCGTGTCGCGTGAGGTGTCCAGTCCGGAGTCGTGGCAGGCCACGCTGATCAGGTAGCGGCCCAGCACCAGCCGGGTGGTGAACGCCCATTCGTCACGGGCGGCCGGTGTCCCGTCGGGGGCGAGCAGGCCGCCCGCGCCGACGCCGAAGCCGAATTCGGTGAAGCCGAGGCGCAGTCCCTGGCCGAGTGCCTTGGTGTAGGCCTCTTTCAGGGTCCACAGGCGGAGCAGCTGAGCCCGCTGTTCGGCCTCGGACAGCGCGGCGAGATCGGCGCGTTCTGCGGGTGTGCAGACATGGTCCTGGAGGAGCTCGAACGACATGTGCCGCTCTGCGGGTTCGGCGTCGACGCCGATCCTGCCGCAGCGGCTGATGCCGACGGCGATCAGGTCGTCGGTGTGGGTGAGGCTCACATCGATCTGGTCGAGCCCTCGCAGATAGGGCCGTCCGCCGATCTTGTACGCGAGGTCGAGTTCGGCGGGCCGGGTGCCCAGCGCGGCCGCGGCCGTGAATTTGGTGGCCAGCCGGGAGGCGACGAAGCGGTAGCGGATGGTGGGGTCGGTGGTGCGGCGGTAGCGCTGCCAGTCCCGGCCGAGCAGCGGGCGCAGCGAGGGGTCGGCGACGGCTCCGGTGAGCCACTCCCCCCAGGTGGTGTGCACCACGGCGTTGCCGTGCAGGTTCATGCCTTCGCGCACCAGGTCCCATGGCCCGTCGGGGCCGCTGACGTGGATCGGCTCCGTGATGTGTACGGCGGCGCCCGGTGCGGCGGTCATCGGCTCTGTCTGCGTCAACGGTCTTTCCTTCCCTGGGTCGTTGCCCGCCCCGCCCCTGGGCGTGGGTGCCGCTGTTTCACTGGGCGAGGGTGATGCCGTCCAGGTCGCAGCTGCGGCCCGTCCGGAAGCGGCGGACCAGTTCGTCCATGACCTGTGCCAGACAGCCGTCGGGCAGTTCGGGTACGGGGATGGCGAGCCGCTCGCCGAGGCGGGACAGCGCGAGCAGTGCCCAGGCCGGATTGGCGAGGAACGGGTCCCGGCCGTCCTGGCCCTCCCACACGCCGAGTACCGCGGCGGCTGCGACGATCAGGCTGTAGCGGTCGCTGAGTACGCAGACGGCGGGGTCGGCGAGCGCCGTGGTGCCGTAGGCGGGCAGTCGGCGGCACTCCTCGCGCAGGGCGCGCAGTTCGGTGAGGAAGCCCTCGGCCAGTGCGGCGAGCGCGGCGATCTGTCCGCCCAGGCCGCGGTACGAGGCGAGGCGGTCGGCGGAGCCGACGAGGGAGGCGGCCATGAAGTCGCCGCCGCCCGCGAGGCCCAGCAGCCGGTAGTCCAGTGCCGGGAGTTCGGCTCCCTGGCGGAACAGCTCCGGCGGTGGTTCCGCCTCCTGGAACCAGGAGTGTTCGGCCAGGCCGCGCAGCTGGGGGACGATCACGGACTGGCAGGAGGCGGTTCCGGCGTGGCCGAGTCCGGCGACCGGCAGGTCCCGTACGAGCTTGCCGAGCGCGCCGTACTCCGGGCTGTCGTGCTCGTAGCCGCGTGCTCCCAGGACGGTGGCGAGCTCCTCCAGGTTCTCGCGCAGCAGGTCGGGCACGACGTACTTGACGGCGGCCGCGAAGACATGGGCCCGGTCGGGCAGCAGGCTCAGGGCGCGCAGGACGACGGTGGCCATGCTGTCGCAGGCCAGCAGGTCGGCGAAGACTCCGGCCAGCGGTTTGTGCCAGCGGCGCGCGATGGGACCGCTGCGGCCGGTGGTCGCGGCCCGTACCGCGGAGTGCAGGACGGTGTCCGCGGCCGCGGTGACGACGCCGCAGATGAGGCTGCGGTTGACCTGGAAGGTGCGCAGGGCGAGGGCCACGCCTTCGCCCGTGCTGCCGACGCGAGCGTCGCCGGGGACGGTGTGGTCGGTGAACTCCAGCCCGGAGAAGAGCGCTCCGCGCATGCCGGGGGTGGTGACTCGCGGCAGGTGCCGCACGGACGGGCTGTCCTGCCTGGCCGGGTCCAGGAGCAGCACCGAGTGGCTGTGCGGTCCGCGGGCCGGGTCGGTGCGGGCGTAGACGACCTGGGCGTCGGCGCGCGCGGCGTTGATGATCACGTCCTTGCGCCCGTTCAGCCGGTAGCCGTCGGGGGTGGTGCCGGCGGTGAACTCGTGCCGCAGGATCGCGTTGGAGTGGGCCAGTTCGTGGTGGAGGATCGTGGCCCGGCCCCCGCCGAGCAGCAGGTCGGCGGTGCCGCGTCGCTGCGCGGGGGTGCCTGCCGCCCAGATGGCGCCGGTGGCGAACAGCGAGGTGATGCCGTAGCCGAAGCCGAGGGCGACGTCACGGCGGAAGACCGGTCGCAGGACGCGGGCGAGCAGGTCGGCCCGGGTGAGCCGGCCGCCGTATTCGACGGGTACGAACTCGGCGCCCAGGTCCGTGCCGGCGAGGAGTTCCTCGGTGGCGGCGGGCGGGACGCTCCGGGCGTCGGCGGCGAACAGGGCGCGCAGCCCGTGCGGGTTCGCGGGGTCGTAGGGGTCGCCGAGCAGCGCTTCGAGCCGGGACGCCCGGGTGCGTGCGTCGGACTCCCACCAGCTGTGACCGGTGGCCGTGGTTCCGGTGATATCGGCGGTGGTGGTCATGGCAGCGGGAGTCAGCTCCGTCGTCGCAGGGGGCGCGCCAGATATCGCGCCGGTACGCACGACTCTGACGGGCACGCCTCGTGCGGCACCGGAGCCGTACTCGACGCATCGCCTGCCATTCCTGGATCGTTCACCGAGTCATCCGGAGCCGGATCCCAACCGGATCCCAGCCGATTCCCGGCTCACTTCCGAGCGGGGCTCATGTACGGCTCAAGCCGGATTCGAGCAGATTCCAGAAGTATTCAGGAGTATTCGGGTGACGCCCGGCGGCTCCGCCGGTCCCTCCTAAGGGCTGTCCCGCCCTCACCCCGGGACCGGGACGGACAGCTTGCGGGCGACGAACGCGTCGAGGGCCGCGATGGAGCAGAAGTACTCCAGCTCCAGGTCCTCGTTCTCGACCGTGATGCCGAACTCGTGCTCCACGAAGGAGACGAGCCGCATCGCGAACACCGAGCTGACGAAGCCGAGCTCGAAGATGTCGTCGTCCGCCTTCAGGTCCTGCACCGGGAAGAAGCGGGACAGGTATTCCGCGATCCGGGCTCTGTTGTCCGTGCTCATCTCTTCATCCGTCCTGATGTCATGGAGCGGGACGCCGGGTGGCCGGCCGGTGGGTCAGTGGTGAGTACACGCACGCGCACCACTGAGCCACCGGCCGGCCGGAAGAGAGGTCGGGCCCGCCGCTGCTGCCGCCCCGTTCCCCTCCGGGGAAGTCCGTCGCGGCAAGACTCACAGCGGCGGCTGGAGCGGGACCGGAGCAGCGGTGGACATCGCCGCGCCGGGCCTGCGGCCAGGATTCGGCAAGAGGGTCCGGTCACAGCACGTGGATCGCAGACTCCGCGTGCCGTTTGGCCAGGTTGAGGGTGGCCGTCGAGTTCCGGCCGAGCGCCTCACGTACGTAGCGGCGGGCCTGAGCCAGGTCGGCGCCCTCACCGAGCACGCTCTCGATGGCCTCCTCGCGCAGCACCACGCTGTGCTGGGAGATGACCGTCACGCCGGACTCGTCGGGCAGCACCGACCACTCACCGGTGTGCGCGTCCATCAGCGCGGGGGTGGTGGTCTGCTTGTAGACGATGCGGCCCGCCTGCGGGAAACAGACCCGTACCGACTCCGTGGTGTGGGTCGAACCGTCCGCGGTGCGGGTGTCCATCGCCATGACCTGGACGCCGGGGGTGTCCTCCGTCAGTTCGAGGCGTGCCACGTGCGGTACGAGCTCCGGCCAGTCGCTCACCCGGTACAGGAAGTCGTAGACCAGCTCGGACGGCCCCTTGACCCGTACGGCGTCCTCGAAGGACAGGACGAGTTCGTCGAGCCGCGGCCAGCGCTCGGCCAGCCGCTTCAGATGGTCCAGCTCCGCGACCGAGTTAGTGTCGATCGCCCGCTCCACCCAGGCCACGTCCTCGGGCCGGTCACCGGTCACCGTGAAGTCGTGCAGCAGGGTCAGCACACTGGTGCCGCCCGCCCGCTCCTCGACGGTCCAGGTTCCGTTCATCGTCTCGACCGGGGCCTGCGGGTGCTGCTGGCGGAAGGTGATCCGCCGCGCCTGCGGGTCCTGCACGCGCCGGGAGATCCAGGACCGGACCTGCCCGTTGGCCGTGGCCCACATCCGCAGCCGTTCGTCGCGCCCGTCGAAGTCCAGCCGCTCCACATGGACGTTCGGCGGGAGGAACAGCGGCCACTGCACCGCGTTCGAGATCAGCCCGTACGCGACCCCCGCGGGCGCGGCCACCTCGACCGAATGCGCCGTGCGGTACACACGCTCACTCGACACCACACATCACCTCTTCCTCACAGATTCAGAAATTGCCAAGTCCGCCACAGACATTCAGTGCCTGTGCGGTGATTGATGCGGCGGACGCGGAGGCCAGATAGCCGACCAGTCCCGCGACCTCTTCCGGTGTCGAGTAGCGGCCGAGCGGGATCTTCGCCTCGAACTGCTCCTGCACGATGTCCTCCGTGGTGTCCCAGGCCGCCGCGTACCCCTGGCGCACCCGCTGCGCCATCGGTGTCTCGACGTAACCGGGGCAGACCGCGTTGACCGTGACGCCCGAGGGGGCCAGCTCCCGGCCCAGCGCCTTGGTGAAGCCGACGACCCCGTGTTTGGAGGCGCTGTACGGGGCGCCGAGCAGCACGCCCTGCTTGCCGGCCGTCGAGGCGATGTTGATGATCCGCCCGCCTCCGGTGCCCGTGAGGCCGCCGTTCTTCAGCACCTCGCGCGTCACCAGGAACACGCTGTTGAGGTTGGTGTCGATGACGTCGTACCAGAGCTCGTCGGTGATGTCGGCGGTCACGCCGCCGCCGCTGCGCCCGGCGTTGTTGACCAGCACGTCGACGCGTCCGTAGGTCGCGACGGCGGCGCTCACGAGCTCGGCCACGGACTCCCGGGAGCGGACGTCGGCCGCCAGTCCGTCGGCCGCCAGGCCCTCGTCCCGGAGGTCCTCGACGGTCTGCTTCACGTCCGCTTCGGTGCGCGCGCACAGGAAGACGCGGTGTCCGGACCGGCCGAGCTGACGGGCCACCGCCAGTCCGATGCCGCTGGTGGCTCCGGTGATCAGGGCTACGGGTTCGTTGTCGGCCACGGTCAGTGCTCCTTCAGCCGGTGGGTGGGGGCGGGGAGGACGAGTCCCGGTTCGGGCCGGGCCGCATCAGCGAGCAGGTCCGCCGGCCGCAGCGGGGCGAGCGCCCGGCCCAGGGCGGCCCTGGTCAGGACGTCGGCCCGCGCGGCGGTGTACCCGTCGGGGCGCACCAGCAGCCAGCTGCCCGGCGCCAGGCCGAGTGCGGCGCGCAGCCGTCCGTCCGGGTCTGGGAGCGGGGCGGGCCCGTCGGGGCCGGTGCCGCCGACGGTGCGCACCGACAGCCACTCCGAGTACTGGGCGGCGGCCGTGATGGCCACGCCCACCGGGACGTCCCCGGGCCCGGTGCCGCCCGCGGCGAGCAGCAGGGACCAGCGGGGGTCGCGGAGTTCGGCGCGCAGTCCGGTGCAGCCGGAGTCGTCCGGGTCGTGGACCGGGGCCTGGGCGAGCCGCTCGCCGGGTCCGGGCACCGGGGCGGGTCCGGCGCCGGACCTGCGGCGGGGGGCACCACCGGTGGTCAGGGCCGAATCGCCGTAGCCGATGCGCAGCCCGGACATGCCGCCGAGCACCTTGCGCTGAACAGCCCGGCGCAGCGGGGTCACGTTCCGTACGAAGGTGAAGACGACGGGCAGCGCCACCGAGGCGAACATGTTCTTCAGCTGGACGAGGAAGGTGGCGGCCCGGGTGGAGCCGAGCAGCGCCCGGCCGATCGGCACCCGCTCCTGGCTGTAGGTGTCCAGGAGTTCCGGGCCCGCGTGGCCGTGCTCGACCATGGCCACCTTCCAGCCGAGGTTGTACGCCTCCTGGATGCCGGTGTTCATGCCCTGTCCGGAGGCGGGGCTGTGCACATGCGCGGCGTCCCCGGCGACGAGGACACGGCCCTCGCGCATCCGCTCCACCATCCGCTGCTGGAAGGTGAAGACCGAGGTCCACTCGCTCTCCCCGACCAGGACGGGGCGGCCGAGCCCGGCCGACAGCTTCTCGGTCAGCCGCTCCTCGACGGGGCGCGGTTCTTCGCCCCGCCCGAGGGGTGCGGTGTCCAGCAGCCGCCAGTGCCCCTCCCGGGCGTAGGGCACCATCATCAGCGCCTGTCCGCCTGTGTGGGCCCAGTAGATGGTGTCGGGCGGCAGGTCGGTGGCGACGGGTGCGTCGGCGAGCATCCAGGTCTCGCCGGCCCCGCCGAGCAGTTCGAGGCCGAGCAGTTTGCGTACGGTGCTGTGGCCGCCGTCGCAGCCCACGAGCCAGGACGTCTCGACGCTCTCCTCCGTGCCGTCCGGCCCGCTCAGGGTCGCCCGCACGGAGTCGGAGTCCTGCTCGAAGCCGGTGAGCCGCACCCCCCACTCGACCTCGACACCGAGGCGGGCCACGGCCTCGCGCAGCACCTCTTCCGTCTCGGTCTGGCCGATGACGAGGGTGTACGGGTACGAAGTCGGCATGGTGGCGTAGTCGGCCTCCAGCCGCACCAGGCGGCGCCCCTCGGCGTACATGGTGAACGCGCGGTTGCGGCGGCCCCGTACGAGCATGTCGTCGACGATGCCCATCTGGTCGTACGTCTCCAGGGTGCGCGGGTGCGTGGCCACGGCCCTGCTGGTGCGGGCGGGCCCTGCGGCGGCGTCGACGAGCCGTACGCGCAGGCCCCTGCGGGCCAGTTCATGAGCGGCGGTCAGGCCGACGGGTCCGGCGCCCGCGACGATCGCGTCGGGCCGGTCGGTGGTCATGCGCTCTCCTGGGCCGGCTTGTTGACGGAGGTCACCATGGTCTGCTCCTGGTGGTGGGGCTGATGCGGGCGTTCATGCGGCGGCGCGTGTCTTCAGCCGCTGTCGCAGCGCGCGTCGTTCGGGCTTTCCGGTGGGGGTGCGGGGCACCGCGTCCAGTGCCTCGGTCAGCCGGATCCGTTCGAAGTCCGCGAGCCGCTCGTTGGCGCGTGCGGTGACCGATGCGAGGACATCGGCCCCCGCGGCCCGACCGGACCCCTCGTGTCCGGGCGCGGTTGCGGCGTACGCGTCCCCGGGGTCCTCGCGCAGGACGATCCCGGCCCAGACGAGGCCGCCGTGCACGTCGTCGGGCCAGTCGGCGACGATGCAGTCGGCGACCCGCGGGTCCTCGCCGATGACCCGTTCGACCTGGCTCGGCGAGACGATTTCGTTGTCGTACTTGAAGATGTCGTCGAGCCGGTCCACCAGGCGCAGCTCTCCGTCATCGTCGAGGTAGCCGACGTCGCCGGTGGAGAACCAGCCGTCCTCGTCGATCCGGGACGGTTGTGCGTCACCGAGATAGCCGGCCATCAGCTGCGGGCCTCTGACCTGGACCTCTCCGGTGGACCAGACCTCGACCGGGGTGCGGGAGTCCACGTCGACAAGTCGGCACTCGGTGCCGGAGACGGGCCCGCCGACCTCACCCGTCCGGTAGCGCTCGGGCCGCTGGCAGTGCGTGAGCGGGGAGAGCTCGGCCATGCCGTAGCCCTGGATGACGGGGACGCCGAGCCGGTCGCGCAGGTCGCGCGCCGCCTGGGGCCGCAGCCCGGAGCCGCCGGAGAGCACGGCCGTCAGCCGGGCGCCGCCGGGCGGCGGTCCCACGGCGGCGGCCAGGCGCTCGTCGGTGGCGAGGCGGTGCAGCCGGGCGGGGAGCCCGTAGTAGTGGGTGGCGCCGGCCGCGGCGGCCGCGGCGAGCGAGGCGAACGGATCGGGGTTCTGGCAGAGCACCTGGCACGCCCCGGCGTACACCGCGGAGTTGAGGTGCATGACGTGGTAGAGCGGCAGGTGGTTGAGGGTGACGGAGGCCGGGTCCAGGCCGTGGGCGAGGGCGGTCTGCTTGGCGTTGGCGACCAGGTTGCGGTGGGTCAGCAGGACGCCCTTGGGGCGGCCGGTGGTGCCGGTGGTGAACTGGACGCAGGCGATCGAGCCCGGCTCGTACGGTTCGTGTCCGTAAGCGTGCGGGGCCGACTCCAGTTCCGTGTGCAGCGACAGCGTGTCGCCCGGTGTCACCCCGTCCGGTGCGTCGGTCACCACGATCGTGCGGAGCCGGGGCAGCACGTCGCGCAGCTTGGTGAGCAGTTCGGCGATGGCCGCGGAGACGAACGCCACCTCCACCCCGGCGGTGGCGAAGACGTGCCGCAGCCCGTGCTCCCCCATCAGCGGGTTGACCAGCACCGCCGTCGCACCGCTGCGGACCGTGCCGTAGTAGGTGGCGACGAAGACCGGGTCGAGGACATGGGCGACGCCGGTACGTACACCGGTCCGGCCCCCGTTCTGCCGCCGCAGCCAGGCGGCGACGCGATCGGTCAGCGCGTCCAGCTCACCGAAGCCGAAGGCCGTGTCCGCCGTCCGCACGGCGATGCCGTCGGGGTCGCGCAGGGCCGCCCTGCGCAGCAGGCCGTCCAGCGGAAGGTCCGGAAAGACAAAGTCCGGCATGCTCGTTCTCCTCCGGCTGGTCGGGGCGCGGCTGCCGGTTCACCGGCTGCGGTTCACACGCTCGACCAGGACGCTTGAGGAATCTTCGAAGAGCGCTCGATCTGTGCCACAGAGAGTGTCCGTATCCGATGGAACGGAGGGCCGGTCACATGACCACCGAGATACTCAGCCGCACCCGAGCCACCACAGCCGACACCGCAGTCGTCTTCGAGGCACCCGCCGAGGCGCTCTCCGAAGCGGAGTTCGGCGTCCTGTACGCGCGGATCCAGCAGTTCTACGCACACCAGATGCAGCTCTTCGACCTGCACGAGGCCGAGCGCTGGGCAGGAACCTTCACCGAGGACGCCGTCTTCGACGTACCGACACTGGACGAGCCGGTGCGCGGACGCGTCGCCCTGGCGTCGAACGTGCGGCGCAACAAGTCCCAGCAGGAACGCAGCGGGGAGCGGTTCAGGCACTGGATCGGCATGCTCGACCTGCGACCGCAGGCCGACGGGACGCTGCACACGCGCTGCTACGCGCTGGTGTACGTGACACCCGGTCAGGGCGGCTCCGCGGTGCACCGGGTGTGCGTCATGGAGGACGTGCTCGTCCGCTCGCGGGGCAAGTGGCGCACCCGCCACCGCGTCGTGACCCGCGACGACCTCGGCTGAGAGGTGTCATTTCTGACCGGCAGCCGGCCGGCAGGGCCCTGAGACCAGGAGACGCAGTATGACGACGTACGCGACCGAGCCCCGGCTCGGCACCGACCGGACCGCGCTCTATGTGGAGGTCCAGCAGTTCTACGCCCGGCAGGTCCGGCTGCTCGACGATCTGCGGGCGGCGGAGTTCGCCGCCACGTTCACCGAGGACGGGGTGTTCGCACAGTCACCCGGTATCCCGCAGGTGCGAGGCCGCGAGGCCATCGCGGCGGCGCTGCGCGCCGCGCACACCCGGCGTTTCGGCACCGAGCCGGTGCGGTGCCGGCACTGGCACAACATGCTGCGCGTGGACCCGGGCCCTGACGGCACCCTGGTCACGCACTACTACACGCTGGTGATGGTCAGCCGCCCCTGGGACCCGGCGCCGGTCATCGCGCCGAGCAGTGTGGTGGAGGACGTGCTGGTGTACGAGGACGGGGAGCTGCGCACGCGTGAGCGACGCATCACCCCTGACCACCAGTCGTTCTGACGCCACCTCAGGCGTGGCAGGCCGGCCGCCCGCCGTGGTGCTCCGACATCTCGCGGAACAGCGCGGGAATGTCCAGCGGATCGCCGGGCGCCGCGCCGAGCTCCTCCGCGTAGGCGCGGTGCAGGTTGGGCACCAGCCGCTCGGCGTCCAGCAGATCGGCGTACGCACCGGGGCCCGCCTCGCGCGCGACCTGGAGCGGGGTGAGCCGGGCGGCCACCCCGTCCCTGGCGAGCTGCCGCAGGCGCAGCAGGTACCCCTCGTTGTCGTCCAGCAGCCCGGGTCCGCCCACCGGTCCGTGGCCCGGCACGACCGTCTGCGCGCCGAGTGCGCGCAGGGTCCGCAGCGCGGCCAGGGAGCCGGAGACCGAACCCATCGGGCAGAACGGCGTGACGCCGGACATGACCAGGTCGCCGGTGAACACCACCCGCTGCTCGGGCAGCCACACGACGGTGTCGCCGGTGGTGTGCGCGGTTCCCGGGTGGATCAGTTCGGCCCGCAGGGAGCCCACGTGCAGCGTCATGCGGTCGCTGTAGGTGATGCTCGGGGGCACCACCTCCAGGTCCCCCCAGCACACGTCGGGCCACAGCCCGGCCATGTGCAGCCCGGCCGCGGCGATGTCGGCGCGCGCCCGTTCGTGGCCGATGACGACGGCCTCGGGGAAGACGAAGTTGCCGAAGGTGTGGTCGCCGTGGAAGTGGGTGTTGACCACCAGACGCGGTGGGCCGCCCGCGACCCGCAGCGCCTCTGCGCGCAGCCGGCGGGCCCGTGCCTCGGTGGCGACGGTGTCGACGAGAAGGGCGGTGCCGCCGTCGACGATCACTCCGGCGTTGTTGAGGCACCAGCCGCCGTCCGGCTGGACGTAGGCGAAGACGCCGTCGGCGATCTCGGTGAGCCGGGGCGCGCCCGCCTCCCCGGTGCCGTCGCTCATCAGGCGGCGATCCGGGCGGCCAGGGCGCGGTTGACAAGTGCGAGGTACTGGCGCGGGGTCTCGGCCTCGTCCAGCGCCTCCTCGTCCAGCAGCACGTCGTAGTCGCGCTCGATCACGCCGGTGGCCTGCAGGAGGGCGAGCGAGTCGTAGCCCAGGTCGAGGAAGAGGGTGTCCAGGACGTCGCCGTCCAGGTCGATGCCCTCCCCCTCGCCCGCGCAGGCGCGCAGCAGGGTGGTCAGTTCGGTGAGTTCCAGCCGGTCCACAAAAGTGCCTTTCTCCTCGGTGTTGGTTCAGAACGTCCGGCGGCGGGACCTGGTCAGCGCGCGGCGCGCACCACGGTGGCCGCGTTGAAGCCGCCCCGGCCGCGGGCCAGTACCAGTGCGGTCCGCAGCACGGCCGGGCGCGGCCTGCCGGTCACCAGGTCTACGGGGCGGTCGTCGTCGACCCGTGCGGTGCCGGTCGTCGGGGGGATCACCTGGTCGCGCAGGGCGAGCAGGGCGGCCGCCAGGTCGAGGGCGGAGCCGCCCGCGGAGAGCCGGCCGGTCATCGACTTGGGCGCGGTGACCGGCACCCCGTACGGGCCGAACAGCGCGGCCAGCGCCTGTGCCTCGGCCCGGTCGGCGTTTCGCTCGCCCGCCCCGTCGGCGAAGACGACGTCGATGTCGCCCGGGGTGACACCGGCATCCGCCAGGGCCAGTTCGGCGGCGGCCAGAAGCCGGTGCTCCCCGGTACCGGGTGCCGGGTCGAACGTGGCGGCACAGCCCGCGACCGTGCCGTGGACGGTGGCACCGCGACCGCGCGCGGCGTCCCCGTCCTCCAGGACGAACAGGGCGCCGCCCTCGCCGACGACATGGCCCGACGCCTCGGCGTCGAAGGGCAGATAGGCCCGGCCGGGATCGTCACAGGTGCTCAGTCCGCCATCGGCCAGCTGGGCCGTCCAGCCCCAGGGGCAGAGCGCCGAGTCGACTCCGCCGGTGACCACGGCCGAGATCCCCTTGCGCAGCTGGCGGCGGGCCTGGGCGACGGCGTCGAGGCCGCCCGCCTGCTCGGAGACGATGACTCCGCTGGGGCCGCGCAGCCCGTGCCGGATGGAGATCTGGCCGGAGTTGGCGGCGTAGAACCAGGCGAACGACTGGTAGGCGCCGACGTGCCGGCTGCCCTTGCTCCACAGCGCCTGGAGTTCGTGCTGCCCGAACTCGAAACCGCCGGAGCCGTTGGCGGTGACCACGCCCACCGCGTAGTCGGGCAGCCTGGCCGGGTCGAGGTCCGCGTCGCTCAGTGCCTCGGCCGCGGCGGCGAGCGCGAACCGGGTCACCCGGTCGGTCTGGGGCAGCAGCCGGCTCGTGACATGGTCCGCGTCGACGAACCCGGTCACCTCCCCGGCCAGGCGCGCGGGGTAGCCGGAGGCGTCGAAGCGGGTGACGGGCCCGATGGCGTTCTCGCCCCGCAGCACGGCCGCCCACCACTGTTCGGTGCCGACGCCGCCGGGCGCGACGACACCGATGCCGGTGACGGCCGCTTCCACGCCCCGGGCGCCGATCAGTCCGGCCTCCTCGGGGGCCACGGCGGTCATGCGGCCACCCCCAGCCGACGGGTGGTCAGCACCATCGCGCTCTGGAAGCCGCCGAATCCGCTGCCGACGCTGAGCACCGTGTCGGTGCGCTGCTCCCGTGCGACCAGCGGGGTGTAGTCGAGGTCGCATGCGGGATCCTGATCGTGCAGATTGGCCGTCGGCGGCACGATGCCGTGCTCGATGGCCAGGGCGCTGGCGGCGATCTCCAGGGAACCGATCGCGCCGAGTGAGTGACCGATCATCGACTTGATCGAGCTGACCGGCACCCGGTGGGCGTGCTCGCCCAGGCTGCGCTTGAACGCCGCCGTCTCGTGCTTGTCGTTCTGTTTGGTGCCCGATCCGTGGGCGTTGATGTAGTCGACGGACGTGCCGTCGAGCCGTGCCTCGTCGAGGGCGATCCTGATCGCCTCGGCCATCTCGCCGCCGTCCAGGCGCAGTCCCGTCATGTGGTACGCGTTGGACCGGCTGGCGAAGCCCGCGATCTCCGCGTACACATGGGCGTCGCGCCGCAGCGCGTGCCCGTACTCCTCCAGGATCAGCACCGCGCTGCCCTCGCCGAGCACGAAGCCGTTACGGCTGCGGTCGAAGGGGCGGGAAGCGGTCTCCGGCTCGTCGTTGCGCGAGGAGGTGGCGCGGATCGCGTCGAAGGACGCCAGGGTGATCGGGGTGACCGGTGCTTCCGCGGCGCCCGCCACCATCACGTCGGCGCTGCCCTCGCGGATGAGTTCGGCGGCGTGGCCGAGCGAGTCCAGGCCGGAGGTGCAGCCCGTGGAGACGACCGCGACGGGCCCCTGTGCGCCGACGTCACGCGCCACCTCTGCGGCGATGGAGCTGGGCACGAGGTAGTCGGTGAGCCGCGGCTCGGCCCGGGTGTGATCCAGCAGCCAGTGGCTGCCGTGCTCGCTGATGTGCGCGTAGCTCTCGTCGAGTCCGGTGCTGCATCCGACGGCACTGCCCAGGGTGACCCCGGTGCGTTCGGCCCGTACCCCCGCTGTCAGTCCGCTGTCGGCGACCGCCTCGCGGGCGGCGACAAGGGCGAACTGGGCCGCCCGGTCCAGGCGTCGGGCCTCCTGTGGGCCGAAGCCGTGCGCTGCCGGATCGAAGTCGGCCTCGGCCGCGATCTGCGAGCGGAACGAGGAGGCGTCGAAGAGGGTGATGCGGCGGGTCGCGGTGCGGCCCTCGGTCAGCAGTGACCAGAACGCCTCGGTGCCGACCCCGCCGGGGGCGACCACCCCTATCCCGGTGATGACGACGCGTCTCATCGGCTGTCCCTCATGTCTGTCCTCCTGTGATCGGCGGCGGTCAGCCGCGGGCCGCGGCGACCGCGCGGGCCGGCCGGGTGCGCCGTACGACCCGGCAGGCGCGCCCGAGCAGCCGAGGCAGCTCGTGGCCGCGTACGAAGAAGTGGTCCCCCGGCACGGTCCGGGTCACCGTCGGTCCCGTGCTCCAGTGGCGCCAGCCCGCCATCACGTCCGGCCGCGCCAGCGGGTCGTCCGCGCCGGAGACGATCAGCATCGGCACGGACAGCGGCGGGCCCACCACCGGTTCGTGGGCGTTGATCCGCAGGGTGTGGGCGAGAGACAGGTCGTCCCGGAGCACCGGCAGCACGGCCCGGTGCCAGACTCCCCCGGGCTTCGCTCCCGCCGGGAGGGTGCCGGTCTCCGCGAGCAGCTCCAGCAGCTGGTCCTCTGGCCCCCAGGCGGCGTCCGACAGCGCGGAGGCTGCGTCGGGGGGCGGGCAGGCACCGAGGGCGAGAAGCGCCGGACCGGGCAGCCCGGCCTCGTGCAGGGCGCGGGTCACGGTGTAGGCGACCATCGCCCCGAGGCTGTGCCCGTACAGCACATAGGGAGCGTCCGGCGCCTGGGCGAAGAGGTCCATCACATCGGCCAGCAGCTCCTCGCGCCCGGAGATACGGGGCTCGCGGCGTCTGGCATCGCGGCCCGGCAGCAGCCTGGGCAGCGACTCGACCCCGGGCCCCAGATCGCCGGGCCAGTTGTAGAACGCCGAGACGCCGGCTCCGGCGTGCGCGAAGCAGTGGAGCCGTACCGGCTGTTCCTCACACATCTGCCGTACCTCCTGGGTGGGTTCGCCGGTCGGTCCCAAGGTCGCCGACCCTCCTAAACACGTGCCTGGACACCTGCTCGGATCAGGCCGCGTACAGATCGAAGGTGGAGCCGCGGCGCGATCCGCTGAGCGTGTCCAGCGCCGGGTCGACGGTGAGCATCGCCTGGTGCAGCCGCTGGAGCTGCGGCGAGGGCTCCACGCCCAGGTCCTCGATGAGGCGGGTGCGCAGCCTGCGGTAGACGTCCAGCGCGGTGGCCTGCCGGCCGGAGCGGTACAGCGCCACCATCGCCTGCGAGTGCAAGCCCTCGTGCTGGGGGTGGCGTGCCATCAGATCAGTGAGTTCGGCGAGGAGTTCGCTGTGCCTGCCCGTTCGCAGATCGGCGTCGATGCGCCGTTCGACGGTCACCAGGCGGCTCTCCTCCAGCCGCAGGACCTCGATCTCCAGAATCGGCCCGACCCGTACGTCGACGAGCGCCGGCCCGTGCCACATCCCCAGCGCCTCGCGGTACAGGCTCGCGGCCCGCCCGTCCTCGCCCTCGTCGAAGGCGCTCTGCCCCGCCGACACCAGCTGCTCGTAGCGGTGCACGTCGACGGACTCCTGCGGGATCTGCAGCAGATAGCCACCGTGCCGGGTCGCGAGCACCTCCTTGACGGTGCCGGGCGCGTCCGGCCCCATCGCGGTGCCCAGCCTGCGGCGCAGCTGGAGGATGTACGTCTGCAGGGTGGTCATCGCGCTCTGGGGCAGGTTGGTGCCCCAGATCTCCTCCATGAGCGTCGGCACGGGCATGACCCGGCCCGGGTAGAAGGCGAGCAGCGACAGAATCTGCCGCGGCTTTCCCGCGGTCGGAACGATCGACACCCCGTTGACGTCGGCACTCAGCGGGCCCAGAACCTGAATCTCCACGATTTCCTCCCCGTTGCCCGGTCGATTCCCCAGGCCTGTCCGACGGTTCGAAGGCGGACGGGGCCCTGGCCAGAAGCTGTTGGCGTTCCGCACGCTAGCGCCGTTCACCCCACCGGCCCACAGACCTCGACCCGCGCTCTAGCGACCCTCCAACGAAGGGCCGGCGCGGATACCCGGCGGGGGCCCGGTGATTTCCGGGGGCCACCGTGACGCCGGACCGGACGAGGACGATTAGACGGAGCGGATAGAGCGCCGTCGCCGGGCGTCGGTGTTGCCGACTTTCCGGGGCGCGGCCGCGCGGGCGTCGGGGGTGATCGGCGGGTCGACCAGCGCGGCCGCGACCAGGCGACGAAGGTCGGGGTTGGCGGAGAAGAAGTACCGGGCGTTGACGCGGTGGCCGCCGGCCTCGTCGCGGACCACCAAGCCGATGGCGGTGAGCCGGGCCAGCGCGTCGTACACGGTCGACTCCGCGAGTTCAATGTCGGCCGCCGCGTCCTCGACCGGGATGGTGATGTACGCGAAGAGGCCGCCCTGATGCTCTATCCAGTCGAGCACGCAGCGCTGTGCGGCGCTCAGGTTCAGCGTGTAGAGCGGCGGGGTGACGAACTCCTGCTCGGGGTCGAACGGGGCGGGTGCTGTGGTCATCAGCTCGTCTCTCCAGCAGCTCGGCGGATCGGAGTTGCCGACTCCGCAGCCTGCCCGGTCCTGGACCGGGCCGCCTTGGCGTCCGCGGTCCTCGCCCGAGCCTTCTCGTGGGGAGCCACCCTGGGCGGGGCCAGCCGCTTGCAGGCGGTGACGTGGGTGCTCCCGGCGCCCTCCCAGTATCGGAGGGGTGTCAACTGGTAGGCGGCGGCGCGCGGGGACGGCTTCAGCAGCAGCCCCATCCTCGTCAGCCTGGCCAGCGCCTTCTTGCACGTCGAGGCGTTCGCGTCGATCTCCTCGGCCAGCGCCTCTGGGGTGACACGGATCGCCAGGCTCGCGGCGCCGTGCTCGCGCAGCCAGTCCAGCGTCGCCCACTCCGCGCCGGTGAGGCCCAGCTTGTAGAGCGGGACCTCGCTGCCCGTGGACTGCAGTGTGTAGCCGTTGCCCTCGAACTGGTGCGGCACTCTGGGCTTCTGCTCGATCACCTCACCCGTGTCCTGGTCGACTAAGACCAGTCGCCGGCCCCTCCGCGCTGCCATGCCGCTCCGTCCGTCGCGCATTCCTAAGGGGCGCTTTTTCACCCCATAGCTCCGGTCAACAACCCCTTATGCGCGAATAGTAGCTGATGGTGTACCAGAGAATCGCCCCTTACAACATGACCCTCCGAGGTGTTCACCCTCGGGGTCAACCCAGCTTGACCCCGAGGGTCGGACGGAGCATTAGCTAAGGGGCGATTTTTCACCCCCTAAGGGGCGGTTTTTCGCCCCTTAGCTTCGCGTTTCCGCAGGTCAGAGGCACCGTCCCCTTCTGTCAGTAAACGCGCGCGCGGATACCACATCAGCCCCACACCCTCAACCACCCACGCCTTGACCCGATGTCGGTGCGTTGACCTTCTGGCCGTACCGGGTGCGGAAGGGCCAGCAGCCACAAGGAGCTATGGCCCGTCGGCGACCGCGGGCGTGAGCTGGGCGTCGTCTGGCTGAGCAGGCTGCGCGCGCGGCAGCGAACTCACCCGCGGACCGTAGGCGGCAGCAGCGTTGCTGCGTCTCGGGTGGCGCGGACCGTGACGCTCAAAAGGATGAACGCGTGGCCGAGGCCGGTGGAGCCGGGCCGAGCCTCCCGCGCGCCGCATACCGCGCGGCGGCTTTCGTCGTGGCGGGCGGTCGGGGGCCGGGGTGGTGAAGGGGGCCGGTGGTCGGTTGCCGCAGGGGAGAAAGCAGGGGCTCAAGCCACCGGTGCGGCGCAGTGAGGGTGGGCGGCGGGGGAAGAGCCGACCGCCATGCGGCTGCGCGGATATCGATCATCGGGAGGGCGCACGTTTGCGGTTGCCGCGCGCCCGCGCCGACCGGGCCCGCCCGCCGGGGCGCGAAAATCGGCCCTACCCTGAACGCGCGACACCTCAGCATGCGGGCTCACCAGTCCCGAGGCCGTCAACGGCCCCAGCGCAGCAGGGCGGTGCCCAGTGTCATTCCGCCGCCGAACCCCGCCAGCAGCACCAGTTCGCCGTCGGACGGCTCACCCGCGCGTCGGGCCTCGTCCAGCGCAAGCGGTATCGAGGCGGCTCCGGTGTTCCCGTGCCGCTCCACCGGGAGGTGGACGCGCGCCGAGGTCAGTCCGAGCCCGGCGGCCACGCTCCGCAGCATTTCGCCGTTGGCCTGGTGCGGTACGAAGTGGTCGACCGCGTCGGCCGCCACCCCGAAGGCGTCGAGGGTGCCCGCGACGGCGCCCGGCAGCTCCCGCTCCACGAAGTCCCGTACGTCCCGGCCCCGCATCCGGAAGAAGTGGTCCCCGCGGGCGACGGTCTTCTCCGACGCGGGCTCCCTGCTGCCGCCTGCGGTGACACCGATCAGCCCGTGCATATGGCCGTCGGTGCGCATGCCCGTACCCAGGAGCCCCCGGTCCCCGGTCACCGGGCCGAGCACCACGGCGCCCGCCCCGTCCCCGAACAGTGGTGCGGTCCTGCGGTCCCCGGGGGCGATGATGCGTGAGTAGACCTCGCTGCCGATGACGAGCGCCAGTCGTCGCCGCCCGTCGGTCTCGGGCACGGCTAGCAGCCGGGAACCGGTGTGCAGCGCGGCGATGAAACCGGCACACACCGCGTTCAGGTCGAAGGCCGCCGCCCGGGGTGCGCCGAGGCGGTGCTGCACGAACGCGGCCGTGGCCGGCTGCGGGTGGTCGGGGGTCGAGGTCGCGACGACGATCCAGGCCAGGTCCTCCGGCCGCGCCCCGGCGTCGGCCAGGGCCCGTACCGCGGCCTCGGTAGCGAGATCGGAGGCGGCCTCGTGATCCGCGGCGTAGCGCCGCTCCCGGATGCCGGTCTTGCGCTCGACCCATTCGGCGGTGACCCCGGCACGGGCGGCGACCGTCTCGTTGCTGACGATCCGTTCGGGCAGGTACGAGCCGGTGCCGAGGATCCCGATGCCGCTCGGGGCGGGCGAGTACACGGTCATGCCGGCGCCGCCACCGGCGTACGGGTCAGCTGCTCCCGGATCGTGCGGAGCACCTCGTCCTGTTGCCCGACGAGGAAGAAGTGCCCGCCGGGCAGGACCCTCAGGCCGAACCGGGACCGGGTGTGGTTCGTCCATGCCCGTACGTCCTCGACGCGCGCCTTGGGGTCCTGGTCGCCGGTGAACGCGGTGACGGGACAGTCCAGGGCCGGACCCGGGCGGTAGCGGTAGCCGCGGAGCGCCCCGTAGTCGGCGCGCAACGCGGGCAGGATCATGCGCAGGGTCTCCTCGTTGTCGAGCAGGGAGCCCCCGGTCCCGTTCAGCTTCCGGATCTCCGCGACGACCTCCTCGTCGGTGCCGGGCTGCCACTCGTCACCGCGGTCCAGCGAGGGAGCGCGGCGGCCGGAGACGAACAGATCGGTGGGGCCGCGGCCCGCCGCTTCCATCCGGCGGGCCACCTCGAAGCCGATGGTGGCGCCCATGCTGTGCCCGAACAGCGCGTACGGCCGGTCCGCCAACGGCTTCAGCTCCTCGGCGATCCGGTCGGCCATCGTCTCCAGGCGAGTGACGGCCGGCTCGGTGCGACGGTCCTGCCGACCGGGGTACTGGACGGCCAGGACCTCCACCCGCGGTGCGAGCTCCCGCGCCACCGGGAAGTAGAAGCTGGCCGAACCACCGGCGTGCGGCAGGCAGACCAGACGTACGGGTGCGTCCGGAGAGGGACGGTAGTTCCTGAACCAGGGGCTGCCGGGGGTTGCCGTCATGAGTTCTCCTAGCCGATCCGAGAGAAGCCGCGATACAGGCTCAGGATGGCTGCGCGCACCACCCCAGGGCCTCCCCTAACCGGCCCCTAGGGTCCGGGGCGCGCGTTCAGGGGGCGGACAGGGGTGCTCCGCAGCGGTGCCGTGTCCCACGCTGATGAACGGTGGCCGGCTTCGCCCTCCTCGGCTCTCAAGAGAATCAGGGAATTCACGTGGACGAGATCATCAACGCCCTTCTCTCCGAGGACGCGACGCCCCAGGACTTCGCGGGCCTTCGACTCCCGGAGACCTATCGCGGCACCGTTGTCCGCAAGGAGGACGCCGGCATCTTCGAGGGGATGTCCTCCGTGGACAAGGATCCGCGCAAGTCACTGCATCTGCAGGATGTGCCGACCCCCGAGCCGGGTCCGGGCGAGGCCCTCGTCGCCGTCATGGCCAGCGCCATCAACTACAACACCGTGTGGTCGTCGATCTTCGAACCGCTGCCGACCTTCGGGTTCCTGGAGCGGTACGCCCGCCGGTTCCCGGCCGCCGCCCGCCACGACCAGCCGTACCACGTCCTCGGTTCCGACCTGGCGGGCGTGGTGCTGCGCACCGGCCCCGGCGTCAACGCCTGGCATCCCGGTGACGAGGTCGTCGCGCACTGCCTCTCGGTGGAGCTGGAGTCCTCCGACGGGCACAACGACACGATGCTCGACCCCGAGCAGCGCATCTGGGGCTTCGAGACCAACTTCGGCGGACTGGCGCAGCTCGCGCTCGTGAAGTCGAACCAGCTGATGCCCAAGCCCGAGCACCTGACCTGGGAGGAGGCGGCGTCCCCGGGGCTGGTCAACTCGACCGCGTACCGGCAGCTCGTCTCGCGCAACGGCGCGGGGATGAAGCAGGGCGACAACGTGCTGATCTGGGGCGCGAGCGGCGGACTCGGCTCGTACGCGACCCAGCTGGCGCTGGCCGGCGGCGCCAACCCGGTCTGCGTCGTCTCCAGCGACCAGAAGGCCGAGATCTGCCGGAAGATGGGCGCCGAGGCGATCATCGACCGCAACGCCGAGGGCTACAGGTTCTGGAAGGACGAGCAGAACCAGGACCCGCGCGAGTGGAAGCGGTTCGGCAAGCGCATCCGCGAACTGACCGGCGGCGAGGACGTCGACATCGTCTTCGAGCACCCGGGCCGCGAGACCTTCGGCGCCAGCGTGTACGTGGCGCGCAAGGGCGGCACGATCGTCACCTGCGCCTCCACGTCCGGCTTCACCCACGAGTACGACAACCGCTACCTGTGGATGTCGCTGAAGAAGATCGTGGGCTCGCACTTCGCCAACTACCGCGAGGCGTGGGAGGCCAACCGCCTCGTCGCCAAGGGGAAGATCCACCCGACGCTCTCGAAGACGTACCCGCTGGAGGAGACCGGCCAGGCCGCGTACGAGGTCCACCGCAACCTCCACCAGGGCAAGGTCGGCGTCCTGGCACTCGCCCCGCGTGAGGGGCTCGGCGTACGGAACGGGGAACTGCGCGAGAAGCACATCGACGCCATCAATCGTTTCCGGCAAGAGGAGGCGCGGACCTCATGACTGCGCGACAGACCACCACACCCGTGACGGGCATCGTCGGACTGGGCTCGACGGGCGAGGCACTCCTGCGTCTGCTGCACCGCGCGGGCCACACCGTCGTCGCCGTGGACAGCGACCTCGACGTCCTGGCCCGGACGGCCGGCCGGCTCAAAGCCGCCCTCGCCGCAGAGGACGGCCCGGAGCGCCCCGATGTCACCTTCACCACCGACCACACGGCGCTGCGCGCGGCCGGCCTGGTCATCGAGGCGGTGCCTGACGACCGGGCCGTCAAGGACGACGTGCTCGGCAGGATCGTCGCGGTCTGTCCGCCCGGCACCCCCGTGCTGACCACCACGGCCTCGCTGTCCGTCGCGCGGCTGGCCATTGCCACCGGCCGCCCGGACGACATCGCGGGGCTGCGGCTGTTCACCCCGCCCGTCGCCGGCAGCCCCGTCGAACCGGTACGGACAGCGCTGACCTCCCCGGAGACCGTCGCCGCCCTGGACGCGCTGGTGGCATCGGCCGGTCTGAGCCCGGTCGCGGTCGGCGCCCGGCCCGCCGCCGACGCCACCGCGCTGATCCTCGGGTTCCTCAACCGGGCCGTCATCCTCTTCGACGAGGGGTACGCCACCCAGCACGACATCGACACCGCCATGCGGCTCGGCTGCGGACTGCCGGCGGGCCCCCTGGAGACGCTCGACCACATCGGCCTCAAAACCGCGCACACCGCGCTGACGGAGCTGTGGCGGCGCACCGGTGACTACGCCTTCGAACCCGCCCCGCTGCTCAGCCGCATGGTCGCGGCCGGACGGCTCGGCCGCACGAGCGGCGACGGGTTCTACACGTACGACGAGACCGGCACCGTGACCGGCCGCGCGGCCGACGGCCCCGGCGACACGGGTGCCACCGCCGTGCGGCGGGTGGGTGTGCTCGGCTCCGGCGCGATGGCGCGCGGGATCGCCGAGGTCACAGCGGGGGCCGGATACCCCACGGTCCTCGTGGCCCGCACCCCGGAGAAGGCCGACGCGGCACTGAAGGCCGTCGACGAGTCCTTCACCCGGGGCATCCGGCGTGGCCGGGTCACCGTGCAGACCAAGGCCTCGGCGCAGGAACTCCTCACCGGCGCCCATGACATGACGGCACTGGCCGACTGTGATCTGGTGATCGAGGCGGTGGCAGAGGACATCGACGTCAAGCGCGCGATGTTCGCCGCGCTCGGCGAGGTCTGCGCGCCCGGCACCGTACTGGCCACCACCACATCGAGCCTCTCCGTCGCCCACTGCGCCGAAGCGGCCGGCCGCCCGGCCGACGTCGTCGGTATCCACTTCTTCAACCCCGCGCCGGTGATGAAACTGGTGGAACTGGCGCATACCGGGACGGTGGACCGGAAGATCCTCGCCACGGCCCGTGCCTTCTGCCGCACCCTCGGCAAGACGACGGTGGCCTGCCCGGACCGCACCGGCTTCATCGTCAACAGCCTGCTGTTCCCCTACCTCGGCGCCGCCCTCGCCCTGCTGGAGCGGCACGACGTGGACATCGAGGAGACGGACCACGCGATCCGGTCCGGATTCGGCTACCCCATGGGGCCGTTCGCGCTGCTCGACACCATCGGCCTCGATGTCTCACTCGCCATCCAGAACCGGCTGTACGAGTCCTTCAAGACACCCGAGCACGAACCGGCCCCCGTCCTGCAGGAGTTGGTGACCGCGGGACTGCTCGGCCGCAAGAACGGACGGGGGCTGCTCACCTCGGTCCCGCGTCGCTGACCGTTCCCCGGCCCCGGGCCCCGTCCGACGGGTCGGGGCCGGGGAACGCGCCGCCACCAGCTCCGCCAGCTCCAGGCGGGACTTCACGGACAACTTGCGGTAGATCCGGGTCAGGTGCTGCTCCACCGTGCTGGTGGTGACGTACAGCCGGGCCGCGATGGCCCGGTTGGTGCAGCCCTCGGCCGCCAGCACCGCGACCCGCCGCTCGGCGTCGGTCAGCCCGGCGATCGGATCGCCGTCGGCGGCGTCCTCACCGCGCAGGGCACGCAGAGCGATATCGGCGGGGGTGCTCCAGCCGGCGGCGCCCTGCGGCTCCAGCCGCCAGTCGGCCAGCAGGTCCCGGCAGGCGTGGAAGTCGCCGAGGGCGGCCTCAGGACGCCCCACGGCCAGTTGGTAGTGGCCCCTGGCCAGCAGATAGTGCAGCCCGGCCCGGGTACGGAACATCGCCGCGGGCACGGGGACACGCAGCCGCGCGGCCGCCTCCTCGTACGCCCCCCGGCGGGTCGCCGCCAGCACCGCCGCGGACAGCGGCATCCCGATGGCCACCCCCCAGGCCCCCGGCGACAGCAGCGACAGCGCCCGGCCCGCGTGCTCGGCCGCGAGGTCGTGCTCGCCGGTGCGCCCGTGCACCACGGCCGCCGCGGCGGCGGCCACCGCCCGGCGGGCCGAAGTCGCCCGCGTCCGGTCCCCGCCGGCGAGCAGCGCACGCCACCGGACGACCCGTCCGGTCTCCCCCGTCTGCAGCAGCGCCGACAGGACGGCGGCGACGGACGCCGGTGGCGCGTGGTCGTAGACGATCGACTCCAGCACCCGCTCAGCGGCCTCGTCCCGCTGCTCGGCCGCGCCTTCGGCCTGCTCCCGGCCGGCCTCCGCCGCATCGTGCGGGAGCGACCCGGTGTCCGCACCCGGGTAGACGTACGCCAGCGCCGCGGCCGGCTCGCCCGGCCCTGCGGGGCCGTGCGGTTCCGACAGCACCCGCGCGGCCCCGGCCGAACGCCCGTGCCAGAGCAGCAGCCCCACCGCGCCCTCCGTGTCCGCAACGGCCCCCGCTCCGGCGCCTAGGCTCCGTTCGAGGTCGGGCAGGTGCCGGATCACGGCTGCCGGATCGGTCTCCCACTCGGCACGGGCCAGCATCGTCAGCAGCCCGGCCTCCTCGTCGCCGCCGGCCCGGCGGGCGGCACGCAGGAAGTCCGCGGCCTGCCGCGCCCCGCCGCAGCTCATGGTGTGCCGGGCCGCCTCTGCGAGCACTTCGGCGGCCCACCCCGGACCGGGGCGGCCGCCTGCCGTATCGGCAGCGACCAGGTGGCGGGCGACCGTGGCCGGTTCTGCGCCGTTCTCGTACAGCATCCGGCCGGCCGCGGTGTGCAGCCGGTGGGACTCCTCGGCGGACAGCTCCTCCAGCACGGCCGCCCGTACGCCCTCGTGCCGCAGCCGTCCGCCGTCGAGCAGCCCGATCGCGTCGAGCTCGTCCAGGCAGGGGCCGACAGCGCGTTCCGGGGTCTCCAGCAGCCGGGCGAGCAGGGTGAGCGTCGCGGCTTCGGCGAGCACGGCCAGACCCCGCGCGGCCGACACCGTGGGAGCACCGGCCCCCCGCAGGCAGCCGGTGACGCCGCGCCGGAACGCCGTGCCCGCCACCGGACGGGAGGGGCGCACCGGTTCGCAGTCCCGGTGGTCATCGAGCAGCCCGCGCAGCAGCCGCAGGTTCCCGCCGGTGAAGCGGTGCCAGTCGGGGGCGAGCCGCCGCGCCGCCGGCAGGTCCATCGCGCCGCCCGAGGGCGCGGCCAGGAAATCGGCGACCCCCTCCCTGTCCAACGTCGTGAGCGGTACGGCGGTGCAGCGGGGATGTCTCAGCAGCTCGGCCAGCGGCAGTGGCAGCGGGGGCCGGGAGCAGGGTTGCGGGCCTCCGCTCATCACCAGCAGGATCCGGCTCGTCGCGAGCCGTCCGCACACATACAGCAGGCATCGGGCGGAGGCCTCGTCCACGTGGTGCACATCGTCGACGAGGATCACCACGGGGGTGTCCGCGGCGAGTTCGCGCAGGGCCTCGTGGAGCACGGCCGGGTCGTCGCCGCGCTCCTCGCGCCCGGCGGTGCCTTCGAACGAGTGCCTCGGTGCGGCCAGGAGGCGGCGTTCGGCGTCCGGCCCGGCGCCGCTGAGCAACTGTCCCACGATCCCCGACGGCAGATCCGTCTCGGCCGGGGACGCGGACGCGTTCAGCACCAGCGCGCCCGTGCGCCCGGCCTCCTGCGCGAAAGCCCGCAGCAGTTCGCTCTTACCGGTGCCGGGGCTGCCGGTGACGAGCGCCGCGCGGCCGTCGCCCCGCCGGGCGGCCTCGAAGAGCTCCCCGAGCAGGCCGAGTTGTGCGCCCTGCCGCGCCAGTCGCACCGGCCACCCCCACGTCGTCGGGCCGCCCTGATGGCCGCCGTCCTCTCCTTGGCAGTCTGCACAGGAACATGGAAGCCTCGCTGGTACCTGACCGGAGCCCCGGTCGAGCCGCTGGTGCGCGCCTAGGTGTATCGCCCGCGGACCGATCCGGGGCCCTTGGCACCGTCCCCTAGAACGCCGGAGCCGGCACGGCCACCGGCTCCGGCAGGGCCAGCAGCCGGGGCGCGCTCCGGTCCCACGGAAACCCGTGGTGCAGCTGGAAATCGGGCGGCACATCGGTATCGGCCGCCACGGCGACGGCCGCCAGCACATCGGGCACCGGCTCCAGCTCGATGAACCGCCACGGCAGCGCGGCCTCGGTCCCGGGCGGCCGGAAGCCCCGTACGCCCCGGTCCTCGGCCAGGGTGAACGCGAAGCTGTCGAAGGGCAGCCCGAGCCCGAGGCCGCGCGCCTTGGAGTACGCCTCCTTCAGCGTCCACAGCCGCAGCACCCGGCGGTTCCGGGGGCGGCCCGGCGCGGCCTGGGCCACCCATGCCTGTTCCTCGTCCGCGAAGGTCTCCACGATCGCGTCGAATCCCTGGTCGCCTCGGTCGAGGCGCTCCACGTCCACCCCGATCCGATGGCGCCGGACCACGCCGAGGAGATTGTGGCCGGCGGTGTGGGACAGGTTGAAATCCAGCTCCCGGCCGCCGCGCGGCAGCCCTTCGACGGGCTTCTGCAGGAACGGCCGCCCGCGCGAGGACCGCCAGATCACGGCCTCCGCCTCCGGCACCCCGCCCTCCAGCGCCAGTACCCGCCGTACCAGCGTGTGGGCGACGAGGTACTGACGCCGGTCGCGCTCGAACAGGAACCGGCTCGCGATCTCCTGC
This sequence comes from Streptomyces sp. NPDC104307, assembly GCF_055584045.1. Taxonomy (NCBI): domain Bacteria; kingdom Bacillati; phylum Actinomycetota; class Actinomycetes; order Kitasatosporales; family Streptomycetaceae; genus Streptomyces; species Streptomyces sp. NPDC104307. Next base: position 30,868 of record NZ_JBVJMU010000029.1, read on the forward strand.
TCGTGCTCGTCCAGCCAGTGTGTGGCCAGGGTGGTGGCGACCCCGGGAGTGAGTTCGTCGTTGGGGCAGAACCAGAGTTTGACGGGTTCGGGCCGGCCGGGCTCGAACCCGGTGACGGAGTGCCCCGCCGCCGCGAGTCCGTTCATCCGTCCCTCCCCGTCTCCTCCGCGGCCACCTGGAGTCCGATCCACAGCGGACGGCGCAGGAAGGCCGAAGGGGGCAGCGGAACCAGGGCACCGCCGGGGCCGGGCCGGGACTCCAGGGCGGCCCAGTCGACGTCGAGCCCGGACAGCCACAGGCGCGTCAGCTGCTCGATACGGCCACCGCGCCACAGGGCGCCGAGGAAGTCGCGGGTCTCCGGCGCGTCGCCCAGGCCCAGCGCATCGGATCCGCCCGTGCGCAGATCCACGTAGCGCACACCGCTGTCGAGGACACAACCGTGGTGGGCACCGCTGTCGCGCACGTCGTCGCCACCACGGTGGACACCGCTGTCGCGCACGTCGTCGTCGGCCTCCTCGGCGTCCGCGCTCCGGCCCACGAACTCCCTCAGCGAGCTCACCAGTTGGGGGATGTCCCGGGCGAGGAGCGCGATCCGGCAGGGTTGGGCGGCGCGGCCGGCCCGCAGGGCGCGGGCCACATCCGCGAGTGCCACCCGTTCGTCACCGGTACTGGTGTTCCCGGTCCCGCCGTTGTCCGAGGCGAGCCAGTCGGCGAGCCGGGCGGCGGTGGCGGCGAGATGGCCGGGGGTGGGGGCGGACAGCAGGATCAGCTCGTCGCGTTCGACGGTGTCGTCCCACGCATCGTCGTGGCCGGACCGCGGATGGCGGGCCGGGACGAACTCCTCCAGGACGGCACGGGCGTCGAACGGGCCGCCCGCACCGGTGACCTCGATGACGGCCACCCGGGGAAGCTCCTGGCCCGACGCATCGCGGGGCCGCGGCCAGGACGTGGCCGTGTCCCCGGCACGGGCGGGCGCGAGCGTGCCGTGCCGCAGCTGGAGCACAGCGGCGGTCAGCGCCGCGAGACCGGTGACGGCCCCGGCGTGGCCCACCCGGCAGGCAGTGGTCTCCCGGGTCTCGCGCAGGCCCGGTGTGCCGGTCCAGGCGCCGGCGCCCGTCGAGGTGGAATGTACGACGGCGTGCACATGGTCACCGTCGGAGAGTGCGCGGGCGAGCGGCTTGAGCACCACCGCGCCCACCCCCTCCCCCGCACCCTGCCGGCCGCGCGAGGGGTGCAGCAGCAACTCGACCCCGCCGGCCACGGCCGCCGCGCACTCCCCGCGCCGCAGCGCACCGACGGCGAGGTGCACCGCGGCGAGGGCGGAGGACTCGGCGGTGTCGACGGCCTGCGCCGGGCCGCTCAGTCCGAGCAGGCCGGACAGCCGGCCCGCCAGACTCCAGTGGCCGCTCTCCGGCATCTCCCGGCCGCCACGCGCCCAGGCCTCCGCGGCCAGCAACGCGTAGTCGGCGGCGCTGACCCCGACGAACACCCCGAGGCCGCGCGGCGCCCCACCGGGACCGGTCAGCGAGTCGAGCCGGGTGCCGGTGCAGCCGGCGTCCTCCAGCGCCTCCCAGACGGTTTCGAGGAAGAGCCGCTCCTGGGGGTCGATCAGGCTCGCCCGCTGGGCGGTCAGCCCGAAGAACTCCGCGTCGAAGTCGGCGACCCCGTCCAGGAAGTGTCCGCGCTGCCCGGCGCCGAGCGGCGACCCGCCGGGACGGGTGAGCGGCGCGGCCGACGAGGTGTCCCGCCCTTCGCGCACGTTCTGCCAGTAGAACCGCAGATCGGGGGCGAGCGGGTACCGGCCGGCGATGCCGACGACGGCGAACCGGTCGTCGATGTCCGGGACGTCGGCGCTGTGCGGAGCCCGCGACGGCAGCTGCGGCGAGAGCGTTGACGGTGTCTCGGTCCGGGTCTGCGGCGTCCCCGCACCGGGGCCCCGCGAAGGTGCCGGGTCCGCAGCCGGTGCCAGGTCCGCAGCCGGTGCCGGTGCCGGCCGGGGGCCGGGGTCGGGCGCGGCCTCCAGTTGGGACAGCAGCTTGACGGCGTGCCCACGCTCCAGGGTTCCGGCTTTGAACCGGATGAGTATTTCTCGTTCGTCCATGGTCTTCCCCCTGTTCGAGCCCGCCTGTTCAAGCCCGCCTGGGCAGCAGCGTGAGCGCCTCGTCGATGGTGAGCCGGTCGTCCCGTACCGCGTCGAGCAGCGCCCGCACCCCCAGTGGCTCCGGCTCCGGAGCGGCCGCCCCCGAATCCGCCGTTGCCGGAACCCGCACGGCCGCCGGGGCCTGGGTGACGGAGGCGATGTGCGAGGCGACGGCGGCGAGATCGGGGTGGTCGTAGAGCGTGACCGCCCGCTCGCTCATGCCGTACGTACGGTTGATGACCGCCACGAACTGCGCGCCGATGATGGAGTCCACCCCGAGCAGGCCGAAGGCGGCGGTGGGGTCGATGTCCCAGGGGTCGCAGCACAGGAGACGGGCGAGTTCCTCCCGCAGGAGGTCGAGGATCTTCCGCGCCCCGGGGCCGGAGGACGCCGTCGCCGGAACCGGCCCGCCCGGCAGGGGTCCGGGCCCGGCAACGGACCCGGGCGTCGGTACGGGCACCGGCAACGGCATGACCCGGAACCCGGGCCCGGACGACGGCCGGTCCGCGTCCTGGGAGGACCGCACCCCCAGCTCACGCGCCACATGCCGGGCGAAGTCCAGCGGGGTCGGATGGTCGAGCAGCGCAGCGGCCTTCACGGCCGTGCCGTACCGGGCGTTCACCGTGGCGACGAACTCCACGGTCAGCAGCGAGTCGACGCCCAGCGACCGGAAGGTCTGCTCGGGGTCGATCTTCTCGGGCTTCAGCCGCAGTGCGTCGGCGAGCGCCGCGACGAGATCGGTCACCATGTCTCGGGGAGGCACAACGGCACCCGCCCTGAGGGGAGTTTGGCTTTCATGGGGCATGGATGGACTCCAAAGTGTCTGTCCCTGCTAAGGGCTGTCCCGCAGGTGCGTCCGAACAGGGGCGGCAGCCCCGCGCTGAACCGTGCGGCCGCGACCTGGCCCCCGGGAGGAGCCGTTCCCTCGCGACTACGTCGTACGAGCGAGCCCTGTCGTCGTACGTGGTGTGCAGAGTGCCTCAGGCCGCGGCTTGCCGCCCGTGGCTCCCGGCGCCGACCGGCCGGCTGGGGGACTCCCCACCAACCACGGCCGCAGGGGTGCTCGCGGCAGGGACCGGCGGGCGGCTGCGATAGTTCGCGACGTCGTCCGACGGCACCAGGGCCGACAGCAGCGGCTCCCACAGCGCGGCGACCCGGTCGCTGAGCTGGGGGTACGGCATACCGGTGCCTGCCAGCACCCCGATACCGCACACCGTCGCGGCCAACAGCGTCGCGGGCCCGTCACCCGCGGCACGGGGCCGCAGCGCGCCCGCCTCGCGGGCCTGGCCGAGGAGCCGCAGCACCTCGGTGATCCAGTCCTGATTGAAGTCGGTGACGGGTGGCTGCCGCCCGGTGCACTCGTTGGTGATCCGGAAGCCGGCCCGGATGACCGGGTCGTCGTAGAGCGTCCTGGCCAGCCAGTGCGTCATGTCGATGAGCATCTGCACCGGTGGCACGCCTGCCTCCCGGCGCTCCCTGATGAAGCCCCGCAACATGGCGCGCCCGCGCTCCTGCACCGCGTCGGCAAGCCCGTCCTTGGAGGAGAAGTGGAAGTACAGCGCCCCCTTCGTCATCCCGGCGGCCCCGGCGATCTGCCCCAGCGTCGCGTTGGCATAGCCGTTCCGGTTGAACATCTCAGCGCCCGCGTGGACCAGCCTCTGGCGGGTCCGCTGCGATCTGGCCTGCATCTCGGCCACCTTCTCCTCAGCCGACCCGGCTGAGACGCTCGCCGCCGGCGGCAACCGGATCGAGGGTGGGCTCCGGACCGGACATCAGGATCGAACGCTGCAGCCGCCGCAGCCCGGCGGACGGCTCGAACCCCAACTCCCGTACCAGAACGGAGCGCAGTCGCTGATAGGCGTCGAGCGCCTCGCTGCGGCGCCCGGAGCGGTGCAGCGCCAGCATGAACTGGCCGTGCAGATTCTCGTGGGTGCGATAGCGGCTGACCAGCACGGACAGCTCACCCAGCAGCTCGCGGTGCCGGCCCAGCCTCAGATCGGCCTCGATGCGCTGGTCGAGCGCGCAGAGCTGGGTCTCCTCCAGCCGCCGGATCTCCATCTCCAACTGCGTCCCGGCCTGGACGTCAGCCAGTGCGGAGCCGGTCCACAGCGAGAGCGCCTCGCCCAACTGCCGGGCCGCGCCCGGGAAGTCGCCCGCGTCCATCGCCCGGTACCCCAGGCCCGCCATCCGCTCGAACTCGCGCACATCGCTGGCGCCACCGGCGGTGTTGAGCAGGTAGCCCCCCGGCGTGGTGACGAGCACGTCCTTGGCGGAGCGCGGCGCGGCCCCTTCCGGGTCCCGTCGGAGAGCGGTCGCGATCAGGTCCCGCAGCTGCAGTACGTAGGTCTGCAGCGTGGTGCGTGCGCTGCGTGGTGGGCGGTCGCTCCACAGTTCCTCGATCAGCGTGGCCACGGGCACGACCTGGTCGGAGTGCAGCGCCAGCAGAGCCAGCACCTGCCGCGGCTTCGGCGCCGTCGGCGTCACCGAGAGCCCGTTCTCGCGGACGGCCAACGCGCCCAATACATCGATATCCACGCCGTTTCCCCTATTCGTGCATGAATCGTGAGCCACTCGGAAGTACCTTGAGTAAAAAACAGGACACACGGTTTGTCAATATCAAACCGTCTACGCTGTTTTATTTGCTCCGCGTCGGACCCTTCATCCGCCGCTGACCTGGAGGTTCACGGATCGCACAAAACAGAGAACCCTCCGCACCCAGGGGTACGGAGGGGAGGTCCGACAGGTCTCCCGCCTGTCGGACCGTCAAAACAGCATAGTCAGTACGTTGTTTGCGCGGCCGGCGTCACGGTGCACCGGTGGCGGTCTCCCGAGTCCGCACTGACCTGCACGGACTCTGCCGACTCGCCAGCCTCGGCAGCATCAGATCCCAGAATCCGGTGATCGTCTCCGCGGACAGCCACTCCTTGTCCTCGCCGCCGAGCACCTCAAGGCCCACAGTCACTGCCACGATGGCGGACGAGGCGTCGGCCGGTGACACCCCTTCGGCAAGTCCGCCTTCCGCGTCGGCACGCCGCAGCATGTCCTCGATCCACCGCTGCCACCCCAGCCGGAGCCGGGGCGCCTCCCTCCAGGCCAGGTCCCCGCCCAGCTCGAAGCCGGCCTGGATCACGATGTCGTCGGCCAGCCTGCTCATCAGCTCGTGCGTGGTGTCCACGAGTACCTGCAGAGACCCGCCTCCCCCGTTCGCGGCCTCTTCGGTGATCCGGCGCACGGTCTCCGCCGCCTCGTCCTCGACGGCTTGGGCGAGCATCTTCTTGTTCTCGAAGTGGAAGTGCAGCGCACCGTTGCTCACCCCGGCACGGCGGCTGATCGCAGCGAGCGAAGCGGGCGCGAAGCCCTCCTGCGCGAACACTTCGGCGGCGGCGTGGATCAACGACTGGCGTGTGCGCGCCGCACGGTCCTGCTTGACCATCAAATGTCTCCTGATTACAGGGCTCAGCGGCTTGGCCCCCAAGGGAGCGGACCCACCGCGCCCCGCCGTTCTTGATCTACTGCGGGGGGTTGCCGTGCTTACGGGACGGCAGGTCTGCGTGCTTGGTGCGGAGCATGGCCAGGGAGGCGATCAGGACCTCGCGGGTCTCGGCGGGGTCGATGACGTCGTCGACCAGACCGCGCTCTGCGGCGTAGTAGGGGTGCATGAGTTCGGCCTTGTACTCCTTGACCATGCGGGTCCGCATCGCCTCGGGGTCCTCGGCATCCGCGATCTGGCGGCGGAAGATGACGTTGGCGGCACCTTCGGCACCCATCACCGCGATCTCGTTGGTCGGCCAGGCATAGGTGAGGTCGGCGCCGATGGACTGGCTGTCCATGACGATGTACGCACCGCCGTAGGCCTTGCGCAGGATCAACGAGATCCTCGGCACCGTGGCGTTGCAGTAGGCGTAGAGCAGCTTCGCCCCGTGCCGGATGATCCCGCCGTGCTCCTGATCCACACCGGGCAGGAAGCCGGGTACGTCCAAAAGAGTGACGATGGGAATGTTGAACGCATCGCACATCTGGACGAACCTGGCGGCCTTTTCGCTGGCCTCGATGTCCAGGACACCGGCCAGGGCCTGCGGCTGGTTGGCGACGATGCCCACGACCTGGCCGTCCAGGCGGGCCAGTGCGCAGATGATGTTGCGGGCCCAGCGCTCGTGGACCTCCAGGTAGTCGCCGTCGTCGACGAGCTCCTCGATGACCTTGTGCAT
>NZ_JBVJMU010000030.1:0-30558 GCF_055584045.1 Streptomyces sp. NPDC104307
ATACGCTCACGCGCCGTCAGCTTCCCCTTGGCGTGCTGCGCCTCGGTCGCCCGGTCACTCGGCCCGCGCCGGGCCTGCTCACGCAGCGCCAGCAGCTCCGCCACCCGGCCACGGGTGTCGCTCGGCTCACCGGCCCCGGCGAGCCTCCCCACCGACATGCCACAGCCCCTCTCGATGTTGCCTCTCGGCATTGAACTAAGCGTAACAAACCACCTAAGCGGTTTTCTGCCTGCGGGCGGTCTGACTGCGGGAACGCACTTCCAGCCGCACTAACGCCAGCTCTGCGGCGCCCTGTACGGAGCCTGTTCCCAGCGCCGCCACACGGCCGGGCGCCCCTCCGCGCCACCCTCGCGCGCATGGGCCGCGACCCGGTTCCGCGCGAGTACCGACAGCAGAGCCTCGTTGAGGGCGATCAGTTCGTCCCGATTCGCCCTGCCACGCTCCACTCGCGCCACCCCGGCCACGTCACGGCGGAATCCACTCATGAAGGTCCCCTTCCTCATCGGGAAACCCTGGAGCAGCAGGCTGGAGCGGTGGTCGAGCGACGATCGTGGGGGGCGCTCCCCGTCCGGGGGCAAGATGTGAAGGCGTCATCACACTCGCAAGCGGAGCTCGCGGTTTCGCTTCTGGCGAGTACCAAAGGGCGGTAGAAATTAAACCGGTTGGTATGTATCTTTGGTGTCCCGCGAGGGGCTCACCGGTTTTCGTTACCGTTGTTTTTGGGGGAAAGATGACTGCTGCAACGATCCAGCTTGCTCACCCGCTCATGAACGAGGCATCTGCACGGGACACCCGGTCGGGTTCGTCGATCGCGCCTCCCCTGTTCCGCTTCCCGTCGCTGACGACCACGGTGCCCAAGGAGTTCGTCCACCGGGCGGCCGTCGCCGAGGTCATGCTCACCGACTGGAAGCGCGAGGATGACGACCACTTCAAGGTGACGGCCCAGTGGCCCCGCGGGCACAGCTTCTTCAGCCCCATCGGCGCACACCACGATCCGCTGCTGGCGGCCGAGACGATACGTCAGGTGGGCTCGCTCCTCGCGCACGCGGAGTTCGGTGTTCCGTTCGGCCACCAGTTCCTGATGTGGGACCTTGAGTACGCCGTCGAGCCCGACCAGGTCCTCATCGGCGGCACACCCGCGGCACTCGACATCGACGTCACCTGCACCGAGGTCAAGCGACGCGGCAACGCCCTGACCGGACTGCGCTACGAAGCGGTGATCCACCGCGACGGGAAGCCGGCCGTGCGGGGAGGCGGCTCCTTCACCTGCACCACACCGGCCGTCTACCGCAGGCTCCGGGGAGACCGCTGCACCGCAGAGGGCCGCCCCCGGCTCCCCCTCATGGCCCCCGCCTCGCCCCAGAGGGTCGGACGCATGTCGCCCATCGACGTGGTGCTCTCCCCCGTCGGGGAGACGAATCGCTGGCAGTTGAGAGCCGACACCCGCCACCACGTCCTCTTCGACCACCCGGTCGACCACGTTCCGGGCATGGTGCTCCTGGAAGCAGCCCGTCAGGCGGCGGCCGCGGCCCTCGACAACTCCACGATGCTGCCCATCGGCATCGTGAGCGAGTTCCACCGGTACGCAGAACTGGACTCGCCCTGCATGATCCAGGCGCAGCACCTGCCCGGTACGGCCGGCGTCGAGAAGTCGGTCCTGGTGACCGCCCACCAGGACGGGGACCTGGTGTTCACCTCCACGGTGAAGACGCTCTCAACCGAGAGCTGAACCGCCTGTGCCGATGCCTTCGCTCTCATGAGGCCGACTCGGGGCGAAGGCATCGGCATGGTCCCCGGCCCACTCGGCGAACGACCGGGCGGGCCGCCCCGTCACCTCGCGGACCCCGCTTCCGACGGCTGCTTTGGCTCCGTCCCGCTGCCGCCGCGCACTGCTCAGCAACGCGTCCGCCAGTTCGGGCGGGTGGCGGCGCAGCAGCGCGGCGTGCGCTTCCTGCGGCGCCAGTTCCTCGAAGCGCAGCGACACCCCGAGCACCTGCGCGAGCAACCGTGTCTGTTCAGCCGCGCTGATCGCCTCCGGTCCGGTGAGCGTGTGGGCCGCGCCCTCGTGTCCGTCCTCGGTGAGCGCCCGCACCGCCACTTCTGCGATGTCGCGCGGGTCGACACACGCGTTCGCCGACGTCCCGTACAGAGCCCGCACGACGCGCTCCGAGCGGACCGTCCCCGCCCACGACAGGCAGTTGGACATGAACGAACGAGGCCGCAGCAGGGTCCAGGCCATTCCGGACTGCCGCAGGAGTTCCTCATTGGCACGCTGCCAACGGGTGATCAGGTCGTCGGCCCGCGCGTCGGTGACCGAGGCCGCGGACAACGTCACGACGTGCCGCACACCTGCCGCCCGCGCCGCCCGGAGAAAGACGGCGCCTTCGTCACCGGCGACCCGGCTCGTGACGAGGAAGGCCTTACGCACCCCGCGCAGCGCCCGGGTCAGCGAGTCAGGACTGGCGTAGTCCCCGGCCACTGCCTCCACTTCGGGCCGCGTGACCGTGACGCCCGCGGGGTTCCTGGTCATGAGACGCAGCGGCACGCCGGGCGGGAAGGAACGCACCACTTCCCGGCCGACCGTCCCTGTCGCACCTGTCACCAGAATCATCGGGCACCCTCCCTGTCCGTCCCGGCTCGCCGACAGGGCCTGGGAAGCAGACCGCCGCGCCGGGGTTCGAGGTGGCTTCGGTTCCGTGAGGTGACTCGATCATGCTCTCCCCCCATTCGCTGTGGGCGCCGACCACTGTAAGATACATACTAGCCGGTTTTTTTCATGCGCTACGGTGTCTTCAATGTAGTAGTCATGTAAGTGGAGGAGGCGAGAGTGGCGAAGCAGGATCGAGCCATCCGTACACGTCAGACGATCCTGTCGGCAGCGGCAAACGTGTTCGAGAAGCACGGTTACCAGGCAGCCACGATCGCCGAGATACTCAGCGAGGCGCAAGTCACCAAGGGGGCCCTGTACTTCCACTTCCAGTCCAAGGAAGAGCTGGCCCAGGGTGTGCTCGGTGAGCAGGAACAGCGCCTGGGCGTCCCCGAACGTGCCTGCAAGACACAGGAGCTCGTGGACGTCATCATGCTGCACGCCTACCGGCTGCAGACGGACCCCATGGTCCGCGCCGGGGTGCGGCTGTCCCTGGACCAGCAGGCGCACGACCTCGACCGCAGCGGCCCCTTCCTGAACTGGGGCGAGGTCCTGAGGAGGCTCCTCGACCAGGCGCAGGCCCAGGGAGAGCTCCTTCCTCACGTAGTACCCCGGGAGACCTCCGACGTCCTGGTTGGCTGTTTCGCCGGTGTCCAGGCGATGTCGCAGGCGCTCAGCAAGTACCAGGACCTCGCCGAGCGGGTCTGCTCCCTGCTCCGTCATCTGCTGCCCAACGTGGTGATCGCGTCCGTCCTCACCGCGGTGGACATCTCACGCACTCGCGGGGTGGCGGTCTTCACCGAGCTGAGCGAGGTACTCGACGAGGAGGCCGGTATTCCGGTCGGTTAGGCCGGCACCCTTTCCAGGTCGGGGGCCGTCACCGGCCCCGGGCTCTCGTCCATCCCGAAGAACGCCGCCAGCGCGTCGGCCAGTGGTCCGCCACCGTCCGACGCCCAGGCGACATATCCGTCGGGGCGCACGAGCACCGCCGAGAAGGGCACGGAGCGCGTCGGCAGGCAGTGGACCACACGCAGGGACTGCTCCCAGGCCCGCGCCGTGTCCGCGTAGCTCCTGCCGCCCTCGCCGAAGAGCAGCAGGAGCGGTTCACCGCCCTCCCCCAGCAGTCCGATCAGGTCGGACGGGCCCTTGGCGGTGGTCAGTTCGAGGTTGCGCAGAAAGGTTCCTTCGTGGGGGGACCGATAGCGCGGGCTCGCGGGAAGCACGGTGTCCTGGGCGCTGATCATCCCGCTGAGGAAGTCATTGCCCCTGCCTGACTCCAGCAGTCCGGTGAGCAGCGTCCGCAGGGAGTCCAGTTCGGTGCCGGGGCCCATCAGCGCGACCTGGGCACGGGTGTTGTCGATGACCCTCTGGGCAGCGGGCCGACGTTCCATGCCGTAGGTGTCGAGCAGTCCGTCGGCCGCGGCACCCCGCACCACGAGGGCAAGTTTCCAGCTCAGGTTGAGGGCGTCCAGCACCCCGGTGCTCAGGCCCTGCCCACCGATCGGGAAGTGCACGTGCGCGGCGTCCCCGGCCAGGAAGACACGTCCGGCACGGTACGTCCGGGCGAGCCGGGTGAAATCGCTGAACCGACTGAGCCAGCGGGGCTCGGTCATCGTGACCGGGTGTCCGACGATCCACGACACCTGACTGCTCAACTCGGCCAGGGTGAGCGGGACATGTCGGCTGGAGGAACCATCTCCACTGGCGAGCGTGTGGATGAGGGTGTGGCCGTCGGAGCCCTTCTTGGCGATGAGCCAGCCCCTGGGCGTGCGGTGCCAGCCCACCGGGATCGCCTGATCGTCCGGGATACGGACCAGGCCCATCATCGCGGACATGGTCGGCGAGCTGACGTCGGAGGCGATTCCCGCCATTTCCCGGACCGTGCTGCGAGCGCCGTCCGCCCCCACCACGTACTCAAGAGTGAACGTCCGGCGCCCCTGCGGGGTCTCCGCGATGACCCGTACCCCGTCGCGGTCCTGCACCATCTCCGTCACCCGGTGCTCGCGCAACACCCGCGCGCCGTTGGACCGAGCCCGGTCCTCAAAGAGTCGTTCGAGTTCAACCTGGGGACACTTCAGGATCGGATTGGGCTCCGCCTCCGGGGCCGTGATGGACAGGCCCGGGATGCCGGCGAAGTGGAAGGGCATGGTGGCCGTCCGGCCGGCGGGCCGGGACGCCGGTGGGAAGAAGTAGCCGCGCCGGGCCAGACACTGAACCGCCCTGGCGTGAAGCGTGGTGGCCTTGGGCCTTTCCGAGGTGGTGGCCTCGGATTCGAGGACCACCGTGTCCACGCCCTGCGCGGCCAACTGCGCCGCGATCAGCATGCCGACCGGGCCTCCCCCGACCACCATCACCTGTGCAGATATTCGGCCAGTCATCCTGGGCCTCCCCCTCTTTGCGCCCGGAGCGTCCCCACGCTCCTGGTCATCAACGGACCACATACGGAAACGCAGGAGAGGGCTTCGCCCCGTTCTTCTCGCGGAGCACCTCTCCGCCGAGAAATATACCGGTTGGACGGTTCTTTGCAACGTCCTTCCCCTCAGCTCCGGAGCACGAACCTCATCGGCGGATGCCGGGGCGGCTCATGAGACAAGAGGAAGGGGACATACTCCACGCCGGAGGAGCGTTCGGAGCACCGACGAAGCAAGGCGTCGGTCTGTTTCCCCCGGCGGGCGAGTCACCTGAGCTCAGGAGGCCGCGGCACCCGGGACGGAAACGCCCAATCGCCCGTGCCGGCCCGCAGATCTGCCCCGGGCACCGACTCATGCCCCGGGCGGCGGCTCACGGCCCGGAGGCGGAGCCCAGGCCCCGGGGCCTACCCGCTACAGCGGGAGGGTCGTGCCTGTTTCCCGCACCGCCAGGGACGGAGGCCTGCCCTCGGAACGGGCGGTCTTGCGCCCCTTGCGTCCTGGCATCAGCGTGCGTGGGTCCACGCCCTCGGCGGGCGCTCCGGTGGCGTACAGGCCGTCAGGAGCGCTGTCCCGGTCGTGCGGAAGCAGCCAGAAGACCCGGCGGCGGAACGTACCGGACGAGCGCGACGGCTTGGCCTGCGGCCCCAGCAGGGTGTACCCGACCATGCGGCCGTCCCGGTGGTAGGCGGGTTTCCCCCGGCGGGTCGGCAACCGGTCGAGGCTCTGTCGTACGTAGTCGAGATCACCGATGTCCTCAAGCCAGACGAAGTCGACTTCGTGGCTGATCTCGTCCTCTGCGATGAGGGCGCTCATGCTGTCTCCTGATCAGCGAACAGTCCAATGCCCGGGTAGTACTTCCGCTGGTTGGACAGGATCATCTCCTTGGGTGATGCCAGCCCGACCGCTTCACGAACCCTGGCCGCAAAAGCTCGGGACGAAACAGCCGGGGCACCCTCATTGTGACACCAGGACTTATAGGCCGCGTAGAGCGTGGCCTGTTCCACTCTCAGACCTCCGTCGACCCGACAGGATTCGCTGATGAAGCGCCCTGTGTGGTCCTCGGTCTCGGCGTAGGCGGTCGTGGCGATGCGGACCCGTTCGGGGCCGGTCAGGACCTTCTCACCGGTCAGGTACCGACGGGCGCCCTCGATGAGCCAGTTCAGGATGCCCGGCCCCTCCTCCGTGACGAGGATGTCCGCCAGGTTGTCGATCTTGCGGTCGTCGGAGACGACACGTTCGAACGGGATGAGCCGCATGCGCCGCCAGAACGCGAAGCCACCGGTGCCGACCTCGGGGCGGTGGTTGCCCAGCAGCCAGAGCTTGTGCGTCGGCTCGAAACTGAAGAAGTCCTGCCGCATGCGGCGCGCCTTGATACGGTCGCCACCGGTCAGGAGCTTGACCCTGGCCTCGTCGAACTTGTCCCCGGGCTTGACCTCGCTGCACACGATGACCCGCCGACCGTGCAGTTCGGCCAGGTCGGTGGGGTGCCCCTCGTAGGGGCGGGCCATCAGGAAGCCGGGCGGGGCGGCGTCGGCGTAGTCCCCGAGCAGCTTCATCAGGACGTCCAGCAGGACCGACTTCCCGTTCTTGCCGGAGCCGAAGAGGAAGGGCATGACCTGGCCGCCGACATCTCCGGTGATGGAGTAGCCGAGCAGCAGATGCAGAAAATCGACCATCTCCGCGCCGTCGGCATCCTCACCGAAGGTGTCGGCGAGGAACCGGTGCCAGCGCGGCGTCGCCACGGACTGCGGTGCCGCACTGGTGGAACGGGAGTGGAAGTCCTTGTCCGGGTCGGGCTTCCGGATCAGCCCCGTACGCAGATCGACGATGCCGGCCGGGGTACACAGCGCGTACGGATCGGCGTCCAGCCGCGCGGCGTTGAGCACCATGCCTGGGGCGGCCTTGGCCTGCGTGAGCATCGCGTTCATGCCGCTGGTGCTCAGGGCGCGGCCGCGGTGCCGGTGCAGCGCCGCGCCGGTGTACAGGCCTCGCGGATCGGTGACGGCGATGCTCTCTGCCAGGTCTCCCGCGGCCCAGATCACCGTGTCGTCCTCGTCGATCTGCCAGCGGGTGCTGTCCCAGCGGTACCAGCCGAGGCCCGGCACATGCCGGTAGTCGTTGGCGTACAGCTTGACGAACAGCTTGGCGTTGCCCCGGTCGGTGAGTGTGTCGGGCAGCAGCCCCGCCGCTGTCGCCTCGCCGGCCGGGGGCTGGTCCGCAGCGGTTTCGCCGCCCTGCGCGGGCAGCGGTACGGGGGCCTGCGCGAGGATCTGCGCGGCGACGGCCTGCGCGTCGAAAAGGGCGTTGTCGTCCCCGGAGATCACGCACGGCCTCCCGGGGACAGCGGGCGCAGCAGGCCGGCGTTGAGACCGCTGCGGATGATGGCTCCGTAACGGCGGTCCTGACCGGGGCGGGCCTGCTCGGCCGCCTCTCTCAGCGCCTGCTCGGCGGCGGCCTCCGAGAGGTGACCGCCGGCGACCAGCCCCCCGGCGGTGTACGCGGCCCGGTTGAGCTTCGTGTTGAAGGCGGCCCCTTCCGGGACAGCCGCACAGGCCGTCACCTCGCCCAGGACCCTCGAAAGAGTCCCTGCGGACGCGTCACGGCCTCCACCCGCCGCGATGACCGCCTGACGTGCCCGGGGCGGGACAGGCCGGGGAGCGGGCACATGCGCGGGCGGGAGGTGACCGGTGCGGGCGAGCTCCTGTGCCAGCCAGCTCGGGAGGGCCGCGGGCTCACGGGTCGGACCGACCGGCGTGTAGGTCCCGGCGGTGGTGGTGGTGCCCGGCACGACGATGTACCCGCCATGGGCCCGGACGTCGACCTGCCAGGCCAGCGCCCGGGGGCTGTTGGACCCGGTGGAGCACTGCCAGCGGTGGCTGCCATGGGCGCGGTACCACACGTGGAGGCCTCCGGACGGTGTGCGTACCCGCAGGGTCGTTTCGTCGTCCGCCGGGCTCACCTCGCCCCGCAGAGCGGCCAGCACACCCAACGTGTGGAATCCGTTGGCCAGTCCGCTCAGATCGACGCTGCGGGGAATCGGGATGCCCGGCAGCAGCCGGTCCCGGTCCGGAGGAGGCTGTCCATGCGCGTCGATGTCGATGACCACGAGGTTGGCGGGTCCACAGGCGACCCCGACCCCGAGACCGGGACGGGCGGACCACCATTCCTCGATGCGGGCGAAGTCCAGAGTGGCCGCGTGGAAGCCATGGCACCAACGGCCGGCCAGGAGGCAGGCACACCCATCGCGGACGTGGCCGGGCTGACGGCACGCCTCGCAGTTCGCCGTCGGCGTCTTGCGTCCCGGAGCCAGCGGATGGACCGGCCAGCCCCGGCTCGCACACCACCTGGCAAGCGCGATACTCGGCGGCCCCGCTACGGGCAAGGACCCGCGCTGCCCTGAGTCGCTGCTTGAAACGTCCAGCTCATGAGCCATGCGCACCCCCATCAGCGACCAAAGCGACTCAACGACGAACATAGGTTATCGAAGCACTGACGACCCAGGGTTCTCCGGGCAGGAAACGAGGTCGTCATGCCGGATCACAGGGCCCTCAGCTCACCGAAGAAGCCAGCAGCGACCGAAACGTCCAGACACCAGCGACTCTGGACGTTTCGGTCGCTGCTCCAGTAGCTCTGGAAAACTGCAGGTCAGAAGCGCACACAAGCTAAAACAGCGACTGAAGCGACTCAACATCTCTATATATAACGCACGCGCACACACGCGAATGTTCTTATATACCCGACCCTTGGGTCGCTTCAGTCGCTTTCCCTCTTCTATACCTGCTCCGACCTGGGGTTTTCTGAAAACTGAGCGAGCGACTGAGAAGTTCTTCGGTCGCTCGGTCTTCGGTCGCCGGCCGGCTGGAGCTCAGCGACCGAAGACCGAGCGACCGGCGGCGCGGAGACCCAACCCGGTTTCAGAGTCGCTTCGGTCGCTTCGGTCGCTCCGCTTGATCAGAGGAACTCGGTGTACGTCCAAGAGGTCCTGGAGGTCCTGGAGCGCCGTCCTACGCAACGTCAGGTCGTGTCATCAGCGGCGACCGCACGTGCAGTTCGAGGCTGGGGCCGGTCAGGGGCAGTGTGCTCCAGGTCGCCGTCGCGGTTCCCGCGTCGGCGTCGACGGCCAGCCGCACGCGGTGCGGAGTGGTGATGACGTAGAGATCGGCGACGTAGGTGCTGCCCTGCCAGGCACCGGCCGCGACGATCGGCCGGCCGAGCGGGGCGCACTCCCGCCAGTCGCCGTGGCCGACCTCGACATCGAGGAGCGACTCGAATCGTACGAGCCATCCGCCATCGATGGGATCGACGGTGACCGTCGTCCCGTCGGGCAGGGCCGACCCCTCGGCCGAGGCGTCGAGTTTCGCGCTGACCGCCCGTCCCGGGGCGGCCGAACCCGGCACCGGCTGAAGCGACAGTCGCTCCAGCCGGTCAGCGAGGATCTCGTCGTCCTGGGTACTCCCCGCCTGACCCACGCCGGGCAGCAGGCACTCCCGAACTGCGTCGAACACGTCCTGGGACTCTCCTTGGGCGGTTACTGCGACGACGAGATCGTGGGACGGGACCACCACGCACTGCTGCCCATAGGAGCCATGGCCGTGGTAGCCATGACGCGACATCCAGAACTGGTAGCCGTAGCCGTAGGAGAAGTCCGCCTGGTCCGATCCGTCCAGGATCCACTCGCTGGCGATGTGCCGACTGGTCGCCAGCTCCACCCACCCGCGCGGTACGAGCTGTTGATCGCCCCACATGCCTCCGCGCCGCAGCAGTTCACCGAAGGCGGCGATGCCCTCGGTCGTCAGGTGCAGTCCGTGGAATCCGAAGGCGGCGCCACTGGCCACCCGGTCCCACTCGGCGTGATCGATGCCCATCGGCGTAAACAGGCGTGCGTCGAGAAACTCAGGAAGACCGCGGCCCGTGACCCGCTCCACCATCCTGGCCAGGATGTAGGTGGTCGAGTTGTCGTAGACGTGCCGCGTTCCCTCGGCCGTGGCGAACGGCAGGCTCAGGAAGCCCTTCACCAAGTCGTCGGGTTCCCGCTCCCACGCCTCGGCGAGGCTGTCGGTGGGATGCCCGGACGTCATGGACAGCAGGTGGTGAACGGTGATGCGGCGACCCTGCTCCGACACGTCGGCCGGGACGCGGTCGGGCAGCACGTCCACCACGCGGTCGTCCAGTGAGAGCAGCCCGTCGTCGATCGCGAGCCCCACGGCGATCGACGTGAACGACTTGGTCAGCGAGTAGAGAAGGTGCGGGCGGTCGGCCGAGTACGGCGCCCACCAGCCTTCGGCCACGACGTGACCGCGGTGCACGACCATAATGGAGTGGCTCTCGCCCGATCGCGCTTCGAGCCTGTCCAGCATCGCGGAGATCGAACAGGACGATATCCCCGAGGCGGCAGGCGCCGAACGGGGAAGCAGGGCGCGCTGAGACGACATTCCGGCTTTCTAACACATCCGCACAGATCCGGTTCAGTCGATACCGCGTACGACGTGCGGCTCGGCGATGTCGTCCTCGTCGATTCCCGCGAGCCGCAGCGGCGGGGTCGAGCCCGGGGAGAAGTCCACTGCCTCGTGAACGAATCCGAATCCGATGTCCTGTTCCTTGATGTCCTGCACGTGGTCCTCCGTCTCAGCAGGTCGGTGAAGTGTCAGCCAGGGAGCATCTCTACTCGCCGGACACTCCTGGAACCGGTCACGGCACGGTGGATCTCAAGCGCCGCCGTCGATCGGTTGAGCGTGATGTAGTGCAGCCCCGGGGCACCTTCGGCCAGTAGCCGCTCGGCCATGGCGGTGGCGTACTCGACGCCGATGCGCAATCCCAGCGCAGGGTCCTCGCGGGCGGCGTTCAGGTGGTGTGCCAGGTCCTCGGGGAACGCGGCGCCGCTCAGTTCGGCGAAGCGGCTGATCTGGCGGGCGTCGGTGGCCGGCATGATCTCCGGGATGATCGGGATGTCGCAGCCCGCTGCGGCCACCCGGTCACGCAACCGCAGGTAGTCCTCGACCTGGAAGAACATCTGAGTGAGGGCGTAGTCGGCGCCCGCCCGGCACTTGGCGACGAAGCGCCTGATGTCGCTCTCCCAGTCGGGCGAGCGGGGATGCCGTTCGGGGAAGGCCGCCACCCCGATGCTGAAGTCACCGAGCTCCCGGACGAGCGAGACCAGTTCATGGGCGTACCGGAGGCCGTCGGGGTGCGGGATCCATGGCGCGTTCGGATCGCCGGGCGGGTCCCCGCGTACGACGAGGACGTCACGGACACCCGCGTCGGCGTACTGGCCGATGATGTGGCGCAGCTGTGCCACCGAGTGGCCGACCGCAGTGAGATGGGCGACCGGGCGCATCGTCGTCTCCGCGACGATCCGCTTGGTCACCTCGATGGTGCGCTCCCGTGAGGAGCCGCCCGCCCCGTACGTGACGGAGACGAAGTCGGGTGCGAGGCGCTCTACCTGGCGGATCGCCTGCCACAGGGCACGCATGCCGGCCGGGGTCCTCGCCGGGAAGAACTCGAAGGAGAACGAGGGAGCGGGCCGGTTGAGGATCTCACGCAGCATCGTCATGTCGGCCCCTGCCCTCGATGGTTCCGGTCACCGCCATACACACGGGACTCCTTCGATCGCTCGGATCCTCCACCATGCGGCCCCGCGCACGAGGATCCTTCGCGCAACGCTGGAACGGGCGTGGAGGGCTGCGACCGTCCACGGCCCGTCGCGCCGCCGTTTCTTCCCTGGGCCCCCGGACCTCGGACCCGGGGGCCCAGGGCCTCCGGGCATCTTGTCGGGCCGTGCCTGCGCACCAGGTAGACGGCAGTTGAACGACTTCTGGTGGTACGCAGTTGAACGACTTCTGTGAGAGCCGTTCTCCCGGAAGCCGCCGTCGCGCGTGAATCGGGTTTCATGGGCTCCGACGGCCCTCTACGGGCCCCGGCCCGGCGGACGCCCTCCCCCGGCAGGTCCGGGCTCCGGGCCGGAGCGCCCCTCCCCCGCCGGTCCAGGGCGCTCCATGCCGAACCGGCCTTCTCCCCGTACTGGGGGACGTGCCTCGCCTCCCGGGGGCGCCTCGGCTGCGGGGCACGCGACGCCCCGACTGCCGCTCGTCGGTGGCGGTCCGAGGAAGGCGGCCGCTGATTGAGGACCTGCCCAGGGGCTCTGCCGGGCACTGCGGTCCCCCGGACACGAAGGGAATCCGCGGCTCCGCGCAGGAGGCGGCGTGGGCCGGGCCGTGCTGTCCGGGTCCCCGCCGTCACCCGACTCCCCCGTGCCGGATCAGCCGTCGTGCTCGCTGCGGGATGCGGCCGGAAGTGCGTCGGCGGCGGCAGTACGCAGGCGGAGTTCACGGCCGCGCTCGCGGTACGCCGACGGGTGGTCAAGGCGTTCTCCGGTAGCGGCGGGAGGCCCCGTGCTCGGCCGCCTGCCGTTTCCCGCCCGGTCGGTGGTCGCCAACGCCCTTGTACGTCGCATTCGGGCGCGGGAGCGACTGGTGTATCCCCTGGTGTACGGCGCGTTCCTCGGTGTCGAGCCCGGCGGGTCTCTGCCTCACGAGTGCCGAGTTGGACCGTAGCGGGGGGCCTGGAGACCCAGGGTGGAGCCGTGCCCGGTGGACAGCCGTCCTTGGTACGCGGACCCACGGGCAGCTCCACAGAAAGAGCTCCAGGCGTATCCGGGCATCGCCGGAACATCTGGGAGCCATCCCGTTGGCTCTTCGTGACGACGCTCCCGGAGTGCCGTCACGAAGAGCCGGGTCAGATGCGTAGGACTCCGGCAAGGAGAGGGTGCGGACGCGGACAAGGCAGGCACACCTCCGGTTCTTTCGCCGCCAACGGTCAGGAGTCTCTGGCTCCGTACCGGCAGGACAGGTGATCAAGGAATGTTCGGCCCGGAGCAGGCTGTGGGCGATCTCGATGGCCCTGACCCGTGTCACCTCAACCGCCGACCAGACAACAGAGAGGGCGACACCAGGCACGTGCCCTGTCTGTGGCTGGATGCGAGCGATGCGTAAGGAACCCTCCCCTGCTGAGCTGCCTCCCTCTCCCACACGGATACCTTCCGATACCTCCCACCCATCGAGGACAGTGACAACTCCTCGTCGCCACACTGCGCAGCCGGATCACTCTCCATCAAGGCAATCCGTCGAGGCGGACTCCTTCTTCCCTATCGGCGTCTGGCCGCTCAGGCTGACAGAAGAGTCCGCTTGCCTCGCGGCCGTTTTGCACCTGGGCCAAGGAACCAGGATCTGACACCCGCACACATCTCACTCCCCTCATGACCACCGAACGATGCTTTCTACCTCGGAACGTCAGCATCCACTGAACACGCCCGGAATTGACACACGCCACCTGATGGCCGTCACCTTCCAGTGAGCAATCTCCCGCCATGGCTCTGCCAGCGAGGCAGACAACATCCGCCACCCGCCTCACCGACACCGGATCAGAAGGTAGTGGAACAAGGGAAGCCATGGCACTACTATGCAGAGTAGAGAGCACAAGAAAAGGCCTCTGACCTGCATAAACAAACAACGCTGCAAACATTGACGCAAGCTTGTCGACACATAGGAGTTGAGGCATGAGGGACCGCCTGAACCCTAGCTATGACGGGAGTGCGCACCAACACTCTCGCAGCAATGTGTCTGTACGTAGATGCCTCTACCCTCATCAACGCATCTCTGTAGGCCTTTGTGCTCGCCTGTGTCATCGCCTGTGCCCACGCGGACAAGGCAGCCTGTTTGCCAGCTGGTCCACAGGTGAGCACGCAAGCGATATAGCACGTCCCTCCGGAGGCGCGACGACCAGTTGCCCTGCTTGCAGATACGCGCGTACACGCGCTGGCCTGACCGTCCATACGAAGAGCGGTCTGCGTATGTGCAGGCGTGCCAGCCCGTCGCCCTGTAGCTGTGCCTACAGAACCGGTGGTTGGCCCATTAGCCAGCCGCTCAATACGTGTGCACACAAGAGTGCGGGCCCAGTCGCAGGCAAGGAAGTTAATCTGTCTGCACATGCGACGAGAGGCGGATTGGCATATGGGTGGGGCAGCGGGCACGCATATGAACCTGACAAGAGGCATCCGTGTCGGTAGGACTGCGTGCCTGTCGGCAGGCCTGCCTGGTGGCTTCGATGCCCGACGCCCGACATGCCCGTCCGCTGGACTGCCAAGCCACCCGCATGCGGGCCTGGACACTGGTGTGCGGGTCCGGTACGAAGCCTGTACGCACGTACCGTCGCGTGCTTCCCGGCAAGTGCAACCGCACGCAGGATTGGCTGTAGACGTGCGGGCATCTTTGGTTGCCGGACTACCAGCAGGTTTCCCCATGCGCAGCCCCCTCGGCAGGGGTGTCGGCCACGAGGATTGCTCGCGTGTTGATGGGGCGATTGAGTGGCATGCGGGACGAACAGCTGGAGTGCAGGTCAGCGTGCGGCCTTGCCTGTCAGCCCGTAGGCAACTGGGCCCGTAGGCAGGCGTGGAGACCGCTTAGCGGGCAAGCGGGCAGGCGGGCACGGAACCAGGTACGCAGGTAGGTGATGAAGCAAGCCCACCACTTACCTGCCACACGAGCCGCCATGTCTGCCCGTATCTGTGCCGGGATGCTGATTCGTTCGTGTGTCAGACAACTAAGACGTTGATCTTCGTGGTAACTTGTGTTCCTCCCTTTCGCACAACTTTTCTGGAGGTAACTGTCCACATGGAGACGTCTCTTGGCTTCTTCGTTGGGCAGTCGACTTGCCAGGCTGCGAAGTCGGACGCGTGAGGACCAGCAGTGGCAGCACCCTTAAGGCAAACAGCGACACTTATTGCGCTGCCAACCCGAGGTGCGCCCGTGAGCTGGGACAACGGGTCCAGATAGACGATCTGGCGCCCCGATCGGCAGGTTCAGGGCCCTACCTGACGCCCTCCAGGGCTGCCTCGGAGCGCAGAATCGTTCTGAGCGAAGTCTTGACCATCAGTACCAGAGCAAAAGGGGCGTTTCGTACCCCGATTGCGGGCCCCAACAAGAGTGAGAGGATCCATGGCCAGTCCCTTCGAAGCGCCTGCCACTGACACGCAGCTCGCCGGCATCCCCTGGGAGTCGTTGTCGCACATCTTCATGTTCGGCAACGGCAAGGGAGGCGTAGGTAAGTCCTCCGTCTCCGCGAACGCTGCGGGCAAGGCCGCTCGCAGCGGACTGCGCACGCTCATCATCGACTGCAACGCCCAGGGCAACATCGCGCGCGAGCTCGGTTACAAGCGGGCGGATTGGAACGATGGGGGAGCGGGGCTCATCGAGGCGCTGCGTACCGGCACGCCCCTGACTCCGGTCGAGAACGTGCGGGAGAACCTCGACGTCGTCCTGGGCGGCCCGGCGCTCGGCGACGAGTTCGGCATCTTCTTCCACACGCTTCTGGCCAAGGAAGGCCCGCACGCGTATCTGCGGCTGCTGATGTGTCTGCTGCCGATCGCACACCGGTACCAGATCATCATTCTCGACACCCCGCCGGAGAACCCGTCGCTCCAGCGCCTCGCCCTCTCCGCAGCCCGGTGGCTCGTCATCCCGGTCAAGAGCGACGGTGGCGCGGAGGACGGCCTCGCGCAGATCGGCCTGGAGTTCTCCTACGTCAAGTTCGTCAGCCACATCAATCCGCACATCGCGCTGCTTGGCGTACTGCTGTTCGACACCGGGCGGAACTACAGCAGCATCCACGCCGACGTACGCCGCCAGGTGCAGAAGGTGCTGGGCGAGGAAGCCCACATGTTCAAGCACCTCATCGGGCACACCGAGTCGGTCGCTCGACTGGTGCGGAAACGAGGCCTCCTCGTGCACGAGTTGGCGGATCAGCGGGTGGCAGGCGATCGCTCGGTGCCCGAGACCGTGGTGGGGCTCGACTCCGACTACGAAGGATTCACCGAAGAGATGTTCGCCAGGGCTCTGGAGCTCAGGAAGGATGCCGCGGCATGACACCGCCGAAGAACAAGAAGACCTCCGACCAGGACGACGAGCAGAGCATGTCGGACGAAGGTGTCGGCAACCTGTTCACCGGTGGGGGAGCCCCGTCCGGTGCGCTCGCCGGCTGGGCGGCCCCACCGAGCCCCGCGGCGCAGCCCGTACCGGCGGACCGGCCGGGGCTGGCCGTACCGCGTCCTCCTGTGGTGCCCCGGCCCACCCAGGAGCTCGTCGAGGAGCCCGCGCCGCCGGCCTCCGACTCGGACACCGCCAAGCCGGTCGGGTTCTACGTGTCGACGAACGTGGCCAACCGCTTCCGCAAGCTTCGCAAGCAGAGCGACCTGACCCATACGCAGATCGTGTTCCTCGCAGTGGAGGACGCGGTCGAGAAGGGGCTCACGCAGGTCGTCGAGGAGGCCCGGCGGGCGCCCAAGTTCCAGTCCAAGCTCTTCGCGGTGGCGACGAACAACACGGACCTCCGGGGCCTCGGTCCGGTGCAGCTGCAGTACAAGCCGACGAGGGCTCAGCGTGCGGTCATCGACGGCCTGGTGACGGAGGCCGGGCTTCCTGACCACACCAAGTTCCTGGCGGTCGTCCTCGACCAGTACCTCCCCGGGCGCAGGGACGCCTGAGAAACGCCCCACAAGGCCGCTGTGCGCCGTACGTCCGGTTCCGCCGGGCCTGCGGCGCACAGCTGCGTCCTGGCCCCACAGACGGCCCCACAGCGGCGGCGGGGGAGTGCACTCGGCCCGTTTTCCCGGCGGGGGCAGCGCAGCGCGGGGCTGAACGGGACCGGAGGCTCAGGTCCCGTTCAGCCCCGCAGTTCAGCCCCGCGCAAAAGTGCAGGTCAGAGCGTTTTCCCGGAGAACAACGGGACTGACGGGGCTGGACCTCGTAGTTATCAGCTGTGTAAGAAAATATAGGAACACACATACGAAATACAGGAACACGCATGCGCACGCGCATGACATCTTTTTCTCTGTGTAGCTGATAACTACGAGGTCCAGCCCCGTCAGTCCCGTTGTTTTGCTGGATACTGCTTTGACCTGCACTTTTACCGAACGGGACTGAAGCGTTCAGCCCCTCACGGGACTGAACGAAAACGCGGGTCACCGACCCACCGAGCGCGGGAACGGGACTGACGGGACTCATTTTCCGCGACACGCGGTTCCCCCTCCCCTGGGGCTCTCCGGGGTGGGCTACGCTCTGTTCGGCTGACTCGAAAGCTCAGTCCCTTCAGTCCCGTAGTCCCGTCGGCGCGGGACTTGTGGAGGCGAGGGACAAGACCCGCACGCGAAGAGCCCGACAAGGACCAAAAGTTGCCCGACCACGCCTCGGCCACCCCGCCGGCTGCCTCTCGGCCGGCGGACGGGCACACGATCGCGCGCTGGTGCGCCCGCGCGGGCTGGCCGGTGCACCCTCTTGCCCCGGCACAGAAGACGCCGCCGGCAAACTGCGCCGGCTGCAAGGGTCATCACGCACCGGCCACCTGCCCTTGCAGGGCCGCGGGCCGCTGGTGCCACGGCTTCCACGCGGCGACCACGGTCCCCGAACTCATCGACGCCTGGTGGAGCGCGCAGCCGCGCTTCGGGGTGGGCGTCTCGTGCGGTCCCGCCGATCTGGTCATCCTCGACGTCGACGCCCACGCGGCCCAAGTGCCCGAGAGGGCCCGGCTGCTGCCCGGCATCCCGATCGGGCCGCAGGTGGACCTGGCAGGCCTGGCCACGGGCTTCGACACGCTGGCGCTGCTCGCCGCGCTGCGCGGCGAGCAGGACCCGTCGGCCGACGAGACCACCTTGCGCGTGCGGACCCCGTCCGGCGGGCTGCACATCTGGTACCGCAACCCGCACCCGGCGACCCGCTACCGCTCGTCCACCGGCTCCAGCCCGCGAACGGCCCTGGCCTGGCAGGTCGACGTCCGCTCCGACAACGGCTACATCGTGGCCCCGGGCGTCCGTACCACAGCAGGCGGCTACATCCCCGTGAGCGCTGTCCGGGAGCCGGCCCCGCTGCCCGGCTGGCTGGCGGCCGAGCTGAAACGCACAGGGCACGTCCCCGACGCCGTCAGCCCCTCCCGGGCGTCAGCCAGCGTCCCGGCCCCCATACGGCGCTCACGGCCCGCCACGAAGGCCGCAGAACGGCTCCTGGAGCCGTTGCTCGCGGAGGTCACCGCCTGTCGAACCGTCAGCGAAGGAGCGAGCTTCACCGAGAAACTCAACCGGGCCGCCTACACCGCGGGTGGCCTCGTCGAAGGCGGTCACCTCTCCGGGGCCGATGCGCGCAGCCTGCTTGCGGAGGCTGCCCGTACCGCCCGACCGCACCAGGAACGTCGCAATCTCATGGTCATCGAATCCGCTCTGTCCGCCGGCGCCCAGCGCCCGCTTCACCCGCGAGGAAGCTCATGAGCGTCGAGCCCGTACGCTTCGATGCCGAAGCCGCAGCCAGGCAGATTCATCAGCAGAGCCTCGAACTCGATCTGGAGCTGCAGCAGCCCAGCCTTCCCGCCCAGCAGAACGAGGCCCCCGCCCAGCACCCCGCGGAGCCCGCCGGACTGCTGCCGACCGCCCTCACGGACCGAGGCAACGCGAAGCTGTTCGCGCGGCTGTACCGGGACCGGTTCCGGTACGTCATCGGGATGGGCTGGCACTCCTGGGACAGGTACCGGTGGAAACTCACCGGCGGCGAGGAGGCGGCGGTCTGGGCCGCGGGGGAGATGGCCGAGCAGTACGCGGACCACGACCCGACCGGCCGCTTTCCGGACCGTCAACTGGCCGGGCACCGCCGCCACTCGGAGTCGACCGCCGGAGTCAAGGCCCTCCTGTTCCAGGCACAGGCGGCACCGGGCCTGCGGCTGGACCCGGACGTCCTCGACGGCGACATGTACGCCCTGTGCACCCCCTCCGGCGTGGTGGACCTGCGCACCGGACTGCTGCGCAGGCCCAACCCGCTCACCGACATGCACTCGCGCGCCACCACCGTCGCCCCGCTCAAGACGCCGGTCCCGAGGTGGGACAGCTTTCTGCGCGACACCTTCGGCGACGACGACCAGGGCCTGGAGACCACGCGCTTCCTGCACCTGCTGCTCGGCTACTCCATCACCGGCGACGTCGGCGCCCAGGTCCTGCCGTTCCTGTACGGCTCCGGCGCCAACGGCAAGTCCGTGCTCCTGGAGGTCATGACCCAGATCCTGGGGGACTACGCGAACGCCGCCCCGCCCGGATTCCTCATGGAGAAGGGCAAGTTCACCGAACACTCCACCGAGCTCACCGAACTGCACGGCCGACGCATCGTGGTGTGCAGCGAGCTCAAGCCCAACGACAAGTTCAACGAGGCCCGGGTCAAGCTCCTCACCGGCGGCGACACCATCACCGCCCGCCGCATGCGGCAGAACTTCTTCACCTTCACGCCCACCCACAAACTCTGGCTGCTCGGCAACCACCGCCCGGAGGTCGGCACGGGCGGGCACGCGTTCTGGCGCCGCATGCGCATCATCCCCTTCGAACGGCGCGTTCCCGACGAGCGGAAGATCGACAACCTCGCCGCCGAACTCGTCGCCGACGAGGGCCCCGGCATTCTGCAGTGGCTCATCGAAGGCGCCCAGCGCTACCTGGCCACCCGGGACCCGCTCACCGGTCCCGCCTCCGTACGGGTCGCGACAGCCGCGTACGAGACCACGGAGGACCACGTCGGGCGGTTCCTCACCGAACGCTGCATCAAGGGCGAGGGAGACCGCGATCTGCGCGTCGAACAGAAGCTGCTGTACGAGGCCTACGGCCGATGGTGTTCGGACGAGGGCATCCGCTCCTCCACGCCGCGCGCCTTCGCCGGCCGGATCCGTCAGGAACTGGGTCTGGCCTCACCCGCCGAAATGATCAAGAATAACGCGACCAAGCTCTACCCGGGTCTCGCGCTGCTCCCCGACGGCGCTCTTGAAGGGGGCGCTCGATGACAGCGACGCCACGCGCCCTGCCCGCTGCTGCCGGGCGACCGTACGATAGAGGCGGTTGCCCCGGACGGTTCCGCACCGCCGGACCGGGCACGAGCTCTTTGAACGACACACCGCTAGGCCGACCCGCGGCCACCCACACGCAGGAGGGCCGATGAGCGCGCTGCCCCAGGAAGGCGATGTTGCCCAGGAGGTCGAGATCGTGTGGCTTGAGGACCCGAGGGGCCTCGACTACGTCCGTCAGGCCCTGGACAAGGTCAACACGCGCAAGGGCAAGCCACGGTACGAGCGTGACGGCCGTCTCATCGGCTATACGAACCTCGCCCCGAAGGCGCCCCGCAGCGCCGACAGCGGCCTGTTCGCCCGCCGTACGTTCTACCTGCTGCCGCACGACCGCCCCAACCGGCCCGACGACCCCGAGTGCCCCTACAAGGTGGGCTCGCCCCTGGAGGCGGTGGACCCGCGCACGGTCGCGCCGGGTGAGGTGGGGGAGAAGACCAGCCGGTCCCAGGGCACCGCGGAGATAGTCCCGGCCGGTTCCTGAGCCGCCGCCGCACACGTACGGATGTGTCCCCGTGACCGGTACCCGGGCCGTCCAGCCGGGGGAATGAATGGACGGCCCGGGGGCCGGAGCGCGCACCGGGCTGTGGTGCCCGGTGCTCCGTTCCATCGTGGGCGACGGAAGTTGTGTCCGGCTGAAGTGGGCGCGGAACGAAACCGACCGGGAACGCGGCGGTCGGCCGTACCGGCGCTCGACCGGCGCTCGACCCCCGTGTGACACGGTCGGGAAGCGGTGCCCGCGGTGGTGCGCCGAAGGGACAGGAGGTCCTGGAATGGACGCAACACCACATGACTCCATGTGCGGAGCTCTGTCCCGGCTGCTGAGCACGCAGGCCGTCCAGGAGCGCAACAAGGAACTGGCCCGCGCCCTGCTCGCCGCCGGCCACCACGGGGCGCGCTACGAGTCGGTGATCGCGGAGAACGACTGGGTGACCGCCCGCATCACGCTCGCGGGCGGCCCCGTCGTACGTGGCCTGATCGCGGAGTTCCGCTTCGACGCGCAGGGCGAGGTCAGCGAGTACCGCGACTTCCTGGTGCCGGCCGGGTCGAGGCCCACCGCTGTCGCCGCCGTGTCGTCCCCGGCGGCCTGAACCGTGATGGCAGCACCTCAACGGGACAGAAGCCTGAACGGGTTAAAAAATGGGATAAAGTCCAGGGTAAAAGTGCTACGGTGTCGTCGCGGGAGGAGACCCACCACATGGCATCCGAAGAAGAGCTGTTCGCGAACATCGACGCACTGCTGGACGAGGAGCCGCAGCTCCCGCCTCCCGCGGAGCGCGCCCGCCTCCGGGAGGCCGCCGGTATTACCCAGGCCCGCCTCGCCGCGGCGTTGAAGACCACGACGCAGTCGGTCAAGAACTACGAGAACGGCCGCTCCGAGCCGAGGTCGCCTCGGTTGGAGGCCTACCAGCGCCTGCTGAACGGCTGGGCGGCGAAGTACCCCGCCCACGGAACTCCCGCCCACGGAACTCCCGCCCACGGGACTCCCACCCCCCAGCCCGCCCCGGTCGCCCCACCGAAGCCGTCCGCGCCGCAGCCGTCCGTACCGGAGCCCGCCGCTCCCGCGCCGCAGCCGATCGCACCGGCCGCACCGCAACAGCCGGCCCATACAGCTACGGCCCCCGTGGCAGCCCCCGTTGGGGCCCCGCGGCGCCCGACGGCGAAGAAGACGGCACAGCCCGCCCAGGACCCGCGCTTCCCGCACGGCCCGCTCGCCGTACTGGACGGCGACGGCTCCGCGTACGGCGCCGACGGCATCGTGCTCGACTGCCCCGCCCGCACGGTTCCGGAACTCGTGGAGTGGACGCTCAACGAATCCGGCCTCGGCGCGGCCAGGCTGAACCGCTACGGCAAGGACTCCGACCCCCTGATCGCGCTCACCGCGACAGCCGCCGTGAAACTGGGACTCCCCGAACGCCTGGAAGGCCACGAACAGCGCCGCTCCCTGCGCCTGCCGGAGGACCACCCCGTGGTCAAGCAGATCGCGAAGGCCAGATGGCAGCTGACCCGGCGCGGATTCGGCCCGTGGGCGCGGATCTACCGCAAGGTCCAGGGCCGCGACCGGCAGTGCGTGCAGCTCGCGCTCCTGTCCTGGGACGCCCTCGACGAGCGGTCCTGGCCCGGCGTCGCGGACATGGAACCGGCCGACATCGCCCGCGTCCTCGGGATCTACGCCCAGCGCGTCATCACACCGCGCGGCTCGACCGCGGTCTCCGGACTGGAACTGATGACCGCCATGCGCCCGCCGACGAAGGCCGTACAGGACCCGGACACCGGGAACTGGGTATCCGGCCGCAACGCCGGTTCACTGGGGACGGAGCCGATGGACCCGGCCCCGCCGGAAGCCACCCCGGAACACCCCGTCGTCGTGAACAGCGGCTGGACCGGAGGCTTCCTGAACGAGGAGGCATACCAATGGGTGCGGCCGGTGGACACCCTCACCGACGAGGAGTGCACACTGCCGTACGCGGTCGGCCTCGACCTCAACACGGCGTTCCTCGCCGCCGCGGCCCGCCTCGTCATCGGCCTCTCCGCCCCCGACCACTTCGACGCCCCGAAGTTCAACCCGAAGATCCCCGGGAGCTGGCTGGTCGACCTCTCCCACATCGAACCCGACCCGCGCCTGCCCAGCCCGTTCACCCCGGACGGAACCCGCCCCACAGGGCCGGCCTGGTACCAGACCCACACGGTCGCCTACGCCCAGGAGCTCGGGCACGATGTGCACCCGATCGAGGCGTATCTGCGCCGCGAGACCGGCGCGTACCTCGACCCGTGGCACGACCGCCTCAAGACGGCGTACGTCGACACCCTGGCGGACCTGGGCGTCACCCGGGACCTGGACGACCGCCAGTTCCTCGCCGCGATGGAGCGGCACAAGCAGCTCGACCCGGCCCTGGCCGCCGTCCTGTCCGCGATCAAGGCGACGGTGAAGGGCGGCGTCGGCAAGCTCAGGGAGCGCCCGCAGGGCAAGTCCTACAAGGAGGGCGACCGGTGGCCCTCCCTGGAGCGGCCGACCTGGCGCCCCGACATCCGGGCCGCCGTCATCAGCAAGGCCCGGGTCAACATGCACCGCAAACTGCAGAACATGGCCCGCATGACCGGCCTGTATCCGCTCGCCGTGCTCTCCGACTGCGTCGTCTACCCCTCGCCGGGCGACAGCCCGCTCGACTTCCTCCCCTACGCGGCGTCCGGCAAGCCGCAGCCCGGCGGCTTCCGCCTCGGCCCCACCCCGGGCCTGGCGAAGCTGGAGGGCGTCCAGTCGATGCTGTGGGCGGTCGACCTGATGGAGAAGGACCTCAACCCTGCCCGCCACATCAAGGGCGGCGACGCCGTCCTGGACGAAGGGGAGTAGCGCCGTGAGGGAGATCGACGACGCCATCGAACGCGCCGACCGGGAAGCCTTCACCCGGGAACCGCCCAAGACCCTCAAGGGCCGCATCAACTACCTGCTGCGGCAGTTGGGCACCGCCAGGGCCGTCGCGGCGGAGCTCGGCATCACGGCCGACTCCGTCAACCGCTACCGGCGCGGCGCCCGGAAGCACCCGCCCGGGAACATCGCCCTGAAGATCGAGGAAGCCGTCCTGTCCCGCTGGCAGCCGCAGGTCCGCAAACGCCGGCACAAGCAGGCCGCCACCACGGGAATGACCGTGGAGACCCGGGCCCGGTTCGGCTACACCGCCCCCATCGGCACCACCGACGACGGCCGCTTCCGCCGGCTCACCGTCCGTCTCCCGGGCAGCTACGCACAACGACTGTTCGACGCCCGCAGCGCGGGCGCCGAAGAGCAGGAGATGCGCGGGATCATCGCCGACGGATTCAGGAACATCTATTTCCAGGACGGTGGCGTCCGCGCCCCGGGACTGTCGGACGTGGAGATCAACGACATCGACTACCTGGACCTGGACTACTGAACAGGGACCAGCACGCCGGTAGACCGCCGGAACAGGCTGGTTGAGGGCGTTCCCCGGTCGCGCCGACCATGCCGCTCAGTCAACGGTGCCGACGGCCCGGGGTGAGGCCCCCTGCGTCTAAACCCGGCTTTAGCGCTCCGGACCAAGGTGGCGGCTCGCCCTGCGGGGCCGGGGCTGCCGACCTTCGGAGGCGGATTGATGAGAGAGGTCAGAACAGGCGAGCGCGGTGTGTACCCGCCGGTGCACACCGGCCGGCCGTGGACGATGCGCCAGTACGCCGGTTCCGGCACCGCCACCGAGTCCAACGCCCGCTACAAGGAGCTCATCGCGAACGGCACGACGGGCCTGTCGGTCGCCTTCGACCTGCCGACACAGATGGGCCACGACTCCGACACCCCCGCCGCCTCGGGGAAGGTGGGCAGGGCTGGTGTCGCGATCGACTCGATCGATGACGTGCGAGTGCTGTTCGGCGGGATCCCGCTGGACAAGGTCTGCACGTCGATGACGATCAACGGCCCCGCCGCGCCGCTGCTGCTCATGTACCAGCTCGTGGGCGAGGAACAGGGCGTGCCGGCCGACCGGTTGACCGGCACCATCCAGAAGGACGTGCTCAAGGAGTACATCGCACGGGGCACCTCTATCTTCCCGCCCGAGCCCTCCCTGCGGCTGATCGCGGACATCTTCGGGTACTGCCGGGCCGAGATCCCGAAATGGAACACGATCTCGATCTCCGGATGTCACCTGGCGGAGGCGGGGGCGTCGCCCGCCCAGGAGATCGCGTTCACACTGTCGGACGGCATCGAGTACGTCCGTAGGGGCGTCGCGGCCGGGATGGACGTCGATGACCTCTCCGTCGGGTTCTCCTTCCTCTTCGCCCGTACGACGCCCCTGGCAGAGGCCGCCAAGTTCGGTGCCGCCCGCCGGATCTGGGCCAGGGTGATGGGGGAGGAGTTCGGCGCCCGGAACCCCGAGTCGTTGATCCTGCGCCTCCAGACCCGGACGGCAGGGGCGCGGCTCACCGGGCGGCAGCCCGAGGTGAATCCGGTGCGGGCGGCGGATTCGACGCTTCCGGCCTACGCCTTTGCCGGGTCCGACGTCATCGAGAAGATGACCGACGACGTGGAGAGGGCGGCCGTCGACCTGATGCGGCGGGTCGAGGAGCTGGGCGGCGCGGTCAGCGCGACCGAGCACGGCTTCCAGAAGGTCGAGATCGAGCGCTCCGTCCGCCGGACCGAGCGGGATCCCGGCTCCGGCGGGCACGTCGCGGTCGGAGCCGACTGCTACCGGCCCGACGAGGACGAGCCTGGTGAGCCGCTCCGCGTGGACCCGGCCATCGAGGCCCGACAGGCCGAACGCCTCGCCAAACTCCGGGCCTGGCGGTGCGGTGACCGGGTCAGAGACGCCCTGATCGTGATGCGCAGAACCGCCGATGGCGAGGACAACGTCCTCTACCCGATGAAGGAGGCTCTGGCCGCGGGGGCAACGGTCGGAGAGGTCTGCGCCACCCTGCGCGAGGTGTGGGGACCGTACACCCCGTCCGGTACACAACGATGCCCCGCCCTCCCCTGACCGGGAACCGCCGCGAACCTGCCAACGCCAACGCCAACGCCAACGGCTCCGGCTCTGGCGACCGCTTCGGGAGCGTGGCACAAGTAGCCCTTTAATCCACGGCGTTAGCCTCCGGCCCCGACTGTTCCCGATGGCGAAGGAGCACGCAGCGCCATGAACACCCCGGACGTGCACAGCGAAGCATGGATCAGGCGGTTCCATCCCGCCGACGGCCGGCCGGTCCGCCTGGTGTGCCTGCCGCACGCAGGCGGCACGGCGTCCTACTTCTTCCCGCTCTCGCAGCGGCTCGCGGAGACGGCGGACGTACTGGCCGTCCAGTACCCGGGACGGCAGGACCGGCGTCGGGAACCGCCACTCGAATCGGCGCAGGAACTGGCCACAGCCATCCACACCGCGCTTCGCCCCTATGACGACCTCCCGCTGGTCCTCTTCGGGCACAGCATGGGCGCGGTCCTCGCCTTCGAACTGGCGCGCGCCATGGAGCGGGCGGGCACCGGGCCGCTCGGGCTGATCGTCTCGGGGCGCCGCTCGGCCGCCCTCACGTGTGAGGACAAGGTGCACACCCGCGGGGACGCGGCGCTGCTCCAGGAGATCCGGGTCCTGTCCGGCACGGACCCCGGTCTGCTGCAGGACGAGGAGATCCTCTCCATGGTGCTGCCCGCGCTGCGCGCCGACTTCAAGGCCATCGAGACGTACGCCTACCGCCCCGACGACGACCGCTCCGGGGCGCCGCTGCGCTGCCCGGTCTCCGTACTCACCGGCGTCGCCGACCCCCGGGTCTCCCTGGAACAGGCCATGGCGTGGCGTGAACTCACCACGGGCGAGTTCTCCTTCGCCTCCTTCCCCGGCGGCCACTTCTACCTCGCCGAGCAACAGGACCAGGTGGCCGAGGCGATCACGGGGAGCATCCGTTCCTTCACCGAGGCCCGCATCCATGGGCACGCGTCCGCCGAGGGCCCGACGCACGTCTCAGTAGATGCGTGACGGGAACCTCCTGGCCATCAGCGACCTGCACGTCGCCTGTCCGGAAAACCGCGGCATCCTCGACTCGCTGCGTCCCCGCACGGACCGCGACTGGCTGCTGCTCGCCGGGGACGTGGGGGAGCTGACGGAGGACATCCACTGGGCGCTCGGGCTGCTCGCCGAGCGGTTCGCCCGGGTGGTCTGGGCCCCCGGAAACCATGACCTGTGGGTCCCTGACCACGACCCGGTGCAGTTGCGCGGCGAGGCCCGCTACCAGTATCTGGTCTCCCTGTGCCGCCAGTTGGGCATCCTCACGCCCGAGGACCCCTACCCGGTCTGGGAGGGCGCGGAAGGGCCCGTTCTCGTCGCGCCACTGTTCGTTCTGTACGACTACACGTTTCGCACGGGCACCGCCCGCTCCAAGGAGGAGGCACTCGCCCAGGCCTACGACGCCGGGGTCGTGTGCACCGACGAGTTCCTGCTCGACCCCGCCCCCTACCCGACCAGGGACGCCTGGTGCCGGGATCGTGTCGTACAGACCGAGCGCCGGCTGGCTGCCTGCGATCCCGATCTGCCGACGGTGCTGGTCAACCACTACCCACTGGTGCGCGAGCCGACGAGGGTCCTGCGCCACCCGGAGTTCGCCCAGTGGTGCGGAACCGCCCGCACCGCCGACTGGCACACCAGGTTCCGCGCCCGCGCGGTCGTCTACGGGCATCTGCACATACCCCGCACCACCTGGCACGACGGGGTGCGCTTCGAAGAGGTCTCCGTCGGCTATCCCCGCGAGTGGCGCAAGCAGGGGCGCAAGGTGTTCGAGCCCCGGATGATTCTGCCGTACTGATCCTTTGTGGGGCAGGCGGTAGTTCCTGCCGTGCAGCTAGTGCCCACCGCGCTGAGCCCCCGGACGTGCCTGCCTCTTCCTAAGCTGCCCGAAGTACCAGGCCAACGACCGGAGGAGCAGCTCATGGTGTTCCTGCACCGCGCCGACGAACGCGCCGTCGTGGACAAGGCGGTACGTGGCTGCGCCGACCGTGCCTCCGGCCTCGTTCTCGTGGAGGGCTCCGTCGGCTGCGGCAAGACGCTGCTCCTGGAGTACGCGGCGGCGGCAGCCCATGACCAGGGCCTCACCGTCGTGCGTGCCACGGCCGGCCCCGCGTCGAGGCGCCGCGACCACGCCCTGCTGCGCCGACTCGTCGACGAGCTGGCTCCGCACGATCCCCGGCCCGGTAGGCGACCGAACACGCGACCGGATCCCGCAGCCTTCGCCCCCCTGCTGCGCTCGGCCTGCGCCCGCGGCCCCGTCGTCCTGTGCATCGACGACGTGCACCACGCGGACCGGGAGTCCCTGACGGAACTGGTGCACCTCATCCAGGGCTTTCGCGACGCTCCGCTGCTCACACTGCTCGGCCAGACCTCTCACCGCCGTGTGGACCACCCCGGTCTACAGGCCGAACTGCTGCGCCACCCCGGCTACACCCGGATCCACCTCGATCGGCTGGACCCCCGGGAGACCGCCGAGCTGTCCCGGTTGTGGGGCGCGCCCCCCAGCTCCTCGTCCGCCGAGTCCCCGTACCGGCTCAGCGGCGGCAACCCGCTGCTGCTGCGCGCCCTGCTCGTCGAGGCGGACGGCCTCGGCTGCCTCGAACCCGTGCCCGGCGGCCCGTACGCGGAGACGTTCACCGCGTGCCTGGACCGCTGCGGGCCCGACGCACAGCGTCTCGCGGTCGCCCTCGCCGTGCTCGGGCCGGACGCCGGCACCGATGACTCGCGCGCCACTCTGCTCGCCGGGCTGGCCCCGGAGGCCGCCGCCGTGGCCGGGAGCGTTCTCGACGCGGCGGGGCTCGCCGTCGGCGCCCGGCTGCCCCATCCGACAGCCGAAGCCGCAGTGCTCGGCACCCTCGGCCGGTCCAGGCTCCGCGCGCTGCACCGCGAGGCCGCCCACGTCCTGCACCGCACACGCGCTGAACCGACTTCCGTGGCTGGCCAGTTGCTTGCCGCCGAGGTCGCGGGGCACGACTGGGAGGTCGCCGCGCTGCGCGAGGCTGCTCGCCACGACACCTCGCCCGAGCGCTCCGGGGCGTTCCTGCGGCTGGCCCGTTCCGCCTGCCCGGACGGGCCGACCCGGCTCCGCGCCACGCTCCAGCTCGCCGAGCACGCCTGGCAGCAGGACTCCGGTGAGGCGCACCGGTTGCTCGACGAACCGCTGGCAGTCCAGCGCGCCGGGCTGTTGCCGCACGCCGAGGAGGGCTGGCTGGTCCGGCTGCTCGCCACCCAGGGCCGTATCGAGGAAGCCGACGAGGTGCTCGGCCACCGCGCCGACCCAGGTGACCGGCCCGCTTCTGACGACCCGTTGCGCGAACTGCTCGCTCAGCTTCCGAACGGTGTCGCCCACGCGGACGGCCCGCCCGCGCGAGCCGCCGTGCTGTGGCTGCATCCGGGCGCGCAGCACGCGGTGCCCGCCGCCGAACGGCTGCTGAAACAGACGCCGTTGGAGCCGGCCACGTTCGAGTACATCAGCCACGCCCTGCGTACGCTCGTCCATCATCGGCCGCACACCGCGGTCGACTGGTGCCGGCGGTTGAGCGGACTGGCGGCCCACCGGCCCGCCCCCGGGTGGCTTGCCGTCTTCGGCACCGCGCACGCCGAGGCCCTCCTGCGGCTCGGTGACCTGACCGGTGCCCAGCGCGCGGCGACCACGGCGCTGGGTCATCTGGCGGGACGTGGCGGACCCTACCTGCTGGCCCCGCTCGCCACGCTCGTCCAGGCCCTCACGGGGCAGGGAGACTTCACGGCTGCGGCCCGGCACCTGAGGCCCACACTGCCGGGCGAGCCCTACACCACCGTGCACGCCCTCTCGTTCCTGCGGGCACGCGGCCACTACCACCTGGCAACGGGACGTCCGGAAGCCGCACTCGCCGCCTTCCTGGACGTCGGCGTGATCGCGGTCCGCTGGGGACTCGACCAAGCGAGCGTGCTGCCCTGGCGCAGCGACGCCGCCGCCGCGCTGACCGTTCTGGGCCGCCCGAGCAGGGCCCAGGCGCTGCTGGAGCAGCAGCGCGACCTGCCGGACGGCGGTGACTCCCGTGTGCGAGGGGTGTCGCTGCGGCTGCACGCCCTCGCGGCGGAACCCCGGCGCCGCGTCGAACTCCTTACGGAAGCCGCCGCCCTCCTGCGCGAGTGCGGTGACCGCTTCGAACTCGCCCGCACTCTGTCGGACCTGGGCTCAGCGCTGCAGATGAACAGCGAGGGGACCCGGGCCGGCACCATCCTGCGAAGGGCCCGGCGGCTGGCGCTCGACTGCGGGGCGTTGCCGCTCGACGAACACCTGGAACCTGCCACGGGCGAGGACCCGCGAGGGTGGCGTGCCGACGACACGGGGTTCGGCGAGGCGGGCCTGAGCGACGCGGAGGAGCGCGTCGCCGCGTTCGCCTCACAGGGCTACACCAACAAGGAGATCGCGGCGAAGCTCTTCGTCAGCGTCAGCACGGTGGAGCACCACCTCACCCGCGCCTACCGCAAGCTCGGCATATCCCGCCGCCGGGACCTGCCCGCCGATCTGCGCACCCGGGGCGCCGAACCGGCCCTCAGCTGAACAGGACCACCGGCTGAACAGGACCACCGGCTGAACAAGGCCACCGGCTGAACAAGACCACCGCAAGACCA
Organism: Streptomyces sp. NPDC104307; assembly: GCF_055584045.1. Taxonomy (NCBI): domain Bacteria; kingdom Bacillati; phylum Actinomycetota; class Actinomycetes; order Kitasatosporales; family Streptomycetaceae; genus Streptomyces; species Streptomyces sp. NPDC104307. The sequence continues at coordinate 30,075 of NZ_JBVJMU010000030.1, forward strand.
CCGCAAGAGCGCCTTTAGCGCGCCGCATGAGGATGGGCGGGCGGAAAACGTGCTTTTCGCCGTGCCCGATAAATTCCGGATTCTGCGTGCGAACGGAAAAGGAGACCACCCACCGTGAAGTCGAATTCTGGTGCTCCGCTCGAAGATGCTGTTGCCGTGGTTGGGATGGCGTGCCGTCTGCCGGGTGCGGAGAATGTTGATCGGTTTTGGGAGGTGCTTGCTGAGGGTCGGGAGACTGTTGGTGAGGTGCCGGAGGGTCGGGGTGGGCTGGGTATTGCGCGGGGTGGTTTTCTGTCGCGGGTGGATGGGTTTGATGCGTCGTTTTTTGGGGTGAGTCCGCGTGAGGCGGCGGCGATGGATCCGCAGCAGCGGTTGATGTTGGAGCTTGCGTGGGAGGCGTTGGAGGGTGCGGGTGTGGTGCCGGGTGGGTTGCGGGGTGAGCGGGTGGGGGTTTTTGCTGGGGTGATTCAGGATGATTATGCGG
>NZ_JBVJMU010000031.1:0-27983 GCF_055584045.1 Streptomyces sp. NPDC104307
GCGTTCGTCGAGTTGGCGTTGCGTGCGGCGGATGAGGCCGGTTGTGAGCAGGTCGGTGAGCTCACGCTTCTGGAGCCTCTGGTGCTGCCGGAGCGTGGTGGTGTTCAGCTCCGTGTCGAGGCCGGTGAGCCCGGTGGCGATGGTCGTCGTGCCGTGAGTATTCATTCCCGGCCGGACAGTGAGGCCAAGGGGATGGGCTGGACCTGCCACGCCACGGGTGTTCTGGAGGAGACGGCCGGGGACGTGGTCGTGGCATCGGATCTGGCGGTGTGGCCGCCGGCCGGTGCCGAGAGCGTCGCGGTGGACGGGGTGTATCCCGGCCTCGCCGAGCAGGGGTACGGGTACGGTCCGGGCTTCCGGGGTCTGACGGCGCTGTGGCGGCGCGGTGACGAGGTGTACGCGGAGGTCGCGCTGCCCGAGCGGCTGCGGGACTCGGCAGCCGGGTTCGGGCTGCACCCGGCCCTGCTCGACGCCGCTCTGCACAGTGTCCTGGCGACCACCGACGCCGCTCCCGGCGGCGGCATCCGGTTGCCGTTCTCCTGGCAGGGCGTGACGCTGCGGGCCACCGGGGCACAGTCCCTGCGGGTCGCTGTCACCCCGGTCACCGGCGACCCCGACACCGTGTCCCTCACCGTCGCCGACCCCACCGGCGCCCCCGTCGCCACCGTCGACGCGATCACCCTGCGACCGGTGACCGCGGAACGCGTCCGACAGGCCGGAGCCGCACAGCGCGACGCCCTGTTCCGCCTCGACTGGCTCGACGCCCCGGCGCCCCGGACCCCGCAAGCGGACCCCGGCACCTGGGCTGTTGTCGGCGACGACGACTTCAAGGCCCGCTCCGGCCTGATGAAGGCGGGTACGTACACGGAGGCGTACGCGAACCTCGACGAACTCGCCGCCAGGATCGAGTCGGACGGCACCGCCCGCCCCGGCGTCGTACTGCTCTCCGGAGCCCCCCGTGCCGACGCACGACACCCCGCGGCGACGGTGCTGCAGCCGCTGCGCACCTGGCTCGCCGACAGCCGGTTCGACGGGGCCCGCCTCGTCGTACTCACCCGGGGCGCCGTCCCGGTGTCCGGCACACCCGACCCGTACGCGGCCGAGGTGTGGGGACTCGTACGAGCCCTGCAGGCGGAGGCGCCCGACCGGTTCGTGCTCGCCGACACCGACGGCAGCAAGGCAGCCTGGCGGTCCCTCATCACGGCGCTCGCCGGAGCCGAACCCCAGCTCGCCCTGCGGCGCGGCACGGCACAGGTCCCGCGGCTCGTCAGGGAGCGTCCGGTGGCTACCGCGCCCGTCGTCGACGCCGGTGGCACCACCGCCCTCATCAGCGGGGCCGGCGGACCGCTCGGCGGTCTCGTCGCCCGCCACCTGACCGAGGACCACGGCGTCCGGGACCTGCTGCTGCTCCCCGCACCCGGCGAGACGGACGACGGCGTCCGCGAACTGGCCGGCCACCTGGCCGCACTCGGCGCCCGCGTCACCGTCGCCGCACAGGACCCGGCCGACCCGGACGCCCTGGCCACCCTGCTCGACGCGCTGCCCGCGGACCGGCCGCTGCGCACGGTGATCCACGTCGACGAGCCCGGACCGCGCGCGGTCGCCTCCGAGCTCGGCCCGGACCTCATCGACGAGGTCCTGACGAAACGGGCCGAGACGGCACGCACCCTGCACACGGTGACGGCGGGACGCGAGGTCAGCACGTTCGTGCTGCTCGCCCCGGCCGCCGGACTCCTCGGCGGCGCCGGTCACGCCGCCGACGCCACAGCCGCTGCCTTCCACGACGCGCTCGCCCACACCCGCACAGCGGGCGGCGACACCGCGGTGGCCCTGGCGTACGGTCCCTGGACGGTCGACGGCGCACCGGCCGGCCCGGCCGACCCCGAGACCGTGCCCATGACCGCGGACGAACTGCTCGACCAGTTCGACGCGGCCTGCGGGCTCGACAGGACGACCGTGATCGTGGCACGCCCCGCCTTCGACGAGCTGACCCGGCGGGCCGCGACCGGCGACGCGCCCGCACCGCTGCGCGGACTGCTCGGCCGGCCGGCCCGGCGCCGGGCCAAGGAATCGGTGGCCGACGAAGGACCCACCTACAAGCAGCGGATCGCCGCCCTCGACGACACGGCCCGCGACCGGGCCCTGCTCGACCTGGTCCGCGAGCACGCCGCCGCGGTTCTCGGGCACGCCACACCCGACGCCATCGACCCCGAACAGAAGTTCCGCGAGCTGGGCTTCGACTCGCTGCTCGCGCTCGCCCTGCGCAACGCGCTCAACGCCGTCACCGGCCTGCGGCTGCAGCCCGGCATCGTCTTCGACCAGCCGACTCCGGCCGAACTGGCCCACCACCTCAAGCAGCGGATCCTCGACTGAGGCGCACCAGCGGCGCACAAGGAGACTCACATGAAAGTAGAAGGCGTCTTCATCGACTCGGTCGGTGTCTTCCTGCCTGAGCACGTCAGCGCCGAACAGGGCGTCGCGGACGGCCTGTACGACGAGGAGGTCTACAAGGCGAGCGGTCTGACCGGCACCCATGTCGCGGGGGAGATCCCGGCCCTGGACATGGCGGTGGCCGCCGCCCGCACCGCCCTGGAACGCTCGGGCCTGGACGCCGACGACATCGAGTCACACATCCACAGCGGCGTCTACCACCAGGGCCCCGACGGCTCGTACCCCCCTGCCTATGTCCTGCGCGAACTCGGTGTCGGCAACGTGCCGTCCCTGCACATCCGGCAGGGCTGCAACGGCATGCTCGCGGCCCTGGAGATAGCCGTCGGGCAGATCACCGGCGCAGCCGAGGTCGAGACGGCGCTGCTGACCTGCGGCCAGAACTTCTCCACGCCGCTCATCGACCGCTGGCGGGGCTTCGGTGACTCCTACATCCTGGCCGACGGCGCCGCGGCCGCCGTCGTCAGCGCCACCGGCGGCTTCGCCGAGCTGCGCGCCATCAACTCCGGCACCCTTGCCGAACTGGAGAAGTGGCACCGCGGCGACGAGTCCCTGCTGCCGCCACAGAGCTCCGCAGGGGAGAAGCTGGCCGTCGCCGAGCGGGCCGCGCTCTTCAACGAGCGCGAGATGCCGCTGACCGAAACGGTCGAACGGATCAGCGAGTTCGATCTCGGCATCGTCCAGCGCTCCCTCGTCGACGCCGGGATCAACGCCGCCGATCTGGCCCGAGTCGTCCCCATCAACCAGGACGGCCGCATGATCGAGTACGCGGTCCTCGCCCCTCTGGGGCTGCCGATGTCCCGCTCCAGCTGGGAGTTCGGCCGAGGCATCGGCCATGTCGGCGCCGCCGACCTGCTCATCTCCCTGGACCACCTGGTGCGCACCGGCGAACTGGACCAGGGCGACCACGTGCTCCTGCTCTCCCAGGGGCCCGGCTGGATCAGCTCGTCCGCCGTCGTCACCATCACCGACCTGCCCGCCTGTTGACCCCGGACCCCGCCCACCACCGCCCGAGGAGCCACCCATGAGCGCCGCCACCTCCGCCGTCCTGTCCGCACCGGGCTGCGACATCCACTACGACATCCGCGGCAGCGGCCCCCTGCTCCTCGTCATCCAGGGCGGCGGCGGGGACGGCAGCCGCACCGACGACCTCGTCGGCCTGCTGACCGCCGACCACACCGTGGTGACGTACGACCGGCGGGGCCTGTCCCGCAGCCGCCTCGACGGGCCCGTCGACGCGGTCACTCCCGAGACCAACGCCGAGGACGCCCATCTCCTGCTCACCGCGCTCACCGACGAGCCCGCGCTCGTCCTCGGCTCCAGCGTCGGCGCGAACATCGCCCTGCACCTGGCGCACCGCTACCCCGGACAGGTCCGCACCGCCGTCGCGCACGAGCCCCTCGTCCTGGGGCTCCTCGCCGAGCAGCAGCGCGCCGAGGCCGTCCAGGCACTGCGGAAACTGGAGGCGCTGTACGCGGCGGAGGGCTGGCCCGCCGCCGTCCGGGAGATGGCCGCCTTCAACAACATCGACCTGAGCGTCGCCGACGTGGAACCCGGCGTCGTCCTCGAACCGACCAGCGCCGACCAGAGCGCCAACATCGAGTTCTTCCTCGGCAAGGAAGTGCCGCAGTTCCGCCGCAACCAGTTCGACGACGCGATGCTCGACGCGCTCAAGGCGGCACCGGCGCGGATCGTCCCGGCGGCCGGCGCCGCCTCGGGTGACAACTGGTCCTGGAAGTGTGCCGAAGCGCTCGCGGCGCGACTGGGCACCCGCCTGGAAGCCTTCCCCGGCGGCCACATCGGCCTCAAGACCCACCCCCGCGGTTTCGCCGCCCGGCTGCGCGAGGTCTTCGCGGGATGAGCCACGGCTGAGCGATGAAGGAGAGCGGAACCGGCCCCGCGGACCATGTCCCGCGGGGCCGGTTCCGCAGGGTCAGGGGCGTTGGCGCGGGAGCAGCGGGGCCAGCGAGTCGAGCAGTTCCAAGCCGGCCGGGGTGAACAGCTCCCGGCGTACGGCCAGGCTCCCCAGCAGCTCCTGTCCACAGGCGTTGGCCGAGCGCAGCGCCTCCGCGAGCAGGGCCCGGCGCGGGCCGCGGGAGCGCTCCAGGGCTGCCGCGCGCAGCGCCGGAAGATGCGCGAACACGAAGAGCTCACGCAGACAACGGCCGGCGCTCCACCACGCGTTGTGCCACGAGACGAAGACCTGCGTGGCGCGGCCGCGATCCGTCTGGAAAGCGTCCGTGATCCGGTCCACCTCGTTCAGCCACAGCAGCAGCGCCTCGTGGAACAGCGACTCCTGCAGGCTGTAGACGGTCGGCTCGGTGAACATGAAGCCCGGTGGGAGCCGGTGCAGGCCGAGCCCGGTGAGGAAGACAGTGAACGGCACGCGCGAGAACGAGCACGACGACATCGTCTCGCCCATGGGCGCACGATCCGGCCGCGGCTTCAGGAGCACCACCGCGCCGACGAAGTCGCCCACCACCTCGGTGGCCCGCGCCGACAACTCCGGCAGCGTGTCCACGGCCTCCGTCAGCCGGGCCGTCGTCCGTGGTCCGGGCAGCACGGTGCGGTAGCCCGTCAGACCCAGCTCGCGCAGCGCGTCCTGGCCCAGGCCGGTCGCGTAGCGCAGTCGCAGCGGCCCGGTGCCGAACTCCACCAGGTCCGCACCGGGCACTCCGAGCGCCTCCGCGCCGAGCCCGGCATCCGGCCGGCGGCCCTGGTCGAGCCGCCCGCACGCGTACGGCGGCGGGGCGCCGCCCTGGTCCGTCCAGGCCGGGCGGGAGCCGGTGACGGGGGTGAACTCGGCGGCGCAGCGCTCGCGAACGGCACCGGAGCCGAGGGCTCCGTACGTGGCCTCGGACGCGGGCTGGTCGACGACCTTCATGGGTTCCTCCTCACTGCGGCCGCCGGGCCGGCGCGGCCCGCGCGTACGCCATTTGGTGCGGCACAGCCCTTAGCCGGAGACTGTGCACAGCGACTCCCGGAACCCGACCGGGCGAGGACCTGACGGATCTGCCGGGCCCGGTGCCGTAGCGGCGCGGCAGGCCGGCGGGCCGGGAGCGGGGGTACGTCTCAGCCGCCGAGCACGTCTTCCGTACCGACTTCGGTGACCAGCTCTTCAAGATCGGCGGTCACCGCGCTCCGCAGTCGCGGCGCTGCCGCTGAGGCCGCGGTGGCGGCGCCGTCCTTGTCGTGCGCGGCGGTGATGGCGGGGTCGGACATGGAACCTCCTGCGGGAGCGGACCGGGTGCGAACCGGCCGGCCCGCACGAGCATGAACCCGCTCCCCGCTAAAGCGCAGCCTGCGCCCGGCCGCGTCGGCTCGGGCCGTCCGGCTGCCGGGTCACAGATCCTCGTCCGCCGTCAGGCGCCACGTTCCGGGCCGTAGCTCGGTCCAGCCCGGTGGGGCGTGGCCGGTGCCGTGTGCGCGGGACAGGCAGCGCTGGGCGAAAGCGGTGAGACGGGGGTCGTCGAGAGAGCCGGCGGCATCCAGGCAGTCGGTGAAGTGGCCCTGTGCCAGTGCCGGTTGGCCGGATTCCAAGGCCAGGAGTCCGAGGGCGCGGTGCGCTTCGTAGCGCCCGCGGGTGCTGTCGGCCACCGCGTCGAGCGCGGGCGACAGGAGAGCCGCGGCCCCCTCGATGCCGCCGAGGTCGAGCTGGATGTCGGCGAGGCCGATCAGTGCCCGGCCGCGTTCGGCGGGCGCGGGCGCCGCATCCGCCGTCAGCAGGGCCCCTTCGTAGAACTCGGATGCCGCCAAGAGGCGGCGCTGCTGCCACGAGAGATCGCCCAGCGAGCGCAGCAGCCGCGCCTCTGCGACCAGATCCTCGGCGCGCCGTGCCGCCTCCAGCGCCATGCCGTGGCAGGCCTCCCACGCATCCCACGCGGCGCGCGCCTCAAGCAGTCCGGTCATGGCATCGGCCAGCCGGACCGCCTGCTCCCACAGCCCGCCCGCGTGACAGCGCCGCACGACCGCCACCAGCCCGTCCTGGTGCAGCGCGAACCATTCCAGGAGCGGCATCCCGTCCACGTCCGCCACGAGGATCCGCTCCGCGTAGTCGTCCGCCATCCGTGCCGTCGCGGCCCGCAGCTGGGCAGGGGGCGTCTCGGCGGCCAGACACTCAAGGGCGAGCAGCCGCCACAGCTCGTGCAGCCGGTGGTGTGTCGCGCGGGTGGGGCCCTCGGTGACCCGGAGCAGGAGCCGCGCCGCGACCAGCTCGCGCAGCAGGTCGCCGGTCTTCGCCTCATCCTCGCCGAGGACCACGGCTGCCTCGCGCGGGCCGAACGAACCGGCGGGCAACAGCCCCAACAGCCTGATGGCTCGGCGTAGTTCAGGGCCGACCTCCTCGTACGAGGAGCGCAGCCGGTCGTGGAATCCGGGTGCGGACGCGGTCAGCTCGGCCAGCCGGTGCTCCTCGTCGCGCAGCCGTGCCGCCAGCATCTCGGGGCCCCAGTGCGGGCGCGAGGCCAGCCGGGCGGCCGCTGCCCGCAGGGCGAGCGGCAGGCCGCCGCACAGCTCGGCCACCTCGCGTACGGCGCTGTCGGCGCCGCGCCGTACGACTCTGCTGCCCGCCGCCGCGCTGAAGAGCTCCTGGGCGGAGTCCGGCGCCAGCGGGTCCACCTCAAGCACCCGGCCGGTCAGCTCGGGGGGGATCCGGCGTCCGGTGATCAGCGCGGTGCTGCCCGCCGTACGCGGTAGCAGCGCCCGCACTCCTGCCGGATCACCGCACCCGTCGAGGATCAGGAGGAGCCGACGTCCCTCGGTCAACGCATCGAACAGGGAACGGAGTTCGTCCACCTGCGAAGGCAGCCGCCCGCTCACCCCGAGCTGCCGCAGCAGCGCCGCCAGCGCACCGGCGGGCGATGCCACACCGTTCTGCCCATCGAGCTCGATGAAGACGCGGCCGTCGGGAAAGACGTCACCGAGCTCGTGGGCGGCGGCGACCACGAGCGCCGTCTTGCCCACTCCGGCCGCGCCCGTGACGGCCACGCAGCTACCGGCCGGGACATCACGGAGCAGCGCCCCGAGCCGGTCCAGGGACTCGACGCGGCCGGTGAACAGCGGATCGCGCGAGGGCAGCCGGTCCGCGGTGCGTCCGGGCAGCCCGGCCCTCGGACCGGGCACCGGGGCAGGCTCCTGGCCGGGCGGCGCGGCCGGTGCCGACGGGGGGCGCATCAGTTCCGGGTCGCCGGCCAGGATGCGCTGGTGCAGTTGCTGGATCTGGCGGCCCGGCTCGATGGCCAGCTCCTGCACCAACGAGTGCCGCAGCTCCGCGAAGGCCCGCAACGCGTCCGCCTGCCTGCCCGTGCGGTACAGGGCCACCATCAGCAGTGCGTGGAACTCCTCGCGCATCGGCATCTCGTCCACCGCGGCGTGGAGTTCACCGACCAGCGCCTGATGGCGGCCGAGCTGCAGCTCCGCCCTGATGCGCTGTTCCAGCGCCGCCGAGCGGACCTCGGCGAGGCGCACCGCTGTGCGGGCGAGCAGCGCGCCGTGCGGGGTGTCCGATGCCAGCGGCGCCCGCCACAGAGCGAGCGCCCGGCGTTGCAGATCCGCGGCCGCCGCAGGGTCCCCGCGCAGCAGCGCGGCCCGCCCGCTCTCGTGCAGCTCCTCGAAGACCGCCAGGTCCAGATGGGTGGGATCGAGATGGAGCGCATACCCGGGCGGCCGGGTGACCAGGGCCTCCCGGCCGTACTCGGGGTCGACGGTGTGCAGCAGTTTGCGCAGCTGCGAGATGTAGACCTGCAGAGTGGTCGTGGCGGTGCGCGGCGGGTTCTCGCCCCACAGCTCGTCGATGAGGCTGTCCACGGAGACCACCTCGTTGGCCCGTACGAGCAGCGTGGCCAGTACCGCACGGATCTTGGCGGCCCGCGGCGTGACCGGTTCGGTGGTGGTGGGCGGGGCGACCTCCAGAGGTCCCAGGACCCGAAAACGCATGCTTCCCCCATTCCGTGAGCGATGACCGGCACAAGGGCCGGCCCCGCGACGTCTCACCATAGGCAGCGGACCACCCCCGAAATCGGACAGGCGTACCCGTATTCCCCGCGTACGGGCTGCCGCATCGCAAGCCTCGCTTTAGCCCCTCTGCCGAGCATGGCCCCGCAGAAGGGGCGTGGTCGCCCCGCTTCTCAGTGCGCCAGGAGAGGACCGACCTTGACTGCTCCCAACACCTTCACCGAGGTGATCCGCGACCGGGCCGGCGAACTCGGTGACGCGGACGCCCAGATCTTCCTGCGGGAACCCGGCGGCGCCCACCACCTCAGCTACGCCTCACTCGACCTGCGGGCCCGCGCCCTCGCGGTCCGGCTGCGTGAGCACGGCGCGACCGGGCAGCCGGTGCTGTTGCTCTACCCACAGGGACCCGAGTTCCTCGTCGCCTTCGCCGGGTGCCTGTACGCGGGGGCGATCGCCGTACCCGCACCGCTGCCCGGAGACCGGGGAGAACGTCTGCAGCGGGTCTCCGGCATCCTCAAGGACACCGGCGCCCGGATGGTGCTCACCGACGCAGAACACGCCGGCGACACCTCGCTGTGGCTTGCCGTGACCGGCCGTGGCGACACCGTGTGCCTCGCCACCGACCTGGAGTACGCCGACGCCGAGGCGGCCGCCGACGCCTGGACGCCGCCCCGCACCGGCCCGGACGACCTCGCGCTCCTGCAGTACACCTCCGGCTCGACCAGCAGACCGCGCGGCGTCATGGTCACCCACCGCAACCTCCTGGCGAACCAGGAGGCGCTGCGCAGGCTCCTCGCCACCTCGTCCGCAGACCGCTTCACCAGCTGGCTGCCGCACTACCACGACATGGGCCTCATCGCGCACATACTGCATCCGCTGTGGCTGGGCACCCTGAGCGTCCAGCTGCCGTCGGACTCCTTCATCAAACGGCCCGTCAGCTGGCTCCGCTCGATCGGCGAATACCGCCTCACCGTGGGTGGCGGCCCCAATTTCGGCTACGAACTGTGCACCCGCCGCGTCACGGACGCCCAGCTCACCGGGCTCGACCTGTCCAGCTGGCGGCTGGCCCTGCTCGGCGCCGAACCGGTGCGCGCCCACACCATGGATGCCTTCGCCCGCCGTTTCGCGGCCGCCGGGCTGAACGCCCGCAGCCTGTACCCCGGTTACGGTCTCGCCGAGGCGACCCTGGTGGTCTCCGGCGGCGAGCCCGGCCGCGCCGCCCGCCGGCTGACCGTCGACGCGGCCGCCCTGGAGCAGGACGAGCTGCGCACCGCCACCGCCACCACCACCGCCACCCGCACCCTGGTCGGCGCCGGACAGGTGCACGACTTCGACCTGCGGATCGTCGACCCGATGGCCGGCGGGGAACTGCCGGCGGGCCGGGTGGGGGAGATCTGGCTGCGCGGTGACAGCGTCGCCCAGGGCTACTGGCGCCAGCCCCTGGACACCGCCCGTACCTTCCACGCCGCGCCGGCGGAGGGGCTCGGCGGGTTCCTGCGCACCGGTGACCTCGGCGCCGTCGAGGACGGGGAGCTGTACATCACCGGCCGCCTGAAGGAAGTCATCATCCTCAACGGGCGCAATATCTACCCGCAGGACATCGAGTGGGCGATCCGGGACGTCAGCCCCGCGCTCGGCGCCAGGCACGGTGCCGCGTTCACGGTCGACGCCGGCCGGGAGCAGCTGGTCGTCGTCCACGAGGTGCGCGCGCCGCAGGCGGACGCCGACCGGCTGCAGGCTCTGGTCCGCCGGGTCCAGACCCTCGTCGGCCAGCAGTTCGACGTACCGGCGGGCAATGTCGTCCTGGTACGTCCCGGCACCCTGCGCCGCACCACCAGCGGCAAGATCCAGCGCACCCTGATGCGCCGGCTGTTCCTCCGAGGCGAACTCACCCCGCTGCACCAGGTCCTGGATCCCGCCGTTCGTGAACTGATCGACGGGGCCGCCGGAGCACGGACGGCGGGCTCCGAGGCGCGCGGCGTCCCGTGGTGAACCCCGCACCGGTGGCGCGCGGCGGCTCGACCGACACCGCAGAGGACGCTCCGGCGGCCCGCGTCGCCCGCATCGAGGAACTGCTCGGCGACCCGGAGGACCGCACCAACCCGGTCGGCCACCGGGCCCTGCTGCAGGCGGATCTGCGCGCCGCACTGTCCGTGGAGGCGGAGGGCCTGCTCGACACCTTCGGCATGAGCCACGAATTCGTACCGACGCGGCTCGGCGGCCGCTTCGACTCGGCGGAGACCCTGCTGCGTGTCATGCGGCCGGTGTTCCGCCGGGACGTGGGCCTCGGCGCGGGCTACGGCATGACCACGTTCATGGCCGCCTCCGACGTGTGGATGCTCGGCGACGGGGCGCAGCAGGAATGGATGGCGCGGCTGCTGCTCGACGGCTCCAAAGCAGCCATCGCCCAGCACGAGACCGCGCACACCAATGACTTCGTGCGCAGCCAGGTCCGCGCAGAGGTGCTGCCCGGGGCCCTGTCGGTCACCGGCGGCAAACCGGTCGTCAACAACCTGCACCGCGCCGACGCCCTGGTGCTGTTCTGCCGCACCGCACCTCGGCCCGGCACCACGGGCTCCCACTCGGCGCTTCTGCTCGACCCGCACACCCTCCCCCCGGACCGGTACCGCGTCACCCGCCGCCCGCCCGCCCTCGGCCTGCGCAACTGCTACTTCGCCGGGGTGCAGCTCCAGGGGTGCGTCGTGCCCGACAACACCCTGCTCGGTCCGCTGGGCAGCGGCGTACCCGCCGCGTTGCGCTCCTTCCAGGTCAGCCGCACGCTGATGGCGTCCCTCGTCTCCGCCGCCGTCGACACCGCGCTGCGCACCGCCGTCCGGGTGGACCGCTCGCACGGGCCCGGCGGCACCGGCTCCGGGCCGGTCGATCCGCAGCACACGGCGGGGATCCTCGCCGGCGCCTTCGTCAACCTGCTGCTCTACGACTGCCTCGCGGTTGTCGCCACCCGGGCGCTGCACCTGCTGCCCGCCGAGACCAGCGTGTACTCCTCGGCCGTCAAGCTGCTGCTGCCACGCGTGCTCAACGACACGATGTACGACCTGGCGAGCGTGCTCGGCGCGCAGATCTACACCCGCGAGGGGCCGGTCGGCATCTTCCAGAAGCACCTGCGCGACGTGCCCGTGGTCAGCCTCGGACACGCCGGCAGCGTTGCCTGCCAGGCGACGGTCATCCCACAACTGCGTCCACTGGCCGAGGCGTCGTGGTTCATGGACTCCCCGGCCCCCGCCGGGCTGTTCAGGCCCGGCGAGCCGATGCCGCCTTTCTCGTACGACGGACTGGCCCTGGCCTGCGGGCGCGACAGCGTCAGCGCGACGCTCCTGGAAGTGGCCGCGACGCTCACCGGCGCCGGCCCGGTCCAGCGCGCCCTGCGCGACCTCGCCGGGCAGATGACCGCCGAACTGCACGAACTGCGGGGCCGCGTCCTCGCCCTGCCGCCGCTCGACCCCGGCGCGCCCGTCAGCCCGGCCTGGTTCGCGCTCACCGACCGGTACGTGCTCGTCCTCGCGGCTGCCGCCGTACTCGGCGTGTGGTGGCACAACCAGGGCGGCGACGACCCGTTCCTCGCGGACCCGGCCTGGGCCGCCACGGCGCTGCACCGGATCGCCGGACGACTCGGCACCCCGGCCGCCGAACTGCCGCCCGAGTGCATCGCACGCGTCCACCAGGAAGTGCTGGCCCGCTACGGCGACCGGCGCAGCTTCGACCTGTACAACACACCGATTCCGGGCTGAGCGGGCCCAGAGCATCACGACAAGGAGCCTTCAGGGATGACCTCCTCTCCGCCGCGGCGCACCGAGGCCCCGCTGCATCAGTGGCTGACCACCCATCTGGCGGTCTACCTGGACCGTCTGCCCGAGAGCATCGAGTCGTCGGTGCCGCTGGCCACGTACGGCATGGACTCCGTGTGCGCCCTGAGCCTGTGCGGGGACATCGAGGAGACCTTCGGATTCGCCGTGGATCCCTCGCTGGCCTGGGACTACCCCACCGTCGGTGAACTGGCCGCGCATCTGGCGGCCCGCGGCGCCGACGCGACGGACCGGTGGCGGCGGTGAACGCCGTCGCGGTGGTCGGCCTGGACTGCGACTTCCCCGCGGCCCACGGCATCGAGGCGTTCTGGGACCTGCTCATGCGTGGCGGCGACGCCATCGGTCCGCTGCCCGAGGAGCGGCGCGGGCCCGGCTTCGACGGTGAGGTGCGCGGCGGCTTCATCGCCGACGCGGCCGTCTTCGACCACGAATTCTTCACCCTCCCGCCGCGTGAGGCCGCCGCCATGGACCCGCAGCAGCGGATACTGCTGCAGTGCGCCTGGCGGGCCCTGGAGGACTCCGGCCGTTCACCCGCCGCGCAGGCCGACAGCGACACCGGCGTCTTCGTCGGGGTGATGGGCAGCGAGTGGGCCCAGCTCCACATGGGCGACTACGCGGCGCTCACCCCGCAACTCGGCGCGGGCAGCAGCGCCGGCATGACCGCCAACCGGATCTCGTACCACCTCAACCTCAAGGGCCCCAGCCTTGCGGTGGACACCGCCTGCTCCTCGTCGCTGGTCGCCGTGCACCTCGCGGTCAACTCCGTTCTCGCCGGGGAGTGTTCGACGGCCCTGGCGGCCGGTGTCAACGTCGTCCTCACGCCGGCGCTCGGGCTGATCTACCAGCAGATGGGCCTGATGTCCCCGGACGGACGCTGCAAGCCGTTCTCCCGGGAGGCCGACGGCATCGGCCGCAGCGACGGCGTCGGCGTCGTCGTGCTGCGCCGACTGGAGGACGCGCTCGCCGACGGGCAGCGCGTCTACGCCGTCATCCGGGGCACGGCGGTCAACCAGGACGGCCGCAGCAACGGCGTCACCGCCCCCAACCGGTGGTCGCAGCGGGGCGTGGTGGACGCCGCGTACCGCAGGGCGGGCGTGAACCCCGAGCAGATCCGCTTCGTCGAGGCACACGGCACCGGCACGACACTCGGCGACATCATCGAGTGCGCCGCGCTCGGCGAGGTGCACGGGGTGGAGCGGGAACAGCCGTGCGCCATCGGGTCGGTGAAGGGCAACATCGGCCACACCGAGGGAGCCGCCGGTATCGCGGGTCTGATCAAGACCGCGCTCGCCCTGCACCACCGCATCGTCCCCGCCAGCCGGTTCGCCACCGGCGAGAATCCTCAGCTTCGGCTGGAAGAGCGAGGACTGAGCCTGCTCAAGGCGCCGGTGCGGCTGCCCGGCGGCGAGGTGTTCGCCGGGGTCAGCAGCTTCGGCATGGGCGGCACCAACGCCCACGCCGTGCTGGCCAGCGCCCCCCGCGCCGCGCACTCCGGACGGCGCGAACGCGCGGGCGCCGGGGTGTTCACCGTCTCCGCGGACACCCCGGAGGCACTGCGCCGCAATCTGGCCGCGCAGGTCGACACCCTGGCCCGGCGGCCACGTGGCGACGCCTCCGCCGTGTGCTGGACCAGCAACCACGCGAAGACTGGACTGCCCTACCGGGCAGCGTTCACCGCCCGCGACACGGCGCAGCTCGCTGAGGCACTGCGCCGCGCCATCGACGACGAGCGGATCCCCGAGTCCATCGCCGACCGCGCCTGGCGCCCCCCGGTCATCGGCTTCCTGTATTCGGGGCAGGGCTGCCAGGAACAGGGCATGACCGCCTCCCTCTACCGTGAATCCCCGCTCTACCGGGCCCACCTGGACGCTGTCGACGAAGCGCTGCGCCCGCACACCGGGGACTCCGTGCGCGACCTCATTCTCGACGACGACCCGGCGATCCACGACACCCGCTGGGCGCAGCCCGCGCAGTTCGCGGTAGCGGTCGCGCTGACCCGCACCCTGGCCGACCTGGGTGTGCTGCCCGACGCCGTCCTCGGGCACGGTATGGGCGAGTACGCGGCGGCCGTCGCCGCCGGGGTGCTCGAACTGCCGGACGCGGCCCGACTCGTCGCCGCGTACGCCACTGCGGCTGAATCACTGCCCGAGGGCGGCATGCTTGCGGTACGAGCCACGCCCGAAGAGGCCGAGGACGTACTCCGCGACCACCCGGAGCTGGCCGTCGTCGCCCACGACAGTCCCCGCGACATCGTCGTCGGGGGCCCCGCCGGGCCGCTGGACAGCGCTGCGGCGCTGTTCGCGGAACGTGGACTGCACACCCACCGCCGGCGTGTCCGGCACGGCGCCAACAGCCCGGCGGCCGGGCCGGCCGCGGACCGCATCACCGCCGAGTTCGCCACCGTCGCACCCGCCAGAGCCGGAATCGTCATGGCCTCCTCCCGCCACGGGCGGACGCTGGGCGACGAGGTGACCGACGCCGCGTACTTCGCGGGCCTCGCGACCGAGCCGGTGCGGTTCGCCGACGCGCTGGCCGCCCTGGTCGGCGAGATCGCCCCCACCTGTCTGGTCGAGATCGGCCCGGCGGCGCACCTGCTGCGTCTCGCCGAGCGTTCCGACCTGCCGCCCGGCATCCGCCTGCTGCACCCCGCCCCCGGCCGGGCCGCCACCGCCACCGACCTCGCCGACACCCTCGGCGCGCTCTACCTGGGCGGCGTCGAGCCCCACTGGGACGCCCTGTACGCCCCCGAGGTACGCCATATCGAACGCCTCGCCCCGTACGTCTTCAGCGACGTCCGGCGCTTCTGGCGCACCGCCCGGCAACCGGTCCCGCCCGCCCCCGTCCCGGTGGCGGCCCCGGCCCCGCACACCCCGGCCCCGCGCACCCCGGCCCCGGCCGACGACGCCGGCCACGTGGCACGCAACCCCGTGCTCGCGGCCGTGATCGACGCGGTGGTGGAGGTCGGCGAGTACCCGCCCGACCAGGTCAACACCCAGGCCCGGTTCTACGAGGACCTCGGGTTCGACTCGGTGATGATCATGCAGCTGAAGGACCAGATCGAGCGGCGGCTGCCGCAGGTCGAGTTCACCGTCCAACAACTGCTGCCCGCCCTGCGGTCAGTGGGCTCCCTGGCCGCGTTCGTACAAGAACGGTCCGGGGCGGGGGCGATGGTGTGAACCCCCTCTGCTTCCTGACCGGAACCGGCACCGCACTGCCCGGGGACCCGGTCGACAACAAGACACTGGGCAGCACGTTCAACATCAGCGAGGACTGGATCGATCTCTTCGTCGGCACCCGCACCCGCCACTTCGGCCGGGACCTGGCGACCGGAGAGGTGACCCACACCCTGACCGATCTCTGCGCCGAAGCGGCCGGGCGGGCCCTGGCCGACGCCGGGACGGACCCCTGTGAACTGGACTTCGTGGTGCTGGCCACCGCGACCCCCGACGCCCTGCTGCCCGCCACCGTCAACGAGACCGCGGACCGGCTCGGTCTCACCCACCTGCCCACCTACCAACTGCAGGCGGGCTGCGCCGGCGCCGTGCAGGCGATCGACGTGGCCCGCGCGCTCCTGGCCGGCGGACACCGCACGGGGCTGGTCGTCGCCGGGGACGTCACCGACCGGTTCCTGGACACCGCCTTCGACACCTCCCGGCTGGCCCCGCAGGAACTGGTCAACTACGTCCTGTTCGGGGACGGCGCCGCCGCTGCGGTCGTCACCGCCGAACCGAGGCCCGGCGCCGTCGCCGTCCACTCCCTGCTGCACTGCTTCGCCGGCCTCGGACGGGCCCCCGGACAGATTGTGGGCTGGCACGGAGCCGCCGCTCCCGACCCCGCGAGACGCATGCTCCACGAGGACTACAAGGCGATCGAACGGGACGTGCCCGCCCTGGCCAGGGAGATCCTCTGGGAGCTCCTCGGCACGGCCGGCTGGGGCCCCGAGACGCTCCACCACGTACTGCCGCCGCAGCTGTCGGGCCGGATGACCGAGAAGATCACCGCCGGGCTCGGCCTGCCCCCGCAGGTCCGTGAGGTGTCCTGCGTCCAGGAGACCGGCAACACGGGCAACGCCCTGCCGCTGCTCCAGCTCGACCTCCTCATGAACCGCCTCCAACCCGGCGAACGCGCCGTGTCCGTCGTCGTGGAGTCCAGCAAATGGATCAAGGCGGGGCTGGCCCTGGAACGCAGCGCCACCGACAGCCGCGCGGAGGCGCCCTGATGCTGACCGCCCTGGAGGAACTGCGCGCCCTGCACACCGCAGGCCGCCTCGCCGCCGACTACGACGCCGTCGCCCCGCTGCTCGCCCGGCTCACCGACACCGGGGAGCGGGCCCCCGAAGAGGTCGCCGACGAACTGCGCCGCTGCGGAAGCCTGCTGGCCCGCCTCGCCCCCGAGGACGTCCTCGCCCACCACCCGGACACCCCGGTGGCGGCCGTCGCCGTCACCGGGCACTCCGGCACCGCCCAGCTCACCGACCCGCTCACCGCCGAGCTCGCCCGGCACGGGCTGCTGCCCCGCCTCGTCACCGGCGACCACGGCGCCTACCTCCGCGACCTCACCGAGCAGGACAGCGTGCTGCGCCGCTGCCGCCCCGACCTGACGCTGTGCGTGCTCGGCGCCGACGCCGTCACGGACGAACTCACGGCTCCCTGGACGACCGACGACGTCGAAAAGGCATGGGAGCGGCTCCTGAACCAGTTGTGCAACATCGCCGCCGCCCACGAAGCCCAGGGCACCGGAGCACTGGTCCTCACCACCCTGCCACTGCCCCGCCGCCTCACCCACCAACTCGTCGACCAGCGCCGTCGCGCCCTCCTCGGTGCCGTCTGGCGGGAGTACAACGCCAGGCTGCTGCGGCTGACCGCCAGCCACCCGGCCCTCGCGGTCGTCGACCTCGACCCGCTGATCGGTGAGGGCGGACCGGCGACCGACCCACGTCTGGCGCTCTACACCAAGAGCGCGCTGAGCCCCGCCGTCTTCGCCGCCGTGGCACGGGAAGCCGTCCACGTGCTGCGCGCCCGGCAAGGACTGACCAAGAAGTGCCTCGTCCTCGATCTCGACAACACCCTGTGGCACGGGGTCCTCGGCGAGGACGGACCGGACGGCATCGCCTGCGGGAACACCCCGCACGGCGAGCCCTACGCGGCTCTCCAGCACACCGCCAAACAGCTCGCGTCACAAGGCGTCCTGCTCGCCGTCAGCAGCAAGAACGACCCCGGCCCCGTCCGCGACGTCCTGCGCGACCACCCCGAACTCACCCTGCGCGCCGACGACTTCGTCAGCGTCAAGGCCGGCTGGGAGCCCAAGGACGGCGCGCTGCGCGACATCGCCCAGGACCTCGGCATCCGCGCCGACGCCCTGGTGTTCGCCGACGACACCCCCGCCGAACGCGCCCTGATCCGCCGCCATCTGCCGGGCACCGCCGTGATCCCGCTGGGCCCGGAACCGGCCCGGCACGTGGAGCGGCTCCTGGCCGACGGCTGGTTCGACACCCCCAGCCTGACCGACGACGACCGAGGCCGCGCCCAGCAATACCGGATCGCCGCCGACCGGGCCCGGCTGCGCGACAACTCCGGCTCCTACGCCGAGTACCTGAGCGAACTCGACGTCGTCGTGCGGATCTCCCCGCCGCGCCGTCACGAACTGCGTCGCATGTCCCAGCTCTCGCTGCGCACCAACCAGTTCAACCTCACCGGCGAACGCATCCCGCCCGAACGGATGCCGGAGCTGTGTGCGGATCCGGACGGACTACTGCTCGCGGTGCGTGTGCGCGACCGGTACGGCGACAGCGGCCTGGTCGGCGCCGTCTTCGCCCGGCACGCCGCCGACGGACTGCACATCGACAACTTCTTCCTCAGCTGCCGCGCGCTGGCCCGCGGTATCGAGCAGGGCTGCCTGGGCACCCTGCTCGGACACGCCAGAGACCGCGGCCTGCCCGCGGTCCACGCCCGCTACCGTGCCACCCGCGGCAACGCACGGACCCGCGACTTCTATCCCTCGCTCGGCTTCGTGCCCGGCCCCCCCGAGGACGGCACACAGACGTCCTACCGGCACTGCCTCGCCGACGTCCCCGCCGTCCCCGGACACCTCACCGTGCAGGCCGACTTCGAAGGAGACGCCGATGAGCGTTGACCGCACGGCCTGCCTCGCGGGATTCCTCCAGGCGGTACGGGAGGAACTCGGCCTCGTCCTGGGCGACGAGGACGCGGACACCGAGCTCGACCTGCTGCCCGACTGGGACTCGCTGCACCTGATGCGCCTGGTGATGCTGCTGGAAAGGGAGCGGGGCCACGCGGTCCCGGTCGCCGACGTGCTCCACGCCCGTACTCTGCGCGAGATCCACGAACTGGCCACCTCCGACACGACAGGCACGCGATGAACACGGTGGGCGGCAGCCCGATCGGCGTGACGGCAGAGCACAGCGACTGGTCGGCGGTCCGTGAGGACCTGCGGCGCTACGGCACAGCGGTGGTCCACGGGCAGCTCGCCGACTGGTGCCCGCAGACCACCGACGGGCCCGCGCTGCGGGCGGTCCTGGGCCGCGACTGGTCGCGCTACCGGGACATCGAGCACCCGGAGATCCAGGGACGCTACGCGGCCTCGCGCCGGCTGCTCAAACACGCGGCCGCCGCCGCCCTGCGTGCCGAGGCCAAGGACCTTGAGCTGGCCTACGGCCCGACCGGACGCCCCTATCTGCGCGGCTGCGATCAGATTGACATCAGCCTCAGCCACACCGACGACCTGCTGCTCGTGGGTCTCACCACGCGCGGCCTGATCGGCGTGGACGCCGAGAGCGCGAACCGCGACATCTACTCCCGCGGCCTGGACCGGCACATGTGCACGCCGCACGAGCGAATGACGCTCTATCAGCTGCCCGCCCACGAGCGCAATCCCAGCCTCGTACGGCTGTGGACGCTCAAGGAGGCGTACAGCAAGGCGATCGGCCAGGGCATCCAGTTCCGGTTCACCGAATTCGGGTTCGGCCCCGACAACCGGCCGACCCAGGTGAACCGGCCCGACGGCACGGCCGGCGCCGGTGACGAGTGGGCGCTGCGCACCCTCACCCTGGACAGCGGTGGCACGGCCTACGTGGTCAGCGTCGCCGTGTACGACGCGGGACTCGGCCGCACGCTCGACACCGAGATCACCACGATGCTGGACAACGAGGTGGCCGCGGCGATCCGGGACGCGCTGGACGCCGAGTGGCAGCAGTGGTCACAGGTCCTCGACCACTGACATCGTCGCCTCGGTCACCGCCCGCCCGGCCTGGGTGAGCGTGAGCGCGAACGGGACCCGCAGCCGGCCCGTGGCGTCGTGCCCGGCCTGCTGGGCCACGGCGACACAGCGCATCGGCAGGTCCGGCTCGGCGTAACCGCGGAAATGGGTGTGCAGCGACGCCGGTGTGCTGTGCCGGGGATCCAGGCCGTACAGCCGGTGGGCGGCGAGGAGCGCGGTCTGGCGCAGCACTTCGAGGGCCATCGTGGGGGAGGACGTGAACCCGGCCGGCGCCCCTCCAGCCGCCCAGCTGTCGGCCGGGCGCACCGTCGCGGACAGCCGGTCCCCCTCGACGTCGACGGGGGAGCAGAGCAGCACATTCGCGGCGCGGGCCCGCCCGACCTCCTCCGGCTCGGGTCCTGCGGCGTGCGCGTCCCCGCCGTTGTGCGGCAGGGCGCGCTCCGCGGCCGCGAGGGTGGTGGCGCGGCTGTGCTCGCGGTGGCTGCGGTGCAGCACCGGGGTGAGCAGGAGGAGGCTCGCCGTCCCGGTGCCCGCCGCGGTCCCGTCGATCTCGAAGCGGGTGCTGAACTCCAGGGAACGCGGTACACCGGAGATCACCTTGTCCGGCCGCACCCGCAGCGTGACCGCGATCGCGCCGGGCGTGCCGTGCTGCCGCCAGCTGCTCACGTCACCGGTGGTGAGCCCGAACCGGTAGAAGATGCCGACGCTCTCGGACTGGATGCCGAAGTGGCTGTGACCGATGCCCTCGCCGACCCGGCGGACCATCTCGAACGCCGCCTGCGGATCGTGGAAGCGGCCGGATCCGTCGTTGAACAGAGGGTGATGGCTGGGCAGTTCACCGGTGAGCACGAACTCCTGGGAGCGGTCGTCGGGGGCGCCCGCGGCCGCCTCCGGGGGACGGTGGACCAGGCGGCTGCCGCCGCGGTCAGGCTCCACTCGCACCGGCCGGAACACCTCCATCGGCTCATCCCCTCCCGGTCGTCGGCATCGGCCGCCTGCGACCTGTGCGGATCCAGCCTGCCCAGCCCCGCCAGGACCTGCCAGCTCCGGCCGCCGACACCTTGTGGACTGGCAGGAAGTACCACCGCCACGCAGCGGCTACTGCAGGTCGAGCAGGCCCATCAGCGCGATGTTCACGCCGGCCTGGAAGCGGCTGGTCGCATCGACGCTCAGCATGATCTGGGAGATGTAGCGGCGACAGGTACGTACCGACATGCCGAGCCGACGGGCCACCAGCTCGTCCTTGTAGCCCTGCGCCATCAGCCGGATGATCGACCGCTTGAGGTCGTCGGTGATCTCCTCGGCCTCCTCGGCACCGGGCGCGAACCGCGTCGCGCCGGCCCACAGGTGCTCGTACACCCGGCACAGGAACGCCAGCAGCGTCGGCTCGCGCACCACCACCGCACCCGGCTGCCGGCCGTCCACCTGCTGTTCGGGCAGGAAGGCGACCTCCCGGTCGTAGATGACGATCCGGTCAATGAGCTCATCGGTAGTGCGCACCTCCGCCCCGTGCGAGGTCACGGCCTGGACGTACGCGGTGGTTGCCAGGTCGCTGCGCGCGGTGTGCTGGTAGAGGTGGCGGATCCGAACGCCGCGCTTGAGCCGCTCCACCGCCTTGGGCCGGGCATTGGCCAGCAGACCGGGAGGCCGGGCGCCGCCGGGCTGGGCGGTGAGCATCTCGGTGCGGCAGCGCTCGCCCTGTTCGTCGAGCAGCGCCTGCAGCGCGTCGACGTCGCTGATCACGTCGAACGCCTCCGCCTGGTTGCGCTGTTGGCGGCCCTCGAAGTACGTCGTGCGCAGGGTGCTCATCTCCTGGCGCACCAGCTTCACGGCCCGCTGCAGGTCGCGGATCTGGCCCTCGGCCGGACCTACCAGGTCGGCGACCGCCGCGTCCGGGCTCACCGGGACCAGGAGGCCCGCCTCGCCGGGCATGGGGCGCAGCAGGCTGAGCGCCGTCAGCCGGGCCTCGATGTCGGTCGCCATTCCCGGCGATACGCCCAACGTCGTCGCCATTTCCTCGCGAACAAATCGCCCCAGCAGTACGGCATTGCGGTAAGCCCGGGCCTCAAGGTCATCGAGCGAGGCGAAACCGGTATCAGAGAGGGCGCTTTCGGACATTGCAGGCCCTTCCCCGGGCGCGACGAGAACTTCTTGCCAGGCAACTTTACGACATCGGAAATGCCTTGGGTGGAAAACGCGGGTGCGGAACTGTTGAGCCCGCACCGCGAACCAACTGTCGAACTTGGGGGTAGACGTGAGCAAGACTGTGCTTCGAATCGCTACGGCGGGTCTTCTGGCCGCGGCGGGACTCATTGGCTCGGTCGGGACTGCCATTGCGGAATCTCATACTCCGTACAGCAGCGTCTCGGCTTCGGTGGTGGGTTCGGCGGTGACGGTGGTGACTACTCCCGCGGATGACCAGTGGGGCTGATGAACCCGCTCCTACGGGGCGATGCGAACGGGCGGTCCGGATTTTCCGGGCCGCCCGTTCGCGCGTGGGGTGCGCTGGTGAGCGGTCAGGAGGTGGCGCCGGGGGCCGGTGTGCCGGAAACGATAACGGCGACCTGCGCGCGTGAACTCGCCCCCATTTTCTTGAAGATGCGCCCCATGTAAGTCTCCACCGTTTTGACACTGAGATTGAGCCGGGTGGCTATTTGCTGATTGGTGAAACCCGGACCGATAAGGAAGGCGACGTCTCGTTCCCGCGAGCTCAGAATGCTCGATGAGAGAGTCTTCTGATTATCGTTTCCGATATGCTCTGCACTTCTTATGAGTTCCCGGGCGGCATCGTTGAAAGGGGAGGAAGGGAACTGCTCGAATTCAGCTGCGGCGAAATGTGCGTGGGCGTACGCAGAAGCGGGGTCTCCCAAATCCAGACTCGTCCGTGCGAGCCCGAGCGCCATAGGCCCCAAAAGATGCCGCTGCCCATGGTGGAGAGCGAGGTCGAATCCTTTGTGAAAGCACCTCAGGGCACGTTCCGCGTCGCCGTCCGCCGCCGCCGCCTCGCCGAGGCGCCGCCATGCCTCCAGAACGGGCGCCGAGCGCCTCCGGCCGAGCCCCGACAGCAACAGGTCCGCCTCGAAGGCCACTTCACGCGCGAGCACCACATCACCGTTGGTCGCGCGCGCCGCCGCCAGCAGTGCCAGCGCGTGCCCATGTGCCGCGACATCACCGCGCGGCACGCTCCGCATCGCGCGCCGCGCCACCGCAAGGGCCGCACCGCGCATCGGCCGCCCCGACTCCAGGAGCAGCGAGGCCAGTTCGACGTGCGCCATGTGCAGCACCGCCCGCTCCTCCGCGGGCCCGGACCGCAGTGCCCGCCGCGCCTGTGCCCCCGCCCCCAGCAGCCGCAGCGCCCGGGCCCGCCACACCGCGGCCTCGGCCCACGGCCCGGCCGGCCCGCCGAACCGCTCCTGGAGCGGCCACAGCCGCGCGTACTCGCCCACTGCCTGGGGCAGCCGACCGCTCAACACCAGCGCCTGGCAGAGCAACAGCCGTGCGGACAGAGGCGCGTCGGGCCACTGCGCCACCCGCCGCGCACTCCGGGCAGAGCGCGCGGGCTGCTCGAACACCATGGCGCGCGCCGCTTCTTCCAGTAGTGCCGCCTCCCGGGAGGTCAGTGCCGAGGACGTCTCCAGGAGCGCCGTCACCGTCTCCGGCCGGTCACCCCCGGCGGAAACCGGGCCCACGCCGCGTTCCGGCCCGTACGCCTGCCACATCAGGGCCCGCACGACGGGCCGGGCGAACCGGAACCACCCGGCGCGCGCGTCGGGCCGGATGATGCCCTCGCCGTGCAATTCCTCCACCGCGCGCAGCACCTCATCCGAGTCCGGTCCGGCCGCCAGTGCCGTCACCGAGAACGGGTCACCCACCACCGCGGCCCTCGCCATCGTGCGCCGTCCGAGCGGTGACAGCGTCCGCAGGTCCAGTCCCGGCACACCGGCCCTCCAGGGCGGAGCGCCGCAGGCGAGTTCGCGCGTGCTGTGCGCCGGCTGTTCCGGCTCGGGCGACTCGGCGGCCGCCAGCGCTCGCAGCAGCCCAGGCACCCCCTCCGCGTCCCGCAGAACCAGCTCCCGGCGCAGCGGGCCGATTCCGGGCGGCAGCAGCGGCTCGGCGTCGGCGCGGTCCAGCGGACGCAGCACCACCGGGCGCACCGCCCCGACCCCGGCCGTGAGGCCCGAGAGGGCGAGCGCGGTCGGGCCGCGGCGGTGGACGAGGACCGTGAGCACCGGCGCGGAGGGCGGGTGACGCATCAGGTATTCGGCGAGTTCAAGCATTTCGGGGCCGGCCCGGTGCGCGTCATCCAGCACCAGCAGCAGCCCGTCGTCCCCGGCCATCAGCTCAAGCAGGGCCCGCACCGCCCGTGCGGTCGCGTGGACGTCCACTCCCCCCCCGCCGTCCGTACCCGCGCCGCCCAGTGCGGGGAACAGCCGGGCCAGCGTCCGTATCCGGACCTCGCCCAGGCGTCGCAGCGCCGCGGGGTCCGCGGCGGCCAGCCAGTCGTCGAGCGCGTCCACAAGCGAGTGGAACGGACGCGGGGCCCCGTCCCACGGAGGCCGTCCCCAGGCCACGGCCCAGCCCCGGTGCTCCGCCTCCCACGACAGCAGCCGGGCGAGGCGGCTCTTGCCGATCCAGGGCTCACCGGACAGTGTCACAAGCCGGGACCCGGCTCGTGCGAGACGCAACTCCTCAAGCAGCAAGCCCAGTTCGGCCGCATGCGGGCCCGGCCGGGCGATCGGCTCCCGCAGTCCGGGATGCCCGTGCGGCATGTTGCCTCCCCATCGGTCGTGTCAGGGAATTCCCTGGCGAACGACCATGCACCCACAGCGACAAAGCGCTGGTAAGAGGGCGGTAAAGCGAGGGCAATCCAGCCATCGATCAAGCGCAATTCGACTCGGCCTCAAGCGTTTCTCCAGCGATCCTCAGCCATAAGCGAGCCCGGCAGCCGTACGGATCCGGTCATGTCGAATGAGGGTCATCGCCGGTTGGCGCGCGGCCGGCCGCCCCGAAGGCCGTGACAGGGAAATCCCTGACTGGCGTTCGACCACAGGCTGCCCATGCTCGTACACGCCTACTTGTCCGAACCTCCACGTGTTGGGAGAAACAGCGTGTCATATGCCCCTCGTGCGTGGATTCCGATCGGCTATGCCTGCGGATCCGCAGTGACCGGAGTCTTCACCACCCTGCCCGGACTGCTCCTGCTTCCCTACCTCACCGACACCCTGGGCACCTCCGCCGTCCTCGCCGGGACCGCCGTGCTGCTGCCGAAGGCCTGGGACGTCCTGCTCACCCCCTGGGCAGGACGGCGCGGCGACCGCTCCCCCCGCACCGGCGCCCAGCTCAGCCACCTCACCTACGGCGGCCTCGCCTCGGCCCTTGCCTTCCTGCTGACCTTCGCCGGATTCGCCCACGGTGGCGCGGGCGCCCTGTGGACCACCCTGGCGTTCACTCTCGCCGCCACCGCCTTCGCCTTCTTCCACGCCTCCTACGCCGCACTGCCCGCGCTCCTGGCACCCGAACGGGAAGCCAGGACCCGCCTTGTGGCCGGCCGCGTGGCAGGCATCGCCGTAGCCGCCCTCGTGGCAGGAGCGGCCACCCCGGCGCTCATCAACGCCACCGGAGGCGGCCTCGCAGGACACCGATGGGCAGGAGTCGCCGGAGCCGCTGTCATCACGGCCGCGACCCTCGCGGTCCGCCGCACCGTCACCGCGACCAGCCCAACCGTCTCGGCCCGTCCGTCCTTCGCCGAGCACCCCCGCCCCTGGACCGTCCTGCGCACCACCCCCCGCTTCGCGCCACTCGTGGCATGCGCCGCCCTCCAGGTCGTCGCCACCGGATGCCTCCTCGCCGGCGGCCCGTACTTCGCTGAACACGCCCTGAACAACGCCAACCTGACCGGCACCCTGGTTGCCGCGTTCGTCCTGCCGAACCTGGTCCTGACCTCCTGGTGGGTCCGGCGCAGCAGAGGCGCCGGAGGCCACCGTGCCGTGCTCCGCCAGGCCACCCTCCTGTTCAGCGGCGGCTGCCTGCTGCTCGCCGCCACCCCCGCCCTGCCCGCGGCCGCACCCGTCGTCCTGCTTGTCGTCGGTACCGGGCACGCCGGCCAACTGCTCTCCCTCTACGCCATGCTGGCCGAGGAGTGCGCGGCGGCCGGCGCGGCAGGACGCGCTGCGGGCACGCTCTCCGGCCTGTTCGGCTCGGCCGAGTCACTGGGCCTCGCCACCGGCCCGTTCCTGTATGCGCTGGCCCTGCAGTGCACCGGCTACACCTCCTCCGCCACCGGCCGGGCCGCCGGTCAGAGCACCCTCGCGCACGCCGGGATCATCGCCGGAATGACCCTGCTGCCCGCCCTGGCCGCCCTGGCCGGCCTCGCCGTCCTGAGCCGCCACAGCCCGGCCCGCCCTGCCCCGGATGCCGCCACGGTGCGGCCGTCCGCGCAAGCCCGCCTTTAGCCCGCCCGCTGAACCTCTCGGCGCCGCGTACCCCAGCAGTCGGGATCCACCGCGTCGAAAGAGGTCTGCATGAGCGTCATCGAGGAACGGCCCACGAACCGTCCGGCGATCCCGGACATCACCCCCGTCCGCTCGCGGTCCGGCCTGGCGGCACCGGCGGAGCCCGCGACCGCGGAGGATGTGCGCCACGCCTCGCTGCGGGAACGCACGGCGGAACTGGGTGCCATCCGCCGCAAGGCGGTCGCCGGCCCCAGCGAGAAGGCCACAGAGGCGCAGCATGCCAAGGGCAAGCTGACCGCACGCGAACGCATCGAGCTGCTCTTCGACGAGGACACGTTCACCGAGGTGGAGGGGTTGCGCCGGCACCGCGCAACCGGCTTCGGCCTTGAATACAAGAAGCCGCACACCGACGGCGTGATCACCGGCTGGGGCCTCGTACACGGCCGCACCGTCTTCGCCTACGCGCACGACTTCCGCATCTTCGGCGGTGCCCTCGGCGAAGCCCACGCCCAGAAGATCCACAAGCTGATGGACCTCGCCCAGACCGCCGGCGCCCCGCTCATCGGCCTCTGCGACGGCGCGGGCGCCCGCATCCAGGAAGGCGTCACCGCGCTGGCCGGATACGGCGGCATCTTCAGCCGCAACGTCCGTAACTCCGGAGTGATCCCGCAGATCTCGGTGATCCTGGGCCCGTGCGCGGGCGGCGCCGCCTACTCCCCGGCGCTCACCGACTTCGTCTTCATGGTCCGCGGCACGTCCCAGATGTTCATCACGGGCCCCGACGTGGTCCAGGCCGTCACCGGCGAGCACGTCACCCAGGAACGGCTCGGCGGCGCCGACAGCCACGCCACGCTCTCCGGCGTCGCGGGATTCGCCTACGACGACGAGGCCGAGTGCCTCCAGGACGTGCGCTACCTGCTGTCGCTGCTGCCCGCCAACAACCGGGAGCTCGCCCCCGCCGGAGACCTCGACGACCCGGCCGACCGCACCTGCGAACGGCTCCTCAGCCTCGTGCCGTCCCGGCCCAACGCCGCTTACGACATCCGCGACGTGCTCGCCGAAATCGTCGACCACGGCGAGTTCTTCGAGGTACACGCCCGCTGGGCCACCAACGTCGTGTGCGCGCTCACCCGCCTCGGCGGCCAGGTAGTCGGAGTGGTCGCCAACCAGCCGGCCAACCTCGCCGGAGTCCTGGACATCAACGCATCCGAGAAGGCGGCCCGCTTCGTCCAGTTCTGCGACGCCTTCAGCATCCCGCTGGTGACCCTCGTCGACGTACCCGGCTTCCTGCCCGGCGTGGAACAGGAGCACGGCGGTGTCATCCGGCACGGCGCCAAACTCCTCTACGCCTACTGCAACGCCACCGTGCCACGCGTCTCCCTGATCCTGCGCAAGGCGTACGGCGGCGCGTACATCGTCATGGACTCCAGCTCCATCGGCGCCGACATCACGCTCGCCTGGCCGTCGAACGAGATCGCCGTGATGGGCGCGGAGGGCGCCGCGAACGTCATCTTCCGCAAGGACATCGCCCTCGCCGACGATCCCGAGGCGATGCGCGCACAGAAGATCAAGGAGTACCGGACCGAACTCATGCACCCCTACTACGCGGCCGAACGCGGCCTGGTCGACGACATCATCGATCCGGTCGATACTCGCGCACGGCTCATCGACGCCCTGTCGATGCTCCGCACGAAGAACACTGCCCTGCCCAGCCGCAAGCACGGAAACCTGCCGCTGTGAGCCCCGAGCCACCCGGTACGGCCGAACTGGCCCTGGCCGCCGTGCGAGTGACCCGTGGCATGCCGACAGCGGAAGAGGTCGCCGTACTCGCCGTACTGCTGACGGCACGTCTGCGGTTGGCCCAGGACGCGGGAACGGCAGAGGCACAGGGCGAGGTCCTGGTCCCCACGGTGTGGCGGCACCCGGGAGCCGGATTCCGGATGCCGGGAGCGTGGGCGTCATGACCCGGCGTACCGGCAAGGTGCTCATCGCCAACCGTGGCGAAATTGCTGTCCGTGTTGCCCGTGCTTGCCGGGACGCGGGGATCGGGAGCGTGGCCGTCTACGCGGAC
>NZ_JBVJMU010000032.1:0-26263 GCF_055584045.1 Streptomyces sp. NPDC104307
CAAGACGCTCGACTGGGATACCCCAGCCGAGCGTCTACGTGATCTACTCACCACCTAAAAACCAGGCGGTGTTGCGACGACCACTGGAACCCAAGGTCCCGGCGGGGGCCATCTCATGTCTGAAGTTGGTTTCGTGAGCATATGCCAGGCAACCCGGGCGAAATCCAGCTCAGTTGGCCAACCTCACCCGTGTGAGTGACAGGCGCCCACGCGGGCGTGCGGGAGCTTGCTGAGGTCCACCGGGGTGGGTCGGGTGGGGTTGGGTTTGAGAGTTTCTTCTTCCCAAAGGACTTAAAAGCCTTTTACGTCGTGGGCAGCCGCGTCGCGGCCGGCCGGGTCGTGGTCCACCGCGTCGTGGCCGACCGGGTCGTGGTGGTCACGATCCGGTGAGGGCGAGCTCCGCCCAGACCGTCTTGCGGGGGAACGGGCCCTGCCGGACGCCCCAGCGCGTGGCCAGTGCCTCTGGGTCTACGGGTTGGTGGCCGCGCGGATGGCCCGGCAGGCGATCTTCCAGCGTCGGCCCGCCCCGCTGCTGACCTTCGTGCAGGAGGAGGCCACGCTCAGGCGCCCCACGGGCGGCAAAATGGTGTTGCGTCAACAGCTCGAACACCTTCTAGAACTCAGCATGTTGAGGCATGTGGAGATCCAGGTGATGCCGACCGACACCGAGGAGCACGCGGGCTTGGGCGGCCCTCACCGGGTGTTTAAGCTGACTGATGGCACGGCTGTGGGGCTCAATGAAGTGCAGCTCACCAGTCGGCTGATCGGCGATCCCAAGGAAGTCCAGATCCTTGAGATGCGGTACGGCCTGCCCCGGGCCCTGGCGCTCACGCCTTGGCTCTCGCGAATGTTCATCGAAACTGCTGGGAGAGACATGAGTGCCAAGCCCTCGGCCGGAAGTCCTTCCGACCTGACGTGGTTCAAGAGCAGTTACAGCACCAACGACGGCCCCTCGTGCGTCGAGGTCGCCGCCGCCCCCGCCACCGTCCACGTCCGCGACTCCAAGAACATCCCCGGCCCGGAACTCGGCTTCGCCCCGGGCGCCTGGGCCGAGTTCGTCTCGTACGCGTCGACCGACTGAGCGCCGGTACACCGCCACCGCCGTCCCCCGAGGGCCTGCTCGCGCATGCTTGCGCGTGGCAGGCCCTCGGGGTGTGAGGAGGCGCCGGGCTACGCCAGTCCTCCGGTCTCGACGACGTGGGCCAGGAAAAAGTCGATCAGTTGGCTGTTCTCGGCAATGGGTACGGTGGCGTCCGGAATCTCGCTCTCCAGTCCCCACTCGGTATTGAACGTGATCGCATGCCCCGGTGGGACGACACCGGCGCGCAGCCATCTCACAAAACCTGCTGCCTGCCGTGCAGTGCAGTTCTGAGCCGCAACGCCCTCCGGAGCGAGTCTGGACATTGCCTCGATCCCGCCGCCGTCAAGAGTGAATTCGAAGAACATGAATGAGTTCCCGGACGGATTCCTGTCGTGCGGATCCTCCATGCGAATGAACGCTTCGGGATCGGTTTTCAGCAGCTGCTGCTTGAGCCGGGCGATGGTCAACCTCCACGTATCGCCCGGCGAAGGGGTGAAGACGAACAGCGTCTCCAGCTCTTCCAGAGCGGACCGGTCCATCACGGAAGCTCCTCTCGTCATAGGTGTGAGCCCATGAGCGCCATCGGTTTGTCCTGAGCCGTGGGACCGGCAGAGCCCTGCCGCCCGGTCAGAACCGGCCGAGCTCCTGCCCGGCGAAGAAGGGGGCGGGCACGAGCAGGGCCATTCCGAGCCAGATGCCCATCGGCCAGCGCTCCTGGCGTGGCATGAGGACGTCGACCACCAGGATCATGCCGAGGACGAACAGGCCGCTGAGTGCGGCGCCGAACATGTAGATGGTTCCGTCCTCGTACGTCTCCCTGTCGCAGCCCGTGCTGTGGACGGACGCGCCCGTGGCCGAGCAGTCCATCGGCAGGTAACGGGTGAAGATCCATCGGATACACAGGGCGGGGATGATCGCGCACAGCCCGATGCCGAGGTTGGCGGCGGCGGCCACCCACAGTTGGCTACCGGTCCGCATGCGCCGAGTGGAACCCGCGCCGGAGGGTGCTTTCGAACCCGTGCCAGAACCATGCATGGCCGCCCCCTCGCGGATCAGTGCTGTACTGCCCTGGATGATCAGAGTCGGCTGTCCGGTTCCGTCGCCGGGGCGGTGGTCAACGGTTCGGCGAAGCGGGTCACCGCCACGCGGCCAGTACGTCCTTTGGCCCCCAGTGCGCGGCGAGCCCCTCGGCCGCCGCTCGCGTCGGGGGCCGGCGGCTGACCGCGACCAGGGCCGCGTCCCGCGCGCCCGGCACCTGCTGTGCGGACGCGGCGAGTTCGGCCAGGTCCCGGGCCCGAACGGGGTCTCGTCGCGCCACTTCACCGAGCCCACGAAGGCGACGCGGCGGGCCACCGGCTGTGCGTCGGCGCCGATGAGGTCGACTTCCGGGTTGTTCTGGCGGTTCCACCAGCCGCCGGTCTCCGTCGCCTCGGGGAAGAGGCCGTCCGGCACCCGGCGGGCGAGCGACTCCCTGATCACCGGTTCCACCGCGCGTCCCCGCCAGGACGGCCAGGACCGCTGGATACGTGCCGCCGAGACGTCACCCCTGCCCCTCTCCGCCTGGGCGACGGCGTCCTCCAGGTGGGCCAGCCAGAAGCGCAGGTACGTGTCCGCGATGCGGTAGCGCTTGAGCTTGGGCGCCGCCTGCGTCGACAGCGGAAGGTCTGCGGCGACGATCCGCTTCGCCTCGGTGAGTTCGGTCAGTATCGGGGCGAGCGTGCCGTGTGCCAGGGCGCGCCCGTCGGCGCCCCCGGTGCTCGCGGCGATGCCGGAGAAGGTGCGCTCGCCGGAACCGATCGCCCGGAGCACCCGGCCCGCCTGGAGCCGGGCGGGGAACTCCGCGGCGAGGGAGCGTTCACCTGTCGTGAGCAGCACCGATGACGGGTCCTCCAGCTGGCGGTTCAGGTAGGAGGCGACCGGTTCCCCGGACTGCCAGCCGGTGACCACCTCGGGGAAGCCCCCGGTGACGAGATAGGCGTCGAGTGCGGCTGCCGCGTCCAGTCCGGTGGAGTCCTGCACGTCCGCCGGGCTGAGCGGGCCCACGGTGTACTGCCCCGCCCGGCCGTGGAACGGATGGTCGTACGACGTCAGCCGGTCCATCGTCGCCAGGTCGGAGCCGAGCAGCAGCAGGAGCACCGGCTTCGCGGACAGATGCATGTCCCAGGCCGTCTTGAGCGCCGCGTCGAATCCGGCGTCCGCCTCGGACAGCCAGGGGACCTCGTCCAGTACGAGGATCACCGGCTCGTCCGAGGGGAGGGTGGCCGCGACGGCGGCCAGTGTCCGGACCCAGTCCTCCGGGGCGGCGGCGTGCTCCAGCGCCGAGCCGTGGTGTCGCATGCCGTGGCCGCCCGCGACCGCGTCGAACAGGGCCCGGCGGGCCATCGGCGCGGGTTGGCTGCGGGTCGCCTGGAAGAAGACGTACGGCTTCCCCGAACGGGCGCAGAACTCCTGCACCAGGCGGGTCTTGCCGATTCGGCGTCGCCCCTTGATCACCAGCGCCTGACCGGTGCTGCCGCCTGCCCCCGAAGCGACGCGCTCCAGCCACGATCCGAGAATGCGTAGCTCACGGCCGCGTCCGGTGAAGGCCACGGACTCTCCTGAGGCAGGCGGTAAAGTAGGAACGGTTCAAAGTATGAGTGGTTCCTACTTTACCGCTCCGGCTGCGGCAGGGACGGCATCGACCTCCAGGAGCTGTCCGGGCTCACTGTCGGCGGTTCAGGCGGCCGGTTGCTGCTCGGAGGCCGCCTTGGACCGGGTGGCGAGCAACTCGGTGATCTCATCGGCGACGTGCGGGCCCAGCTCGCCCCAGCCGTCCTTGTAGCCGTAGACACCGGACAGGGTGCGGGCGTCGTAGTCGCCGTTCAGGATCTCGATGTCGTTGGCCGTGATGAAGCCCGGGTGGGCGACGCCGACGGCCGCCGAGACCTTCATCAGCTCTGTCCGCAGGGTGCGCAGGTAGGCGGCGGCGCGGGCGGCCTTCGAGGTCGGGTCGAGGCCGCGGGCCAGCCGCGGGTTCTGGGTGGCGACGCCGGTGGGGCACTTGTCGGTGTGGCACCTCTGCGACTGGATGCAGCCGATCGACAGCATCGCCTCACGCGCCACGTTGATCATGTCGGCGCCCAGGGCGAAGGCGACCACGGCGTTCTCCGGCAGGCCGAGCTTGCCGGAGGCGATGAACGTCAGGTCGTCGGTCAGCCCCAGCTCGGCGAAGGTGCCGTAGACCCGGGAGAAGCCCATCCGGAACGGCAGCGACACCGAGTCGGCGAAGATCAACGGCGCCGCCCCGGTGCCGCCCTCGCCGCCGTCGACGGTCACGAAGTCGACGCCCCGGTCGCCACGTGCCATCAGCGTCGCCAGCTCCCGCCAGAACGCCATCTCTCCGACCGCGCTCTTGATCCCGACCGGCAGACCGGTCTCGGTGGCGAGCAGTTCGACGAAGTCGAGCATCGAGTCGACATCGCTGAACGCGGTGTGCCGTGACGGGGAGGCACAGTCCTCGCCGAGCGGGATGCCCCGGATCTCGGCTATCTCCGGGGTCACCTTCGCACCCGGCAGCAACCCGCCCAGCCCCGGCTTGGCGCCCTGGGAGAGCTTGATCTCTATCGCCTTGACCGGGGCGCCGGCGACGACGTCCATGAGCTTGTCGAGGCTGAAGCTGCCGTCCGCGTTGCGGCAGCCGAAGTAGCTCGTACCGATCTGGAGGACGAGGTCCCCGCCGTTGCGGTGGTAGGGCGAGAGGCCGCCCTCGCCCGTGTTGTGCATCGTGCCCGCCAGCGCCGCCCCCTTGTTGAGGGCCGTGATCGCCGCACCGGAGAGTGAACCGAAGCTCATCGCCGAGATGTTCACCACGCTCGCCGGCCGGAACGCCTTGGCACGTCCGCGCGGCCCGCCCAGCACCTTGGCCGACGGCAGCAGGGCCTGCGGGTCGTGCACGTCGGGGAGCAGTTCTCCGGCGAACGTGCGCTGCTTCACGTACGCGTGCCCCTGCACGTGTTCGACGTCGTTGTCGGTTCCGAACCCGAAGTAGTTGTTCTCGCCCTTCGCCGACGCGTAGATCCAGGTGCGCTGGTCACGGCTGAACGGGCGCTCCTCGTCGTTGGAGGTCACGATGTACTGCCGCAGCTCCGGACCGATCGTCTCCAGCAGGTACCGGGCGTGCCCGACCACCGGGAAGTTCCGGAGCAGTGCGTGCTTCTTCTGGACGAGGTCGCGGGCGCCCACCAGCGCCAATGCTGTCGCCGTGGCGGCAACGATATTCCGGGCACGCATGAACGTTCCTCCTCGATGTTCGATGCTCGATGTTCGACGCCAACGCCATGTGGGGGCCGTCGTCGTGTCGTGTCGCTGTTGGGCGGCGGGCACGACCGGGCGGGCGTCGGCGTCCGCCGGAGAACACCGAATTCGATAGTAGAAGCCCGCACGGGTGGGCCCGTGATCAGGGTCGTCGGGTGAGGAGCGGGCGCTGCACGGGCCTCCGTGGCGGCCGCGTGCTCCGGCGCCGAGCCGTGGCGCCGCATTCCCTGGCCGACGCCGTCCTCCCTGCCGCCCCCCGCACCTTCTGCGAATATGCGAAGAACATGGGCAAGTGGTCATGAAAGGGCTGATATGTGCGGGATCGTCGGATACGTCGGTGGGCAGTCGGCGCAGGACGTCGTCGTCGCGGGCCTCAAGCGTCTGGAGTACCGGGGGTACGACTCCGCCGGGATCGCCGTCCTCGCTGATGGCGGGCTGGCCGCCGCGAAGCGGGCCGGGAAGCTCGTCAATCTGGAGAAGCTGCTGGTCGAGCGGCCGCTGCCGGCCGGGAGCGCGGGGATCGGCCACACCCGGTGGGCCACGCACGGCGGCCCCACCGACGTCAACGCCCACCCGCACCTGGACAACGCCGGACGCGTCGCCGTCGTGCACAACGGGATCATCGAGAACTTCGCCGCCCTGCGCTCGGAGCTGACCGGGCGCGGCCACGAGCTGGCATCCGAGACCGACACCGAGGTCGTCGCGCACCTCCTCGCCGAGGAGTTCGCGGGCGGCGAGGACCCGGCCGGGGCGATGCGGCAGGTCTGCCGGAGGCTCGAAGGGGCGTTCACGCTCGTCGCGGTGTTCGCGGACGCGCCCGACGTGGTGGTCGGGGCCCGGCGCAACTCCCCGCTCGTGGTGGGGGTGGGGGAGGGTGAGGCGTTCCTGGCCTCCGACGTCGCCGCGTTCATCGCGCACACCCGGTCCGCGATCGAGCTGGGCCAGGACCAGGTGGTGGAGCTGAGCCGGGAGGGGGTCGTCGTCACCGGGTTCGACGGGCGGCCCGCAGAGGTGCTGCCGTACCACGTGGACTGGGACGCGTCCGCCGCCGAGAAGGGCGGCTACCCCTCCTTCATGCTCAAGGAGATCGCCGAGCAGCCGAAGGCCGTCACCGACACCCTCCTCGGCCGGATCGACCCGGAGGGGACCCTGCACCTCGACGAGGTGCGGATCACCCGGGCGGAGCTGCGCGAGGTCGACAAGGTGGTGATCGTCGCCTGCGGGACCGCGTTCCACGCCGGGATGATCGCCAAGTACGCCATCGAGCACTGGACCCGGATCCCCTGCGAGACCGAGCTGGCCAGCGAGTTCCGCTACCGGGACCCGATCCTGGACCAGCGCACGCTCGTCATCGCCATCTCACAGTCCGGCGAGACGATGGACACCCTGATGGCACTGCGGCACGCCCGTGAGCAGGGCGCGAAGGTCCTCGCCATCTGCAACACCAACGGGTCCACCATCCCGCGCGAGTCCGACGCCGTCCTGTACACGCACGCCGGGCCGGAGGTCGCCGTCGCCTCGACCAAGGCGTTCCTCACCCAGCTCGTCGCCTGCTACCTCGTCGCGCTGTACCTCGGCCAGGTCCGGGGGACCAAGTGGGGCGACGAGATCCGCACCGTCATCCGTCAGCTCTCCGAGATCTCCGGAGAGGTGCGGCGGGTCCTGGGGACCATGGAGCCGGTGCGCGCCCTCGCACGTTCGCTGGCGGGCCACGACACGGTGCTCTTCCTCGGCCGGCACGTCGGCTACCCGGTCGCCCTGGAAGGCGCGTTGAAGCTCAAGGAACTCGCGTACATGCACGCGGAGGGGTTCGCCGCCGGGGAGCTGAAGCACGGGCCGATCGCGCTGATCGAGGACGGCGTCCCGGTCGTCGTGGTGGTGCCGTCACCGCGCGGGCGCTCGGTGCTGCACGGCAAGATCGTGTCGAACATCCAGGAGATCCGGGCCCGGGGCGCGCTCACCGTCGTCATCGCGGAGGAGGGCGACGAGGCGGTCGTCCCGTACGCCGACCACCTCATCCGGATTCCCGCAACGCCTACGCTGCTTCAGCCGCTGGTCGCCACCGTTCCGCTCCAGGTCTTCGCCTGCGAGCTGGCGACGGCCCGGGGCAACGAAGTGGACCAGCCGCGCAATCTGGCGAAGTCCGTCACCGTGGAATGAGTGCGATGAAGTGAGTGGGGCGGTTACGTGATCATCGGGGTCGGTATCGACGTGGCGGAGATCGAACGGTTCGACGAGGCGCTGGAGCGCACCCCGAGGTTGGCTCAACGCCTCTTCCTGGAGAGCGAGTTGCTGCTGCCGGACGGTGAGCGGCGCGGGATCGCCTCGCTGGCCGCGCGGTTCGCCGCGAAGGAGGCGCTCGCCAAGGCGCTCGGCGCTCCCGCCGGGCTGCTCTGGACGGACGCCGAGGTGTACGTCGAGGAGAGCGGGCAGCCCCGGCTGCGGGTGAGCGGCACGGTCGCCGCGCGCGCCGCCGAACTGGGCGTGCGGCAGTGGCACGTGTCGCTCAGCCATGACGCGGGGGTGGCGTCCGCCGTGGTGATCGCGGAGGGCTGAGCCTCGGTGTGATGGGCGAAGGCGTGGCCGGCGTTTTCTGCGTACGTTGGAGCCATGCGTACTGCGTACAGCGTCTCGACCGTACGGGCCGCCGAACAGGCCCTCATGGCACGGCTCCCGGAGGGCACGCTGATGCAGCGCGCCGCCGCGGGGCTCGCCGCCGCCTGCACCGACCTGCTGCGGCGCGGCGGCCGGGTGTACGGGTCCCGCGTCGTCCTCCTGGTCGGCAGCGGCGACAACGGCGGCGACGCGCTGTACGCGGGTGCCCGGCTCGCCCGGCGCGGGGCCGGTGTGCTCGCCGTGCGGGTCTCGCCGGGCCGGGCCCACGAGGGCGGGAGCGAGGCGCTGCGCGCGGCGGGCGGCCGGGTGGTGGACGGTCTCGACGTCCCGGCGACG
The DNA here is from genome assembly GCF_055584045.1 of Streptomyces sp. NPDC104307. NCBI lineage: Bacteria > Bacillati > Actinomycetota > Actinomycetes > Kitasatosporales > Streptomycetaceae > Streptomyces > Streptomyces sp. NPDC104307. The sequence goes on from NZ_JBVJMU010000032.1 coordinate 8,327, forward strand.
AGCAGGCACCGGGACTGGGCGGGCCGCGTCGACCTCGTCGTCGACGCCGTCACCGGCATCGGCGGACGCGGCGGACTGCGCCCCGGCGCCGCCGCGCTGGTGGCCCGGTACACGGCGCACGACGCGCCCGTCGTCGCCGTCGACCTGCCCAGCGGCGTCGAGGCCGATACCGGTGAGGTGCTGGGGGACGCGGTCCGCGCCGACGTCACCGTCACGTTCGGGGCGTACAAGCCGGGGCTGCTCATCGACCCGGCCGCCGAACGGGCCGGGGCGCTGCACCTCGTCGACATCGGGCTCGGCGCCGAACTGCCCGCCGTGCCTGACCTGGAGGCGCTCCAGTACGCGGACGTGGCAGCCCTGCTGCCCGTACCGGGCGCCGAGAGCGACAAGTACCGGCGCGGTGTCGTGGGCATCGCCGCCGGGTCCGCGCGCTACCCGGGCGCGGCGGTGCTGGCCGTCTCCGGGGCGCTGCGCGGCGGGGCCGGGGCTGTGCGCTACGTCGGCCCCGGGGCGGACGCGGTCATCGCGCGGCATCCGGAGACCCTGGTCCACGCGGGCCCGCCGTCCAAGGCGGGGCGGGTGCAGGCCTGGGTCGTCGGTCCCGGGCTCGGTGACGGGACGGACGCGGAGGAGGCCGTCTCCGACGTGCTGGCCGCCGACGTCCCGGTGCTGGTCGACGCGGACGGGCTGCGGCTGCTGGACGCCGACGTGGTCCGGGCGCGCACCGCGCCGACCGTCCTGACCCCGCACGCCGGGGAGGCCGCGGCCCTGCTCGGCGTTCCGCGCGAGGAGGTAGAGGCGGGGCGGCTCACCGCCGTACGCGAACTCGCCTCCCGGTTCCGCGCCACGGTCCTGCTCAAGGGCTCGACGACGCTGATCGCCGCCGACGATCCCGGCGCCCCCGTGCGGGTCAACCCGACCGGCACCTCCTGGCTCGCCACGGCGGGCAGTGGCGACGTGCTCTCCGGGCTGACCGGCTCGCTGCTCGCCGCCGGTCTCGCCCCCCGCGATGCCGCATCCGTCGGCGCCCACCTCCACGGCCTCGCGGCCCGGCACGCCTCCGACGGCTCCCCGGTCGCCGCCCAGGACGTCGCGGAGGCGATCCGGTCTGCCTGGCGGGACGTACGGGCCTGAGTGATCCTGGAAGCGGCGAGAGAGGGGCTCGGTCGTGAGCGACAGCAGCGGTGACGTGCGCGTACGCCGGGTGTACGACCCGCAGGAGGACGGCGACGGCACCCGCGTGCTGGTCGACCGGCTCTGGCCGCGCGGGGTCGCCAGGGAACGCGCCGCGATCGACAAGTGGCTCAAGGACGTCACCCCGTCGAAGGAGCTGCGCTCCTGGTACCACGAGGACCGCTCCGGCACCCGCTACGACGACTTCGTCGACCGCTACCGCACGGAACTGGCCGACCCCATGCACACGGCCGCCGTCGGTGAACTCGTCGCGCTGGTCCGCGACGGCGGCCCGGTGACGCTGGTGACAGCGGTCAAGGACGTCCCGCACAGCCACGTACCGGTCCTCGTCGACCACCTGGAACACGAGCTGCGCCACCGCTGACCCAGGGTCCTGCCGCGAGCGGCGCCCGCAGGCCGCAGCGTACGGCTCTGAGACCCGGCTCTGAGACACTGGGCGCGATGAACGAGACAGCGTCCTTGAGAGCCCGTGCCGAGATCGACCTCGCCGCACTCCGCGCCAACGTGCGCGTTCTGCGCGCACGGGCGTCCGGCGCGCAGCTCATGGCCGTCGTCAAATCCGACGCGTACGGACACGGCGCGGTGCCCTGTGCCCGTGCCGCGCTCGAAGCCGGTGCGACCTGGCTGGGCACCGCCACCCCGCAGGAGGCACTGGCGCTGCGCGCGGCCGGGCTGGGCGGCCGGGTGATGTGCTGGCTGTGGACGCCGGGCGGGCCCTGGCGCGAGGCGATCGAGGCCGATGTCGATGTCTCGGTCAGCGGCATGTGGGCGCTGCGCGAGGTCACCGCGGCGGCGACGGAGGCCGGCCGCCCCGCCCGTATCCAGCTCAAGGCCGACACCGGACTCGGCCGCAACGGCTGCCAGCCCGCCGACTGGCCCGAGCTGGTGGCCGCCGCCCGCACCGCGGAGCAGGCCGGGACGGTCCGGATCACCGGCCTCTGGTCGCACTTCGCCTGCGCGGACGAGCCCGGACACCCCTCCATCGCCGCCCAGCTGACCGTGTTCCGCGACATGGTGGCGTACGCGGAGAAGGCCGGTGCCGAGCCCGAGGTGCGGCACATCGCCAACTCCCCGGCGACGCTGACCGTCCCCGAGTCGCACTTCGACCTGGTGCGGACGGGCATCGCCATGTACGGCATCTCGCCCAGCCCGGAGCTGGGCACCCCGGCCGATTTCGGGCTGCGTCCGGTGATGACGCTCGCCGCCTCCGTCGCCCTGGTCAAGCAGGTCCCGGCCGGGCACGGCATCAGCTACGGGCACCACTACACGACGTCCGCCGAGACCACGCTCGGCCTGGTGCCGGTGGGGTACGCGGACGGCATCCCACGCCACGCGTCCGGCCGGGGCCCGGTCCTGGTCGGCGGGGTCCGGCGGACGGTCGCGGGCCGGGTGGCGATGGACCAGTTCGTCGTCGACCTGGACGGCGACGTGGTCGCGGAGGGCAGCGACGCGGTGCTGTTCGGTCCCGGTGACCGGGGCGAGCCGAGCGCGGAGGACTGGGCGCGGGCGGCGGACACGATCGCGTACGAGATCGTCACCCGGATCGGCGCCCGGGTACCACGCGTCTACCGGGACGGCACAGCGGACGGCACAGCGGACGGGACTGCGGACGGGACTGCGGACGGCACTGTGGACATGACAGCGGGCGGGACTGCGGACGGAGAGTCGGCCGGGTCCTGACCGAGGAAGCGTTCCTGACCAGGCACGATCGGTTTCGGTCTGATCAGATCGGAGCAGATTGGACCGGGACCGGTCCGATCGGAGCTGATGTGATCGGACCGGACCTGACCCGAAGGACACGACCCACGAGGAGCGCGGCACGGTGAGCGAGATCAGCGCGGGGGACGCGATGGCGACGGCCGCTTCGACGGTCGGCTGGCGCCGGGCGGGGGTCGCCGGGGCCGCCATAGGCGTGATCGCGGCGGGCGCGGCGGCCGGTGTCGCGGTCGAGCGGCTGACGGTCGGCCGGGGCATGCGGAAGCGGGCCAGGCTGGCGCTGGACGCCACCGGTCCGTACGGCTCGCTGCGCGGGCTGCCGGGCCGGGCCACCGCCGACGACGGCACCGAGCTGTACTACGAGATCGACGAGGTCGACCCCGGCACCGGCACCGGCACCGGCGGTACGCCCCCCGGCAACACCGCCGGTCCGCGCAGGCGCCGGCTCTTCGGACGCAAGGCCCCCGCCCCCGTCACGGTCGTCTTCAGCCACGGCTACTGCCTCAGCCAGGACTCCTGGCACTTCCAGCGCGCGGCCCTGCGCGGACTCGTGCGCACCGTCCACTGGGACCAGCGCAGTCACGGCCGCTCCGAGCGCGGCCGGGCCCAGGCGCAGGGCGCGGGCGGTGTGCCGGTCGGCATCGACCAGCTCGGCCGCGATCTCAAGGCCGTGATCGACGCGGCCGCCCCCGAGGGACCGCTGGTGCTGGTCGGGCACTCGATGGGCGGCATGACGATGATGGCGCTCGCCGACCAGTACCCGGCCCTGATGCGCGACCGGGTCGCCGCCGTCGCCTTCGTCGGTACGTCGAGCGGGAAGCTCGGTGAGGTCAACTTCGGGCTGCCGGTGGCGGGCGTGAACGCGGTACGCCGGGTGCTGCCCGGGGTGCTGAGGGCGCTCGGCTCGCAGGCGGAGCTGGTGGAGCGGGGCAGGCGGGCGACCGCGGACCTGTTCGCGGGGCTCATCAAGCGGTACTCGTTCGGTTCGCGGGACGTGGACCCGGCGGTCGAACGGTTCGCGGAACGCCTCATCGAGTCCACGCCGATCGATGTGGTCGCGGAGTTCTACCCGGCCTTCACCGAGCACGACAAGAGCAACGCGCTGCCCCTGTTCCTCGACGTCCCGGTGCTGATCCTGGCGGGCGACAAGGACCTGGTGACGCCCAGCTCGCACAGCGAGGCGATCGCGGACCGGCTGCCCGACGCGGAACTCGTCATCGTCCCGGACGCCGGGCACCTGGTGATGCTGGAGCACCCGGAGACGGTGACCGACCGGCTCGCGGACCTGCTGGTGCGCGCGGGAGCCGTACCGGAATCCTCTAACGTTGGCGGGCATGGAAGCACCGCACAACAGCCCGGCGGCCGCTGAGACCGCCGCGAACGCGACCGGCACCGTCAGCGTGAGGCTGACCGTCGAGTCCCCCGAACAGATGCAGGCCCTGGGCCGCCGGATCTCCGGTGTGCTGCGCCCCGGCGACCTCGTCATGCTCACCGGAGAGCTGGGGGCCGGGAAGACCACCCTGACCCGAGGCCTCGGTGAGGGCCTGGGGGTGCGCGGCGCCGTCACGTCCCCCACGTTCGTGATCGCCCGCGTCCACCCGCCCCTCGGCGACGGCCCCGCCCTGGTCCATGTCGACGCCTACCGGCTGGGCGGCGGGCTCGACGAGATGGAGGACCTGGACCTCGATGTGTCGCTGCCGGAATCGGTGGTGGTCGTCGAGTGGGGCGACGGCAAGGTCGAGGAGCTGGCGGACGACCGGCTCCAGGTGCTGATCGACCGGGCGGTCGGTGACACGGACGACGAGCGGCGCGTGGTGACGCTGGTGGGCGTGGGTACGCGCTGGGCCGGACTGGCCCATGAGTCCTGGGAGCCGTGGGTGGCGGAGGGGGCCTGAGCCGATCCCGCTTTCCGACGCGGTGTCGGCAAATTGTTGCGCGGGGCGGGGCGGGCGTGGTGACATGGAGGGCGAGAGCAGGTTAGGTCTGCCTAACCGTGCCTTCCACCGGAGCCCCAGGAGGCGTCCATGCCGACATCCGAGAGTGACCTGCGGCCGCCGCGCGCGGTAACGATGACCGAACTGCTGGCGGCGGGTGCGGCGGCGAGCGCGGTGTCGACGCCGCCGGACGAGGCGGCTGCGCCGCGTGAGGGCGAGGGCGGCCACTCCAGCCCGTCCGGCCACTCCAGCCCGTCCGGCGATTGAGGACGGAACCCTTGCGCCGGGGGCGGCCGAGCTTACGGATGTCCTCAATCGCCGGACGGGCTTGAAGTGGCTGAGCTCAAAGACGTCCTCAATCGCCGGACGGGCTTGAGGTGCCCGGCCACGGCTTGAGGTGCTGGATGGGCTTGAGGGGCCGGGTGATCCGGGTTACGGGATCACGACGACCTTCGCGCCGACCGTGGCGAACGTCCACACCGCGTTGCCGTCCGCACGGGACATCCGTACGCCGCCCGCCTTCAGCGTCGGGTCCGGGCTCTCCATCGAGCCGTCCTGCGCGGCGCTGAAGCCGATGGCCACGTCGTTGGTCGTCGCGAACCGCACCACGTGTTCGATCGGCACCCCGTCGGAGCCGGTGACGCTGCCGGAGCGCGAGGTGACCTGGTACGTCCCCGGGAGCGCGCTGACCGCGCTCGGCATCACCTTGAAGGTCCGGGTCGCCTTGCCCTTCGCGTCCACCAGCCACACCCGCCGGTCATCCAGCGCGTACACGACCCGCGTCCCCGTACCGGAGGAGCCCGGGACCGCGAGCGGGTCCTTCGTGGGCTTCGGCTTGGCGTGCCCGGCGGCCGGCGAGCTGCTGGACGCCTTCGGCTTCGGGGCCACGCTGGCGGGGGCGTTCGCCGACGCCTGGTAGGCCAGGAAGCTCACCGCGGCCACGGCCGCCGCGGTGAGCGCGACCACGATTCCCGAGCTGCCCCTAGACACCGTGCGCGCCTCTTTCGCCGTTGGTTGTCGTACAAGCGTTTACACGTACTCCGCGTACACCCGGTGACGGTAGCAGCCGTGACCCCGGGGGCCGGGACGCCGTACGGGGCGCGACCGCCCCCGCGCGGGAGCCGTAGGCTGTTTGCGTGCTCTTGCTCGCTATGGATACCGCCACCCCCGCTGTCACCGTCGCCCTGTACGACGGGACCCGTGTCGTCGCCGAGTCCGGTCAGGTCGACGCCCGGCGGCACGGGGAGCTGCTGCTGCCCGCCGTCGACCGGGTCCTCGCCGCCGCCGGGGTGAAACTCGACGCCGTGACGGACGTGGTCGTGGGCGTCGGCCCCGGCCCGTACACCGGCCTGCGGGTCGGCCTGGTGACGGCCGCGACCTTCGGGTCCGTGCTGTCCGTTCCCGTGCACGGACTGTGCACCCTGGACGGCCTCGCGTACGCCGCCGGACAGAACGGCGTAGAGGGACCGTTCGCCGTCGCGACGGACGCCCGCCGCAAGGAGGTCTACTGGGCGCGGTACGAGGACCCCCGCACCCGGACCGGCGAACCCGCCGTCGACCGGCCCGCGGAGATCGCGGAGCGGCTCGCCGGGCTCCCCGTCGTCGGGGCGGGCGCGGTGCTCTACCCCGAGGCGTTCCCGGACGCGCGCGGCCCCGAGCACGTCGCGGCCGGTGCGCTGGCCGCCCTCGCCGCCGAGCGCCTCGCCTCCGGGGCCGAGATGCTGCCGCCGACGCCGCTCTACCTCCGCAGGCCCGACGCGCAGGTCCCGAAGAACTACAAGGTGGTCACGCCGAAGTGACCACCGCGACCGCCGTCCTGCGCGAGATGCGCTGGTGGGACATCGAGCCGGTGCTCGACCTGGAGCACGAGCTGTTCCCGGACGACGCCTGGTCACCCGGCATGTTCTGGTCCGAGCTGGCCCACGCCCGGGGCCCGCGGGCGACCCGCCGCTACGTGGTCGCGGAGGACCCGGCCACCGGCCGGATCGTCGGCTACGCGGGGCTCGCGGCGGCCGGTGACCTCGCCGACGTACAGACGATCGCCGTCTCCCGCGACCACTGGGGCGGCGGCCTCGGCTCCGAGCTGCTGACCGACCTGCTGAAGCACGCCACGGCCTTCGAGTGCGCCGAGGTGCTCCTTGAGGTCCGGGTCGACAACACCCGGGCGCAGAAGCTGTACGAGCGCTTCGGCTTCGAACCGATCGGCTTCCGGCGCGGCTACTACCAGCCCGGCAACATCGACGCGCTCGTCATGCGCCTCCACGTACAAGAAACAGAGACTGACTGATGGCTGACGAACCGCTCGTACTCGGTATCGAGACCTCCTGCGACGAAACCGGCGTCGGCATCGTCCGGGGGACGACGCTGCTCGCCGACGCCGTCGCCTCCAGTGTCGACACGCACGCCCGCTTCGGCGGCGTCGTCCCGGAGATCGCCTCCCGCGCCCACCTGGAGGCGATGGTCCCGACCATCGAGCGCGCGCTCAAGGAGGCCGGGGTCAGCGGCCGGGACCTCGACGGCATCTCCGTCACCGCCGGTCCCGGGCTGGCCGGTGCGCTGCTCGTCGGCGTCTCGGCGGCGAAGGCGTACGCGTACGCGCTGAACAAGCCGCTGTACGGGGTGAACCACCTGGCCTCGCACATCTGCGTCGACCAGCTGGAGCACGGCCCGCTGCCCGAGCCGACGATGGCGCTGCTGGTCAGCGGCGGGCACTCCTCGCTGCTGCTGGCGCCCGACATCACCAACGACGTCCGGCCGCTCGGCGCGACCATCGACGACGCGGCGGGCGAGGCCTTCGACAAGATCGCCCGGGTGCTGCACCTCGGCTTCCCCGGCGGCCCGGTCATCGACCGGCTCGCGAGGGAGGGCGACCCGAAGGCCATCGCGTTCCCGCGCGGACTGACCGGCTCGCGCGACCCCGCCTACGACTTCTCCTTCTCCGGCCTCAAGACCTCCGTCGCCCGCTGGATCGAGGCGAAGCGCGCGGCCGGCGAGGAGGTGCCGGTACGCGACGTGGCGGCGTCCTTCCAGGAGGCCGTGGTGGACGTGCTCACCCGAAAGGCCGTGCGTGCCTGCAAGGACGAGGGCGTCGACCACCTGATGATCGGCGGCGGGGTCGCGGCCAACTCACGGCTGCGGGCACTCGCCCAGGAGCGCTGCGAGCGCGCCGGCATCCGGCTGCGGGTGCCGCGCCCCGGTCTGTGCACCGACAACGGCGCGATGGTCGCCGCCCTGGGCGCGGAGATGGTGGCCCGCAACCGGGCCCCCTCCGACCTGGAGCTTTCGGCGGACTCCTCGCTGCCGGTGACCGAGCCCCACGTACCCGGCGCCCACGGCCACTCGCACTCGCACTCGCACGATCACGATCACGTGCACGAGATCAGCAAGGACAACCTCTACTCATGAGCGGTACGACCGTCGCACTGATGTGGGAGGCCCGCGCCACCGAGGGCCGGGGCGCGGAGCTGCTGGAGTGGGCGCGCGCCCGCGCGGGCGAGCTGGCGCGGCCGCCGCTGCGCAGCGAGCTGCTGCGCGCCCCGCAGGACCGGGTGCTGGTCATCACCTGGTGGGAGGGCGCGTACGGCGACGAGCTGCCGGAGCTGCCCGAGCCGGACGCGGGGGCCGTCACCCGGCCGGTGCACCGCTGGCGCTTCGAGTCCCTCGGGTCCCTTGGCCCCCTTGGGTCCCTCGGGTCAGCAGACCGGTGATGATGGCGTCGAGTTCGTCCACGACGTCGTAGTCGGCGGCGTACGCCCGCCAGTCGTCCTTGATCTCGGTGAGCCGGGGCAGCTCCGCCGCGTCCGCCTCTGTGACCATGTCGGGGAAGTACCGCTTGGACGGCGGGTGTTCGGCCCGTCTGGCGGCGGCCCGGCGGAAGACCAGATCGCCGTAGACGTAGCTCCAGATCGTCCGGTAGGCGCGTACCGACTGGCCGGGGGAGAGGCCGCAGCGGAGCGCGCAGTCGATGATCTCCTCGACCATCCAGAGCGCGTCGCGGTCGGTCAGCTCGCCCAGCGCCAGGATGTCGAGCACCCAGGGGATCTGTTCCAGGATCCCGTGCATGTGCGCGGCGACGGCGGTCAGCCGCTCGCGCGGGTCCGCGGGCAGCTCCGGGCGCGGGAAGGCGGCCGCCGTCCCCGACAGGGTGAGCATCAGCAGCTCGTCCTTGTCCTGGACGTAGTGGTAGAGCGCCATCGGCGTGGAGCCGAGCTCCTTCGCCACCCGCCGCATGCTCAGGGCGTCCAGGCCCTCTTCCTCGATGATGCGGCGCGCCGTGGCGACCATGGCATCCGGATCGAGCCTGCGCGGACGCCCCACGGACCGCTTCGACCCCGGCGGTTTCTTCTCTGTCCCTGACACCCGGCCATTCTCTCCCCTCTCCGTCCCAAGGTCTTCGCGCACAATTTCTATACGCGTATAGTAATCACTTGACCGAGTGACCGCGAGGGAAGGGGAAGACCGTGAACGACCCGTCACGGCAGCTGCGTTGGCTCCTGCTGGTAGCTCTCACCGTGCAGTTCATGGTGGCGCTGGACATGTCGGTGGTGAACGTCGCGCTGCCGGACATGCGCGCCGACCTCGGCTTCACTCCGCAGGGGCTCCTGTGGGTCGTGAACGCGTACGCGCTCGCCTTCGGCGGGCTGCTGATGCTCGGCGGGCGCCTCGCCGACCTGCTCGGCAGCCGGCCCGTGCTGATCGGCGGCCTGGTGCTCTTCGGGGCGGCGAGCCTGACCGGCGGGCTCGCCGGGTCGCCGGGCCTGCTGCTGGCCGCGCGGGCGGTGCAGGGGGTCGGCGCCGCCGCGCTCGCCCCGGTGGCCTTCGCGCTGATCGCCATCGCCTTCCCGGCCGGACCGGCGCGCTCCCGCGCCCTCGGGCTCTGGGGAATGGCGGGGGCGGCGGGCGGCGCGGTCGGGGTGCTGGCCGGCGGGGTGCTCACGGACGCGGCGGGCTGGCGTGCGGTGATGCTCGTCAACGTGCCCATCGTGGCCTTCGCCCTGTTCGCCTCCCTGCGCACCGGACCGGCCGCGGGACCTGCGGGGCCCGGTGCGCGGCTCGACGTGACCGGCGCCCTGCTCGCCACCTGCGGTACGACCCTCCTCGTCCTCGGGCTCGTGGGGACCTCGACCCATCCGTGGGGCTCCGCCAGGACCCTCTGCACGCTCGGCGGCGCGGCCCTGCTGCTCGTCGCCTTCGTCGTCGTCGAACAGCGCACCGCGCATCCGCTGCTCCGGCCCGGCCTGCTGAAGGGGCGGCCGGTCCTGACGGCGAACCTGTTCTGCCTGCTGCTCAGCTCCGGTCAGTTCGCCGCGTTCTACTTCGTCTCGCTCTGCCTCCAGCAGGTGCTCGGCTACGGGCCGACCGCGGCCGGAATCGCCTTCTTGCCGTTCTGCGCCGGCGTCGTCGCGGGCTCGGTCATCGCCACCCGTACGGTCGCGGCGCTCGGCCCCCGGCGGCTGCTGGCCCTGGGCGGCTCGCTGGCCGCTCTCGGCATCGCCGGGTTTGCGGTCACCGCCCGGACGGACGGCACCTTCCTCACCTTCGTCCTCGGCCCGTCCGTGGTCACCGCCGTCGGCATCGGCATGTGCTTCGTACCGCTCGGCACCGCCGCGACGACCGATGTTGAGGCCGCGGAGACCGGCATGGCCTCCGGGCTGCTGAACAGCGCCCGGCAGGTGGGCGGCTCGCTGGGGCTCGCGGTCCTGGTGACGGTCGCCGCTCAGGTCAGCGGGGACTCCGGCCGGCGGGCCGACCTGGTCTCCGGATACGCGACGGCCTTCTGGGCCGCCGCCGGGCTGCTCGCGGCGGGGGCGCTGGCGGCGCTGGTCCTGCTCCCGCGCGACCGGGGCACGGGGACGGCGGCCACGTCCGGAACCGGGCAGGCGACCACGTCCGGAGCCGGGCAGGCGGCCACGTCCGGAACCGGGACGGCGACCGCTCCCGTAACCGGCCCGGCGGGCGTACCGGTGGCAGGTCCGGAAGACCTCCGGAAGCATGGCGCGGGAGATGCCGATCCGGCTGTGCCCGGCCGATGAGTTCCGGGCCCGAAACCGGTCTAACCTGCACGACCGCCCGCACCACCGTGTGAGGAGAAGACCATGCAGAAAGTCACCACGTTCCTGTGGTTCGACCACAACCAGGCCGAGGAGGCCGCGGACCACTACATCTCGGTCGTCGGCGGTGACTCCCGCGTCCTGGACGTGACCCGCTGGACCGCGTCGTCACCCGGCGAGGCGGGCGCCGTGATGACCGTGCGTTTCCAGCTGGAAGGCGCGGAGTACATCGCGTTCAACGGCGGCCCCGAGTTCCCCTTCAACGAGGCAGTGTCCCTCTCCGTCGAATGCGACTCCCAGGAGGAGGCGGACCGGCTGTGGGGCGAGCTCACCGCGGACGGCGGACAGGAGAGCCAGTGCGGCTGGCTCAAGGACAGGTTCGGCGTCTCCTGGCAGATCGTCCCGCCCGGCCTCGGTGACGCCCTGACCGACCCGGACCCGGAGAAGGCGGCCCGCGCCATGAAGGCGATGCTCGGCATGAAGCGGCTCGACATCGAGGCCCTGCGCAACGCCTGAAACCCGGTCCCGAGGGCGGTCCGGGCCGTGCGCACTCGGTAGGGTCCCGTCCATGTCCCGCCGTTCAGCGCTGCCCCCGCCCCCGCCGCCCGTGGAGATACGCACCTGGCCAGACCGGGGCGCCCTGCTCGCCGACCGGGCCCTGATCCTGGGCGAGTTGGTGAAGATGCACCTGGGGCCGGGGCGGCTCGGGCTGCTGTGGCTCTGGGGGGCGCTCGGCGCGCTCGGCTGGTCACTGGTCGGCACGGCCTTCATCACCTTCGAGGAGGCCTACGACTTCTTCGGCGCCATCTACGGCGTGGTCCTCCTCGCCCTGGGCGTGGGCGCCCTGGTGCCGGCCGTCATCCTGGTCGTCTTCGGTCTGCGCCGGGACATCCGGATCCGCCGACTGCTCGTGGCGTGGGGCGAGTTGGACCGCGATCCGGTGGGTGACCGCGCGCTCCGGATGCCGGGTACGAGCCTGGTCTGGCTGCTGCTCTCCTTCCTGCTGTGCGCGGGCGGGCTGTTCACCTGCGTCGCCGTTCCGGCCGGTGCCACCCGTGGGGACGAGACCTACGGGCTGGTCGCCCTCGGCATGGGGCTCGGCCTGATCGGCTGGCTCGTCGGGCTGACCGGCGTCACCAAGGCGCTCCTGCACCGGCGTTGGGTCGTCCGGGTGCTGATCGGCGCGCCCGCCCCCGGCGCGCTGATCTCCACCGGGGGCGGCGCTCACCGCTGACTCCGGTCCTATCCTTGGCGCGTACACGAAGGACTCTGGGGGAGGGCGTGTCATGGAGTGGTACTGGTGGTTGCTGATCATCTTCTGGACGGGCGGATTCGGCTGGCTGGTCGACAACGGCCGTACGGCGCTGCGCAACCGGCACGAGCGCAGGCTGGAACTGCTGGAGGCCGGCAAGCGGGAACGGCTGGCCGTCGAGGCGGCGAACAAGCCGCCGGAGCCGGTCTGCGGCTGCACGCACCACCTAGCCAAGCACGACAAGCAGGGCAAGTGCCATGAGCTGGTCGAGGTGCCGACCGCCTGGGACGAGCAGAAGAAGCCGGTCCGCTTCGAGTCGGGCGGGTGCAACTGCCAGCAGTACGTGGGCCCGCAGCCGCTCTCGCAGGTGTACGCGGACGAGCTGACCGACCTCGGGTAGGGCGTCTCCGGCGTGCCGCCTTCGCTACCGGTGGTCGGCCTCCGGCTTCGCTACCGGTGGCCGGCCTCCGGGCCGGTCACGGGGTGGCCGATCAGCATCGTCGGCGCGTCCGCCACCCGGGTCAGGAAGACCGTGGCCCGGTTCGGGCCCTGGAGCTTCATCTTCCGGCGTAGTTCCTCGGGTTCGACCGGCGAGCCGCGCTTCTTGACCGTCAGGACGCCGACCTTCCGCTCCCGCAGCAGCGCCTTCAGCCGCTTCATGTTGAACGGCAGCTGATCGGTGATCTCGTACCCGGCGGTGTACGGGGAGTCGTACAGCTCGTCGCTCGTGACGTACGCGATCATCTCGTCGATCAGCCGGCCGCCGCACCGGTCCACGATGTCCGCGACCAGGTGGGCCCGGATCACCGCGCCGTCCGGCTCGTACAGATACCGGCCTACCGGACCGACCGGCGGGGCGGGCAGCGCGGCCGGGGCCGCCAGGGTGGCTCCAGAGGGGAGCAGGGTGGCGCGGTACGAACCGGCCTCGAAGCCCTCGCCGTACCAGAGCACCGCCTCCTTCACGTCGCCGCCGTCCGAGATCCACTCGGCCTCCGCCTGCGGGCCGATCGCCTCGTGCGGGACGCCTGGGGCGATCTTCAACGCCGCTCTCGGGGCCTTCAGCGCGGCGGCGGTCGCCCAGGACAGCGGCGGGGAGTAGGCCTCCGGGTCGAAGATCCGGCCCCGGCCGCCCCGGCGGGCCGGGTCGACGAACACCGCGTCGTAGGGCGAGGTGTCGATCTCCGTGACATCGGCGCACCGCACCTCGATCAGCGCGTCCAGGCCGAGCGCGGCGGCGTTGGCCCTGGCCACCTCGGCGGTCAGCGGGTCGCGGTCCACGGCGAGGACGGAGATCCCGGCGCGGGCCAGTGCGAGGGCGTCGCCGCCGATCCCGCAGCAGAGGTCGGCGACGCTGCGTACCCCGGCGTCCGCGAACCGTCCGGCGCGGTGGGCCGCCACCGAGGTCCGGGTGGCCTGCTCCACCCCGTTCGGCGTGAAGAACATCCGGTGCGCGTCCTGCGCGCCGAACTTCGCCACCGCCCGCTGCCGCAGCCGCGCCTGCCCCAGCGCCGCGGAGACCAGACCGGCCGGGTGGGTGCGGCGCAGCCGGGTGGCGGTGGCGAGTTCGGTGGCGGGGTCGTACGAGCGCAGCCCGGCCAGCAGCTCGGCGCCCTCCGGGGTGCGCAGGGCCAGGAAGCCGGCGAGGGGGTCGGGGGCGTCGGACGGATCGGGGCCGTCGGTCGGATCGGAGCCGTCGGTCGGGGCGAGAGCGTTCACCTGCCCCATTGTGAGCCAGCCGGGGGACCGTGCGGGCCCGGCGGCGGTGTCGGCCCGGGAGCCCGCTGACGTACTGGCAGTATGCGGCGCCATGCAGCTTGTACGACAAAAGGAAGAATCCATCATGAAGAGGCGCAGACCCGGACAGGCGGAACAGGGGCAGGGCGGCACGGGACGCGCCCGGGGATACCTCCGGCGCCGCCCCGGATACGCAGTCCTGGCCGCGCTCCTGGTCGCCGCGGTCGGCTCCGGCTGCGCGGCCGGGACCGACAGCCGTACCGACGCGGGAGCCGGACAGGGGGCCAAGGCCCTCGCCGGGCAGCCGGGCGCCCAGGCCGGGAACGCGGGAGCGGCGGGCACCCGCGCCGCGCAGGCCGAGAAGGCGCGCCTCGCCCAGGCCGCCCGTGCGGTCGCCGCCAAGAAGTGGGGGCTGGCGAGCACCCCGCTGACCGCGCCCGTCCCGCCCGCCGTGAAGCCGCACATCACCACCCGCAAGGGCTTCGAGGTCGAGGGCGGAGACGACTCGCTGCCGCCGGTCTTCACCACGGTCCCGACCGACAAGAAGATCGTCTTCCTGACGATGGACGACGGGGACGACAAGGACCCCGAGCTGCTGCGGATGATGTCGGACCTGAACATCCCGTACAGCGCCTTCCTCAGCGACTACCTGGTGCGCGACGACTACGGGTACTTCAAGGACGCGCAGGCCCGGGGCGTCACCATCAACAACCACACGCTCAACCACCGCTACCTGCCCGGTCTCTCCTACGACGAGCAGAAGCAGGAGATCTGCGACCAGCAGGACATCCTCCAGAAGCAGTACGGCGAGCGCCCCCGGCTCTTCCGGCCGCCGTACGGCAACTACAACGGCGACACCCTGCGGATCGCCAAGTCCTGCGGCATCACCGCCGTGCCCCTGTGGTCGGAGGAGGCGTTCCCCGACCACATGGAGTGGCGGGAGGAGGACCAGGACCTGCACCCCGGAGACATCATCCTCACCCACTTCCGCGGCAAGAAGGACTGGAAGGGCTCCATGCCCGACATGATCCGGGCCGTCATGAAGGTCATCACGGACAAGGGATACGCCGTGGCCCGGCTGGAGGACTACGTATGAGACGCGCGCACCGGCTGCTGGCCGGACTGCTGGCCGCCGGTGCGCTCCTGACCGCCACCGGCTGCGCGCAGTCGGTGGACCCGATCGAACGGCTCGGCCGCAAGGCCGCGCAGCGGGTGAACCCGCCACCGAGCCGGGCGGCGGCGCGGCCGGCGGGCCCGCGCGCCACGGCGGTGCGGGGTGACCACGGGACGCCGGGGGCGCTGGTCGTCGTCTCCTGCGGGCGATCGGCGCCGGGGCAAGCGCGGAACGGTACGGGCCGACGGGACGTTGTTCAGCGGGGAGGCCCGGTTCCGGCCGGTCCGGGGCGTGATGCCGTCCGGTACGGACGCCACGAGGGGCGTGAATTGGCACTCCGCTTGACCGAGTGCTAATCGCGGTCATAGTCTCAGTGCTGGCACTCCCCACTGGAGAGTGCCAGCAGTACTGTGCGACCGGCAGGTCCGGCACCCGCGACGACGGGCCCACCTGGTCGCCACCCAAAGACTGTTAACCCCGTGAGATCTCCGAAGGGGGAGACCGGATCGTGTCGACCGCCAGCACCAAGGTTGCGATCAAGCCGCTTGAGGACCGCATTGTGGTCCAGCCGCTCGACGCCGAGCAGACCACGGCCTCCGGCCTGGTCATTCCCGACACCGCCAAGGAGAAGCCCCAGGAGGGCGTCGTCCTGGCCGTGGGCCCGGGCCGCTTCGAGAACGGCGAGCGCCTTCCGCTCGACGTCAAGACCGGTGACATCGTGCTGTACAGCAAGTACGGCGGCACCGAGGTGAAGTACAACGGCGAGGAGTACCTCGTTCTCTCGGCCCGCGACGTGCTCGCGATCATCGAGAAGTAATTCACCCAACGTTTGCTTCTGTTCTGCGCCCCTGGCCCCCTGCGACATAACTAGCCGGGCGGCGAGGGGCGCAGTTCTTGTTTTTGAGAGGACAGTTCAGCTCCATGGCGAAGATCCTGAAGTTCGACGAGGACGCCCGTCGCGCCCTTGAGCGCGGCGTCAACAAGCTTGCCGACACGGTGAAGGTGACGATCGGTCCCAAGGGCCGCAACGTCGTCATCGACAAGAAGTTCGGTGCGCCCACCATCACCAACGACGGTGTCACCATCGCGCGCGAGGTCGAGCTCGACGACCCGTACGAGAACCTCGGTGCCCAGCT
This sequence comes from Streptomyces sp. NPDC104307, assembly GCF_055584045.1. Classification (NCBI taxonomy): domain Bacteria; kingdom Bacillati; phylum Actinomycetota; class Actinomycetes; order Kitasatosporales; family Streptomycetaceae; genus Streptomyces; species Streptomyces sp. NPDC104307. The sequence continues at coordinate 24,457 of NZ_JBVJMU010000032.1, forward strand.
GGTGAAGGAGGTGGCGACCAAGACCAACGACGTAGCGGGTGACGGTACGACCACCGCCACCGTGCTCGCCCAGGCGCTCGTCCGCGAGGGCCTGCGCAACGTCGCCGCGGGCGCGTCCCCGGCCGCCCTGAAGAAGGGCATCGACGCCGCGGTCAAGGCCGTGTCCGAGGAGCTCCTCGCGACGGCCCGCCCGATCGACGACAAGTCCGACATCGCCGCCGTGGCCGCGCTCTCCGCGCAGGACAGCCAGGTCGGCGACCTCATCGCGGACGCGATGGACAAGGTCGGCAAGGACGGTGTCATCACCGTCGAGGAGTCCAACACCTTCGGTCTGGACCTTGAGTTCACCGAGGGCATGGCCTTCGACAAGGGCTACCTGTCCCCGTACATGGTGACCGACCAGGAGCGTATGGAGGCCGTCCTCGACGACCCGTACATCCTGATCCACCAGGGCAAGATCGGCTCGATCCAGGAGCTGCTGCCGCTCCTGGAGAAGGTCATCCAGGCCGGTGCCTCCAAGCCGCTGCTGATCATCGCCGAGGACGTCGAGGGCGAGGCCCTGTCGACCCTGGTCGTCAACAAGATCCGTGGCACCTTCAACGCCGTCGCGGTGAAGGCCCCCGGCTTCGGTGACCGCCGCAAGGCCATGCTCGGTGACATCGCCACCCTCACGGGCGCGACCGTCATCGCGGAAGAGGTCGGCCTCAAGCTCGACCAGGCCGGTCTGGACGTGCTGGGCACCGCCCGCCGCGTGACCGTCTCCAAGGACGACACCACCATCGTCGACGGTGGCGGCAAGTCCGACGAGGTCACCGGCCGCGTCAACCAGATCAAGGCCGAGATCGAGTCCACGGACTCCGACTGGGACCGCGAGAAGCTCCAGGAGCGCCTGGCGAAGCTGGCCGGCGGGGTCTGCGTGATCCGCGTCGGTGCGGCCACCGAGGTGGAGCTCAAGGAGAAGAAGCACCGTCTGGAGGACGCCATCTCCGCGACCCGCGCCGCGGTCGAGGAGGGCATCGTCTCCGGTGGTGGCTCCGCTCTGGTCCACGCCGTCAAGGTCCTCGATGGCAACCTCGACAAGACCGGCGACGAGGCCACCGGTGTCGCGGTCGTGCGCCGCGCCGCCGTCGAGCCGCTCCGCTGGATCGCGGAGAACGCGGGCCTTGAGGGCTACGTCATCACCTCGAAGGTCTCCGAGCTCGACAAGGGCCAGGGCTTCAACGCCGCGACCGGCGAGTACGGCGACCTGGTCAAGGCCGGCGTCATCGACCCGGTCAAGGTCACCCGCTCCGCCCTGGAGAACGCCGCGTCCATCGCGTCGCTGCTGCTCACGACCGAGACCCTGGTCGTCGAGAAGCCGGCCGAGGAAGAGGCCGAGGCCGGTCACGGCCACGGTCACTCCCACTAGCGCGTAGCTCTCCGCGCAAGCGGTAAGGCCCGGCCCCTGCGAAGGGGGCCGGGCCTTTTGCGTGTCCGGGTATCCGGGCAACTCCAGCCTTGTTCCGCGTGCGCAGCCTTGCCGGTGGCTTCTTCGGCTCATCCGGGCAACTCCAGCCTCGCCGGCGGCCTCTTTTGCTCGGGTGCGCAAATCCAGCCTTGCCGGCGGCCTCTTTTGCTCGGGTGCGCAAATCCAGCCTTGCCGGTGGCTTCTTGCGGCTCGGGTGGGCAAATCCAGCCTCGCCGGCGTTTGAGGCGCGGGGTTCGGGGCGGAGCCGGGGGGGGGGGGGGGGGGGGGGGGGGGGGGGGGGGGGGGGGGGGGGGGGGGGGGGGGGGGGGGGGGGGGGGGGGGGGGGGGGGGGGGGGGGGG
>NZ_JBVJMU010000033.1:0-18907 GCF_055584045.1 Streptomyces sp. NPDC104307
TTCGCGGTGGAGACGGCGTTGTTCCGGTTGATGGAGCATCGTGGGGTGCGTCCGGATGTGCTGCTGGGACATTCGGTGGGGGAACTCGTCGCGGCACATGTGTCCGGTGTGCTGTCCCTGGAGGACGCGGGGCGGCTGGTCGCGGCGCGGGGCCGGCTGATGGAGGCCGCGCGCGACGACGGAGCGATGCTCGCGGTCCGGGCCACCGAGGCAGACGTCCTCGGACTGCTGGCCGGCTTCGCAGACCGGGTAGATGTCGCGGCAGTCAACGGACCGGGCGCTGTGGTGGTGTCCGGGGATGCGGATGCGGTGGAGGAGTTCGGTGGTCTGGTTCGGGAACGTGGGTGGAAGTCGAAGCGGCTGGCGGTCAGTCACGCGTTTCACTCCGCGCATATGGATGAGGTGCTGGAGGAGTTCACCGCGGTCGCTTCGACACTGACCTTCGGACTGCCAACGGTTCCGGTCGTGTCGAATGTGACCGGCCGGGTCGCGACGGGTGAGGAGCTGGCGGATCCGGGTTACTGGGCCCGGCACATCCGTGGCACCGTCCGTTTCCACGACGGGCTGACCACCCTCGCCGCCCAGGGCGTCAGCACCTACCTCGAACTGGGACCGGACCCGGTCCTGACCGCCATGGTCCAAGAAGTACTGGAGACGGGCCAGGGCACCGCGGTCGCTGTTCTGCGTGGGGGCAGGGACGAGGAGCGTTCCGTGCTGGGCGCCCTGGCCACCGCCCACACCGCGGGCACCAAGATCGACTTCACCTCGTTCCTGCAGGACGGTCACCGCGTTCCGCTGCCCACCTACGCCTTCCAGCGCAAACGCCACTGGATCGACACCCCCGACAGTGCCCCGGCGGAGGACCGGGCGAGCGAACCCACCGGGGCGACCCCCGAAAACGAAGAGCTTGACGGCTGGGCCGCGAAACTGCGTGCGCTGGCGGGCGCTCAGGGTGACCGGATCCGCGCCGGCATGCTGGCCGCGCTGGTGTGCAGGCACACGGTGGAGATTCTGGGATACGCGGCGGTGGATGAGGTCGACCCGGCGCTGTCGTTCAAGGATCTGGGCTACAACTCCCTGACCTCGGTCGAGCTGCGCAGTCGCCTGGCCGGCGACCTCGACCTCGCGCTGTCTCCCGCGATCGTCTTCGACTTCCCGACGCCCAACGCCCTCGCCGAGCACATCGTCCGGGACCTGCTGGTGATACCGGAGCTTCCGGTGCCCGCGACCGTACCCGCAGAAGGCACGTCCGGTGTGCCGTTCGTTGGTGGTGGTGACGGTGATGAGGGTGCTTTGGCTGTGGTTGGTATGGCTTGTCGGTATCCGGGTGGGGTGTCTTCGCCGGAGGAGTTGTGGGGGTTGGTGTCGGGTGGTGTCGACGCGATTGGTGTGCTGCCTGAGGACCGTGGCTGGGATGTGGAGGGGATTTATGATCCCGAGCGCGGTGTGAGTGGGAAGACGTATGCCCGTCATGGCGGGTTTCTTTACGACGCCGCGGAGTTCGATGCGGAGTTCTTTGGGATCAGTCCGCGTGAGGCGGCGGCGATGGATCCGCAGCAGCGGTTGCTGCTGGAGACGTCGTGGGAGGCGTTGGAGCGGGCGGGTATTGATCCGCAGGTGTTGCGGGGGAGTGATACGGGTGTGTTCGCGGGTGTGATGCAGCAGGATTACGGTCCGCGGTTGCATGAGCCGGCGGAGGGGTTCGAGGGGTATCTGCTGACCGGTGGGTCGTCGAGTGTGGCCTCGGGGCGGATTTCGTACACGTTGGGCCTGGAGGGTCCGGCGGTGACGGTGGACACGGCTTGTTCGTCGTCGTTGGTGGCGTTGCACTTGGCGGCGCGGGCGTTGCGTGGGGGTGAGTGCTCGCTGGCGTTGGCCGGTGGGGCGGCGGTGATGGCGACGCCGGGCATGTTCGTGGAGTTCTCGCGGCAGCAGGGTCTGGCTCCTGACGGGCGGTGCAAGGCGTTCTCCGACTCGGCTGATGGGACCGGCTGGGCGGAGGGTGCGGGTCTGGTTGTTCTGGAGCGGTTGTCGGATGCCCGGCGCAACGGTCACCAGATCCTGGCGGTACTGCGGGGCAGTGCTGTCAATCAGGATGGTGCGTCCAATGGTCTGACCGCGCCGAACGGTCCGTCGCAGCAGCGTGTGGTGCGTCAGGCGCTGGCCGATGCCCGTCTCACGCCTGCGGATGTGGATGCGGTGGAGGCGCACGGCACAGGGACGAAGCTCGGCGACCCGATCGAGGCCCAGGCATTGATCGCCACCTATGGTCAGGAGCACACCGCTGAGCAGCCGTTGTGGCTCGGCTCGCTGAAGTCCAACATCGGGCACGCCCAGGCAGCCGCCGGGGTCGGCGGCGTCATCAAGATGGTGATGGCGATGCGCCACGGCGTACTGCCGCGCACCCTGCATGTGGACGAGCCGACCTCCCACGTCGACTGGTCGGCCGGCGCGGTATCACTACTCGCACAGGAGCAGACCTGGCCCGACTCCGGACGCCCACGCAGAGCAGCCGTCTCCTCCTTCGGCATCAGCGGAACCAACGCACACATCATCCTGGAGCAGGCCCCTGCGGCTGATCCACACCCCGCGACCGATGAATCCGACGGCCTGGATACCGACCCTGCCCCCTGGCTGCTGTCGGCGCGCACAGAGGAAGCGCTGCGCGAACAGGCCGCACAACTAAGGGAGTTCGCGGACGCACGGCCGGACCTCGACTTTGCTGCCGTCGCACGCACGCTGGCCGCCAGGTCCCCCTTCGAGCGGCGCGCGGCCGTCGTGGGCAGCGGACGGGACGCCCTGCTGGAATCCCTCGCGTGCCTCGCCTCCGGCGACACCGCTGATGGGCTCCTCGCGGAAACCGGCAGCACGGAGGGCGTCACCTTCGTCTTCCCGGGAGTGGTTCCCGACGGCTCCGAGTGGGTCGATGGGGTGGCAGAAATCGCCTCAGAAGTACCGGAGTTCGCTGCCCACCTCGATGAGTGCGGCACCGCGCTCGCCCATCACGTCGACTGGGATCTGCGCGCGGTCCTGAGCAGCGCCCCGGACGCCCCGTCCCCGGCCGACGCCGGGGTGGGCCGGGCTGTTCTGTGGGCCGTGGGCGTGGCGTCGGCCGCGCTCTGGTGGTCCCTGGGTGTGCTGCCCGACGCGGTCGTGGGCCGCGGCGTCGGGGAGCTCGCGGCCGCCTGCGCGGCCGGTGTGGTGAGCCTGCCCGACGCCGCCCGTGTCGTGACCGTCCCGGACGACGAGGCCGAGGCCCGAGCACTGCTCGCGGACCTGCGCCCAGGGCAGGCCGCGATCCCGGTGTACGGCGCCGCGGGCCGCCTTGACACCGGGCAGGCGCCGACCGCCGCGTACTGGCTGGAGTGCCTGCGGTACGGCACTGCCTGCGCCCCCGGAGATGCCACACAGGCCGAAGACCTTCTGCGGGAGGTGCCGGGCGGCTCCGGTGCGGCCGTCGTCGAGTGCGGTCCGTTGGGGACAGGCGGCGGACGGGGTGCCGCGCTCGCGCGACTACGCACGTCAGCAGCCAGGTTGTACACCCAGGGGCAGAACCTCGACTGGGCTGCCCTGTTGCCCGCGGGTGACCAGCTGGAGCTGCCGACGTACCCGTTCCAGCGGCAGCACTTCTGGCTTCGCGAGCGGCGCCCGGCCGGTGGCATGCCCACGGCCGGGCTCGACCCGGCGAACCATCCGCTGCTCGGTGCGGTCATCCCGGTGGCAGAGGGGGACGGCCTGCTGCTCTCCGGCCGGGTCGATCTCCGTACGCACGGCTGGCTCGTCGATCACACGATCGCGGGATCCGTCCTGCTGCCCGGCACGTCGTTCGTCGAGATGGCATTGCGCGCGGGCCGGGAAGTCGGCTGCGAGGTGCTGACCGAACTGACGCTGGAAGCGCCACTTGTCCTGGCGGACGCGCCCGTACGGATCCAGGTCGCCGTCGGCGGGCCGGACACCCAGGGGCGGCGCACGGTGAGCGTCCACTCCCGGATCGAACCGGCCCGGGACGCCGAGCCCGACCCGGCCGACGAAACGTGGACCCGGCACGCCTCGGGCACGCTGGAGCCCGCGACCGGACTGCCGGCCGTGTCCGGGGCGCACTGGCCGCCGCAGGACGCCGAACCCATCGATCCGGACTGGCTGTACGAGACGCTCGCCGCGCAGGGTTACTCGTACGGCCCGGGGTTCCAGGGCGTACGTGCCGCCTGGCGGCGCGGCAACGAGAGCTTCGCCGAAGTCGACCTCGTTGACGACATGCATCCGACAGATGAGGGCACCTTCGGAATCCACCCCGCGCTCCTCGACGCGGCGCTCCACGCGGGACTCGCTCCCGCTGCGGACGCCGACGGTGCCACGATCGGGCAGGCCCGCCCCCGGCTGCCGTTCATCTGGTCCGGCGTCCGGCTGGGCGCACCCGCGACCCGCTCCGTACGCGTCCACCTGTCGGCGAACACGCCTGACACCCTCGCCCTGGACGTCACGGACACGGACGGCGAGCTCGTGGCGCGCGTCGAGTCGCTGGTGCTCCGGCAGGTGTCCGGCGACGCGCTGCTCCCGGGGGCCGGGGTCCGATCGCTGTACGCCCTCGACTGGGAGCAGGTCTCCGAGGAGACGCGGCAGGAGGATGCCGACGGGGACACGGGCACCACGGCCGTGGTCGTCGGCGCCGACAACTCCCTCCGAGCCCGCCTCCTCACGACGCTCGACACCGCGGCCCGGTCCACGGCGGTCCACTCCGACCTGGCCGCGCTCCTGGCCGCCATGCAGGAGGGGCAGCCCGCCCCGGATCGGGTGTACCTCGTCGCGCACTCGGCCCAGGACCCGCACGACGTGCCCGCGCGGCTGCGGCAGCTGACCCATCAGGTTCTCGGTGAACTCCAGCTGTGGTCCGCGACACCGGAGTTCAGCCGTACCCGTCTCACCGTCATCACTTCCGGCGCGGTCGCCCCGCACCACGGTGACGACGTCACCGACCTGGCCGGCGCCGCCGTCTGGGGGCTGCTGCGCACCGCCCAGACCGAGCAGCCCGGACGGATCGCGCTGCTCGACGTGGGTGCGGCCGACGAGCCGTCCCCGGCATGGCAGCGCGCGCTTCTCGACGCCGCGCCACAACTCGCCCTGCACGACGGCGTGCTGCTCCGACCCCTGTTGGTCCGGGCGCGCGCCGCCGACGAGGCCGGGGCACCGGAACTCGACCCCGACGGCACGGTGCTGATCACCGGGGCTTCCGGCACCCTGGGCGGCCTCTTCGCCCGGCACCTTGCCACGCGGTACGGCGCCCGCCGTCTGCTGCTCGCCAGCCGCAGGGGCGCGCAGGCGGACGGGGCCGCCGAGCTCGCGGAGTCCCTCGCCGCAGCGGGCGCAGAGGCGGTCTTCGCCGCCTGCGACGTCGCGGACCGGGACGCGGTCGGTGCTCTCCTGGCCTCCATCCCCGCAGCGCATCCGCTGACCGCGGTCGTGCACACGGCGGGGATCCTCGATGACGGCACGCTGGCCTCGCTGACGCCGGACCGGTTCGACTCCGTACTCGCGCCCAAGGCCGACGGGGCCTGGCATCTGCACGAGCTGACCCGGGACGCCGACCTCGCCGCGTTCGTTCTGTTCTCTTCTGTCACCGCCACTCTCGGCAACCCGGGACAGGCCAACTACACGGCCGCGAACGGCTTCCTGGACGCTCTCGCCCAGCACCGCGCCGCCCACGGGCTGCCCGCCGTCTCGCTCGGCTGGGGACTGTGGGGTGAGGCCAGCGGACTCACCGGACACCTCGACCGGGCGGACCTGGCCCGGATGACCCGCGGCGGTATCGCCCCGATGGAGACCGCGCAGGGCCTCGACCTCTTCGACGCCGCGTTCGCCGCCGGCCGGCCCTCGCTCGTCCCTGCCCGCATCGACCTCGCCGCGCTGAGCGCGGACGCGGGCAGCGGCCGGCTGCCCGCCGTGCTGACCGGACTGGTGCGGACCCCGGCCCGCGCGCGGCGCGGCGCGTCGCACACCCCCGACGGCGAGTGGGCGCAGCGGATCGGTGCCCTGGCCGAGCCCGAGCGGCGCGCAGCCGTCGGACCCATGGTGTTCGCACAGGTCGCCACGGTTCTCGGCCATGACACCCCCGGCCGGATCGACGAGAACCGGCCGTTCCGCGAGGCCGGTTTCGACTCCCTCGCCTCGGTCGAACTGCGCAACCGGCTGGGCGCGGAGACCGGCCTCACCATCTCCCCGACGCTGGTCTTCGACTATCCGACGCCGGGCGCCGTCATCGATCACCTGGTCGAGCTGGCTGCGGGAACCGACACCGCAGAGGCCGAAGCCGCAGCGATCGTCCCGTCCGGCCGGGAACTCATCGACGACCCCATCGCGATCGTGGGCATGGGCTGCCGCTACCCCGGGGCCGTCGCCACACCGGAGGACCTGTGGCGGTTGGTGCGTGATGGGGTCGACGCCGTCGACGGGTTCCCCGCCTCCCGTGACTGGAACGTCGCCGACCTCTATGACCCCGACCCCGACCGGATCGGGCGCACGTACTCCAAGGACGGTGGATTCCTCTACGACGCGGACGAGTTCGACGCCGAGTTCTTCGGGATCAGCCCGCGCGAGGCCGCCGCCATGGACCCGCAGCAGCGGCTGCTCCTGGAAACCTCGTGGGAGGCGCTGGAACGGGCGGGCATCGACCCGCAGCCCCTGCGGTCCAGCAGGTCCGGGGTCTTCGTCGGTGTCATGTACAACGACTACGCGTCCCGGCTGCAGCCGGCGCCCGAGGGATACGAAGGACACCTCGGCAACGGCAGCATGGGCAGCGTCGCCTCCGGGCGCATCGCGTACACCCTCGGCCTCGAAGGTCCGGCCGTCACGGTGGACACGGCGTGCTCGTCGTCGCTGGTCGCCCTGCACCTGGCGGCGCAGGCGCTGCGGCAGGGCGAGTGCACCCTGGCCCTGGCGGGCGGCGTCACGGTGATGTCGACGCCCACCACGTTCATCGAGTTCAGCCGCCAGCGGGCGCTGTCGCCCGACGGCCGCTGCAAGGCGTTCTCCGAGTCCGCCGACGGCACCGGCTGGGCCGAAGGCGTCGGCATGCTCGTCCTGGAGCGGCTCTCGGACGCGCGGCGCAACGGCCACGACGTACTCGCCGTCATCCGGGGCAGCGCCGTCAACCAGGACGGCGCCTCCAACGGCCTCACCGCGCCGAACGGCCCCGCCCAGCAGCGCGTCATCCGCCAGGCCCTCGCCAACTCCGGACTGACCGGCGCCGACGTGGACGCCGTCGAGGCGCACGGCACGGGGACGAAGCTGGGCGACCCGATCGAGGCACAGGCACTGATCGCCACGTACGGTCAGGGCCGCACGGCTGAAAACCCCTTGTGGCTGGGCTCGTTGAAGTCCAACATCGGGCACTCGCAGGCGGCTGCCGGGGTCGGCGGCGTCATCAAGATGGTGATGGCGATGCGCCACGGCGTGCTGCCGCGCACGCTGCACGTCGATGGGCCCACCTCCCACGTCGACTGGTCGGCGGGTGCGGTGTCGCTGCTCACAGAGGAGCAGGACTGGCCGGAGGCGGCAGAGCGTCCGCGCCGCGCCGCCGTCTCCTCCTTCGGTATCAGCGGAACCAACGCGCACATCGTCCTGGAGGGTGCCGCCCCCGCATCCGACCGGCCCGTCGCCGCGCACACCGTGCCGTACGACGGCCCGCTGCCGTGGGCGCTCAGCGCCCGATCCGACGAGGCGCTGCGCGGACAGGCCACACGTCTGCTGGAGTTCGCCTCCGGCGACACGGCCCCGAGCCCCGAGGACATCGCACTGTCCCTCGCCACCACCCGTACCGCCTTCGACCACAGTGCCGTGGTCCTGGGCGCCACCCGAGACGAACTGCTCGACGGCCTCGGCGCGCTCGCCGCAGGAGCGGATTCGCCGCACCTGCTGCGCGCCCGGCCCGCCCCCGCGGGACAACTGGCGGTTCTGTTCACCGGTCAGGGTGCTCAGCGGGTGGGTATGGGCCGCGAGTTGTATGTGGGTGAGCCGGTGTTCGCGGAGGCGTTCGATGCGGTGTGTGGGGTGGTGGATCCGTATCTGGCGGTGCCGTTGAGGGATGTGGTGTTCGGCGGGGGTCCGGAGGGGTTGCTGGATCGGACGCAGTACACGCAGGTGGCGTTGTTCGCGGTGGAGACGGCGTTGTTCCGGTTGATGGAGCATCGTGGGGTGCGTCCGGATGTGCTGCTGGGGCATTCGGTGGGGGAGCTGGTGGCAGCGCATGTGTCCGGTGTGCTGTCGCTGGAGGATGCGGGGCGTTTGGTGGCGGCGCGGGGCCGGCTGATGGAGGCCGCGCGGGATGACGGGGCGATGCTCGCGGTCCGTGCCACCGAGGCGGATGTTCTCGGGCTGCTGGCCGGCTTCGCAGGGCGGGTGGATGTGGCGGCGGTCAACGGACCGGGCGCCGTGGTGGTGTCCGGGGATGCGGATGCGGTGGAGGAGTTCGGCGGTCTGGTCCGGGAACGTGGGTGGAAGTCGAAGCGGCTGGCGGTAAGTCACGCGTTTCACTCCGCGCATATGGATGAGGTGCTGGAGGAGTTCACCGCGGTCGCTTCGTCACTGACCTTCGGAGCGCCGACGGTTCCGGTTGTGTCGAATGTGACGGGCCGGGTCGCGACGGGTGAGGAGCTCGCGGATCCGGGTTACTGGGCCCGGCACATCCGTGGCACCGTCCGCTTCCACGACGGGCTGACCACCCTCGCCGCCCAAGGCGTCAGCACCTACCTCGAACTGGGACCGGACCCCGTCCTGACCGCCATGGTCCAAGAAGCCCTGCCCGCACCCGACCTGACCGCGGTCGCTGTTCTGCGCGCGGGGCGGCCCGAATACGGCACAGCCGGTGCCGCGTTCGCCGCCGCACACCAGCACGGGCCCGTGGCCCTCGCGGTGTCGGGCGGCGCCCCCGCAGACTGGCCACAGCGGCTCGCGCAGCACGGCGCCCGGACCGTGAAGCTGCCCACGTACGCATTCCAGCGCAGCCGCTACTGGCTGCGGCCGGGCACCGCGGCGGCCGACATCCCGGCAGCCGGTCAGGACCCGGCGGGCCACCCGCTCCTCGGAGCCCGGGTGCCGCTCGCCGACGGCGCCGGAGTGCTGTTCACCGCCCGGCTCTCGGCCGCCGAACACCCCTGGCTCGCCGATCACTTGGTCGCGGGCCGGACCGTGCTGCCGGGCGCCGCACTCGCCGATCTCGCCGTGCACGTCGGCGACCACCTCGGCTGCGGCCGTATCGAGGACCTCACCCTCCAGGCACCGCTGGTGCTGCCCGACGACGCGACCCTGCGCCTCCAGCTGTCCGCCGGCCCCGCCGACGGGGAGGGCCGCCACCCCTTCACCGTGCACTCCTGCCCGGACGACGGCGCCGACGCGGCGCCCGAGGACTGGACCCGGCACGCCACCGGTACGCTCGCCGCGGCCGGACCCGCGCCGCAGGCGATCGGCGAGGCGTGGCCGCCGCCCGGCGCCGAGCCCCTCGACCTCGACGAACTGACGGTGCGCCTGGTGGCCGCCGGACTCGACTACGGCCCGGCGTTCGAGGGCTTGACGGCCGCCTGGCGCCTCGACGGCGCGCTGTACGCCGAGGTCACGCTGCCCGACGCCGCACCCCCGGCCACGGGCTTCGGTATCCACCCGGCCCTTCTCGACTCCGCGTTGCGCCCGCTCGCCCTCGGCGCGCGGGGCCCCGGCGGCGGTGAAGGACAGGACACGGCCCACATCCCCTTCTCCTGGAGCGGCCTGACGCTGTACGCCACCGACGCCACCGCGCTCCGGGTCCGGATCACTCCCGGCGACGGCGACACCTCCGTCGTGCTGGACCTCTTCGACCCCTCCGGAGCACCCGTCGCCCGCGTCGACAGCCTCGCGCTGCGCGCCCTGCCCGCCGCGGAGCAGAAACCGGCCGAACCGGGCACCGGCCTGCTCCGGCTGGGCTGGGTCCCGGCGGGCCCGGCCGCCACGGCCGCGGCCGCGCCGCGCTGGGCGGTCCTGGACAGCGCCGCCCAACTGCCGCTGCCCGTCCCCGGTACGGTCCCCGGCGCCGGCTCGACCACGTCGTATCCGGCGCTCGACGCCGTCTCCTCGGCCGCCAAGGACCCCGCCACCGCTCCGGATCTGCTGCTCGCCCAGGTGCCTCGGAGCAGCGCCGGGCAGGCCGGGTCCGTCGCGGCCGCCGCCCACCGCGCGGTCACCGACACCCTCGAACTGCTGCAGGAGTGGGCCGGACACGACGGACTCGCGGATCTTCCGCTGGTGCTGCTCGTCACGGGCACCGCCGCCGTCCTGCCGGACGAGAGTCCCGACCCCGCCCACGCGGCCGTGGCCGGACTCCTGCGCACCGCACAGGCGGAGTACCCCGGCCGCATCGTCGTGGTCGACACCGACGGCACCGCCGCCTCGGCCCACGCCCTGGCGGCAGCCACCGCCTACGCCCGCTCCGAGCGCGAACCCACCGTCGCCCTGCGCGCCGGACAGGCGTACGTGCCCCGGCTGACCCCTGCCGAGCCGGGCCACGACCGGGCGGCGGGACCGCTCGACCCGGAAGGGACCGTGCTGCTGACCGGGGCGACCGGACTGCTCGGTGGTCTCGTGGCCCGTCACCTCGTCACCGCGCACGGCGCCCGCCACCTGCTGCTGGTCAGCAGGCGAGGCCCCGACGCGCCTGGAGCGGCCGCGCTGGTCGATTCCCTGGCCGCGCTGGGGGCGACGGCCCGGATCGCCGCCTGCGACACCGCCGACCGGTCCGCGCTGGCCGCCCTGCTCGACACCGTGCCCGCCGCGCACCCGCTGACCGCGGTCGTGCACACCGCGGGCGTCCTGGACGACGGTGTCCTCAGTGGTCTCACCCCCGCCCGGATGGCCGCCGTACTCCGGCCCAAGGCTGATGCGGCCTGGCATCTGCACGAGCTGACCCGCGACAGCGGCCTCGCCGCGTTCGTCCTGTTCTCCTCGGTCGCCGCCACCATCGGTACGCCAGGACAGGCCAACTACGCGGCGGCCAACGCCTTCCTGGACGCCCTCGCACAGCACCGCAGGACCGCCGGACTGCCCGCCCTGTCCATCGGCTGGGGGCTGTGGGGCGGCGGAGGCATGGGCGAGGAGCTCAAGCAGAGCGACCTGGCCCGGCTCGCCCGCTCCGGTATCACCCCGATGACCGCGGCTCACGCCCTGGCGCTGCTCGACACCGCGCTCGCCGGATCCGACTCCGCGCCAGTCGCCACCGGCCTCGACCGGCCCGCGCTGCGCCGCCAGGCCGGCGGGGGCGAACTGGCCTCGCTGATGCGCGCCCTGGTCAAGGCGCCCGCCCGTCGCGCCGTCGCCCGCGCCGAAGGCCCCGGCGCCGTGGCGGCGCTGACCGACCGGCTGGCGTCCCTGGGGACCGACGAGCGGCGGGCGGCCCTGCTCGACATCGTCGTCACCCAGATCGCGCAGGTCCTCGGGCACGCCGACAGCCGGGGCGTCAACGCGGAACGCGGTTTCCAGGAGCTCGGGTTCGACTCCCTGACCGCGGTGGAGCTGCGCAACAGGCTCGGGGCGGCCACCGGGCTGCGACTGTCGGCGACCCTCGCGTTCGACTACCCGTCCGCCGCGGCGCTCGCTGCCGAACTCGCCGACCGGATCGCCCCGGCGCCGACCGGCGGGCCCGCCACGCTGAGCGCCGATCTCGACCGGCTGGAAGCCCTGCTGGCCAGAGACGGCGGGGCCCCGGAGCACGCGGGGATCGGCGGCAGGATCGCCGCACTGCTACGGACCTGGCAGGCCGCCCAGGCGGCCGCCGCACCCGATGACGGCGAGGACCTCGACGCCGCCACCGATGACGAACTGTTCGCCGCGCTCGACGGCGAACTCGGCTCGCTCAACTGACCGGCCGAGCCGTACCGAAGGAGAAGCACCACAGATGCGACCGGTGACGGACCGCAAGATGCGAACGGAAGAGGTATGCGTGTGAGTACCTGGCGCGGAAACCCCTGGGTGGTGCTGACCACTCTCGCCCTCGGGTTCTACATGACCCTGCTGGACTTGACCATCGTGAACGTGGCGATGCCCGACATCATGTCGGACCTGGGCGCATCGCTCGACCAGGCACTGTGGACGGTCAGTGCCTACGCCCTGGTCCTGGCCGTCCTCCTGATCACGGCGGGCCGGCTCGGCGACCTGTACGGGCCGCGGTCCCTCTTCCTGGCCGGAGTCATCGTCTTCACCCTGGCCAGCGTCGTGTGCGGGCTGGCCCAGAACCCGGCCGAACTCATCGCCACCCGCGCGGTGCAGGGCCTCGGCGCCGCCCTGATGGGCCCACAGACCATGGCCATGATCGTCTCCGTCTTCCCGGCCGAGCGGCGAGGCGCTGCCATGGGCGTGTGGGGTTCGGTCGCCGGCGTCGCCACGATCTCCGGGCCCACGCTGGGCGGACTCCTGGTCAGTGCGGCGGGCTGGCGGTGGATCTTCTTCGTCAACCTGCCGGTCGGGCTCGCCGTCCTGGTCCTGACGCTGCTCTTCGTGCCTGACATCCGCACCGGCCGCGCCCACCGCTTCGACATCAACGGGGTACTGCTGGCGAGCGGGGCTCTGCTCGCGCTCTGCTTCGGCCTGCAGGAGGGCCAGCGCTACCACTGGAACGGCATGATCTATCTCTGTATCGGAGCCGGTGTCGTCCTCGCCGCCGCGTTCCTCCTGCACCAGCGCAGCATGCAGGACAAGGAACCCCTGCTCCCGTTCGCGGTTTTCCGCAACCGGAACTTCACCCTGATGTCCGTGATCGCGGGCCTCATCGCGATGTCCATGCTGGGCCTGGTCCTCCCCTTCAACCTGTATCTCCAGTCGGACCTGGGAATGAGCGCGATGCGTGCGGGTCTCACCCTGGCACCGTCACCGCTGGTGTCCATGGCCGTGGCCCCGTTCGCCGGCCGGATGTCGGACCGGATCGGCGGCAAGTACGTCCTGATGTTCGGCCTCGTGATGTACGGCACCGGCATCGCCCTGGTGAGCCGTCTCGCCGGCTCGGACAGCGACTGGTACACCTTCACACCCGCGCTGCTCGTCACCGGTCTCGGCACCGGATGCCTCCTCGCGCCCCTGGCCGCCGAGGCGATGCGCGGCGTCAAGCCCCAGCTCGCCGGTGCGGCCAGTGGCGTCAACAACACGATGCGGCAGCTCGGTTCGGTCATCGGTTCGGCCGCGATCGGCGCCCTCATGCAGCACCAGCTGATCTCCCAGGTCCACTCCGGCGCCGTGGACCGCGCCAGCGGGCTGCCCGACGGCGTACGGTCCACGTTCGTCTCGTCGTTCGCCGCCGAGGACGCACGTGCCTCGGGCGCCCGGCACGTCGCGGCCGCCGTGCCGCACGACGTGGCGGCGACCGCCGAGAAGCTGGCCCGGCAGGTGTATGGCGACGGCTACCTCGCCATGCTGCACACCACGACGCTGCTGCCGATCTGCGCGCTGGCCGTCGGCGTGGTGGCCGCGCTCGCCGCGACCTCCCACACACGGCGGGCCGCCGCTCCGCAGAAGCCCGCCGCGACTGTTCCGGCGGACGCCACAACCGGCAGCTGACCGGCACGACAGAGACCGACAGAGGCTGACAGAGACCGATAGAGACCGATAGAGGGCCGCCCCGGACGGGAGTCCGGGGCGGCCCTCTATTTCAGTGCCTTACGTCGAGGAGCTGTTCACCACTTGACGGGCAGATGGGCCAGGCCCCCGGTGAGGGTGTCGTCGCGGAACTCCAGTTCGTTCGGGTCACCCGCCAGCTGCAGGTTCGGGAAACGCTGGAACAGCGTCGAGAACACGATCTGCAGCTCCACACGGGCCAGGCTGGCGCCGATGCAGAAACGCGGGCCGTGCCCGAACGCGAGATGCTGCGAGATGTCCCGGTTGATATTGAAGACATCCGGGTCGTCGAACATCTGCGGGTCCCGGTTGGCGGCCGTGAACGGCAGCAGGATCAGATCGCCCGCCGGAATCGTCATGCCGCCGACCTCGATGTCCTGGTGGGCGTAGCGCGGCAGCACGTCCTGGGTGGAGGGCGCCGCCGCCCGCAGGATCTCCTCGACCGTGTTCTTGATCAGGCCCTGGGGATCCTTCTGCAGCATCGCCCTCTGATCGGGGTTGGTCAGCAGCAGCAGCGTGCCGATGTCCAGGCGCGTCACCGTGGTCTCGTGCCCGGCGAACAGCAGTGCGGCGCCCAGACCCGCGATCTCGTCCTCGCTGAGGTTCTCCCGCTCCTCGGCCTCGATCAGATCGGAGAAGACATCCTGACCGGGGTTCTTCCGCTTCACCTTGATCAGCTTGTGCATGTAACTCGTCAGCCGGTCCCAGGCAGCCTGCGACCCGGCCCGGTCGTACAGGTTCGTGGCCCCGTTGGAGTAGAGCCGGAACTCCTCGCGGTCGGCGCCGGGAACACCCAGCAGCTGGCAGATGACGAGCACCGGCAGCGGGAACGACAGCGCCTCGTGGAAATCGGCCGGATTCGACCCGGCCTCCATCTTGTTGAAAAGGTCGTTGACGATCTGCTCCACGTCGAGCCGCAGTTGCTCCACCCGGCGCGCCGAGAACGACGGTGCGAACAGGCGCCGCATCCGCGACCGGTTGGCGACCTCGTCCTCCGGTTTGCCGAGCGGACCGCTGATCACCGCGGCGTTCGCGATCCGGGCGGCGCTGTCCGGGTCCGGGTGGGAACGGCCGAGCCGCGGATCGTTGAAGAGCTGCTTGATCTCCTTGTAACGGGTGATCAGCCACCCCTCGTCCCCGGCCGGAGTTCCGACCCGGGCCACCGGATGGCCGGCTCGCAGCTTGTGGAACATGGGAGCGATCGACGTAGCCGGATTCTCCGCATCCCGCTCGAACGGGAGCCGCGGCAATTCCTGGATTGCTGTCACGGTGAGGTACTCCTCCGAAGGTATTGAACGCGTTCCGGCACACTATTCGCGGGTGCTAAAGCTGACTTAAAACATCTGCGGGCCGCACCCCTGGCCCCTTTCCGTTCGGTGGCCGCTTTTGCGTCCCGCAAGCTCATCGAAAGCACCCCGCAAGAGGCTTCACCGATCATGTCCGCACGCCCGACGGACGCTTGGGGAAGAGGACTCCTTCCATGAAAGTCGACAATGTCTTCCTGGCCGGAATCGGCACATTCCTGCCGGAGCGGGTCACCACCGCGCACGCCGTCGCGAACGGCTGGTACGACGAGGAGCTGCGCACCGAGAGCGGAATGATCTCCGTCGGGGTGGCCGGCGAGACACCCGCCCCCGAGATGGCGATCGCCGCCGCCCGTGAGGCCGTCAAGCGCTCCGAGCACACACCCGACGAGTTCGCGGCCCTGCTGCACACCCCCGTGCACCACCAGGGCCCGGAGATCTGGTCCGCCCCGCACTATGTGCTCCACCGGACCCTGGACCGGCCGGTCCCCGCCATGGAGATCCGCCAAGGCTGCCTCGGCATGATCCAGTCGATGCGGCTCGCCGCCCAGTGGCTGAACACGGCCGGCGGCCAGGACGCCGTCCTCGTCACCGCGGGCGACAACTTCTCCACCGCCAACATCGACCGCTGGCGTGTCAGCAGCCACTACCTCCTCGGGGACGGCGGCTCGGCGGCCGTCCTCTCCCGCCGCGACGGCTTCGCCCGGCTGCTGGCCGTCCACTCCGTGTCCTGCCCCGAGGCCGAGATCCTGCACCGTGGCGGCGAACCGCTGTTCCCACCGTCCATAACCGTCGGCCGCCGCCTCGATCTGGAGGAGCGCAGCGACCACATCAGGGCCCAGTGGGCCGCGGGCGTCGCGCCTCCCCTCTTTCACCTCGGCGACCTGGTCACCGAGGTCGTCGACCAGGTCCTCGCCGACAGCGGCCTGCGGATGGACGACATCACCAAGGTCGCCCACAGCGCCGTCGCCCTGGACCAGATCAGATTCGGCTTTCTCGACCCGCTCGGCATCGACGAGGAGCGCGGCACCTGGGGGTTCAACCGGACCCTCGGCCACAGCGCGGGCACCGACCAGATCGCCGGTCTTGAACACCTCCTCGACACCGGTCAGGCCGGACCCGGCGACCGGGTGCTCCTGCTCGCCGCCGCAGTCGGCATGGAGGTCGGCGCCGCTGTCGTGGAGATCCTCGCCGCACCCTGACCTCACCCGCAGCCGTCATCCCACAGAAGGAAGACCCCTCATGACCACCGCCGAAGCCTTTTCCCGGCAGGAGATACGCGAGGCGGTGGCAGCCGTCCTCCGCCTCCCCGCCGACTCCATCGCGGACGACACGAACCTCGTCCAGCTCGGACTCAAATCACTGCACTTGATGCAGCTCATCAACGGATGGAGGCGCGCGGGCCACCCGGTGAAGCTCCGCGACCTCGCCGCCGTACCCACGATCGAGGCCTGGGCGGGCCACCTGGCCGGCCACGCCGCGGCACCGCACTGACAGCAGCACACGCGCGCGAACAGAGGGTGGGAGGCGATCCGTCGCCTCCCACCCTCTGTTCGCGCGGTCTGTACCTCAGGTGTGTGCCGGACCGAACCACGCGGCCGCGGCCTCCTCCAGGCCGGCAGCGTCACTCGTCGGAGAGCCGGCCCACGCCACATGGCCGTCCGGCCGCACCAGCACCGCCTCCGCCACGATCTCCGGCGACGGCTTTACCGCGACCCGCCGCAGCCGGCCCGCCCGGCCGGACACCGTGGCCGGCTCCACTCCGTCCGCCCCGCTCAGATCAAGCAGCAAACCCGTTCCCGGGCTCAGCAGTTCGGGCACACTTGTCGCCCCCTCCGCGCCTTCGAGCGGTACGTGCGGCAGCCGGCGCCCCAGCGGCATCGCGGCGTCCGGCACGTAGCTGACGTCGAGGCCGGTGGACAGCTCCAGCAGATGACGGTTGACGTCCGGGAAGCGCAGCAGCCGCGTCACCAGATCGCGCACCGGCGCCACCCGCCGCGCCGGATGAATCAGCGCCAGCTGGACGTCCGTGGCGGCTGCGGCCCGCTCCCCCTGGGGGCGGCGCTCCGCCTCGTAGGTGTCCAGCAGCCCTTCGGGCCCCCAGCCGAGCAGCCGCGCGGCCAGCTTCCACCCCAGGTTGGCCGCGTCCTGGAAACACAGGTTCAGGCGCAGCCCGGCCAGCGGGTAGAACGTGTGCGCCGCGTCTCCGACCAGGAACACCCTGCCCGCGCGGTAGCGGTCCGCGATCCGGGTCGGCCCGCCGTACCGTTCCACCCAGCGCACGGGCACGTCCGGGAACACCACGCCGTTGATCCGCTCGATGGCTGCCCCCAGCTCGGCGGCGTCCGGCAGGCCGTGACGGTCCGGCAGCTCGGTGTCGAACTCGGCGGTGACAACCCGGGTCACACCGTTGTCCGTCGGCACCGCCGAGTAGATGCCGCCGCCTGGCGAGACCTTCGAGCCGCGGTGAACCTCGGGCAGCTCCTCAAGTGGGACCCCCACATCCGCGACGAGCCCGCAGTTGGACGAGCCCGCGCCCGGGAAGCCGATCCCGGCGAGCTCCCGGACCCGGCTCGACTCGCCGTCCGCGCCCACCAGGTACGAACCCCGCAGGGTGTACTCGCCCTCCGGTCCGCGCACCCGCACGTCGACCCCGGACACGTCCTGATGCGCATCGACAAGCTCGTGCCCGCGCCGTAGTTCGGCGCCCCGTTCCAGGGCCGCCTGTTCCAGCCGGCGCTCGACATGGTGCTGGCCCAGGAGCAGCGCGGGCTGGTGCCGCCCGCGCAGCGCGCTGTCCTCCAGCCAGATCAGCGAGAAGTGCGTGCCCTGGACGGGCTTGCTGTGTTCCAGCAGCTCCTCCAACAGCCCCCGCTGTTGCAGTAGTTCGGCCGCCGACAGGTTGAGAGCCTGTCCCGGCGTGCGCTCGCTGGGCGCGGTCAGCCTGTCGAGCACGACGGTCTCGATGCCCCACAGCCTCAGTTCGTGCGCGAGCATGAGCCCGGCGGGCCCACTGCCCGCGATGATGACTGGACCGGACATGCGCGTATCCCTTCTTGCCCAAGGCCCCGGGCGGGGCATCAGGCGATGCCGAGTTCGTTGTCGATGAGGTTGAAGATCTCGTCGTCCGTGGCGGTGGACAGCTCAGGGGCGTCGCCGCCGGCCCGGCTCTCCTCCAGCAGCCCGAGGAAGTCCTGCAGCCGGGTGACCACACGTCCCACCGCACCCGGCTGCACCTCACCCTCGCCGAGCCGCTCCTGGATCCGGTTCAGCTCGTCCAGCAGCACGGCGAACGGATCCTGCTGCGCGGGCGCCAGCGATTCCTCCAGGTGGGCGGCGAGCGCGTTCGGCGTCGGGTGGTCGAAGATCAGTGTCGGCGTCAGCCGGGAGCCAGTGGCCGCGGTCAGGTGATTACGCAGCTCGTACGCCGACAGCGAGTCGAAGCCGAGCGCGGTGAAGGGCCGCTCCGGATCGACGCCCTGGGCGGACGCGTGTCCGAGCACCGTCGCGACGCTGCCGAGCACCAGCTCCCGCAGTGCATCACGGCGCGCGGCGGGGGACAGCGACGCGAGCCGCTCCGCCGGCGGCGGCCCGTCCGCGCCCGCCCGCCGCACCGCCGCACTGCCCTTGTGCACGGGCCGGGCCTGCGCCAGATGGCTGAGCAGCGGGTCGAGCTGCCCCGACGCCGCCCGGTCCGCCAGCACCGCGGGGTCGACACCGAGGCCCACCGCCAGCGGCTGGCCCAGGGCGAGCGCCGCGTCGAACTGCCTCAGCCCCTCCTCCGGCGACAACGGCACGACCCCGGTCTGCGCCAGCCTCGCGAGAGCCCGCTCGTCGAGTTGTGCGGCCATGCCGTGGGTGGTGTTCCAGAGGCCCCAGGCGAGGGACGTGGCGGGGAGGCCTTGGGTGTGGCGGTGGTGGGCGAGGGCGTCGAGGAAGGTGTTGGCGGCGGCGTAGTTGGCTTGGCCGGGGTTGCCGAGGAG
>NZ_JBVJMU010000034.1:0-17145 GCF_055584045.1 Streptomyces sp. NPDC104307
TCGGACACCAGGAGATCAAGCTGAAAAAGCCACGAGAACGACGCAACCCTGGCCCGTAGCTGCATGCCGGAGATCAGTTACGGGACAGCCCTTAGTAGTACCGCTCGGCCCACACTTGATGATCTTCCTGGAGAGTCTTCTGCTGGAGCAGCTGCCGATCGTTCGGCCCGGCCAGCGCGTTGTCGCCCGGTCGGACGGCAAGGGCGCATGGTCGTCAGTGTCGAGAAGATCAAGGGCCGTGAGTTCGCGGTCAGCGCGCAGCTGAAGGGGTACGTCCTGGACGCCCGGCTGCTGATGGACGTGCAGGGCAGCATGAAGATGCCGGGCAGCTGGTTCCAGGTGTGGTGCAAGCTCGTAGCCGCACAGGACCCGGGCTATCACGGTGTGGACCGGATGAAGGCGCCGCGCGGGTACGTCCGGATCAACCAGCGCGACCTCCAGCAGCTGTGCAGTCTGTCCGCGGCCTCGGTGAGCGAGCCGTCGCAGTTCTTCCACCACATCGGCTGGATGCGTACCGCCAAGCCCGGCGTGCTCCAGCTGAACCCGTGGCTGACGGTGGCCGGCACCTCCGCCGAGCAGGAGGAGTGGCAGAAAGGGTGGAACGCCGCAAATGGCCCGGCCTGCGTCATCCCGGCGCCGGACTAACCCCGCCGAGTGGCGTGCGGCGCGGGCGCAGGCGAAGAAGAAAGCCGAGACGGCCCGCCGTCGGGAGAAGGTCGTGGCGCTCCCGCGCCACCGCCAGTCGTCCCGGAAGGCGAGCGCGTGACGCGGCCGGGCATATCCTCAGAGGCAGACGACACCGATCAGGAGGCCCTGGTGAGCACCACTTACGTACCTGGTCCCCCGTCCGACGGGCCGATCACGCTCACCCGCGACGCTCTGCGGATGCTCGCTCTCGTGGACATCTCGCTGACCGCCAGGCGTGTGCTCGATGTCCTTTTGGCCCTCCAGGACCCTGACACCGGCGCTGTCGGCATCAGTCAGGCCGAGATGGCTGCTGAACTCGGAGCCGGGAAGCCCGCGGTGAACCGCGGCTTCAAGGAGCTGCGGGAGGCCGGCCTGGCCTGGCTCCTGCGCCGCGGCTGCTACCAGATCCACCCCGTCCTCACCTGCGGTCGAGTCGCCCGTACCGCGATGGCGGTCCCCGAGATCAACACGACGCCTGCAGAGGACTTCACCGAGCAGTGCCGGACCCGCTTCGCCGCCCAGGTCGCCAACCTCGCGCAAAGCGCCTGAGCAGCCCTCCAGGGCTCTTCGTGGCGCCACGGCGCCGCCACCACAGGGTGCGGCGCTGTTCGCATGTCAGTGGGCCCGCACACGCTTCCCGGAAGCCAGCGTCGGTATCGCTAAGGGGACCGTCTTGTTCTGGTTCTCTAGAACACGCGCCGACGTCCCGACGAGTGCGTACATCGTTCCCCTGGAGGGGAAAGCCGCAGGTAGCAGGGCCAGCCAGCAGGACGGGGGCCGCGTTGTATGCAGCAACCGCGCATGGATCGTGTCGTCGCCTTCGCCGGAGCTCCGCCATGTCGATGAAGTCGCTGTCGTCGTATCCGGAGGCGACGAACGCGTCGACGGCCGGGGCGGAGGCGAGTCGGCCCTGCCAGTCCTGGAGGACCTCGTACAGCCCGCCGAGGGAGAGCGTCCGGCGGGACTTCTCCAGCGCGGCCGCCCATTCCTGTTCGAAGGCCGGCACCCACTGCGCGGCGCGCTGGTCGGCGCGCAACTGGGCGAGGAGTTCGGCCGGAGCCCCGGGCGCGGGGGCGTACGGCGTGACGGGTGCGTGGTCGGGCTTCGCGCTCATCTGGTCCTCCCGCCGGGGTCGGCGTCGGCGGCGTCGAAGTGCGGGCTGCGGCGCGGCGCGGCGCGGCGGCGACGCGGACATGGTCGTGGTGGGCGTCGAGCAGCGGGCTCTTGTCGCGGTCGATTGGGGGGAATTCAGCGGTCATACTTTCGGTCCTATTCAATAATCTAGATCCAGGTAATCAATGTCGTTGATTGCTACGTCTGACAGTTCCATAGCGCGACTGCCGCCGTTCTGGAAATAGAACTCTTTGAACTCTTCGGCGTTTATCCTGCGCATCTTCTGGTCGCTGTATCCTGTGTCTCGGGCGTCGAACAAGCGCTGTGCATACGGCGGGGAGCTTGACGGCGAGGCGGCGGAAGCGTCCGTCGTCGGTCGTGCCTGCGGGGGCGGTGTAGCCGAACCGAGCCCTCGTCTCCACCGTGACCCCGCCCGAGGCGGCTGATTCAAGCCGTCCCCCGAGGCGATCTCGGAGCATGACCAGCCTGCTCGCCCCAGGCGACGCGCGGCGTTGTGCCAGACGAGAAGACGGCGACGGACCTGCGCATCTGTTCGAATGTCGAGGAGAGCGGGGTGGTTGCGCCGAAAGGCGTCCTGACGTTCGAGGACCTACCGTCTCTCTTATGCGCAGCACACACACTGTGGGTCTCGGCGATGCCCGCCGGCGGCGGGGGCAGGGGCATCCGAGGATGGGTGTCTGGAGCAGGCCGGACACCAGCACAGGAAGGCTCAACCATCATGGCGGGACCGATTCTCATCACCGGAGCGGGCAGCGGCTTCGGTAAGGAGGTCGCGCTGCGGCTCGCAGCGGCCGGGCACCAGGTGATTGCGGGCGTGGAGATTATCGCCCAGGTGGCTGCGGTCCGTGCCGAGGCGCGGGAGCGGGGCGTCGACCTGCGCGTCGAGAAACTCGATGTCACCGATCCCGGCGACCGCGAGAACGCCTGCTCCTGGGACGTCGAGGTTCTCCTCAACAACGCCGGCGTCTCCGAAGGTGGTGCCACCGCTGACATCCCCGAGGAGCGGCTGCGCCGCCAGTTCGAGGTGAACGTCTTCGGGCCTGTCCTGCTCACTCAGGGCATCGCCCGTCAGATGGCGGCGCGTCGCAGTGGGCGGATCGTCTTCATGTCCTCGGTCGCAGGACTCACCGTCGACCCGTTCACCGGTGCCTACGCCGGATCGAAGCACGCGGTGGAGGCGTTCGCCGACGCGCTGGACCAGGAGCTGGCCGAGTTCGGCGTCACGGTCGCCACGATCAACCCCGGCCCTTTCCTGACCGGCTTCAACGACACGATGTTCGAGACGTGGAGGGAATGGCGCGACGACCCCGCCGACCGCCTCTACGACTACGCCGAGCTGGCCTTCCCGCATGAGCAGTACGACCCCGAACCGGTCTACGAGCGCACGGTACGGGTCCTGCTCGGCGAGGACCGGCGCTACCGCAACCTGCTGCCCGAAGAGATGGAGCCGCAGGCCCGCGAACAAGTTGACGCCCTGTGGAGCCGGCAGCTCAACGACGGCGGCCGCCCCGCCCTCGTGCAGAAGGCGTACGACATCAGTCCGGGCACACCGGTCCAGGACTGACTCCCCGCAGTCCCGAGCAGACCGTCAACTAGCTTTCCGCACCCCCAGTCACAGAGATCGCTCCAGGCTGACACTCACTCGTCGCCGTACAGCGGCCAGCCGCACCTCACCTGGTACGCGCCCACCTCCGTGGAACTCGCCCGCCGCGAATAGTCGGCCGTGCCCTACTGGCCCTTCCCGGGCTGCCATGAGGGACGAGCTCGGCGTCGCCCTGACGGTGTTTGGCGATCGCCCGCACGTTCCTCAAGGCGACGGGCCTGGCACCGGAGAGAATGCGGGAGATGTACGGGAGATGTAGGAGCGTTGGATGTTCATACGCTGGGCGAGGGCGTGCTGCGAGAGGCTGGACTGCTCCTATGAGGACCCTCCGCCCGGCTGGCCGGCCCTTCGGGGTGGGACTCAGCCGAGGCGGAACTGCTGGTTGGGCCTGTCCTTGTTCGTCCACTGGATGACCTCGGCACCGTCCTGGGTTCGCTAAGCGGTCATCGGGACAGGGTTGTCGCTGTGACGGGCCACCAGAGCAGCAAGGAAATGCTCAGGGACGCCCACAAGCACTGCCCGCCCGCCACCCGGGTCCTTCTCACCTGGATGGCGCGGAGGCGTATGGCCCCGCACATCTGCCGGGCCGGTGCGGGGGCGATCGGTGGTATTCGCCGCTGTGCGGAGCGCGTGGTTTTCATGGATGACGGCCACTTCGCGGCCACAGGTTTCTGACAGTTTTCTGACATCACTCAGCGACTCTCTTCTTCCGGCTCTGTGCCGGAAGGTCCCGCCTTGCCCTCAAGGAGAGAGTCACGCATGGAGATACTCAGCCGCATGCGGCACACGGCCGCGGTACTCGGTCTGTGTGCGGCACTGGTCGCCGTTCCCGCCGCGGCGTCGGCCGAAGCCGCCGCTGCGAAGACGTCACGGATACCCGTCGTCTCCACGGAGCAGGTCATGCCGCACCTGCGGGCGCTGCAGTCCATCGCGGACCGCACCGGAGGCAACCGTGCCCACGGCACCAAGGGCTTCCAGCAGTCGCTGGCGTACGTGAAGGGCGTACTGGACAGGGCGGGCTTCCGCACCAGCCTGCGGCCCTTCACGCACAACGGCGTCCTCGGGCACAACCTCATCGCGGACTGGCCGGGAGGCGACCCGGACCACGTCGTGCTCGTCGGCGCCCACCTCGACAGCGTCGAGGCCGGGCCCGGTATGAACGACAACGGCTCGGGCTCGGCCGCGGTGCTCGCCACCGCCGTCGCGATGTCGCGGGCTGGTGTCGCGCCGAAGCGGCATCTGCGGTTCGCGTGGTGGGGAGCGGAGGAGCAGGGCCTGATCGGTTCCAAGGACTACGTGCGCAAGCTCTCCGCCGCCGGACGCGAGAGGATCGATGTCTACCTCAACTTCGACATGACCGGCAGCAGGAACGTGCAGCAGTGGTTCGTCGTCCACGACGAACCCAGGGCCACGGACGCGTTCGAGGCGTACTTCGCCGCCAAGGGCCTGCCCACCTTCGACATCGGCATCGGCGGCTCGGACCACGAGTCCTTCGGCGACGCCGGAATTCCGGTCTCCGGCTTCACCACCGGCGTCGGCGACTGCCTCCACGACGCATGCGACCGCATCGACAACGTGGACCCCGGAACCGAGACCGTCAGCACCAACGCCGTTCTCGGCGTCACCTGGCAGCTCGCCACCCGCTGATCGCCGACCACGACCCCTACGGTCAGGAGCAGGACATATGCGCAGCACGACGAAACGGCACCGATACCCCACGGTGGTGGGCATCCTGGCGGGCAGCGTGCTGCTGACCGTCGTACCCTCCGCGGCCAGCACCGGCGGGGGGTCCGGTGTGGGGGACCCGTACTTCCCCGACGACGGCAACCCCGGATACGACGTCTCCCACTACGACGTCCGCGTGGCCTACGACCCGGCCCGCCCCGGCGACACCACTGTCACCGCCACGGCCACCGACAGGCTCGACCGATTCCACCTCGACCTGGAGGGCTTCCAGGTCGGCTCTGTCACTGTCGACGGCGTCCCCGTCAGACGCGTCACCCGCAGCGGGGCACACGAGTTGGTCATCACCCCGGCCGGCCGGATCGCCAAGGGTGCGAAGTTCGCCGTCCGCGTGCGCTACTCCGGCAAGCCCGTCGGTGAGAGCTGGCACCGGCTCACCAACGGCGGGGTGAGTGTGACCGGCGAGCCGCACTCCGCCACCGCCTGGTACCCGGCCAACGACCACCCGTCCGACAAGGCGACGTTCCGGCTCACCGCGACGGTCCCCGACACCTGGACCGTGATCGGCAACGGCCGCCCCGGCCCGGCCACTTCCCCGGCCAAGGGCCGTAAGACCTTCCGCTGGTATGAGGACAAGCCGCTCGCCACCTACCTCAGCACCCTCGCCATCGACAAGTTCACGGTTCACTCGTCGAAACTGGCCGACGGCTCCCCGGTCATCAACGCCTACAGCCCCGGCGCCGTGATCGACCCGGTGTCCGAGGCGCTGCTCCCGGAGATCATCGACTTCCTGGCCTCGAAGTTCGGCCCGTACCCCTTCTCCTCGGCCGGTGGCATCGTCATCGACGGCGAAGCCGACGGGGGCGGCAACGGCCCCCTCGCGCTGGAGACGCAGAGCCGTCCGACGTACAGCGGAGTGATGTTCGATGCCTCGATGGTGCACGAGTACGCCCATCAGTGGTTCGGCGACAGTGTCTCCTTCTCGGACTGGCGTGACGGCTGCATCGCCGAGTGCGTCGCTCAGTACGCCAACCAGCTGTGGGAAGAGAAGGGCGGTGCCGATCTCGACACCGGCTTCTACGCCGGCTTGGTGGAGGAGAGCGAACAGGACCCCGGCTTCTGGAGCGTGAAGCTCTATGACCCGGGCCAGGGCAAGGAGCTGGACCCGGCGCTGTACGACAAGGGGTCGATGATGATGCACGCCCTGCGGCGGACCATCGGGGACGCCGCCTTCTTCGGGACCCTCCGGCAGTGGCAGAAGGAGCACCGCTACGGCAACGCCACCTGGCCCCAGTTCGAAGCACTCGCGAAGAAGGTCTCCGGCCGGCCGGACCTCACCGGATTCTTCGACGCCTGGGCGCACGGCACCACCGTCCCGGAACGGAAGTACCTGTACCCCGGAAGCCTCGGCCGTCTTCGGTGATCTGCCGGGGGGGGTGCCGGTCGGCGCAGGGTGATCGAGGCGGCGACGCCCCCGTACTCCCGCGCCATCACGGCCCTGGCGGGGCCGGCTGAGAATCCCTCAGGCGCACCTCGCCGTAGAACGGCCAGGTCGGGTCGGATCCCGACCCCTGGCTACCGGCTGGGGGTATCGGCCGTTTCGGCCTGGTCCACTTCCCCCGCGGGCACGGGCCGGATCGCGCCTGACGTCCCGGGCACCGTGTGCGCCTGCGCCGTCGACGGCCCGGGCCTCGCCGACTCGTGTCCAGGAGAGGGTGCGCTCCGTCGACGAGTTGGGCAGGGGCGGGTGCGCGGCCCGGTGCTGGTGCGGCGTCTGGGTGACTTGGTGAGGGCGCGCTGTCAGTCGGGAATGCGGGAGAGAACCGCTTCCAGGCCGAAGGCGAAGCGCTCGTCGAAGTTCTGCCGGAGATGAGGCAGGACGCGCTGCAGCGCCGGGTGTGTGTCGCGGTCGACGGCCTGGGCGAGCCTTGCGTCGTCCTCGTCGCCCTCGGCCTGTTCCTCCTGGGCCAGGCCGAGGAGGAAGTAGTTGACCGTCCAGGCCGTCCACGCCGCCTGCCGCTCGTCGGCGCCGGCTTCCAGGAATGCGTCGACGAGGCGGTCGGCGAAGCGCAGCGTGTTCGGTTCTGCCGGATAGGTGCCGGTGACCAAGGCGGCGCCATCGCGGTGGGCGAGCAGCGCGTGCCGGTATCGGCCGGCCAGCTCACGGGCGCGTGCCAGCGGGGCGTCGGGGAGGTCGTCGTAGCGGATACCGGCGAGGACGGCGTCGGCCATGAGTTCCAGCATGCGCGCCTTCGTCTTCACGTGCCACAGCACGGTGTTCATCCGCACCTCCAGGCGGTCGGCGACCGCCCGGGTGGAGAGTCCGTCCAGGCCGCGCTCGTCCAGCACGCGGAGGGCGGCGTCGATCACGGCGGTGCGGGTGAGCCGGCCCGCGGTGTCTTCTCCGGCTTGCTTCTTGGTCACCGACCTAGTTTACTCCACTCAAGAATTGGTCACCGACCAAGAGTCTGTGTCGAGAAGGAGAAAGATCATGAGCTATCAGGTAGTCGTCGCAGGTGCCGGACCCGTGGGCCTGTGGCTCGCCGGCGAACTGCGCCGCGCCGGCATCACCGTCGCCGTGATCGAGCCCCGCTCCGAACGCGACTCCCGCTCCCGCGCACTGACCGTGCACCCCCGCACCATCGAGACCTTTGCCTCCCGCGGCGCGCACCAGCCCTTCGTGAGCGAGGGCATACCGCTGTCCGGGGGCCACTTCGGCGCCCTCGACTCACGACTGGACTTCCGCCGCCTGCCCAGCCCCTTCCCCCACACCCTCGCCCTGCCTCAGGAGCGCACCGAGGCACTGCTGGAGGGCCAGGCCCTTGACCTGGGCGCGCACATCCTGCGCGGCCACGAGGTCACCGGCTTCACCGAGCACCTCGACCACATCGCCGTGCACACCGCCGGACCGCACGGACCCTCCACCCTCCAGGCGGCCTACCTGGTCGGGTGCGACGGCGCCCGCAGCACCGTGCGCACCGCGGCCGGCATCGACTACCCCGGCACCCCCTCCACGGTCCTCGGCTGGCTCGGCGACGTAGTCCTGGACAACCCGCCCGCCCCCGGATACAGCTGCTTCGGCCCCGCAGGCGCCCTCATGGCCGTCCCCATGCCCGGCGGCACCCACCGCCTGGTCGGCATCACCCCCCGCGACCTCACCACCACCCGGCCCGGCGAGCTCACCCTGGACGAACTGCGCGAGAACGTGGTCGCCATGGCCGGCACCGACTTCGGCCTGCGCGACCCGGCCTGGCTCTCCCGCTACGGCAACGCCACCCGCCTCGCCGACCAGTACCGCAAGGGCCGCGTCCTCCTCGCCGGAGACGCCGCCCACCAGCACTTCCCCGCCGGCGGCGTCGGCATGAACGTCGGCATCCAGGACGCCGCCAACCTCGCCTGGAAGCTCGCCGCCACCCTCAACGGCTGGGCGCCCGCAGGCCTGCTGGACACCTACCACACCGAACGCCACCCCGTCGGGGCCGATCTCACCGCCACCAGCCGCGCCCAGGTCGCCCTGATGACCGCCTTCACCCCCGAAGGCCTCGACCTGCGCGGTCTGCTCGCCCGGCTGATCACTACCCTGCCCGACCTCAACGACCGCCTGGCCGCCCAGGTCAGCTCCCTCGCCGTCACCTACCCGCCCACCACCCCCGGCGGCCACCCGCTGACCGGCACCCGCGCCCCCGACCTCACCCTCGGCGACACCGGCCTGTTCGCGTTGCTGCGCGTCGACCGCCACCTCCTGCTGGACCTCACCGGCAGCAGCCGCCTCGCCGGGTACGCGCGCCGAGGACTGCACATCCACACCGCCACCCCGTACCAGCCACCGGCCGAGTTCACCGGCATCCGCGCCGTCCTCGTCCGCCCCGACGGCCATATCGCCTGGGCAAGCGCAGAGCGCGACGACACCGCCCTCACCGAGGGCCTCACCGCCGTCCTCGCCACCACGCACCGGAGGTGAGCCGCCCTGTGCCGTATCGTGCCGCACTCCCGGCGGCCTACGTTTCAGAGAGCGACCCAGATGACCAGCGAGCCGGCAACGACGACACTGTGGCGCCCTACCGGCCCCAAGGAGCTGGATCTGGTTCGGGAGCTGAACTGGCGTGCCTGGCCGCCCCGGCTGCCCGAGCAGCCGATCTTCTACCCGGTCCTCAATGAGGATTACGCGGTGAGGATCGCACGGGACTGGAACGTGAAGCACGACGGCGCCGGCTTCGTCACTCGTTTCGAGGTCGAGTCGGAGTTCGTGAGCCGGTATCCCGTCCAGCAGGCCGGTGGGCGGACGATTCTTGAGCTCTGGGTTCCGGCCGAGGAGCTGGACGACTTCAACGCTCACATCGTCGGCGAGATCCAGCTGGTTCACGAGTTCCGCTGAGGCGGCAGGCTTGCTTTCGGCTATGCCGGCGGGGTCCAGGCCGCGACCAGGCCGAGGAGGCCGGGGAAGCGGGTGTCGAGGTCGTCGACGCGTACGTGGCTGCGGCGTTCGAGTCCGTACTGGCGCTGGCGGGTGATCCCTGCCTCCCGTAGCGCTTTGAAGTGGTGCGTGAGGGAGGACTTGGGCCGGTCGAGGCCGAACCAGCCGCAGGCGTGGTCGAACTGCTCCGATTCCAGGAGGAGTCTGCGGACGATCGTCAGCCTCAAGGGGTCGCTGAGTGCGGCCAGGACCGTTTCCAGCCGCAGGTCTTCGACCGCCGGCTCCGGCAGCGGCGCCGGGAGGCCTGGGGGCTCCGGGAACACCGTTTCGGTCGGAGGCATGGGTGACTCCTCGTGGCTCGATTCCTCTGTACGAGTTCTATCGTACTGCATGTTAAGTTCGACTTGACTCGTACTGCAGGGACGTCGGAAGGAACAGCCATGTCCGAGATCCGTACCGCACCCGCCCGTGCCGCCGGCGAGGCGGGGCGAGGTGACCCGGTGCAGGCCGGCGGCCGGGGCGGCGCTCCGTTGTGGTGGGTGTGGCTGGCCGCGTGGCCGGTCACGGCCGTCTTCGTCCTCTCGAACGCGCCCACGCCGCTGTACATGCTGTGGCAGCGCGATATCGGGTTCTCCAAAGGCACCCTGACGGTCGTTTTCGCGTTCTACATCGTCGGACTCCTCGGCTCGCTCCTCGTATCCGGTGTCATCTCCGACCGGATCGGGCGCAAGCCCGTACTGCTGCCCGCCCTCGCGCTCGCCCTCGTCGCGTGTCTGATCTTCGCGACGGCCACCGGTGTAGCCGCGCTGATCGTGGCCCGGCTGTTCACCGGCATCGCTGTCGGCGCCATCGTCTGCGCCGGTATGGCCGCCGTGACCGACGTAGCCGGTCACGAACGCAAGCGGACCGGCGCCCTGCTCGCCTCCTGCGCGATGGTCTTCGGCGCGGGTCTCGGCCCGTTCCTGGCCGGTGTCCTGTCCGAGACCCTGCCCGCACCGACCGTCACCGTCTTCGCCGTCGAGGCCGCGCTGCTCCTCACCGCGGTGACCGCCGTGCTCCGCATGCCGCTCCGGCGCCCCGCGGCACCCGCGAAAGGCGCCTGGGTGCGGATGCCCTCGGTCCCGCGCGGCCACGGCCCACAGCTCATCCAGGGCATCGCCGTGTTCGCACCCGGCATCACCGCCACCTCATTCGTCCTCTCGCTGGGCCCCTCACTCCTTTCGGGACTGCTGGGCACCACCAGCCGGATCACCGCCGGCACCATGGCCTTCGCCATGTTCCTCGCCGCCACCGCCGTGCAGTTCGCCGTCCGGCAGCTGCGCCGGCGCACCATCCTCATGGCCGGCGCAGCCGGCACCGCGCTCGGCATGATCATGCTGGTGGCCGCCGTACACACCTCGTCCGCACCGGTCCTCCTCACCTCCGCACTGCTCACCGGGGCCGGCCAGGGGATGGGACAGCTCGGCGGCCTGTCACTACTCGGATCCAGCGTCCCTCCCCAGCATCTCGCGGAGGCCAACGCCGCCCTCAACGCCGGGGGTTACACACTGGCCGGCGTGCTGCCCGTGTCCGCCGGGTACCTCAGCGACACAGTGGGCCTCACTGCCGGCACCACAGTGTTCGGCATGGTCCTGACGAGCCTCGCAGCCATCGGAGCCCTGATGGTTCTTGCCGCCCGGCGGCAGACGGCAGTTTGACGACACGCTCTAGTTGCCGGAGGTGTCATGCCCCAGGCCCCGACGGATCGCGATCTCCACCGGTGAGTACGCGCCGTCGGCCCGCTCCGGTTCATACGGCGCGGCCGGCATCAGCGGCGGCTGGGCCATGAAGCGCGGCCGCGTCCCGTGGTGCGGCTGTGCCGCGTGCACCAGGAACGGATGGCACAGGAAGACGTCACCCGGGGAGCCGGTAGCGAGGGCGAGCGGCCGGTGGGCGGATGCCGCTACGAGGTCCGGCGCGATGGCCAGACCGCTCGCGCCCCGCTCCCCGTACGGCTCCAGCACCTTCGGCACGTCGAGGTGGGAGCCGACCCGGATCCGGGTCGGGGCGTCCTCTTCTCCCACCTCGCTGAAGAGGAACAGCATCAGCAGGGCCCGGCCGCGTGAGCGGAGATTGGTGAAGGGCCAGGTCTCGCCCTCCACCGCATAGCTGCCCTCGATGTGCCAGCCCGCGTCGTCGGGCTCCTCCTGGTGCGGGAAGCGCAGCGGGAAGGTGCCGAGCGAGTAGCGCGGCTCCCAGCGCCCGGCCCCGGCCAGCAGGTCGTATGCCCGGTGCAGGGCCGGGGAGTTGGGCGCGGCCGCGAACGGTCCCTGTGCCATCCCGCCGACCCGGTGCACGGGCTGTGTCCACGTCTGCGGGTCGTCCGGGTCGCAGCCCGTCTCCCGCCACAGCAGCCGTGCGCAGCTTGCGGCCACGCGGGGCGCGACGGCACCCTCCAGCTTGACGAAGCCGTCGCGGAGGAAGCGGGATACCAAGGTCGTGTCGTCCATGCCGTCAGCGTGCCGCACCGTCCGTCCTGGTCACCCGACACTTGCCGCACCGGTTTTCTCGGGTGGGGGGTGCGGGGCCGCGCCTGGTTGAATCGGTGTCCGGGATCTTGGAGGCGAGCGTGCTGGAGCGGCTCAATCAGGCCATGGAGCACATCGAACGGCGGCTCGACGGGTCCATCGACGTCGGTGAGCTGGCGCGGGTCGCGGCCACGTCGCAGTACCACCTGCGGCGGATGTTCTCGGCGCTCGCGGGGATGCCGCTGTCGGAGTACATCAGGCGCCGGAGGCTGACCGTCGCGGGCGCGGAGGTGCTGGCCGGTGAGCGGACGCTGCTGGAGATCGCGGTGCGGTACGGATACGGCTCGGGAGAGGCGTTCGCGCGGGCGTTCCGTACGGTGCACGGCGTCGGCCCCGGCGAGGCACGGCGCACCGGCGCGGCGCTCAGCTCCCAGCCCCGGATGACGTTCCGCCTCATCGTCGAGGGGAGCAGCAGCATGCGCTACCGCGTGGTGCACAAGCCGGAGTTCACCGTCGTCGGGGCGAAGGCCCGGGTTCCGCTCGTGCACTCGGGGCCCAACCGGGCGATCATCGATTTCGTCCGCGGGGCCGGTGACCGGGCAAGGGGGCTGCTGGAGAGGCTGTCCGACCAGGAGCCGTACGGCATTCTCGCGGTCTGTGACGGCCTCGATCCCAGCCGGGCGGAGGGTACCGGCCTCGACTACTACTACGGGGTCGTCACCCTGGCGCCCGCGCCGCAGGGGATGGCCACGCTGCCGGTGCCGGCCGGGACATGGGCGGTCTTCACCACCTCGGGGCCGGCGCCGGAGGCGATCCAGGTGCTGTGGCGGGATGTGTTCACCGAGTGGTTCCCCTCGAACCCGTACCGGAGCCGTCCCGGGCCGGAGATCCTTCGTACGCGGATGTCGGCGGACGGCCGCGAGGCGGATGCCGAGCTGTGGCTGCCGGTGGAACGGGAGGCCTGATCGGTCACCGCCGGGTCCCCGGGGCGGCCGCGTCGTGCTGCCGCGGGGAGGGTTCCGGGCCCCGACGAGGCCTTGAAGGTCATGCCGTCCGGTCCCGGGTTGTCTCAGAAGACGATGAGCTGGCGTCCTCGCAGGCCGCCCGCCTCCAATCTGCGGTGGGCTTCGGGTGCCTGGTCGGGGGTGAGACGGGCCGCCGTGCGTGGAGTCAGAACGTTCTTGGCCGCCAGTGCGGCGAGTTCGGTCAGGGCCGCGGCCTTGTTCGCGTAGGCGAGGACGTTGAGGTGGTGGTGGACGGTGCCGGGTGCGAGGTCGAGCGGGCCGGGGCGGCACTGGACGTAGTCGCCCTCGGGCCGGATGACCGGGAGGAGCGGCTGTCCAACGGCTGCGGCGTCGATGAGTGCGTCGGCGCCTTCGGGCACGGCTTCGAGGTAGCTGTCGGCGGTGCGTCCGACGGGCATGGCGCCCAGGTCGCGCAGCAGGTCGTGGTCGCCCGGGTCCGCTCCGGCGACGACGCGCAGCCCTCGGTGCACGGCGATTTGGACCGTGTAGCCGCCGAGGGCGCCGGTCGCACCGGTGACCGCGATCGTGGCGCCCGCGGACAGATTCAGCAGGTCGAGCGCCTGGTGGGCGGTGAGGCCGTTCATGGGCAGCCCCGCCGCGTCGTGCAGGTCGATGCCTTCGGGTGCGGCGGTGGCGTGGTCGTCGGGGGTGGTGATGTATTGGGCCTGGGCGCCGCCCTGCGCGCGCAGCGGGTTGACGAATACGAGGACGGGGTCACCGATAGCGAAGCGGGAGCCGGGGCCGGTGGCGTCAACGGTGCCGGAGGCGTCCATGCCGGGGACGTAGGGCGGTGGGAACGCCTTGAGGAAGCCGGCGAACAGGCCTTCGCGCAGGGCGAGATCGCTCGGGTTGACCGCTGCGGCCGTGACCTTTACGCGGATCTCGCCCGGACCGGGCTCCGGCAGGGGCCGGTCGACGACAGTGAGGACCTCGGGGGCTCCGAAGCGGGGGATGCCGATGGCTCGCATGGGAGGGATGTCTCCGTTCTGGCGTCGCGGGACGTCCGGCGATCCTCCTCGTGCGAGCTTGTACGGGGTTAGCGCGGCGCCTGCGTGGTCGTGCCTCGGGTGCGCGCGCGGGCCGGGGTGCGGGGTGAGAGGTGGCGGGCCAGTGCCTCCAGGGCGTCCGTGACTTCCTTGCGGTCCTCCGGGGTGCCGTCGGCCAGGGCGGTGGCGAGCGCGTCCTCGATCGTGGTGGCTCTGACCTCGGTGACGCGGGCGGAGAGTTCGGGGGCCTGGCGCACGAGGAGGCGGCGGCGGTCGGCGGGGTCCGCTGTGGTGACGACGGCGTCGGCTTCCTTGAGGCGCGCGACCGAGGTGGACACCTGGCTCTGGGGCAGGCCGGTGCGTGAGGCGATCTCCCCCACAGCGCTGTCCGGGTGGGAGGCCACGTCGCTGGCGACGATGAGTACGGCACGTGTGCTGCCGCCGTATCGGCTGCTGCCGCCCTCGGGTTCGGGCATCGCGGCTTCGCCGATCTTCATCAGGGTGCGTCCGAGGAGGAAGAGCTCGACTCCATTCATGGCCATAGGTTACCTCAACTCCATCTCAGGTGATACATAAAACACGCATACATCTCTCTTGATGCATCCAGAAAGATGCGTTACCTTCGATGCAGGCACCCGGAGACCGCCGGGCTACGAGAAGGAGCAGGACCGTGCGAAAGTGGCGAGCGAACCCCTGGGCCGTCCTGGTGACTCTGTCGCTCGGGTTCTTCATGACCCTGCTGGATCTCACCATCGTGAACATCGCGATCCCGGACATGATGGACGGCCTGGGCGCCTCGTTCGGCCAGACCCTCTGGACGGTCAGCGGGTACGCGCTGACGCTCTCGGCCCTGATCATCACGGCCAGCCGGCTCGGCGACCTGCGTGGCCCGCGGAACCTGTTCGCGGTCGGCCTGGCCGTCTTCACCGTGGCCAGCCTCGCGTGCGGGCTCGCCCCGACACCGACAGCCCTGATCGCCGCCCGCGTCGTCCAGGGCCTGGGCGCCGCACTCCTCACCCCGCAGACGATGACGCTGATCATCGCGGTCTTCCCCGCCGAGCGACGCGGCACCGCGATGGGCGTCTGGGGCACGGTCGCCGGTCTCGCCACCCTGTCCGGGCCGACGCTGGGCGGCTTCCTGGTCTCCGCCCTGGACTGGCGCTGGATCTTCTTCGTGAACCTGCCGATCGGGATCGCGGCTCTGGTCCTCACCTTCCTCGTCGTACCCGACATCCGGCCCGGCCGCGCCCACCGCTTCGACTTCATCGGGGTGGCCCTGGCCACCGGCGCCCTGTTCTGCCTCGCCTTCGGCCTGCAGGAGGGCGAGAGCTACCACTGGGGCGCCGGGATCTGGGGGCTGCTCGCCGCCGGGGCCGCCCTCGCCACCGCCTTCCTCCTCCACCAGCGCCGCCGCCAGGACCGCGAGCCGCTCGTCCCCTTCGCCCTGTTCCGCGACCGCAACTTCACCTCGATGACGGCCCTGGTCGGTCTGGTGTCCATCGCGATGCTCGGCCTGGTCCTGCCCTTCAACCTCTACCTGCAGTCGGTGCTCCACCTCAGCGCGGTCAAAGCAGGTCTGGTGCTCGCGCCCTCGTCACTGGTGTCCATGACCGTCGGCCCGTTCGCCGGACGCCTCGCCGACCGCATCGGCGGCAAGTACCTCCTGCTCACCGGGCTCATCTGCTACGCCGCCGGAATCATCGCCATCGCGTGCATCGCCGCACCGGGCACCGCCTGGTTCGCGTTCGTACCCGCCACCCTGCTGACCGGCCTGGGCGTCGGCTGCATCATCGCCCCCATGTCCACCGAGGCCATGCGGCACGTGCCGCGCCACCTCGCAGGCGCCGCCTCCGGTGTCAACAACACGGTGCGGCAGATCGGTTCGGTGATCGGCGCCGCCGCGGTCGGCGCGCTGCTGCAGGGCCGCCTCGCCGCCGAGCTCGCCACCGGCAAGACCTACGCCGCCGCGTTCACCGCCACCCTGCAGACCACCACGATCCTGCCGATCGCCGTACTGATCGCCGGCGCCCTGGCCTGCCTCCTGCTGCGGCCCCGCACCGCTCAGCCCACGGCCGCCGCTCCGGCCGCCACCACACGGCCCGCACCCACACCCTGAACCGCAGCCCCTGGCGGCAGCGGCGTGCAGCCGGCAGCGCGGACGGCAAGGGCGGCGGCGCTGCCCCCGCGTACCGGGAGGTCATACAGCTCCCAGCCGTCCGGCCCCGCCGCCGGCCGCTCGCCGCAGCCGACGTACGGCTCCACGACACCCTCGGCCAGCCCCCGGCCCGTACCCTTCAGGCAGGCTTCCTTCCGCGCCCAGCACCGGGCGAACGCGGCGGCCCGCCCGCCGGGCCGCAGAGCGTTCAACTCATCCTGCTCCCGAGGGTGCAACAGCCCCGCCACACCCCCGGCCGTCGCAAGTGACGGTACGTCCTCGATGTCCACGCCCACCGGACGCGCGGCGAACGCGGCCAGAGCCAGATCCCCGGCGTACGACAGTGAGAAGTGCGGCGCCGCACCCGCCCCGGAGACCGGCACGGCCCGGGGCCGGCCATGACGCCCGCCACAGCTCAGGCACTCATCGCGGGCCAGCACCACCTCATGCGGCGCCAGACCCTGGTACGCCCCGAGGAGATACCGCAGAGCACGATGCGCAGCGCGATACCTGGCCCGGTCCCCGGCACGCACGAACCCCCGCGCCCTGGCCCGCTCCGCCGCGTCCAGCACCTCGCCACCCGCACCGCCCGCACCATCGCCGGCACCCGGCAGACCGATCAGCCAGACCTCCACCTCCCCCGGAGCACCCGACCCATGAACAGGCAACGGCGCCGCACCGTAATGCCGGATATCCCGGCTCGTCATCACGCGCGGTCGCCGCGATCCCGGATGGTGGTGCGTCATGCCGCACAGCCGGCCGGTCCCGGTCCTACCGCCCAGGTGTCCCCGCCCGCGAGGAGTGCCGCGAGGTCGCCCTTGCCCTTCTGTTCGACGGCGGTGTCCAGCTGTTCGGCCATCAGCGTGTCGTAGACCGGCCGTTCGACGCTGCGCAGGACTCCGATGGGGGTGTGGTGGAGGGTGTCGGCGTCGGCCAGTCGGGACAGTGCGA
>NZ_JBVJMU010000035.1:0-16982 GCF_055584045.1 Streptomyces sp. NPDC104307
TCACCAACAGTCTCCCGACCCTCAGCAAGCACCTCCCAAAACCGATCAACATTCTCCGCACCCGGCAGACGGCACGCCATCCCAACCACGGCAACGGCTTCGGACACAGCGGTGTTCTGCTTGTTCGACATGACGGGTGAGCCTCATTCCTTGGTCATGAGTGAATCCACGTAATCCGCTATGGATTCGAGAGTCGGGCAGTCGTACACGATCGTGGGCGGCAGATCGAGGCCGGTCGCCTCGGCGGTCTTGTTGCGGAGTTCGACCGCCATGAGGGAGGTGAACCCGATTTCGAGGAGGACGACTTCGGTGCCGACCTCGGCCGGGGAGTCGGCGCCCATCACTTCGGCCGCGAGTTCGCGCAGCACCGAGAGGAGCAGCGGGCGCCGCTCTGCCGGGGTGGCTGCGGCGAGACGAGCCGCCGTGACGGGCTCGTCCGCATCGGTGGCGTCCCCGGCCGCCGCTGCCCGCCGCCCGGCGGGGACGGTGCGCGGGGCGGAGGCGACCTCGTCGAGCCAGTACGTGCGGTGCTGAAAGGCGTACGGAGGCAGTTCGACCGGGGCGACGGTGTGGCCGACGGTCTGGGCGGCCCAGTCGACGGTGGCGCCCCGCACGTGCAGCCGGGCCAGGGCTGCCAGAAAGGCTGTGGCCTCGTCCTGGTCGCGGCGGGCGAGCGGAACAGCCTCTGCGGCCCCTGCGGCTGTGCCCAGACATTCGGCAACCATGGGGGTGAGGATGCTGTCCGGGCCGGCCTCGACGTAGGTGCCGACTTCCTGTCCCGCGAGCCAGCCGATGCCGGAGGCGAAGCGGACGGTGTCGCGCACGTGCCGCACCCAGTAGTCGGCGGACGCCAGATCCTCGCGGGTGGCCGCTGTTCCGGTGAGGTTCGAGACGATGGGGATCGTGGGCGGGGCGGGGTCGAGACTCTTGGCGATCGTCGCGAACTCGTCGAGCATGCCGTCCATATGGGGCGAGTGAAAGGCATGGCTGACCGTCAACTGCTTGCTACGACGGCCTAGTTCAGCGAAGTGCGTGCCGATACTGGCGACGGCGTCCGAGTCACCGGAAATCACCACCGACGTGGGGCCGTTCTCGGCGGCGAGGGCGACGTGCTGCTCATGTCCGGCGAGCAGCGGACGTACCTCGTCGGCGGTGGCCTGGACGGCGAGCATCGCACCGCCGGACGGGAGCGCCTGCATCAGGCGACCGCGGGCGGCGACGAGGGCGGCCGCCTCGGCGAGCGTCCATACGCCGGCGACGTGGGCGGCGGTCAGCTCGCCGATGGAGTGGCCTGCCAGAAAGGCGGGGCGCACGCCGAAGCTCTCCAGAAGACGGTACTGGGCTACTTCGAAGGCGAAGATGCCGGGCTGGGTGTAGGCAGTGCGGTCGAGGAGCCCGCGGTCCGTGCCGTCCGGTGCCGCCCACAGTGCCTCGCGCAGCGGCACGTCGAGGTGGGTGTCGAGCGCGGCGCACACCTCGTCGAAAGCGCCGGCGAAGACGGGAAAACGCCGGTACAGGTCGCGTCCCATGCCCGGCCGCTGGGATCCCTGGCCGGAGAAGAGGACAGCCAGCGG
This sequence comes from Streptomyces sp. NPDC104307, assembly GCF_055584045.1. Taxonomy (NCBI): domain Bacteria; kingdom Bacillati; phylum Actinomycetota; class Actinomycetes; order Kitasatosporales; family Streptomycetaceae; genus Streptomyces; species Streptomyces sp. NPDC104307. Next base: position 1,575 of record NZ_JBVJMU010000035.1, read on the forward strand.
GGCTCGGCCGACCGGGGCGCCGCGGACGATCTGGGGGGCGCCGCCACCTCGGGCCAGCTTTGCCAGGCCATGGGCGAACGTCCCGGCGTCGCCGGCAACGACAACAGCCCGGTGTGGGAAGGCGGTCCGGCCGGTGCCCAGGGTGTGGGCAATATCGGCGGACGCGAGTGCGGGGTGGGCGGCGAGGTGCGCGGCGAGCCGGGCGGCTTGGTCGCGCAGGGCTCGCGGGGTGCGGCCGGCCAGCGGCCAGGCGAGCGGCGCCGGGGAGGATATCGGGGTGTCCGTCCCGGGGGCCGCGGCCCCCGGTTCCGTCGTCTCTTCCGGGGCCTCTTCGACGATCACATGGGCGTTGGTGCCGCTGATGCCGAAGGAGGAGACGCCGACCCGTCGAAGACGCGGGCCGCGAAGCCAGGGGGTGGGCTCGCGGAGCAGTTCGACGGTGCCGGCGCTCCAGTCGATGTGGCTGGTGGGCCGTTCGGCGTGCAAGGTGGGCGGCAGGGTCTCGTGGCGCAGCGCCATGAGCATCTTGATAACGCCACCGACTCCGGCGGCAGCCTGCGCGTGACCGATATTGGACTTGAGCGAGCCGAGCCGCAGCGGCCGGTCGGTGGAGCGATCACGGCCGTAGACAGCCTGCAGGGCCTGTGCCTCGATGGGATCGCCGAGAGTGGTGCCGGTGCCGTGTGCCTCCACGGCGTCGATGTCGCCAGGGGTGAGCCGGGCGTCAGCCAGCGCGTCCTGGATGACGCGCTGCTGAGAGGGGCCGTTGGGCGCGGTGAGGCCGCTGCTCGCGCCGTCCTGGTTGACGGCGCTGCCGCGCAGCACACCGAGAACGCGGCTGCCTGCCCGGCGGGCGTCGCCGAGCCGCTGGAGGTAGAGCACGCCGACGCCCTCCGCCCAGCCCGTCCCGTCGGCGTCGGCGGAGAAGGATTTGCAGCGCCCGTCGGGGGCAAGCCCCCGCTGCCGGGCGAATTCGACGAACGTGCCCGGGGTGGCCATCACCGTGACGCCGCCGGCCAGTGCGGTGGTGCACTCGCCGCGGCGCAGCGCCTGGCAGGCCAGGTGGAGTGCGACCAGGGACGAGGAACAGGCGGTGTCGAGGGTGAGGGCGGGCCCTTCGAGGCCGAGCGAGTACGAGATGCGGCCGGAGGCGACGCTGGGAGCGCTGCCCGCGCCGATGTAGCCCTCATAGCCGTCGGGTGCGGGGCGCAGGCGGGAGCCGTAGTCGCTGTACATGACGCCGACGTAGACGCCGGTGCGGCTGCCGCGCAGCGTGCGGGGGTCGGTGCCGGAGTTCTCAAGCGCGGCCCAGGAGTGTTCGAGGAGCAGCCGCTGCTGGGGGTCGATGGCCAGGGCTTCTTTGGGAGTGATGCCGAACAAACCCGCGTCGAAGGCGGTGGCGTCGGCGAGGAAGCCGCCGCTGTGGGTGTAGCAGGTGCCGGGGGTGTCCGGATCGGCGTCGTACAGGCCCTCAAGATCCCAGCCCCGGTCGGTGGGGAATGCGCCGACGGCGTCGGTGCCGTCGGCGACCATCTGCCAGAGTTCTGCGGGGGAGCCGGCGCCGGGGTAGGCGCAGCTCATGCCGACGACGGCGATGGGCTCGTGCCGGGCGCCCTCCAGTTCGTCGATACGGCGACGGGCCTCGCGCAGGTCGAGTGTCATGCGCTTGAGGTAGTCGAGGAGCTTGGGGTCCTGGTCGCTCATCGTGCGTCTCCCTGCGCGGCCGGGGCGGTCTCCTGGAGGGCGCGGATGCGGGCCGCGGTCCCGTACGGTGTCGCGTCGTTGTAGAGGTCGACCATGCGGACGGTGACGCCGAAGCGGCTCTCGATCCGCTGCACCAGCTGGGCGCCGAGCAGGGAGTGGCCGCCATGCGCGAAGAAGTTGGACGTCGCGTCGATGTCGGCGCGCTCCAGGAGTTCGCGCCACAGGGCGAGGAGTCCTGCGACGAGTTCGTCGCTCTCGGCGTCGGCGCCGCCGGCGCCGCCGGCGGCGCGCTCGGTGCGGCGCTGGGCGGCGAGCCGGGTGAGCGCCAGGTGGTCGGTCTTCTGGCTGACGGTGGTGGGGAAGGCGTCCACGGTCAGGTACTCCTGGGGTACGGCCGCTCCGGGGAGAGCGGCGCGGGCGTGCTGCCAGAGCCGGCCGGCGATGTCGTGGGTGTCGGGGCCGTCCTCGGGGACGAGGAAGGCGACAAGTGCGGGTCCGGAGGGGGCCTCGTCGACGACGACGGCGACGCCGGCCACGTCGGGGTGTTCGAGGAGGACGGCTTCGACCTCTCCGAGTTCGATGCGGTTGCCTCGCACCTTGACCTGCCGGTCGACGCGGCCGTGGAGTTCGAGGCGCCCGTCGAGCAGCCAGCAGGCGAGGTCGCCGGTGCGGTAGTAGCGGCCGTGGACGGGGTGGACGGCGAACCGTTCGGCGGTGAGTTCGGGGCGTCCGTGGTAGCCGGCGGCGACTCCGTGTCCGGCGACGCACAGTTCACCACGTACCCCGACGGGGAGTTCGCGGCCCGCGTCATCGGCGACGAACGCGACCGTGTTGGCGATGGGAACGCCGATGTCGACGCAGGTGGTGTCCTCGGGCACCAGCCCGGAGGTGGAGTAGACGGTCGTCTCGGACGGAGCGTAGGCGTTCCGCAGCTCGCAGCCGGCCGCGGTGATCTTCCGGGCCAGGGCGGGCGGCAGGGGCTCACCCCCGGTGAGGGCGCGCACGCCGACGAGCAGGTCCTCGGCCGCGTCGACGACGGTCCGCCAAGTGGTGGGGGTGGCCTGGACGATGGTGACGCCGTGGCGGGTCAGCAGAGCGCGCAGGGCCTCGCCGTCGGTGCGGGCGTCGTCCGGCGCGACGGCGATCCGGCCGCCGCTGATGAGGGGCACGAAGAGCTCGACCGAGGAGATGTCGAAGGTGAACGTGGTCAGCCACAGGGTGGTGTCGTCCTGTGCTGCCCGCAGTTCGGCGGCGAAGTGCGTGATGACGTTGGCGATGCCGCGGTGGGTGATGACGGTGCCCTTGGGGACGCCGGTGGAGCCGGAGGTGTAGACGAGGAAGGCGGTGTCATCCGGGCCTGAGGCTGCGGCGAGGTCGGTTTCGGACCCGGCGGGGATGGTGGCGGTGGCGGTGACCTCGGCCATCGGGTGCACAGGGGTTCCCGGCGCCGTGGACACCTCGATGCCGGGGGCGGCGAGGACCGCGGTGGCGCCGGAGTCCTCCAGGAGGTGGGCGATGCGCCGGTCGGGGTGGTCCGGGTCGAGGGCCACGTAGGCGGAGCCGGCCAGCCAGGTGCCGAGGACCGCCGCGGCGAGTTCGGGGCCGCGCCGCCCGGCGAGCGCCACGACCGAACCGGGGGCCACGCCCGCGCCGGTGAGCACGGACCGGTTGGCGAGCGCCGCCGCCCACACGGCCGCGTAGCTGCACTCCCGGCTCTCGGTGACAACGGCGGTCGCGTCGGGGGCGGCGTGTACCCGGTCGGCGACGGCCCGCAACAGGGTGGCGGGTTCGACCGTACGGGAGGTGGCGTTGGCGGTACTGATGACGAGGGTGTCCCGGGTGCTGTGCACGGGGATGTCGCCCATCGGCCGGTCCGGGTCCGCACCGAGCGCGATCAGCAGGTCGTCATAGCGTTCGAGGAGAAGTTCGGCGTCCGTACGGTGGAGGATCTCGGTGTAGAAGACCCCGCGGATCTTGATTTCCTGCGGCGAGGCGAAGAAGAAGAACTCCAGGTCGAACTTGCTGTGGCCGTTCTCGATGAGCAGGCGGCGGGCGGTGATGCCGTCGATCTCGAAGTGTTCGGGCCCGGCATCGGGCACGTAGTTGAACAGATGCCGGAAGACGGTGTTCCGCCAGGTCGCGCCGGTGTGCTGAATCTCCGGCAGCAGTGCGTCGACCGGCACGTCCGTGTGGGTCATCGCCCCGAAGAACGCCTCACGGGCCCGGCCGGTCAGGTCCCGGAAGCCCGCATCGAGGTCGACGTGGGCGCGCAGCGGAAGCGTGTTGACGTGGTAGCCGACGGCGCGCGGCGCCTCCGGTCCACGGACGCTGACCGGGGAGCCGACGACCATGTCGGGGCCGGCGCCGTGCCGGGCGAGCAGCAGGTAGTAGGCGGCCAGCAGCACGACGCCCTCGGGGGCGCGCAGCTCGCGCTGGAGGCGGCGGACCGCGTCGTGAGCCCGGGGCGACAGCGCGTGCAGTACGTAGTCGCCGGTCAGGGTCGGCTCGGGGATGTCCTCCGTCCCGCAGGACAGGCCGAGCCGGCTCGGGTCGAAGCCCTCCAGATGCCGCCGCCAGTAGGCGAGGCTCTCCTCCTCGTACGGGGCCGGACGCAGCGGACGCTGAACCTCCTGAAGGTGGTCGGGAACACCGAGCCCCGCCGAAATCCCTTCGTATGCCTCGATGAACTCCTCCAGCAGGATCCCGGAGGAGATCGCGTCGAAGACGATGTGGTGGACGACGATGCACACCACGTCGCCGTCGGGGCCCTGGAGGTGCGCGGCGCGCACCAGCGGCTGCCCGTCGAACGCGAACGGCGCCCGTACCACCGCGTCGATCTCCTCATCGACCGCGTCCCCCGCAATCTCGCGGCTGTCGACCCGCACGCCGAACCGCTCGGCCGGCACGGTCTGCTTCACCAGTCCGGCGGCCGTGCCGTAAAAGACGGTGCGCAGAATGTCGTGCCGGCGCAGAAGCGCGTCAAGGGCCTCCTGGACCTCCCACTCCCCCAGCGCGTCCTCGGCGGTGAAGACGACGGAGAGGTTGTTGACGGCGCTGGACGGTACGAGCTCTTCGAGCAGCCACAGCGCCTGCTCCTTGCGGTTGGCCGCGACAAGAGCCGGCGCCGGGCCGGTCACCGGCGTGGTGGGAGTGGTGAGCATCCGGGTTCCTTCACAGGTCGAAAGGGCGCTGGTGGGCGGCAGGCCCGGGGCTGAGCCGAACCGAGAGGCCCTAGGCTTTGGCGGACACGGCCCAGGTCGGACACGGCCTAGGTGCGGTCCTTGACCAGGCCGGCGACGATGCGGGCGATGTCAGGGGTGCGCAGCAGGTCGACGTGGGCGACGTCGAAGCGGACCTCCTCGGCAGCGACCTCGTCGAACTGGCCGGGGTTGAGGGCGCGCAGCGCGTTGAGGCCGCTGGTGGGCGTCGCCGAGGTGATCACGGTCGAGCGACGCCAGGCAGGCATCGGCTCGATCTGCTCGGCGGTGGCCAGGTAGGAGAGGAACGCACCTGCGGTCTCGGTCAGTTCGGCCCGCCGGACACTGTCGAGGCCCAGCTTGTCGAACGCCTTGGTGGCGACCGTGTGGTAGAGCACCAGCAGCCTGCGGGCCAGATCCGTCAGATCCCGGCAGTCCTCCTGGGCCCGCTGGCCCGCGTCCTGCGCCCGCCCGGTCTCGGCGGGGCCGACCGTCTGCGTCATCTGCCCGACGGCCTTGTGGAACTGCCAGTACATGCTGGCCGCCGAGGCCCGCTCCGGATCGAACAGGATCGTCAGCGGGAAGCTGCCCCGCCAGGCCTCGATCTCCTCGGCGATAGCCGCGGCGTACACGCTGCCCGCGCAGAACCCGAGGACGGCGCGGACCTGCCGGCCACTGGCCTTGATCTCGTCCATCCACTGCTTGACGTAGGCGTCGGCGGGCAGGTCCGGGCGAGTGGCGACGGCCTGCGGGATCGTCTCCCATACCGTGAGGCCCGCGCCGATGTGGCCAACGAAGTCGGTGAACCGCGCCTCGGCCCGGCCGGTGGCGTCGAAGTCGACCGCGAGCACCACGGAAGCGGGATCGTCGTCGGTGAGCACGTTCCAGGTGACGGGTGTGGTGGTGCGGCCAGTGGTGAGTGTAGGCACAGCAGGTGAATGGGACATGGGGCGTCTTCCTGTTCTCTCGGTGGCTCGGTGGCTCGGTGGCTCGGTGGCGAACGCGGGGCGAGCCCGCGGGGCGCTGCGTGTGCTGTGTGCGGTGCGTGTGCTGTGTGCCGTGCGTGCGGTGCGTGTGCTGCGTGTGCTGTGTGCGGTGCGTGCGGTCGCTCAGGAGGTCCGCCCGAACTCCTCGTCGATCAGGTCGAGAATCTCCGTGGCCGACGCGCTGTGGATTCGGGCGACCGCGTCGGCCTCCTGCGCGGCGCCGCCGTCCTGCACGACGGGCGACCAGGCGGCGAGCAGCCGCTCCAGGCGGGCGGCGACCGTACGGCGCAGTTCGTCGTCGGGGTCGGCGGTCAACGCGGCTTCCAGCCGGTCCAGTTCGGTGAGGACCGGGGTGGGCGCCTGCGCAGGGCGCTGGGTCGTCCAGAGGTGCTCTGCGAGGTCCAGGGGCGTCGGATGGTCGAAGACGAGAGTCACGGGCAGCGGGCCGTCGATCGCCGCGCTCAGCCGGTTGCGCAGCTCGACCGCGGTCAGCGAGTCGAACCCGATGCTCTTGAAAGGCTGTTCGTCCTCGATCCGTCCCTCGTCCGCGAGCCCGAGTACCGACGCCACCGTGGTCCGCACCAGACGCAGGCACACCTCCCGTTGCTCCGGCTCGGCAAGCCCGATGAGCTGCGCCGACAGCGGCGCCCCCGCGGTCCGGGCGCCGCGCGGCGCCGACCGGCCGACGAGGCCGCGCAGCCGGGGCGCGAGCGCTCCCGCCGCTGCCCGCTCGCGGAGGGCGGGCAGGTCGAAACGGGCGGCCACGACGACCGGCCTCGGATCGGAGAGTGCCTCGTCGAGCAGGCCGAGGCCCTCGGGAACGCTGATCGACCGCAGCCCTCCGAGTGCGGTACGTGCCGCTCCCATGCCGTCCCTGCCCTCGCTGCCGCCCTTCCCGTCCAGAGGTTCCGTCGTGTCCCAAAGCCCCCAGGCGATCGAGGTGGCGGGCAGGCCCTGGGCGTGGCGGTGTTCGGCGAGGCCGTCGAGGAAGGTGTTGGCGGCCGCGTAGTTGGCCTGGCCGGCGTTGCCGACCTGCCCGGCGACCGAGGAGAACAGGACGAACGCCGCTGGAGCGGCATCCCTGGTCAGCTCGTGCAGATGCCGGGCCCCGTCCGCCTTGGGGAGCCACACCCGCGCCAACCGTGCCGCATCGAGGGACTGGACCACGCCGTCGTCCAGGACACCCGCCGTGTGGAATACGCCGGTCAGGGGGTGCGCGGGATCGATTGCCGTGAGCAGTCGCGCGACCGAGTCCCGGTCGGCGATGTCACAAGCGGCAAGCTCCACTCGGACCCCGGCAGCACGCAGCTCCTCCATGAGTTCCCGGGCACCGTCGGCGTCGATTCCACGCCGGCTGAGCAGCAGGAGGTGCCGTACGCCGTGCTCGGAGACGAGATGCCGGGTCAGCGCGGCGCCCAGGGCACCGGTCGCGCCGGTCACGAGGACGGTGCCGTTGGGATCGAGCGGCTGTGGCTGGGGCTGGGGCGGTAGCTGTGGCTTTGTACGAGCCTGGTCTTGCTGCTGCGCGCTGCCCCGGGTGCCGCCCGTGGCCTGGACGAGACGAGGCACGGTCATCCGCCCGTCCGCGAGCCGCAGCTCCAACTCACCGGAGGCGAGGGCGCGGGGCAACGCCTGTACGCCCTCGGCGTCCGCCAGGTCGAGGTCGACGAGGCGTACGCGACCCGGATTCTCCGCCGCGACCGTACGCAGCAGGCCCCATGCGGCGGCCGCGTCGAGGGATGCCTCGGAGTCGGGGCCGCCCGCACCGTTCAGCACGACCAGCGTGGAGTCACCGCGACGCTCGTCCGCGAGCCACTCCTGTACGAGGTCCAGCAGCCGTTCCACCTCGGCGTACGCACCCTCGCCTGTGGCGTCGGCGGCAGTACCGCAGGTGACGAAGAAGAGGTACGGCCGCGACGCATCGTCGGCACCGAGCCCGAACCGGCTCGCGATGTCAAGCGGATCCGGGCCCAGGACTGCGGCCTGATTCGCCAAGTCGACTTGCTCGGAGCCCAGTTCGGCCTCCACCCAGTGGATGTGATGCAGGGGTATACGGGCGCTGCTCTGCTTGCCGAGTTTTGCTGTGTCGATGGGGTGGAGGGTGAGGTTGTTGATGGTGAGGGTGGGGGTGGTGGGGTGGGTGGGGGTGGTGGCGGTGAGGGTGTAGGTGGTGTGGTCGGTGTTGGTGGGGGTGAGGGTGGCGTGGAGGGTGGTGGTGGGGGTGTTGGTGGGGGTGTTGGTGGTGTGGTTCCAGGTGTGGGGGATGAGGGTGGTGGTGAGGTCGGGGGTGGTGGCGAGGAGGGCGTGGAGGGCTGCGTCGAGGAGGGCGGGGTGGAGGGTGTGTCCGGTGGGGTCGAGGTGGTCGGGGAGGGTGAGGGTGGCGTGGAGTTGGTGGGTGGTGGGGTTGTGGGTGAGGTGGGTGAGGTTCTGGAAGGCGGGGCCGTAGGTGTAGTGGTGGTCGGTGAGGCGGTCGTAGAGGCCGGTCAGGTCGACGGGGTGGGTGTCGGCGGGGGGCCAGATGGTGTGGTCGACGGGGGTGGTGGGTGGTTCGTCGTGGGTGAGGGTGGCGGTGGCGTGGAGGGTCCAGGGCGCCGGGGTATCGGGGTTGGTGTCGGGGTTGGTGGGGTGGTTGGTTTCGGGGCGGGTGTGGATGGTGAGTTCGGTGGTGCCGTTCTGGTCGTTGTTGTTGTTGTTGGTGGTGATTTGGAGGGTGCGGGGAGTGTGGGGGGTGAGGTGGATGGGGGTGTGGAGGGTGAGGGTGTCCAGGGTGGGGTGGCCGGTGAGGGTGGCGGTGTGCAGGGCGAGGTCGAGGAGTGCGGTGCCGGGCAGGATGGTGGCGCCGGCGATGGTGTGGTCGGCGAGCCAGGGCTGGTCGGTGGGGGTGAGGCGGCCGGTGAGGATGTGCTGGCCGGTTTCGGCGAGTTCCAGGTGTGCTCCCAGCAGGGGGTGGCTGGTCGGGGTGAGGCCGGCGCCGGTGACATCGTTGCGGTGGGTGCCCTGGAGCCAGTAGCGCCGGCGCTGGAAGGCGTAGGTGGGCAGGTCGGTGCGGTGGCCCTCGTGGAGGAATGAGGTGAAGTCGATCTCGGTGCCGACGGTGTGGGCGGTGGCCAGGGCGCCCAGCACGGAACGCTCCTCGTCCCTGCCCCCACGCAGAACAGCGACCGCGGTCAGGTCGGCTGCGGGCAGGGCTTCTTGGACCATGGCGGTCAGGACCGGGTCCGGTCCCAGTTCGAGGTAGGTGCTGACGCCTTGGGCGGCGAGGGTGGTCAGCCCGTCGTGGAAGCGGACGGTGCCACGGATGTGCCGGGCCCAGTAACCCGGATCCGCGAGCTCCTCGGCCGTCGCGACCCGGCCGGTCACATTCGACACGACCGGAATCGTTGGCAGTCCGAAGGTCAGTGACGAAGCGACCGCGGTGAACTCCTCCAGCACCTCATCCATATGCGCGGAGTGAAACGCGTGACTGACCGCCAGCCGCTTCGACTTCCACCCACGGCCGGCAAACTCCCCAGCCAGCTCCTCGATCGCGTCCGCATCCCCGGACACGACGACAGCGCCCGGTCCGTTGACCGCCGCGACATCCACCCGCCCGGCGAAGCCGGCCAGCAACGGGGCAATCGCACTCTCCGACGCGGCCACCGCGAGCATCGCCCCGTCATCCCGCGCGGCCTCCATCAGCCGGCCCCGCGCCGCCACCAAACGCCCCGCATCCTCCAGCGACAGCACACCGGACACATGCGCCGCGACGAGTTCCCCCACCGAATGTCCCAGCAGCACATCCGGACGCACCCCACGATGCTCCATCAACCGGAACAACGCCGTCTCCACCGCGAACAACGCCACCTGCGTGTACTGCGTCCGGTCCAACAGCCCCTCCGGGCCCCCGCCGAACACCACGTCCCTCAACGGCACCGCCAGATACGGATCCACCACCCCACACACCGCATCGAACGCCTCCGCGAACACCGGCTCACCCGCATACAGCTCCCGGCCCATACCCACCCGCTGAGCACCCTGACCGGTGAACAGGAACGCCGTGCGCCCCACACCCGCCCGACCCACCACCACCCCGGGCCCCACCTCACCCACAGCCACCGCGTCCAGGCCCGCCAGCAGCTCGCCACGGCCTCGACCCACCACCACCGCCCGATGATCAAACACCGACCGCGACACCACCAACGAACGACCCACATCACTGCAAGCAACATCACCGTTGTTGGTCACGAACTCCCGCAACCGCACCGCCTGCTCACGCAAAGCCTCCTCGGAACGGGCACTCAGAACCCACGGCACCACCCGAACCGAATCCGGGGAAGCCTGTTCGGGGGAAGCCTGTTCGGGGGAAGCCGGGTCCGGGGAAGCCGGGTCCGGGGAGGCCTGTTCCAGGACCACGTGCGCGTTCGTTCCGCTGATGCCGAAGGAGGAGACGGCCGCCCTGCGCGGACGCCCCACCTCCGGCCACACCCGCTCCTCGGCCAGCAGCGACACCGCACCCGCCGACCAGTCCACATGCGAGGTCGGCTCATCCACATGCAGAGTGCGCGGCAGCACACCCTCCCGCATCGCCATCACCATCTTGATGACACTGCCGACCCCAGCAGCCGCCTGTGTATGACCGATGTTGGACTTCAGCGACCCCAGCCACAACGGCTGCTCAGCCGAATGCTCCTGACCATACGTAGCGATCAGTGCCTGCGCCTCGATCGGATCACCCAGCTTCGTACCCGTACCATGCCCCTCCACCACATCCACATCCGCAGGCGTGAGGCGGGCATCGGCCAGCGCCTGGCGGATCACCCGTTGTTGCGAAGGGCCGTTGGGGGCGGTCAGACCGTTGGACGCACCATCCTGATTGACGGCGCTGCCCCGGATGACGGCCAGCACGGGGTGGTCGTTGCGCCGGGCGTCCGACAGCCGCTCCAGGACGAGCAGGCCCGTGCCTTCGCCCCAGCCGGTCCCGTCGGCGGAGTCGGAGAACGCCTTGCACCGGCCGTCGGCGGACAGGCCGCGCTGCCGGCTGAACTCCACGAACGTACTGGGGGTCGACATGACGGTCACGCCGCCGGCCAGCGCCAGTGAGCACTCGCCCTTACGCAGCGCCTGCGCCGCGAGGTGCAGGGCGACCAGCGACGACGAGCACGCCGTGTCCACCGTGAGCGCGGGCCCTTCCAGCCCCAGCGTGTACGCCACCCGACCCGACGCGACACTGCCGAGGCTGCCGTTGACGATGTAGCCCTCGAAACCCTCCGGTGCGGGGCTGAGCCGGGAGGCATAGTCGTTGTACATCACGCCCGTGAAGATGCCGGTGTCGCTGCCGCGCAAGGTCTGCGGATCGATGCCCGCCCGCTCCAGCGCCTCCCACGAAGTCTCCAGGAGCAGCCGCTGCTGCGGGTCCATGGCCAGAGCCTCGCGCGGGCTGATACCGAAGAAATCGGCATCGAACTCGTCCGCGTCATAAAGGAACCCGCCCTGGCGGGTGTACGAGTGACCGGTCGCCGCCGGATCCGGGTCGTACAGGTTCTCGTCCCAGCCCCGCTCGTCGGGGAAGTCACCGACCGCGTCCACACCATCCGCCACCAGGTCCCACAGACCGTCGGGGGAGACCACTCCGCCCGGATAGCGGCATGCCATGCCCACGATGGCCAGCGGCTCGTGGCTCTTCGCGTCGATCTCGGCCAGCTGACGACGTGCCTGTCGCAGATCGGCCGTCGCACGCTTGAGGTAGTCGCGGAACTTGTCTTCGTTGCTAGCCACTGGGAGAACCTTTCGGGGCTGCGTCGGACTGCGGTCCTGAGGAACGCGTCAGTCCTCGTGGACCTGGATGGCGAGTGAGGGGCAGCGACGGGCCGCGTCCCGGGCCTCCGCGTGCTGGTCCGGGCCGGGCTCCGGTTTGAGGACGAAGGCGATACCGTCCTCGTCGCGCTGGTCGAACAGATCGGGCGCCACCATGACGCACATGGACGAGGCACAGCATTCGGCCTGATCGACGGAGATACGCAGCGTCGTCACCAGGTCACCTCCAGAGTGTGGATTCCATAGACGGACGAGTCCTTGTACGGGAGCCGGTCCGTCGGTTCGACGAGTCGCAGCCCCGGGACGCGTGAGAACAGGGTGTTGAAGACGATTTCAAGCTCGGCGCGGGCCAGGTTCTGCCCCAGGCAGGCGTGGACGCCGAAGCCGAAGGCGAGATGGCCCGCGGTGTTGCGTCGCGGGTTGAACAGCTCGGGGTCGGGGAACATCTCGGGGTCGTGGTTGGCCGCGGTCCCCGACGCGATGAACCCTTCGTCCGCGCCGATGCGGACCCCGCTGACCTCGGTCTCTTCCAGTAGCACCCGCGAAGTCGGGTAGTCGACGATGCTCAGATATCGCAGCAGCTCCTCGACGGCCTGCGGCATCAGGGAGGGGTCGGCGACGAGTGAGTCGAGGTCAGCCGGGTGGCCGTCGAGCATCACCGTCACACCCAGCGAGATCATGTTGGCCGACGTCTCGTGTCCGGCGAGCAGGAGCAGCATCGCGAACCCGGTCAGGTGCTCATGGTCGTAGAGGCCTGCCTCGCGGTACTTGACGATGAGACGGCTCAGGAGTCGGTCGTCGGGTTCGGAGTCCTTGCTCGTCACCAGTTCGCCGAGGAACGCACGGAGCGAAGCGAACGCCCCCTCGCGGTCCGCCGCGGTACTGGCGCGGCTCAGCAGGATCTCGGTGTTCTTCTGGAAGATGTCGCGCGAGGTGTAGGGCACGCCGAGCAGTTCGCAGATGACGAGGGAGGGGACGGGCAGAGCCAGTTCTCGTACCAGGTCGACGGGCCGGCCGGAGGCGCCCACGGCCAGCACACGGTCCACGCACTCGTCGACGATCTCCTGGATGCGGGGCCGCAGCCGGCGCACCTGGTGAGCGGTGAACTCGCCCGTCACCATCCGGCGGTGCAGCGCGTGCTCGGGCGCATCCATGGACAGCAGGAAGCCCTTCTGGGCGAAAGCCTGTGTATTGGCCACGGTCGCGGGAAACGCCGGGTGGGCACGGTTCGAGGTGGTCGCCGGATTGCTGAGCAGAGCGCGTACGTCCTGATAACGGGTGAGCAGCCAGGCCGTCCCGCCATCCTGCAGACGCACCTTGGACACCGGTGTCTCGCTGCGCAGCCGGGCGTATTCCGGAGGAGGCCCGAACGGACAGGACCGGACCATGGGAAAGGAAGGTATGCCGGTCTCCGCGTCGAACTCTGTATCGGTTGCCATTTCGGGTTCTATGCCGGATTCTTCGCCAAAATTCATGAGGTGGGTCTCCCCGCTCGGCATGAAAAGAGATGCCGCGTTTCCGCGCGCAATTCTGAAGCACCGTAAGAGGGATTCCTAAATTGGTGCTAAAAACTGGCGGAGTCGTGCCGCGCCGGTCATTGTGTGATCCACCCGCACCTCCGGTACCAGGCGCTTTAGCGTCGGAAAAGACGTAGCCAAGCCACCCTGTGGAAGTCTGCCGTGCGAACGAGTGAGCGCATTTAGCGATGCCCGCGGCACCGGCACCTGATCGTCCAGGGGGGATGGCTCTTACATGCCGAACGAAGAGAAGCTCCGCGACTACCTCAAGCGCGTGACCGCAGATCTGCAGAGCACACGCCGTCGCCTCTCCGATGTTGAGGGGCGGGATCGCGAGCCGATCGCCATCGTGGGTATGGCATGCCGATTCCCAGGGGGCGTGGCTTCCCCCGAAGAAATGTGGAAACTCGTCGCTACCGCCGGTGACGCCATCGGAGATTTCCCGGACAACCGAGGCTGGGATCTGGAACGCGTCTACGACCCGGATCCGGCGGCGACCGGTCACTCGTACACCCGCCAGGGCGGGTTCCTTTACGACGCGGACGAGTTCGATGCCGATTTCTTCGGGATCAGCCCGCGTGAGGCGCTGGCCATGGACCCGCAGCAGCGGCTGCTCCTGGAGACTTCGTGGGAGGCGCTGGAGCGGGCGGGCATCGACCCGGGTGCGCTGCGTGGCAGCGACACCGGCGTCTTCGTCGGTGCCATTCCGCAGGACTACGCACCCGGTGTCCACGAGGTGCCCGCCGAGGTCGAGGGCTACATCGGATCGGGCGTGCTCACCAGTGTCGCGTCGGGTCGGGTGGCGTACACGTTGGGGCTGGAAGGGCCCGCGCTCACGGTGGACACGGCGTGCTCGTCGTCCCTGGTCGCCCTGCACCTCGCGGCGCAGGCGCTGCGTAAGGGCGAGTGCTCACTGGCGCTGGCCGGCGGCGTGACCGTCATGTCGGCGCCGCGCATCTACATCGAGTTCAGCCGGCAGCGCGGCCTGTCCGTCGACGGTCGCTGCCGCGCCTTCTCCTCCGACGCCGACGGCACGGGATTCTCCGAGGGCGTGGGCATGCTGCTGGTGGAGCGCCTGTCGGACGCCCGGCGCAATGGTCACCAGATCCTGGCTGTCATCCGGGGTAGTGCCGTCAATCAGGACGGTGCGTCCAACGGTCTGACCGCGCCGAACGGTCCTGCTCAGCAGCGGGTGATCCGTCAGGCTCTCGCCAACTCCGGACTGACCGGCGCCGACGTTGATGCGGTGGAGGGGCACGGCACGGGTACGAAGCTGGGTGATCCGATCGAGGCGCAGGCACTGATTGCTACGTATGGTCAGGAGCATTCGGCTGAGCTGCCGTTGTGGCTGGGGTCGCTGAAGTCGAACATCGGTCATACGCAGGCGGCTGCTGGGGTCGGCAGTGTCATCAAGATGGTGATGGCGATGCGGGAGGGTGTGCTGCCGCGCACTCTGCACGTGGATGAGCCGACCTCGCATGTGGACTGGTCGGCGGGTGCGGTGTCGCTGCTGGCCGAGGAGCGGGTGTGGCCGGAGGTGGGGCGTCCGCGCAGGGCTGCTGTCTCCTCCTTCGGCATCAGCGGAACGAACGCGCACGTGGTCCTGGAACAGGCCTCTCCGGAGTCGGACCCGGCTTCCCCGGACCCGGCTTCCCCCGAACAGGACTCCCCGGATTCGGTTCGGGTGGTGCCGTGGGTTCTGAGTGCCCGTTCCGGGGCGGCTTTGCGTGAGCAGGCGGTGCGGTTGCGGGAGTTCGTGACCGGCAGCGACGTGGCTGACAGTGATGTGGGTCGTTCGTTGGTGGTGTCGCGGTCGGTGTTTGATCATCGGGCGGTGGTGGTGGGTCGGGACCGTGGGGAGTTGCTGGCGGGCCTGGATGCGGTGGCTATGGGTGAGGTGGGGCCTGGGGTGGTGGTGGGTCGGGCGGGTGTGGGGCGCACGGCGTTCCTGTTCACCGGTCAGGGTGCTCAGCGGGTGGGTATGGGGCGGGAGTTGTATGTGGGTGAGCCGGTGTTCGCGGAGGCGTTCGATGCGGTGTGTGGGGTGGTGGATCCGTATCTGGCGGTGCCGTTGAGGGATGTGGTGTTCGGCGGTGGTCCGGAGGGGTTGCTGGATCGGACGCAGTACACGCAGGTGGCGTTGTTCGCGGTGGAGACGGCGTTGTTCCGGTTGATGGAGCATCGTGGGGTGCGTCCGGATGTGCTGCTGGG
>NZ_JBVJMU010000036.1:0-5773 GCF_055584045.1 Streptomyces sp. NPDC104307
CCCTGCGGGTCGCTGTCACCCCGGTCACCGGCGACCCCGACACCGTGTCCCTCACCGTCGCCGACCCCACCGGCGCCCCCGTCGCCACCGTCGACTCCCTGGTGTGGCGCACCGCCGATCTGTCCCGGCTCGGCGCTCCGTCCGTGGCCGACGCGCTGTTGTGGACGGACTGGACGGCGTCCGCCGCCGGCGAGGCCGCCGCGCCCGTCGCGTGGGCACTGCTCGGCCCCGATCCGCTCGGCCTGGCCGGCGCGGAGCCCGCGCACCGCTTCGCCGGACTCGAAGAGCTCGCTGCCGCCCTGGAGCACGGGACCACGGTCACCGGCCCGGTGCTCGTCGCCTGCCCGCCCCGGGGCGACGCGGACGATCCGGCGACCGGCGCCCACACGGCCGTACGCGAAGCACTCGACCTTGTGCAGGCCTGGCTGACCGACGAACGCCTCGCCGGGCTGCGGCTCGGCCTGGTCACCCGCGGCGCCGTGGCGGCCCCCGCCGCGGACCAGCTCACCGACCTCGCCACCGCCCCCGTGTGGGGGCTGCTCAGGTCGGCCCAGTCCGAGAACCCCGGCCGACTCCTGCTCCTGGACGTGGACGACGACGAGCGGTCCGCCGCTGCCCTGTCCACGGCGCTCGCCACCGACGCCGCCCAGTTCGCCCTGCGCGGCGGGGACATGCTGGTGCCGAGACTCGCTCGGGCCGCCACCGGCAAGGCACTCGTGCCGCCGCCCGGCCGCCCCTGGAAACTCGACGTGGTCGGCCAGGGCATGCTTGAGTCGCTCTCCCTCGTGCCGTCCGACGAGGCCGCCAGGCCCGTCGGCCCCCACGAGGTCAGGATCGCTGTCCGCGCGGCCGGACTGAACTTCCGCGACGTGCTCATCGCCCTCGGCGTCCACCCCGGTGACGCCGACATGGGCGAGGGCTCCGGCGTGGTCACCGAGGTCGGCGCCGACGTCACGACGCTGTGCCCCGGTGACCGGGTGCTCGGCATGCTGCCCGCCGCGTTCGGCCCCGTCGCGATCGCCGACGCCCGCTGGGTGGCCCGCGTCCCCGGCCACTGGACCTTCGAGCAGGCCGCCTCCGTCGGCATCGTCTTCGCCACCGCGTACTACGGACTGGTCACCCTGGCCGACGTACAGCCGGGCCAGTCCGTCCTGGTGCACGCGGCGGCCGGCGGCGTCGGAATGGCCGCCGTCCAGGTCGCCCGCCACCTCGGCGCCGAGGTCTTCGGAACCGCGTCCCTCGGCAAATGGGACGCCCTGCGCGCCTCCGGCCTCGACGACCGGCACATAGCCAACTCCCGGACCCTCGACTTCGAGCACGAGTTCCGTGCCGCGACCGGCGGCCGCGGCATGGACGTCGTACTCGACTGCCTCGCCAACGAGTTCGTCGACGCCACCCTGCGCCTGACCGCCTCCGGCGGCCGGTTCATCGAGATGGGCAAGGTCGACATCCGCGACCGCGACGACGTGGCCCGGCTCCACCCCGGCGTCGACTACACCGCCTTCGACCTCATCCAGGTCGCCCTGCACGAGCCCGACCGCTACCAGGAGATCCTGCGCGCCCTCGTCGGCCTGTTCGAGCGTGACGCGGTGCGGCCCATCCCGGTCCGTCCGTGGGACGTACGCGAGGCGCCCGACGCCTTCCGTCACCTCAGCCAGGCCAAGCACATCGGCAAGATCGTGCTGACCATGCCCCCGCAGTGGGACCCGGACGGCACGGTACTGATCACGGGCGCCACCGGCACCCTCGGCAAGCTTGCCGCCCGGCACCTGGTCACCGAACACGGCATCCGCCACCTGCTGCTCGTCAGCAGGCGCGGCCCGTCCGCCGCAGGCGCCGACGAACTCGTCGCGGAGCTCGGCACACTCGGTGCCCACGCCACCGTCGCCGCTTGCGACGTCACCGACCGCGAGGCGCTCGCCGCGCTCCTGGCCACCATCCCCGCCGACCGTCCGCTGCGCGCCGTTGTGCACACCGCGGGCGTCCTGGACGACGGACTGGTCGCCGCGCTCACCCCGCAGCGCCTCGCGTCCGTGCTGCGGCCGAAGGTCGACGCGGCCTGGCACCTGCACGAACTGACCCGCGACGCCGATCTCACGCACTTCGTCCTCTACTCGTCCGTCATGGGCACCCTCGGCAACGCGGGCCAGGGCAACTACGCCGCCGCCAACGTGTTCCAGGACGCCCTCGCCCAGCACCGGCACGCCCAGGGCCTGCCCGCCACCTCACTGGCCTGGGGTTTCTGGAACGAGCGCAGCGAGATGACAGGCGAACTCGACGAGGCCGACATCGCGCGGATCACCCGCAGCGGCCTCATCCCGCTGACCTCCGCCGAGGGCATGGCGCTGTTCGACGAGGCCACCGCGCACAGCGAGCCCGCGCCGGTCACCACCCGGCTCGACCTGGCCCGGCTCGCCGCACTGGCTGCCGGCGGCAACCTGCCCGAGCTGCTCTCCGGCCTCGTCCGGGTCCGCACCAGGCGCACCGCGGGCGCCGCCGCGGCGGCCGACGGCGTCGCGAACCGGTTCGCGACGGTGCCGCCCGCCGACCGCGGCCGCGTCCTGCTCGACCTGGTGCGTGAGCACGCCGCCACCGTTCTCGGCCACGCCTCCGCCGCAGCTGTCGGCACCGACGCCAAGTTCAAGGAGCTCGGCTTCGACTCGCTGTCCGCCGTCGAGCTGCGCAACCGCCTGACCGAGGCCGTCGGCGTGCGCTTGTCGTCCACCGCCGTCTTCGACTACCCGACCCCCACCGCCCTCGCCGCCCACCTGCGCGGCGAACTCTTCGACGGCGACGAGACCACGGCGAGCAGCGCCGCACCTCTCGTCGTGCCGGCCACCGCCGCACCGGACGACGACCCCGTCGCCGTCGTCGGCATCGGCTGCCGGCTGCCGGGCGGCGCCGACTCCCCCGAAGGGTTGTGGCGGCTGGTCGCCGACGGTGTCGACGCGGTCGGCGCGATGCCCCGGGACCGTGGCTGGGACCTCGACAACCTCTACGACCCCGACCCCGACCGGTCCGGCAAGAGCTACGCCGTCGAGGGGGGATTCCTGTACGACGCCGCCGAGTTCGACGCCGAGTTCTTCGGGATCAGTCCGCGTGAGGCGGCGGCGATGGATCCGCAGCAGCGGCTCCTCCTCCAGACCGCGTGGGAGGCCATCGAGCGGGCCGGCATCCTGCCGGGCGACCTCATGGGCACCACCACCGGCGTGTTCATCGGCGCCCTGTTCCAGGAGTACGGCTCACCCCTGCACGGCGCCGACGAGAAGGTCGACGGCTTCCGCCTGACCGGCAGGACCACCAGTGTGCTGTCGGGACGCATCGCCTACTTCCTCGGACTGGAAGGGCCCGCGATCACCGTCGACACCGCCTGCTCCTCGTCCCTGGTCTCCCTGCACCAGGCCACGCACGCGCTGCGCCAGGGCGAGTGCTCGCTGGCGCTGGCCGGCGGTGTGAACGTGCTGCCGACACCCGGCATCTTCGCCGAGTTCTCCCGCCAGCGCGGCCTCGCCGCCGACGGCCGTATCAAGGCGTTCTCCGACGCCGCCGATGGCACGGGCTGGGGCGAGGGCGTCGGCGTCCTCGTTCTGGAGCGGTTGTCGGACGCCCGGCGCAACGGGCACCCCGTCCTGGCCGTCATCCGGGGCAGTGCCGTCAACCAGGACGGCGCCTCCAACGGTCTGACCGCGCCGAACGGACCCGCTCAGCAGCGCGTGATCCGCCAGGCGCTGGCCAACGCCGGACTGACCGCCGCGGACGTGGACGTCGTCGAGGCGCACGGCACGGGGACGAAGCTGGGTGACCCGATCGAGGCGCAGGCACTGATCGCCACCTACGGTCAGGAGCACACCGATGAGCAGCCGTTGTGGCTCGGCTCGTTGAAGTCCAACATCGGGCACACCATGGCTGCCTCCGGGGTCGCCGGCGTCATCAAGATGGTGATGGCGCTGCGCAAGGACACGCTGCCGCGCACCCTGCACGTGGACGAGCCGACCTCCCACGTCGACTGGTCGGCCGGCGCGGTGTCGCTGCTGGCCGAGGAGCAGACCTGGCCCGACTCCGGGCGTCCGCGCAGGGCGGCCGTCTCCTCCTTCGGTATCAGCGGGACCAATGCTCATCTCATTCTGGAGCAGGCCCCTGCGGCTGATCCGCATTCCGTGATTGATGAGTCCGACGGCCTGGTGGATTCCGGCTCGGTTTCGGTTCCGTGGGTGTTGTCGGGTCGTACGGGGGCGGCTTTGCGTGGTCAGGCTGCGCGTTTGTTGGCTCATGTGGAGGCGGTTCCGGAGTTGGCTGTTGGTGCTGTTGCGCGTTCTTTGGTGACTTCGCGTGCGGCTTTTGAGCATCGGGCTGTGGTGGTGGGTGGTGATCGGGCTGGTCTTTTGGGGTCTTTGGAGTTGTTGGCGTCGGGTGGGGTGTCGGGTGGTGTGGTGAGTGGTGCGGCGGTGTCGGGGAAGACGGTGTTTGTTTTTCCGGGGCAGGGGTCGCAGTGGGTGGAGATGGCGCGGGGTTTGTATGCGTCGTCGGCGGTGTTTGCGGAGCGGCTTGTTGCGTGTGGGGAGGCGTTGGCGGAGTTTGTGGAGTGGGATTTGTTGGATGTGTTGTTGGTTGGTGAGGGTGGTGCGTTGGAGCGGGTTGATGTGGTGCAGCCGGCGTTGTGGGCGGTGATGGTGTCGTTGGCTGAGGTGTGGCGTTCGGTGGGTGTGGTGCCGGATGCGGTGGTGGGGCATTCGCAGGGGGAGATTGCGGCTGCGTGTGTGGCGGGTGCGTTGAGTTTGTCGGATGCGGCGCGGGTGGTGGCGTTGCGGAGTCAGGCGATTGGTGTGTTGGCGGGGCGTGGGGGGATGGTGTCGGTGGCGCTTCCTGTGGCTGAGGTGCGGCCGTATTTGTCGTCGTTTGAGGGTGAGGTGTCGGTTGCTACGGTTAATGGGCCGCGTTCTACTGTGGTTTCTGGTGGTTCTGAGGCTTTGGATGTGTTGATGGGGCGGTGGCGGGCTGATGGGGTGCGGGTTCGTCGGGTTCCGGTGGATTATGCGTCGCATTCTCCGCATGTGGAGGCGGTGCGTGAGGAGGTTCTCCGGCTGCTTGATGTGGTTGTTCCGGTGTCTTCTTCGGTGGCGTTTTATTCGACTGTTGATGTGGGGGTGGTTGATACGTCGTTGTTGGGTGGGGAGTATTGGTTCCGGAATTTGCGGCAGACGGTTGAATTCGAGGAGACGGTGCGGCTGTTGCTTGCGGATGGGTTTACTGGGTTTGTGGAGTGTTCTCCTCATCCGGTGTTGACGGTGGGGTTGCAGGAGACGTTTGAGGCTGTGGGGGTTGAGGGGCAGGCTGTTGCGGTTGGGTCGTTGCGTCGGGGTGAGGGGGGTTGGGACCGGTTCCTGCTCTCTGCTGGTCAGGCGTTCGTGCGGGGTGTGCCGGTTGACTGGTCGGCTGTGGTGCCCGAGGCGGGCCCCGTCGATCTGCCCACCTACGCCTTCCAGGGCAAGCACTACTGGCTGGCGCCGCACGAGCCCACCACCGACGATCTCGGCTCCGGCCCTGGCCACCCGCTGCTCACCGCCGTGCTCGAACTGCCGGGAACGGACGCGGTCCTGCTGACCGGCCGGGTCGCGCGGCAGAGCGCGGCCTGGCTCGCCGACAATGTGCTGGGCGGCCGGGCGGTCCTGCCGGGTACGGCGTTCGTCGAGTTGGCGTTGCGTGCGGCGGATGAGGCCGGTTGTGAGCAGGTCGGTGAGCTCACGCTTCTGGAGCCTCTGGTGCTGCCGGAGCG
>NZ_JBVJMU010000037.1:0-4813 GCF_055584045.1 Streptomyces sp. NPDC104307
TCCAGAATCATGTTCGGACCACCGGTGGGCGTGTTCGGCCAGGTCAGCGCCTGCTCCGTGCACCACCAGTACTCCTCCAGCGACTCACCCTTCCAGGCGAAGACCGGGACGCCGGCGGGGGCGTCCGGGGTGCCGGCCGGACCGACCGCGATGGCCGCGGCCGCGTGGTCCTGGGTCGAGAAGATGTTGCAGGAGGCCCAGCGGACCTCGGCGCCCAGGGCCACCAGGGTCTCGATCAGCACGGCGGTCTGCACGGTCATGTGCAGCGAACCGGTGATGCGGGCGCCGGCCAGCGGCTGCGCGGCGGCGTACTCCTTGCGGATCGACATCAGACCGGGCATCTCGTGCTCGGCCAGGGTGATCTCCTTGCGGCCGAAGGCTGCGAGGGAGAGGTCAGCGACCTTGAAGTCCTGTCGATTGGCGACCGTCGTCATAACGGGCTGCTCCTCAGTTGGTTCGAGGGTGGATGGGCGCGCTCTGCGGCCTCGGGCACACGGATGCCCGAGAGGCTCGCAGCGCAGTCCGTCGGAGGCCCTCTCTCCCTCGGCCGGTCCGTGGCTACGGACCGATCGACCGCCATCAGCAGCGACGTCTGGCACTGCCGTCGAATCTACACCGAACGGCCCAGCCGCTCCCAGCCCACTGGTCCGGGAGCGGCTGCGAAGGCGAGTACGGCGCGTTCAGTGGCTGGTTTCCGTCGGGTCGGTGGGGTCCTGGGCGGCCGCCGGGGCGGCATCCGTGGCTGCGTCCTTCGCCGGGTTGGTGCCGGACCGGGCTGCGGCCTCGTTGTAGATGTCCGGTTCCAGGTAGATGACCCGGGCGATCGGGACGGCCTCGCGGATGCGGGACTCGGCGGCGTTGATCGCGTTGGCGACCTCGGTGGCCGTGTCGTCGTGCTGGACCGCGATCTTGGCGGCGACCAGCAGTTCTTCCGGGCCGAGGTGGAGCGTGCGCATGTGGATGATGCCGGTGACGGTGTCGCCGTCCACGACCGCGGCCTTGATCTTCTCGACCTGGTCGGTGCCGGCGGCCTCGCCGAGCAGCAGCGACTTGGTCTCTGCGGCCAGGACAATCGCGATCGCGATCAGCAGGATGCCGATGCACAGGGTGCCGATGCCGTCCCACACACCGTCCCCGGTGCCGATGGCCAGGCCGACGCCGGCGAGGGCGAGAACCAGACCGATGAGCGCGCCGAAGTCCTCCAGGAGGACGACGGGGAGTTCCGGAGCCTTCGCGCGACGGATGAACTCGGGCCAGGACAGCGCGCCGCGGGTCTCGTTGGACTCCTTGATGGCCGTCCGGAAGGAGAAGCCCTCCGCGATGATCGCGAAGACCAGGACGCCGACCGGCCAGTACCAGGCCTCGATCTCGTGCGGGTGCTTGATCTTCTCGTAGCCCTCGTACACCGCGAACATGCCACCGACCGAGAACAGCACGATGGAGACGAGGAAGGCGTAGATGTAGCGCTCGCGCCCGTATCCGAAGGGGTGCTGGGGGGTGGCCTCGCGCTTGGCCTTCTTGCCGCCGAGCAGCAGCAGCCCCTGATTGCCCGAGTCGGCGAGCGAGTGGACGCTCTCCGCGAGCATCGAAGAGGAGCCACTGAACAGGAACGCCACGAATTTGGCCACTGCGATCGCGAGGTTGGCGCCGAGCGCCGCCACGATCGCCTTGGTTCCGCCTGACGCACTCATGGGTGCCTGGTGTCCCTTCGTTCGGTGCTGCGGCCCCGGCGGCCGCGCTACGGCCGGACATTGTTGCAGTCCATGGTGCGGACGGTACGTCAG
This sequence comes from Streptomyces sp. NPDC104307, assembly GCF_055584045.1. Classification (NCBI taxonomy): domain Bacteria; kingdom Bacillati; phylum Actinomycetota; class Actinomycetes; order Kitasatosporales; family Streptomycetaceae; genus Streptomyces; species Streptomyces sp. NPDC104307. Next base: position 1,785 of record NZ_JBVJMU010000037.1, read on the forward strand.
GCCACCACAGTGGCCCGGAACAGTGTGCCCGTACCGGACACTTCGGCCTTTTCGCCGGCCGGTACGAAGACCGAGTCGCCGGGTACGAGACCGAGGTCGCCGGTCCGCGGTGCGCCCGCTGTGCAGAGCAGGATCTGAGGCGTGGCCGCGGTCAGGTCGACGGGGCCGCCGCCCGGTGAGAGGTCGAAGCGGGACAGCCGGAACTCGTCGACCGGGGTCTCGTACAGCTCCTCGCCGGACGGGGACGCCTCGGGGCGCAGGATCCCGGGATCGGTCGCCTCGAAGCGGACGATGCGCAGGAGTTCGGGTACGTCGATGTGCTTCGGCGTGAGTCCGCAGCGCAGCACGTTGTCCGAGTTGGCCATGATCTCGACGCCGAGGCCGTCGAGGTAGGCGTGCGGGACCCCGGCGCCGAGGAACAGCGCCTCGCCGGGCTGGAGTTGTACGTAGTTCAGCAGCATGGCCGCGATGACGCCCGCGTCGCCCGGGAAGTGGTGGGCGATGCGCGCGTACGGGGCGTACGCGCCGCCGAGCCGCTGCGCGGCGGCCGCCGCGGCGGTCACCGTCTCCGCCATCTGTGCCGGGTCCGCGGTGAGGATCGCCGTGAGGACCTCGCGCAGGGCAGCCTCTTCGGGCTGGGCGCGGAGCAGATCGGCGTACGGCTTGAGGGAGTCGACGCCCAGCGCCTCCATCGCCTCGGCCGCCTCGATGGGCCGGCGGAAGCCGCACAGGCCGTCGAAGGGGGTGAGCGCACAGATCAGTTCGGGCTTGTGGTTGGCGTCCTTGTACGTGCGGTGGGCGGCGTCGATCGGAACGGACCGGCGCTCCTCGTCCGCGTAGCCCTGCTGTGCCTGGGCGAGGTCGGGGTGGACCTGGAGGGAGAGCGGTGCTCCGGCGGCGAGCAGCTTGAGGAGGAAGGGGAGCCGGGGGCCGAACTTCTCGACGGCGGCCGGGCCGAGCTCGCCCACCGGGTCGGCGGCGATGACGTCGGTGAGAGGCTGCTCGGTGGGCTGCGGGGTGCCGGGCGTGGCGTCGGTTGCGGTGGCGGGGCCGGTGCGGGTTATCCGGGAGGGGGCTCCGGGGTGGGCGCCCATCCACATCTCGGCCTGGGGCTCGCCGGTGGGGGCGACGCCCAGCAGGGTGGGGATGGCTGTGGTGGAGCCCCAGGCGTACGGGCGCACGGTGTTGGAGAGCCGGTCCATGGAGTTCGTCCTCGTGCTGTGTTGGATACGTGCGTGGATCTTGTCTTGGTGGTGGTGATGTGCGGATGTGGTGGGGCGGGTGCGGTGGGCGTGATGCAGTGGGCGTGATCCGTTGGGCGTGATGCTGTGCGGGCTGGGTTGGGCGCGGATGCCGCGTGGTGGTTCAGGCGCGGGCTTCCGAGGCCAGGGCCAGGTAGACGGCGGCGAAGTCGGTGACCGCGAGGAGTTCGGCGAGGGCTTCGAGCCGGCTGCCCTCCTCCGGTTCGAGTTCGCTGATCGGCGTCTCGTGGCCCAGGGCGAGTTCGCGGGCGGCCGGGGCCGCGCTCAGGCCGCCGGTGGGGCGGTCCCTGAGCAGGACGACCCGGGCGCGCAGGGCCTCCGGCTCGTCGACCCGGTCGCGGAAGAACTCGTCCGGGTCCGCTCCGGCGGCGAAGGCCCCGGCCAGCAGGCCCCCGTGGGCAGGGAGCGCCTCGGGGAGTTCGGCCGCGAGGGCCGGGCGGCCCGAGAGTTCGGCCAGGACCGCGGCGAAGCGGCGTCCGACCGGGGCCGCGGCCTCGCCCTCGGTCCAGACGAGCGGAAGGCTGTCCGCGAGCTCGGCGGCCAGGGTCTTGGCCGGATTGCTGTACGTGGCGATGGCCGGTCCGCAGCGTTCCGCCGTGCGGTCCAGGCGGTCGGCCACGCTCTGCAGCGTCTCCGGGGGCGCGGTGACCAGGCCGACGCGGTCGAGCAGCGCGAGCAGCGGGGTGAACAGCGCCCAGAGGGTGCCGGGGCCCGCGGCCGACGTCTCGGCGTCGTACTCGCCGTGCGGGGCGGAGGCCATCGGTACGACGAGGCCGTGCACGCCGTCCACCGCCTCCCGCAGCGGGGACTGTCTGGGGGCGACGGCCACGACGCTGCAGCCGCGGCGGTACGCCTGTTCCGCGACGAGCGCCAGACCGGGCTCCGAGCCGTCCGCGGTGGCGATGAGCAGCAGGTCCAGGGAGCCGGCCCAGCCTGGCAGCGTCCAGCGCATCGCGCCCGCGGCGGGGGCGACGCCGGTCGGCTGGATGCGCGTGACCGGTGCGGAGGCTCCGGCGAGGGCGGCGATCAGGTCCGCGACGCCGGATGCGGCGGTGCCGGAGCCGGCGACCAGGACGGCGCGCGGGCGGCCCTCCGGGTTCAGCTCGGGGATGCCGGCCTCCGTCGCGTGCCGGGCGGCGGTACGGACCCTGGCCCCGGCCTCGGCGGCGCCGCGCAGCAGACCACGGCGGTCGGCTCGGGCCAGGGCTTCCGGGGCGTCGAGCAACGACTCGTCGAGCATGGGGACGGTCCTCCGATCACACGCTGATCACCGTGCGGGGTATGGGGCCCGGTTACGCGGGGCGGCGGGCCTCGTCGACGAGGAGGACGGGGATGCCGTCCCGTACCGGGTAGGCCAGTCCGCAGCCCTTGCCCGTGCAGACCAGTTCGGGGCTGCCGGCCGCCGATCGGTCGTCCAGGGGGGCGTGACAGGCCGGGCAGGCCAGGATCTCCAGGAGGCCGGCTTCGAGCGGCATGGGGGTGGGTCCCTTCGGGCGGGCACGAGTGCGTGTTCTTGGTCTTGCTTCTTGTCTTGCTTCTTGGTCTTGGATCGAGCCACGTCAGCCTACCGCTGGGGTGGCGGGGATGCGGCCTGGCCGGGGGGGGCTTGTCCGGGGGTGTGGCGGGGGGCGGGTGCGTTGGCGGGTGCGGGTGGTGCGCCTGCGGCGGGCCTTGTCCCCTACCCGCCCCTTCCCGTAACCGGGGCTCCGCCCCGGACCCCGCTCCTCAAACGCCGGAGGGGCTGGAAGTGGGGGTGGGGCGGGGTGG
>NZ_JBVJMU010000038.1:0-4067 GCF_055584045.1 Streptomyces sp. NPDC104307
CTCTATCAGACTCTTTCGTGTCCGATTCCCGGTCGAAGCGGGCCTCGCATTTTCGCTTTCCAGTTCTTCGCTTTCGCGTTTCCCTTTCCGGCGGTTCCAACCTTACCAGACTCGATTTCGTTCCGTTTCCGGTTCGAATTTGAATTCCGGTGGCCGTTGAAGTGGCCTTGCCTTTCGGCGGTTCCGACTTTATCAGAAACAGTTCGGCCGAACTAATCGGCTTCGTGATTCGGAGAGTGGGAATCAATGGCTCTGCGGAAATTCAATTTCCGGCGAGAGCGAGATGACACTAACTGCTGGGCCCGAACTTGTCCAGTTCGAGGCAACTGTTCGAATCTACCTCCCCCAGTGCGCCGTGTCAACGGTTTTTTGGGGCGAGGAGGAGACTAGCAGGTCAGGAGAGGCGTACGCACATCAGGCGGCCACCGGGAGTCCGGCGCTCCGTTCGGTATCGGCAACGTCGCCGGTATCGCCGGCGCGGGCCGCACGGCCGCCCAGGATGTAGACGTACGCGAGGAAGGACAGCTCGGCGGCGATTCCGATGGCGATGCGGGCCCAGGTCGGCAGGCCGGAGGGGGTGACGAAGCCTTCTATGACGCCCGAGACGAACAGGATCAGGGCCAGGCCGATGGCCATGCCGATCGCGGCGCGGCCCTGTTGCGCGAGGGCGGTGCGCCGAGTGCGCGGACCGGGGTCGATGACCGTCCAGCCCAGTCGGAGCCCGGTTCCTGCCGCGACGAAGACGGCTGTGAGTTCCAGCAGTCCGTGCGGAAGGATCAGGCCGAGGAAGGTGTCGAGCCGGCCGGCCGAGGACATCAGTCCGATGCCTATGCCGAGATTGAGCACGTTCAGGAAGAGAATCCAGATCACCGGGACGCAGAGGAACGCGCCCAGCACCAGGCACATGGCTGCGGCCTGGGCGTTGTTCGTCCAGACCTGGGCGGCGAACGAGGCCGCGGGGTGGCTGGAGTAGTAGGTCTCGTACTCGCCACCGGGGCTGGTCATGCGGCGCAGGTCCTCCGGCGCGGCGATGGCCGACTGGACTTCCGGATGAGTGGCGATCCACCAGCCGATCAACGCGGCCAGGAGCGTGGAGAGGACGGCCGTGGGTATCCACCAGTGCCGGGAGCGATAGACCGCTGCGGGAAAGCCGGCGGTGAGGAATCGCGCGGCGTCCTGCCACGAGGCCCGTCGGGTGCCGGTCACCGTGGCGCGGGCACGGGCCACCAGCTGCGTGAGGCGCGCGATGAGCAGCGGGTCGGGGGCGCCGGACTGGATCAGGGAGAGATGGGTCGCCGTGCGCTGGTAGAGGTCGACCAGCTCGTCGGCTTCCGCGCCTGTGAGCTTGCGTCCGCGGTGCAGGAGGTGGTCCAGGCGGTCCCACTCGCTGCGGTGGGCGATGACGAAGACGTCGAGGTCCATGGTCGGCTGCTGCTCCAGGCATGGGTGCGTACGGGTCCGTACTGCTGCGGCGCGTTTGCGGGTCAGCTTGGCAGACTGTGGCCCGGCGGGGCAGGGATGGACGGCGAAGGGTGGGCGGGGATGAGCGAGCTCGTGACCGGGGACGCGGTCGTGCTGGGGCTGCGGCCGGCGAAACTGCCGAGCCGCGCGCTGGCTCTGTCCATCGATCTGGTCGTGGTCGGGACGGCGTTCGTCCTGGTCTCGGTCGCACTGGCCGTGGCGACCTCCGGGCTGGACGCGGCGGCGTTCGCAGCCGTCTCCGTGGCGACGTTCCTGCTGGTGCTGGTCGGCGCTCCGATCGCGGTGGAGACACTCAGCCACGGCCGTTCGCTGGGGAAGCTGGCGTGCGGGCTGCGCGTGGTGCGGGACGACGGGGGGCCGATCCGGTTCCGGCACGCGCTGGTGCGTGGGGCGATGGGTGTCGTGGAGATCCTCATGACGCTCGGAGTGGTCGCGTCCATCGCGTCACTGGTCTCGGCGCGCGGGAGGCGGCTCGGGGATGTCTTCGCGGGGACGCTCGTCGTACGCGAGCGGCTGCCCGCGGGCCGGTCCGCCTCTGTTCCTCCCCCGCCGCCCTGGCTGGTGGGACGTTTCTCCGGGCTCGACCTGTCGGCGGTTCCGGACGAACTGTGGCTGGCGGTACGGCAGTACCTGACGCGGATGCACCAGCTGGACGCGGATGTGGGCCGGGCCATGGCCGGTCGGCTGGCCGGGGAGCTGGCCGGGTGGACCGGGGTTCCGGCCCCGGTGGGCGTGCCCGCCGCCGCGTACCTCGCAGCCGTGGTGAACGAGCGGCAGGCCCGGGACGCGCACCGGATGTTCGCCGCTTCCCGGTCCTCCTCCGACCGCCCCGGCGGTACGGGTACGGGGTGGCCCATGGGGCCTCCCGGGCCGACGGGCGACGCCGGTCGGGCCGACGGCGACGGCGGTGGCGGTGGCGGTGGCAGCGGCAGCGGCAGCGGCAGCGGCAGCGGCAGCGGCAGCGGCAGCGGCAGCGGTGCGAGCGTGAGTGAGGGGCCGCGGGGCTCGGGGGCTGTGCCTGGTTCCCATACGCCCGAGGCCCCTGCTGCTGAGACGGAACCCGTGCCGCCGCCCGCCACGGGGTTCGCCCCGCCCGCTTAGGGCATGTTCGGCGGGCGCTGGTGCCCCTCACGGCGCTAGGGCCTGTCGTCGAACTGCCGTCGTCGCCCGGAGGACGGCCGGGCGGCGTCAGGTGCTTCCCCAAGCTCTCGGCTTCGCTCGACCAGGGGAGACCCCATTTCTCGGCGTGCCGGCCCCAGGCCCCTGTACTGGACGTACTGGGGTCTGGGGCCGGTGCGGCGAGAGTGCGTGCATGGCGTCGCACGGCAGACGGCAGTTTGACGACAGGCCCTAGGCCGAAGGCGGGGATTCCAGCTCTTCCAGCTCGATGCCCGGGGCCGAGAGGACCACATCGCCGGCCAGGTGGATGGTGTGCTGCTCGCCGGTGTCCAGGGCGTTGACCTGGTATTCGTCCACGATCAGCGGCCCATTGTCAGTGGCGTGCGCTTCACTGTTCACCAGGGCCCAGGACTGGTCGACGGTACGGGGGGCCAGGACCGGATCCGTGAAGGCGACGACGCGGAGACGGGTCGCGGGGGAATCGGGGGTGAGGCGCAGCAGGCGTGCGGTCGCGATGAGGAAGGCGGGGGAAGTGCCGGTGAAGGTGTGGGCGCGGACATTGCCTTCGGTGGCGTGAGTGCCGGTCGGATCGGTGCGGACCCAGGTGACGCCTTCGAGGGCGGCGCCGCGGATCTGCCAGCTCGCGGCGTGGAGTTCGAGACGGATCGGGCGGCCGAGTTCGTCCAGAGTGAGATCGATGGATCCGAGGTGGTCGCCGGACGGGGCGGTCGTCTGGGAGACGTAGCGCCAGCCGGAGGGGCCGGGGGCGCAGTGGAAGTGCTCTTCACCGAGGGGGGTGTGGTCGTGAAGATCGTGGAGCGAATAACGGCCGCGGGGCATGGGGTCCTTCGGGTTCCTCGGGCTGTGCGGGTGCGGTACGGCGCAGGCCCCCGACACGGGGGTGCGGGGGCCTGCGTTCGTAGCTGCTGCTGTGCTGTGCTGCCACGCTGCTGAGTCACCAGGGCTGCTGACGCTTTCGGCGTCCGCGGGCTCCGGGACCGGTTACGCGGAACATGCCGGTGGCCGGTCGTCGCTGACCGGTGGTGACTGCGGCCGGTCACCGGCATGCCGTCGCGGTCAGCGGCTCAGTAGCGGTAGTGGTCCGGCTTGAACGGACCGTCCACCTCGACACCGATGTACGCGGCCTGCTCCGGGCGCAGCGTCGTGAGCTTCACGCCGAGTGCGGCGAGGTGCAGGCGGGCGACCTTCTCGTCGAGGTGCTTGGGGAGCACGTAGACGTCGGTCGGGTACTCCTCGGGCTTGGTGAAGAGTTCGATCTGGGCGAGGGTCTGGTCGGCGAAGCTGTTGGACATGACGAAGGAGGGGTGTCCGGTGGCGTTGCCGAGGTTCAGCAGGCGGCCCTCGGAGAGCACGATGAGGACCTTGCCGTCGGGGAAGGTCCAGGTGTGGACCTGGGGCTTGACCTCGTCCTTGACGACGCCGTCGATGGCGGCGAGGCCCGCCAT
>NZ_JBVJMU010000039.1:1955-3375 GCF_055584045.1 Streptomyces sp. NPDC104307
GATCGGGTCGGGCACGCTGTTGGGTATCTGAAGGTACGGCCGTAAAGGTCGTCCTTCGGTTGCCGGCCCCGGTAAAGCACCGCTTATGTGGTGTGTGACGGGTGGCTGGTCGTTGTTTGAGAACTGCACAGTGGACGCGAGCATCTGTGGCCAAGTTTTTAAGGGCGCACGGTGGATGCCTTGGCACCAGGAACCGATGAAGGACGTGGGAGGCCACGATAGGCCCCGGGGAGCTGTCAACCAAGCTTTGATCCGGGGGTGTCCGAATGGGGAAACCCGGCAGTCGTCATGGGCTGTCACCCGCTGCTGAACACATAGGCAGTGTGGAGGGAACGAGGGGAAGTGAAACATCTCAGTACCCTCAGGAAGAGAAAACAACCGTGATTCCGGGAGTAGTGGCGAGCGAAACTGGATCAGGCCAAACCGTATGCGTGTGATACCCGGCAGGGGTTGCGCATGCGGGGTTGTGGGATCTCTTTTTCATAGTCTGCCGGCTGTGAGACGAGTCAGAAACCGTTGATGTAGGCGAAGGACATGCGAAAGGTCCGGCGTAGAGGGTAAGACCCCCGTAGCTGAAACATTAACGGCTCGTTTAAGAGACACCCAAGTAGCACGGGGCCCGAGAAATCCCGTGTGAATCTGGCGGGACCACCCGTTAAGCCTAAATATTCCCTGGTGACCGATAGCGGATAGTACCGTGAGGGAATGGTGAAAAGTACCGCGGGAGCGGAGTGAAATAGTACCTGAAACCGTGTGCCTACAAGCCGTGGGAGCGTCGCTGTATGTGCTTGCACATGCAGTCGTGACTGCGTGCCTTTTGAAGAATGAGCCTGCGAGTTAGCGGTGTGTAGCGAGGTTAACCCGTGTGGGGAAGCCGTAGCGAAAGCGAGTCCGAATAGGGCGTTTGAGTTGCACGCTCTAGACCCGAAGCGGAGTGATCTAGCCATGGGCAGGTTGAAGCGGAGGTAAGACTTCGTGGAGGACCGAACCCACCAGGGTTGAAAACCTGGGGGATGACCTGTGGTTAGGGGTGAAAGGCCAATCAAACTCCGTGATAGCTGGTTCTCCCCGAAATGCATTTAGGTGCAGCGTCGTGTGTTTCTTGCCGGAGGTAGAGCACTGGATAGGCGATGGGCCCTACCGGGTTACTGACCTTAGCCAAACTCCGAATGCCGGTAAGTGAGAGCACGGCAGTGAGACTGTGGGGGATAAGCTCCATGGTCGAGAGGGAAACAGCCCAGAGCATCGACTAAGGCCCCTAAGCGTACGCTAAGTGGGAAAGGATGTGGAGTCGCAGAGACAACCAGGAGGTTGGCTTAGAAGCAGCCACCCTTGAAAGAGTGCGTAATAGCTCACTGGTCAAGTGATTCCGCGCCGACAATGTAGCGGGGCTCAAGCGTACCGCCGAAGTCGTGTCATT
>NZ_JBVJMU010000040.1:0-3260 GCF_055584045.1 Streptomyces sp. NPDC104307
TCCCTGCCCCCACGCAGAACAGCGACCGCGGTGAGTTCCGGTGATGCCAGGGCTTCTTGGACCATGGCGGTCAGGACCGGGTCCGGTCCCAGTTCCAGGTAGGTGCTGACGCCCTGGGCGGCGAGGGTGGCCAGCCCGTCATGGAAACGGACGGTGCCCCGGATGTGCCGGGCCCAGTAACCCGGATCCGCCAGCTCCTCACCCGTCGCGACCCGGCCCGTCACATTCGACACAACCGGAACCGTCGGCAGTCCGAAGGTCAGTGACGAAGCGACCGCGGTGAACTCCTCCAGCACCTCATCCATATGCGCGGAATGAAACGCATGACTCACCGCCAGCCGCTTCGACTTCCACCCACGTTCCCGAACCAGACCACCGAACTCCTCCACCGCGTCCGCATCCCCGGACACCACCACAGCGCCCGGACCGTTGACCGCCGCCACATCTACCCGGCCTGCGAAGCCGGCCAGCAGTCCGAGGACGTCTGCCTCGGTGGCCCGGACCGCGAGCATCGCTCCGTCGTCGCGCGCGGCCTCCATCAGCCGGCCCCGCGCCGCGACCAGCCGCCCCGCGTCCTCCAGCGACAGCACACCGGACACATGCGCCGCGACGAGTTCCCCCACCGAATGCCCCAGCAGCACATCCGGACGCACCCCACGATGCTCCATCAACCGGAACAACGCCGTCTCCACCGCGAACAACGCCACCTGCGTGTACTGCGTCCGGTCCAGTAGCCCTTCCGGACCACCGCCGAACACCACGTCCTTCAACGGCACCGCCAGATACGGATCCACCACCCCACACACCGCATCGAACGCCTCCGCGAACACCGCCTCACCCGCATACAGCTCCCGGCCCATACCCACCCGCTGAGCCCCCTGACCGGTGAACAGGAACGCCGTACGCCCCACACCCGCCCGACCCACCACCACCCCGGGCCCCACCTCACCCACAGCGACCGCGTCCAACCCCGCCAGCAACTCGCCACGGCCCGAACCCACCACCACCGCCCGATGATCAAACACCGACCGTGACACCACCAACGAACGACCCACATCACTGCAAGCAACATCACCGTTGCCGGTCACGAACTCCCGCAACCGCACCGCCTGCTCACGCAAAGCCGCCCCGGAACGGGCACTCAGAACCCACGGCACCACCCGAGCCGAATCCGGGGAGTCCTGTTCGGGGGAAGCCGGGTCCGGGGAAGCCTGCTCCGGGGAAGCCTGCTCCGGGGAGCCCTGCTCCGGTGAGGCCTGTTCCAGGACCACGTGCGCGTTCGTTCCGCTGATACCGAAGGAGGAGACAGCCGCCCTGCGCGGACGCCCCACCTCCGGCCACACCCGCTCCTCGGCCAGCAGCGACACCGCACCCGCCGACCAGTCCACATGCGAGGTCGGCTCATCCACATGCAGAGTGCGCGGCAGCACACCCTCCCGCATCGCCATCACCATCTTGATGACGCCGCCGACCCCAGCAGCGGCAAGGGTGTGGCCGATGTTGGACTTCAGCGAGCCCAGCCACAACGGCTGCTCAGCCGAATGCTCCTGACCGTAGGTGGCGATCAGGGCCTGGGCCTCGATCGGGTCACCCAGCTTCGTCCCCGTACCATGCGCCTCCACCGCATCCACATCCGCAGGCGTGAGACCGGAGTTGGCGAGAGCCTGCCGGATCACCCGCTGCTGGGCAGGACCGTTCGGCGCGGTCAGACCATTGGACGCACCGTCCTGATTGACGGCACTGCCCCGGACGACGGCCAGCACGGGGTGGTCGTTGCGCCGGGCGTCGGAGAGGCGCTCCACCAGCAGCATGCCGGCGCCTTCGCCCCAGCCGGTGCCGTTGGCCGTGGCGGAGAACGCCTTGCACCGGCCGTCAGGCGACAGCGCCCGCTGCCGACTGAACTCCACGAAATTGACCGGCCCCGCCATGACCGTGGCACCGCCCACGAGGGCGAGTGAGCACTCGCCCTGCCTCAGTGCCTGCGCCGCGAGGTGCAGGGCGACCAGGGACGACGAGCACGCCGTGTCCACCGTGAGCGCGGGCCCTTCCAGCCCCAGCGTGTACGCCACCCGACCCGACGCGACACTGGTGGTGGTGCCGGTGGAGACGTACCCCTCAATGCCTTCGGGGAGGGCACCGACCCGGGTCACGTAGTCCCCGGTGATCACGCCCGCGAAGACGCCGGTGTCGCTGCCGCGCAAGGTCTGCGGGTCGATGCCCGCCCGCTCCAGCGCCTCCCACGAAGTCTCCAGGAGCAGCCGCTGCTGCGGGTCCATGGCCAGGGCCTCACGCGGGCTGATCCCGAAGAAATCGGCATCGAACTCGTCCGCGTCGTAAAGGAACCCGCCCTGACGGGTGTACGAGTGACCGGTCGCCGCCGGATCCGGGTCGTACAGGTTCTCGTCCCAGCCCCGGTCGTCCGGGAAGTCACCGACCGTGTCCACTCCGTCGGCCAGGACTCGCCACAGTTCCTCGGGCGTTCCGGCGCCGCCGGGGAAACGGCAGGCCATGCCGACGATGACGACCGGGTCATCCGTGTAGTCGACGTGGGCGACAGCGGTACGGGCGGCTTGGGGCGCGGCGGGCGCGGCGCCCAGCTTGGCCAGGCCTTCGCCCAGGTGGGTGACGAGTGCGTCCAGGGTGGGGTGGTCGAAGATCAAGGTCGACGAGAGCCGGAGACCGGTAAGGGTGGTGAGCCGATTGCGCAGTTCGATCGCGGACAGCGAGTCGAAGCCCATCGTCTTGAAGGCCCTGGTGGCATCGGCCGGTGTGGTGTCCGTACGCCCGAGCACGCCGTCGGCCTCGGCGCGTACGACCTCAAGGAGGACCTGCTGCCGCTCGGCCTCGGTGAGCGGGGCGAGCCGCGCGGCGAGCGCCTGACCGCCGCTTGCCGCACCCTGCTCCGCGCGCCGTGCCCGCGTCCGCAGCAGGCCGCTGAGCAGTGGCGGCAGCGGTTCGCGCGCGGCGCGTGACCGCAGGGCCGACAGGTCCACGGGGACGGGCACGAGGACCGGACGGTGGTGGCCGAGCGCCACGTCCAGGGCCGCGAGGCCCTGCTCCTCCGTCAGGGGCGACACACCGGTCGCCGCCATACGGGCGCGCTCGGCGTCGTCGAGTTGTGCGGCCATGCCGTGGGTGGTGTTCCAGAGGCCCCAGGCGAGGGAGGTGGCGGGGAGGCCTTGGGTGTGGCGGTGGTGGGCGAGGGCGTCGAGGAAGGTGTTGGCGGCGGCGTAGTTGGCTTGGCCGGGGTTGCCGAGGAG
>NZ_JBVJMU010000041.1:0-2628 GCF_055584045.1 Streptomyces sp. NPDC104307
CGGGGCCGGCTGATGGAGGCCGCGCGGGATGACGGGGCGATGCTCGCGGTCCGTGCCACCGAGGCGGATGTTCTCGGGCTGCTGGCCGGCTTCGCCGGGCGGGTGGATGTCGCGGCGGTCAACGGACCGGGTGCTGTGGTGGTGTCCGGGGATGCGGACGCGATCGAGGAGCTGGCTGGGGAGTTTGCCGGCCGTGGGTGGAAGTCGAAGCGGCTGGCGGTCAGTCATGCGTTTCATTCCGCGCATATGGATGAGGTGCTGGAGGAGTTCACCGCGGTCGCTTCGTCACTGACCTTCGGACTGCCAAGGGTTCCGGTCGTGTCGAATGTGACCGGTCGGGTGGCGACGGGCGAGGAGCTCGCGGATCCGGGTTACTGGGCCCGGCACATCCGTGGAACCGTCCGCTTCCACGACGGGCTGACCACCCTCGCCGCCCAAGGCGTCAGCACCTACCTCGAACTGGGACCGGACCCGGTCCTGACCGCCATGGTCCAAGAAGCCCTGGCATCACCGGAACTCACCGCGGTCGCTGTTCTGCGTGGGGGCAGGGACGAGGAGCGTTCCGTGCTGGGCGCCCTGGCCACCGCCCACACCGCCGGCACCGAGATCGACTTCACCTCATTCCTGCATGATGGTCGCCGCGTTCCGCTGCCCACCTACGCCTTCCAGCGCAAACGCCACTGGATAGAGACGGGCGCTTCCGCCCTTTCCGAAGCCGCACCCGAAGCCGCAGACGTAGCCGTCGACGTATCCGTGGACGAGGAAGAGCCGGCCGGGCGGCGTGCGGAGTGGGCCGAACGCCTCGCCGGGCTTTCCGAGCGTGGGCGCCACGAGCGGCTGACCGGTCTCGTCGCCCGGCTCACCATGGACATCCTCGGGTACGAGCACGCCGGCGAGATCGACCCGGCACTGCCCTTCAAGGACCTGGGCTACAACTCCCTGACCTCGGTGGAACTGCGCGGCCGTCTCGTTACCGAGACCGAGCTGTCTCTCCCCGCCACCCTCCTTTTCGACTTCCCGACCCCCGACGCCCTGGCCGCGCACCTGGCCCAGGAACTGCTCGGCACCGCCGACACCATCGCCATGCCCGGTGTGCCGTTCGTTGGTGGTGATGACGGTGATGAGGGTGCTTTGGCTGTGGTTGGTATGGCTTGTCGGTATCCGGGTGGGGTGTCTTCGCCGGAGGAGTTGTGGGGGTTGGTGTCGGGTGGTGTCGACGCGATTGGTGTGCTGCCTGAGGACCGTGGCTGGGATGTGGAGGGGATTTATGATCCCGAGCGCGGTGTGAGTGGGAAGACGTATGCCCGTCATGGTGGGTTCCTGTACGACGCGGCGGAGTTCGATGCGGAGTTTTTCGGGATCAGTCCGCGTGAGGCGGCGGCGATGGATCCGCAGCAGCGGTTGCTGCTGGAGACGTCGTGGGAGGCGTTGGAGCGGGCGGGTATTGATCCGCAGGCGTTGCGGGGGAGTGATACGGGTGTGTTCGCGGGTGTGATGCAGCAGGATTACGGTCCGCGGTTGCATGAGCCGGCGGAGGGGTTCGAGGGGTATCTGCTGACCGGTGGGTCGTCGAGTGTGGCCTCGGGGCGGATCTCGTACACGTTGGGCCTGGAGGGTCCGGCGGTGACGGTGGACACGGCTTGTTCGTCGTCGTTGGTGGCGTTGCACCTGGCGGCGCGGGCGTTGCGTGGGGGTGAGTGCTCGCTGGCGTTGGCCGGTGGGGCGGCGGTGATGGCGACGCCGGGCATGTTCGTGGAGTTCTCGCGGCAGCAGGGGCTGGCTCCTGACGGGCGGTGCAAGGCGTTCTCCGACTCGGCCGACGGAACCGGCTGGGCGGAGGGTGCGGGTCTGGTCGTTCTGGAGCGGTTGTCGGACGCCCGGCGCAACGGTCACCAGATCCTGGCCGTCATCCGGGGCAGTGCTGTCAACCAGGACGGCGCCTCCAACGGTCTGACCGCGCCGAACGGTCCGTCGCAGCAGAGTGTGGTGCGTCAGGCGCTGGCCGATGCCCGTCTCACGCCTGCGGATGTGGATGCGGTGGAGGCGCACGGCACGGGTACGAAGCTGGGTGACCCGATCGAGGCGCAGGCACTGATCGCCACCTACGGTCAGGAGCACACCGCTGAGCAGCCGTTGTGGCTCGGCTCGCTGAAGTCCAACATCGGCCACGCCCAGGCCGCCGCCGGGGTCGGCGGCGTCATCAAGATGGTGATGGCGATGCGCCACGGCGTACTGCCGCGCACCCTGCATGTGGACGAGCCGACCTCGCACGTCGACTGGTCGGCCGGTGCGGTGTCGCTGCTGGCCGAGGAGCAGGTGTGGCCGGAGTCCGGGCGTCCGCGCAGGGCGGCCGTCTCCTCCTTCGGCATCAGCGGAACCAACGCACACATCATCCTGGAGCAGGCCCCCGCAGCTGATCCACACCCCGTGATGGATGAGTCCGACGACCTGGTGGATTCCGACTTGGTTTCGGTTCCGTGGGTGTTGTCGGGTCGTACGGGGGCGGCTTTGCGTGGTCAGGCTGCGCGTTTGCTGGCTCATGTGGAGGCGGTTCCGGAGTTGGCTGTTGGTGCTGTTGCGCGTTCTTTGGTGACTTCGCGTGCGGCTTTTGAGCATCGGGCTGTGGTG
>NZ_JBVJMU010000042.1:0-1863 GCF_055584045.1 Streptomyces sp. NPDC104307
CTGAAGGAGTTCGTTGGTCTCAGGCATCGATGGCCTCCTTGAGGGCCGTCGCGAGCTGCTCGGCCTTGAACGGCATGCCGTTGACCTGGTTGTAACTGTGCGCGTCGACCAGGTACTTGGCCCGGATGAGGGTGGCCAGCTGTCCCAGGTTCATCTCCGGGACGACCACCTTGTCGTAACGCCTCAGCACCTCACCGAGATTCCGTGGGAAGGGGTTGATGTGGCGCAGGTGGGCCTGGGCGATGGACTCCCCGGCCGCGCGCAGCCGCCGGACGGCGGCGGTGATGGGGCCGTAGGTGGAGCCCCAGCCCAGGACCAGGGTCCGGGCCTGTGCGGGGTCCTCGACCTCCACGTCGGGGACCTGGATGCCGTCGATCTTGGCCTGCCGGGTGCGGACCATGAAGTCGTGGTTGGCCGAGTCGTAGGAGATGTTCCCGGTGCCGTCCTGCTTCTCGATGCCGCCGATACGGTGTTCGAGACCGGGGGTGCCGGGGACCGCCCAGGGCCGGGCCAGGGTCTGCGGGTCGCGCTTGTAGGGCCAGAAGACCTCGGTGCCGTCGGCCAGCTCGTGGTTGGGGCCGTGGGCGAACTGGACCCGCAGGTCCGGGAGCCCGTCGGCCTCCGGGATACGCCAGGGCTCCGAGCCGTTGGCGAGGTACCCGTCGGAGAGCAGGAAGACCGGGGTGCGGTAGGTCAGCGCGATCCGGGCCGCGTCCAGCGCCGCGTCGAAACAGTCCGCCGGCGTCCTCGGCGCGATGACCGGGACCGGAGCCTCACCGTTGCGCCCGTACATCGCCTGCAGCAGGTCCGCCTGCTCCGTCTTGGTGGGCAGCCCGGTCGAGGGACCGCCACGCTGGATATCGATGATCAGCAGCGGCAGCTCCAGCGAGACCGCGAGCCCGATCGTCTCCGACTTCAGCGCCACCCCCGGACCCGAGGTCGTCGTCACCCCCAGCGCACCGCCGAACGCCGCACCCAGCGCGGCACCGATACCCGCGATCTCGTCCTCGGCCTGGAACGTCCGCACACCGAAATTCTTGTGCTTCGACAGCTCGTGCAGGATGTCGGAGGCCGGCGTGATCGGATACGAACCCAGATAGACCGGCAGATCCGCCTGCCGGCCCGCCGCGATCAGCCCGTAGGACAGCGCGAGGTTCCCCGAGATATTGCGGTACGTACCGGCCGGGAACGCCTGAGTGGCCGGGGCCACCTCATAGCTGACCGCGAAGTCCTCCGTCGTCTCCCCGAAGTTCCACCCCGCCCGGAACGCCGCCACGTTCGCCTCCGCGATCTGCGGCTTCTTCGCGAACTTCGCCCGCAGGAACGCCTCGGTCCCCTCCGTCGGCCGGTGATACATCCACGACAGCAGCCCCAGCGCGAACATGTTCTTCGACCGCTCCGCCTCCTTGCGGGCCAGCCCGAACTCCTTCAACGCCTCGATCGTCAGAGTGGTCAAAGCCACCGGATGGACGTTGTACGCCTCCAGCGACCCGTCCTCCAGCGGACTCGTCAGATACCCGACCTTGGCCATCGGACGCTTGGTGAACTCATCCGTGTTCACGATGATTTCCGCACCACGCGGCACATCCGCGATATTCGCCTTCAACGCGGCCGGATTCATCGCGACCAGCACATTCGGCGCATCGCCCGGAGTCAGGATGTCATGATCCGCGAAATGCAACTGGAACGACGAAACCCCAGGCAGAGTCCCCGCAGGAGCCCGGATCTCAGCCGGGAAGTTCGGCAGCGTGGAAAGATCATTCCCGAAGGAAGCCGTCTCCGAGGTGAACCGGTCACCCGTGAGCTGCATACCGTCACCGGAGTCACCCGCGAAACGGATGATCACCCGGTCCAGACGGCGGA
>NZ_JBVJMU010000043.1:0-1811 GCF_055584045.1 Streptomyces sp. NPDC104307
GTGGTGGGTGACGAGGTGGTGGGCGAGGAGTTGGGCGAGTTGGCCGGTGGCGCCGGTGATCAGGACGGTGCCGTCCGGATCGAGCCGCCTCGGCACCGTAAGGGCGACCTTTCCGGTGTGCCGGGCCTGGCTCATGTGCCGGTAGGCGTCGGGGGCCTGGCGGATGTCCCACGCCTGCACCGGCAGTGGCGTCAGTACGCCTGCCTCGAACAGGGCGACCAGCTCACCGAGCATTTCCTGGATCCGCTCGGGCCCCGCGTCCATCAGGTCGTACGGCTGGTAGGCGACGCCGTGATGGCGCTCGGCCACCTGTACGGCGTCACGGATGTCCGCCTTGCCGATCTCCAGGAACCGTCCGCCGCGTGGTAGGAGGCGCAGTGATGCGTCGACGAAGTCCTTGGCGAGGGCGTCGAGGACGACGTCCATGCCTCGGCCGTGGGTGGAGTCGAGGAAGTGCTGTTCGAATTCGAGGGTGCGGGAGTTGGCGAGGTGGGCGTCGTCGATGCCGAGGGCGCGCAGGGTGTCGTGTTTGCCGGGTGAGGCGGTGCCGTAGACCTCGGCTCCGAGGTGGCGGGCGAGCTGTACGGCGGCCATGCCGACACCGCCGGCAGCGGCGTGGATGAGCACGGACTCACCCGGGCGCACGCCGGCCAGATCCACCAGACCGTAATACGCCGTCAGGAAGACGATCGGTACGGTGGCGGCCTGGGCGAACGTCCAGCCGTCCGGCACCCGGACCAGCGTGCGGTGGTCGGTCACGGCCAGCGGCCCGCCGCCGTCGCCGAACAGACCCATCACCCGGTCGCCGAGGGCCAGCCCGCTCACGCCGGGTCCCGTCTCGACGACGACGCCTGCGGCCTCGCTGCCCATCGGGGCCTCGCCGGGGTAGCTGCCGAGTGCGATCAGTACGTCGCGGAAGTTGAGCCCGACCGCACGGACGGCCACCCGCACCTGCCCTGCTGCCAGCGGCTGTGTGGCGGAGGGGGAGGCGACCAGCTCAACGTTGTCGAGGCTGCCCTTGCCGGCGCTGCCGAGGCACCATCCGTCTGTACCGTCCGGCGGCGTGAGAACGGAGTCGGCGGCGGCCTTGACAAGCCGGTTGGCGAATATCTCGCCCTGCCGTATGGCGAGTTGCGGCTCGTCTACGGACGCGGCCACGCCGGCGCGCAGCACGCGGGCATCCGGAACACCAAGGTCCTCGTTGCCCACGTCACCGAGGTCGAGCAGCGCGAGACAGCCCGGCGCCTCGTTCTGTGCCGAACGCACCAGGCCCCACACAGCGGCCCCCGGCAGATCGGTGACGGCCTCCCCCGGCCTGGTGGCCTGGGCGCCCTGGGTTACCACACACAGCCGGGAGCGGGCGAACCGCTCGTCCTCCAGCCACAGTTGGATCGCGCGCAACGTCTCCGCGACCGCGCTGTGCGTATCGGCCACCGGGTCCGACGACGCGCCGTCCCGGCGACGCCGGTCGAGGAAGACCACGTCCGGCACGCGGTCACCCTGCGGGAACGCGTCGAGCAGTTCGCGCAGTCCGGCGTACGTCACGGTGTCCTCGCCCAAGGCCGCGGCCAGCTCCCTGGCCCGGTCCGGGCCGGCGGTCGCGATGACGGCGGCGCTCGCCGCGTCCGTGGTCTGCTCTCCCGTGGGCAAAAGGGCCCAGTTCACCGCGTGCAGCGTTTCCGGTACCGCGGAGGGGCTCCGCAGCTGGTCAGCGGTGATGGGGTGGAGGGTGAGGTTGTTGATGGTGAGGGTGGGGGTGGTGGGGTGGGTGGGGGTGGTGGCGGTGAGGGTGTAGGTGGTGTGGTCGGTGT
>NZ_JBVJMU010000044.1:0-1810 GCF_055584045.1 Streptomyces sp. NPDC104307
GTGGTGGGTGACGAGGTGGTGGGCGAGGAGTTGGGCGAGTTGGCCGGTGGCGCCGGTGATCAGGACGGTGCCGTCCGGATCGAGCCGCCTCGGCAGCGTCAGCAGGGTTTTGCCCACGTGCTGCGCCTGGCTGAGGAAGCGCAGCGCCTCGGGGGCGTTGCCGATGTCCCACGCGGTGATCGGCGGCGGCGTCAGTACGCCCGCCTCGAACAGGGCGACCAGCTCACCGAGCATTTCCTGGATCCGCTCGGGCCCCGCGTCTTGCACGTCGTAGGCCGCGTACCGTACGCCCACGTGCTCGACCGCCACCTGCCCGGGATCACGGACGTCGGTCTTGCCTATCTCCAGGAACCGTCCGCCGCGCGGTAGGAGGCGCAGTGATGCGTCGACGAAGTCCTTGGCGAGGGCGTCGAGTACGACGTCCATGCCTCGGCCGTGGGTGGAGTCGAGGAAGTGCTGTTCGAATTCGAGGGTGCGGGAGTTGGCGAGGTGGGCGTCGTCGATGCCGAGGGCGCGCAGGGTGTCGTGTTTGCCGGGTGAGGCGGTGCCGTAGACCTCGGCCCCGAGGTGGCGGGCGAGCTGTACGGCCGCCATGCCGACACCGCCGGCAGCGGCGTGGATGAGCACGGACTCACCCGGGCGCACACCGGCCAGATCCACCAGACCGTAATACGCCGTCAGATACACCACCGGGACCACCGCGGCCTGCTGGAACGACATGGCCTCGGGAACCCGCGCCACCAGCCGGTGATCGGTCACCCCGACCGGGCCGAGCCCGCCTGCGGGGAACATGCCGAACACCCGGTCGCCGGGGGCGAGCCCGTTGACATCCGGCCCCGTCTCGACGACCACCCCGGCACCCTCGCCGCCGATCTGCGCGTCGTCCCCCGGATACATCCCGAGCCCGATCATCACGTCACGGAAGTTCAGCCCGCCCGCTCGCATCTCCACCCGGACCTGACCGGGTGCCAAGGGCTCGTCCACCGCGGGATGCGGCACCAGGGCGAGGTTGTCGAGCGTGCCGCGCCGCGTCACATCCAGCCGCCAGGAGTCATCGCCGTGCGGCGGGGTGAGGATCCCGCGTGCGTCATCAGCTCGTACGAGGCGGGGCACATAGGCGGCGCCGTCCCGGACGGCAGCTTCGGGGACCCCGGAGACCACTGCGGCCACGACCGCCTCTGCGGATGACGGTCCGTCCGTGTGCGCGCCGTCGACATCGAGCAGTGCGAAACGGTCCGGGTTCTCACTGCGGGCCGACCGCACCAGTCCCCAGACCGCCGACGCCGGAAGGTCCCGCACCTCGGGCCCTGTCCGCACCGGCACCGCCCCCCGGGTGACCACCACCAGCTCGGACGCGACGAACCGCTCATCAGCCAACCAGAGTTGAGCCCACTCCATCACCTCACGCACCACGCGGTGCGTGGCCTGCGGCACCTCGACCGGCGAGGCCTCGTCGGCCTCCGGAGCACCCTCGCACGCGACGAGCACCCGACCCGGCACCTCGGCCCCTTCGTCCAGCGCGGACCGCAGCGCGTCGAAGTCGGCGTACACGGGTACGCCACCCAGCGCCGGTGCCAGCCCGAACCGGTCCGTCCCCACGACACACGCGACCCCGAGCTCACCTCGTGGCCCACCGGCGGCCAGCGGCTCCCATTGCACGAGGTGCAGGGGACGCATCGAATTCGCCGCCGCTGCATCTCGGGGGGCAGACGCGGCGAGTTTTGCTGTGTCGATGGGGTGGAGGGTGAGGTTGTTGATGGTGAGGGTGGGGGTGGTGGGGTGGGTGGGGGTGGTGGCGGTGAGGGTGTAG
>NZ_JBVJMU010000045.1:0-1497 GCF_055584045.1 Streptomyces sp. NPDC104307
CTAAGGGCTGTCCCGTAAGTAATCTTGCTCTGCGATGATCTCGCCCGTGTCAGGTGTGATCACGGCTTGCGAGTCGTTCTGGATAGCCCCGTTTACCGGGTTGAGCCCGCGCGCCTTCGGCAAGTTGCTGACCGCGCTGCGTCGCGAAGGTGCTGGCTCCTCAGGTCGGGGTCGGCCGTGGAAACTGTCGTTGGAGGACCGGGTGCTGCTGGTCACCGCGTATTGGCGAACGAACCTCACGATGAGGCAACTGGCCCCACTGTTCGGTGTGTCGAAGTCGGCCACGGACCGGGTGATCGACGACATCGGCCCGAGGCTCGCGCTGCATCCACGCCGGCGGTTCGCCAAGGACGTGGTGCTGATCGTGGACGGCACCCTGGTGCCCACCCGGGACCACAAGGTCGCCGAGCAGTCGAAGAACTATCGCTATTCCACCAACCATCAGGTGGTCATCGACGCCGACACCCGCCTGGTCGTGGCGGTCGGCCGGCCGCTTCCGGGCAATCGCAACGACTGCCTGGCCTGGGCTGAGTCCGGTGCGAAGGCCGCCGTCGGCAACACGATGACCATCGCCGATGGCGGCTACCCGGGTACCGGGCTCGTGATGCCGCACCGCCGCCGCAAGGAAGAGGATCTCCCCAGCTGGAAACAGGCCCACAACAAATCCCACAAGCAGGTTCGCGCCCGCGTCGAGCACGTCTTTGCCCGGATGAAGACCTGGAAGATCCTTCGCGACTGCCGCCTGAAGGGCGATGGCGTGCACACCGCCATGCTCGGCATCGCCCGGCTGCACAACCTCGCCCTCGCGGGGTAACTCCCGTCCCGTACCGGACCAGAGAGGTCCACTGGAGACGGCTCGCCGATTCAAAGGATGCTCAGTCGATACAGAACTCGTTGCCCTCGATGTCCTGCATCGGGATGCAGGAATCATTGCCGTCATACAGCGTTTGCACGTGTACCGCCCCGAGCGGGACCAGCCGCGCGCACTCGGCCTCAAGCGCGGCGAGGCGCTCCTCGCCTACAAGTCCGGTGCCGACCCGCACATCAAGATGCACCCTGTTCTTGACCGCCTTTCCTTCGGGGACGCGCTGAAAGTACAGTCGCGGGCCCACGCCTGAAGGGTCGATGCAGGCAAACCACGCGTCCCGCCCCTCATGCGGCTGAGAGCGCTTGTACTCGTCCCATGTGGCGAACCCCTCCGGTGGCGGCGGAACGACGTACTCCAACACCTCACACCAGAAGCGAGCGAGGCGCTCGGGTTCTGCGCCGTCGAAGGTGACTTGGAAGTGCTTGACCGATGACGTCGGCGCACCCTACCAAGGGTTCTCTGCTGCCCACTTCCCCAGATGAATCCCCACGCCGTCGAGATGTCGACCCCAACCCCGCCGAACCCTGGTCCGGATCGGACACCAGGAGATCAAGCTGAAAAAGCCACGAGAACGACGCAACCCTGGCCCGTAGCTGCATGCCGGAGATCAGTTACGGGACAGCCCTTAG
>NZ_JBVJMU010000046.1:0-1463 GCF_055584045.1 Streptomyces sp. NPDC104307
GTGGTTCGTGAGGTGTCCAGGAACCGGGCGAAGTCGGCGAGCGAGTGGAAGTCGTTCTCCCGTAGGCCGATCCGCGGGTTGACGTGGTGCAGGAGCCCCGCGCCTTGGTGGTGGGCGGTCACGTAGCTCTGATCCAGCTCGCTCTGCTCGTCGTCCACCCACGCGAAAGGACGGCCGCCTGCGTAGTCCACCAGCGGCCCGGTCTTCCAGTGGACGCCATCAGGGCGCTCTTGGAGCAGGACGTCGCCGAAGTCCACAAAAGGAAGTTCCGGAAGGCCCAGGACCGGTGCGATCCACCGGTTGGCGTCGTCCATCCATGTGGTGGCCCAGCACAGCTCGAAGCCGAGCTGGAGCAGGGATCGTCCATGCTCTGGGTTGAGCCAGACCCGCAGGGGCCGTCGGGACGAGAGGCCTCTGTCGTCCTGATGGGCGTCGTTCCGGGGGACTCTGAGTGTGGTGTAGCCGTCGGGACGCCGCTCCGGCTTGGCCGCGTAAGGGTTGAGCGGCCCGTCCACGTCGAGGAACAGCAGAGGTCGGTTCACGGTTTCCCCCGGGTCTTGCGCACTGTGGACTGCCCCGAGCAGCGTAACTGTGGGATTGTCTCGGCATTGGGCCGGCCTGAGGGGTGATCATGATGTGGTGAGTGTGATCACGGCATCGGAGCCGTCCTGGATAACCCCGTTCGCGGGGCTGAGCCCGCGCTGCTTTGGCGAGCTACTGACCGCGCTGCGGCGTGATGGAGCAGATGTGGCCCACCGAGGCCGGCAGTGGAGCCTGCCGCTGGAGGACCGGGTGTTGCTGGTCACGGCCTACTGGCGCACCAATCTGACGTTGCGGCAGCTCGCTCCGCTGTTCGGCGTCTCGAAGTCCACGGTCGGCCGAGTCATCAACCACCTCGGCCCCCTGCTCGCACTCCAGCCCCGTAGGCGGTTCGCCAAGGGCACCGTGCTCATCGTGGACGGCACCCTGGTCCCTACCCGTGACCACGCCATCGCCGAGCGGTCGAAGAACTACCGGTACTCCACCAACCACCAGGTCGTCATCGACGCCGACACCCGCCTGGTCGTCGTGGTCGGCCGGCCGCTCGCCGGGAACCGCAACGACTGCAAGGCCTGGGAGGAGTCCGGCGCCAAGGCCGCCGTCGGCAACACCGTCACAATCGCCGACGGCGGCTACCCGGGCACCGGCCTCGTCATCCCGCACCGCCGTAAGCGCGGTCAGAGCGAACTCCCGGACTGGAAAGAGGAACACAACAAGTCCCACAAGCAGGTCCGGGCCCGCGTCGAGCACGTCTTCGCCCGCATGAAGACCTGGAAGATCCTCCGCGACTGCCGCCTCAAAGGTGATGGCGTCCACCACGCCATGCTCGGCATCGCCCGGATGCACAACCTCGCCCTCGCCGGATAAGCAAGGCGGCCGCCATGCCCGAGGCGGCTTCAAGATCTTTGCGGGACAGCCCTTAG
>NZ_JBVJMU010000047.1:0-1425 GCF_055584045.1 Streptomyces sp. NPDC104307
GCGTTGAGCGTGGTGATCTTGCGGGTTTGCGGGAGTGTTTCCTTGCGCGGCTGGATGTCGTGGAGAACGTGACCGTGGCAGCGCGTGAGCTGGGGGTGAATCGGAACACTGCCTTCGGCTGGGCTCGGAAAGCCGGACGTGGGTCAGTGCGCTTGCCGAGGAGGCATCCGCGGCGGGACGAGTACGAGCGGCTTCGTGCCAAGGGCATCGCGCGTCGGGTGGCGGCCCGGCAGGTCGGAGTGAACGAGCGCACGGCCAAGGACTGGGACTGGGGCGTCAAGAAGGGGCGCAACGGGCGGGTCTATTCCGATGGCCGCCGTGTCGATTACACGGCGGGGACCGTCACGATGTGTGGTGTGACCACAGCACCAGTGGGTCTGAAGGCCCTGGAAAGACAACTGCATCCGAGGTTCCTGACGTTGGCGGAGCGCGAACAGATCCGGGATCTTCGCGCCCTGGGCCAGTCGCTGCGGGCGATCGGACGTGCCCTGGGAAGGCCGGCGAGCACAGTCAAGCGGGAGATCGATGCGAACTCCGGCACCGGGGGCTACCAGCCCTACGGGGCGCATCGGGCAGCGGCGGCGCGCAGACCCCGGCCCAAGGACCGCAAGCTACTGCGCGAGAGCCGGTTGCGCTGTTTCGTCCAGGACGGACTGCGCGAGCGGTGGTCACCGGAACAGATCTGCCACGCTCTACGCAAGGAGTATCCCGACGACCGGAGCATGCGGGTGAGCGTGGAAACGATCTACCAAGCACTGTATTTCCAGGCCCGTGGCGGCCTGAAACGGGAAGTGCGGGCAGCGATCCGCTCCGGCCGCACCCGTCGCAAACCACGCCGGGACCCCGATCGGCGCACGCCACGGTTCACCGACCCGATGGTGATGATCAGCGACCGCCCCGCCGACATCGAAGACCGGGCTGTGCCCGGACACTGGGAAGGCGACCTGATCATCGGGGCCAACAGCCGCTCCGCGATCGCCACCCTGGTCGAGCGCAGCACCCGCTACACCGCGCTGGTCCACCTGCCCGGCGGAGCCCACGACGCCGAAACCGTCCGCGACGGCCTGGTGCGCACCATCCAGACCCTGCCGGCTCACCTCCAAGGATCGCTCACCTGGGACCAGGGAAGCGAGATGGCACGTCACCAGCAGTTCACCATGGCCACCGGCATGCCCGTCTACTTCTGCGACCCCGCCTCACCCTGGCAACGCGGCTCGAACGAGAACACAAACGGGCTGCTGCGGCAGTACTTCCCCAAGGGCACCGACCTGAGCCTGCACAGCCCCGAAGACCTCGAACACGTCGCCCAGGAACTCAACGGCCGCCCACGCAAGACGCTCGACTGGGATACCCCAGCCGAGCGTCTACGTGATCTACTCACCACCTAAAAACCAGGCGGTGTTGCGACGACCACTGGAACCCAAG
>NZ_JBVJMU010000048.1:0-1297 GCF_055584045.1 Streptomyces sp. NPDC104307
GCGCCGGCCAGCGGCTGCGCGGCGGCGTACTCCTTGCGGATCGACATCAGACCGGGCATCTCGTGCTCGGCCAGGGTGATCTCCTTGCGGCCGAAAGCCGCGAGGGAGAGGTCAGCGACCTTGAAGTCCGTGAAGTCGGCGGGCGGCTGCGCGGGCATGTGCACTCCTTGAGTTCTGAATGTTCCGGTGGATCTCGAATGTCGCTGCGGACACGCCTTAGGGGCTGTGGTCATGCGCGGCGGCCTCCCGCGTTGAAGTAACCGGCCTCGGGGTGGTGCAGCACGATCGCGTCGGTGGACTGCTCGGGGTGGAGCTGGAACTCCTCCGACAGCACGACTCCGATCCGCTCGGGCCGGAGCAGTTCAGCGATCTTGGCGCGGTCCTCCAGATCGGGGCAGGCAGGGTAGCCAAGGGAGTAGCGGCAACCCTGGTACTCAGTACGGAACATGCCGTCCAGCGCGGCGGGCTCGGCGGCCGCGATGCCCAGTTCGGTGCGGACCCGGGCGTGCCAGTACTCGGCGAGCGCCTCGGCCAACTGGACGGAGAGCCCATGCAGCTCCAGGTAGTCGCGGTAGGCGTTGGCCTCGAAGAGCTTGGCGGTCTCGCCGCCGATCCGCGATCCGACGGTGACGACCTGGAGACCGATCACGTCCGTCTCGCCGGACTCCTCCGGGCGGAAGAAGTCCGCCAGGCAGAGGCGGCGGCCGCGGCGCTGGCGCGGGAAGGTGAAGCGGGTGCGCTCCGAGCCGTCCTCGTCGAGGATGATCAGGTCGTCACCCTTGGACACGCACGGAAAGTAGCCGTGGACCACGGCGGCTTCGAGAAGTCGGTCGGTCTGCAGCCGGCCGAGCCAGTGCCGCAGCCGGGGCCGGGCCTCGGTGTCGATCAACTGCTGGTTCTTGAGGCCCCATTGCCCCTTGAAGAGGGCGCCTTCGTCGAGCCAGGAGGCATACTCCTTGAGCTGGATGCCCTTGATGACCCGGGTGCCCCAGAACGGCGGGGTGGGAACCGGGTTGTCGACGGCGACGTCCGAGCGGCCGCCCTCCTCCGGCTCCACGACCTCCAGCACGGCGGTCTCCCGCTTGGGGACACGGCGCTGCTTGAGTTCGGGAAGCGTCGCCCCCGGCACCCCGCGTTTGACGGCGATGAGCGCGTCCATCAGGCGCAGGCCCTCGAAGGCGTCGCGGGCGTAGCGGACCTCGCCCTCGTAGATCTCGTGGAGGTCCTGTTCGACGTAGGCGCGGGTGAGGGCGGCGCCGCCGAGGATGACGGGGTACTCGGCGGCCAGCTTGCGCTG
>NZ_JBVJMU010000049.1:0-1188 GCF_055584045.1 Streptomyces sp. NPDC104307
ATGAGCCTGGCCCGTACCGGGCTCGCGGCCGGTGCCAAGCCGAAGCGCCGTGCGGCGAAGAAGTCCGGCTCCGCGGCCTCCGGTGACACCCTCGCGTCCCCGATGCAGGGCACGATCGTGAAGATCGCTGTGGAGGAGGGGCAGGAGGTCAAGGAGGGCGACCTGATCGTCGTCCTGGAGGCCATGAAGATGGAACAGCCGCTCAACGCGCACCGCTCCGGCACCATCAAGGGCCTGACCGCGGAGGTCGGCACCTCCCTCTCGTCCGGCGCCCCGATCTGCGAGATCAAGGACTGATCCCCGCTCCTCGCGTTCCGCCGGCGCCCCCGTCATGTCGTACGACGTGACGGGGGCGCCGCCCGTTGGCGACCGGAGCCGCCGGGCTCCCGGGCCACTGGGCCGTACGGGCGATGGCATCCTGGACCCCCGCGGCGGAATCAGGGAGGACTGCGCGATGGCGACGAGCACAGCAGGGACACCGGCCCGGCCCATGCGCGCCGACGCGCGCCGCAATTACGACCGGCTGCTGGCCGAGGCCCGTACCGCCTTCGCGGAGCACGGCACGACGGCGTCCCTGGAGGATGTCGCGCGGTCTGCGGGGCTGGGCATCGGCACGCTGTACCGGCACTTCCCGACCCGGCACGCGCTGATGAGCGCGGTCTTCCAGGAGGCGGTGGCCGACCTGATCGCCCGCTCCCGCGAGCTGGCCGGGGCGGAGCGGCCGTGCGAGGCGCTGGTGGAGTGGCTGGGCACGATCATCACTCATGCGGGTGAGTATCGCGGGCTGGCCCAGGCCCTCATGTCGACGTGCCGGGACGAGACTTCGGCGCTGTCCCGCTGCAATGTGCCGATGCGCGAGGCGGGTTCGGTACTGCTGGCCCGTGCGCAGGCGGGCGGGGCGGTGCGGGCGGAGGTGTCCATCGACGACCTGATCCAGCTCACGAACGCGATCGCGCTGGCCGCCGAGCAGTCCCCGGACGATCCGGAACTGGCGGACCGGCTGCTGACGCTGACGGTACGGGGGCTGAGCTGTTCCGCCCCCTAGGGAGCGAATCCGGCCGCTCCGGGAGCAGCACCGCCCCCTCGGCGGTGCGCACTCCAGCCCCTCCGGCGATTGAGGAGCGGGGGTGCGGGGGCAGCGCCCCCGGGGCGCGGCCCACCCCCCCCACCCCCCCACCACACCCGCCC
>NZ_JBVJMU010000050.1:0-1174 GCF_055584045.1 Streptomyces sp. NPDC104307
CCCGCGGAGCGGGTACTGCAGCGGCAAGCCGCTGCAGAGCGATCCCGACTTGCGCAAGCGCAAGTCGGATTCCCGCGCAAGCGCGGGAATTGAATTCCGCAAGCGGAATTCCTAGCGGATTCCAATTCGCGCAAGCGCGAATTGGAAGGTGAACGCGCAAGCGCGTTCACCTGGGCTGGCTACGAGGAGGTGAGTCGTGCGAGAAGCTGTACAGGGCTTGGGAAACCTAGTTTTTACCCTCGCAATGACTGTGACGGATCGTCGGATCGCATGGGTGCGCCGGCCTCGCCGCAGTGACGGGTTCCGCTGCGCTCTACCCTGACCCCTCCCCCACTCCCGGGTTTGCCCGCTAGCGTTCACCAATACCCGGCCAATATGCACGTAAACCGGCCATTATGAGGCGGAATCAGACGAGGCGTCACCCGAGGGATCGAACGCGCGGCACCGATGATGCATCACCTGCCAGAGCTGTGTAGTACCTGGGATGTTGCCGTGCCACCCATTGCCCCTGCCCATAAACTGCCGGTTGAATTCAGAATTGCGCGGCCCGAAATAGTTCAGCCCTAGAAAGGACGCTCCGACATGGGACCGGTTCAATTCGACGTGCAGAGGCACCGGAGCCGATCGGCCGCCAGGCCGGGCGGCGGAACCGTCCACGGCATCAGCCACGCTTCCTTGGCTTTTGATCGTCACGGCCGGTACCACCCGAGACTCAGAGCCGCTGCTGCCACCTACGGTCCGCACCTCGTTCACGGGACCGCACGCGAAGCCGCCTCAGCCCACCGGTCACCCACGAGGTGCCGCGCGACACGCCCGGCCCGTCCGCCGCTGCCTGCTTGTGGCCGATGCGTCGGCGGGTGCGGATCGGGGTGGGTTGGCGTACTACAAACACCTAAGAGTGCCCGCGCCCGAAAATCGCTCTGACCTGGGCAAAAGCGAAATGGCGTGCTCTAGATCTCCAGAACAAAGGGGGTCTGGTCTGTTCTGGAGATCTAGAACAAAACTTGAGCGAGTCGCCGGGGCGCAGCGGCCTGTCCGGAGCGAGGTCTGTTCTAGTCCTCTGAAACAGAACGGTTCCCCTAAGGGCTGTCCCGTAAGTAATCTTGCTCTGCGATGATCTCGCCCGTGTCAGGTGTGATCACGGCTTGCGAGTCGTTCTGGATAGCCCCGTTTA
>NZ_JBVJMU010000051.1:0-1169 GCF_055584045.1 Streptomyces sp. NPDC104307
GACGGGCCCGAGTCGCGCTTCGTGAAGGTCACTCAGTTGGCCGCTGAGCATGGTGCGGCGCTGATCGCGCTGACCATCGACGAGGAGGGCCAGGCCCGCACCGTCGAGCACAAGGTGGCCATCGCGGAGCGGCTGATCGATGACCTGACCGGCAACTGGGGCATCCAGGAGTCGGACATCCTCATCGACTGCCTGACCTTCACGATCTGTACCGGGCAGGAGGAGTCCCGCAAGGACGGCATCGCGACGATCGAGGCGATCCGTGAGCTGAAGAAGCGCCACCCCGAGGTCCAGACGACGCTGGGTCTGTCGAACATCTCCTTCGGTCTCAATCCGGCGGCCCGGGTGGTGCTGAACTCGGTCTTCCTCGATGAGTGTGTGAAGGCCGGTCTGGACTCCGCGATCGTGCACGCGTCGAAGATCCTGCCGATCGCCCGGCTGGACGAGGAGCAGGTCAAGGCCGCTCACGACCTGATCTACGACCGCCGCGCCGAGGGCTACGACCCGCTGCAGAAGCTCATGGAGCTCTTCGAGGGCGTCAACATGAAGTCGATGAAGGCGGGCAAGGCCGAGGAACTCCTCGCGCTGCCGCTGGACGAGCGCCTCCAGCGCCGGATCATCGACGGCGAGAAGAAGGGCCTGGAGGCCGATCTCGACGAGGCGCTCACGACCCGTCCGGCGCTGGATATCGTCAACGACACGCTGCTGGAGGGGATGAAGGTCGTCGGTGAGCTGTTCGGTTCCGGGCAGATGCAGCTGCCGTTCGTGCTCCAGTCCGCCGAGGTGATGAAGAGCGCGGTGGCCCATCTGGAACCGCACATGGAGAAGTCGGACGCCGAGGGCAAGGGCACCATCGTGCTGGCCACCGTCCGCGGCGACGTCCACGACATCGGCAAGAACCTCGTCGACATCATCCTGTCCAACAACGGCTTCAACGTCGTGAATATCGGCATCAAGCAGCCCGTCTCCGCGATTCTGGACGCTGCTGAAGAGCACAAGGCCGACGTCATCGGGATGTCAGGTCTCCTGGTCAAGTCCACCGTGATCATGAAGGAGAACCTCCAGGAGCTCAACCAGCGCAAGCTGGCCGCCGAGTACCCCGTCATCCTCGGCGGCGCCGCCCTCACCCGCGCCTACGTCGAACAGGACCTCCACGAGATCTACGAGGG
>NZ_JBVJMU010000052.1:0-1139 GCF_055584045.1 Streptomyces sp. NPDC104307
GCAAGGTGCTCATCGCCAACCGTGGCGAAATTGCTGTCCGTGTTGCCCGTGCTTGCCGGGACGCGGGGATCGGGAGCGTGGCCGTCTACGCGGACCCGGACCGCGACGCGTTGCATGTGCGTGCGGCCGATGAGGCATTCGCGCTGGGCGGTGACACTCCGGCCGCCAGTTATCTGGACATGGCCAAGGTCCTCCAGGCCGCGAAGGACTCCGGGGCGGACGCGATCCATCCGGGTTACGGGTTCCTCTCGGAGAACGCCGAGTTCGCGCAGGCGGTGCTGGATGCCGGGCTGACGTGGATCGGGCCGCCGCCGCACGCGATCCGGGACCTGGGCGACAAGGTCGCGGCCCGTCATATCGCGCAGCGTGCCGGTGCGCCGCTCGTCGCGGGTACCCCGGACCCGGTGTCGGGTTCCGCGGAGGTCGTGGCGTTCGCCGAGGAGAACGGGCTGCCGATCGCGATCAAGGCGGCGTTCGGTGGTGGCGGGCGGGGGCTGAAGGTCGCGCGCACGCTGGAGGAGATCCCGGAGCTGTATGACTCCGCGGTCCGTGAGGCGGTGGCCGCGTTCGGGCGTGGGGAGTGCTTCGTGGAGCGCTACCTCGACAAGCCGAGGCACGTGGAGACCCAGTGCCTGGCCGACACCCACGGCAACGTGGTGGTCGTGTCCACCCGGGACTGCTCGCTCCAGCGCCGTCACCAGAAGCTGGTGGAGGAGGCCCCGGCCCCCTTCCTGTCCCAGGCGCAGAACGCGCAGCTGTATACGGCGTCCAAGGCGATCCTGAAGGAGGCCGGTTACGTCGGTGCCGGCACGGTCGAGTTCCTGGTCGGTGCGGACGGCACGATCTCCTTCCTGGAGGTCAATACCCGGCTCCAGGTCGAGCATCCGGTCACCGAGGAGGTCACCGGCCTCGACCTCGTGCGCGAGATGTTCCGTATCGCGGACGGTGAGGAGCTCGGCTACGGCGACCCGGTCATGCGTGGGCATTCCTTCGAGTTCCGGATCAACGGTGAGGACCCGGGCCGCGGCTTCCTGCCCGCCCCCGGCACCGTCACGCTGTTCGCCCCGCCGTCCGGTCCCGGTGTCCGTCTCGACGCGGGTGTCGAGTCCGGCAGTGTGATCGGCCCGGCCTGGGACTCG
>NZ_JBVJMU010000053.1:0-1067 GCF_055584045.1 Streptomyces sp. NPDC104307
GGATGGGTAGGGGAGCGTCGTGTGCCGGGTGAAGCAGCCGCGGAAGCGAGTTGTGGACGGTTCACGAGTGAGAATGCAGGCATGAGTAGCGATACACACGTGAGAAACGTGTGCGCCGATTGACTAAGGGTTCCTGGGTCAAGCTGATCTGCCCAGGGTAAGTCGGGACCTAAGGCGAGGCCGACAGGCGTAGTCGATGGACAACCGGTTGATATTCCGGTACCCGCTTTGAAACGCCCAGTACTGAATCAGGCGATGCTAAGTCCGTGAAGCCGGCCTGATCTCTTCGGAGTTGAGGGTAGTGGTGGAGCCGACGAACCAGACTTGTATTAGGTAAGCGATGGGGTGACGCAGGAAGGTAGTCCAGCCCGGGCGGTGGTAGTCCCGGGGTAAGGGTGTAGGACGCACGGTAGGTAAATCCGTCGTGCATATAAGTCTGAGACCTGATGCCGAGCCGATTGTGGTGAAGTGGATGATCCTATGCTGTCGAGAAAAGCCTCTAGCGAGTTTCATGGCGGCCCGTACCCTAAACCGACTCAGGTGGTCAGGTAGAGAATACCGAGGCGTTCGGGTGAACTATGGTTAAGGAACTCGGCAAAATGCCCCCGTAACTTCGGGAGAAGGGGGGCCATCACTGGTGATCCGATTTACTCGGTGAGCTGGGGGTGGCCGCAGAGACCAGCGAGAAGCGACTGTTTACTAAAAACACAGGTCCGTGCGAAGCCGTAAGGCGATGTATACGGACTGACGCCTGCCCGGTGCTGGAACGTTAAGGGGACCGGTTAGCTGACTTTCGGGTTGGCGAAGCTGAGAACTTAAGCGCCAGTAAACGGCGGTGGTAACTATAACCATCCTAAGGTAGCGAAATTCCTTGTCGGGTAAGTTCCGACCTGCACGAATGGCGTAACGACTTCTCGACTGTCTCAACCATAGGCCCGGTGAAATTGCACTACGAGTAAAGATGCTCGTTTCGCGCAGCAGGACGGAAAGACCCCGGGACCTTTACTATAGTTTGATATTGGTGTTCGGTTCGGCTTGTGTAGGATAGGTGGGAGACTTTGAAGCGG